>URBX01000016.1 GCA_900546175.1 uncultured Eggerthella sp. | reverse complement strand
AATCAAAAGAAGCGCTTCGGCGCTTCTTTTTTTGTGCGCTCATTAATCTTGAAGTTGTGAGTTTTGGTTTGCGCCAATAAAAGTAGGCGTGCTTACCCTTTTGTTGCATAAAACGTTTTGGTCTTTAGAGTAAAAAGCCACCCAAACAAGGATGGCTTTTTAGGTATATGTTGGTATATCAACCTCCGAATTAGTTCGGGGATTTCTGAGTGACTATGAGCGCTAGTCAACAATCTTGGTTCCGATAGTTTTGGAAAGAACTAACAAAACTACTACTGTCATTACCGTGCCAATAGCCAAGCAAACTACTGCATTCTGAACAAAGCCTGCAATAATAAAGTTCACAAAAGAAATAGCGGCAACTGTGATTACGTAAGGCAGCTGGGTGTTTACGTGTTCGATATGGTTTACGTCAGCACCTGCAGAAGCCATAACTGTCGTATCGCTAATTGGGGAGCAGTGGTCGCCTGCAACCGCACCTGCCAAACATGCAGAGATGCCAATGATAAGTAGTGGAGAATCTGGGCTGAAAATAGTGAGAACGATAGGAATAAGAATTCCGAACGTTCCCCAGCTCGTGCCAGTTGCAAATGCTAAGAAAACCGCAACCAAGAAGATAATTGCAGGGAGTAAATTGAACAACTCAGCAGCTGCACCTTCCATTAGGGTTGCAACGAAAACGTCTGCTCCAAGCATGCCGGTGAGGTTCTTAAGAGAGCATGCAAAGGTAAGAATAAGGATTGCAGGAACCATTGCGACAAAACCACTTACAAATGCCTGCGTAGAGTCTTTGAAAGAGATAACGCGGCGAATAAGTAAGTACAGATAGGTGAAAATCAATGCAATGAGAGAGCCCCAAGGAAGCGCTACAAATGCATCAGTGTCACCAAATGATGCAATGATGTCGCCTTGGTTTGTCTCCGGATCCCAGAAACCACCAACGTAGAGCATGCCAACAACGCAGAAAAAGATAAGCACGATAATAGGAAGAATCATGTCGAGCATGCTTGCACGACCAACCTTCGCTGGTTCTATTTCAGAAAGTGCTCCTAATTCACCTTCTCTATAGGCACGAAGTTCGGCAGCTGCCATTGGGCCATAATCAAAGTTAAGGAATACCAAACCGATTACAAAAATAATCATCAAAAGAGAATAGAAGTTAAATGGAATAGCATTAATAAAGAGCTCAATGCCATTTACATTCAAATCAGATGCAACACCTGAAACGGCTGCAGCCCATGATGATACTGGAGCAATCATGCAAATAGGAGCAGCGGTAGCGTCAATAATAAACGCTAACTTTGCGCGGCTTACATTTTTACTGTCGGTAACGGGTCTCATAACTGAACCAACCGTTAAACAGTTGAAATAGTCGTCAACAAAAATGAGAATACCCAGAATAAAGGTTGCAATTTGAGTACCAATACGACTCTTAATGTGTTTCGCGGCAAACTTTCCGAACGCAGATGCGCCGCCTGCTGCATTAAGAAGAGTAACCATGATGCCAAGAAGTACTAAAAAGATGAAAATACCCGCATTATCGGCTACTGCTGGAGTAAGACCGTCGTTAACCATACTGTTAACAGTTGCGATTGGATCGAGACCGGCAACTAAAAGGGCGCCGATGAAAACACCAATGAATAGTGCGATGTAAGTCTCTTTAGTAATTAATGCAATAGCAATTGCAACGAGAGGAGGGAGCAAAGCCCATCCAGTATTTACGAACTCCACGTTGTCAGTTCTCCTTTAATTGAAATTCAAGGTGAAAAAGTATGGCTTCGATTATAGAGGCGAAAAGCAGTTTTCATTAGGAAGAGTCTAATTATTTCGCTGAAGCGAAGGTCTTGGGAATAAGTGGAGACTACACGCAGAGAACTTAAAGCGCTTTATTGATAGTAGGATTGGAATTGATTCTCTCACGTAGTTTTTCAATATATTGTTTTGCTAAAGGACTCAAATCAAATTCGGTATGAACTATGTATCCTACAGTCATTTCCTCATCTACATCAAGGGGAATAGGAACAATGCCGTTGGTCATTTCGTCAGAGAGAACGCCTGTTGAGACAGTATAACCATTGTGATGAGTAAGGAGGTTTGTAAGGGTGCCTCTATCAGAGAAGGTAACAATCTTTTTATGAGGAAGATATGAGAGTGGTTCTTCCGAAAAGAAAAACGAGTTATCTGTTCCTTGTTCAAAGGAATAGCGAGGCCAGTTTTCTAAGTCTTGTGGTGAAACGGATTCCTTCTGTGCTAGAGGATGAGTTTCTCCTACAAATACATGAGGATTTGCGCAAAAAAGAGGGATAAATTCAAGCTGCGCATCACTGAGTGTTTTTCGAATTACTTTTTCGTTGAACTTCGAGAGATAGATGATTCCTATTTCACTACGGAAATTTTTTACGTCATCAATGATTTCTCCTGTACGAGTTTCTCTGAGAGTGAATTCGTATTCATCATTGTCGTATTCGTTAAGCAAATCAACAAAGGCACGAACGCTAAAAGCATAGTGTTGAGTGGCAATAGAAAGCTTGTGGGTGTTATTGCTATGGTCGCCGTATCTGCGCTCTAAAAGATTAACCTGTTCAATTACTTGGCGTGCGTATCCGAGAAATTCCGTTCCTTCAGCGGTAAGGGTAATTCCTCTATTGGAGCGGTTAAAGATTTCAATTCCTAATTCTTTTTCTGCTTCCTTAATAGTGAGAGAAAGCGTTGATTGTGAAACATAGAGTGCTTGAGAGGCTTGGTTAATAGATCCGTATTCAGCAACAGTAATGATTGCACGAAGCTGATTGAGAGTAATAAAGGGTTGATTGGTTATTTCTTTATTCACAACAGGCACCTCTCTTTGATATTCCATATCACTTTACTATGAAAATACGTATATGCGTGGGAAAAAGATTATGTAGGTTGCGAATTGTTGGTTCGCACAACGTATATACATGATAGATTCATTGTGAAAGTCGCATAGTTGGGTATTGATGAGTTTGTCTAATGGAGAAAGCAGAATAAAGATATGGCTTTACGTGATGCTGAAAAATGGGAAAAGGATATAAAACGGGCAAGCTTTCGCCTGTACGATTCGCGTCCCTTAAATAACACGATTGTGTATGGAGAAGAAATTGAACTCAATATTGGTTTCGAGCCAATTACGGTTGTGAATTTATATTCTGAAACGCGCGAACTTGTTGATGGAAAGCGTGTTTTTCCATGTTTTAACGAAAAGGGTTTTGTGGGCGTATTAGATATTGGGAAAACAATGCGTACCTATATGTATGAGCACCGTCATAGCGAAGGATATAAGGTGGTTGTAAAACCAGTGGGTACTCGCTATGCAAACACCATTGAACCGGATTGTAGGGTAGTAGATATATTTATTGGTCACCCTTGGACTCAACCTGAAGAAGGCCAAGAAGATCCAAGGCAGTTTTTGATTGATGCAATGGAAGCAACTATTGAGCAGAGCGCACAGCGCTCAGAAGAGCGAAAAAGTTTTTTTAAAAAACTTTTGGGAAGAGATTGAGAAGTCTCGTAGAAATGTCATTTACATTTTCTGGGTGTTTGGTAAACTAACCAAGCACCTTTTTTCATCTATGGGCGCTTGGCGCAGTGGGAGCGCGCTTCCTTGACACGGAAGAGGTCACTGGTTCGAACCCAGTAGTGCCCACCATTTATAAAAGTAAGCCAGAGCATTTCTGCTCTGGTTTTTTTTGATTTATGAACGAGCAAGACCGTCAACAGAAAGAACTACACCTGTTACATAACTTGCTAAATCAGATGCTAAGAAGAGGTATGCGTTTGCAATATCTTCTGGTTCACCCATACGTCCTAAAGGAATGGTTGCAATAAGAGGTTTGATGAGTTCATCAGGTAATGCATCAACCATATCAGTATGGGTAACGCCTGGAGCAACAGCATTAACGCGAATGTTGTCAGGTGCGAGCTCTCTACCAAGAGATTTTGTAAGGCCATTGATAGCAGACTTAGAAGTAGGATAAGCGCAACCTGAAGGCTGACCATAAATGCTTACCATAGATGAGGTGTTAATGATAACGCCACCACCTTGTTCCTTCATGATAGGAGCTACTGCATGACAGCAGTTGAATGCTGCAGTAACATTAAGATCCATGGTCTTCTTAAATGCTTCTGGATCGTATTCGTAGATTGATTCGCGAGCGGAAACACCTGCATTATTACCCAAAATATCAATGCTTCCAAAGGTTTCCTTTACCTGAGCAAAAGCTGCAGCAATAGATTCAGGGCTTGATAAATCTGGAGCGATGCCCATTACAGGATAATCTGGGTTCTCAGCACGCAACTTTTCGAGTGCTTTATCTACGGTTTCTTGGCGAGAGCCACACAAAGCAACTTTTGCACCGTTATCTAAAAAGGTTTTTACGATAGCAAAGCCAATACCACGTGTTCCGCCAGTAATGATTGCGGTTTTTCCCTCAAGCAGGTTCAAATTCATACTATACCCCTTTCAAAACTGCCATGTGTCATAATTATACACTAAGCGCAAGCAAAAATATACGAACGGTATTGATACTTATCTACCTCTTATTTCACGGGAGTTAAGAAAGAAAAAGCACCCCTGATAGGAGTGCTGAAACTTTAATGGAGCGGATGACGGGACTCGAACCCGCGACCCCAACCTTGGCAAGGTTATGCTCTACCAACTGAGCCACATCCGCGCGTATGGAGGCGACATCCGGATTCGAACCGGAGATAAAGGCTTTGCAGGCCTCTGCCTTACCACTTGGCCATGTCGCCGTTTAAAAAAGCCGGTTATTAGGCCGGCTAAAATTTTAAATGGAGCGGATGACGGGACTCGAACCCGCGACCCCAACCTTGGCAAGGTTATGC
>URBX01000015.1 GCA_900546175.1 uncultured Eggerthella sp. | reverse complement strand
CAACTCCTTTTCTTAAATAGAATGCCTTCACCATTTGTTTTCTGTGCGTTCTGCAGTTACGCACGGAAAAACATCGCCTTTTATTAGACGCGAAGCGAAACTTTATCACCGCCATAACAGATTGTCAAACGCCACGTACCCGGGTGTCTCCCTATAATTCATAACTTTTTTTGAACGCGTTCTCAAGTAGGTTTCTGGTGAGTTCTTATTACTAATATATAAAGTATGAAAATATACTTGCGAAAACACTGGCATTTTCTTTCTCATAAAGAAACTATGATGCTTGCGTAGATGCAAATCTAAGGATTACCACTCGTTTCGCTTAAAAAATATTCAAGATATCAAAGATTATTCTGTGAATTGTTTCGGTTTGTTGAATTTGTTCAAAAAATGCCCACATTTTTAGCCTTTAGGGCTTCACTTCTTGGCTATTCATCAAAATTATTTCTTCACTAACGTGACTTTATCTTTATAGTATGCATGAGTAGCACTGTGTTAGCTTGGCATAGTTGCTGCCACATAGGTAAATATGTAGAGGGGTATCTACAACGAAAAGAAAGAAGAGCACAATGAAAAACACTGTTGCCACCTTCGCAAAAATGAAGAAGGAAGGCACCAAAATTTCAATGCTTACCTGCTATGACTATACTACCGCTTGCTTGGTAGATAAGGCAGGTGTCAACTCTATTTTAGTTGGCGACTCTTTAGGAAACACTATGCTCGGCTACGAGGACACGCTTTCTGTCACCGTAGAAGACATGATTCACCACTGCGCAGCAGTTGCTCGTGGCGCAAAGAACGCTCTGGTTATTTGCGATATGCCTTTCATGTCTTACCAGGTGTCAGTTGAGAAGGCACTTGAAAATGCAGGACGACTTATGAAAGAAGGTCGTGCTGGTGCCGTTAAGCTTGAAGGCGGCCCAGAGGTTGCTCCTGCAATTAAAGCAATGGTTCAGGCAGGTATTCCTGTTTGCGCTCATGTTGGCCTCACTCCTCAATCGGTAAACACCTTCGGAGGCTTTAAGGTTCAAGGCAAAGATGATGCTACCGCAAACAAGCTCATTTCCGACTTGAAAGCAGTAGAAGAAGCAGGTGCATTCGCAGTTGTAGTTGAATGCGTTCCTCCAAAATTGGCAGAATTTGCTTCCAAGCAAATTTCTATCCCTGTTATTGGCATTGGTGCAGGCGCAAGCTGTGACGGCCAGGTTTTGGTTTACCAAGACATGCTCGCAATGGGAGACTTCAAGCCAAAATTTGTTAAGCACTTCGCAAATGTTGGCGAAATCATGGTTGATGCTTTCAGAACTTACGACGAAGAAGTAAAAGCAGGTACCTTCCCAGGTCCTGAGCACGTATTTGCCGACAACGATAGCGTTTTGGAAAAGCTCTACTAATTAGTTGACTATTTGTAAATACTATTAATGCGCTCGTTTCTTTTTTATTTTTTAAAGGGAAGCGGGCGCATTTTGTTTATAATGTTGCAAGTTTGCAAGCATATAGTTTTATGCGAGTCCTTACAGGAGGAAACAATGAAAATTATTACCACAGTTGCTGAAATGAAAGAACAAGTAGCCCTGTGGAAAGCAGAAGGCCTCACCATTGGCCTCACCCCTACTATGGGAGCTCTTCATGAAGGCCATATGTCTCTGATGGAGCGCGCTCGCAAAGAATGCGACCGTGTAGTAGCAAGCGTTTTTGTAAATCCTATCCAGTTTGGTCCTGATGAGGACTATGACAACTACCCTCGCGACCTTGATCGCGATGCAGCAATTGCTGAAAGCAAAGGGGTAGACGTAGTGTTCCACCCAAGTGTTGAGGAAATGTATCCTAAGAACTACAACACATACGTTGAGATGGAAACCCTCACCGATACTCTTTGCGGCGCAAAGCGTCCTGGTCACTTCCGTGGTGTTTGCACCGTTGTAAACAAGCTTTTCAATATCATTGATCCTGACAAAGCGTTCTTCGGTCAAAAAGATGCTCAGCAGTTAGCAATTATCAAGCGTATGGTTTCCGACTTAAACATGCGCGTAAAGGTATATGGTTGCCCAATTGTTCGCGAAGATGACGGTCTTGCTAAATCGAGCCGTAACACTTATCTCTCAGACGAAGAACGAAAAGCAGCTCTTTGCCTTTCTCGTTCCATTTTTAAAGCTCAAGAACTTATCGAAAAGGGCGAGCGCAACACCGCTGTTATTGCTAATGCAGTAACAGAAATCATCAACGCAGAGCCAATGAGCAAGATTGACTATGTTGAAGTTGTTGACCTTGGCAACATGCAGCCTGTTGAAACCCTTGAAGAAAGCGGTTTGGTTGCAATTGCGGTCTATATTGGCACCACTCGATTGATTGACAATTATTTATTCGATTTTACCGAATAAAATACCTGGACACTGTTAGACTAGCAGTGTAGGTACAATTGTTCAGAAGAACACTAAAAGGAGCATGACTCAAAAATGCAAATCGATGTATTAAAAGGTAAGATTCATCGCGCAATCTGCACCCAGGCTGAGCCTGACTACATTGGATCTATTACTATTGATTCTGAACTCATGGAAGCAGCAGGCATCTATGAGTATGAAAAAGTTCACGTAGTTAATTGCAACAACGGCAAGCGTTTAGTTACGTACACTATCAAAGGCGAACCAGGCAGTGGCGTAATCTGCCTCAACGGTGCAGCGGCTCACTGCGTAAGCGTTGGTGATCCTGTTATTATCATGTGCTATGCAAAGATGACTCCTGAAGAATTTGAAGACCCTGATAATGCCCCTCATGTTGTTTTCGTTGACGAAAACAACAAAATGACTCGCCACACTCGCTACGAAGAGCATGGTAGACTCGAAGATTTGAAATAAGAGAGTCTGGTTTTAAGTCAAAAAGGACACCCAAACGGGTGTCCTTTTTGACTTATGGTTTATGCACCTAACAAACGTGCTGCAACCTGCTTCTTTCTTGAAAGAATTCCTGGGACCCAAACACTTTTCGAAGTATCGATACCGAACTCGTGATCAATTGCGTGATGATCACCTTCAACAATAAACTGACTTCCTTCTGCAAAAATATCAGTTACCAAAAGAAGCGCATAAGAATAGCCCTTTGATTCTACGAGGCCACGGAGATACTCTCTCAGCTCCTCTTCCCTTTCAAGAACTAGGTCCAGGGTTACCGTTTCGTGCTGAGCAATAAGAACCACATCATCACCAATTTGGAATTCTTTAGAGTCTGCGCATACTAAAGTCTTAGTATCAAGCTCTGCATCAGACGCACGGCACTTAAACACCATTAAGCCAAATTCAGTAGGGTCAACGTCTACAATTTTTGCCAGATACTGCACCTGTGCACGGTCGGTTTCAGTTGTAGTTGGAGATTTCAAAATAATAGTATCGGTCATGACTGCTGAAAGCAGAACCGCTGCAATGCTTTTTGGAATCTCAATACCATGCTCACGGAATTGCATGGTGACAATAGTTGCCGTAGAGCCAACCGGCAAATTAATAAAGCGAATTGGTTTTACGGTAGAGATATCACCAATTCGATGATGGTCAATAATTTCCAAAACCTCTGCTTCGCTAATTCCGTTTACTGCCTGGCTCTTCTCATTATGATCAACCAAAATCACCTTGCGTTTTGGATTGGTAGCAATATCAGAGCGCGTTACAACACCAATGGCATAGCCCTCTTTGTCAAGAACAACTGCTTCGCGCAAATCACTGGCCATTAAATCCCCCACCGCTTCTTTAAGCAAGCCACTGGCATTCAAGACCAGCACTTCACTTTCGTAAAAATCAGAAACAGGCTGAGACAAGGAGCTAATTAAATCGTTTGCAATAGCAAGCGTATCTACTGGACCATCAGACGTTGCTGTATCAGTTGCAGAAATATAACGCTCCGCAATCATGCGCGTTGAAATGAGACCTTCGTACTTTCCTTCGTCATCTACCACCACTAAAGCACGAATATTATGTTTGCGAAGAATGCGCCCTGCACGCCAAAGAGGTGCATTGTAAGGAACAGTAATAACAGGAGAGCTCATTACGTCGCTTACGCGCGCATGCACATGAGTGAGCGTATCGGGTTTTTCTACACCATACTGCTCAAGAATAGATTCACTTTCCTCTGGAAGAGGCCCCAAACGAACCGGAATATACTCTAATTCCTCTGCATCAGGATTTACTTCTAATTCGCATTTCATCAATTGGTTTTTCAAATAAGCATAGCCAATTGCGGCAGAAATTGAATCATTGTCGGGATTTTTATGACCAACAACAAGAACGGGAGTAGCCATGTTAACCTCCTAAACAAGACCCTAAAACGGTTCTTTTACCATACTATCCAATTTTTACTATTGGTGCATAATCCTTAAGCAGTTTCTTGGTTTGGCCCGTCTTTTTAAACCTAATGTGAAGTGTGTCGCCTTCAACTTTCTTAACAGTACCTCTGCCAAATACCTTGTGATCTACTTCGTCACCAACCGCAAAAGTCATTTTTGCTGCTTGCTTCTTATGGGACACAGCAGAGCGTTCCTTGAAGCTTGAAGATCCAGAAGAGCTTGATGCACCAAAAACGCGACCACCTCCCGCTTCAGAGCCAGAACCTGCAATTCCACGCCTGCTTCCCCTCTTTTCCCAACCAGATCCAGAAAAGCCTGCAGAACCAGTGCCAATAGTGGAGCGCAAGGTAGGTGGTATTTCGGAAATAAAGCGAGAAACAGGATTTGCGGTAGTCTGACCAAAAATTCTACGGGTAAAGGCGCAGGTGAGATACAAGCGCTTTCGCGCACGCGTAATAGCAACATAGGCCAATCTGCGTTCCTCTTCCAAACCTTGCGGGTCCATAGACGAATTACCATGAGGGAATAAAGATTCCTCCATGCCCGCAACAAAGACTACGTCATATTCAAGACCTTTTGACGAATGGATAGTCATCAGCGTTACCGCTGCACCATCTTCTGCCATAGAATCCATATCGGTACGCAACGTTACCCATTCGGTAAAGTCTGCAAGAGAGTTTGCCTGGAAAGAGCGCACTGGTGGCTCATCTTCTTCAAAAGATTGTTCGGTTTGAGCAGTTGGCGCCTCAAACAAAGCTTTCGCATCTTCGTGGGACTGAGCATACTCCTCAACTACACCAAAGAATTCCTTAATGTTTTCAATACGACCTTCAGCCTCATCAGTACCGGCGTTTTGATAAACCTGAATGATACCTGCCTTATCAATGATGGTCTCTACAACTTTTCGCAAATCTCCCGAATACGTTTGAGCTTCACGAATAAGGCCTGTGAATTCCCCAATAGCTCTTCTTGTTTGAGGGCGAATTTCTTCATCAGCTATGCAAAGCTCAGCAGCCTGCAAAAAAGTGCATGAGCATTCACGCGCAAGCATATCAATATGATCAATAGTTGCCTTGCCAATACCGCGTCGAGGAACATTAATAATACGATGAGCAGCTACGTCATTTGCTGGATTAACTACCAAATTGAGGTACGCCATAACATCGCGAATTTCCTGACGATCAAAGAATCGGGTGCCCCCTACCAACCTATAAGGCACGCCTGCGCGTAAGAACATATCTTCCAACATACGACTCTGAGCATTTGTGCGGTAGAACACCGCTATTTCGTTATACGGATGGCCTGCAGCGTGGCGTTTTTCAATTTCACCCGCAATCCAACGACCTTCATCACGTTCGTCGGTAGCAGTGTAAATTGAAATTTTTTCTCCGTCTTCTGCAGAAGTAAACAGTTTCTTTTGTTTGCGGGTAGCGTTATTGGCAATAACCGCATTAGCAGCTGCCAAGATATTTCCTGTTGAACGATAGTTTTCTTCCAGCTTTACCACGTGCGCTTCGGCATAGTCTTTCTCAAAATCCAAGATATTACGCAAATCAGCACCGCGCCAAGAATAAATTGACTGGTCATCGTCACCTACAACCATAATATTGCGATACTTTGCCGCAAGCATCTTGGTAAGTTGGTACTGTGCATGGTTTGTGTCCTGATACTCATCTACCAGAATGTAGCGAAAACGATTCTGGTAAGCCTCTAGAACATCGGGATGATACTTAAAGAGCAGATAGGTGTAGAGTAAAAGATCGTCGAAGTCGAACGCATTCATCTCTTTCATGCGCTTTTGCAAACGAAGATACACCGGAGCAACCATTTTTCCCATGAAATCAGATGCCTGATTATCAAACACCTCTGCGGTAACCAAGTTATTCTTCTCATGAGATATACGATTTCGAATGGCGGGGATAGGATATCGTTTTGGATCAATGTTGAGCTCCTGCATAATTTGTTTCACTAAACGATTCGAATCATCATCGTCATAAATAGTGAATCCTTTATGAAAGCCCAAGCGGTCGCAGTCTGCACGCAAAATTCGCACACACATACTATGGAAGGTGGAAACCCACATTCCGCGAGCGCTTTGGCCAATAAGGCCCCCTAAACGCTCACGCATTTCTGCTGCAGCCTTATTGGTAAAGGTGATAGCCATTATTTCCCATGGAGCGGCTTTCCCCTGCTCGATAATGTGAGCAATGCGATGGGTTAGCACGCGCGTTTTTCCCGAGCCAGCTCCTGCGAGAACAAGCAACGGGCCTTCCGTGCATTCAACGGCTTCACGCTGTGGATTATTAAGTGTAGTTAAATCTATTGGCATTACCAATTTCCTTAGAGAATCGACAAAAAACCGTGAGCTAGAAAACTCACGGTTTTTAATTATTCCATACTTTTTCTGCCTGACTGACCCCGTCCCAGGACAGGTAAAAAATGAGCAGAGAGTGATGTATTATACGCTATTTATCTTTTCTGTTGCGTGCTTTATAGTTCTGGCGAGAATACGCCTGAGCACTCTGATTTGATGCGCGAGCAAATCCACTGCCGTTTAGAGACGAATTATTGCCAGCATTTCCTGCAGGCGAATTGCCCGGCTTGTTTTCGGGATGCAAATAAGCACTAAACTCGGTAGTTGAAGCAGTGTTAAGCTCTGCGGTTTTTCCTGAATGAGCGTACTCCGTATTGCCATAATATGCTTGGAACGCTGCAGTTTGCGCAGCAGGAGTATATGACTGCTGAGGGCGGGGATAAGTTTGGCTAGCTTGGTTAGATTGACCGAAGTCACCCTGGTAGCCAGCTTGGTAGCCGCCCTGCTGGAATCCGTCTTGGTAGCCGCCCTGATAGCCCTGCTGATTGCCAGCAGGTTGATAAGTGTCTGGATACTGGCTTTGATCAGGTACTGCCCTAAATGACATGGTGCTTGAGTTGGTGGCAATAGCACCACCAGCAGAAAAATTCATAGGATCATTGAGTGCTTCAGCGGCAAAAGGACTCGTACCTTGTGCACGAGAAGGTTTTGGAGCTCCCATAGGAATTTCAAACTGGGTTCCCCTGTTTGGTCTATAGCCTGCATTTTGAAGAGCCTGAGCTCCTCCCCGTTTTTTCCAAACAGCATTCCAAATAAGCTGCACAATACCATAGCCAAGAAGACCTGCCACAACACCCACCAAAATGCCGCCCAAGACATCACTTGGATAGTGACCCATAAGATACATACGGCTTGAACCCATAAGTAATACAACCAAAAGCGCAAACAAGAAGTTTAAGAAATGGCGCCTATGCATCAAATACACCATCATTGCTGCAGCAGCTGCGGCAACATGACCCGATGGGAATGAATAGGAGTCTTCAGGATAAGCACCAGCCGCAATCCACCAACTATTGAAGGTATCTGAATACTCAAATGGTCGCGGACGACATACAAAATCTTTAATGAAGAGATTATTTATCACGAAACAGATTGCAATTGCCAGAATGATTCCGAAACCCATTCTTCTGGTTCTCTTAAAAAAGAGGCAGATAATGCCCGCTAAGAGAAAAATTGCTCCCTTTTCGCCCACTAACGTAATAACTTGCGCAAGCGGGGTAAGGATTGAACCTGCCATCAGTTCCAACTGATGAAAAAGACTTAATATCTGATAATCAAAACCAGCGAAAACACTCGTAATACATGCGGCTGCTGCGGTTAATTCCATACTACCAACCTTCCTGTGCGCTTCAAATGCGCACTTTGCGGATTCAAACTCTATCACCGCACGTTTTTTATGGACTAGAATTCCTAAAAAACTCACAATAAGAATTAGTGTTTGACGCTTGCAAAGGTTCATGAGGCCTTTCATCGTGTAAGATATTTGGATACAGAAATTACCCTCTCGAAACAAAGGAGTGTATTGTGGCTCAAGAAGCTTCTGGAACTCAAAAAGTACTCGTTCTTGATTTTGGCGCACAGTATGGCCAGCTCATTGCAAGACGTGTGCGTGATTTGCACGTATATTCCGAAATTGTTCCTTGTGATACTCCCGCTGAAGAAATAAAAGCAATGAACCCTTCAGCTCTTATTTTAAGTGGTGGCCCCGCAAGTGTATATGCCGAGGATGCTCCTTCAATTGACCCAGAAATCTTTAATCTTGGACTTCCTATTCTCGGTTTTTGCTATGGTCAGCAAATTATGGCAGTTACCTTAGGTGGTACCGTAGGCCATACCGAAAAGGGTGAATACGGCCCTGCTCCCCTTTTCCGTCTTGATAATTCTTCTCAGCTCTATGGAGATACTCCTGCAGAACAAACAGTATGGATGAGCCACCGAGATGCAGTTACCGCTGTTCCAGACGGCTTTACTGTTACTGCAAAAACAGACATTTGCCCTGTTGCTTCAATGGAATGCGCTGAGCGAAAACTGTATGCAACTCAGTATCATCCTGAAGTAAAGCACACCCCTTATGGACAGACTTTGTTGAGCAACTTCCTGTTCGGTATCTGCGGCCTTGAAGCTAACTGGAATATGGACACCATCATTGAAGATTCCATTGCTGCAATTCGCAAACAAGTAGGCGACAAACGCGTTATCCTTGGCTTGTCGGGCGGTGTTGATTCATCTGTTGTTGCTGCTCTTTGCGCAAAAGCTATTGGCAAACAGTTGGTATGCGTGTTTGTTAATCATGGCCTTCTTCGCAAAAATGAACCTGAAGAGGTTGAAGAAGTATTTACCAAGCAGTTTGACGTAGACTTCATTCATGTTCATGCCGAAGATCGCTATGCTGACCTATTGGCAGGCGTTACCGACCCAGAAGCAAAGCGAAAGATTATTGGCACGCAGTTCTGGAATGAGTTCTTTACTGTTGCAAACGATTTAGCTGAAGGCGGAAAGCCAATTCAGTTTATGGCTCAGGGAACTATTTATCCTGACATTATTGAATCGGGCGCTCGCAAAACTGGCGGCAAAGCATCGACCATTAAGAGTCATCACAACTTGATTCCTTTCCCAGAAGGTGTTCATTTTGATTTGATTGAACCTTTGGATCATTTCTTCAAGGACGAAGTTCGTGCATTAGGTTCCGCTCTTGGCTTGCCTGACCATATTGTTCACAGGCAACCTTTCCCTGGTCCTGGTTTGGCTATTCGCATTATTGGTGCTGTAGATAAGGAAAAACTTGAGATTCTCAAGAATGCTGACGCTATCGTGCGTGAAGAGCTTGATGCTTATAACGAGCGCTTGTATCAGGAAACCGGAGATCGTAATAGCGAACATGCTTGCTGGCAGTACTTTGCAGTGCTTCCTGACATCAAGAGCGTTGGCGTAATGGGTGACGAACGTACCTATCAGCGTCCTATTATTTTGCGTGCTGTTGAAAGTAGCGATGCTATGACTGCAGACTGGGCAAAACTTCCTTACGAAGTTTTAGCAAAGATCTCAAGTCGCATTGTTGCTGAAGTACCAGGTGCTAACCGCGTTTGCTACGACATCACCAGTAAGCCCCCTGCTACTATTGAGTGGGAATGAGTTTTTTGATCATTTTTGCCGTTTTAACTGGGATTATTCCAGT
>URBX01000014.1 GCA_900546175.1 uncultured Eggerthella sp. | reverse complement strand
TTAGGCACTAGCACCTCAAGCTAGCGTGTCTGCCGTTCCACCACTCCGACAAGCAGAATCTATATTAACAAAACCAGAAACTAATGCAAGAAAAACTTTTACATTTCGTCATTTTTTATAAGAAATACTACCCTTTTGCCACGCATCGAAGAGAGGCTCATACATATTAATGAGTAAACCCTTGTAGTCTGGACACCAGGATTCAAGAACTGAAATACAATCCTGCACTTCAAAGCGAGATAAAAAACAAACTTCTCTATAAAGCTGTTCTAACCAAGCTTGTATATAATCTATCCCCTTAAGCTGTTCAGAGACGGGCTTATACAACGGATAATCAATATTGCATGGTATTTCATGTGCCGCGAAATAAATGTCGTACTTGCGCTTTAAATCTCCGATGCTCACAAGAGTATCTCTCAATGCAATATTGTTAAGAGGCGGCATCGTGACGCATATCGTTTCCCACAAAACCAGCGCATTATCTATACGGCTTTCAAGTTCTTGTTGTTTTTTTCGAAAAAGTGCAAGCGGATTATCAGTTTCAAGAATGCATGCCTTTTCATCTTCAAGAGATTCAATGCCGAGTACATACGTAACCGACTCTAATAATGACTGGCCCGTATAAAGAGGAATAACAGAAGACTCGTTAAAAGTGTAAAGAGACAGTATGTGATTCATAATCTCCGACAAACACCGGTATCGTTTTTCAAAAGCTTCAGGATTTAAAGCCTGAAGAGAAGAATTACTATTCTTCATCCCACTGCTCCCCTAACCATCCTTGCGCACACACATCATCGTGCCATTGTTCTGGATCCCACGAATAGACTCTTCCTTCGTCATCAGCAATGGTGTACAAATCCCTCGAGCCACTCTCAGAATCATAAGGGTCGAAGAGAGCAGAAGTGTTTTCCAGGTCTCTTAGAAGCTCCTGAGAGCTTACAGAAGCCAAACTATCCACCTCTCCTCCACAAGAGGTATCAAAACGCCCACGAAGTGCCTGTACTATTTCAGCATCGCTTATATCCACAGGTATTTCTTCACGGAGCGTATAGAACACATCCAATATTTCTGCTAAGTTTTCGCCCAAGTTTTCTTGATCAAGAACCGATGATGATGAAAATTGAGAAACAATCTCAGACAAAACAGGAGTTCCAAACTCTATCAAATTGTTTTCCGAAAGATATGTCTGGCGAGCTTCGAGCAAGACTTCAACATCTTCCTCGGTAAGATTCGGGTTGATTCTTCTCAGCTCATCATGGTAGTGGTACGGCGTTAAGAAATACATAGCATTCCTTTCGAACTTTAGAATGAAAGAACTTGGTGCGCTATGTTAAATACTCCTTTATTTGCCGAAATACTAGTCTGCAATTGTGTACTTTTTCATGATATGGTTGTACGCGAAATAAAGAAAAAAGGGATTTGGATAATCTGACAATTGCTCAGTTGCCCTTATATCGGTATGCATAATCAGACACGTTTTTTGTCTTGCATGTCCTCCTCTTCTGCCCCCCTCTTCCGTAAATAGTGCACACAGACTGACATAAAAAAAGAAGCGCCGAAGCGCTTCTTTTGATTTTCACTGGTGTCGGAGGCGGGATTTGAACCCGCACGCCCGGTAATTAGGCACTAGCACCTCAAGCTAGCGTGTCTGCCGTTCCACCACTCCGACAAGCAATTAAGCCTTATCCATATTATCAAAAGCTTGCATCATTGCAAGTAAAAAATGGATATTATGCTCCAATTGTTCCCTGAGGATACGTAATCATCAAAACAATAAGAGAGAGAACAAACACTGCAACACAAATAAGTGTTAAGCGGTCAAGATTCTTCTCAACAATGCTTCCTGACTGAGTGTTATACATAGACGAAGAAATCATCTCAGAAATACCGGTACCCTTGCCAGAATGCAAAAGAACAAGTACAACCAAGCCAATGCCTGAAAGAATAAGAGTAATAGTAAAAATAATAGCAACTGGTGACAATTTAAATCCTTAATACATTTTTAGTGCATACGAAAGATATATTATACAAATTCGCAAAGATTATTCAAGCCATGAAGGCGAAGTCATTTCTTTAGGTGCTGAAATACCAATCATTTCCAAAAGTGTTGGAGCAATATTTGCTAACGCTCCTCTTTCTTGCTTCAAAGAGAATCCCTTTTGAGCATAATCAAGCAAAACAAGAGGAACTGGATTGGTGGTATGAGCTGTGTGAGGAGTTCCATCTTCAGCAATCATACAATCAGCATTGCCATGATCGGCAGTCAAAAGACCTACACCTCCTTTTTCTTTTAGAGCAGCAACAACTTTACCTACTCCCGCATCAACCGCTTCAACTGCCTTTTGTGCAGCAGAAACCACGCCCGTATGACCAACCATGTCACAATTTGCGAAATTAACCAAATACACATCTGCTTCATCATTAAGAATTGCCTGAGCTAGTGTATCAGCAACCTCAGGTTCACTCATCTCAGGTTGCAAATCGTAAGTAGCAACCTTTGGAGAAGCAATAAGCTTTCTTTCTTCGTTATCTTTTGGAGTCTCTAAGCCACCATTGAGAAAGAAGGTTACGTGGGCATACTTTTCCGTTTCTGCAATGTGATACTGCTTTAAACCGTTTTCAGCAAGAACATCAGCAAGAACAGCATTGAGAGTTTCTTTTGGATAGGCAACGGGAGCAGGAATTGTTGGATCATATTCTGTCAAGCAAACAAAACCTGGTTTTTCCCACCCTTCACGAGAGAAATTCTCAAACGCTTCATCACATAACGAACGAGAAATCTCACGAGCACGATCAGGACGGAAATTGAAAAATACAAACACGTCCTTTGAGGATGCTCCTTCGTAGTTAAAGCTCATTGGAACAACAAACTCGTCAGTAATTCCCTCTTCATACGATTTCTTCATTGCTTCAACGCAGGAGGAATTAATAGGATTTGCGGCATTCCAAATAGTATTCCAAGCCTGCTCTACCCGTTCCCATCTATTATCGCGATCCATAGCATAATAGCGTCCACTGATAGTAGCGATACTGCACTGGGAAGTATTCAAGCAAGAGATTTCCCTCTCCAATTCCTCAATATAGGTAATACCAGACGAAGGAGGAACATCACGACCATCCATAAAACAATGAACTTTCACACGTGGAATACCCATTTCATCCGCCATTTTTAAAAGAGCATAGAGATGAGCGTTATTTGAATGAACACCGCCATCGCTTAAAAGACCCATAAAATGAAGCGTACCCTCATTATCCTTGGCTTTCTGAAAAGCTTCTACCAGAACTTCATTTTGACGAAGAGAACCCGATTCACACGCATTGTCTAAACGTGTTAATTCCTGAAAGACTACGCGACCAGCACCAATATTAAGATGACCAACCTCTGAATTACCCATCTGGCCTTTTGGAAGACCAACTGGATTACCTGAGGCGTCAAGCGTAGTAGTAGAGCATTCATTAAAAAGCCGATCTAAGCAAGGAGTATGAGCGAGGCTAATTGCATTACCGCTACCCTCTGGCGCAAGGCCAAATCCATCCATAATAATTAGGCAAGCAGGCAACGTAAGTTTCTGTTTATCAATCATGTAAAACCCTTTACAAATAAATGAGCTAACCGAATCATCATACAAAAAAATGACCCTGCATGCAGGGTCATTTGGAAATAGGTACAACTTATTCGTGCATTTTCATACGTACATTATCTAACGTGTACACGGTTAAGTGCTGTTAGCGTAGGCACACCACGCTTAATCCATCAAGCAATTTAGAAAAAAGCTTATGACCTGTTTGACGCTGCTTGACTTGCAGCTTCAATAAGGTTTTTAAAGGTCTTTGCCTGGAGAGAAGCTCCTCCTACTAAACCACCATCAATATCTTTTTGAGAAAGCAGCTGACCAACATTAGATTCATTAACTGATCCACCATACAAAATTCGCATTTCTTCAGCAACTGAAACACTAAACATATCTGCTATCGTTTCACGGATTGCGCAGCATACCTCTTGAGCTTGCTCAGGCAAGGCAGTACGACCTGTTCCAATAGCCCACACTGGCTCATATGCCATTACCACTTTAGAGATACCAATATCATCTACTCCAGCAAGTGCTGCTCTTACTTGAGCAACAATGTACTCAAGATACGTTCCTTTATCGCGCAAATGAAGCGATTCTCCCACGCAAACAATAGGAGAAAGATTTGCCGCAACTAAAGCTTTAACCTTCTTGTTTACGTCTTGATCAGTCTCACCAAAAATTTCACGACGTTCAGAATGGCCCACAATGCAGTACTTGCAACCAGCTTCTTTAATCATTGGGATAGAGATTTCTCCGGTGAATGCACCCGATTCCTCCCAGTAAACATTCTGAGCACCGGTTTCGATTTCTGTTTTATCAAAATCGAGAACGGTATACACCACTTTTAAATCAATTGCAGGAGGGCAGATTACAATTTCTACATTATCCCACTTACGATTGTAGTAATTACAAAGCTGCTGGGTTAGAACTACCGCTTCAGGAACGGTTTTGTTCATTTTCCAGTTACCTGCCATAATATACTTACGCATGCTTTTAACCAATCACTCTCTGATTATTTCAATGCTTCAATACCAGGGAGATCATCACCCTGGACAAGCTTCATTGATGCTCCACCACCAGTGGAAATAAAGGTCATCTGATCACCTAAATTAAACTTATTAACTGCAGCAACAGAATCACCACCGCCAATAATGGTAGTTGCTTCCTTTGCAGCAGCAACTGCTACCGCAACACCTTTTGTACCCGCTTCAAATGGTTTCAATTCGAAAACGCCCATTGGTCCATTCCAGAATACGGTCTTTGCTTGAAGAATTGCACGAGTGTACTCTTTGACAGTCTCAGGACCAATATCAAGACCCATCATATAATCAGGAATTTCATCTACAGGAGCAACTTCGATTTCTACTCCTTCAGCAACAGCAGGCGCACAAACCACATCGGTTGGAAGAAGAATCTTTACACCCTTTGCCTCAGCGCGTTCAAGAGTCTCACGTGCTCTGTCTACCCAATCGACTTCCTTCAAAGATTTTCCAACTTCGTATCCCTGTGCCAGCAAGAAGGTGAAGCACATGCCACCACCAATAATAACGGTGTCGCATTTTTCAATGAGTGCATCAATGATTTTAATCTTGTCAGAAACTTTAGAACCACCAAGAATTGCGCAACAAGGACGAACAGGATCGTCAAGTTTTGTTTTTAAGGTATGGAATTCTTTAAGCATCAAAGTACCTGCGTAAGAAGGAAGGAATTCGGTAACTCCTGAAATAGATGCATGAGCACGATGAGCTGCACCAAATGCGTCGTTTACAAACAAATCAGCCAAACTTGCCAATTCTTTAGCAAACTCAGGATCGTTCTTCTTTTCACGAGGGTCAAAACGCAAGTTTTCCAACATTGCAACCTGACCAGGCTTAAGGGAAGCTACAACTTCCTGAGCGTGATATCCAATAATATCGCCTACAAAAACAACCTTTTGGCCAAGAACATCAGAAAGATATTTTGCAACTGGTGCCAAAGAATACTCGCGCTGATAACCAATGCCATCAGGACGACCAAGATGACTTGCAATTAAAACCTTTCCGCCCCGATCAATAATACTTTTGATGGTAGGGAGCGCTTCCATAATACGGGTATCATCCATAACTTGTTCTCCGTTTAAAGGAACATTGAAGTCTACACGGAGAAGAACTGTTTTACCCGTTACGTTAGCATCAAGGAAATTCCTAATTTCTGCCATTGCGAGATCCTTTCATACGAAAAAAAGGAGCACCTAGCAAAGAGGTGCTCCTCGTAAAACCTAATAACACATGTTACATGAGATTGACATTACTCTACGATAGCCCCTCAAACTACTTCTTTGTAGCAACCATACGAGCTAAGTCTACAACGCGGCAGGAATAACCCCACTCATTATCATACCAAGCAACACACTTTACTAAATTACCTTTGCCACCAAGAACCATGGTAAGGTCGGAGTCAAATAAGGAAGAGGAAGAAGAACCAATTACGTCAGAAGAAACAATTGGATCCTCAACATATTCAAGGTAGCCCTTCATGTAGCCTTCAGCTGCTTCCTTCATTGCAGCATTTACTTCTTCTACCGTTACTTCGCACTCAAGCTCAACGGTCAAATCAACCATAGAGCCGTCACAAACAGGAACACGAGTTGCAAAGCCATCAAGCTTTCCTTTTAATTGTGGCAATACCAAAGATACTGCTTTTGCTGCTCCTGTTGAGGTAGGAATAATGTTAGTTGCAGCATTACGAGCACGGCGAAGATCCTTATGTCCGTGATCAAGAGTATATTGATCGCCAGTGTATGCATGAATAGTATTCATAAAGCCACGCTTGATGCCAAACTTGTCACACAATACACGCGCAAACGGAGCCAAGCAGTTGGTGGTGCAGGATGCATTGGAAATAATGTTATGATTTTCAGGATCATACTGATCATCGTTTACGCCCATAACAATAGTGATGTCTTCACCCTTTGCTGGAGAAGTAATAACAACCTTCTTTGCACCCATCTCAAGATGAATCTGAGACTTTTCGCGATCTTTAAGAGCACCAGTAGATTCGATTACTACTTCTACACCAAGTTCTCCCCAAGGAAGCTCATGCGGATCGCGGGTGTGGAAAACAATTACTTCACGACCGTCAACAACAATACCCTTTTCAGATGGAACAACAGTATCGAAACAACGACCATGAACGGAGTCATACTTAAGAAGCTGGCAAGTAGATTCAATTTTGCCCGGATCATTAATTGCTACGATTTCAAAATCAGGATCCTGCTCCATAATACGGAAGACCTGACGACCGATACGACCGAAGCCATTAATACCAACTTTGATAGCCATAGTGATTCCCTTTCAAAAATTCCCTGTAGAAACACTGTGGGGTTTCTAGTAATGAGACACAAACAATCATAGCAGAAAGGGAAATAGAGCTAAAGAAAAAGCCTGTTCCAAACACAAACAATAGGAATAGCGCGCTATTTATCCTCATGGGAGCGGTGCGGCAGCCCCTTTTCCATTTCTTCGAAGCGTTTGACTCTATGATAAATTGCGGATTTCGAAAGAGGTGGATTTGCCAATTCACCCAATTCTTTCATAGATGCTTCCGGATTAGAAACGCGCAAGAGAACGTACTCCTGCAATGCCTGAGGAAGATTGTTAAAACTGTAATAACTCAGCACACGACGAATAGTTGCAATTTGCTTTTGAGAAGCTGCTCCAATTTTGTTCGAATTAGCAATCTCGGCATTAACCTGCCTATTTACCGCATTACGAACATTTTTTGTTGAACGAGCCTGCTGAATAGTTTCATATGTTTTAGTTGCCTTAAGCGCTTTCATGAACGTAGCAATATGCTCACCGCTCTTAAGATACAGTATGATTGAATTGCGCCGGGGAGTTGTGCGAACAGGAATAGGAACTCCCTCTATGCCCGAACGCTGAAGCTGAGAGGCAACTTCTTCAGCAAGGTACTCGGAATCAATTTTTATTTCAAGATGAAAGTTGCCCTTTGGATCAGAGACAAATCCGCTTCCCAAAAACAATCCTCGAACATAAGAATTGAAACAACAAGGACTATTTTTAAATTCGTCAGAAACACCTCGTTCGAGCGTTCCTTCTTTTTTCAAGATTCCTAATTGCTTGAGTATCTCTTCAAGATTTTTTTGATAGGGAACTTCTATAAGCCAGTTTGGTGTTTTATGAAGAACGTTTTGGCGAACGGTAATAACAACCTGCAAGTTATACCGATTAGTTAACGTCTCGGTTATCAAGCGCGCAACGAAAGGTACTTCAGTAGTGACCTCTAATCGAACAGAACCTCCTCCGCTAAAAAGCAACGTGCCATTAATACGCAAAAGCGCAGAGATTAGTGCCTCATTGCAATGAGGGCATTGGGGCGGTATTTCGATAAGTTCTTCTTTTACTTCTGTTGAGAAAGACATTGTTTCAAGATTTCCGTGAAAGCGTTTCCTAATGCCTGAGGATTATGCCATGTAGGATACTGAGGATCGGCAAAATTTCGAATCTCCACCTTAGGACCACGAGCCTGAATTGCCTCCACGTCCTTCAGCGAAATATGAACTGGTCGAATTTTTACAGGGCCCTGAGGCATATCTTTGAAACGGGGAGTCAAAATCCCGCTATTAGCTAAAGAACGATACGCACTTTGGCTAAAGGACTCTTTTTTGAGTGTTCCTTCGTTGTGAATTAGTACGTAATCAAGTAATCCTTCCATACCATGACGCAACAAAGCATCAACATGCTCGTATGCATTCATTCCCCAAGTTTCACCCTGCATATCAGCAAGACTGCAGACAAAAACCGTTTTTGCCTGACTTCTTTCAATAGCTTCTACAATCCCTTCCACACAAAGATTTGGAATGATGGAAGTAAATAAGGATCCGGGACCAAGGATCAATAAATCCGCCTCTTCGATTGCTTGAACTGCTCCCTTATAGGCAAAATGAGGCTCATCCGATTCAAGCCACACTCTTCTCAACGCAATTTCTGATTTACAAGCATTTGCCTGTCCGCGCAATGTTTTTCCTTCCCTGGTTCGTGCACACAAGGTGACATTTTCCAAGGTTGAAGGATAAACGCGGCCTCGAGCATTTAGCATTTGACCGCAAATCTTGATAGCCTCCGGGAAAGACCCCGTTGCGTTTTCCAACGCAGAAAGCATGAGATTTCCCAGAGTATGATTACGCGCGAATTCAAAACGATACTTAAACGCTTTCGTAAAAGGATCCTCAGGATCTTCGGCAAAAGCGGCAAGGCATTTACGTATGTCTCCTGGTGGGGTTACATGAGCTTCCTCTCGCAAAATGCCCGTAGAGCCCCCATCATCAGCCATAGCAACAACGGCACTTGTTTGAACCCCCAATTGAAGCAATGTTTTAATTGAGACAGGAGCTCCGGTGCCGCCCCCTAAAACTACCGCTTTAAGCGATGAAAAATCAGGGTGACTTTGCCACATCTCAGGAGAAATAGCTTTAAAGGAAACTGTTGAAGAAGCATCTCGATGAAACGCTTCGTTTTCAAGCTCCATATATTTCAGAGAAGTGCTTGGACGCGCATGCTTCGGGCGAAACGTTCCTTCACGGGGATTAGGGTCAATTGCTGAAGCAGCCCTTGAGGCATGAGCACCCTCTGATTGAGAATCAAACGATGATAAATCTGTTGAATCAGACTTAAAATCAATTCTTGCATGCTTGCTCATTTTGATGCCTCTTTCGAAGTGTCAGCAAGTGCAATATCGCGATGAGAAACTACGACGTTATATTCCATTTTCTTTAAGATTTCACCCGTTTTTTCCGCAAGAGCAACGCTGCGGTGCTGACCACCCGTACAGCCAATTCCAATAACAAGCTGTTGTTTTCCTTCAGCAACATAACCAGGCATAACACACTTGAGTAAATTCTCCCACGCAAGCAAGAATTCAGTAGTTTCAGGCTTATTGATAACATAATCACGCACTATCTCATCAAGACCTGTTAGAGAACGCATTTCGGGAATATAGAACGGATTCGGTAAAAAGCGCACATCGATAACAATATCTGCATCAGTAGGCGCACCATGCTTAAATCCAAAGGAATATATGCTAACACTCAGACCTTCCTTGTCCGAAAGCCGAGAGTAGAGATTGCGCAACTCTTCACGAAGCTGACGAGGCTTTAAATTGGTAGTGTCAATAACCGAATCGGAAATAGAACGAAGGCGCTTTGTCAGCTCTCGTTCATGTTTAATTGCCTCAGCGATAGTAATAGGAGAATCAATGCATAAAGGATGTTTTCTTCGAGAGGCTTTATAGCGTGCAATTAATGATTCATCTTTTGCATCAAGATAGACAATCTTAAAAGGCACTCCTACCGAACGTAAGTTTTCAAGCTCACCAACAAGCTGTTTAAAATACTGCCTATTGCGCACATCGCACACAATACAGAGTTTTCGAGAAATATCGGTTTGACCTGGCACGGTAGCCAATGAAACTAAATTCATAATCAACGAAGGAGGGAGGTTATCAATACAAAAATAGCCCAAATCTTCAAAGGTATGCATTGCTTCAGTTCGACCAGCACCACTCATGCCGGTAATTATTACGATATCAGCACCACTTAAAGATTGAGGTTGAGCATCAGACATCATTTCTTCAGATTGGATTTCGCGTTTTTCTTCGTTGCTCATTTTTTCCTCGAGTTCGTTTGGTTTTACTGGTTTAATTATTAAGCATTTTCCTGCGAAAGGCTAGGTTTCTGTTTCTCGGCCTTATCAGGTTCTTGATCTTGTAAATGATATTGCCGCAGAACAATGAAAAGTTCTTCAGCAACCGCCTCGGGTAGCACTTTAGTAGCTTTTATCTCTTCTAGTGAGGCCTGACGAATTTTTGCAAAACTACCAAAGTGCTTGAGAAGTTTCTTTTTACGTTGAGGACCTAAACCAACCACTTCATCAAGAATACTTGCAGTCATACCTTTTCGACGCAATTCCCTATGGAAAGTAATTGCAAAACGATGCGCTTCGTCACGAATTTGCTTTACCAAGTAGAGGCTTGGCGATCCTGCTGGTAAAACAATAGGACCGTCATCCTGCCAAGGAACAAATAACTCTTCATCGCGTTTTGCCAGACCACATAGAGCAATGTCTTCAATGCCCTTTCGATCAAACATCTCCTCTACTGCAGACAGTTGAGGCTTTCCACCATCAAGAATAATCAAGTCAGGCTTTGAGCCAAATCGGGTATCCTCCATTCGCTCAGGACTATACCTTCGCTCCATTACTTCTTGCATGCTAATAAAGTCATTCGCTTCTTCAAGTGGAGTTTTAATCTTAAAACGACGATATTGGCTCTTATCAGGCTTTCCGTTTACAAATACCACCATTGAAGCAACAGTATACGTGCCATGGTTAGTTGAAATATCGAAGCATTCTATACGATAAGGAGGCTTCTCGAGCGCAAGGGCGCTTTCCAATTGAAGAAGCGCCTTGTTGATACGTTCGTCATCGTATGAATTTCGAACTTTATAGCGCAAAAGAACGTGACGAGCATTTTTTGTTGCCATACGCAAAAGCGCAGCCTTATCCCCTCTTTGAGGAATAGTAAAGCGCACCTTCGCGCCATGCGGGCTTGCCAATTTCTCGGTAAGCCATTGCTCAAAAACCTCTTGGTCTTCCATAGGAGTATCCAAGATAATTTCATGAGGAATAGATTCCGTTGTTTCGTAATAGCGAAGAACAAACATATGGATGAGTTCTTCAAGTGCAATATCTTTACCCTTATTGAAAACAAACTCATTCGTGTTTACTACTGCACCTTCTCTGACAATAAGAACAGTAAATCCCGCAATAGTCTCTTCGCGAAAAACACCAATAACATCAGCATTGAGGCTATTATCAGCCACAACATGTTGGTTATCTTGAAGGTTAGAAATAATATCTATCTGTTTTTTCACCCGCGCTGCACGCTCAAAATCTAACTCTTGTGCTGCATGATCCATTTCTTCCGAAAGTTCCTGCAAAAACTCTTTTCGAGATCCTCTCAAAAAACGCTCAACACGGCTTATGTTTTCTCTATACTGCTCAGGGGTAATCCAACCACAACAAGCACCAGGCCCAAGTCCTACGTGTGCGTTAAAACAGGGACGGCTTGAAAGCTCAACTTCGTCATAAGAACAATTCTCTAACTTTCGAGCCAGACGCTTCCATTCAACACAAGAAGCACTACATATTGGAATAAGCTTACGTGTAATATCAATAAGCTCACGAGCGGCTCGTGAATCAGTATAGGGACCAAAATAGCGAGAATCTTTTTTATGCTTCTCGCGCGTGTATTTCAAAGCAGGAAATACTTCATTTTTTGAAAGCGCAATAAAGGGATAAGTTTTATCGTCTTTAAAGTCAGCGTTAAAGTAAGGAGCATACTGCCTAATGAGATTTCTCTCTAGCACTAAGCTTTCATGCTCATTTTCGGTAACGATATATTCAAAGGAATCAATTTGAGACACCAGTAAAGGGATTTTTTCTCGAGTGTCTTGGTAATTTACATATTGACGCATACGCGCACGAAGCTGTTTTGCTTTACCCACATAGAGAACGGTGCCCTCTTTATCTTTCCAGAGATAACAACCTGGTAGCGTTGGCACCGAGTTTAATTGGTTTTTTATTTCTTCAAGCGTTGCCACTCGCACTATATCCTATCTGAATCTTGCAGCCAAAACATTTCATGTTCGCAACAACAATCGCACTAAGCAATCAAGTACACGTTCTATATTTCTAGCAAATCAACTTCCATTAAGGATACTGATTTTTTCATCTCTTTTGATTGGGTACGAGTAATTTTTCCGTCAGCGTAGAATTCGTCAATAAACGCTCGCTCAATCTGGAGTGCGTGCTCTTGCATGCGATTGAGGCATACTTTGCTATCTGCCTCAATAAGACCCATACCTGAATTTGGGTCAATAATTGTAAGCGCGCGTTCGTGCGCAATAATCTGCTTTGCAACAATATCCGCTGGATACTTATTGGCACCAACAAGAGGATATAAAAACGCAAGCGCATACTCTTCAGTTTTTTGGCGAACAAGAATACGCTCATCACTAATCACACTGCTATCTTCTAAATTAAGTGCTTCAAGAATGGTGTACAGAATTGAATGACCGATATTGCTGAGCCGACGCCTATGTAAATATAAACTGAATCCTTTTTCCCGATCGTCTTCAAGCATAATTTTTGCGTTGTATAAACGCTTCATCTGGACATATGCTTCGTAGGAATTTACTTCATGTTTTTCCGAAGCTTCAATTAAACGGTCAATTTGGTAATTGATTATTTGTATTCTTAGTTTGTTTTCAGCGGGTTGTTTTATATCAGCAATATCTCTTATGTGCTCAATACGTTTGTTGTATGACATAATGACCGCATTTGTTTCGGCCAAATTCTCTTCCGAAGACTCCTCGATGAGTTTTCTGATTACCTTTTTGAGAATATCAATTTTTATCCGATACAGGTTCTCTTTTTCTTCACTATCTGGTTCTTCACCCTGTTTACTTAAAAGAGGAAGTGCGAAGTTTGCAATCAGAAGAGTGAGAATAATTACCCCTGCTACAATAAAAATCAATAAAGAACGATTTGGAAATTCAACACCAGGCGAAATAAAGAATGGAATAGCAAACACGATTGAAAGAGTTACCGTGCCTTTTGCACCGCCAATGGTAATGATTGCCGCATCCCAAACCATTTCTTTAGAAAACGGTTCTGTCTTGTTCGTCTCAGGATTCTTTATGGTGCGCAACATAATGAGAGACCATATAAAGCGAATTCCTACTACTAAAAGAGTTACTACAACAATCAAGCCGATTAAAACAAAATTATCAATGGGGCCTAACCAAGTTTGCGTAAGTGCTTCTGGAAGCTTTGTCCCTAAAAGAACAAAAACAAACCCGTTAAGGGAAAAAGCAATTGTTTTCCACACGCTTGAAACAGTAATGCTTAATCGTGAATTAATAGGTGAAAGCTTGCGCGAAGAATTCAAAGACCAAACAATTCCACACGCAACAACTGCCAAAATGCCTGACACACCCAAATGCTCGGCAACCATAAATGTGATAAAAGGAAGCGAAATTTCAAAGAGAACATAGACCGTTACATTCTCTAAATCAACAGAGCGCATTTTGGAAGTAAGCCAAAAGCAAAGAACTGCAATCAACACACCTAAGACAATACCGCCAATAAAATTAAACACAAAGGTGATGCTTGCATCAAAGAGAGAGAAAGCACCTGTTGTTACCGCTGCAATAGCAAACTGAAAGGATACAACACCCGAAGCATCATTAAGAAGTGCTTCGCCTTGCAAGGTAGAACCTGCCAGCTTTCCAAATCGTGCTTCTTTTTTTAGCGCTTGAACTGCTGCTGCATCGGTTGGTCCAAGAGCCGCACCTAAGGCAAACGCTGCGGCAAGAGGAATTGAAGGAACCAACAAGTTCAAAACAAAACCAACTACCAACGTAATACAAACAACTAAACCTACTGCAAGAGAAATAATAGATACTTTGTTCTCAAGAAGATTTTTCTTATCGCACTCTATTGACTCCCAAAACAACAGAGGGGCAATAAATACTAAAAGGAAATACTCAGGATCAAGACTTACATCAATTGGACTAACCGCAAAAAGCGCAATTACTACTCCAATTAAGATTTGAAATAAAGGGAGGGATATTTTTGGCACAATCTGGTCTAGAACTGCAGAAACTAAAACTGCAAATACTAATATCAATATACCTTCAACTGCTGCCAAAAAAAATCCTTACTATTCGCTTATCGCCCTTATTTATAACAAAGAAAAGTAATAGGAAACAAAAAAACCAGAAGAAAATCTTCTGGTTTAAGGTTTCAAATGGTGGACCGTCGGGGACTCGAACCCCGGACCTTGGGATTAAGAGTCCCCTGC
>URBX01000013.1 GCA_900546175.1 uncultured Eggerthella sp. | reverse complement strand
GCCCTTGCAAAAGAGCTTGATTATAGTACCTCACTTTCAAAAGATTGCAAGGGGTTATTTTGAGAATTTAGAAAAAAGTTTGGGTTGGGAGAAAAGCTTTTTGGTTGCAATGGCTTCTTGGTTATATAGATTTCAGTTAAGGGAAGCTACTAGCTTTGTAAGGTTGTTTAATAAAAAGCTCTACCCACACCAATTCTCAGCAAAAAACCTCCTTGAAGACAACATGCTCTGATTGATGGACAGATCACCAGAAATTCTGATTCGAAAGATTTAAATTCATGAAGCCTTAGTAAAAAAAGTTTTATTGAGAGAGTATCTTGGCTCAATACACTTTTATAAAAGATGTCTATTTTTTTTGAACAACTAGACCATATTGACCTTTTATTAAACCCATTGTGTTTTGGTAATGTTGTTCTTTACTTATATTAGTAAAGGAGTAGCCCAATGGAAACCATAGATCAAATCTTAAAATTCAACGAAGCGTTTGTTGAAACCGAACAATATAAAAAGTATGAAACTAGTAAATACCCTGACAAAAAATTAGCAATTGTGAGCTGCATGGACACTCGCCTTACCGAGCTTTTACCTGCAGCGCTTGGACTTCGCAATGGAGATGCGAAAATCATCAAGAATGCAGGTGGTGTCATTAGCCATCCTTTTGGTTCGGTTATTCGCAGTTTATTAGTAAGTGTTTTTGAGCTTGGTGTTGAAACTATTATGGTTATTGGTCACAGTAATTGTGGTGCTCAGCATATGAACGCTGAAGAAATGATTAACCATATGCTCAAAGCTGGTGTTTCAGAAGATCATATAAACCTAATGCACTACTGTGGTGTCGATTTTGAAAAATGGCTTGCCGGTTTTGGTGATGGCGAAGAGAGTGTCCGTAAAACCGTTGAGCAGATTAAAAACCATCCTTTAATTCCGGAATCAGTTACCGTTCGTGGTTTCATCATTGATTCAACTACTGGCCTTCTTACTCCGGTAGAAACAATTAGAAAAGAAACCAATTAAAGTTCGTATTACTTTGCTCCACTGGACAAAATTGTCTCTTTGTGAGGCTGCTAACAACACTTCATTTGCCTTTCGCAGGAAAAATACGACAGTTCTTCTTTTCTACCTGGGTGAATAAGTATTTCTTTATGGATATTTAAGGAATTCTATAGACATATAGTTAGAATATTACAGTTATCGTTTAAGCGTATGAGGGATAGGTTATGTTCACAACAGCACAAATCATTGCGTTGGTTGTCTTCATTGTTGTAATGATTGCCATTGCAACTGAAAAGGTTCATAGGACAACCGCTGCATTGGCAGGCGCAGTAGTCTTAATTCTTTGCGGAATTCTAGACTTCGATACGGGCGTTGAGCATATCGACTTTGGCACATTAGGTGTTTTGGTGGGTATGATGCTCTTCGTTGCAGTAGTAAAAAGCTCAGGCATTTTCGAATATTTAGCAATTAAATCAGCTAAGTCGGTAAAGGGAAATCCATGGCTTATCATGATTGTTTTCTCTTTAATTACTGCACTTCTCTCCGCCTTGCTTGATAATGTTACTACCATCCTCTTAATTGGCCCAGTAACCTACACCGTTTGCAAACTTCTTTTGGATATCAATCCTGTTCCGTTCTTCATTACTGAAATCCTTGCTTCGAACATTGGTGGCACCGCTACCTTAATTGGTGATCCACCAAATATCATGATTGGTTCTGCTGCAGGATATTCATTCTTTGACTTTATTATTTATGACACGCCAGCAGTTTTGCTCATGATGGCAGCATGTATTCTTTGCTTCTATTTCCTATACGGCAAACATCTTGCAGTTGATCAAGAAAAACGTGAGGCTGTTATGCAGCTCAACGAAGCAAATGCAATTACTAACAAAAGCTTGTTTATTAAGTCAGTTGTTATGATTGCGCTCGTTGCTATCGCTTTCGTTACTCATGGTACGTTCGGTATTGAACCAAGCGTTATTGCTCTTACTGCTGCAGCAGTAATGCTTCTTATCAGTCGTGCCGACATGGAAGAAACTATGAGCCAGGTTGAGTGGACTACCATCGGCTTCTTCGCTGGCTTATTTGTTGTAGTTGGCGGTCTTGCAGAAACCGGCCTTATCGAAATGATGGCTAATGGTCTTATCGACATCACTCATGGTGATATGCTTCTCACCATTATTGTTCTTGTTTGGGCATCTGCAATTATTTCCTCCTTCTTGGACAATATTCCATTAGTTGCAACCATGATTCCTGTTATTACTGCTATGGGAGCAACTGGTATTGACGTTCATCCATTGTGGTGGGCGCTTTCCCTTGGTGCATGTGTTGGTGGCTGCGGTACCTTGATTGGCGCATCGGCAAACGTTGTTATGGCTTCCATTTCCGATCGAAACGGTTATCCAATCACCTTTATGCAGTACTTAAAAATTGGCTTCCCAATTATGCTTCTTTGCACCGCTATTTCCTGCATATATCTTGTTATTCGCTTCTGCGTTCTTGGAGGCTAGTAACAAAGAGAACGACTAGCCCATAACAAAACCTCAACTAGAGCTTATGTCTCGATAAAAGCATCTAACTCCCAACTTGATTTAACTTACTCTTATCTAAACAAGACGATAGTTAAACTGTTGGGAGTTTCTTTTTTGAAAGATTTCGTACTTCAATAGATAAACATCTACCCTTCCCTTACAATGCCATAAGAGAGAATAGGAAACCCTACACAGCCTTACAAAGTAAGCAGTTGGGCATTTCAAGCGTATCCTTGATGTGTCTGCAAGAGGCAACTATAAACTAAGACGTTGAATTGTAAGGAGAACCCTCAATGAGAATTGGTTTTATTGGTGCAGGAAAAGTGGGAAATACTCTAGGAAAATATCTTTCCCAGTCAAACGAAATTGTAGGCTACTACAGCTTGAGCAATAAAAGCGCGCAGGAAGCTGCTGGGTTTACCGAATCAAAAGCCTACGACTGCCCTGAATCATTAGTTGATGATTGCGATACTGTTTTTATTACTGTGCAAGATGGCATGATTGAATCAGTTTGGCATGAATTATTAGTTTGCCAAGAACAAAGAAATTGGGCTGAGAAAAATTTCTGTCATTGTAGCGGCGCCCTTTCTTCGTCTGTATTTAAAGAAGCTGAAGAATTTGGAGCTTTCGCCTACTCAGTTCATCCCCTCTTCGCAATTCCTTCCAAAACAGAAACCTGGAAAGAACTCCATAAAGCGTTTTTTGCAATTGAAGGGTCATCTGAACATTTAGAGGAAATTGTTTCTCTAATCGCAAATCAGGGAAATGAATACCAAGTAATAAAGACAGACGAAAAAGTTCGCTATCATGCAGCAGCAGCAATGGCTTCTAATCATGTAGTGGGCCTGTACAAACTAGCCTGTGATGAATTGGTTAAATGCGGATTTACCAATGAGGGAGCTCAAAAAGCTCTTGTTCCACTCTTCTTGGGAAATGCTGAACATATTGCGCACGATGGTTACATCAAGGCACTTACTGGACCTGCCGAACGAGGAGATACCGCTACTATCTCAAAGCATCTCTCTGTTCTTGAGGGTGATACGAAAACCGTATATGAGACCATCAATAAAACTCTACTCGAAATTGCCGCTATAAAACATAACGAGAAATAGAAGTTATAAACTAGAACCTAGGCAGGACAATGATGGCTTATCAGCCCAGAGTTACCAACCTAGGGTTATCAACCAAAACTCACTATCCAATTAGGGTTAGCAAATAAAAAAGGGCTCCTCTTTCGAGGAGCCCTTTACATAACCAATAAATCAAGCAATTTACTTGATGGTTACAGCTGCACCAGCCTCTTCGAGCTTAGCCTTAACTTCGTCAGCCTTAGCCTGGTCAACAGCCTCAAGAAGGGTGCATGGAGCGCCCTCTACGAGAGCCTTAGCTTCCTTCAAGCCTTCGCCAGTAATCTCACGAACAGCCTTGATAACAGCAATCTTGTTGTCGCCGAAGCCCTCGAGTACTACGTCGAACTCGGTCTTCTCTGCAGCAGCAGCGCCAGCATCAGCAGCAACTGCAACAGCAGCAGTAGCGGTTACACCAAACTCTTCGCAAATCATGTCGCGAAGCTCAGCAAGCTCGAGGAGAGTTTTCTCACCGAGAGCAGCAATGATCTCTTCGTTAGTAAGAGCCATGTTGTTTTCCTTTCAACGGTTGCCTGATTTAGGCAACATATAACAATTCAAATTCAATTACGCTACCTGCAGGTAGCAAGAGGAAGTTCTGCTTATGCAGCTTCCTTTTCGGACATCTCGCCAATAGCGATAGCCAACTGAGAAGCAACACCGGTAAGAGAGTTTGCAATCTGACCGAGAAGCTGATCGCGAGATGGGAGAGAAGCAATCTGCTCGAATGCTGCTGCGTCCTGGAACTCGCCGTCCATAATACCGCCCTTGAGAACAAGGTTCTCATTGCCCTTTGCAAAGTCCTTAAGAGCCTTTGCAGGAGCTACAGGATCAGAAGAAGCAAATACGAAAGCGGATGGTCCTTCAAGGATTTCATCCATGCATGGCAACTCCAATTCTGCAAGAGCGCGCTTTACCAAGGTGTTCTTGTAAACGTGCATAGAACCTTCAGCTGCGCGTACGTCACGACGAAGCTGCTGGAACTGCTTTACAGTCAAGCCGCGATAGTCTACAACCCATACTGCAGAAACGTCAGTAAGGTCTTCCTTGATAGCTGCAAGATTAGCAATATTCTGCTTGTTTGGCATTTGTACACCTCCTTTTCAAAGTAACTCGGTTCCGCACCTTGTGAGTGGACCGGTCTTTGAAAAAAGAGCGACCCCTGATGCACATGACAGCAGGGGTCGATAAAAGACTTATCTTCATGACCACCTCGGCGGGCTGCTTTCGCAATTAAACCTTACGGTACCGGCTGTCTTAAGCAGCGGAACAATGTATAGTTCAGGTTACAAAAACTGCAACCTTGATATAATTGCACGTTTCTTATAAATAGTCAAGAAGTATTTGCAATCTATTATCCAAGCGAATTAACGGAGACCATTGCCGTTCCACCACCATGGTTGAAGGTAATGGTATCTCCCACGTTATAACGGATTGCGTCTGGCAATGATGTGATGAGACAGTCGTAAATCACGTTATCAGTATCGATGAGGAAGTAATAATGAGTATTTCCGTCAATTACTACTGGATGGATGGAAGTGATTGTTCCTGTTGTAGAACCAGCATCCTTACCGCCTTGCGTTGATTCTCCACCAGAATTGGTTGAAACACCGTTAGTGCGCAAGAGGTTTTCATACGACTTTTGGACTTCACTTAACGTACTACCGGTTGCAACATTCTGATAACGCTGTACGTCAATCATGGCATACATCTTCACCAAACCAGCGCCATCCTTCAAAGCCATAAAGTACGTAGGCTGTCCCGATACATTAATAAGCAATGGGAAGGTCGAAACGTAGCGCAAGTTCTGAACTTGACCTTCGGCAGACTGCATAGCAGATTCTTCCGTTGCACCAGCTACTGCATAGAAGTGAGATTCTGCAGTACGCTGATTAATAAGAACAAAACCAATAATAGAGTTGTCAGAAGTTGCGGAAGTAACACCGCTGTATACCCAAACGTCGTCATCTTGCGCAATATAGTTATAACCAAGAGTTCCGTTGGTGCCAGGCGTGGTCTGCTTTACTCCATTTTGTCCAAGCCAAGAGTTAATCCAACCATCGGAAAGCGCTCCACTCCAATTGTACTGACGAATGAGCAAGTCGGTTGGATATGCACGGTCAACCCATTGAGGTACTTCGTCAATAGCGTAATCAACGCATTCACCAGTTGAAGCATTGCAGAGAACTACACGCTGAATAGTAGTGCCACCAAAAAGACCAATAGTATAGTCCTGTACTGGATAAATCCAGTATGGGACACCGTCTTCGTCAATTTCGAAAGACTTTTCGTCGAACATATAGGTTGGATAAGAGAGCTGGACATGACGGTCCACATTCTTAAACAAAGGATCTGAATCAGAATAATGAATCTTGTTTTCCAAGCGAACAATATCAGTATCCTGAGTATTCATATCAACAATTACATACGCAGGAATGCCTTCTTCTTGATTAGCCCACCATTTAAAGATGTCCGCATAATTCAAAGGGCTAACACGAACTGGTTTTCCTTGATAGTTAATCTGGGAGTAAAGAGGCGAAATCTCGAACTGAGAAACAAAGTCTGCCATGGTACCCATGGTGCGGTTTCCCAACAATACGGCAGAATCTCTGTCGATAAATGGAATAGTATTGTAGTCAACTTCCTCGATATCCTGAGAGAAATCACCTTCAGTAGTTTCAAGGATTGTTGCATACCGTTCTGCATTACCTGGGAACAAAGACAACGAAGCAACGGCGCCCAATACGCCAATTAACGCAATAATTACTGGTACCGCAGCAAGCATTTTAAAAACTTTTGCCTTACCAGGATTTGGATCATGTTTCTTCGTGCCGTTTTCATTACGCTTCCAAAGGGTAGTACATACCAAAAAGAGTGGAAGAAGAATAAAAAGTCCTACAAAGAACCAACAGTCAGCGTTATGAATATTGATTGCTGGGTGAAACCACCAATAGCAGAAGAGACCTACTAAAACTAAAACAATAGCTAAAACAATGAGGCTCTTTTTACCCATTTCAGCCAATCGATTACCTAAGCCAATAAACTCAGGATTAGTCCGTGGATCTTCGACACCAGCCTTTTTGCCAGCACCGCGCAGGATTTCCTCCCAATCAATTGGAGGGTGATCTCGTGTGTCCATGAATTTTCCTTTTCTTGCCAGGGAACTATTTTTAAGAGGTAATTATACTAATACCCTCAATAAATATAAAACCCACTTCGAAACTACAACATATTTTCTAATAACGATTTTAATACCTTTGGCTGTTAAGCGTTTGATACACCTCAAACAACTCAAGACACGCTTCCCTATCAATTTGCGTAAGAAAATGAGACAAGCCGTCTCTTCCTCCCATAATCTGATCGAATTGATTATCGCGAAAGCCAATCATTTCGTTATCAGCAAGCGTACAGCCGTAATAGACCTTTTCAATATTAGCCCAGAGAATTGCTCCTAGACACATAGGACAAGGCTCTCCTGTTGTGTAAAGTTCGCATCCTGCAAGGTCGTGAGTATCCAGCTTCCGACATGCTTTTCTGATAGCATCAATTTCACCATGGCAGGTTGGATCACAATTAGACAAAACATGGTTATGTCCCGAAGCAATCACGACGCCCTCTTTTACCACAACTGCACCAAAAGGACCTCCGTCGCCAGCAGTAATTCCCTCATATGCCTCCTGAATAGCTAATTGCATAAAAGGATTCGTTGCGCCAAAGCACAGAAGCGACCTTTTTACCCCAGAAGCTTGTGGCCAAATAGGCTGTGAGCGAATTGTTTCTTCTTGACTAATGAGCCCTTGATTTGCTTGCATATGCTGAGTTTGGTCTTTATCAACTTGCGCGTGTTGGGTTTGCAGTTCATTAACCAGCGCATGTTGGGTTTGCGGTTCATTAGCTTGCGCTTGGTTGGCTTGTCCTTGGTTTGCTTGTCCTTGGTTTGCTTGTTGGACCATTGTGCTCCCCTCCAGTTTTCTGCCAAGGCCTTTTGGATAACTATATACCGAGAAGACCAGAAACAAAACAGGGCAGGATTTCTCTCCTGCCCTGAAATAATGTAGGTTTTCTCCTGTACGGTACGTTTTTAATCCTGCCTCAAGTCTTGTTTCGAAACTCTCGAGTTTAGGAAAATCACTTCCGTTAATTACGGATGTTTACTTAAAAATGTAAAACTACACCCGCGTTAATTTGATGGCACTCCTCTGATTATTCTGCTAACGAACGCAAAACATACTGCAGAATACCGCCATGGTAATAATAATTACCTTCAGTTGGGGTATCAATGCGAACAAGTGCTGTGAATTCTACTTTTTCACCATTCTTCTTTTCAGCAACAACGCCTATATGTTCAGGTTTTGGCAGACCTTCACTGAAGTCAATCGGGTTAATGGAAATTACTTCCGTTCCGTCGAGTCCTAAAGACTCTGCGCTTTGGCCTTCTTCAAACTGCAAAGGCAAGATACCCATACCAATCAGGTTTGAACGATGAATACGCTCGAAGCTTTCTGCAAATGCAGCACGAATGCCCTGAAGCATAGGGCCTTTACCCGCCCAGTCTCGTGAAGAACCACTGCCATACATCTTTCCAGCTAAAACTACGAGAGGAATATCCTCATTCATGTAATGTTCAGCAGCATCCCAAACCGGTTTTATCTGACCATCCAATTGGTCAAGAGTCCAGCCGCCCTTCTTTCCGTCGGCGAGTTTGTTTGAGAGTTTTACGTTTGCAAACGTGCCACGCATCATTACTTCATGATTACCTCTACGCGCACCATAAGTGTTGTAGTCGGCAATTTCCACTCCATGCTCTTCTAAATACTGAGCAGCTGGAGAATTCTGAGCAATAGAACCAGCAGGAGAAATGTGGTCGGTAGTAATAAAGTCACCCAGATTTAAGAGCGCACGGGCTCGGGTAATTGCCTCAGGCGCAGAAGCAGTTTTACCCATACCGTCAAAGTATGGTGCACGACGAACATAGGTAGAATTCTCATCCCACTCAAAAACGTCCGAAGCTTCCTTGGAAAGAGCTTGCCATTTTTCATCACCTTCGAAAAGGCCTTCTCCTGCCTTTTCGAAGGTTTCAGCAGTGCAACAGCTCTCCAACAGCGAATCTACCTCTGCCTTGTTAGGCCAAATATCAGCTAAGAATACTTCCTTGCCTTCTGGATCTACTCCTAAAGGTTGAGAAGCAAAATCAAAGTCCATGGTGCCAACCAATGAATAAGCAATAACTAGCGCAGGTGCGCAAAGGTAGTTCTGGGAAACATCAGGTGAGATGCGACCCTCGAAGTTTCGATTTCCTGACAAGATTGATGCAAGCTCAATTTCTTCAGCAATATCATGCATTTCAGGAAGAACAGGACCCGAATTACCAATACAGCTCATGCAGCCAAAACCGCAGGTATAAAAACCAAGGTCACGAAGGCCAGGCATAAGACCAGCCGCATCTAAAATCATTTCAGTTGCGCGAGATCCTGGAGCAAGAATCGTCTTAACCCAAGGCTTTGGCTTAAGACCAGCTTCCGCAGCGTTTCGAGCCAAGAGACCCGCAGAAATCATCATGGAAGCATCAGTTGCGGTAGTGCATGAAGTAACCGCCGCAATTGCAAGCGCGCCATGAGTGAGCGTATGGCTCTCACCTGCAAGAGTAATTTCAACGGTCTTTTCCTCAAGATTACGGGAAGCACAAATATCTTCGAAACTCTTCTTTGCACCTTCAACATTAATGCGATCATGAGGTCTTGAAGGGCCTGCAATGCTGCGCACTACGCTTGACAAATCAAGGGAAAGAACCTTTGCATAGGTACGTGGAGTAAAGTCTTCTCCATTCCAGAATCCCTGCGCTTTTGCGTAAGCCTCAACCAAATCAATTTGTTCCTGACTTCTACCCGTAAGTTTTAGATAGCTCAAAGTTTGCTCGTCTACTGGGAACAGAGTGCAGGTTGAACCATACTCTGGAGTCATGTTGGATACACATGCGCGCTGGGTTGCAGAAAGGCTCTTTACGCCTGGGCCAAAGCATTCAACAAAACATCCAACAACGCCTTCAGCACGAAGCATCTGGGCGAAGGTGAGCGCCAAATCCATTGCAGTAGCTTCCTCAGGCAGTTCGCCAGTAAGCTCCACACCAATTACTTTTGGAACAAGTGTGGTAATTGGCTGGCCAAGTGCAGCAGCTTCAGCTTCAATACCGCCAACACCCCAGCCCAAAACGCCGATACCGTTAGCAGTTGGAGTATGAGAGTCAGTTCCAACTAAGGTGTCAAAATAGGCTACGGTATTATTCGATTCCTCCTTAGTCATTACTACACTTGCAAAGCGTTCAATATTTAATTGATGGCAAATACCTGCTCCTGGAGGAACGATTCGAACGTTTTCGAAAGATTCCTGCGACCACTTTAAAAAGTCATAGCGTTCTTTGTTGCGAGCGAATTCGAGCGCCATGTTTGCTTTTAGGGCGCCTTCACAACCAAACTCGTCTGCAATAACCGAATGGTCAATCACCAAATCGCAAGGAACTTGTGGATTAATATTCTTTGGATCCCCGCCTAATTCTTTACATGCTTCGCGCATTACAGCAAAGTCAACAAATACTGGAACGCCCGTAAAGTCCTGGAACAATACACGTGCTGGACCAAATTCAATTTCAGAACCAACTTGACCCGCTAGACCTGCCTCAACAAGTCTTCCTGCAAGCTGCGCTGCCTTTTCGTCTGTTTCTGCATTACGCAAGATATTCTCTAACAACACTGTTAGAGAAAGAGGAAGCTTTTCATAACCCGCTACATTTTTTACCGGATAATAGGTATATGTTTTTTGACCTACCTGAAGCTGCTCTGCTCTGGTATTCATTAATCCTCCTTACAGGATTTAGCTAAAACTCTGTCTTGAAACCTAAACACGAGAAAGTGCTTCAACAACTGCATCGGTAAATTCAGTGCAAGTTGCTGGAGCAATATCGGAATCACCAATACGACGAATGTCGCCGGTTAGAACCTTGCCCTCAGAATAAACCAAGGTCACAGCAGCGCGAATACGTGATGCCGCTTCAAGTTCTCCCAAATAATCAAGCATCATAGCAGCAGACATAATCTCGGCAGTTGGATTGCAAATATTTTTTCCTGCAATATCAGGTGCGCTACCATGTACTGCTTCAAAAATAGCATATTCAGAACCAATGTTTGCACCAGGAGCCAAGCCTAAGCCACCAACTAAACCAGCACACAAATCCGAAGCAATGTCGCCGTATAAATTAGGGAATACAATTACGTCATACTTTGAAGGATCCATGACCATATTCATGCAAAACGCGTCGATGATATTGTCGTTGAACTCAACTTTCCCTTCATATTCTTTTGCAACTTCACGTGCGGTCTTCAAGAACAAACCATCAGAAAACTTCATAATGTTTGCCTTATGAGCGGCAGTAACCTTTTTACGACCATGCTTTTGCGCATAGTCGAATGCATAGCGAACAATTGCATCAGAAGCAGCTACGGAAATTGGTTTAATTGAAATACCAGAATCTTCGCGAATAGTACCTGCACCCTGCTCCTCACAGAAGGAAATGAGATTCTTAGCTGCTTCGCTACCCTCTTCAAATTCGATACCCGCATATAAGTCTTCGCTATTTTCGCGAACAATAACCAAATCAACGTCTTCATATCGTCCACCCGCGCCTGGAATAGAAACAACTGGGCGCAGACATACATTTAGATCAAACATCTGGCGAAGCGCAACGTTCACACTGCGAAATCCTGTTCCAACAGGTGTAGTAACAGGACCTTTAATAGCAACTTTATTCTTGCGAATTGATTCAATGGTTGGCTCTGGTAAAGGAGTGCCATATTCTTCCATCATGTGGGAACCTGCATGAGCTACTTCCCATTCAATATCAACTCCAGTAGCCTCAACAACCTTACGCATTGCTTCGGTTGTTTCAAAACCAATTCCATCACCAGGAATAAGAGTTACAACATGTTTCGCCATTTATTCTCCTTATAATGTTCTTAATGGTTTTTCTCATGCAACCATAGGGTTTCTAAACTGCTTTCAGAAATAATCGATTACTTCTCGAGCGATAATTCAGCTTGATAATTCCTTTTCGAACGAAATCAGCTCTTACATGATAGTTGTTTATAAAGAAATCTTTGTTACGTGAACAATTTTTTTTGTAAATGCTCGGTAAAACCCGACTAAATGAATTAGGGCCACCAAAATGGTAGCCCTCTTAATAGGTTAAAGATGCATTAACGAAGATTATCTAAGATTTGCTGAGACCTACGCTGCAGAACACCCTTTGCGTTTTCCGCATCGAAAGATATACGATTAATCAAGCCTTCCTTAACTGAAGAAGTCAATTTTCCTTCAGAAAACGCAATAAGTGCAATAAGCATATCCTGATATTCTAAATTTCCATGGTAGCACTGGATAGCTTCGTCAAGATAAGGCCATACACGCTCAGATCTGTTTTCGGTAGTGGCGCCAAGCTTGCAAAGGAAACGAACCGCAGAAAGGCGAGCAAAGCCATTATCTTCATCAAAGAGAGAATCTTCAGCAGCAGGAATTGCTTTATCACAGGTCCTTGATTCAAGGGGAACTAACTCAACTAAAGCTTCAAGTATTTCCCATCTTGTCTGAGCTTCTTCGCATTCAAGAGCATCTATCAATTCACCGAGATAAGGAACAAGTATTTCAGGTTTTATTTTCGCCACCTGAGAAAGAACAGCTGCCGAATCCTGACGAGCTCGACGAGAACGAGAAGAAAGTTGTTCGGCAATTGTTGCAAGCCTTTCGTCATCTCTTACTACTTCTTCTGCGATTTTTTTAATGGCTTCCGTTTTTTCGCTCACAACAACATCCTTCTTGTACTATCTCACCTAGTGAATATAATAATCCAATCGTTAATTATACCTGGTTTAATAAAAATCTCAAAATTGGTTTCCCAATAAAAAAAGCGACCCACGTGAGTGAGTCGCTTTAAATGTGGTAAATAAATTCAGCGAATTTATTCAGCTACAACCGTGTAGTTACGATTTACCGAGCTATCAACTGGAACACCAGGGCCCATTGAAGAAGTAACGGTAATAGACTTAACGTACTTACCCTTTGCAGCTGCAGGCTTCATGCGAAGGATCTCGTCAAATACGGTGCCGTAGTTTTCAGCAAGCTGCTCAGCAGTAAAGGAAACCTTACCAATTACTACGTGAGCAATACCATAGCGGTCAGCACGATATTCAACACGACCACCCTTAAGTTCAGTTACAGCTTTAGCAACGTCTGTGGTAACGGTGCCGAGCTTAGGGTTAGGCATGAGGCCACGAGGACCAAGAATGCGACCCAGACGGCCAACCTTAGCCATCTGGTCAGGAGCTGCAACAGCAGCGTCAAAGTTAATCTCACCCTTCAAAACATCAGCAACGAGGTCATCAGAGCCTACGAGGTCTGCACCAGCTGCCTCAGCTGCACGAGCTGCTTCGCCTTCTGCAAAAACTGCAACACGAACAGTCTTGCCGGAACCGTTAGGAAGGCTAACAGTACCACGGAGCTGCTGGTCAGCCTGACGGGTATCAAGACCCAAACGGAAGTGAGCTTCAACAGTCTCATCGAAGTTTGCAAAGGAAATTTCCTTTACGAGAGAAAGAGCCTCAATTGGAGCATATAACTCTTTTTCGATTTTTGCTTTTGCTGCATCATATTTCTTAGACATGTTTATTATCCTTTCGTGGTCATCCGAGCTAGAGGCTCTGCCACATCAGTTTTTCAAAATGGTTGTAAAGAAACCAACGAATAATATCGGTTGACTTCTTAGTTTTCAGCGAGAAGTGCTGCAAGACGACGAGTAATTTTGTACTCATGCTTTGGAGCACGACCCTCAATGGTAACACCCATGGAACGAGCAGTACCTGCAACAATTTCCATAGCTGCTTCAATGTCGTTTGCATTGAGGTCAGGCATCTTAATCTCAGCGATTTCACGAAGCTGTTCTTCGGTAAGTTCGCCAACCTTGCGAATCTGAGGAATACCAGAACCAGACTTAATACCAAGCTTTTCCTTAATCAAGAATGCAGCTGGAGGAGTCTTGCAAACAAAATCAAAAGTTTTGTCTTCGTAGATAGTGATTTCTACTGGAATGATAGTGCCAGACTTGTCCTGGGTTGCAGCATTAAATGCCTGGCAGAACTGCATAATATTTACACCCTGAGCACCAAGTGCTGGACCAACTGGAGGAGCAGGATTTGCTGCACCAGCAGGGATTTGCAATTTAACAAAGCCCGTTGCTTTCTTCTCAGCCATTTCAGTAATCCTTTCGACTGATTTTTTGTTTACCACTTATTATTACAAGCATCATCTCTGAGAAGCCCTGTCCACATACAGGCAAAGAAGATACGTTGTGCTCAAATAATCGCTAAAATAGTGAACTAGATTTTAGCTACCTGATCAAATGCAAGCTCAACTGGGGTTTCACGTCCGAAGATGGAAACCAAAACTTTAATCTTGCCAGATTCAGGAGAGACCTCGGATACCACACCATCAAACTCTGCAAGAGGACCAGAAATAACTTTTACGCTCTGGCCTACTTCCAAGGAAGTTGAAGTCTTCTTTGGTGCCTCACGAGAAGTACGTTTCATAATCTTGTTGTACTCTTCGCGGGTAAGAGGTACAGGATTTCCCTGAGAACCTACAAAGCCAGTAACGCCTGGGGTATTGCGAACTGCTGCCCAGCTACGGTTATCAAGCTCCATACGAACTAAAACATAACCAGGGAAAACTTTCTTTTCGCTATCTACACGACGTCCACCGTCTTTAATCTCGGTAACGCTTTCGGTAGGAATCTCAATAGCGAAAACATTGTTTTCGAGACCCATGGTCTCAATGCGGGTTTCAAGATTTTTCTTGACCTTATTCTCGTAACCGGAATAGGTGTGTAATACATACCATTTTTTAGCCATTTAACTAAGCTCCCAAGCTAGAGATCGCATAAAGAAGTGGAGTAACAACTCCGTCATCCAAAACAACACAGAATAGACCAAAGAAAATCAAAGCAGACACAACAACGCCAGTCCACTGAAGAACGTCTTTCTTTGTTGGCCAAGTAACACGGCGCATTTCAGAACGAATGTCGGAGATAAAGCCAAAACGACGAGGATCCTCGCGGATATGCTTACGAGCTAATGCTTTACGCTCGCGCTCCTCTGCTTTTGCTTTCTCTTCTTTACGTTCTTCGCGTTCGGCTTTCCTGGTAGCAAAGAAACCTTTAGACTCCTCTTCTACCTCAGGCATAACCTCAGCACGTTTTGCTGCTTCTTTCTTTGCCTGACGATTAGCGGATGCCTTAGCCTTTTGAGTTTTTGATTTTTTTGCCATATTTCTTCCTGCTCTGGAAAAATTTAAAATGTCTATAACGCCAAACAAGCAGCCCTAAAGCTGCTCATTACCAAACAAGCTGGCAGGCCAGGAGGGACTCGAACCCCCAACGAACGGTTTTGGAGACCGCCGCTCTACCATTGGAGCTACTGGCCTATCTTGTTTCTAAATCCTTAATCTTAACGAGTTTCCTTATGCATAGTGTGGGTATTGCACCACTTGCAATATTTCTTAAACTCAATACGATCAGGATTGTTCTGCTTGTTCTTCTTGGTCGT
>URBX01000012.1 GCA_900546175.1 uncultured Eggerthella sp. | reverse complement strand
ACAGGGCATTTCTTTTTTGTTGTTGCTTTATTTATTTTCCCTTACAATTTTCACTTATGGATAGATTAGACAACATTATTATTTCTGCCCTTTCTTTTATTAAAGAAAGGAAGGGATATTGTATTCACTTAGCAAAAGTTTTCTTAGTTCTTTTTGTTATTTCTTTTGCACTAGAATGCACTCTTTTCAATATGAATTTCTATCGTTCTCTTTCTTACGATCAGATTGTCCTTGATGAGGAATTAACCTTACAGGAAACGGAAAATGGAAGTTCGTATAAACTTACCGAGAATCAATTTTTTATTGAATTTCATGGACTAAACACTTCGCTGAAAAATATCTATTTAGAATTTGACCCTAATCAACCTGCTCAGAAGGTTGAAGCGTCTATTACCTTTACTGATTCTGCTCATTCAACGTATTTTTATTCAACTGAATATACTGAGGGCGTTCCTCAAACAACTGTTTTGACTAATGTTGAACAAAGCAAGTATCTCTATCTAAACGCCTCTGGCTATGTTGATAGTTTACGTATTGAATTTTCGGGCGAAAATCTACAGTATCCTATTTTGCTTAACTCTGTTTCTATTAATAAGCCTCAACCATTTGAGTTTAATTTGCAGAGATTTTTACTTGCTCTTTCTGTCTTGTTGCTCATATATATTTTCAGACCTAAGTCGAGTATCTATAGCTGTTTTATTACCGAGCGGCCGCTTAAGTCCAAATTCTGTATTTGTGTAGCTACCAGTATAGAGATTCTTATTATTACGAGCTATTTGTTGCTGGGTTCTAATTTGGTAGGCGTTGCAACCGAGACTTATAACAATGGATCGTGGGATGGTAAGAGCGTGCTTAATACCTATGAAGTAGGTGGTGACAATGCTCAACAGTACGCTGAGCTCGCTAAAGCAATGGCTCATGGACAGTTATATCTTGAGACCGAGCCTCCTGAGTGGCTTGTGTCTATGGATAATCCTTACGACAAAGGTGCCCGTGATGAACTCCAAAAAGAAACTGGCAATGAATACTTGTTTGACGTTGCCTATTATGAAGGGCATTACTATGTTTATTTCGGAGTAGTTCCCGTTCTCTTGTTCTATTTGCCGTTCTATCTGCTTTTTGGATCAAATTTCCCAACGGCAATAGGGGTATTAATAGGCATAATTCTCTTTATTTTAGGCTGTACTGCTCTGCTTGATAGATTTGCGCGTTATCATTTTAAGCGCGTAAGCTTAGGACTTTTCCTTCTTTTACAGATTCCACTTATCTTCTGTTCGGGTGTTTTGTATCTTGCGAAATTTCCAACGTTTTATTCGCTTCCAATTAGTCTTGCGATGGCCTTTGTTGTGTGGGGACTGTATTTTTGGATGCGGGGACGCAATTCTGATACCGCATGGTGTTGGTATTTACTCGGCTCGTTTTGTATGTCACTTGTGGTGGGATGCAGGCCTCAGTTCTTAATTTTCTCGCTTTTGGCATTTCCTTTGTTCTGGCGAAAGTTTATTACTGAAGGTCACATTAAAACAAAGAAAGGCTTTAAGGAATTCGTATGCTTGCTGCTGCCATACTTTATTGTTGCGGCAGGAATCATGATGTATAACAAGGCGCGTTTTGGCTCGTTCACAGATTTTGGCGCTAACTATAATCTGACCGTAAATGACATGACTGCCCGTGGAACTAATCCAGGTAGATTCTTGCCAGCCTTGTTCGCGTATTTCTTCCAAACTCCTAATACAGTAGGCGTTTTCCCATGGATTCAGCCAGTTGATTTTGAGACAACGTATCTTGGTCAAACTATCAAAGAAGTAACTTATGGTGGTATCTTTGCCTGCTTGCCAGTTCTTTGGATTCTTGTTTTCTCAAGACGAATATTGAATTATCGATTCCGTGTTCGCTCTACTAATACTATTGCTGGCGTTGTTTGTGTAATGTTAATTTCGGGCGTGGTTGTGGCTCTGCTCGATGCACAGGCAGCAGGTATTTTGCAGCGCTATTATGCTGACTTTAGTTTTATGTTCTTAGTTTCAGCTGTGCTGCTCGCCTTTATTGTTAATGAAGCGTTTAGGAATGATGACGAGTACTATAAATTCTTTATTAGAGCTCTACTGGTGCTAGTAGGTCTTAGCGTGTTCTATTCTTTCTTGTTATGTTGGATTCCTGAAACAGGTTGGGTTTCAGATATTTATCCATGGGTCTATCAAGACATAATTGAAATGGTTAATTTCTGGACATAGTCGAGCCAAAAGAGCTGTGGGCAAACGGTAATCATGCTATAGCGAACGGCAAGAATTTTCTTTCAAAACCCCACTTACCGAAACTGGGTAATCTCTTCTCCAAATCGAAAACATCAATTAGGACAGGGGAGTAAAATTTACGAAGCTTATAAAAGCATGTTTTTTGATGAGAGGAGAGGTATGTCACAGTTGACCGAAATCCGCTGGCATGCTCGCGCAGGACAAGGCGCAGTTACCGCAGCGAAGCTCGTTGCAGATACCGCAATGCTGCAAGGCAACTTCATTCAGGCTATGCCTGAATACGGTCCAGAACGTACGGGTGCACCTTTGAAGGCTTATACTCGCGTATCAAGCGATCCAATTGAGGTACACAACAACATTCAGAACCCAGATATTGTTATCGTATTGGATGACACTCTTTTGGAAACCACCAATGTTCTTGAGGGTATGGCCGACGATGGAATCTTGATCTTCAACACCACTAAGACTGTTGAAGAAGCACGTGAACTAGCTGGTGCTCCTGCTTCCATGAAAGTAGCTGTTGTTGATGCAACTGGTATTGCATTAGCAACTATCAAGAAGGATATGCCTAACACTCCTATTGTTGGTGCTTTGGCAAAGGTATCCGGTTTGTTCCCAATTGAATTGGTTAAAGAGCGTCTCATTATTACTTTCGGTAAGAAGTTCTCCCAAGAAATGATTGATGCAAACCTCGAAAGCGCTGATCGCGCATATCAGGAGGTGCAGGAATAATGGCATTCGACGGTTCTAATTACGAAAACTGGAAGCCATCCGACTTCACTATTGGTTATGTATGTCCAGAAGGTGGCACTTCAGTAAATTGTCAAACTGGTGGCTGGCGTTCAATGCGTCCTATTTGGGATGCTGAAAAGTGCAGCAACTGCATGCTTTGCTGGGTATACTGTCCAGATTCATCCATTCAGGTTCGTGACGGCGAGATGACCGGTATTGATCTTGAACACTGCAAAGGTTGCGGTGTTTGCGTAAATGAATGCAAATTTGGCGCTTTGGAATTGATTCCAGAAGCTGAAGCTCAGGCAAAGGAAGGGGAGTAGTCATGGCTGAAAAGAAGATGTTTTCTGCTACTGGTAACCAAATGGTAGCTGAAGCTATGCGTCAGGCAGCTCCAGACGTAATGGCTGCATATCCTATTACTCCTCAGACCACTATCGTTGAGGGTTATGCAAAGTTTGTTGCTGACGGAAGAGTTCATACTGAATATGTTCCAGTGGAGTCTGAACACTCTGCTCTCTCCGCATGTATCGGTGCTTCTGCTGCAGGTGCTCGTGTAGCAACCGCAACAAGCTCCCAGGGCTTGGCTTTCATGTGGGAGGAACTCCACATTGCTTCTGGTATGCGTTGTCCAATTGTTATGGCTAATGCAAACCGCGCACTTTCCGCACCTATTAATATTCATGGTGACTATTCTGACATCATGTCAGCTCGCGACACTGGCTGGCTTATGATGTTTGCTGAAACTGCTCAGGAAGCATATGACAACACAGTTATCGCATTTAAAGTTGCAGAAGATAAAGATGTTTTGCTTCCTTGCTTTACCACCCTCGATGGTTTTGTAACCACCCATGCAATGGACTGCTGTGTTTTGGAAGAAGATGAAACAGTAGCAAACTTTGTTGGTGAATACACCCCGCTTTATCCATTGCTTGATACCGACAATCCAGTTGGTCAGGGCATGTTTGCAACGCTTGGCAATGGCTATATGAAATATAAGCTTACCGAGCGTCGTGCTGCTGAAGGTGCTCTTGCAAAATTTGAAGAGCACGGCAAGGCTTGGGCTGAGATTGTTGATCGTCCATTTGATCTCATTGATGCATGGGAATGCGAAGATGCTGACTACATCATTGTTGCAATGGGTGCAGCAGCAGGCAACGCTCGCTTTGCAGCTCGTAAACTTCGCGAAGAAGGCAAGAAAGTTGGCGTAGCTAAGATTCGCATTTATCGCCCATTCCCTGGTAAGCAACTCGCAGAAATCTGCAAAAACGCTAAGGCAGTTGCAGTATTTGACCGCGCAGATGCTTTTGGTGCACAGCATGCTCCATTGGCAACCGATGTTCGTGCTACCTTCCAGGCAGAAAAGATTAGCGCTGAAGTATATGACTACGTATTAGGTCTTGGTGGCGCTGACATTACCCTCTCTCAGATTTATGAAGCATTCAACGATCTTGAGGCTGGTAACAATACAAACACTGTTAAGTATCTTGGTATTGAAGAGTAAAGGGGGCATGTAATGGCTAACATTAAAGAATTATCTGCACGCCCTGAAAATTTGGCTCCAGGTCATCGTTTGTGCGGCGGTTGTGGTGCATCCATTGCTGTTCGTCAGGTATTGATGGGTCGTAATGATTATGATGTAGTTTGCGCATCTGCAACTGGTTGTTTGGAAGTATCCACCACTATCTTCCCTGATAATGCATGGAATGTTCCATTTATCCATAATGCTTTTGCTAACGCAGGTGCTACCATTTCTGGTGTAGAGGCTGCTTATAAGGGTCTTCAGCGTGCGGGCAAGATTCCTGCAGATAAGAAGATTAAATTTGTTGCTTTTGGTGGCGACGGTGGTACTTACGATATTGGCTTGCAGTCATTATCGGGCGCTATGGAACGCGGTCACGACATTGTATATGTTTGCTATGATAACGGCGCTTACATGAACACAGGTATTCAGCGTTCATCCGCAACTCCTAAGGGCGCATGGGCAACCACTTCTGAGGTTGGTAAAGTTCAGCAGGGCAAGATGGAAAAGCGTAAGGATCTCACTTCCATTATTGCTGCTCATGGTGTTCCATACGTAGCTCAGGCTTCTGTTGGTCACTGGCGCGACTTAGTAAACAAGGCCGAGAAGGCTATCGCTGTTGACGGTCCTGCATTCTTGAACATTTTGGCTCCATGCCCTCGTGGTTGGCGTATCGGTTCTGATCAGACTGCTGAGATTTGTCGTTTGGCTGTTGACACTAAGTTCTGGCCTTTGTTCGAGGTTGAGAATGGTAAGTGGAAGCTTACCCCAGTTCGTGAGAAGAATATCAAGCCAGTAGTTGATTTCTTGAAGCCACAGGGTCGTTTCAAGCACTTGTTCAAGCCTGGTAATGAGGCTTTGCTTGAAGAGATTCAGAATGATGTTGATGAATACTGGGCATATCTTGAAGGCCGCGTAGAAGGCTCCAAGAATCTTTAAACTCTCATCTTTATGATAGGAAGCGGTATTGTATTTCCTGCTTCCAGAACAATTTTTGCCAAAGAACCTGGCCCTTGTATAAGCTTGGGCTGGGTTTTTTATTTTTCACACAAATCTTCGCAAGGAATATAGCAAGCAAAAACTACGCTAATATCATCAGGAGAACCATTACCTCTGGCAGTGTTTACTAAATACTCAACACGCTTTTCAAATAGAGAAAGTGCCTTATCTGGATTAAAGAGGTACGTTGTATACACTGCTTCTTTTTCGGGTGCATTGGTAGGAACCGCAGAAGGGCAAGCATTTTGTTTTTGGTTAGAGAATTCTTTATCGAGAGTGCTTACGATAGTTTGCTTTTCATAACGTGAACTGCCAATGCAATCGGCTGTTGAATCAGGAGCGTTTTGACATAACGAGCTATCTTTAAAAGGGGTTAAGAGATTAAAAAAATCTTCTTGAAGCTCTATTAAAGCCTGTTCCAATAGTGGTTTGGGTATATATTCCCAAAAACCGTCAGAGCAAGAAAACACAATGTCCCCCGGTTCAAGTTTGAAAGCTTTATAAATATCAAAGGGATAGAGGTTTTCACCGCCTAAAAACTTAGTAACAACATTGCAGTCAGAAGCAGAATAACCAATCCCTAATGAAGCTTTATAGTTTGCAAGAGTGTGATCATTTGTAAGAGGGAGTGCATTTCCTTTTGAAAAGCGATACGTTCTTGAATCGCCTGCATTAAAGGGGATGCATCCAAAAAAAGGCCTCAGTTTTTCATTTTCGTGAGCAGGACTCATATTGGTAGGAACGGGGCTTTTTTGATACCGATATCCGCATATTTGAAAACCGGAGGCAACGGTATATCCTTGTTCTTCTTTTGGATATGCGGCCTGTTTCTCACTTACGTGACAGGCACACTCTTTTAATTTGTCTACAAGAGTTTTTTCTTTATCTCTTTGGTCTAGGAGAAAGGATGCTCCTGCTAGTGCAGCTTCATTTCCTCGTGCGCTTCCGCCAACTCCGTCAAAGACTGCTGCAATTGCAAGAGAGTTTGAGCAGGGGAGGATAAATTCTCCTCCCTTTTGCCATGGTGCGTCAGAAGAAAGTGGGTTAGTAGCTAGCGAAACAACTTCGCTAAAACGAGTGTTTCCTCCAGGGTTTTCTGCTCCTGTAAGCACATGAGAAGGAGAAAGAACGCGATCATCATTCTTTTTATGGGTTGCTCCGCATGCGGAAAACGAAGAAAAAAGAAACATAAAACCCTTCTTGTTCTTGAAAAACCTTGTAAAAGACGCTTAAGCGTATGGTAGTAGTATCTCATGGACTGAGGAAAAACTAAGAGGATTGCGGGTAATTACCATAAGGAGTTGATAGACGGAAAAGAGAATTAGCAAGACTATTGCTATAAAATAACTAGTCTTGGAAACGCTCCTGTGGTACCCTAAATGGGAAATATTCTTCGGGGCGAGGTGGAATTCCTCACTGGCGGTAAAGCCCGCGACCCTGCTAAGGCAGGCTGATTTGGTGAAAATCCAAAGCCAACGGTATAGTCCGGATGGAAGAAGAAGTATCTAGTAGTCAATCGTATGACTGCTTCTTTGTTTGTCTTCCATTTTTGCGCCCTGAATTAAAGGGCTTTTTTTATGGCGAAATAGGTGAAGGTAATGGCAAAAGAACCTGAGCATACGTTTGATAAGGCACATGATTCACTGAATGCTGCGGAAATCACAGAAGATATAGGTAATCCAGCGGAAACTCTTAGTGGGTTAGCGCGTGACGAATACTACATGAAGCGTGCGCTTGAGCTTGCTCGAAAAGGAGCTGGTTGGGTAAATCCAAACCCGATGGTGGGCGCCGTTATTGTGAAAGACGGAAAAATCATTGGAGAAGGTTGGCATACGCGCTATGGAGAGCTTCATGCAGAACGCCAAGCGCTAGCAAATTGCACAGAGAATACCGAAGGTGCAACAATTTATGTCACACTTGAACCATGCTGTCATACCGGAAAAACTCCTCCTTGCACTGAAGCACTTATTGAGGCAAAGTTTGCGCGAGTAGTATGTGGCGCTCCTGATCCTAATCCTTTAGTAGCAGGTAAAGGTTTTGAAATTCTTCGTCAGGCAGGAATTGAAGTAACGGAAAACGTACTTCTTGATGAATGCCTTGCGATTAATGAAGTCTTTTTTCACTATATTCGCACTAAAACTCCGTATGTAATCCTGAAATACGCTATGACACTTGACGGCAAGATTGCCACCCGTAGCGGTAAATCAAAATGGATTACTTCAGAAGCAGCACGCAAACGCGTTCATGAGGATCGTCATCGCTATTCAGCAATTATGGTAGGAGTGAATACGGTAATAAAAGATGATCCTCTTCTAACTTGTCGCTTGATGGATTTTCAAACGGATGATTGCGCTTGCAGTCAAGTAGGTGCCGAAAATGAGGTTCAAGCAAATAATGCGGAAAAAAAGACAATGCCATTTTCCGTAGCCGATAAAGAAATAGCCGCTCAAAGCAAACTTTCGGAAAAGGTACTTGAGCAGGCAATTGACGAAGAGTTAGAGCAGGAACTTCTGGATGAAGAGCTTGATGACGCTTTAGCTCAAAAAAATCAGTCAAACCAAAATAATCGAGTAAAGAACCCTATTCGTATTATTTGCGACACTCATTTGCGTACTCCGCTCAATTCTCAAATTGTTCAGACTGCAATTTCGGTCCCAACGTATATTGCAACTACTGTTTCTGACATCAATAAGCATATGCCTTATCGAGAAATGGACGTTGACATAATTGTGTGTCCTTTGGCGGATGGTCATGTTGACATGGCGGTTCTCTTCGAAAAGCTGGGCGCTTTAGGAATTGACAGTGTTATCGTTGAAGGCGGCGCTGAAATCAACTGGTCTGTTCTTGCTTATGAGTTGGTCAATAAAGTGCAGACTTATATTGCTCCAAAGATTTTTGGTGGAAGTGATGCTCCTTCTCCGGTAGCTGGTTTAGGTGTTGAAGCTCCAAAATATGCTTTTGAATTCAAGAACATGAAAATTACCCAGCTGGGTCCCGATGTTCTTTTGGAATGTGAGGCTAGGTAGATGTTTACGGGAATTATTGAAGAAGTAGGAAAAGTTGCTTCCATCCGTAAGGGAGCTCAATCCTGCGTTCTTACCATTTCTGCACATAAAGTGCTCGAAGATGTTCATTTGGGTGATTCCATTGCAACAAATGGAGTCTGCTTGACTGTAACTGATTTTTCATCCTCAAGTTTTTCGGCAGATGTTATGCACGAGACACTTGATCGCTCTTCTTTAGGAAAGCTAAAGCCAGGAAGTCCTGTAAATTTAGAGCGCGCAATGGCTGCGCAAGGAAGATTTGGCGGTCATATTGTATCGGGTCATATTGATGGGGTAGGCACTATTTCTTCACTTAAAGAAGATGACAATGCAGTGTGGTACACCATTAAAGCGCCCCAGAAAATACTAACGTACATTATTGAAAAAGGCTCAATTACTATTGACGGAATCAGTTTAACCGTAGCTCGTGTGACCGATTCTGACTTCAGCGTTTCAATCATTCCCCATACGCGTGCTCAAACAAATTTGTCGCAGAAAAAAGCAGGCGACATAGTGAATTTAGAAAACGATTTAGTAGGCAAGTATGTAGAAAAAATGCTGTGTTGTTCAAGCCACCTAGTTTCTGCACAAGCGCAGCAGTCTGCAGCTCAAGTAAGTCCTTATGTTGACCGTTTTGCTAAAAGCTCATCAAAAGGAATTACAAAAGAGTTTTTAGCGGCAAACGGGTTTTAGCGTTTATTCGTAAACGGTTTTTTACTCATACTCCTTTTTATGAAAGGTAATAAAGCTATTTAGCTAGAAAGGTATACATAATGTTTGAATATTCAACTATTGAAGAAGCGTTGGAGGATTTGCGTCAGGGCAAGATTATCCTCTGTACCGATGATCCTGATCGTGAAAACGAGGGCGATTTTATCTGTGCAGCAGAATTCGCAACTACTGAAAACCTAAACTTTATGGCAAGTGTAGGCAAAGGTCTTATTTGCATGCCTATGAGCATTGAGCTTTGCAAGAAATTACAGTTTCCTCAAATGGTTATGGAAAACACCGACAACCACGAGACTGCCTTTACGGTATCGGTTGATCATATTGAGACCACAACCGGTATTTCTGCAGTAGAGCGTGGTTTTACTGCCCGCATGATTGTTGATGATAATGCAAAAGCAACCGATTTCCGTCGTCCGGGACATATGTTCCCTCTCATGGCAAAGCCAAATGGAGTTCTTGAGCGTAATGGTCACACAGAAGCAACCGTAGACCTTTGTCGTTTGGCTGGTCTTAAAGAGTGCGGTTTGTGCTGCGAAATCATGCGCGAAGACGGATCTATGATGCGCACTCCTGAGCTTATTGAGTTGGCTCAAAAGTACAACATGAAGTTTATTTCCATTAAAGCTTTGCAGGAGTATCGCAAGAAGAATGAAAAGCATGTTTATCCTGTAGCAAACGTAAAAATGCCAACAAAATACGGCGATTTCCGCGCTATTGGCTATGTAAATAATCTCAATGGAGAGCATCACGTTGCCTTAGTGAAGGGCGAGATTGGTGATGGCGAAAATGTATTGTGTCGTGTTCATTCTGAATGCCTTACTGGAGACGCTTTTGGCTCTATGCGTTGCGATTGTGGTGAGCAGTTGTCTGCAGCTATGCGTCAGGTTGAGGAAGAAGGACGTGGCGTAGTCCTTTATATGCGCCAAGAAGGCCGCGGTATTGGTCTTGTTAATAAGCTACGCGCCTACGAACTTCAGGATCAAGGCATGGATACTCTTGAAGCAAATCTTGCATTAGGTTTTGAGGGCGATATGCGTGAATACTATATTGGCGCACAGATACTTAAGGATCTTGGCGTAAAAACTATGCGTCTTTTAACCAATAATCCTGACAAGATTTATCAGCTTAAAGATTTCGGTTTGGAAATTGTTGAGCGTGTACCTATTAAGTGTGAAGCAAACGACAACGATTATTTCTATCTGAAAACTAAACAGGAAAAAATGGGCCATATGTTGGATATGGAATAACAGACAAGAGAAACTGACTTATTGAAAGGATGAGTTATGAATACTATTGAAGGAAAGCTTGTTGCTGAAGGTATTAAGATTGGTATTGTAGGTGCTCGTTTTAATGAGTTTATCACCTCTAAGCTCATTAGTGGTGCTATCGACGGCTTGGTTCGCCATAATGTTAAAGAAGAAGATATCGATATCGCATGGGTTCCTGGCGCTTTCGAAATTCCGCTTATTGCTCAAAAAATGGCTGAAACAGGAAAGTATGATGCAGTTATTTGTTTGGGAGCAGTGATTCGCGGTGCAACCTCTCATTATGATTTGGTTTGCAATGAAGCAGCAAAGGGTGTTGCTCAGGTTTCTTTGAAGGCAGGCATCCCAGTTCTTTTCGGCGTGGTAACTACTGACACTATTGAGCAGGCTATCGAGCGCGCAGGTACAAAAGCAGGCAACAAAGGCTACGATTGCGCATTGGCTGCAGTTGAGATGATTAACCTCATTAAGAACATTCAGGCATAAGATTCTCTATTAGAGAAAATAACGTAGTAAAACTTGCGACAATCGGCTGGTTGTTGCAAGTTTTTTAGTAATTTTATTTATAGATGAAACGATAATGCGAATAGCGTTTACTAAAAGGAGTAGAACGGGTCTAACGCTATTTCGTAGACACAACTAGCTGAGAAGAAAGCTTGAGACTCATATGGCAACAATTTTTCTCGATTATGACGGAACGCTTCATAACAGCATGTATATTTATGGACCTGCTTTTCGAAAAGCGTACGCGTGGCTAGTAGAGCAGGGATATGCTCAACCGCGCGAATTTGAAGAGAGCGAAATATCTCAGTGGCTTGGTTGGACTGTTGAGGACATGTGGACTACTTTTATGCCTTCTTTACCGGAGCCAGTATGGCGCGAGGCCTCTCATATTATTGGCGAAGTGATGAATGAGATGATAGAGCATGAGCAAGCAGCTCTTTTTGAGGGTTCAAAAGAGACGCTTCAAACGCTGAAAGAAGATGGCTATGAACTAGTGTTTTTGAGCAACTGTAGGAATTCGTACCGAGATTCCCACTTTAAGCTTTTCGAATTAGGAGAATTGTTCGATGCTTCCTATACGGCAGAAGCATTCGACGATATTCCTAAATGGCAAATATACCAAGCAGTAGCAAAGAACCATACGCTACCTCACATTATGGTAGGAGATAGGTTCCATGATATAGAAGTTGCTTCCAAAGCAGGAATTGCTTCTATTGGTTGTGCATACGGATTCAATAAGCCAGAAGAGCTAGAGCAAGCAACCGTTTGCATAGATTCGATAGTTGATCTCCCGCGAGCAGTATCGTACGTGCAAGCTGTTTGCAATCTTTCGTAGAAGACTGGCTTATTGGCTTATGCAAAAAAACCGCCATAAGGCGGTTTTTTAGTTTCGCAGTTTTTGAACAGTTGAAAGATGCCAAATAGATGCAGGTGGCATCTATTTGAAAAACTACTGTTCGAGAAGCTTTTCCACAGCAGCGAGCTTTACGCAACAAACAAAAACCTTCATTGCTACTTCAAGCTCGTCAAGAGGAGGAAGGGTAGGCGCAATACGGATGTTGGAGTCTTTAGGATCTTTCTTGTAAGGGTAGGTTGCACCTGCGCCAGTCATGGTGACACCAGCTTCTTTTGCAAGAGAAACAATTCGTTTTGCGGTGCCTTCCATGCCGTCAAAAGAAATAAAGTAGCCACCACGAGGCTTAGTCCATTTACAACAGCCCGTATCGCTAAGACCTTCTTCAAGGGTGTTTAATACCAATTCAAACTTAGGACGAAGAATTGCCGCATGTTTCTTCATGTGTTCAGCAATGCCTTGTGCATCCTTTAAGAACAGTACATGACGAAGCATGTTAATCTTGTCAAAACCAATTTGCTGAATAGTTAATCGAGACTTGAGTTCTGCAACATTGTCAGGGGATGAAGCAAAAGCAGCAACGCCAGCACCTGGAAGGGTAACTTTAGAGGTAGATGCAAACTTGTAGTAACGGTTCGGATTACCTGCCTTGATACATTCTTGTGCAATGTCAAGAAGCTGATCTTGGTTTTCTTCCTTATCATACAAATGATGAACCACATAGGCGTTGTCCCAGAAAATGCGGAAATCTTCAGCAGCAGTTGGCATAGAAGCCAAGCGAGTAACTACTTCATTAGAGTAGCTGATACCGCCTGGGTTTGAATACTTTGGGACGCACCAGATGCCTTTAACTGAAGCATCGTTTGCTACTAATTCTTCTACTACGTCCATATCAGGGCCATTGTCGTCCATGGATACCGGAATCATTTCGATGCCGAAGGCTTCTGTGATGGCGAAGTGGCGATCATAACCTGGAACAGGGCAGAGGAATTTAGCTTTATCAAGCTGCGACCAAGGCTTTGATCCAAGAACGCCAAATACATAACAACGCATTACGGTGTCATACATGATGTTAAGGCTAGAATTGCCAAACACTACTGTGTTTTCAGGAGCGTCATCAAGCATGGTTGCCATTAATTCTTTAGCTTCTTGAATGCCGTCAAGAATGCCGTAATTGCGAAGATCGGTTCCGTCGGCAGAGACGCAAGCGCTTGAAGAATTTACTAAGTCGAGCATAGGCATGCTAAGGTCAAGCTGATTAGCGCCTGGCTTGCCGCGAGCCATATTAAGATTTAAACCTTGGCTTTTGAAGGTTTCATATTCCTTCGTAAGAGCAGCTTTTAAAGATAAAAGCTCTTCTTGAGTCATTTCGCTAAAAGCAGACATGCCTTATCCTTTCATATTCATTCCCGTTAGGGGAAAACAAAGGTCACTTGTTGTCTGGATTAAGTATAATGCCCCCACAGCCCGAAAAAGCAAAATTAACTGGATTGTTAATAAATTCACGTTGAATGTTAATTCGGGAACTGTTCGTTGGTTTCTTAATTAATAGCCCGAATAATAAAGAAACTATCAACAAAAAAAGAAATAACCGAATAACAAAAGAAAGAGAGAAAGATGGTCAACAACGACTTCTGGACTCTTCTGGCAATGCTGATTTACTTCATGGTGGTAGTTTTTATCGGCTTTGTGTATGCCAAAAGATCCAATTCCTCTAGTGCAAATTACTTCCTTGGTGGACGTGGTTTGGGCCCGTGGGTAACTGCACTATCTGCAGAAGCATCTGATATGTCTGGTTGGTTGCTTATGGGCTTGCCGGGTGTTGCTTATTTTACGGGCGCATCTGATGCAATGTGGACCGCTATAGGTCTTGTTATTGGTACTTACTTAAACTGGCTTCTTATTGCAAAACGTTTAAGGAAGTATTCTGAAGTGGCAGGAAATTCAATCACTCTTCCTGATTATTTCTCTAATCGTTTTCATGACCATAAGAATATTTTGATGACTATTGCAGCTATCATCATCTTGGTATTCTTTAGCATTTATGTAGGTTCCTGTTTTGTAACGTGCGGTAAGCTTTTTGCGACTATTTTTGGTCTTGATTATGCAACCATGATGGTTTTGGGTGCCTTGATTGTATTTTTGTATACCTTTGTTGGTGGATATCTTTCTGTTTGCACTACCGACTTGATTCAGGGTGCAATTATGGTTTCTGCTTTGGTAATCGTGTTTGTTGGCTCGGTTGCTGCTGCTGGCGGTATTGAAAACACTGCTGCATTCCTTATGAATATCCCAGGCTTCCTTTCTGGTACTCAAATCGCAAATCCAGTGTTGGACGCTAACGGTTCTCAGGTAGTTGAAGCAGGTCTTCCCGTATTTGGTGAGGCACTTGATTATGGCATGGTAACTATTATTTCTGGTCTTGCATGGGGTTTGGGTTACTTTGGTATGCCACAGGTTCTTATTCGTTTTATGTCAGTACGTAATTCTGAAGAAATCAAGATGTCTCGCCGTATTGCTACTGTCTGGGTTGTAATTTCCCTGGCATCTGCAGTAGCTATTGGTCTTATTGGTCGTGCGGTAATTCCTACCGAATTCCTGACAGCATCAAGTGCTGAAAATATCTTTATTGTTCTGTCTCAGATGCTCTTGCCTTCCTTTATGTGTGGCTTGGTAGTGTCGGGTATTTTTGCTGCAGCGATGTCTTCATCCTCGTCATACTTACTTATTTCTGGTTCTGCTATTGCGGAAAACATTTACCGCGGTCTTATTAATAGGAAAGCAACCGATAGGCAGGTAATGATTGTTGCTCGTGGCACTTTGATTGTTATCTTGCTGTTTGGTATTTTCTTGGCCCTTGATGAGAACTCTACTATCTTTGGCATTGTTTCTTATGCCTGGGCGGGCTTTGGTGCATCGTTTGGTCCTTTGATGATTATGTCTCTTTACTGGCGTCGTACGAATTTCCAAGGCGCGCTTGCTGGCATGATCTCGGGTACTGCAACGGTAATCATTTGGCATAACTTTATTAAGCCATTAGGCGGCTTCTTTGGCGTATACGAATTACTCCCTGCATTTATCATAAGTTTGATTTTTATTGTGGTTGTATCTTTGCTTACTAAAGAACCAAGCAAGGAAGTCTATGAGGAATTCGATACCTATATGGATGCTAAGTGCTAAAGAGCAATAAGAGAAGTATTGACTTGCAAACAGCGATGCAGGTAGTGAAAAACCATTCGGAAAGAAAAAACTAAAAAAAGAAAAATTTAGTCTTGTTTATTAAAACTACATTGCGTAGAATATTCTTCGCTTTTGCAAGTTAGCTCTTTTAACAGGAGTAAAGGCAAAAGTGGAAAATACGCTCAATACTAAAAACGGTGTTGACAGGAAGAAATTTCTAGCGTATTATCCTAATGCTTGCTTGTGCAAAGGTTGCTTAAGCAAGTAGCAGCTTGAAAATTACACATGATCACAAGCACTTAAATGGGAGTGTTCCAGAGCGGTCAAATGGGACGGACTGTAAATCCGTTGGCTACGCCTTCCAAGGTTCGAATCCTTGCACTCCCACCACTTGCCCATATAGCTCAGTCGGTAGAGCACTTCGTTGGTAACGAAGAGGTCACCGGTTCAAGTCC
>URBX01000011.1 GCA_900546175.1 uncultured Eggerthella sp. | reverse complement strand
CGGATTCGAACCGAGAACCAAAGGATTATGAGTCCCCTGCTCCACCATTGAGCTATGGGCCCAGCGGGTATTTATTGTAGCAAATTCATTTATTCAAGAAAACCTTTCCAGACCTTATTCAAACATTTGATTGAAAAAACCATCCTTTCAATAGATACTTTTCATCAGTGGGTTTAGGTGGTTTCGCTTCTTTAAAGCAATTGAGGAAAAAATATATAAAAACCTCTTGCAAATGATTTTTAGGTGCGTATAATATCTACTTGCGTCGAACGACACTGAGATTCCTCGGTAGCTCAATGGCAGAGCATCCGGCTGTTAACCGGAGGGTTGTAGGTTCGAGTCCTACCCGGGGAGCCATGAACTTTCAAGAGACCTTCGGGTCTCTTTTTTTTATCCCTATTCTAACTCACTAGCGAAGCCTCAAAATCCAATTCTAAGTAACCTATACTTCCTCAGGTTTTATCTTCTTTAAGAATCGCTGACAAGTTACTTAAAGAAGCGCACAGGCAGTTTTGTTAGAGAAACACTACAGACACTCTATTCAAAAGTCACCACAGACACCTGCTTAGCAAAGTGTTACGGCGGTTCAAATAAAGATACGCATCATAAACAGGAGTAGAAGAGCAACAGTAGTTCTTTACAAAGATCATTACAGTGGCTTTATCTGCATACAAATTTCAAAGCCATTGCAACAAAACGAGTTTGTCTGCTTTACTATTCTTTTGCTCATCACGCAGCCATCGTCTGAGCTTACTGGATCCTCTATTACATCTTGAACTCCATCTCTATGATCCTTCTCACTAAGACCTATCTCAAGAAGAGGTTCCTTTGAGGAAAGTTTCGCTGATCCGGTTCTTGTCGCAACTTCTTGACCTTCTCTATACCTCACAACCTCTTCATCTTCACTAAACCTATGCAAGCACCCAAAGCATATCTCCATATCCTCAAAACAAAATTCATGACAGATTGGACACTCCTTCATTACCATATCTTGTCCGATTTCCCTTTTTCCAACACCAAAGCTTTTCCTATTCATACCTAACTCCCTCATTCGACAGACAATCTTATTTGTTGTCCTTCTTCAAACCAATACGTATTCACGTCCGAATATCTCTCCAGAACACACACCGCTTTCTTTTGCTTAATAACTCTTCCTGCTTTCACATTCCTTTCCGAAAAAAGCACTGATCCTTCTTTTGAAATAAAGGCAACATCGAGATTGCTTTTCATGCAAAAAGTGTGAATACTCCTGCACGGAATCAAAACAAGAAGGGTCTGCTGATTACGAGGAACTAGCATTCCAAGAGCTTTATCGAATAACCCACTTGCAACATGAATCTGGTTAAACATAAATAACCTCCTCAAGGCGTGTCCAATCCACCTAAAAGGTAAGCATTAGCAAGCTTCCTGATTGATAATCTTGTGATTGGAGTACCATCCAGCGAAACACGCCTTCCTCTTTTACAAAAGATGCCAAATTATCTACTCCGCTCTCAATTTGAATCCATCCTTTTTCCTGGAGATGATTTGCATAAGAAACAAACGCTTGAGAAGCATTTTCCGAAGAAATGACTCCGATTAGATTTCCTTCCTTAGATTGATATATCTCTTCCACTGAAGAGATAAACCCTATTTCCTCCTGGAAAAAATCGGGATAATCTTTTGACACGAAGGCTTCTTCGTTTAACAAAGAAACTTCCTCGCCCGTCATAAGACCATGAATTACCGTTTTTTTCAGTGATAGCTCTTCTTCCTGCTCGAAGAAAAGCGCTTCTCCCGTATCTTTAAAAAAGCTCGTTTGAAAACTTGAGTGGATACTAATTCCTGCCAAGATGAGAAATATTCCCAGAAAAATAAGGAGTGCGTTTCGAGCCGATGGGAACATACCCGCCCCCTTTCTAAAACAGAATTCCGGGCTTATATACGTCAATAATGATTTGCTCTTCATGTTTTATTTTTGGAAGATTAACCCCGAAAACTGAATTAATTGAACCCGACCCAAAAAGAGTTGGAGAGAATTCTATTTGCCCTTCATAGGTTGTAAGCCCTCCACTTGTTACCGCAGAAGAAACTGATACGGTTTCAAAATCATGGGAGAAATTCTTTTGAAGTTCGCCATTAATTTTTGCAAGAATCTGGGAAGAATCTTCCCCATATCCAGGCGAGGATCCATACAGGCAAACAGTTTGGCGAAACACTCGATCAAAAGAGGCACACTCGCTAAGAAACAACAAAGCGTTGACACCAATAAGAGCAACCACAATGAGAACTGGAAATACCACAACGAATTCGATAGTCATTTGCCCTGAACACCAAATCTTTGAGCTCAAGCCAATATCAGTATTCATATGCTTATCATTAATTACATGCCTCAGGCCATATCTCTGCCTTTTCTGAATCATGTTTTACCTCCCGAACGAGCCTATTCCCATCTTCTGTTTCCCTCAATTACGCTAAAAGTGAGTCTTCTTATGGAGCTAAATAGCTCCGATAGAGCATCCTGTGATGCAGCAATTACATAATTTGGTAAAGCTATCGTTATAGGAATTTCAACAGCTCCTCTTAGCAAAGAAATAGTTGCTATTTCAAACTCGCTTCCCAAGCCTTCAATCTTTTTCAAAGCATTTCTCTCAATAGACGATAGAGCTGAATCGAAAAGCGATGAACCGCTGTTTAGCTCAGACGAAGCCCTCTTTACTGAAAGGAGTGTTGCTGAAAAGCGAGAATTATCCGCTTGTAACACATGACTTGAATTAACAAGCACTGCTTTTGATGCACGCAATTCAGGAGGCTCAAAACCAATTGATTTAATAAGGGACTTAAACGATTTAGAAGCCCAAAGAGCAAGACCACTTTCGCTTGTCAACGGAATCTGAGAAAGAGTATCTTCTATCCCTTTTTCTATAGACTCATTGCCTTCGGTATATGCCGTCAGTAAAGACGACCAGAGCGAAGCTACGGTTTGAGCTGGCCCCAATGCCATACTAGTACTTGAATCTTCAATGCCATCAAAAAATGAGTTAATGATTGTTTTGCCCTCGTCAGAAGACTCCTCAACCAGTGTTGCTGAAGAAAGTGCCGCACGTATACCTATAGAGCCCGCATCTTCAACAAACGAAGAAGGAAAATGACCTAACGAAGATGGAGAAGCAGTATCCACGGCCAGTACGACCACTCCATATTTTCCTGGTGGATCCACTTCAATTCTGTAAGCAAAAGCTTCTTCTAAGGCTTTCTTTAATCCTTCAAAAAGTTCAGATACACCATCTTTAATTTCTTTTGATTCCTTATCCAAATCATTTCTAATAAGCTGATACTCCTGAGCACATTCAGCAACAATTCGATAATGATATTCAAACCCGTTTTCAACAGAAGAAGAGGCGGCAGCAATTTTTCCTACACTGCTTGCCGAAAAGTCGCATACGGAACATTTCACAAACCCACCAGACCCTAGCTGTTGAAGGGATCCATAACCTACCGAAGCCTCTTTTGTTTTCTGAGGACATCCATCCCACGCATGCATGCGAAGGGTTCCTTCTGAAGTTTTTGTTATGGGATAATCAGAGGAATAATAAAGAGGAGTTCCGCGCATTTCTTCGGTATTTTTGGGTAAAAGAGGAAAATAAGCCTGGAAAGAATCTTCTGTTTCGTAAACATATCCCTTATTAATTTCTTCAAGTGCGTAGGCGTAAAATCGTTTGCGCAATGCAGAATTAGATTTCTCAGCAACGCTTGATCCTAAAGGAGCCTCATTTTCGTATCTCTTTTGGTAATACTTTTTTGTACGCTCTAGCGGGATAGAAAAATCCCAAGTCTCACTGGAGCTAAAAAAGGGATTATCCGCTCCCTCCATTCCTGCTAAAGATTCCGCCCTCTCATACATGCAATAATTTGGCTTATTTCCGCAGTCGTGTTCGTATGCTTTTCTCTTTAGCTCGTTAGCCTTTTTCGCATTTTCTTCCGCGCTCTCCCCTTTCTCCGCGATTGATTCAATTTCTTCATCAGATGAAGTAATCAAATCATCCGAAACCTCAAAAGAAGGTTCTTCAAGATCTTTCGAGGTGAGAGGTGCTAATAAAGCAATTCCCTTATATGAATGCGACGAGCTTCCTTGAGAGTTTGCAGCAAATACAAATTGGGCCTTTGCTGCCGCGTAGAAAGGAAGAGCCTTTTGAGCAGCATTGAGAACTTTTATCGACTTTTGCGAAAAGGTATTTCGCGCTTGTCGAAGCTCATTTGATGCCTCTAAAAACACACTTGAAAACTCTGCTGTTATTGGAATGCAGGCGGTAATAACACCAATTCCAAAAGCTGTAAGAGACGAAAGAGATAAAGTGAACACCATCGCATCACAAACGCGAGCCAGTATATAAAACTCTCCCACAACATTTTCCGCCGCAAGTGCCGAAGCATCAGCGACCTCTTGAATGTCTGCAGAATAGGAATTAATCTCATACACACGTGCTGCGGTAAAGAGCAAAGAGAGGGTAATAAGAAGAGCAACCGCTGATCCAACCGTTGAAAAACCTTCCTCATTCCAAAAGAGAGAACGCCCTGTTTTGCTTTTTCTCGTGTTGTTTTTCCTTGTGCTTCTTTTATCAAAATGGTTTTCTATTTCTTTTTGATTATGGCTACTCTTCCATGGGCTTTTCATTTCCGATACCCTCCCTTCATTCCACGCCGAAATTACGTTGCTTTACTAGTTATTCCTAAGTTCCATCTCTTGCATGAACCCAAGAATCAGGATTCAAACCCAACTCATTGCTAAGAACCCAACTATTTTTTGCCGAATAGGAGACTTCAGCCTCAATTACAAAATTGCCCCTATCATTGACAATCCCTAATGCTTTTGCCCCTACGTCAAAAATTGGAAGAAGCTTCACTTCCTGCGTAATTGACACCGACACCACGTCTGTTGATTCACTTCCATGAAGAGTAATTTGATATGAACACTGCCCTTCGTGCACATGAAAATGATCCTGTTGGGGAATAGCGGCAAGTTTGTGATGAACAGCGCTCTTTATAGACTCTTCACTTGTCTGAGCAAAATCTCCTGTAACTAATAATCGGCACCCTTCTGCCGCAGCTCCCTGCATAATCATTCGATCGTAAAGGAGAATTGAAGGCTGAATGAGTAGCAAGATAACCATAAGAAAGACGGGAATAAGTAAAGCACCCTCAACCGTTGCTTGACCACAATTCCCCTCATTCCAAAAAGAAAGTAAGGACCTTTTAGAAACGATTGATTTACCCAACTTCAAATTCGATTCACTAAACGAGCATTTTTGAAAGCTAGTAAAGAAACACATCGCACGCCACCTGAGCATCAACATTAGTTATTCCATGAGAAACAGATTGAAGTGCGTGTTGAACCACCGTACCTCCCGATAAAAAATCGCTCAATAAACCTAATGCGATAATCATGCTAAGAAAACCCGCAAGTATGATTGCATACTCAACTGTTCCCTGACCTGCTTGACTACTAAGAATCTCTCGCTTTATGAAACCCACAAACGAACCACTGGTTTTCTTCAGACGCTTAGCAGAAAACAAAGTAGCAACTTCTCTCAAAATGGAATACAACTTACAGTCCATTAATCCCCGAAGCAATTGCATCCCAAAGTTCCTGAATCTTTGGACGAAAGAGCGTTATTGCAATAATGGCAATGACCACCAGTACTCCAACCAGAATTGCATACTCCGTTGTTCCTTGACCTTCCTCTTTCCTTGCTAGCAACTTTGCCTGGTTTAAGGCTTTTCCTATAAAGCGTCGTGCGTATATATCCGCATAAATCATTAGTTTGTTCATATACACTCCTCTCAAAAACCATCCATCAAATCCAAAAGAATGGGACCAACAATCAATATCAACATTGCCGGAAGAATAAGTGCACCTACTGGAATGAGCATCTTTACGGGAGCTTTTGCCACTCGTTGTTCAAGTTTCGTTTTCCTTACTGAACGCGCTTCTGCTGCGCTCAAATGAAGGCTTTCGGTAAGAGAAGTGCCAAACTGAAGAGACCTATTAACGCTTTCAAACGTTCGCTGAAATAGAGAAGAGTCAAAAGATTTTGCTACCTGCTTTAGTCCTTGTGTTCTGGTAATAAGTCCATAAGTCCACTGGTGTAGAGCTAAACTCATAGCCCTGCTTAAACTTCCTTCAAATCTTTCGCAATAAAACAAGAGAGCACGATCAAAAGATAAGCCACTTCGCAAACCTAAAATGATTATTTCTACCATCTCGGAAAGTTGCTTTTCAGCGCAAAAAACACGCTCTTTCATTTCTTCTTTGAGGGATTTCACCACTATCCCGTAACCCATCCCAAACAAGACAACCATAAGGAAAAGTGCCATTAATTCCGAAACGCAAAGGCCAACCAAAAAACCTACAATCATGCCAAACAGAGAAATCTTAAAGCGGGCACGAATTATTCCTTCTTTGGTGATTACTTCAGCTAAACCTGCTTTTTCGATTAAAGCTTCACTGTTTTGAAGCCCAATGCCCCACAGCAAGCGAACAAAAGAAGAGAGTGTCTTCTGACTTTGAGACACCGAGCAATCCAAAACAAAGAGAATAACACTTGCTTCGAACCCCTTACATTCCAACATCACATTAGACACTTCCTGCTGAGAAAGAGATCCAGCCATTGTTCTAAAGCGATCACGCGTATTTCTTCGCTCCTTCTGCTCAAAGAAGACTACCATTGCAATAAACCCAAACGCTCCTGCAAAAAGAGCAATTGCTCCCGATAACACCAGTTCAATTCCAGCTCTCTTAACCAAAATGAGAGAGAGTATCTCAGATAAAACCTGCTCCATATCTAAACCTTCACTTGAAGCATTTTTCTCACCATTAACACACCAACTACCTGCATAAATAAAGAGCCCGCAAGCATTATCAATCCAACAAAACTCTCAAAAAAAGGATCTAAGAAACCAGGAGAGATAAAAGAAAAAAGAGCTATTAGCACGAAAGGCATTATGGTTACAATCTGAGCCGATAGCTTTGCTTGGGCTGTTTGAGTTTTCAATGAACGCTCTAGCTCAATTTCTTCTATTACTAAATCTCGTGCAATATCCAATACCTGCTGCATACTACTTCCCGTTTTGTGCTGAATATCAAGAGCAGATGCAAGGAAAACCAACTCAGAATGGACCGCTTGTTTTTTTAAGTAGTCAAGAGCCTGATAAGCAGTTCCTCCCGCTTCCATAATCCCGTACGCATTAGTAAAGAGATGAGAGAGAACCCCTGTTGTTTCCTTTCCTACTTGCTCAAGAGTCTGCGGCAGAGAATACCCCACACAAAAACAAGTCTTCATGGATTGAAGAGCGTTTGGAATTTGATCCCTAACTTTTTCGATTCTTTTTTCTTGCTCGCCTTTAACCCATGCATTTATTCCAAGAACCAAACACAAGGTCGACATAAAACCAAACAACAAAGAAGAAGCAACCAGCACGCCAATAAGAAAAAGAATTCCTATCACTCCCAACAACAAAGAAGAGAGCGACAAAAGTGATGTTTCATAACCGTAATACCCAATTGTTCGTTCGAGATCTATAAAGAATTGCTTTGCAGTGCTGTTTTTAATGAGTTTTTCACCTACCGGGCGCAAAGGATTAATGCCTTTTCTCAGCACAACAGAGAGCAACGAACCAGAAGCACCCGAAACATATACTGCCTTTCTTCGTTTTTTTTGCGAAGATATTTCTTCACGCAAGAAAACACCTATACAAAAGGCACCAAAAAACCCAAAAAGAATACTTATTGCAATGAAGATGCGAGCTTCTTCCAATTTCTCACCTCCTCCTGTGTAGCTACTCCCGTATTCGATAGCTGATTGATGAAATCGGGAATTTTAACCCACGTTCCTTCGTTATTAAAGAAAGGTCGACGATAATATTCGCTACACTCACATCGTTTTCTTTCTGAAGAAAAGTGATATCCCACAATTTGAGAAACAAACCGCCTTCCCGAAGACGAGCGTGTAGTTTGAACCACCAAATCAATAGCACTGGCTATTTGACCTTCAATTACTTCTACTGGTAAATCAACACCAAAACGAACCATAGTAGTAAGGCGAGAAATGGCTTCTTTAGGAGAGTTGGCGTGAAGAGTGGTTAAAGAACCTTCATGTCCAGTATTCATAGCCTGAAGGGCATCAAGCATTTCTGCACCTCTACATTCACCCACAATGATTCGGTCCGGTCTCATTCGCAATGCATTAATAACCAAATCACGAATAGTTACCTCTCCCACTCCTTCGGTATTTACGCCGCGTGATTCCAATCTGACAACATGAGGATGATTTTGAAAGCGTAGTTCTGCCGAATCTTCAATGGTGATAATCCTTTCCGAAAAAGGAATCTCGCAAGAAAGAGCATTGAGTAGGGTGGTTTTTCCACTACCCGTTCCTCCCGAAACAACTACACTGCACCGCTGAAGAACGCTCCATTTAAGCAGTTGTTTTACCAAAGCATCAACCGAGCCCATTTCTTCCATCTCATCAAGAGAAAAGACACGCGCTCTAAACTTTCGGATAGTTACTACCGGACCATCAAGAGCCAACGGGGGAATAATCGCGTTTACGCGATGCCCTTCTTTTAGTCGGGCATCAACCATAGGCGAAGATTCGTCAATCCGACGACCTAAAGGGCCTACAATCTTATCTATCAAGGCATAAACTTGCTCATCCGAATAAAACGCCTTTTCTGCACGATAAAGAACTCCACCACGCTCAAAATACAAAGAATGGGTCCCGTTTACCATAATCTCAGTAATGGTTTCATCATTTAGCATCTCCTCGAGAGGGCCAAAACCAAACACGTAATCAAGAAGCTGAACAATGAGATCTTCTTTTTCTTGCTCGGTTTTTGCCAACCAAGGACATTGATCAAAAACCCTATTGCAGGAAAGGCGAATTTCGCTTCTTGCCTGAATGGGATTTTTCGCAATTAGGCTTGCTATTCTCGCCGGTGGAAGAGAAGCATTGAGACGCCTTTTTAATTCATTCAGTGAGGATTCTTTATCAATTTTCTGCGATTCCCTTACGTTTCCTCGTTCGTTTAGAGCAACGCGGTTCATCAAAGACATGCCACGCGCCTCCTCTTTCTGAAGAATCTTCTTGTTTGTGTGTCAGCAGAAAATAATGGCTCTGGAGTGTTTTTTGGCTTTCTTTCATCAAAAAGAGTAGAAACTAAAAAGGTATTCATGCTCTCAACAAAAGGATTCTTCCTACCGAGCAACTCTAAGGGAATACCGGCACCAAACAGCTCTCCAACCTCTTTTCCTCCATGTTTGATTTCAAACACCCTGACACCTCGGAGCGCACAGGAAACATCAATTGCGGAAAGAAACGCGTGTTTTGAACAATAGTTGAGCGCGTAAGAAAATGACTGAACTGCTATGCCACATCGAGCACAAAGTTCCAATGCGTGAGAACAAGCTCGTACTGATGAAGGACGCTGATCGATAACAAACACACTCTGATTCGAATGTTCAAGCAATTTTGTATGCTCCTCAGTCCAGAAGGAGCCAGTATTTACCACAACCACTTCAAATTGTTTTCGAACAAGACTTAGTATTTCTTCAAGTTGCTCAACAACAACTTCACATTCTTCAATTTTCTTTGGCGCACAAAGAAGCGCAGGAAGGCCATCAAGTGGTTCAAGATTGGCAATCTTTTCTGGATGAGAGAAAAGATCAACAACATCCATAGCAGCCTTTGAACCCATCAAATAAGGTAGATCCCCAAACTGAAAATCAGCATCAAATATAAGCGTTCGATACCCTTGGTTTTGAGCAAGAATCCCCGCCATAAGAGAAAGCGTGCTCTTGCCGCACCCCCCACTTCCACTTAAGAACGTGAGCACATAACCTTCATTTTCATTTAGTTTTTGCGAAAAAGCTGGGTAGCGTGACGATTGAAGAATACGCCTGGTTTCTTTAGTTTTAGCAGCGCCAAATGCGTTACTCGCTTCATTTTCAGAAACAGTACCAACATCCAAACATACGCTCTGACTATCAGATTTCTCAACAGTTCTTGTTTGAATGATTTCAGTTTTTTCATCACCTGCAAGAGAGGTTTTTCCTTCAGTCTTGTCTTGGTTTTCTTTAGATACCAAGAGAGTCTTGCCTTCATCATCAACTCCCCTAGCTTCAGCAAGATCAAAATCCTTCTCTACTTCTCTATGGGTGTTTAAGTTCGTATTTTCCGAAGTAGCAAAGAAGCTCTGTTCTTGCTTTTCCGGTGATTCTTTATGGCTTTCTTCTTTTTTCGAAGACCTCTTTTCAACCGAAGAAAGAAACTCGCGCGCTTCTGAAACCGGGTCTCTAAATATGCCCCCGAACGTTTCTTTCGCTGAATAGTATGCTTTCAAAAATGCATCCTGGGAAAGAACCGAATCGATTCCTGCAGCACGAGATCTGCTAATAAGCGATCCGCTCTTTTCGTTAGAAATAAGATAAACACGTGCTTGAAAGCGCTCTCTTTTCAACGCCGCTGCCAGATTGATTCCACTCATCGAATCGCTCGATATCACCCAAATCTCTGCTAAATCGTCACAATCTCGCGCAAGCATTCGCGCAACCGATGCACTCGAGCAAAGCATTAACCATTTATGGCTTGCTAGATCCTCCCCTTTTAAACCAACCAATTCTGGATTGCGCAAGCTTTCGGAATCGGCGCAGAGCAATACCTTAACTTTCATGAAACCCCCTTTAATGTAAGCCCTTAGAGATACCAGGAATAATTCGAAACAGGTTCTCCGTAACCTAAAGCCTTCAAAGATTGTTGATTTGCTGCTAAATTACCCCGCGAAGAAGAATCTGATTCATCGGTCGAAAAAACACCTGGTTGGCGAGAATGGAATTCTTCTGGAAAGAAAGACTTCGAAGAATCAGGCTGGGACGGTTTCTCCTCTGAAGAGACATCACTCGAGACACTTTCTTCTGAAGAATCATCCCGAGAATAGCTATCCAATACTGACGGAAGTGCGAAATACAATTCCATTGACTGAGAAGCTGATACGAAATCTTGAACACAAGAAGGATCAACAGCCAAAGTAACCCAGGTGATTTGAGATTGCGAAGATTGCTCAAGGTTGGTTGCATTAGTTGCAAGAACAAGAATGTTTTTTCCTAAACAAGAAGTATTAACTCCTGTTGCATACACATCAACACGACTTCCCGCTTTAATGGCTCCACCAACTGCCTGAACATCCTTTGCGGGTACAGAAACAGCAACTAAGTTTTCTGGAATAGTAATTTCAGTTTGTGAAGCACTAAAACGAGCTTCCGAAATAACTTCGCCACTTACAATTAAAGAAGAAACCTCTTTTCCTTCAATTTGCTGCAAATCACTAAGAGCTCCTTCAGGAAGAAGATCGCTTAACCATGTTTTTGTAGTTACGTTTGAACTGTTGAGGGTTTCACCGGGATAAATTGTGCGCGTTGCTACAACAACTTCTACCTGCTCTCCCCCATAACGAGCCATTGCTTCTTGACGTGCTGCTTCAGCATTTTTATACACAATGCCTGTGTAGGCAAAGATGCATAATATGCATAAAGCACCACAGATTAATCCAGCAAGTACCCATCCTCTTTTCAAAAAAACCTCCTTTCATTCTTTGTTCCCATCTTCGAGAAAAAATTTCAAATCAAATTGAACTTTTCTTGAATGCTTTTTTAAATAGGGAGCTAGAACAAGAAGGGATTAAGGGGCACTAAAACTAGCTACTAAGTGTCCTGATTATCGCTATGTAACAAGAAATGAAAAACGAACGCATTAATGAAAAACTTGACAGCGCTATGCCTTACGCGTATCACGCATTAAGGACAAGAAAAAGAAAGAATTAAGGAACACTGCTCTAAAATGCCGCGTTAAAAGGAGCAGAGACTTCCGGAGTAACTTGACCGCTTGTGAGCTCAATAACCTTTGTAACAAAACGCGTTTGCTCTCCCTCAAGAAAGCGAACTACCATCTTTACTGAATCAGTGTATTGAGTGTCTACAATTCTTCCACCCGAAACCTCAACTAGATGCTGCACCTGATCAAAAGAGGAATACGGAAGTAAGACCGTTACGTCAACACAACAAGAAATAGTAACTTTTTTTGCAGCTTCAATTGCAGCTTGAGTTGCCTGCGTATATGCGCGAACCAAACCACCTGTTCCAAGAAGCGTACCACCAAAATAGCGCGTTACCACCACTACTACATCAACCAAATTTGCATGCTGGATTGCCTCCAAGGTTGGCATGCCGGCAGTTTTTTGAGGCTCTCCATCGTCAGAATAGCGAATTCGAGGAACAGAACCGTCCCCCTGAACAATATAAGCATACACATTATGACGAGCCATTCTATGTTGAGCGCGCTTCTCTTCCAGGAAATCAAGAGCTTCCTGCTCGGTTTCCACGTGAGCAATTGCCCCAATAAAACGGCTTTTCTTTTCGATAATTTCGGCTTCAGCACAGCCTTCTATAGTAATGAAAGAACTCATACCTGGCATTGTATCAGCTTTGCTTACGCACGCCTAAACAATCAGTTTAGACTCTTCTACTTTTCCGATATACCAATTCATAAAGCGTATTGTTGGTTTGCGTAAGAGTAATCCCAGCAACCAAAACGGAATAGTCATTGCCAAAAGAACAGCTATCTCAATCCAGTAATCGTTCATATATACCCCCATCATGGCGCTTCTCATAGCATCAACCACATGAGTTGCTGGCAAAAACGGGCTTAGCGCCTGGACGAAATCTGGCAAAAGTTCTAGAGGGTACGAACCACCACAGCCTGTTACCTGAACAATAAGCAAAAGAACAAGAATTGCTTTTCCTAAGTTGGCAAACGAGAGAACCAAGGCATACGCCATCAAAGCGAAAAGGAAACTTGCAACCCAAAAACAAAGTAAATAGAGCCCTGGATCAGTTACTTGAACACCAAGGAAATACATATTTCCCAAACACATTACGGTTGACTGAGCAAAAGAAATGCACCATACCGTCAATCCGCGTCCAAAGAAGAAATGACGAGGTTTATAGTCATCATCTGGTAAATCTTTCAAACACCTTCCGCTAACCTGCGGTTTTAAAAGAACCATAATTAATAAGTTGCCTACAAACAGAGCAATAACGGTATAAAGTGGAGCCATACCTGAACCAAAGTTTTCCACTTCAAACACTGCATTTCTCTCCATCACAACAGGCGCTGAAAGAACTGAAGCGATGTCAATAGAGTCGGAAGACAACAATTCCGATAATGCTTGAGAATCCATAGCCACCAAAGCAGAATCAATAGCATTAGCAAGTTCAAACATCTCCTCTGCCATGCCCTGCATATCATGAGAAGCACTCACTAAAAGATAAGACGCCGCTGCTACTTCCGATCCAGCTTTTTCTATAGAAATGGAAGCATCGTCATTAATACCAGAAAGATGCCCTACCGCACGGCTGAGGCTTTCGTTTAGAAGTGCGCTATCTTCTATCAACTTATCGAGTTCTGGCCCAAGTTCTTTATCAAAAGTCTCCTGGGTGCCCAAAACAGAATCGCGCGCGTCATAAGCCTGTTGGATTAAGCGAGCCTTCTCTTCGTCAGCACTCTCATTGCTCTCTAATAACGTTGCGGTTTTTTCCAAAGATTCGCCAAGCGAATCTAAGCTTTGAATCGTTGACTTTGTTGAATTAATTGCCAAATCATAATTTGGAACCTGGCTCGACGCTCCAGCCCGGCTCGACGCTCCTGCCTGATCTGAACCAACGCCACCGCCTGCTTCCGCAGAGGCCTCCTTTTTCTCCTCAGCGCTTCCTAAGTTTTGCGCTTCTTGACTAGCAAGAGCTTGGTTTTGTGCTTCTTGAAGCGATGAGAGAATTGCGCTATAAGACTGCGATTCGCTCTTTACCAAAGCAGCCTCTTGGCGAAGAGTTTGAGCCGTAGCAAGAGACTCTTCTCTTGTTGTTGATTGAGAATTCTGTATTTGAGCGGCAAGCGAATCTAGCCCCGAAGCAGAGTTGCTTAGCGCATAGGAGAAATTACTGGTTGCCGATTGAATCAACTCACCCGAAGACTCTATCTCTTGAGCGTTTTGGGTTATTTCGTTAGCAGTATTGCTAATCTGTTCCGAAGCAAGAGAAAGCATTTCAGCAGAATCAGATACCAGTGAAGAAGTTGTGTTCGCTAAATCAGCATACAGAAGCAGCACAGAAGCTGCCTGTTGCATACGTACGCCGGTAGTTCTAATACTGCCAGATAGTTGACTGATAAACCCCGAGGCATCCGAGTTGTCAACATAATTACTCAAAGATTGAGCAATCGTTACTGAAATTTTGGATAACGTTTCTGCGAACGTCTCATTTACTTGATAAGAAACACTGCTTGCTCCAGTATCAGTAATGCGGGGAGAGATCGCATTTATTTTTTCATTGCAGTAGTAGACAATGGTTGCTTTTTCTCCTTCATCTGAATAAAAAGAAAGCATATCTCTACTGAACGATTGAGGGATTACCACCGCCGCATAGTAAGTTCCCCTCCGTACGCCCTCAAGCGCCTCTTCTTGTGAAGTAAAAACCCAATCAATCTGATTGTTTGCACGTAGTTCGGAAATGACCGTTTCCCCAATATTTACTTCAAGAGGAAACAGATCACTTTCATATCCCTCATCAGCACTTGCAACAGCTACTTTAAGATTTCCCGTGTTGTCAAATACATTCCAGCAGGCCATGATGTTGTACCACGTAAATATCGATGGCAGCAAAATCAAGCCGAGCAAAAGTATCGTAGTAATCTTATTTGCGAAGAGATGTTTTATGTCATTAACGAAGATAGTTTTGATCTTATTCATCAATTTCACCTTCTTCGCGTTTTCTATATTCCGAATCACGACGCTCAATTTCTCCTACTGCATCACGTGCATGAATGTGAGAACCGAGAATTCTATTCCTTGCTGCATAGAGCTTTATAAGCTCGTCATTGCTCATGGTGTCTAAGTCCATTTCTCGTTCAAAGCGATATCCAAAATATTCCATAAGAATAAGAGCAAACACCAGGAGAATAATCCACAGTAGCCACAGAGTTAGGAGCACTACTTTTTCGCCATTAGTAAAGGACATAATCACCGTAGCCAAGACGGGAATAAGCACTGTCAGTCCAAGCGCTACAAGACCAAACCGCGAGTACCATTTTTGGAATCTTACATACCGTTTTATAAAGTCCCGACGATACTCTTCTTTGCTAGTAAGCACGCGCAGAATTTGAGAAGAACGATACTGTCGAACAGGAAGATCAAGGCTTTCACCGTTGTACATTCCTCCTTCTTCAATTTTCTTTGCAACCATACGGTTCACATTAGACATTGGCGTACGTAAGAAGAGACCCACGAGAAGCGCCGTAATTAAGTAAACTCCTAGAATAGAGAGACAAATAGCGTAATTCATGTCATAGAACCCTGCAATTGCCTCACGCATTGCATTAATTCCATAGGTAAATGGAAGAATTGGATACACCATTTGATAAAACGGTGCGGTCATTTCAATTGGATACAATCCGGTAGCAGCAGGAATTTGCAGAAAAATAAGAATGATGCAGATTGCCTTTCCTACATGCTGGAATAAAACCGACAACGTATAGATGATTGCCAAAAAGGTTAAAGAAGTCACTACTGCGGCAAAACATAATGCTAGCGGCGAATACACTTCAACTCCAATTGCCATACATCCTAAACAGCACACTACTGCCTGAATTGCAGCCAAGCCCGCAAACATAAGATAGCGTGCCAAAAAACGCTGAGTCAACGTAACACCAGGAACTCCTTCGCTATCTACTTCCTGACGCATAATAATCAAGAGCATAAAGGCGCCAATCCAGAAAGTAAGATTCATAAACAAAGGAGCCATTGCGGCGCCGTAGCTATTGAATGGGTAGAGTTTCTCTGTTTCAAGCGTAGTTGGCGAGCCAATAAACTCAGCAATCGCATCAGTATTCATATTGCTGTCATTAATAAGGGTCACCAGATTCTCGGAGCTTGAAAGTGCATAAAGATCAGTTTTAACCCGCTCTAAATCAGAATTGATACCTCCAAGGAGTTCTCCTGTTTCAGAAAAAGCACGTTTCGAAGTTGTAACCACTTCCGATAACTGTTTAAGAGCGTTTTTCGTTTCTTCCGAAATCATTTGCTCAGCTTGAAGTGCATATTTCACCGACTGGGAAGCCTGCGATAATTGTCCTATCGTAACATTGATAGCGGAAATGGTCTCATTTGCTGTTTGCGGAATAGCATCGAGAGTAGAAGAAACACTTTGCGATGCTTTTTCATAACCTCCCAAAGAAGAGTCGTCAAGTACCTGGGTTGCCAGTAGAGCACTTTGGTTTGACTGGTCAGCCACTTCTCCTGCTAACAAGGAGAGTTTTTCTTGCAGGCTTTCAATATCAGCAATCACTACCTCGGCCTGCTTCGACGCTTCATCAAAATCCTCATCAGCTAATTCAAGCGCATTATTAATTTCAGAAATCTTGGTTTGGAGTTCGTCACACGCACCTACCGCTTCCTCAAGCGAGCCTTGCATTGTTTGTATTGTTTGTTGAGCAGATAAAATTTTTGATACCGCTTGCGAAGTGGACGAGTCTATCAAATGAGAAGCATCATTTGCCATTGTGCACACTTTATCAAGGAGCACTTTAGAAACCGTTTCAATGAAACGAGAATTAATTGTCTCCTCTAACGTACTGCTTCCTGCATCGGTTATTTTAGGAGAAACAGGACCAGCCTTTTCGTTCACATAGTATTTAATGATAGACTTCTCATAAGTTCCTGAAAGCGCTCCTGTCATTTCTTGCGAAAAGTTTTCGGGAATTATAAACACCGCATAGGTTTTTCCTGATTCCAGCTCTTCCATTGCCTGATCGTAGTCAGAAAACCACCAACCGAGCTGGTTATTTTGGCGAAGTTCTTCTTCAACCATTTCGCCAACGTTTATTTCTCCCACCTGTTCGGCAAAAGCTCCCTTGTCTTGATTTACAACTGCAACACGAACATTACCCGTGTTTTCATAAGGGTCCCAAAAGCCAAGAACGTTATACCAGGTATAAACAGAAGGAAGAATAAGCAACGCAAATACAACTACCAGTGCAGCAGGGGCTTTAATAAGTCTTACTAAATCACGCTTAAGCAGTTTTACGATGTTACCCATTCTTCCTCCTTTCTTTTAGCCCCGTGTTCTCCTCAATAAACTTTGTTGAGTAAGCTTAGAGAACTTCTCCTGGTAAATAAACCTATAATCGTATTACCTTTACAGTGATACATTTCTTCGAAAACACCCAAACTCCCACAGGTTTTTCTTATCCTATTAAACAAATAAAGAAGTTTGTTTAAATTATTTCGTCCGTAAGAATGTGTTTCTTTATGCGCTAGAGCTTATTTTGATAAGAGTATTTCTTTTTTTCAACATAAGAACAAGTAGACTAGAATGAACTGGTTGAAATAAGCACTTTTTTAACCGACTTAAACCAAACCGCTGAGGGGCAATGTTATGCAGCTCGCAAAACCGCAAAAATATTTTGGTCCAAAATCTTTTTTAGCCTGTTTGCTGCTCATCGATCTTCTTCTCATTTTTGCCATTGATATGTATCTACCAACCCTGCCAAGCATGCAGAAATCATTTGGCGTTTCGGTTAGTTATCTCAATATGACCCTTTTTCTCTTTCTTCTGATAAGCGCAATTGCTGTTATTTTTATGGGTCCGATTAGTGATCGAATTGGAAGAAAATCTTCCTTGGTTCTCTGTTGCGTTCTCTTTTCTGTGGGGTCGGCCGGATGCGCTCTTTCACCTACTATCGAATGGCTTATTGTTTTTCGTATGATTGAAGCCTGGGGTATGGGTGGCGTAATCGCTCTTGAAACGGTAATTATCAAAGATGCGTACTCAGGCGATAGCATGAATACCGCTATGACAATTTTTCAATCGCTTGCCATTATTGGACCCGCAATTGCTCCCTTTCTTGGTTCTTTTATGGTGAGTTTTTTTGATTGGCGAGCAGTATTTGCGTTTTTGACGGGAGCAGGATTACTTTCCGTTGCATTGTCCTGTCTCATATCAGAAACCAAAGGATCAATCACAAAACAAAAATCTCTTTTTGTTGACATGATTTTAGACTCAAAAACACTCCTTAAAAAGAAATCATTTTTAAGCTTATGCGCAATTCTTGGCTTAGCAGGAATCCCTTACTTTGCAATCTTGGCAGTCATCTCGTACCTTTGTCTTGATTTTTTTGCTGTTAGTTATCTTGAATATTGCGTTGTTTATCTTGTTATATGCCTGGTTTCAATTATTGCGCCCTACGTTTATCTCAAGGCAAACAAAACACTCTCTGCTCACACCATACTAAAAGGCTGTTTTATCCTTTTTGGCATAAGCTGCGTTTCTCTTTTTATCTTAGGAACAGTAAGTCCTCTTCTCATGACGCTTTCTCTAATACCCTACCTTCTTGCCGAAGGAATCATTCGACCACTTTCGTTTGTTGAACTTTTGGACCAACCCGACTACCTAGCAGGAACCGCTTCTTCCTTGTCAAACTTCTTCTATAGTTTTGTAACATCCTTCGCTACCGTCTTCGCTACCTTCGAGTTCTGGCCAAACTACGTTATAGGTATTTGCGTTATTATGCTCGTATGCCTTATTGTTTCACTTGGGTTTTTCGCCTTAAGAAAAGCCGCTAAAAACAATTGAAACACAATCTTGTTTTGCAACATTATTTCCCTTCGATTCCATAAGAAAAGGTTCCTATGAAACAAATCCGCGTTCTTTTTGTTTGCCACGGCAATATCTGTCGCAGCACCATGGCTCAATACGTTCTGCAAGACAAGGTTAATAAAAAAGGTCTCTCGCACCTCTTCGTTATTGATTCTGCAGCAACTTCCCAAGAAGAAATTGGAAATGACGTCCATCCGGGCACTCGCCAGGTGCTAAACGAACAAGGTATTCCTTGTGGGCATCATACAGCGCGACAGCTAAGATCAAAAGACGCTACCCAATGGGACTATTTCATTGGAATGGATAGTGCCAATATTAGAAATATGAAACGTATTCTTGGCAGAGATTCTCATAATAAGATTTATAAGCTTTTAGAGTTTTCTTCCTCAGAAAAAGATGTTGCCGATCCTTGGTATACCGGAGATTTTGACACCACCTTCGATGACATCAATTCAGGCTGTAATGGATTTCTCAATTATCTTGGGTTGTAACACTAGTTACGCAAGCGGTTAAACGCTTCGAGGCCTTTTCGTTCGCCACTCGCCTTGCAAATCAGACATATATCCAGCATTTTATTTTTCTTGTTTAATTCTTCTCTCATTTTCTTGATAGTTTCATAAGAGGAGGATAAGAATAGTACATGGAGTAACACAAAACGCCCCTGAAATTTTTTATCGAATGGTAAAGAATCGACACCTTTTTGTGAGCTACCATACATTTATTACATAATGGTAAGGACTATCATGAATACTACAAAACAGCCAGTACTTGATATCTCTGAACAGATTAAGGAGATTGGCTCTCATATTGAACAAGATATTATTTCATACCGACGTGCTTTTCATCAGTATCCTGAAGTAAGCACTGAGGAGTATCGCACTTCTGAAATGATCTGTAACTATCTTGATTCTTTTGGCATTGACTATAAACGAGTTACAGAGACAGGAATTATCGCAACTATTAAAGGTGAAGCTCCTGGCGCCTATGACCAGGAGGGAAATCCTGCGTACCGAATTGCGCTTCGAACCGACATTGATGCGCTTCCTATCGAAGAAAAAACTGATTTTGAGTACAAAAGCCGAAACGAAGGCGTAATGCATGCCTGTGGCCACGATGCCCACATTGCCATGATGCTTGGCGCTGCGCGCATTCTTTCTTCAATCAAAGAACACCTTAAAGGCGAAGTTCGCATCATCTTTCAGCCTGCCGAAGAGTGTTCTCTTGGCGCCAAACAAATGATTAAAGCAGGAGCACTCGATGGTGTTGACAGTATTTATGGCGCCCATATTTGGAGCGAAATCGATGCGGGCACCATTTCTTGTGAACCAGGACGACGAATGGCTAACACCGACTGGTTTAAAATTGAAGTAACGGGCGTAAGCGCACATGGATCAATGCCTCATAAAGGGGTAGATGCTCTTGTGGTTGGTGCCGAACTTGTTACTGCGCTTCAAATCCTTGTAAGCCGTGATGCCTCCCCATTTGAACCAATAGTTGTTACTATTGGCACCTTTACTAGCGGAAAAGCACGTAACATCATGGCAGGATCTGCAGTTCTTGAAGGAACTGTTCGCACATGGAGCACTGAAATGCGTGAAGAGATTGAAGATCGCATCGGACGCATTGTTCAGCGTATTACCACCGCATTCCATGCACAAGCCACATTCGAGTTTACGTATGGAAATCCTGGCCTTTCCAATAATTACGAATGTGCTCAAAAGGGAGAACAGGCTATTGTCCAAATCCTTGGACCTGAAGCGCTTGCAAAATATGAAGGAACCCTAGCAGGCGAAGACTTTTCGGAATACCTCAAATTTGTTCCTGGCGTATTTGCTTTCTTAGGAACGCGTAATCCTGAAATAGGCGCAATCCATCCTCAGCATTCCGAATATTACACTATTGACGAAAGCGTTCTTCTTAAAGGATCAATGGTTGCAGCACAATACGCCGTTAATTGCATAAATCAGCCAATACGTCATTAATTAATCAGTCAAAGTTGCATTAAGAGAGGGTGCATACAGAAAGCACCCCTATACAAAAAAACAGGCCGGTAAAACCGGCCTGGAAAATATGGTGGGCGATACAGGATTTGAACCTGTGACCTTGTGCTTGTAAGGCACCTGCGCTCCCGCTGCGCCAATCGCCCTTAGTGCGTAGATAATATTACCCTAATCAAAAATGTTTGCAAGTCTTTTTTTTAGATTTTTTTAAAATACTTTTCTGAACCTTAAAGACAAAAAATAAACTCAACGAATACCAGCCAATTAAAACCGAGAGAACTCATTATGCGACCATGAACTGCTAAAAGATTAAAAGAGGCCTGAAAAGGTGCTAAGAACACGTTCTATTTCATACTATTTTTAATGTAAGGAGATATTCTTTACGCTCTTAGGGGATTACTCTGCTTCTCCCGCTTTCTGGATAGCCTTGTTGTGAGTCCACTGAGGAAGAATAATATTTTCACCGTATTGAAGCTCTCATCAAAAACAGAGCAACAATACAGGGGAAAGCAAATAAAGCAACAACAAAAAAGAAATGCCCTGTATGAGCAGAACGTCCTATCCTC
>URBX01000010.1 GCA_900546175.1 uncultured Eggerthella sp. | reverse complement strand
CGACGACCTCCAGAGCCACAATCTGGCATTCTAGCCAACTGAACTATAGCCACCAAGCGCAAGTAAGTATTATACGGAATTCCCAATTTCTTACAAGATGTTTTTTAAGAATATTTTTTCTCAGAGCAAATCGTCTTTATAAATGGGTTTATCACACAAAAAGAAAGACACCTTTGCCTTCGGTATAATAGCTTTAGTTTTAGGAAAGAAAGATAGCTTATGTTCGGAAATACTCTTATTATCGTAAATCCTGTTGCGCGTTCAGGAAAAGCGTCAGAAGCAGCTGCTTACCTCACAAGCCATTTGCCTCTTATCACGCAGGCAGAAAAAAAGAACCACAGCCTTCATTTCAAATATACGGTTGCTCCGAAAGACGGAACGAAAATTGCGTATGAATTTGGTAGCAAAGTTGATACCATTATCGCCTTAGGTGGTGACGGTCATATCCATGAAATAGTAAATGGGCTTATGCTTCTTCCTAAAGATAAACGTCCTCAACTTGCCGTGTTGCCTTGCGGAAATGGTGACGATTTTGGACGCGCTTTGCAACTTAACCGCACTCCTGAAAAAGCGCTTTATCAGCTTGTCAATTCTAAATGCATTTATACTGACATCGGTAAAGTAAACGGCGAATACTTTGACGAAACTCTCTCTTTTGGACTCGATGCTGCAATTGCACTTGAAACAATGGACCGAAGAAAAACAACAAACAACACGGGAACAATTCTCTATATTCAGGCAGGACTTAACCAGCTGAAAAACCATAGAGATGAATACCAGTGCACTATAACCCTCGATAATAAAGACCCTTTTACAACCTCGCTGTATTTAATAGCAGTTCAAAATGGTCCCTATTACGGTGGCGGATTCAAAATTTGTCCTAACGCAAAAACAAATGATGGACTGTTTGATATCTGCTACGCAACCCCTACTCTTTCGTTTTCTACTGCCTTACGTCTGTTTGGATCGGCTCTAAACGGAGGACATGTGGGTCACAAAAACATTTCATTTAATGTCGCAGAATCGCTCGTGCTTGATTTCGAAAAACCTATCCCTGCCCAAATTGATGGAGAGCCTATTAGTGGAACTCATTTTGAAATCACCATGGAAAAAGAGGCTCTTCGCATCCTTTATCCAAGCAAGTAAGCATTTCTTGAAAATCAGCTAATTGAGCAAAGTTTGGTTTCTCAAAATACAAGATAAAGAGTTTTGCGTTCCTATAACCAAAAAAACAATTAGACCACCCGAAAGTGGTCTAATTGGTTAAATGTATTAATTTGTTTTGCGCTCTCTTGTTTTTAACTCAACAAGTTTTTCCAAAAGAAAGCTAAGCAATAAATGCGTAATTAATACGCTCCGTGTTCGCCCGCAAAGTCTGCCTCATCCAAACGTCCCGCAAATACACGATAAACATATACGTGATAAGCCAAGACTAAGATAACGCCCACAATAGCAATAAGCGTCATTGCCGTTAGAGACACATCAGAAGAAGCGCTATTTGCAATAGTGAGGGAATTTTCTGCAATAGTAGAAGGAACGATATAAGGGAACAGGGAGGATGCAAAAATTCCTACCAATCCTGCACAACCTAATCCAGAAGCAATTGGGACCACAAAGTCGTACTTCCACTGCTTAGGATTAGGAAGAAGCGTTATCAGAGTACTAATCACAAACACTACTGCAAAAAAGATTGCCACACCGTTAGTGCCTAAACCTACTGCAGAGTTTGGAACCACTAACACAAAATACAAAACAGTAACAAGTGCAAATACCGCCAAATCTATTACCGCAAAAACCCTGCGGAGACGTGCGAACTTCTCATGCATCAAATCATTATGAGGAGCCTTTGCTGCCATCCATGCGCTTCCCTGCATAAGCATGTGAACCAAACCAAGCACACCACAGCACAAAGCAAATGGAGTAAGTAAGCCAAAGAAGGATCCCGTATAGTCACCATGAGCATCAAGAGGAATACCAGCAATTACATTTCCAATAGCAACGCCAAATAGCAAAGCAGGCAACAAGCTACCAATAAAGAAAGTAAAATCCCAGAATTTTGCAGGAGCGGTACGCTCAGCAGCAAATTCTATTGCTACAGCACGTAAGATTAAACCGAACAAAACGAGCATAATTGCCAGATAAAAACCTGAGAAGCATGTTGCATATGCAGGAGCAAACGCTGCAAAGAGAGCACCGCCTGCAGTTAAAAGCCACACCTCATTGCCATCCCAAACAGGGCCAATTGCACGAATCATCATTGATTTTGTGCGTTGATTTTTTGCAACGAAGGGATATAAAACACCTACGCCTAAATCAAAACCATCAAGAGCGAAGTAGCCAATAAGAAGTATGGCAATGATAATGAACCAAAGAATTCCAAGTCCAGTCATAATTACGCCCCCCTACCTATTCTTGTCCGCATTAGGAGCAAAGCTTGATGGACCTTCCTTAACAATACCGAGGAAGTTTCGTGCCCACACAAAGTAGATAACTCCATAAATTGCCAAGAAAAGAACCAGTGTAATAATCAAAGATACAGGATCTACTGCTAACGAATATGCATCTGCAGTGGCTAATTCGTTATACACAATCCATGGCTGACGACCAATTTCTGCAGTCATCCAACCAAGCTCAATGGCAATGATTGGGAATAACCAGGAGAATTGCATCAAACGGAGTGCCTTACGGCTCTTCTTTAAACCACCAAAGGACATAATTAAGCCAAGAAGAAGAACTATGCCAATAAAGCCAATCATAGCTACCATCCAATGATACGACTGGAATATTGCGTTGAGTGCTTCTGGTTTCTGCTCATCAGGCAAATCATTCAAACCTACATAAGGTGTAGAGAAATCAAAGGTTGCCAAGAATGAGGTACCGCCTGGAATAGAAAGCGCATACGTAACCTGATTCTCTTCATCAACCCAACCAATGAAAGATAAATCTGAAGGTCCCGATTCCCATTGACCTTCCATTGCAGCAAGCTTAGCAGGCTGGTTCTCGCAAACAACAACAGCTTGGCTATGAGCTGCAGGAATCATAAGAATGCAGCATACAATTCCTACTGCAGTACCGGTACGAATCATGGAAAGACCAAACTTTTCTTCACGATTCTTGAGCTTGTAATATGCACCAATTGCAATGCAAACCAAAGCACCTGTGATGAGGAGAGCAAGAACCGTATGAGAATAACGAGCTAAGGTTGAAGGATTAAATGCTGCCTCAAAGAAATTTGTGAGAACTGCTTGAGAAGCACCGTTTTCATTAGTAATAACCTGATAGCCTGCAGGAGTTTGCATCCAGGAATTCGCAATGATAATCCACAGAGCCGACAAGCAAGATCCAAGCCAAACAAGCCAGCCGCTTACTACTAGAGTTTTATCGGAAACTCTACCCTTACCAAAAAGCAACAGACCCAAGAAAACAGACTCAAGGAAGAAAGCTAAAAGAGCTTCTGCAGCCAAAGGCGCGCCGAAAATATCACCTACAAAGCGTGAATAATCAGCCCAGTTTGTTCCGAAGGAAAATTCCATCGTAATACCCGTTGCAACACCAACAGCAAAAGTTCCGGTAAAGAGCTTTAACCAGAAGTTAGCAATTGCCTTATCTGAATCCTTTTTGGAGCGATATGCGCGTGTCTGATAAATTGCAAGAATCAATCCAAATCCAACAGATAACGGCACAAACAAATAGTGGTAAAGTGCCGTAATAGCAAACTGAATTCTTGCAAGGGTGCACGCATCAAATAATGTTTCCAAAGTGTCCCCCTTCCAGAAAAAAATGTACGCCTTAACAAGGATTTTTTCCTAGGTACTATGTTAGTACAATTACTATTGAGAAATAGAAGTAAAACTAATCTTTTTGTCCTATATGAAGCTATTTGATGAAAATATTTCCACGTTAAAAGATTCCAAAAAAATCATGGGATTTCTTTTTTGTACTGGGTTTATTGATGCAGTCTTGACGGTTGTGCAAGCAATAAGCCTTGCCGTTGCATTAACTAACTTCTGGTTTCTTGCAGGAAGCAATTCTTTGTATGACCACTATCCAAATCCTGAAAGCTTTGTCCTCTCGCAGCTTTTCTGGATTGGCCTTCTTATTTGTTCGTACCTCATGCGTCAATTAGTTAGTTACGGACGAAATAAAAAGATGACCTGTTATGCAGGAGAACAATCATCTTTTTTGCGAAATGAAGTAACAAATAAGCTCTACGCACTTGGCCCTTCTGCTCTTTCAAAATATGGCAGCGGTGCTATCACTACCATGATTATTGAAGGAATTAATCAAGTCAAAACCTACCTTGGCCTGCTTCTTCCAAAAGTAGCCGATTTAATTATTATTCCTGTAGTACTCACTATAGCCTTATTTGCAATTGATCTTATTAGCGGAATAATTGCTTTTGCTATGCTTCCAGTAATCATGGTTTACATGAGAGTATTGGGAGGAAACGCCAAAGAATCTGCCGAAGCACAGCATGAACAATTCAGGCGAATGGGCAATCACTTCATTGATACCGTGCGTGGCATTTCAACGTTACAAATGTTTGGCGCAAGCTCATCCTACAGAGACGCTATCTTTTCAGTAAGTGAAGATTTTAGAAAAGCCACTATAAAAACTCTCAAAGCTGCCTTTCTTTCTAGTTTAGCGCTAGACGTTATCCGCACGTTTGCTTTAGCCGCAGTAGCAATTATGCTTGGTTTTCGTCTTATGAATGGCCAAATGGAGCTCTTACCCGCTCTTACTTGTCTAATTATTGTTCCTGAATATTTCGCTGCTATCAAACGGTACGCAGGAGATTTTCACGCTACACTTGATGGAAAGAATCAGCTCCAAAGTATTCTTGATTTTCTTAACGAAGAAGAACCAGAAATCCCAACCTTTAATCCTATCAAACCATGGGATTCTCATAGCAAAATGGAAGTTTCCTCTCTTTCCTTCCATTATCCTAACAACAAACAAGCTGGCCTCAATAACATCAACTTCGTAGTTGAAGGGTATAAAAAAATAGGAATTATAGGTATAAGCGGCTCTGGAAAAACTACCTTAGCTCACGTTCTTTCAGGATTTATCCAGCCTGATTGTCTCACTCTTTCAATCAATGGCCAAAACGCCGCTTTTACTCAGGAAAGCTGGCTCACTCAAGTCTCCTATATCCCTCAACGCCCTCACTTGTTTCACGGAACAATTGCTGAAAATGTCGCCTTTTATGCTCCTTCGGCAACTCAAGAAGAAATCGAAAAAGCAATACATTTTGTAGGTCTTGATGAATTAATTAATGAACTTCCCGAAGGCCTCAACACTCTTATTGGTGAAGGAGGACATGCTCTTTCTGGAGGTCAAGCCCAACGAATCGCCCTCGCACGTGTGGCCTTAAACACCTCTCGCAAAATTCTCATTTTCGACGAGCCAACTGCCCATATAGACATCGAAACGGAATATGAATTAAAAAAGAACATGCTTCCCCTTATGGAAGATCATTTAGTATTTTTCGCCACACACCGTCTTCATTGGGCAGCACAAATGGATTACCTATTAGTACTTGACAGAGGAACGCTGGTTCAAGCAGGCACTTTTGATGAGCTCAATAGAACGAAAGGTCCTTTCAAAGACTTAGCCAACCAACTCAGAGGAGTGGGCTCGAATCTCAGTGAAACAAGCTCAAACCTCCAAGAAATTAACCCAAACAGTTCTTCGAAAAAATCAGACGCCCTATTAAGCAATACGGATTCAAACAGAAATAACAATAAAGAAGACAATTCCAATCAAACACAGGCAGAGAGGCAGGATGCCCATGAATAAACTGCTCTCCCTCTTCAAATCAGACACTTGGGTAAGGCCTTATTTAACTCAATACAAAAAAGCACTTCGCTATTCTTTGGGATTAGGTATTCTTACCATGTTTTTTGCCTGCGCGCTTATGTTTACCTCAGGATATCTCATTAGCATTTCTGCCGAATGGCCAGATTTGGGAGTATATGCACTTTTTGGAGTGCTGGGCTTTGTTCAAATTTTCGGCATTGGTAAACCGTTTTTAGGCTACTTTGAGCGACTAGCAAGCCATGACTGGGTACTCCACACCACCTCAAAACTTCGCCTTCGCCTCTATTCAGCCCTTGAATCAAACGGAGTTTTTTGGAATACCACCAAACAAGCAGGTGAGGCATTAGGTTTTTTGAGCGAAGATATTGCTCATATTCAAAACCTTTACCTTAGAACAGTATTTCCTTCAATTATTGCCATAGTTCTTTGGATTGCTGTAAGCCTCTTATTTGGCTTCTTTTCTCCTGTATTTGGACTCGGTATAGCAATCATTATTGGCACGCTCGTTTTTTTACTCCCGGTTGTTTCCGCACTAACAAACAGAGCTCGCATTCTTAGGCAAAAAGAGATAACCACCCAACTCTACACACAAACCTACGATAATACGCTCGGTATTACCGACTGGATTCTTTCACGCAGGAAAGAGGCTTTTATCAATGCGGTAGAAACGCTTGACAAAGAAACAACCATTCTTGATAAACAGCAGCAAGCTTTTTCTCGTAAGCGCGATTTTCTTGTTCATACGCTTTTTATTCTTTGTGCAGCGGCTATCCTTATTTGGTCTGCAGTATATTTTGGCTATGCAAACCAACCAGGTGCACAAATAAGCGCTATCGGACGTCCTGCCGATTGGATTGCGGCATTTGTTTTAGGCTTCTTTCCTCTCCTTGAAGCTTTCATTCCTCTCTCTGATGGATTGAGCGAAGCATATACGCACTTCGACTCAATAAAACGCCTCAACAATCTTGAAAACCCTGATAATTGCCCCAATCAGAACAGCGCCTATTTCTCTGATACCAAGACTTCCGCCACATCTCAAACACTTACGCTCGATACGGTAAGTTTTTCCTATCCTAAGAGCACCAAGACTCTTTTAGACTCAATTTCGCTCACTGTTACACCGGGAGAAAAAGTGGCCATTCTTGGTCCAAGCGGTACAGGAAAAACCACGCTTGCTTCCCTTATTCGGGGAGATCTCATTCCTACAAAAGGTCAAATACTTTTAGGAGACACTCCTATTTCTCAACTTCAACATGAGATTTCTCGCCACATTGTTGTGATTAATCAAAAACCGTATTTATTCAATCAAACACTGTTTGAAAACCTATCTTTAGGAAACCCCGAAATAACTGAAGCACAAGCACTTGAAGCGCTTTATCAAGTTGAACTAGGATCGTTAGTAGAGACCCTTCCTTTAGGAATACACACAATGGTTGACGAAGCTGGTCTTTCATTAAGTGGCGGCGAAGCTCATCGAGTTGCTCTAGCGCGTGTTCTTCTTACCCATGCGCCTCTCATCATCCTTGACGAGCCAACTCTCGGCCTCGATCCTTTGACTGAACGCAATCTCTTAATGACCATGTTTGCAACTCTTGAGGGACGAACTGTCATCACTATCACCCATCACCTCATTGGTTGTGAATCAATGGATCGCGTATTGTTTCTTGATAAAGGCAAAGTTGCCCTGGATGGAAGTCCAGAGCAACTCTATAAAACAAATACCCACTATCGAGCACTATTTGAAATGGATAATGGTTGGATTACATCTTCTGAGGAGTAGAAACACCCAGCAAGCTCAAAGTTAATGCTAAAACGATGCGAGCAGAATCAACCAGCGCCAAACGTGCCTTCATCAACGCTTCGTCTTCAATAATTACGCGACAGTTATTGTAGAAGGAATGGAAAAGTCCTGCTAAATCTTGCGCATAATGAGTCAAACGATGTGGTGCTCTATCACGAGCAGCGGCGGAAATGAAATCAGAAAAGTCAGCCATTTTCTTAATAAGCGCCAATTCGCTTTCGTCAGTCAAAAGCGATAAATCTGCATCAGAAAGCGCTAGTTTCTCTACCGTCTCAGATACATCAGCATCTTCAAGACCTGCAGCTTTTCGCAAAATAGAACAAATGCGCGCATGAGCATACTGAACATAGTAAACCGGGTTAGAATTATCCTGCTTTTTTGCCTGGTCAATATCGAAGTCAATTGACTGATCAGAAGATTTAGAAAGCATTAAGTAACGAGTAGCGTCTACGCCAACCTCTTCAATCAACTCAGAGAAAGTAATCATTTCACCCGTACGCTTTGACATACGCACTGCTTCTCCATCGCGGAAAAGATTTACCAACTGTCCAAGAAGAACTTCGAGTGCTTCAGGATATCCCCATGCAGCCATCATTGCCTGACAACGTGGAATATAGCCGTGATGATCAGCACCCCAAATATCAATAAGCTTGGTATAGCCACGCTGAATCTTGTCGTAATGATATGCAACGTCGCTCATAAAATATGTCAATTCGCCATTCTGCTTAATCAAAACACGATCTTTGTCGTCACCAAAATCGGTTGACCTGAAATAGGTAGCACCTTCGTTTTCGAATATGTAACCCTTTTCTTTCATAGCATCAAAAGCGCGCGACACTTTGGTTTGTCCTTGCTCATCTTCAGCAAACAAAGAACGCTCCGAAAACCAGGTATCGAAGGTGGTACCAAAAGACGACAAAGTCTCTTTTACGTTGGCAAGCATTGTGTTGTAACCGAATTCACGGAAGTAATAAAGGCGTTCATCTTCGTTAGCAGAAAGCCACTTGTCGCCATCTTTATCTATAATTGCTTGCGCAATATCTTTGATATAGGTGCCACCATAGCAAGCTTCCGGCATCTCAACCTCACAACCACAAGCTTGCTGATAACGCACCACAATAGAGTTCGCAAAAACATTCATCTGGTTGCCCTGATCGTTAATATAGAACTCTTCATCAACGGTATAGCCCGCATGACGCATTATTCGAGCAATAGAGTCACCCAAAGCAGCCCAGCGACCATGGCCTACATGCATAGGACCAGTTGGATTTGCGGAGACATACTCAAGGTTCACTTTAATATCGTGCTTTTCTTCGCCTTTACCGTACTCATTTCCTTCTTTACGAATCTGAGCTACAACTTCCTGAAAAGCTGGATTGGAAATAGTAAAGTTAATGAAGCCTGGACCTGCAATTTCGCAATGGGCAATATAAGGAGAATCTCCTAAATGATCAACAATAATTTGGGCAATCTGTCGAGGATTCATGCGAGCCTGTTTCGCAAGGCGCATTGCTATCGTACATGCCCAATCACCATGAGCCTCCTCACGAGGACGCTCCAAGGTTGGCTGAGGAATCTCTTCGAGTGGAAGAGAGCCATCTGCAACACAAGTAGTGAGTGCTTCATACACTACGTTTTCAAGAACTTCGCGAATAATCATCAGTTATCTTTCCTGGTTTAATTAGTATATTTTTCGAGTTTTATTAGTACGTTTTATTTCATGGTTGCCAAAATAATAGCTTTAATTGCATGCATGCGGTTTTCAGCCTCATCAAAAACACGAGATTGAGCAGACTCGAATACTTCGTTTGTTACTTCCATTTCAGTTAGACCAAACTGAGCTTCAATATCTTTAGCAACCGTAGTTTCTGTATCGTGGAATGCTGGTAAGCAATGCATGAGAATTGCATTATCGGCCGCATTCTTCATTACTTCAGAATTAATCTGATATGGACTCAACTGCGAAATACGCTCAGCCCACAATTCAACAGGCTCACCCATAGAAACCCAAATATCGGTATAAAGAATATGAGCACCGGTAGTTGCCTCTACAACATTATCAGTAACAATAACTTGAGAACCGTTTGACTGAGCAAACTCGCGGCACTTTTCCACCAACTCAGGATCAGGAGCGCATTCGGCAGGACAACAAGCAACATACGTGATACCCATCATTGCGCAACCAACCATTAAGGAATTAGCAACGTTATTCTTTGCATCACCCATGAAAACTAACTTTAGACCTTGATAAGAACCAAACTCTTCTTTAATGGTAAGCAGATCAGCAATGGTCTGAGTTGGATGACATTCATTAGTAAGACCATTCCATACCACTACGCCTGAATAGTTGGCAAGCGTGTCAACAATTTCCTGACCATAGCCACGATATTCAATACCATCAAACATGCGTCCTAATACACGAGCGGTATCTTTAATGCTCTCTTTTTTACCAATCTGAGAACCAGAACTGTCCAAATAAACCGCATTCATTCCCAAATCGAAAGCAGCAACCTCAAAAGAGCATCGAGTACGAGTGGAGGTCTTTTCGAAGATTAACGCAATGTTCTTACCTTCAAGTTCACGATGAGCAATGCCCTTCTTTTTCTTGTCTTTTAGCTCTGCTGCCAGAGTAACTAAGCCTTCAACTTCTTCAGGAGTAAAATCCAAAAGCCTTAAGAAGTTACGGCCTTTAAGAGAAAAAGTCATTATTCCTCCAAACATACCTGATTAAACGAACTCTCATTATCTCATAAATACTTTGTAAGATAGAGATAGTTCGTCTAACGAAATCAAAATAGTTTGTTATAATACCCTTACTAAAGCGCCCATAGCTCAGCTGGATAGAGCAGTGGACTTCTAATCCAAAGGTCGCAGGTTCGAATCCTGCTGGGCGCGCCAGTAAATATGCAGGTCAGGAGCTTATATGGTTTCTGGCCTTTTTTCATTTGTGCAAATCTTTTACACCATTTTTACACCAAATGCTAAAAAAGTGCCCTTTTCTCGTGATTTGGCCGACTTAAAACAAGAATTTTTACACGGGAAATATTTGGAATTTTTAGGATAAATTTCCTGCATCCCTTAAAACATCAACAAACGAAGCGATAGTATCCGCATCCATTCGGTCGTAATGCTTAAAAGTAATAACTGGTGTTGTATGTCCAAGAATTTTCGCAATAACACCAAGTTCTACGCCACGAGAGTGAAGCATAGTAGCGTAGCTCACTCGAAGATTCTTCCAAGGTACGTAAGCGTAAGGCTGATGGAGATACCATCTTTTATAGGCATTAGATACCCTGTCAGGGTTGGAAGAATTGCCGAAGCCATCATCGCAAATCCAAACATCAGTGCAATGCTCTTCCATGATCTGTTTTAATCTCTCTGCGTAAGGCATTGGGATTACTGCATCTCTATAAGACTCCTCGGTCTTTAAGTCCATGACCTTAATCTCTTTATCAAGGAACTGAATACCTTTATTAATGTTGATTACAGCATAGTCATTGGTGAAGGAGATATCCTCCCACTTAACACCAAACGCTTCTTCCCTTCTGCAGCCACCAAACGCTGACAGGATAAACGGAGCTTCCCATTCTTCACCCTTTGCGAGATTAAATATCTCGTTGAGTGTCTTCTCGTCATGAATAGCATCGTTGACTTTAAGTGTTACTCCGTCACTCTTTTTTGGCAGGTTATACTTTTTATCGAGTACATTCTTCTCAATGAGCTCATTGTCATAAGCAAAGTTATACATCGCTCTAAGCACAGCAAACGACGAACGTGCTGCACCGTAGGTCATTCCATCAAGCCATCGTTGAATCTCTGCTTTACGAATGCTCTCCATTGAAGCATTACCGAAAGCAGGTTCAATGTTTGCATTGTAAGAGCTCTCATAGCCTCTAATAGTTGATAGAGCAAGCCTGTCTATATATGGTCGATAATACTCACGCCAGCATTCAGATATAGTTAATGAGCTAGGGCCAGAGACAACGGAAGTGTCATATCTAACACGTAGTTCAGCCAGCCTTTTATTGGCGTCTTTAAGACTTCCGGTAACCTTTTCGAATCCTTGTTGTCTTTTTCCTGTTACTGGGTCTGGTGGTAATGGATAGCGCAAGTAGTAAACACCAGGCTTGTATTTGCGCACACTTCCCCAGTCATTTACTTTTAGAGCCATAATTTGCACTGCTTTCTTAAACTTATTCTTTGAGTGATAGTTCTTTTAAAGTGTGTCCAACTCATCTACCAAGATGTAGAAGGAGAATCTGAAAGCGTCCAAAGGGCGCTTTCTGCATTAATTCATTTCGCCAAAGTCAACTTGCCCATAATCAACGTGGTCGCTTTTATGAAAAGCTAGAAACACACCAACAATTAGAGCATCTGGATACTTCTCTTTAATTAGCTGTTTACAGGCAAGGTAGTGCGAGCCAGTTAATAAAACATCATCAACAAGAATGATCAAGCTTGATGGAAAGGTTAATCCATTGAAAGAGATGGAATCTTTTAAAAAATCTACTTGACGAATTCCTCCTTCATGACTTGGCCTAACGGCTTTAATCATGTCGAAAGAATTTTCAACAAAAACATTATTCATACGTTCGGCAACGATAGAGCATAAATCCTCAAGCCTTGAGTCATACTCTTCATGGTTTCTAGGCTTAGAAGTTGGAATAGGGACAAGAGTTGCGCCAAACGAATCAATTAAACTTCTAAACTTGCCACCATCAAGAAGACGTAGAACATCATCAGCAAATTCCTTAATCGCTTCTTCCTTATAAGAAGCAACCGAAGGATTAATTGCGCATAAACTAGGCTTTTTCTTGAAGTTATCAATGCGATTATTTGCTTCGCTTGCTAAGAAACCACCACTAGTCCTGAGAAGATAATAGAAGCATATGTCAGTATCGTCGATAAGAAGGTAATTACGAAGAAGCTTATCAACTCGTATCCATTCTTTTCCACTGCCGCTCATTCTGCATCACCGTATAAGCAGGAAACAACTTCCTCAGAACTACTAACAACAAATACGTTGTCCTTTTCTGCCCATTTACGAGGCCAACTTACCGAATTGTCTTCATAGCAAGATTTAAGAATAAATAATTTACGACCCTGATGTTGACATGCTCTAGCCTGTGTTAATGTTCCGCTAGTGTCAGAAGCCTCAATAATAATCGTTGCATCTGAGATAGCGGCCATTAGTTCATTTCTCTCAGGAAAATAATACCTACGAGTTTTAAAAGGCTGAACTGAATATTTATAGAAAGGTACTTGGCTTACAAGAAGATTCTCTTTGGCAACTTTTCTTTGAAGATTAGCGTTTTCTTTTGGATAATACTCATCTATCGGAGTACCAATTACGCCAATAACTTTTCCGCCATTATCAAGAGCGGATGTCATTGCAGCGGTATCGATCCCCTTCGCTAAGCCAGACACAATAGTAATACCGTGCTTAGACAAATCCCTTGCCATCTGAAAAGCGCGTCTTTTTCCTTTATCTGTCGCTTTTCTTGAACCAACAATAGAAACGCTCTTGCTCTCTATAAGTCCAATATCTCCCTGGTAGTAAAAAAGGGGTGCTGGCCTTTCAGAATCAGCAAGCTTTTCAGGCCACGATTGCGTGTTGTTAATAGCAACAGAGAATGTACCAAGCTTCTTTTCTATGTATTCCTTAATCGGACTCATATCTTCTTCAAATGAAAACAATCCATTTTCAGAAGCAACAGCCTGAGAAGGAAGAATACCTGCCTTAACAGTAATATCAGAAAGCTTTTTTAAGCTTGATCCCTCTTTTGAATAAAGATACTCATAAGAAATAACTTCTTCATATGGCGAAACAGCAAGATTCTTAAGCTTTTCCGTAATAGTTTCTGGACTCATTTCTTCCCTCCTTTACCAATATAGATAATTTTATATCACGCACTTACAAGGCTTATTTCAAACCACATCACTACATCTAAAAAACGGTTCTCTACTCCATCTCGTCAGCAGACTGATACCAGACAACTTTGCCTAGAAAGACCAATCATGAGGGAGTACGTAATATACAACCTTGCCGATAACGGTAACCCTTTCGGTTCCCTCTTCGTTATAGTTGTAGGTTTTTACTTGATATGTAGGGTCATCAGAATCAGGAATTAATTGAAAACCATTAGCAAGCTTCTTAACACGCTTTATAGTCGCATCGTATCCGTTCACGCACACTGCATAAGGGTAGTTGTCCTGTGAAACCTCAGTACATGGGTTAACGAGCGCATAACATCCATTAGGAAGAATTCTATTCATGCTTTCTCCTTCAACTTTTAACAAAAAAGCATCTGGATATTTTTCATGCACGGTACTCGGGATAGGTTGAGTATCTTCTATAGACAACATCTCTATAGGTTTGCCAGCAGCTATAGCTCCATATAAAGGTACATTGGTCATATTTGTTGACGCTGGCTCGCCATAAAAATCAGATATACGAGCACCAAATGCTTTACATAGGGTAATTAGCTCATCAGCATTAGGTTGTCCTCTGCCAACCTCCCAAGCGCTAATTGTTTTTCCGCTTTTATTAATAAGCTGACCGACCTGTTCAACATTCATCCCGGCGTTTTTTCTGAATTCCTTAAGTTTTGAAGCCATTACTTGTCGTATCTCTTCCACAAGACACCTCCAATCAAATCCTATTATCAGTAGGTAATTCTAACATCTAATTAATAAATTTACTACTAAACGTAGGATTTTCGCCATTCTTCCTTGATTTCCTAGGATTACTAGGTATACTTTAATTTGTTCCTAGAATTTGTAGGAAGGATAGTAATGAACATTGGAACAGTAGTAGAGAATCGTCGAGTAAATCGAGGTATCTCATATGCAGAGCTCGCACGAAGAACGTCAATCAATGAGGAAATGATTTCGAGGTTCTGTAAAAACAAATCGATGTTGAAAGCTGATCAGTTTATCCGCTTATGCATCGAGCTCGAATTGGACATTGATGATTTTTCACAAAACAACAAGTAAGCGAATCAGCTCAGTGAAAGGAAAACGATGCAAACACTTAACCGACACATGACAGGCATCGTAACAGAGGAGGCATACAGCTATGACTACAAGAGCGCAGTCGCAGCGGAACGCGAAAAACGAGCACGTAAAGAAAAGCCTGTATACCATTCCGCAAGCAGCAAAGAGATGGCACGTAAGCCAATCGGTTCTTTATGCGGAAGTCAGAGCAGGCCGTTTACCAGTGATGCTCAGGAGAGGAACTACCAGAGGTTACGTGGTGACCGAGGAAATCATGGAGCAATGGATTGCAGAACAGTACGAAATCGTGAACCTTGGTCCGCAAGCTTTGAGACATTCATCTACATCTTCGGGTGCATGAGTATCGCTTTCTTCAGTGTTATTGGCTTCGCAGTTTCGTTCATCTTTTTCTTAGGACTTTAAGGGGTTACATCGTGCGATTTGTTGCAATTGACCCAGGCACACGCCACACAGGTTTGGCATACATGGATGATAGCCACGTTATCGAGACCAAGACTTTCAACTTCAAAGAATCTGTAGGAAGCGACAATTCCCTGCTTATTAACCGCTGCGTTGAGATTTGGAAACTCTTAGAGCTTTACTTAGAAGAGCATGAGCATCAGGCAATCGTTATGGAGGGTTTCGTACCGTTTCCTGGCGCTAAGAATTGTTCACACCAAACACCTCTTTTAGTTGGTTTCTTGGCTGGCAGAATTCTCGTGAACCATCAGAAGCTAATCATCCAGACATCAAGCAAGGTGCTTAATCCACGAACACGAGGAAACATGGCTTTTGCTAAGTCAGACATGGCAGAGGGTCGAGAAGTTTTCCCAGGATGCTTGCTTGCAAGAAATGATCATGAAAGAAGTGCAATTGCGCACGGAATGTACTTCCTTGCTAACAACAAGGAGACTCCAAATGACTAGAAAAGGCGACAAGCAAACACCGTGGACTACCTACGAGATTGCATACCTCAAAGAGAACGCTGGCATTGTACCTGCTCGTGAAATTCAGTTCATGCTTAAACGCTCTTATAAGTCTGTTCACCACATGGCAAACAGACTTGGCTTATCACTAAGAGTACCGACGTGGACGCTTGAATGGTGCGACGAATGCGCAAACTGGCGTTCAAGGATTAATCCTAAAACTGGTCGATGTAGCATCTGCCAGACCAAGCTGAACATTGAGTCAGAAGAAGACAAATGTGCAGATGTTCTGTCTCGAATGTCTCCACGCCAGCGCGAGATTTACGAAACAAACGAAGCTAAGCGAGGAAGACGAAAAGCCTACCTCCGAGCGCCTAAGTACCCAGACTTATCAGGTATGAGCAACTACTACGCATCAAAGAAGAAGGAAGAGTATTTCAGGGAATTAGAGAGGTGGCACGAGGAGATTATCAATCATCGCTATGACGCTGTTAGAACCAGACTAAAGCGCATGCGACAAATCACTGGAGAGAACCCACGAAAAAATAATTAAACGAGTGGGGATATTGATTTTTAAGGAGGATAAATGAAGCTTGAGACCGTACAGCTCGTGGATGTTTTTCCTAATCCGAAGAACCCACGAAAAGACTTCAGCGGTATCGACGAGCTGGCAGCTACGTTCGAAAATGGCGTTCCTTGGCAACCTATTCAGGTTATCAAGCAGGGCGGCATCTATACCATCGTTGACGGTGAACGCCGCTATCGCGCAATGAAAAAACTTGGTACTAAGTCCTGTATGGCTTTGGTAGCAGAAAACCAAGAAGATGCAGACGCATTAGTAGCAATGGTTGCAACCAATAACAAAAAGCAACTAACAGAAATTGAGCTTTCGCAAGGCATTCAGCAAGCAATCGTGTTTGCCGATATTGAGCGAGTAGAAAAAGCTACCGGCAGAACTAACCTTAAACGCGCAAAGCGTGCAATGGAGAAGGTAGACGATTACGCAGAGGACATGTCTATTGACCGCCTGATTGCTATTGATGAATTTGCGGATGATCCAAAATCTGCTGAGCTTCTTACCAAGTGCAAAGAAAGCGAATGGCGCAAGATTTACGCTCAGATTAAGCAGGCTAAGAAGGAAGCTGAAACCAAAGAGAAGCTAATCCGTGTTGTTAAGGAAGCTGGCATTGAGCCTGTTAGCGAGTACCCACATCAGGCTCGAATGGTTAGGGTTACAAATAATCCTGACGAGTTAGCTGAACTTATCAAGACATACGAAGCCAGCGAAATTGCAGTCCGCATCTCTGACTATGGTGTAACCCTCTACAGGTTCGATAAGGACGCAAATGCTGAACGTGAGAAGATTGCTGAAGAAGCAGCACGTCTAAAAAACATCATTACCGATAGCGAATCTCGACAGCTTTTGTTCGTTTTTGAAAACGCAAGCAACCTTGGCACCAACACTCTAAAACTTATATTTGAAGCATTCGGAGAGCGTAGACTACCAATCCTCAACGAGTATTACCGTACTGCAGGTATCGAATCTGAACCTGAATACAGCATTGATGATTTTTCTGTAGTCGATATTCTCCTTGGCTTCTGGGATGCCTTCAAACCGTGCAATTGCCGCACTTATGACCTTGCTACCGGTAAATCAAGCAAATATAACAAGGACTTCTGGGTTTCATGTCTCAATCGCTGGAATGCACTGCAGGCTGACGGATACGAATTCTCAGCTGAAGAACGTGAAGTAATCGAGAAGATTGGAGGTCTTAGCTATGAGTAACGTAGAAGAAGTTCAGGCAGTTGTTATTGACGAGAGCTCAATCTCGGTCGAATTAGCTCCTGCGAGCATCAAAGACAATCTTGCAGAAGTTGAAGCGTTCGTAGACAACACTCTTTCGTTTTATCGCGGTGCAGAAATCGACATCAACAATGATGATCATGTAAAAGAAGCACGTAAGGTTATGGCTGACCTCAACAAGTTAAAGAATCCTATCGAGGATGAACGAAAGCGTATTAAGCGTGAGTACGAAGCACCTCTCAAAGCGTTCGAAGCTCGAGTAAAGTCTATTACTTCAAAGATTGATAAAGCTCGTAGCGAAATTAAGGAGCAGGTAGACGAAGCTGACCGCTTATGGAAACAGAAGCGCGAAGAACTACTCTATGAAGACTTCTTAGGAGTAGCTGGTGATTTCGCTAGCTTAGTTGATTTTAATGTACTGCTTGATGGGAAGTGGCTCAACCGTTCAACTCCAGAGTCTAAAGCAATCAATGAGCTTGAAGATAAAGTTCAAAAAGCACTCGAAGGATTTAATGCCATCAAAGAAAAGAACCTCACCTATCGAGATCAGGTAATCGATTATTACTTGCGAACTCTGGATATTATTGCAGCACTTAGCATAGAAGACCAGCTTATCGAAGAAGCGAAACGACTCGAAGAAGCACGTAAGAAGCGTGAAGAAATCGAAGCAGAACGCTTGAAGCGCATCCAGGAAATGCATGCCGTAGAACAACGGAAATCAGAGGTCTCCGAGGTTTCAGAAGAAGCTCAACCCACCACTCCAGTTAGTCAAATCAGGAAATGGACTATTGAAGTTGAAGCAACAAAAGAACAAGTTGTTTTGCTTTCTGAAGTTCTCAAATCAAACAACATTCACGGTCGAATTATCTCTAAGTAAGGAGCAGTAATGTCTAATCAGCTAGCAAACGTATCTCCTATGAAGGCAATCTACAAGGCCGATTCAGGTCAGGAAATCACGCTTGATGCGCAGATTGTTCGCGATGTTTGCGCTAGCGGAAACGCAAAAGTATCTGACAGGGAATGCCGCCTTTTCATTGAGCTCTGCAAAGCACACCGCCTCAATCCGTTCATTAAAGAGGCATATTTAGTAAAGTACGGCGATTCCCCTGCAACCATTATTACAGGAAAGGATGTTTTCACCAAGAGAGCATCAAGCAATCCAAACTGTGAAGGCTATCGTGCCGGCGTATATGTAGTTACGGCAAACGGCCAATACAAAGAGCGTGAAGGCTCTATGGTAATTCCAGGAGAGCGGCTCATTGGAGGATGGGCAGAAGTCTACATGAAAGGCTACAAAGTACCAATCAAAGAAAGTGTTGGGTTCCACGAGTACAACACAGGCAAAAGTGGCTGGAAAAAGATGCCTGGCACCATGATCCGAAAAGTAGCACTTGTGCACGCTCTTCGTGAAGCAATGCCAGAAGACTTTACTGGTCTTTATGATCAGGCAGAAATGGATAAAGCAAACCAAGAAGCCTACGAAGAAGTTGAATATCCACAGAGCGATTCTAAGCCTATTTCAAATCAAGCGCCAATTGATGTTGGACTTGGAGAAGCACAGGCAAAAGTAGGCTCTCTCATGCGTCTTATGAAAGCCGAAGGTTGGGATATGAACGACATCCACGCCTACGCTCAGAAGACTTACGTAACCGAAATCAAGGACATGAGCAAAGACCAGCTTAATGATTTTGCGAAAGACCTTGACCGTATGTACCAAGAAGCTCAACAAACCTACGACGAAATCGAGCTTGTAGAGGTCGAGCAAATGCCTTTAGAGCAAGAAATCAATGCGGATGAAATCGTATTTTAGGAGTTTAAATGTCTATCAATCGTGTAGTAATCACAGGTAACCTCACGCGAGAACCTGAACTTCGCAACACTGCTGGTGGTATGGCTGTTCTTAGCTTAGGAATCGCTGTTAATGACCGTCGCAAAAACAATCAGACTGGAGAATGGGAAGATTATCCAAACTTTATTGACTGCACTATGTTTGGTGCTCGTGCTGAAAGCGTTTCTCGCTTCCTTGCTAAAGGAAATAAGGTTGCTATCGAAGGTAAGCTTCGTTGGAGCCAATGGGAAAGCGATGGTCAAAAGCGTTCAAAGATTGCAGTGATCATTGACGAAATAGAGCTAATGAGCACCCGAAGCTCATCTGAAACCACACAAGCAACAAAGCAGAATGTTCCTACGTATCAGACCTCAGAACATCATTCTGTTCTTCAACCAAGCGTCTATGACGAAGACATTCCTTTCTAAGGAGTAACAAGATGGCAGTTAAATACGTGCCCATCTTTGAAAGCTTCTACGAGGTGGCATCGGGACTCGATGACGAGCGCAGGCTCAAACTCTATGACGCCGTCATGGAATACGGGTTCTATGCCACCTGGCCTACAGATATTGATGACGATGAAGTTTTGAAAGTAGCTTTCAAGCTCATCAAGCCAAATATCGACGCTTCAGTAAAAAGGCAGACAGCTGGTGCCGAAAGCGCCGCAAAACGATGGAGCAAAGAAAGCAAGCAGTAACAACCTTTGTAGGTACCTATATACCAACCTTTGTAGGTACCTATATACCACTCTCTCCTTTCCTCTCTGGATTTGGAAAGGAAAAGGAGAGGAAATAGAAAGGAAAGGGTTTTTCATTGTGGAAAACATTGCGAAAAACATAAACTTAAGCACCGTTAAATGGCATTGTCAGGAAGACCGTTTTGATGTCATTGATGATGAACCAGATACAACAACAAAAGATTGTCAGCACTGCATCCATTTCGATGAGTTCTTGGCTTTCGATGTCGTTGATAAAGAAACTGGTGAGGACGTTGGATATTGTCGCTACAACAATGACGTTACCCATCCAAACGATTTAGCAGTTGATATATGCGATGTGGATATTTGGGAGGGTAAATAGATCATGAAGCTTCCAGAGATTAAAACATTTCATCCAACCGAAAGCACACTCGAACAGGCTTCAAAAGTATTTGAGGAAGCATCTGAGTTATTTGCTGCAAGCGTTCTTTGCTCTGTTGGTGCTGAAACGAAAACACACGTTTACGAAGAAGCAATTGATGTCTTACAGGCTGTCGTAAACTTTCTCGACCTTGAATTAACCGAAGCTGAAATTGAAGCTCTCTACCGAGTAAATCTAATCAAAAACGATAAGCCCGAACGATATGGGCAATACATGAATTAAGGAGACTAGATGTCTAACAACATTATGAGCCTTACCGATAACTTATACGAGCAAATGGATAGGCTTTTAAACGCAACTGATCCAGAAGAGATTAAGCGTGAGGCTGAGCGTTCTAAGGCTATTGAAGGTGTAGCTCAAACAATCCTGAATGCTAACGCTATGGCATTCGATATCCTGAAATTCCGCTCAAAGCACATTGATGATTCGGTTACTGAATACACAGCTGCAAAGCTTTTAGGTTCTAAAGATGGGAACTAGACGAAAAGAAGAGGAAACTCGTTTCATTTTGGAAAATGCCCCTTCAATGACTAAAAAAACGCTGGCTAAAAAGTTTGAGGAGACTTTTGGAAAACAAATAACTATTTCATCTGTTCCTTATTGCCACAAGAAGCTCGCTTTTGATTCAAGGCACAATGCCAGACTTGCGATTAGCAAGAGAAACACTAGCAGTAATCTTCACGAGTATCGCTGTCCCGAATGTGGAAAGTGGCATTTAACAACGAGAGAGAACCTACCGGCAAGCAGATGGAAAAAGGAAGTAGAAAAGAGGCACTCTTATGGCAAGGGTAAAGGAACTACCAAAAAAGAAAAAGCTCTTGATTACAGCAAAAGCGGGAACGCTTGAGGTTACCTGGGAAGAGTTAATGCATATTCTCGCTGATGCTCAAATCTTGCTCCACGAAGTAAACCTCGAGAGAAAAGAATACTAACGATGCTTCTTGTTATATCTGCATTTATCACAGGTGCCATAATTGGCTTTCTGATTGGAATTACAACAATGGCACTTTGTTATGCCTGCAAAGACGAATAACCCCTTTTCAGGGGTTATTTTTTTTGAAAAATATGTATATAGTTGTTGTGTAATTATATAGTATACTATATAATATAACCATAAGGTAATTAAGAAACAGAAAGGAGGAATCAATGAGCGTTACAATCAGAATTGGCAGATTCTCAGTAACAATCAGCCTAAAGTTCAAATTACTCAATAGGTAACTCGAACCAAGTACCCGCTCCCTTCGGGGAGCGGAGAAAGGAGGCTGGCATTGATTCCTCCGGTAATTGAAAGGATACCATAATGGCATACTCTGAAGCACATAAGCGTGCAAGCATGAAATACATCAAAGAGAAGATGACCCAGAAGGTTGTTAGGTTTAGCCCAAAAGAACAAGACTTGCTTGATCATCTAGAAAAGCAAGACAACCAGGCAGGATACATCAAACAACTTATCCGTGAAGATATGGAGCGCAAAAAATGTGACTAGAAAAGGAAGATGATAACGCTCTCTGTGAACGGGCAATCCTCCTTCTGGAAAGGCCAGGCTGAAGTCGGTGACAGCCTGGCCTATTTGTTTATATACGTGAGTAGTAAGCAATCATCTACTCATGGCAAAGAAACTAACACCAAAACAAGAGAAGTATTGTCAAGGCCGCATTAGTGGCCTTTCTCAACGTGAAGCGTATCGAGAGGCGTATCCAAGCAGTAAGAAATGGAAGGACAAGAGCGTCGATGAAAAGGCTTGCCAGCTTGAAAAGAATGTCAAGATTATGTCAAGGCTTAAAGAGCTCAATTCTATCCCTGCAGAGCGTGCTCAAGTCAAACGTGAGGAAGTCTTAGCCAATCTGAGCGAGGTTTCTAGCATTCATCTCAACGAGCTAAGGAAAGAATCAAAACAGGGCTTTAAAGTTGACGTGAGAGGCGCAAGAGCTGGCGCAGTAATCTCAGCATCTCACGAGCTCCTAAAATGGCTCCCAGAAGAAAAGTCTGAAGAATCAGCATTCCCAATCATCGACACCGCTTCCCTTGTTCCGGGCGCTTACTCAGATATTTGGCGCGACATCATGGAACACCGCCACAGCACTTATGAGGGCATTGGAGGACGCGGTGGTATTAAGTCTACGGTACTTCTTACCGAGGCTCCTATCATGCTTATGATGAAAGACCCTAAGCTGTGCGGTGTAGCGTTTCGCCAAGTTCAAAACACTATTAGAGATTCTATCTTCGCTACCTTCATTAGCTCCATTGCTCGTATGGGATTGCAGGATGAATTTACCTACACCTACTCCCCTATGGAGATTAAGAGAAAAAGTACAGGGCAAGTAATCTTGTTCCGTGGCCTTGATGACCCTGAAAAAGCAAAATCTCTTACGCTCAAAGACCCAGACAAATACATCGGCTTTGCTGTTTGGGAAGAGTTCTCGCAATTCAATGGCATGCAACCAGTACGAAAGGCAGAACAGACCGTAAAGCGTGGCTCTGCTCCGCACTTCTGGACGTTTAGAGCATGGAATACTCATCCCGACGAAGAGCATTGGTCAAATGTTCACTATCGAGAATCAGAAGAAGACATAGACACTCTCGCTTTCAAGGTCAACTACACAGATGTGCCACCGGAATGGCTTGGTGAAGAGTTCATAAAGGATGCTGAGAAGCTCAAAGCAACAAACGAGGAAGCCTATCGAAACGAATACATGGGCGAATGCATATCAATGACAGGCCGAGTATTCGAGAATGTTGTTGATAGAGAGGTATCGCTTGATGAGGTCGGTTCGTTCAAGTGGGTAAAGAACGGCATTGACTGGGGTTTCCAGAAGGATCCTTTTGTATTCCTTCGCGTTGCCTATGACCGCAAGCACAATGATATCTACATTTTTGATGAGCTATACAACACCGAGACACTCGATATGACCAACATCAACCATGTAAAGAAGAAGCTCGCTAATCGTGACTTAGAAGGCAACATTGAGACCAATGGCAAAGGTATCCCGCTTTTCAACCGCCATAAGCCAGAGAACGAGATTAGAGCGGACGCTGCAGCACCAAAAGACATTGCCACATGGAGACACGAAGGCATCAATGTCATGGGCGCTTCTAAGCGTGTTCCAGTAGCTGACGGTATTCGCTGGCTACAGAAACGAGCTCATATCTATATTGACCGCAAACGTTGTCCGCTTACATGGGCGGAGTTCACTCACTACAGGGCGCTTGAAGATGAAGCAGGACGATTCAAGGGGTACCCAGACAAGGACAACCACACCATTGACGCTACCAGGTATGCAGTATTCGACCTGATTGCAAATAGGGACATCACATAGAGAGGATACGAATGGGCACCGAGAAAAAAGGTTTCAGCTATAACGCTGTTAAATGGTTAAATATGCTCGGTTATTCATCAACCACGCTTACTAATCCAATGACAGAAAAGATTAACCTCTGGTGGAATTACGTAAACCAGAAAGCATCTTTCTATTGGCGCGAAGAAGTTGATGAGAACGGCAATAAGAACAAGATTAAGGTTCGCTCTCTATCTCCTGCCGACTTGGTATGCCAAGACATGTCAGAACTTCTCTATAACGAAAAAGCATCTATCAGCGTAAACAGTGAAGACGATACCGCTAAAGAGTGGCTTGATAGGTGGTTAAAGGAAACCGGGTGGCATGATAAGGCACCCATGGCTATTCAGCGTATGTGCTCCACTGGTACTGCTGCTTGGGCATTGCATATTAAGGGAGCTTCTGTAATTGGTAGGTCCGATACCCTAAAAGTTATTCCTATGCGCTACGATGCACGCGCTATCATTCCACTTGTCTGGGACAACGAGAGATGCACCGATTGCGCTTTCGTAAGTCCAACATACGTAAATGGTGAATCTTGCACTCAGATTGAAGTGCACCGACCAGACGAGCATGGCAACTATCAAGTATTCTGCTCTTTCTACGACAGTAAAGGTGAACCATACGAACCTGAAGGCCATCTCACTGCTTTGGAAGCGTTGGACACCAAGCAACAAAAGCCAACCTTCCAGATTATTAAACTCGCTATTGATAATCCATACTGGGAATACTCACCGATGGGTGTTGCTCTATTCCATAACATCATTGACGTATTAGAGACTGTTGATCTTTCTTTCGACGCGATTGGTAACGAAATCGTTCTCGGCAAGAAGATGCTTTCAGTTCCTGAGTCTATGATGAAGCGTGACGCAAACGGAAAGCCTGTTGTTCCTCATATGTCTGGCCATCAGTTCTTCCTAGCAACTGAATCCTCTACTTATGACGATAAGAGCGCAATCTATGAATACAACCCAGAGATTCGAGCTAATGATATTCGACTCATGCTTTCTACTGCATTGCAGATGCTTGGCAAGCGTGTAGGTTTTGGCACAAAAGCATATGTTCTTGACGCTACAGGCTCTATCACTACAGCCAAGCAGGTAGCTTCAGATAATGCAGAGATTATGCGCACTGTTCGCAAACACGAGCACGTAATTGAGCCTGCTATTCGTGAACTTATTGAAGCAGCAGCTGGTGTCTATCGACAGCTTTCTACCGAAGATGTGCCTGATATGACTGGTCTTATTAACGTTGTTATGGGTGACAGTATTATCGAGGATGATGATTCTTTACGTGATCGTGACCGAAGCGATGTTGTAGCAGGACTTCTTGAGCCTTGGGTCTATCTTGTTCGTTGGCAAGGCTATTCAGAAGAGAAAGCTAAAGAGGTTACTAACAGTGGTCTTGATATTCCATTAGAGGTCTAAGCTATGGCTCTTACAGAGCAGGAAATCAACTCCGTAGTAGAAGCTGTCCTTAACGGCAACCAAGAAAAATACGTAAAAGAACTAACCGAACGATTAACAGATCGTCTTGCAGATGAGCTTTTCGGTTATTCGGATGAGGTTATTCTTCGTCAACTCGCTCTACAGGTGCCAAAAGAAACCTCAGAAATCTTGTCTAAGTACAAGTCTCTTATTCGCTCTGACGTTGAGGAGGAAGTGCGAGAAGCTTTAGAATATGCGGTTGCTAATGACGTTTCAGATCTAACAAGATTCTACGGAGAAGAGAAAGCAACAGAAGCTAGTAGTTACTTCACTGATGGAACTACCAACCACTTCAAACAGGTAGCATCTCAGACAGCACGAGGAATTGCTGACATTGTTGAGCGTCAAAACCTCAACCTCAGCAGAGATGCTGAAAAGCTTTACTACGAAGTGGTAAACAATGCAATCAACAATTACAATCTCGGCATTAAGACCGAAGACGAAATCATTGAAGAAGCGGTTGAGCAACTATCAAATAGTATCGACAAGGTTAACTACGCAAGCGGGCAGAAGGCAAATATTGACGTTGCTATCCGTAGGCACTTAGTAACACAGATGAGCCAAGCAGGCGGTCGAATGACGATTGAGTGCTTAGAGTCATTTAGTCATGAGTTAGTAATAACCTCTGCTCATTATGGAGCTCGACCAACTCACGCTGTATGGCAAGGCAAGCCCTGTGCTATTCATGGTCCAGCAGTAATAGACGGCGTAGAGTATCCAGGATTAGAAGAGTTAACCGATTACGGCACTCCTGGTGGTCTAAAAGGTGTTAATTGCCGTCATTCTATAGAAATCTACTTCCCCGGTATTACTGAATTACCAGATACAGACTTTGCTAAAGAGCAAGAACTCTATGGCATGACATCGGAGGAGTATTACAACGCCACTCAACGCCAGAGAGCCTTAGAGCGTCGTATTAGAGCAACTAAGGCAGAGATAGCGCGAATGGAAACTAGTGGCCTCACATTAGACGACAGCAGGCTTGTTCAAAAGAGATTAACACTTGGCAAACAACAAGCAACTATTAGGAATTATGTAGCTAACACTAACGGACTTGTTCGACAGTACGACCGCGAGAAGGCTTACGGAGTTAGTAAGCAACCTAGAGCGTTAAAGACTAATTACAACATACAAAATATAAGAGTCAGAAATGTTGCGGGACTTGATCATGGAAAAGGTACCGTTATTAGCGAATCGGCTTACAAAGAATTGCGAGATTATGCTGAAAGTAGAGGCGTTGCGTTATCAGGTTTTAGGAATGCAATTGTTGATGTAAAAGCAGTCAAGCAAGCTTTAGATGCAATTACAGAAGTTATAGAAGTATTCCCAGAGTTAAAAGAAAAAGGAAGAAAGCAGCTTACGCTTGAACTAACAACTCTAGGCGACAACACATTTGCTCAGATAGACAACAACCGAAAGCATATTGTTTCTATAAACGCGAAGTATTATTGGGATAAGGAATTTCTCGACAAAGAATACGGAAGCGCAGCAAAAGAAGGTTGGTTTGTTCGAGGAACAACGTCAGAAGCGGTTATATATCACGAAATGGGACATAAATACGCATCGGTAAATAAGATCTCCTCATTGCGCATTAGTAAAAGATTAACTAATATTAATGAAAGGATTAGATTATTAGATTATATAAATAATAATTTGTCGATTTATGCAGCGTCAGAATACAATTGCAGCGAAGTTATTTCAGAAGTTTTTTCTGCTTACTTCTCTAATGTTGACAATAAATTTGCAGAATCGTTTATGAAAGATTTGATGTCGCTAAGATGAGATACTCAGAAGAGCTAAAAGAATCAATGTATTGGCTTCAGCACAATGAGTGGTGGACTCCTGTAGGAAAAAACGGCATTAAGTTCAAAGAAGGATGCCCAGAAAGAATTAAAAAAAGCTTCGAAATGTACATGGAGCGACAACGAAAAAAATAACACTTAGCCACCTTCGGGTGGCTTTTTTAATGCCATGTGACAGCTTTCATAATCTTTCCTTACGCACGAGCCGAGCGAAGAGGCTCAAATCGCAAGCCTGAGCGAAGAAGGCATACATCAAGCGCACAGAGAAGTGCGAATCAAACTCGATGAAAGGAAAGAAATGGACCCACAGAATCAGAACGGCCAGGAGCCACCAAAGGGCGCACCTAGCGACGAAGCTAAGATGAAGCGACTCGAAAGCCAGATTACCGAGCTAAAGGCACAGCTTGAAGAGTCAAAACAGCGCGAGTCTAAGCTTACTGAAGACTTGGGAAACGCTCTCACTCAAGAAGACGTTACTAAGGCGGTTGAAGAAGCTAAAGCAAACGCTGAGAAAGCTCTCAATGAAGCAAACGCTAAAGCATCTGCCCAGCAGAAAAGGCTCTTGGTTGAAAACGAGTTAATCAAGGCAAATTGCATTGACACTAAGGGAGCTATTGCACACATCGACCTCAACAGCATCGAGATTGCTAGTGATGGCCATATTTCTGGCCTTGATATTGCGAAACTTGCTGAAGATAAGGCCCATCTCTTTCAGGCACCTAACACCAAAAAGGTAGACACTGCAGGCAATCCTAGTGGTAACGGTGCAAAGAAACTAACCCGTAGCGAGATTGCGCAAATGAAAGACCCTAAAGCACAGAGAGAGGCTTATGCGCAACTCTTAGACGAATAGGAGTTTTGAAATGGACATCAATAAGCTTGCTAAAGTTCAGGATATGCAGTTAGCTGATAAGTTCGCTCTTTCCGCACAGAACCTCGTGAAAATGCTCGGCAACTGCGAGCTCATTCCAGCTAACCCAGGCGAAACCTTAAAGCAGTACAAGGTTACTGGCACTCGTTCTATTGTTGAGTACGTAGAAGGTAAGGAAGTACCTGTAACCACATTCGAAAATAAGGTAGTAGCAACTCATGAGGCTGTATTGAAGCCTTACCGCATCCAGACCACATTGCAGGAAGTGCAGAAGCGTGGCTATGAAAACGCTGTAACCGCTAAGGACAACAAGCTTGTAGCAGAGATGCAGGGCGACATTAAGGCAGGACTTATCGCTGGTCTTGAAACTGGCACTGGTACTGCTTCTGGCACTGACATGATCAAGGCTGCTTTGAACGCTTTTGCAAAGCTTCAAAATGCTATGGAAGATTATGGCGACTTCACTCCTGTTTTCTTCTGCAACCCAGTAGATTTTGCTGCAGCAATTGGCGAAAAGGAAGTTATCACTGCTTTCGGTTTGCAGTACGTAGAAGGCTTCGCTGGTCTTGGTAACCTCATCGGCACCGCGAAGGTAACTGAAGGAAACCTCTACTGCACCGCTTCTGAGAATATGAAGGTTTACTATATCAACGCTTCTAACGGTGCTGAGCTTGGCTTCGGCTTTACTTCTGACGAGACTGGTATTGTTGCCATCGCTCACTCTGCAGAGTTGAAGAACCTTTGCTACGACACTGTTGCTTGGACTGCAATCAAAGTGTTCCCTGAATATGTTGACTTTGTTGTTAAGGCAACAATCGCTCAGGGTTAGACCTAAGCAAATTCGCGAAAGTAGGCTACTGAAATGCTTAAAGAACTAACACCTTCCTATAGTTACTATTCAAGCTGGGGCGGTTCGCTTGATGAAAATAATTTCAATGGCGAACTGCCAGTAGCCTGCGCTCGCGTTGCACAGCGTTTAGCTATTCACAACTTGGAAGAGATCGAAGAGCAAGAACCGGTAAAGAATGCTGTTTGTGCCGCAATCGAAGCACAGGCAAACGGCACCTCTGGTCTTTCCTCTTACTCTGCAGGTCAAGTAAGCGCAACATACTCCGATAAATTTACTAGCTCTAATACTGTAGAGGCGGCTATTGAGCGCGAACTTAGCGGTACTGACTTGGTAAGTGTGGTTCTCTAATGGCTATGTATCCTAACACCGTAACCGTGTGGTTTAAGGAAATAAAAGGACGTGAAGCTGTCTGGAATAAGGCATTTATTAATAATTGCCGATTCGAACCAGTAGAAGGAGCAAATGCGTCTACTGGTGGAGACGCTTCTGCAAGACAAGCAACTCTTCTTGTTAAGTGCAAAGAGAAACCTTTTAAGAGCGGAGATAGAGTATTTCCAGGAATCAACGAATCGGTAGAGCCACCAACAGATTCCTATGTTGTTTACAGCGTCTCTCCTATCTGTATCGGAGTTAATCCTGATCACTACGAAGCGGTACTGTCATGAGCCTGAGACTTAAAGTTAAAGAAGTGAATGTGAATCGAGCTATCACCAAGGGTGAACTTGCTCGAAAAGCAGTGTTAAAAACACTTGTTTTAGCTGCAAGACGAGACTCTAAGCCTTACGTACCAATGAGAAAAGGAAGGCTTAGAACTACCGCCGAAACAAACAGCCAGCCTGAAAATGGTTTGCTTATCTACGGTGGTGGTTCCGTTAAGTACGCACGAGTTCAGTATGACAATCAATTCTCTCATTACACAACTGCTGGCACTGGTCCTAAGTGGTTTGATAAAGCCAAATCAGCTAAATCATCGCAATGGACAAAAGAAGCCCAAGAAGCAATCAAAAGGATTATGAATGGAAACTAGAGCAGTTCTATACGATGCAACACTTGCTACAAGTATCCTTGATTTGGTATCAGATATTGTTTCTAATATTGATGATACTATTCAGGTACATTTCGAAGAGCTGACTGCAGAACCAGGCATTTTGCCACGCATGATGATTACTCTTCTCGAAGCAGGAACTACGAGCAATCGTTACATTTCTGGTGAACAGCTAATCTCAATCCCCTTCGCTCTTACTCTTCGAGTTGCCGCCATTGATGAACAAGACCGCCTAGACGCCGCTGCGCTTCTCTCTAAGGTATCTCGTGAATTTATAAACAACTGTGTTTCTTTCGACAATTATGTTGCCTATACTCGCCCTCTTTCCTCTGTTCCAACTTGTTTGGGCAGAACGAATATATTCGAGGATTGGCAACTCACTTTTGACTTGAACTACAAGAAAACTAATTGAAAGTAGGTCACAATGGATGAGACTTCCTTGCCAATTTGGGGACACGAACTTCAGGACTGGATTAATATCGGTTCCGCTGAGACTCCTTCTTGGCAAAACGTAACTAATCTTCTTTCTTGGGAATTCGATGATGACGCAGAGACTTATGACCCTTCTTACATCGACACCAAGAAAAAGCCTTCATTTACTATCTCTAAGTCTGCTTCTATCGAATACGAAAAGGATCTGTATTCAAATAATGCTCTTGACGCATTCTTGATTGAGCATGAAGACGACTCTAACGTAGCAGTAGAGGTTTGCCGTGTCTATACTTGGCTTGGTGAATCTAATGCTCACACCGCTAAGAAGGCTGCATTCTTGCTCACTCCTTCTGCACTTGATAAGAACTCTTCTGGTGAACCTATCAAGTTGAAGGGTAAGCTCACCATGAATGACGAAAACTGGACTAAGGGTACTTGGTCTGGCACTGCATTCGAATAACAAAAACCAATTCGCCATAGCGAGACGGCTCTTTCGTACCTTTCAGCCGTTTCGTTGTGGCTTTTTATTTAGGAGGATTACATGGGATTCAAGTTTAAGAACCGCTCAATCAAACTCAAAATCCAAGGCAAAGAATATACCGTTGTTCAAGGAGACGCTAAAGCGGCAGATGCCTTAAACGCTGTCAAGTTAAAGATTTCAAAGATGACACCTGAGAAGCTTTCTAAGAGTAAACAGGCAAATTTAGAAGTGTCTATTGCGCTTCGTGAAACAATTGCCGCATACCTTGGCCAGAGTGCTGCAGATGAGATTTTTAAAGACCGTCCGCACAATGTTATCCAAGAAATTGAATTGCTGAAATATATCTACGAAGAAACCCAAGCACAGAAAAGCGAAGATAGTATTCAGGACTTACTATCTGAACTCAATGTTGGCTAATGCGTAGCATTATTACTGGAGGTCTTCCTGGTAGCGTTCAAATTAATGGGGAAGCGGTTCCAATCAATACGGATTTCCGCTCCTGGATTGATACTTGGAGACTCCTTGACCGTAAAGATGTTGATATTAATAAGCAAATATCTGCAATTATTGCTCTTTTATTCAGCAGAGAAGGAAAATCTCCAACTCCTTACCAGATTGCTATGTCGGAGCCAGAAGATGCCCTAAACGCCGTTTTTCTTTTTCTTGCTAGAAAAACCGAACACGAGCCTGAGCGACCAAAAACACTTAGAGAAAGAAAGATTTCGAAGCTTCGTATCTTTGACTGGGACTATGACTCAGAGCGTGTTATCGCTGATTTCCAAAGAGAATACAATCTCGACATAACAGACCCTTCAACAAGTATTCACTGGTTTAGATTTATGGCTCTATTTAACGGGCTCAGTGACTCTTCTAGGACTATAGAGGCAATTCAAACAAGGGCGGCAGACCTTGAAGATAAAAACCTCTCAAAAGAAGAAAAGAAGGCTCTTAGAGAGAAGAAAACTATCTTGATGCTCCCAGCGAGGACAAATGAGGAGGCTGTCGCTAATAGTAGACTTCGAGGGGAGTAAATCGCATGGCTGACGGCCAAGTCAAAATTCAAATGCTGCTTGACAAGTCTGATTACGACAGAGCGATTAATGATCTGGGAAAGTCAACAGAAAGCTCTTTATCTACAGCTATTAAAGGCTCGATGATTGGTAATGTTCTGGCTAACGTATTTAGTCAAGCAGCATCAATGATTTATTCTTCTTTAGATGGTGCTATTAGTCGAGTAGACAAACTCAACCAATTTCCAAAAGTAATGCAGAACATTGGTTTTTCTGCTGAAGAAGCCGAATCTTCAATAAAAAAGATGTCAGACGGCATTCAAGGACTTCCTACAACACTTGATGAAATTGTAGGCAATGCTCAACAGTTAGCCATGTCTATCGGAGACTTAGATAAGGCAACTGATGTTGCGATTGCACTCAATGATGGTTTCCTTATGTTTGGTGCTTCTTCAGCAGACGTAACCAATGCAATTACCCAGCTTAATCAGATGATTACCTCTGGTAAGTACGATATGCAATCCTGGAACAGCATTAATCAAGCAGCACCTGGCTTTCTTGATACCGTAGCGCGTTCTATGCTTGGAGCAGATGCTTCTGCTTCACAGCTTAGGGATGCTCTTAATAGCGGAAAAATCTCTAGCGAAGAGTTCACCCAGGCACTCGTAGACCTCGACAAAAACGGAGGAGAAGGTATCGTAGCTCTCTCAGAGGGCGTAAAGAGTGCTACTGGTGGCATCGAAACCTCTATGAATAACGTAGGAAACGCTATCGTTAGAAATCTCGGTGAGATAGTCGATGAAATTAACTCAAATGGCGAGATTACTGCGATGTTCGACACGATTAAAAACGCAATAAATGACTTCGGAAAAGTAGCTGTTGATGCCGTGGGCTGGATTAAAGACAACTTCAATGACCTAGCACCACTTATTGGAGCTATAGTTGCTGCATTTATGGGCTTTCAAATTGTCAGCTTTGTTTCAGGATTAATATCTGCAGCAACAGGAGCATTTGCTGCGTTTAATGGCGTACTTGCCGCTAATCCTATTGGTTTAGTAGTTGCCGTTATCGCCTTCCTAGTAGGGTATCTCATAACACTCTACATGACAAACGAAGATGTAAGAAACGCAATTAACGAAGCATGGGGAGCTATTACTGGTGCTATTGGTGGTGCTATTGATGTAATTGTCCAATCGTTTCAAGACTTCGTCTCTATGATTTCAAGTATCCCAGATAGCGTTGCTGCTGCTTTTGACTACATCATTAGCAATATATGGAACTTTGTATCTGGCATGGCTTCTGGTGCTATTGATGCCGCTTCTCAATTCGCATCAAACCTTATTAACCGATTGCAAGAAATTCCAGGACAGGTAGTGTCTATCGGCTCTAATATTGTGCAAGGTATCGTAAATGGCATCATGTCTGCTCCTGGTGCTGTAGCAGATGCTCTCAAAAACATAGTAGATGGCGCAATCAATAACATTAAAGCGTCACTCGGTATTCACTCGCCTTCTACTGTATTTAGAGATGAAGTAGGTAGGTGGATTCCTGCCGGTATCGGTGAAGGTATTGATAAGAATACTTCAAGCGCAATAAAGCCATTGAGTGCTCTCACAGACGAACTGACAAGCACAGCAAGTTATATGCAATCTCAATTGGGAAATACTCTTCTTGGTGGATTGTCTACAAACATCACCGCAGACACCGCTTCTGGTTCTCGCAAATCTGACGAAATGATCAGGATTCTGAAGAATGTATCCAAACAGCTTGAAACCGAATCATTAACTATTAACAATCGTGAATTTGCTCGAATTGTTAGGAGCTACTAGTGGAAATCGCTATTAAATATACCAACAATCGAGGTGAATCTATTATTTTCGGTGGAGAAGAAACCGAACTTCACTTCTTTGAGAACTCGCTTCGCTCTGCAAAGTGGTCGTACTCTATCGACAATGGCAGGCTAAACGAATTCTACAAAGACACCGAAGAACTTGAATTGAAAGTAGGAATTGCAGCAGAAAGTGAAGATAGTGGCCTTGAGCTAAGAGAACGTCTCATCTCAATTACAGAGCGTGATATTGTTGACAAAAAACCCGGCAAGATCACTATTAATGGTTGGAATCTCGATTGCTATGTATTCGCACGTGATGCTAATAACTGGTGGTATAGCGGCAAGTACTTTGAATGCACACTTAGCATTCTTGTGCTTGCTCGCGAATGGTACAAACTAAATACTTATCACTTTGACAATGAGAATTACAGTCAAGGCGACTACGAGTATCTGGACTTCTCTTATGATTATCCTCACGATTACAATTCTGGAAGTCGCAAAACCAGCACTATCAACAATACCTCACTGCTTCAATGTGATGTCATTATTCGTATCTATGGACCCGCACATAGTCCATCAATCGACATAGATAACAATAGATACGGCGTTAACGTAAACGTTCCAGAGTTCGGAATCCTTGAAATTAATTCAGAAGACAAAACTGTCCTTCTGTACGATGCTTACGGAAATGCTTCTAATGTATTTGGAAAAAGACTTGTTGGAGGCAAAGGATCAGGTTCTTACATCTTCGAGACAGTCAAAGAAGGTTTATCTAGTGTTTCTTCAAGCAATGCTTCTTCTTATGACATCGTTATTAAAGAAAAACGTTCCGAACCTGTTTGGAGCTAGTAATGTTATTAATTCATGCTGACAACAAACTTAACGATATTCGAACAATTAAGCCTTCTTATGCAGAGTTCGCATTTGGTGTAGACGAAAACGATTTCGAGCTAGTTATGCCACAAACCGAAGACAGTATTTTGCCGTTTGATTTCATATACTATGACGGAACTGAATACGGAGGCATGGTAACAAGCATTACTAATGACCCAGACGGAAAACGTGTTATCTATAACGGTCCAACGTGGCACGGATTACTATGCTCAAAAGTGCTAGAGCCTGACGAAGGAAAAGACTATTTGACCGTATCTGGTGAAGTTAACAGCGTTATCGACGCTCTCATTAAACGCATTGGACTAGACGGTATCTTCTCTGCCGCTTCTAGCAGTTCTGGTTTGATTGCTGATTATCAATTCAGTAGGTACGTAACCGCTTTTGACGGTATAAGAGCAATGCTTTCAAATCTTGACCAGAGCCTTGTTATAACATGCGCAAACGGCAAGGCTAATCTTTCCCTAACTCCAATAAGGCTATTTGATGCAGTTGTTAAGACAACAAACCACTCGTTACCTATTAACCACCTCATTTGTCTTGGTGAAGGCGAGCTAAAAGACCGTACAGTAATACATCTTTATGCTGATGGTAATGGAAATATATCTCAAACAAGGACATTTTCTGGTGTTTACGACAGAAGCGAAGTATACGATTATTCAAACGCTAACTCAGAAAAGCTCATCGAAGACGGAAAGAAAAAACTGAAGGAATACCAAATCTTCAAAGAAGCCGAACTAGTAAGCCTTGGAATGCACGATTATAGAATCGATGACATTGCCTGTGTTTACGATTCGAAGACAGATACGATTGTAGAAATTCCAATCAATAAAAAGATTGTCTCCATTAACCACAGAGAAGAAATAAGCACAACTTATGAAGCTGGGGATGTGGTTATTCGAGACTTCTTATAGTGACATGATGTCTATCGTTTCTTTCATAAACAACTATGAAAGAGGTCACTGAATGGCTTTAGAATTAATAACAGGCAAGAGCGGAACTCCGCACGTTGACTCTGCCGATATTGGTGCTCTTAATGCTTGCATCTTTGGTCCGGGTTCTTACATTCTTAGCGGTTGTGAATTAACTGCAGTAAGCGCAAACCAAATACATATTGCTCCTGGTGAAATCATCCTTGAAGGCAGACATGTTCGCATTACTGGTGCAGGCGAAGATGTTTCTATCGTTAACGGAACTACTGGGTATAAGCGTAACGACATTATTGCTATCAACTACTCAGTCGGAAACAACAACATTGAAAGCGTATCTTTTGAAGTAATTGCAGGAACACCTGCATCAAGCGAAAAGCCGGCAGATCCTTCGGTTTTTGGAGGATCAATCTTAGACGGAGACTCTTCTGTTCAGTACGCATTCGCTCGTGTAAAGCTTGACGGTATTAATCTTGATGGCGTTGAGGCACTATTTGAAGAGCGGTCGGTTTCTGGCGTGGATTCAATCGTTGCACAAGGCACGTCTGGCGATTGGACATTCTTTAAGTATTCGAGCGGTTGGGCAGACTGCTATTATCAAACTGAATATTCAACAGCTATTGATCAACCATGGGGTAGCGGATATGATTCTGGTACTAAGAGTTCTATACCACTCCCTTTCCCAATAAAGAAACCTCATTTCGTAGGTTCAGCAAACGGCACAACTGGAAACAGTTGGCTTCTAACGTACTATGATAGCGGTGCTGTTGCTGATAGCGACGGATACTATTCAAGGTATCCCCATTACGCGATTACATCGTTCGGAAAATACGAATTAAGAAAGTATCGAATCTGCCTACATGCTTCTGGATTTTGGAAGTAGGTGAAACAATGACAAACGGATATTACGAAATAGTAACTCGCATCAAGCCAACGGCGACACCTATAGACAACGTGAAAAAATTTGCGTGGTATGATTCCGACTATGAGGTAGTCGAGGCTTGGCACGAATACACAGCTGAAGAGCTTGCACGTATAGAAGAAGCGAAAGCTGAAGAATTAAAGCATAAGCAAATTGAAGCACTTCCAAAAGATGTTGCAGACATTCAGGAAGCACTTGTTGAGATTGCTGAAATCAGCGCAGACAACGAAGCTTCAATGTCTGATGTGCAGGATGCTCTTTGTGAACTGGCTGGCATAGTTGCTGGAATGATTGGAGAATAGACATGGCAAAGATTTACTACAAGCAGATTATTGCTGGCAAAATGACATTAGAGGAAGTTCCTGCTCGCTGGCGAGAAGCCGTTAGAGCTCTTTTAGAAGAACAGTAATAATCTTTTAGATTCAAAATAAGAAACAACGATTGACCCTCTTCGGAGGGTCTTTTTTGTGACTTCAAATAGACAATCATTTCAAAATGAACAAAGAGGAAAGAAGAAGCGTGGAATACCTACTATTAGCAATGCCTTCGATTATTTCAGCAGTAATACTTGGTTTAGTTGGAATTGTCTCAAAAAACATTAAAGGTATCGTATCCAAACTTGATGCAAGCAACAGAGCAAGCAAATATCTTCTAAAAGACCGCATAACTCACTCATGCAGGCATTGGCAGGCTGAAGGATATTTACCGCCAAATGAGGCAGAAGTGCTTCAAGAAATGGCTCGTGAGTATTGGAGCTTAGGCGGTAATTCATACGTAAAAGAACAACTAAAAATAACGCTCGCACTTCCAATGGAAAAGAAGGAGTAAATCTTGAATATCTCATTACGTTTTCAGAACAAAACTACACTTGTTGCAATCATTACTACTGTTATTGCATTTATCTACCAGTGCCTTGGAATTTTTGAAGTTGTTCCACCAATTAGCGAAGAGCAAACAATCCAGGCAATTGGTGTATTTGTCAACTTGCTTGTACTGCTTGGCGTTGTAGTTGACCCAACAACGCCAGGAATTGAAGACAGTCAGATTGCATTGAATCGTGAACATATCAGCGAAAGCGAAGACGATGATGAATTGATTTCTCGCGCAAAGCACGCAAAGCAGGATCAATAATGGCAACGGCACAAGACTTAATCGCTATTGCAGAATCGCAAATCGGAACCTGCGAAAGCCCATCTGGTTCTAATCGTGTCAAGTACGCAGAATGGTATGGCATGAATGGAGAACCTTGGTGCGACATGTTCGTAAGCTGGTGTGCTGACAAGGCTGGAGCATTGGATATTGTAGGTAAGTATGCTTACTGTCCGTATCATGTAGACTTCTTCAAAAAACGTGGACAATGGCTTGACCGTGAAGAGAAACCTCAGCCAGGAGATATTGTTTTCTTCGCTAGCAAGAAAACAGCTTGTCATGTCGGTATCGTAGTTTCTCGAAATGGATCCTCAAGCGTTACTACCATTGAAGGAAACACGAGTGCTGGAAGCAATGCAAATGGCGGTCAAGTTCAGAAACGAACGCGTACATACGGTTCAGTTGGTTCTTCTTGGTATATTCTCGGCTTTGGTAGGCCAGAATGGAGCGGCACTAAATCAAAACCACCTTCAACATCTTCTATAACAACATCAGGAGTATTCGACATGGCACAGTTACCTACGATTCGTAACGGTTCAGGCATTAATAATCCAAATAACTCAGTGTTTGCAATGCAGTCAATTCTTGAAGCTAAAGGATATTCCGTTAGTGGAATTGATGGCGAGTTTGGTTCTAAAACCGAAACCGCTTTACGAAACTTCCAGAAAGACGCATTCCCAGACCAGCCAAGTGAATGGGATGGAGTTTGTGGTCAGCACACCTGGTGCGAACTCCTTATGTGACGAATTCGGGAAACTATTAATTACAAATATCTATGAGTTACTAAGGAGGATTCTATGACCGTTGCAGAACTTAAACAACTACTTGATGAAGCGGGAATTGAATACAGCGACAATGCCAAAAAAGAGGAGCTCGAAAAACTTCTTAAAGAGAATGAAGAGATTCCGGAAGCTGAAGAACATTATGTTTATGCTTCAACCCATCTTAATGTTCGTAAGGAACCTTCCAAGAACTCTCCTATCGTCAAGACGCTTCGCCCAGACGAAAAGATTGTAATTACTGGCGAAGTTATTAAGAACAACACTGGCGAAAATTGGTATAAAACCTCCGACGGAAACTATGTTATGGCCAAGTGGACAAAGCTGGTGTAAAAGATTGGTGTAAAATTACACCGTCTTTACACTTGGTATAATTACAAAACTGAAACTATAGTTATTAAATCGCACTTAAAGTAACATAATCAAACGGCAGAAAACTTATCGGCGCGACTTCTAATCCAAAGGTCGCAGGTTCGAATCCTGCTGGGCGCGCCAGTTTTTAGGAACTAATCATGGAATACTTCATCTCATTCCTTGAAGGCATTATTACATTTATCTCACCCTGCCTTCTTCCCATGCTTCCCATTTATGTCTTTTATTTTGCCGGTGGTGGCGAGCGAAGCACCCTTGCAACTCTTAAGGGATCCCTTGGCTTTGTTACTGGTTTTACGTTAGTGTTCCTTACGCTTGGTGTCCTTGCAGGAAGTATCGGCTCTTTTCTAGGAGAATATCAAACTGTACTCAATATAATCACTGGTTTAGTTGTTATTATTTTTGGCCTCAACTACCTTGGTGTTTTTTCGTTCTCCCTCTTTAAAGGATCAACCAAAACAGAATCCATCAACCAAATGACCTTTTATAAAGCGTTTTTGCTTGGCATAGTTTTTTCTATTGGTTGGACTCCCTGCGTAGGTGCGTTTTTAGGATCCGCGCTCATGCTTGCCTCTCAGCAAGCCCAGGCAGTAAAAGGTGCGTTTATGCTGTTAGCTTATTCGCTTGGTTTAGGCATTCCTTTTGTTTTGAGTGCAGTGCTTATCGACTATCTCAAATCAGCATTCCAATGGATTAAGACTCATTACCGGCTCATTAATACCACAAGCGGACTGTTTCTTATTGTACTTGGATTACTGATGGCAACAGGAACCCTGGGTTGGATTCTCGGATTGTTAAGTAGCTAATTAAAAGGAGATGCTATGAGTAAAAAGAAAAAACTATTTCTTGTAGGCATTGTCCTCATAGTGATTGTGGTTGGAGCATCCCTACTCTATAACGCTCTTGAAAAAGAAGTATCTACCTCATTCAACTCCCTTAACGGAGTGGCTACAAAAACAAATGAAAATGAAGTGATTCCTGCCAAAGATTTCACGGTTTATGACCACGGCGGAAACCCACATAACCTCTCGGATTACCAAGGAAAGCCCGTTGTGCTCAATTTCTGGGCAAGCTGGTGTGGTCCGTGTAGAAGCGAAATGCCTTTATTTGAATCGCAATACGAAAAACACGGTGAGACAATTGTATTTCTCATGGTTAATCTAACCGATGGAAAAAGCGAAACAATAGAAAGTGCTTCTTCGTTTATTGAAGCTCAATCCTATACCTTCCCTATTCTCTTCGACACTCAATTAAATGCATCCCAAACATACGGGGTATATTCAGTTCCCATGACCTTTTTTATTGATGCTCAGGGAAATCAGAGAGCAAAAGTTCTGGGCACCTTGAACGAAAAAACCCTTGAAGAAGGAATTAAGCTTATCAGCGAATAACAAAAACCAAACAAATATAAGTAAAACTTATGACGATAAATCATCAGTAAATCAATTCAATTTGCTTAAATTCTTCGAGAGAATAACAATAAGGTTACAACGATTAACCTGCTTCGCCTTCGGTGTGCTCGGTACGCTTTTATGCAGGTTAACCAAGCAAAAAACAAAGCACTTTACTGAGGTAATTGAAAGGGGACCATATTATGGGAATTCGTTTTGCGGTTTTTGGCCTCAATCAAGGAAGCAAAATTGCACGAGATGCAAAGAAGAATAGCGAACTTGATCTTGTTGCCGTTGCAGGATTTGGCCAGCAAGCTGAAGATGTTGCAAAAGAGCTCGACACTCCGCTCTATGCAGATTTCAATGATCTCTTAAACGAAGTGCCCCTTGATGCGGTTGCAATTGCACTTCCAAACGGCTTGCACGTTTCTTCCACAAAGGCATGTCTTGCTGCTGGCATTAAGAATATTCTTTTGGAAAAACCTATTGCAAATACCGTTGAAGAAGCAAACGAAATTATCGCTGCTTGCAAAGAAGCAGGTGCTAATCTCTTGATTGGCCACCATCGCCGTAGCGGATCACGCTATCAATTCCTCAAAGAATTTATTTCTTCTGGCAAATTGGGCGATTTGGTAGGAATCCAATCAACCTACGCAATTGCAAAGCCTTATAACTACTTTGATGTTGAATGGCACACCAAAAAAGGTGGCGGTCCTCTTCTTATCAACACTATTCATGACATGGACGATTTAAACTTCGCTATTGGTGCAAAATGCCAACGCGTATATGCAGCTGGCAGAAACACCATTCGTGGCAATGAAGTTGAGGATTCCGTTTCGGTTGTTCTAGAGTTTGAAGGTGGTATTACTGCTTCATATTGGGTTTCTGACGGTACTCCTTCTGCTTGGAATTACGACTTAGCAGCTGAAGAAAACACCTTTTTCACTATGATGCCTGGCGAAAACAGCCTTCGTATTTTTGGCACCAAAGGTTCGTTCGGCTTCCCAAACATGGATTATTACCACTATGCAGATGACGACCACTATGGATGGCTTCAACCTCTTATTAAAGAACACTTTAATGTTGAGAAAAACGATCCTATGACTGCTGAACTTGAGCACTTTGTTGATTTGTGTACAGGTAGAGAAACAATTCCTCGTTGCTCGGGCGAAGATGCTCTTGAAACTTTAAAGATTATCAACGCTATTCAGGAATCAGTTGATACAAAGCAATTTGTGGATATCAACTAACAAAAGGATTCCAGAAACAAATTCGCTCAACCAGCATAATTCTTTCAGGGGTAGCAGATAATAAACGTGTGTCTACTACCCCATCTTTCATCAATTTGAGGACAAGAAGGGGGATTATTTCTTGTCCTCTTTTTTCTTCTTTTGCTTATATGAAATTTTTTTATTAAAATAATTTATAAGCTTCAGGGGGCATCTATGAATCTTTCCCAACTTACGTATTTCAAAAAACTTGCAGAAGTCAAACATTACACTAAAGCTGCATCTGAGTTATATATAACTCAGCCTGCTCTTTCGATTGCTATCTCTTCATTAGAAAAAGAGCTTGGCGCTCAACTTTTTTATCGCTCAAAAAACCAAATTGAACTTACCGATTGTGGCAAAGATTTTTATTACTACATTACCCTCGCTCTTCAAAATATTGAAAGAGGAAAAGATGCAGTAAAAGAGCATGTTGGTAAAACTAATGCCAAATTAAACCTTGGTACCCTTTATGCAATGCAAGGAAAAGAATGGTCTAGAGCAGTTGCAGATTTTAACGAAGAATACGGCAATAATCTTCAGATCAAAATTACTCAAGGCTTTACGGTAGATTTAACGAAGCTCTTAGAAGAAGACGCTCTTGATGTCATCTTCGCAAGCAGAACCCAAGAGCAAAAGAATCTCATTTATCGCCATATTTGGTCCCAAGAATTAGCTGTTGCAGTTCATAAAACTAATCCACTATCATCAAAAGAAATTCTTACACTTGATGACCTAAAAGGATTTCATGTCTTTGCTTATGCGCCCGGCAATCCTGCCTATGAAGAAACGCTCAATGTAGTGAAAGATGCTCACCTTGATATCGAGTTTGCCTATAGTGATGAGATTACTATTTCTTCTTTGGTAACCTCTAACCCTGAATCAATAGGATTGCTTTGCTATTCATTTTTAGTAAAGGCCTTTGACGACGTGGCATTCCTCCCCCTTAAAGAAGCACCTGAGAACTTCCACAAGGTATATATGATTCAAAAGCGAAATGCTGCGCAATCCGAAGTAACAAAAAACTTCATAAACTTTATGAGCCACTACTATTTTCCCGCTGCAAAGGCCTAGAAATACACTTAACCCAAAAGCCAGGCTTACATAAACGCTAAGACTAAGGGAAGCCCCTTATCTGCGGTTATTATGTCCCCTCATATCCACATTTGTTCCAATAATCCCAAGATTAAGGGATGGCTCCAAGATGTCTCCAAGGATTGGCCCTAAGAATTAGCAATATTTGAAAACAAGACATAAAAAAAGCCCGAACGGGCACAGATACTATATGGAGCGGGTGACGGGAATCGAACCCGCGTGACCAGCTTGGAAGGCTGGAGTTCTACCATTGAACTACACCCGCATAATGGTAAAAAAAATGGTCGGGATGACAGGATTCGAACCTGCGACATCCTGCTCCCAAAGCAGGCGCGCTACCAAACTGCGCCACATCCCGACGGCAAGAAATTATTATACAGATATTTTTTATTTTGCCAATAGTTTTTTTCGTAAATTTCTTAAAGCATTTCCTCTGTGAGAGATTTTGTTCTTTTCAGCTTGAGAAATCTCTGCGGTGGTGACCTCGAAATTGTACTGCTCTGCTAAAAACAGAGGGTCATATCCAAACCCTTCCTCACCACGAGCCTCATACCCAATGCGGCCTTCAATAGTGCCCTGCGCTGTTGTTTCCGAGCCATCTTCATCAATAAAGACCAAACAACACATAAAACGAGCCGTACGTTTTTCGAAAGGAACCTGCTTAAGAGCTGAAAGAAGCTTTTGGTTGTTCGCTTCGTCATTACCCTCTTCACCTGCATAACGGGACGAAAAGACTCCTGGAGCGCCGTCAAGGGCGTCTACAATCAATCCCGAATCATCAGCCAAGGAAGGCTTTCCAGAGGCCTCAAAAGCCGCACGAGCCTTTATACGCGCATTCTCAAGAAAAGTAGTGCCCGTTTCTTCCGGATCAGATACGATTCCCGCCTCCTTGAGCGTACGGAAGCTCCATCCTTCAAAGTCGAGTGCATTTTTAATCTCTGAAACTTTATGGGCGTTATTTGTAGCGATTATTACTTCTTTCATATAAATACCTTTATCTCATTAACTCAAAGCACACCATTGCCTCTTAGCAAATATCAATCTGCTTGAGGCTATCAAGAGGAAAGCGCAAAACACGGGCACCGAAACTTCTAAATTCCTCAATGTTTTTTCCTGAAGTGTAAAACTGATACTCCGGGATATGGTTTGGTTGTGCGCAATTTCCTTGACGAATCAGCATATCTTTACAATCGGCTGCAACTTCTGTTGCAGAAGAGACCAATACCACATTAACCCCAATTACTCCCCCGATAAGAGCTTTCAGTAAAGGGAAATGAGTACAACCTAAAACCAAAGTATCAATATTGCACTTTCGTAATGGATCAAGATAATCCTGAGCAATTTCTTGGAATTCAGGGCGAATATACACCTTAGAAGCAAGCGAAGTGTAGTTTTCTATTGGCCCTTTTGCCATGCGGATGCCTAACTCTGCTATTTCTACAAATCGAGGAGTAGCTACCGAAAAAACCGTAATGCCCGCATCGATATTGCGAATAGCGTGAGTATAGACCCCTGATTCAACCGTTCCTTTAGTTGCAATAACCCCTACACGCCTGTTTTTCGTTGCTCGAGCAGCAGCACGTGCACCAGGTTCCACAACGCCCAATACTGGCAAATCGAAGGTCTGTTGTGCCATAGTCAAGCCCGCCGCGGTTGCAGTATTGCACGCAATTACAATCATTTTGACACCCTGCTTAACCATCCAGGAGCAAATGTCTTTTACAAAACCCTTTACTTCTTCTTGAGGGCGAGGGCCATAGGGGCAATGATTCGTATCACCAAAATAGATAATGCTTTCGCCAGGAAGCGCTTTCATTATTTCGCGAACTACCGTTAGGCCACCAAAGCCTGAGTCGAACACGCCTATAGGAGCATTATTGAATGAACCATTTCGCACTCCAATAATGCCCTCTTCTTGTGCACCAAAAAAGCGATATGTTTCTTCTTGCACCATATGCCATCCTCAAAAAGCTGAGCGCACAATTTTAGGCACACTCAAGACTTGTCTTAACCGTGAGTAATTACGCAGGTATTGACAGGAAGGTTTTCATAAAACCACTTCGCGTCGTTGTATGACAAATTAACGCAACCATGAGAACCATTAGATAAGTACCTGTTTCCTCCAAAAGAAGACTGCCAGGTTGCATCATGCAAACCAACACTATTGCCGATAAATGGCATCCAATAACTAACCTTGGTCTCATAGGTTGGTTTACCTTCTTCGTCCTTTGTGCTTGAAACCAGCGTTGCAGGAGACTGCTTTAAACGCAAATAATATGAACCCTTTGGTGTTGCGCGACCAGCAGTAGGAAGACCAGTTACGCAATTGCATTCATAAATCAACTCGTCCGATTCACTGTAATAGCGAACGCGTTGCTCGGTAATGTCAACGTCAACATATGAACCAAAATCACGACCTCCTGCTGGTGTATAGCGATCGGCAGTTTGGCTACAAGGAATATCAATTGTTGCGTAGTTTTTGGTAGTAATCTGGTTGAGAATCGTCTCTTCTAAACCTGTAGTATCAACCTTCCAACCATATACACCACCACTTACGGTACATTCTTTCCCATCGGCACGAACCCAAGTTTTAGTTGCGCCAGCCGTATTCATATCTTGTGAAAGAGCATCAACCCACTGAGCAAGGAGTTCATTACTTAGAGATGCTTCAAGGTTTTCATCTAATACAATCCATGAAGCAATAGTTTTCTTATCAACCTTTCCTGCATCAACCGTTCCATTCATAGTGAGAGGAATTTCACCTTCAATATATCCATTTGCGGTTTCAAGAGCTTTTTGCAAACGAGGATCATCGGCGGTAATAACTGGCTTAATGAAGTCATCATTGGTTACCTCATACGAAGAGGAAACAACGCGAATTGATTCTTTAATGGATTTCTTAAAAGAATCAGCATCTATTTGCTTTCCATACACTTGAGGTGTAAGGAAAAAGGTTTTGAAGTCGTCATTATAAGTAATAGTTGCATCGGCAGAAGGTTCAGCCGTAGGGTTATATTCAGCTATTGAAGCATCAATAATGTTATTGAGCACTTCTTCATTAAAGGAAGCACGAACCACATTGCTTACATCATGCTTTTGAAAGATTTCATAAGGCCACGCCAAGAAATTCTGAGTTGAGCATGCATCTTTTCTTACCGCATCTTTATCAATCTTGACGTCAATTTGGTCTCCAGTGATAGCAAGCTGATAATCACAAACTTCTGATGAGACTTCTAAACGATAATCAGCAATGCGACCATCTAATTCTTTAGCAAATTCCTCACTTGATTCCCAAGAAACATCATGCGAACCAAATACTGAATTTGGGAAGAAATGACCCCAAAACCATACACAACCGGCCAGGTACACAAGAGCCAACACGCCAAAAATGCTCCCAAAAACAATTCCTGCTATACGTTTTTTTGAGCGTTTTGGCTTCGTCACAAAATGACCCGAAGAAGGCTGAGCGTCCGAAAAACGTGCGGTTGCATTTACCGCAACATCTACAGGGATACCTTCTTTCTTTGCATTCTTCTGTGCCTTTTTCTGTTCTTTAAGCGCCTTTGCTTGTTTCTTTTCAGCTTCTTTTTGAGCTTTAACTTGATCAAGCGCAACAGCCAATTTTGAAATATTTGCAAGTAAACATCCAGCAAGTTTTGCAAGTAATTCTTGTTTTGATGGAAGTTTTGCAAGTGTAATAATTTCTTCTGCTGTCATAACTTTTCCGTCTATAATACCACCTTTGATTTTGTAAAAATCATTATCCTTTGCAAAATTGTAAAGAACTTTTGATGGCTCTAAATAATCTTCATCACCCATTAATACTGCAGTAGGTCCTGTTAATAAATCATCAAGTGCTGATTCCCCATTCATATCAAGAGCTCTTTTTATAATGTTGTTTTTGATAACTTTATATTCTGAGTTTGTATTTCTTAAGTCAGCTCTTAATTTTGTTACATCTGCAACATTAATTCCTCTGTAATCTGTTAATATAATAACTTTTGCAGATTTCATTCTTTCTGCTAAAGCTTTTACTAATTCTTCTTTTTGTTTTAGTGCTTTTTCGCTAGCCATTTTTTGATTTCACCTCCTAAAAAATTTGCAAAAATAAATCCAATCTTCATAGCCCAAAGGCATTATAAAGATTGGATAAATCCGTTCATTATATGCCTCGGTAGGACTTACTGTTGCCTACTTTCTTTGGCTATTTATTTATAAATTATTTTTGATCAATATACATACTAGGTCCCATAGTAGTAGAAATTGCAACACTCTTAATGTATTGTCCTTTTGCTGCAGCTGGTTTAGCTTTTAAAATAGCTCCCATTATTGCATCATAGTTTTCTACTAATTTATCTTTACCAAATGAAACCTTACCAAATCCTAAGTGAATTATATTAGTTTTATCTAATCTATATTCAACTTTACCAGATTTGATTTCTTGTATAGCTTTTGTAACATCCATTGTTACTGTTCCAGATTTTGGGTTTGGCATTAATCCTTTTGGTCCTAATACTTTACCTAATCTACCAACAACACCCATCATATCAGGTGTAGCTACGATTACATCATAATCAAACCAGTTTTCTTTTTCAATTTTTGGTATTAATTCTTCAGCACCTACATAATCTGCTCCAGCTTTTACAGCTTCATCAGCTTTAGGTCCTTTAGCAAATACTAAAACTTTTAAAGTTTTACCTGTTCCATTTGGAAGTACTGTAGTACCTCTAACTTGTTGATCAGCATGTTTAGAATCAACTCCTAATTTTACATGCAATTCAACAGTTTCGTCAAATTTTGCTTTTGGCATTTTTTCTAATAATTCAATAGCTTCTGCTACTGGATATACTTTTGATTTATCAACAAGCTTTTCGCATTCTTGATATCTCTTTCCATTTTTTTTCATTTTAATCCTCCTTTGGTATTAACGAATGTTTACATTCTCCCAATTTTTATTTTAATTATTATTCAGCAACTACAACACCCATAGAACGAGCTGTTCCAGCAACCATACTCATTGCAGCTTCTAATGATGCAGCATTTAAGTCTGGCATTTTTTGTTCAGCTATTTCTTTAACTTGAGCTTTTGTTATTGTAGCAACTTTTTCTTTGTTTGGCTTTCCTGAAGCTTTTTCAATTTTAGCAGCTTTTTTAATTAATACTGCTACTGGTGGAACTTTAGTTACAAATGTAAAAGATTTATCCTTTGGATTAACTGTAATAACAACTGGTATTATCATTCCAGGTTGATTTGCAGTTCTATCATTGAATTCTTTAACAAATTGCATAATGTTAACACCACTTGCTCCTAAAGCTGGTCCTACTGGTGGAGCTGGTGTAGCTTTACCTGCAGGAATTTGTAGTTTTATGATTTTGAATTCTTCTTTCTTGTTGTCTGCCACTGTATTGCACCTCCTTTAATATGATATTGACAAAATAATTTATGTAATTTTAAATTATTAACACTTTATAAAATTAAACTTTTTGAACTTGTGAAAAATCAAGTTCAACTGGTGTTTCTCTACCAAACATTGAAACTAGTACTTTAACTTTATGTTTTTCTTTGTTAATTTCCTGTACTGTTCCAACACATTCAGCGAACGCACCTTCAATAATTTTTACAGAATCATTTACATCGTAATCAACATTTACTTCTACTTTTTCAAATCCCATACTTCTGATTTCTTCATCAGTAAGTGGAATTGGGTCAGTTCCAGATCCAACGAATCCAGTTACACCTCTAGTATTTCTTACAATATACCAAGTTTCTTCTGTAACAATCATTTTTATTAAAACATATCCTGGAAATACTTTCTTTAAATTAGTTTTTTTCTTTCCATCTTTTATTTCAATCTGCTCTTCCATTGGTACAATTATATCGAAAAAGAAATCTTCAAGTTCTCTGTTTTTAACTTTGTTTTCTAGATCTTTTTTAACCTTATTTTCATAACCCGAATATGTATGTACTACATACCATCTTGGAATTAATTCCTCGTTTTCTCGAGACATTTTTTTAGCCTCCTTTATATAATTGTATTCTTAAAATTACTCAGCTGAATTATTGCCTGTTCCAGAATTTTCAGTATTTTCTTGTGTAGTAGTTTCTTCTGTTACATTTGAATCTTCTGTATTTGTTTCGTCAGTAGTTGTGTTTGATTCTGTATTTTCATCTGATGATTGATTTACAGTTTGTTCTATTACAGTATTATTACCTTTTATTTTTTCTTCAGCTTTTATTAAAACATTTTCATTAAAAGCTAAGAATATAAAGTCTAATATAAATACAATAATTGCCACAACTAATACTATTCCTATAACAGTTGCAGTATCATTAGCCAAGCTCTTAGGTGTTGGCCAAGAAACCTTTTTTAACTCTGCTTTTGATTCTTTAAGAAAACTTTTTTTTGGATTTTTATTCTTTTTATTTTTTTCATCTTTAGCCATTAAAAATTCCTCCTTGAAAGGTTATTTTGTTTCTTTATGTGTTGTACGTTTTTTGCAGAATGGACAATATTTTACTACTTCAAGTCTATCTGTTGTATTTTTTTTATTTTTTTCAGTTGTATAATTTCTTCTTTTACAATCTGAACATGCTAATGTTATTGATTCTCTTGCTCCTTTTGCAGCCATTTTAGATACACCTCCAGCTAATTATTTTTGCTATATTTTATATAAGCTATCTATTTCTTAAATCATATGCTTAAATATTTTATCACTTGTTTTCAGATATGTCAACCTCTAAAAGAGTTATTTTTACTTTTCTTCTTATTTTTGGCAACTGAAAAGCCAAATTTTCCAATTTTCTTACCTAAAGAATAATATCCACCATTTGAATATGCTATTAAATTGCATTTAGATATATCAAATGCACCATTTTCATCTATGTATTTTTTATCAGCATCAATTGATAAAACATCTGCAATTATCATATGATGACTACCTAGCTCTTTTATTTCCTTCACTTTGCATTCAACTGCTACTGGACTTTCTTTTATTAGTGGACATTTTACAAATTTTCCCTTTTCTTTTGTTAATTTCATTTCTTTAAATTTATCATATTTAGAGCCTGACCTTACACCACACCAATCTGTTGCATATGCCAATTTTTCATTTGTTAAATTGATAACAAATTCACCATTTTCTTTTATTAAATTGTATGAATAACGCTCTGGTCTTACAGATATATAGCACATTGCTGGATTTGTATTTATTATACCTGTCCAAGCAACCGTCATAATATTTGCATTTTCAAAAGTTCCAGATGTAACCATTACAGCTGGAATTGGATATACAAAAGTTCCAGCCTTCCATATTTCTCTTGACATTTTCTTCTCCTTTTACAAAATTAATTTATTATAATTTGAATTATATCATTTTATAATATCATTTCCAAGATGATT
>URBX01000009.1 GCA_900546175.1 uncultured Eggerthella sp. | reverse complement strand
TCCAATATGATTATCTGTGATATCTTCCGTACAACTACGAGCAATCAGCCGATATAGATATCCTATCAATAAGCATATATATTATATTTATATATATGCAGTATAGAGTTTTGATATAGAAAGCGCAATAGGGCACCACTGTTGTCTTTGATGATAACCAGGCCTATTGAAAAGCAGAAAAGGAACGAAACGTACGTCTATGAAATCAGAATACAAACTAAACCTTGAAGAACATTACATTCTCCAAAACATAATTTCTTTTTTGCCCCACTACGTTCTTTTATGGGTAGCAGCAATTGTATTAGCAATCACTGCTCATGTATTCATGCCCTTTCAACCCGACCCTTCACTCACAAAAACATTAAGTGTAAGCACCACAACTCTTTCAATTACTACTATTACCTTTGCGCTTCCAACCTGCATGCGCACCATTTTTGCTGCTTACGAAACCTATCATTCCACGACCATTAGAACTATTCTTATTAATCGCTTCCCTATTACGTTGTTGAGTCTTTCTTCATTTACTTCTCTGACTATTTCTCTTCTTGTTGTCTCTGGCTTAGTAGGAACATATATTGAAGTTGCTCCTTGGATTGTATTTACTTTTGATCTGTTTTGGGCTTTTATTTGCGTAATCTACCTCTTTTTTGCTATTGAAAAGCTTGTTCATTTTGTTGTAAAAGCACCCGGTGCTGTTTTAGACAAACTCGAGTTCAATATTTATGAAGTCCAAAGTCTCAACAATGAAAAAGAGTATGCAGAATTTCGCCAAAACCTCTCCTCTATGAGCGATGTTGCAGCAACTATCATTCGAAATTCAACCGGAAAAGATAAGCTTATTCTTGACTACTTAAGGCGTTTACGTGAGATTCACCATGTATATGCACTCAACACCATTAACGATTGTGGAGACGCACGCATTCGCAGACTCCATCAGAAAGCTTGCTATGCTTGTTCAAAAGAGCTTACAAAGCTCTACCGTGAAGCAGTAAAAAACGAAAACGGTGAATTAAGTCGTGCTATTTTGAAGAGCTATTCCCTCACGGTATGTGACTGTGTTGAAATTGGATGCACACGTAATTATCTAACAGAACTCATTTCTCAAATACAACGATTCCAAGCCTATTCACACATTTCTATTGTTCCTGAAATCATCGAGCAAGCATCCATTACGTGGTTTTTCATCATGATAAACGACTTGAAGAATTTAGACGAAGTGAAAGTTGACCGCTTGGAATTCGTTAAGCACTGTATGGTTAGAGAGCTTCTTACCACACTGCGTCGTGCAACACTCAATCATGACGAAGAATTACTTATCACTTTTGTTCGCACCGCATCAAATCTTGATATTGAAACAGATTTGGATCTTCGCTCAAAAGAATGGCTCTCGCTGCTTGATCGAACCGTTTTACTCTACGTAAATTGGATTTTACGTGCTAAACCCGATAACGCAAAAGAGTGCTTGAGCCTCCTTAGAAGGTATTCAACTATGCAAGTAGGTGTTATGAGGCCGCTTTTTTGTGATACCCAAGAACGCTTCAAGGAGCTCCTTAAACTTGAACGCTTTTCTAACGCCTTGAGCAGCAAATCCACTGATTTCCAAAAGAAGGAAACGGAAACTGCTGCTCTTATGGACTTACCACTTGATATTGATACAAGCCGTTTCGTGTCCTATCTAGTTTTCTTAACCTACTTACCTACCACTGCTGATTCACTCTATGATGAAGAGAAACGTTTTAGGAAACTGTGGGATACTGCCCATAAGAAGATTCAAGATACTGATGAGTATCAAGAATTCCTGGAACTCGCTTCATACGCAACGAAAAATCCTGATGATTTTGATAAGATTTTTCCATCTTTTGACAATGAAAAGTAACTGCTTTTTTTCGGCACTATAGATAAGGCTTACGAATGTATAACAAACAAACACTCTATACCGAACTTATGAACGCCCTTCCAAATTCAACGGTATTACTTGATGAACCAATGGCAAACCATACCACGTTTGAAATTGGTGGCCCTGCTGACATTATGGTTTTGCCTTCTTCTTTAGCAGACATTAAAGCCGCTCTTCGTCTGTCAAAAAACAAAGACGTTCCTTTTTACTTAATGGGATTAGGATCAAACATTCTTTGCGCCGACGAAGGGCTTTCTGGTGTTGTGATAAAACTTGCCAATAATTACGCAAACATAACTCGCTCGGGTAATACTCTCATTTGCCAATCGGGCGCTTCTAATGAAGCCGTTGCAAAAGTAGCCCTTGAAGCAGGATTAGGCGGTTACGAGTTTGCAAGCGGAATTCCTGGCTCCATTGGTGGAGCTGCCTTTATGAATGCAGGTGCATACGACGGAGAATTCAAAGATGTTGCAACTTCAGTTAAGGTACTTACCCCTTCTGGAGAGCTTCTCACGCTTTCCAAAGAAGATGCATGTTGGTCATACCGTCATAGCCTCATGATGGATCAAGGATTCATAGTAGTTGAAGCTACACTAGAACTTTTCGAAAAAGATCCTGCAGAAATAAAGAGAAAAATGGACGAACTTCGCCAGAAGCGCGAAGACAAACAACCTCTTGAAATGCCTTCAGCAGGCTCAACGTTTAAACGTCCTGAAGGATATTTTGTGGGAAAGCTATTGCAAGACGCTGGTTTAAGAGGCTTTAGTGTAGGTGGGGCACAAGTGTCCGAAAAGCATTGTGGGTTTGTAGTAAATCACAACCACGCAACTGCTTCAGATGTGCGAAATCTTATTTCTGCTATACAGGAGAAAATCTATCAAAAAGATGGCGTAATGCTTGAACCAGAAGTTCGCATGTGGGGATTTACTGAATAAAAATCCCCTAGTACACATCTTTTAATTCAGCAGGTTTATCTAGCTCCAATAACTCAAGACTCAGTAGCATTCGAATCAGCAAAAACTCAATGCTCCAGGGCTTCAAGACTCAGCAACATCCTCTGATTCAAGCACTTCAAGATAGCGTTCATAAAGTTGTGGAAACTTACGCTTAATGCTTTGCGGTCTAAAGTTTTCTTTATCAACAATGCCATGAGTAGACCTGCCTGTTACTCGTGGCTTCTTTCCGCTGTCCTCTTCGCCCTTAAGATAAACCTCGTAGGTGTACACCGTTTTTGTTTGGTTGGTTTTTTCAATACCTACTCTCACAATTGCTGTATCACCGTATTTAAAAGGTAATCCATAAGAGACACTCATATCAAGTACCGGACATAAATAACCAGCATCTTCAATAAGCGTATAAGGAAATCCGATCGTTTCCAAAAAACGGCTGCGAGCAACCTCAAACCACACTAAATAATTAGCGTGATAAACAATGCCCATTGCGTCAGTTTCCGCATATCGTACTTCTATTGGCACATCTACCTTCATGCAAACCTTCTTTATTAAGCTATTGTTCTTTAACAAATTTGTAAGATTTTATAATTCCAAAACGGGAAGAATTGAATTCAACATACAATAACGCCATGACAAGTTTAGAAAAATACCTTCAAACGCAAACTAAGAGCTTTTCCGAAGAGCCCTTCAACTGTGTTGATTCTCTAATTCTCAACACCTTATGTTACCTCAATTTTGAGGAATACCCTTACATCAAACAGTTGAAAGAGCCCTGTGCACCACTTATTGATATTCTTCGCTTTACCCCATTTGAAAAGGCTGTTTCGAGTAGCTTTTTAAAAAAAGGGCAAGATGTTGAACCGTTTTTGCATGGAGTAGCTACCAACTATCGATACCATGATTTAACCGTACATCACTACGTTAATGAATATTCTGAATATATTGATAGACAGTTTTCTGCCGTAACTTTTACCGCAGAAGGAATGCCTGCCTATATCGCTTTTAGAGGTACTGACGGTACCGTTGTTGGATGGAAAGAAGATTTCAAGCTTTCCTACAAGGAAATTCTCCCCTCCCATCAATCAGCTCTTCGCTATTTGTCGGGCATTGCGTCGTATTTGCCTCCTGATGAAAAGATTAATTTAGGAGGCCATTCAAAGGGAGGTAATCTTGCCGAATATGCCGCTGCAGTAATTCATAAAGATGTTTATAACCGCATTGAAGGTATCTACAATAATGATGGTCCTGGTTTTCTTGAAGATCCTTCACCAAGGTATAACGAACCAGACTATATTGCCAAACAGCATAAGTATCTTCCCGAGTCGAGTCTTTTCGGCATGATTATGCAAAACTCAGATAGGTATAAAGTAGTAAAGTCTGACGCTACTTCCCTTCTCCAGCATAGACCTTTAACCTGGGTAATTGAAGGAAATGACTTTGCTTATAAAGAAGACCTTAATGATTCGGCAAAGCTTTTTGATAAAACCTTTGATACTTGGATGAAAAGCGCAACCCCTAAACAACGTGAAGTTTTCTTGGACACAATCTTCGACCTCATTGCTACTACCGAAGCAAAGAGTTGGGCTAGCTTCCAAAAGAACTTTGTTTCTAATATGACTACTGTTCTTGCTAACGCCCAAGAGATAGATCCTGAAACTAAAACAATGATGAAAGAAGTTATTGCTCGCCTTGGCCGTATTCTTGCACAGAACTCAACTCAGTATGTAACCGAAAGAGCAATCAAATTCTTCGAAAATAATCCCAAATAAGAGCCAAGTGGCTTTAATCTCTATTACAATTGGTCAGGATTTATAGTTCTCTATTAAAAAAATAGTAAAGAGACGTATAACATAATCAGGCTTGGCCTGAGATATTTGGCAGTCTCAACAAAACAGAAATTTCTATTATGAAAAACACTCAAACTTACGCAAAATTTACCCCCCTCATTGCGCTTCAACTCATTGCGCCTCAAACCTGGATTGCTAGCATTATGCCCGTATTCTTTTCGGTGGTATATTGCGCAATTTCCTATTCAGGGACACTCAATTTACTAAACGCTTTTATTTTGCTTGTTATCTGTAACTGCATGCAATCCGCATCAAATGTACTTAACGACTATCTCGATTTCGTCAAAGGCACAGATACTGAACAATCAACAACCGATGATAAGTTTGAGGCAGCTCTTGTTTATAACAAAGTAAACCCAAAAGCAGTTTTGGCGCTCTTCTTTGTTTTGCTCGCAGTTGCGTTAGGGTTAGGCATTTACCTTGTTACCCTAACGAGCCCTCTTCTTCTCGTGATTGGAATAATTGGAGCAGTGGTAGTTGTTTTGTATTCATGGGGAAAGGTTCCCATTTCATATCTTCCTGTTGGAGAAATAATAATTGGTGGTGTAATGGGCCTTTTGATGCCACTGGCTTGCTGCTACGTGTTAAGCGGCGTTCTTGATGCAGGAGTGCTGGTAGCTGCCTTCCCTATTGCTTGGGGAATTGGCATGATTCTTGCTACCAACAATACCTGCGATATTGAAAAAGATATTGAAGCAAACAGGAATACTTTGGCAGTTACTCTTGGAAGAGAGAAAGCAGTAACTCGTTATAGGCAAGCAGTACTTATTTGGTTAGCTATAGTAAGTGTTTTAGTAGCAGTATTCTACACAAATGGATTACCTATTATCATCTTAATGATTATGGCACTTTTCCCTCTGTTGCGTGCCGTTAAGAATAACCCCTTTATTCAAGCAACGCGTGATCCTTCAATGAGCCAGGTAGTTTCGCTCAATATCATTATTGGAGCTTTCTATTTGGCAGCACTTCTTTTCAGTGGACAAGTGACCTGGTTATTTTAAGCTAGAGTATTCTACGCTTCGGTAAAAAACGAAAAAGCGTAGCACCAGGTAATAAATACGACTACATAACTGTCGGCCCTTCTTGCTTCCACAAAAGCGTAGAAACCGAGCGATCTTTTTTGACGCCTCTCTCAATTAGGATACTTTAGAGGCTTTGAGCCCGAGGAATTAAAGCGGGTTTTTCCAAATAATGCTAGAAACACCATTCAATGCGCTTAAATCTGCTTGATCAACTAACACATCGAGAGAGCAAATTTCCCCTTCGGGAATAATTCCCGCCAGAGCTGCTAGATAACTTAAAACTTTATCAGGGCTCCATTTAAGTTCATCAACAAGAAGCTCCAGTGATGCGTCTTTATTGCGTTTTGAAAGGCGAACGCCCTCTTTTGTCACAAGTAGTGGGACATGTCCATATGAAATAAGCTGGTTAGATGATTGCTTTTCGCCTTCAGCCAGACTCTGTGTTTTGCCAAAAGAACTCCTGCATTCGCTGCTTGGTAAACTGTTTTCCTTGTTTGCATAACCAAGCAAATGAGCTAGGTAGTTCTGTTTATGGGTAGACGAAAGTAAATCATGACCACGCACAACCGTATTAACACCCGATGCATAATCATCAACTACAACCGCAAGTTGATAAGCAAAAAGTTTATCAGCACGACGTACTACAAAATCACCTATCTGCGTAGGCATATAAACACATTGAGACCCTTGAAAGATGTCAAAAAATTCTGAATACCGTTCAGGAACTATTACCCTGTACGAAGGATCCTTCACCTGCGAAACCATACAGAGGTTTTCGGGCGATAAGGTTTTACAAATACCGGGATAAATAAACTCTTCTCCTGGATGAGGAGCGCTTAAAACGTTAAGACTTGCGCGAGAGCAAAAGCAGGGATATACCAAATCCTTCTTTTTCAGCAGTTCAAAAGCATCAAGATACGCATCATTGCGCTTACTTTGATAAACCACTTCCCCGTCATAAGAAAGACCAAAAAATTCGAAATCTCTCAAGCACTGATCAATAAAGCACTGTTTTGAACGAGCTGTATCTAAATCCTCAATGCGAAGAATAACGCTTCCTTTTTCTTTTTTCACGAGCAAATATTGAATCAAGTAAGAAAACAAGTTACCCATATGCATACGCCCTGTTGGACTTGGCGCAAACCTACCAACAGGGCGTTGTACTTCTTTATGTGTTTTAAAACTGTTCACTATTCGCACAGAAAGCGCTTTTACTTACGTAAATCGGTTACATGCTTAGTTTTTCCAAAAGAGCGCTCAATTCCACCTGGCTCAATAAGCTTAATTTCGGAAGAAACAAGCATAATGTTCTTCAAAGTCTGCTGAATATGCTTCTGGAAAGCTTTCATCTTTGCAACATCGTCAGAGAATGCCTCAGGAAGCAATTCAACCATAATGGTCATGCGGTCAAGACCCGTCTCATTATCAACCTCAATTCGATAATGAGGGCTTACGCCTTCAATGGTTGCAAGAATATCTTCAATCTGAGATGGGAAAACGTTAGTGCCTCGAATGATAAGCATATCATCAGTTCTAGTGCGAACCTTCTTCATGCGAGCATGAGTACGACCACATGCACACTTTTCGGTAGTAACATACGTTAAGTCATGAGTGCGATAACGAAGTACGGGGAATGCTTCTTTATCCAACGGAGTGAGAACTAATTCGCCTGGCTCTCCCTCAGGTACTGGTTCGCCTGTCTTAGGGTCAATAACCTCCCACAAGAAATGATCTTCAGCAATGTGTTGGAAATCCCTACTTGATAGGCATTCGCCGGAAACGCCTGGACCCATTACCTCGGTAAGACCGTAATTGTCGGTACAGATAATATGCATGCGCTTTTCAATTTCTTCTTTGAGTGCTGGAGGGCATGGTTCGCCACCAAATAAACCAACACGCAAAGTGGATTTGGACCAGTCATAACCATGCTTTTCGCCATATTCACACATATGCATTGCGTAAGAAGGAGTTGCGATCAAAACAGTAGTGCCGTAATCCTCGATCATAGTGAGCTGGCGAGAAGTATTGCCAGAACCAGCAGGAATAATCATGCAACCCATGTCTTCCAAACCATAATGAAGACCAAAACCACCGGTAAACATGCCATAACCAAAGCACATCTGGACGCGATCTGAAGGAACAACACCAGCCATACGAGCTAAACGCGCAATACAATCACGCCAAATCTGTAAGTCATTTTTGTTATATCCTGCAACAATTGGCTTACCAGTAGTACCAGAAGATGCATGAATGCGAACAACCTCTTCCATAGGTACGGCAAAAAGACCAAATGGGAAGGTGTCACGCAAAACAGTTTTGTCAGTAAATGGAAGCTTACGAACATCTTCGAGTGTTTGGATATCTTCGGGTTTTGTACCCATTTCATCCATCTTATTGCGATACCACTCTACGTTGTTATATACGTGAGCAACCTGCTTCTTAAGTTTTTCAAGCTGCATAGCGCGAATTTCTTCACGAGACATAGTCTCGATTTCAGGTTGATACATTGGAATTCCATTTGCATCATTCATTATTTTCCCCTTAATTACCGTACAAAACTAGCGAAGTTCATCCTGAGAAACCAACTCAACTGGTTGATTTCTAAGAGCTTCTTCAGCAGCTTGAACATCATCAACAGCAACAACAATATAAGTAGAAATAAGAGAGTAAGAATACTTAACATTCATATCCACTTTTGCAAGAACATTAAAGACTCGTGCAAGTTCTCCTGGGATATCAGCAAGTTTCAAGCAAAGTACTTCACCCATTCGAACAGCAAAGCCCTTTTCCTGAAAAACTGCAAGCGCACGTTCTGGATTATCAAGAATAAAACGCACGATACCAAAATCCTCAGTATCGCTTGCTGAATAGCCACGAATGCTAATGTTGTACTCTTCTAAGGTGTCTAATACGCGTTTTAGATGACCGGTACGTGATTCAACAAAAACACTAATCTGAGAAATGCTCATAATTAATTCCCCTTTGCGAAATCGTAGCCCATTTTAAATGCCGCAACATTGATATCAATTGTTTTTGGAGGAACATTTTCGCGAATTACTTTTTCCCAAAGATCAACTTCAAAAGGAAGCGTAGTAGCTAAAGCGCCCAACAAAACAACATTCATACATTTAGCAGTTCCTGCCTCACGAGCAATTTGACCTGCAGGAATAAGCGTTGCGCCATAATCAATCAAACGCTGACGAGCATTCTCTGGCATCTTTGCCTTACCAGTAAGTACCGGCAGTGGTTTAATTTCCTCATCATTTACAACAAGGAAACCATCCTTTTTCAAAAACTCAATATTGCGAAGTGCTTCAATTGCTTCAAACGAAACAATGTTATCGGCGCATCCCTTGTCACACACCATTGAATGAACGGTCTCACCAAAGCGAACAACAGTTGTTACCGCACCACCACGCTGAGACATGCCATGAATCTCAGATACTTTACAATCAAGGCCTGCAGCACCAGCAACACGAGCCAACATAGTAGCAGCAGTAATGGTACCCTGACCGCCTACACCGCTTAATAGAATGGTAAATACTTGGTCTTTATCCATTATTGCTCCTTCTGATAAATAGCAGCATACGCACAATACTGAGAGCACTGATTGCAGCCTACACACATTTCCTCATCAATAATAGCCTTGCCTGTTTCTTCATCTTTAGAAATAGCAGGGCATCCTAAGGTAGAACAAATTCCGCAGGCTTCGCATTCCTCAGAAACACAATACTTTGGCTTGTTGTTGTTCTTAGTAAGCAACACGCAAGGACCTTGGAAAATAATAACGTCGAGCGCATCGTTATCGGTTGCTTGACGAAGGGTATTACGAACCGCTTTCATATCGAAAGGATCAACAATATGAAGGTTATCAACACCCATAGCTTCCAAGATTGCAGGGAGATTTAATTCGTTAGAAGCCCTATTTTGAAGCGTAACACCATTAAATGGATTACCCTGCTGACCAGTCATTGCAGTAGTACGATTGTCGAGAATGCAAACCGTACCCACGCCTTTATTGTAAATAGTACTCAACAGAGAGGACAAACCAGAATGAGCAAAAGTAGAGTCTCCAATTACTGCAACAACTGGACGATGCTTCGTTCCTTGAAGCGCAAGCTCAAAACCGTGTGCCATTGATACTGAAGCACCCATATCAAGAGTGGTGTCCATTGCGTTTAGCGGAGGAAGACCACCCAAGGTATAACAGCCAATGTCGCCAGTTACAATTGCCTTCATACGGCTCAATTCCTTGAATACCAAACGATGAGGGCAACCAGCGCAGAGAGCTGGAGGACGACCAGGAACATCAGTAAGCGATTCTTCATGCTCTGGCAGAGGTCTTCCAAGTGCAAAAAGAATATCTTCAGGGTGAATCTCCCCTACCTCAGGAAGAGGATTTTCAAAGGTATTAAGAACAACACCTGCTGCAGAAACTGCATCAGATAAATAGGTTGATGCTTCTTCAACCACGTACACTTCATCAACAGAAAGCGCAAAATCAACTAATGCATTTTCAGGAAGAGGCCATACACAGCCAAGTTTGAAGATATTTACATCAGGGCACGCTTCCTTTACGTGCTCATAGCAGGAACCTGCACAAATAACACCAATGGATGAATCGGTACGTTCGATAGTATTGAACTGACATGTTTCAGCCCACTGTTTCATCATGTGAACACGATCGGCTAACACCTTTCGGCGAGGCTTTGCAAAAGCAGGCATCATTACGTATTTTGCAGTGTTTGATTCGTAATCCTTAATAGGCACTTCAACACGTTCTCCGCATTCTACCGGAGTCTTTGTATGTGAAATACGTACCGTTGACCTAAGCATTACTGGAGTATCAAACTTCTCAGAAAGCTCATACGCTTTCTTGGTGTAGTCAAGAGCTTCCTGGGAGTCGGAAGGCTCAAGCATTGGAACCATTGAAGCCATTGCGTAATAACGAGAGTCTTGCTCGTTTTGAGAAGAAAACATGCCAGGGTCATCTGCGGCAAGCAAAACAAGACCACCGTTAATACCGCAATAAGAAGCAGTAAAGAGTGGGTCTGCGCACACATTGACACCAACGTGCTTCATAGTAACTAACGTGCGAGCACCTGCAATAGAAGCACCCATGGCAACCTCTAATGCAACCTTTTCGTTATTGCACCACTCAGCATAAACACCCGGAAGCTTTGCGAAAGTCTCCATAGTTTCTGTGGAAGGAGTACCTGGATATGCTGCACCAATATGAGCACCTGCCTCCCACGCACCTTGCGCAATTGCCTCATTGCCAGAAAGAAGTTTCATACATAATCCTTGTCTAAAGCTAGGAACTTTTATTCGTGAAACTGAAGAATAAAAGAACCAATTTGAATAATATCGCCATCGCGTAAGGAGACGATTTCAATTGCCTTATTGTTGAGCCATGTACCATTAAAAGATTTCATGTCTCGAATAATCCACGCATCACGGTTATGTTCAATTTCTGCATGAATGCGGGAAACGGTCATGTCGCTTAAGAGAATATCGCACTTAGGATCACGTCCAAGCGTCATAACAGTTTTTGAAAGCTCAAAAGATAGACCTTCTGACTTTCCATATTTAATAGTCAAACGAGGCTTCTTTGTTGATTCAGAAGGCTTTTCATTTAACGTACCAGGCACCGCTTTAAATTGAACGGTTCCACCCTGAAATTTAAAGCCACAAGAAGGGCACACCGATAATTCATCAGCGCCTTCCCAACCGCAAACAGGACATACCGCCATGGCGTTCTCCTTTCCGTATCAACTAGAAGTTACTTGAAGCACTATTACCACTAATAAGAACTGGTGTCTTATTCACTATAACCGATTGCGCCTCAGTCTCTTGACCAGTAAATGTTCTAATTAACCTATCGAACCAAACTCCAATACCTTCAAGAAAATTTGGTCCAGCACATTCTTCTGCTGCCACTACAGTAGCAGAAGCAACAACTTGATTATTCTGCTTGAAATCAACTGTGCCCACTTTATCTCCCACGTGAACGTCTGCAACAACGTCGTCAAAATGGAACTCTTGGCTTACGTTGCCATCAAGCCTGAAAACCTCAACGTATTCATTAGGATTTTCAAGGGTTACTTTAAATGTTTTATCAACCCAGCCCTTATGAGATTCATATGCTACTACAGGAACAGTAATCTCTTCGCCATCATTAGTTTTATAGGAAGTTTTTTCGTCCGAATGAACGAAATTATAGTTTATGTAATTGTCGTAATACCAATTCCATAAGGCTTTCGTATCCGCAAAGCGCTGGGCTTCATCGGATGAACCTAAAACGACCGAATAAATCATCTTGTTGTTTTTATTGCACGCACCGGCAAAGCAAGCTCCTGCTTTATTTGTAAAACCAGTCTTAATACCACAGGCGCCATTGTAGTTACCTAACAGCTCGTCGGTAGACTCCAAAACAAGTTCAACCTCGGTATTATCACGCACAACCGTAATACTTTCACTTTCGTTAGAAACGATGGACGAAAGGTAACTATCTGCCATGAAAGCCTTTGACATGAGATATACATCTTTTGCAGTTGAATACATCTCTTGATCATACTGATCAAAGTCAAGTCCATGAGGATTAGCGAAAAGAGAATCATTCATACCCAGCTCTTTGGCTTTGAGGTTCATTGCATAAACAAATGCATCATATCCATTGGTAGGAAAATTACTATCCTGGCTGTTTTTAGGAAGCTTTTTCAAGATATCATTGCCCATAGATTCCGCAATTGCTACCGCAGCATCATTGCCAGAGCAAACCATAAGAGCTTTCAGGGCAGTGCGAAGACTCATAGAATCCCCCGCTTTTAAGGATGCCGAAGATTCACCAATGCTTGCAGCGTTTTGGCTTACCGTAATAGTAGTATTGTCCAAATCACCATATTCAACCGAAACAAGAGCAGTCATGATTTTTGTGAGAGAAGCAATTTGTACTCGTTCGCTCGAATTTCTCTCAAAGAATACTTCACCATTAGCGTCTACCAAATAGGCATATTCCGCATTGATACTTGGACAAAGAGATGCCGAAAAACCCTGTGAAGAAACGGTATTACCTTTAATAATGTCACTATTGCGAACGTCGGCATACGCAATTGGCACACAGAGAGTACTCGTAAGAACTACGGTAAGAAGTAAACACCCCAACCATGCTCGAATCTTTTTTAGAAAACTATCTGTATCTACCATTACGCTCCTCCGCGAACTATTATTTCATTTTGCGGTTGATAAACCGACTCAAATAGATCTTCATGCAAGACATTTCCGTCTTTATCCTTAACGGTACGAATTACCGTAATTGAACAGCCGTCAACGCCACTTGTTTCTACGTATTCAATACCAGTTTTAATTTCTTTATCAACTTTATACTCAGTAACGTACTTCTTTCCTTCTTCAAACTCTCCCGTTTCAGTTGAAACCTGATATTCAGGATCCACGCCATACAACGAGCAAGTAACAGAAGTGTCAGTATACGTCATAATCATCAAAACATCCGAAGAGGTATCATTTTTCCAACGAAGGTCGTAATCAGGATAAGCAATTGCAGCATCGCGACCTGCTGGATAGCTGGCAATATAGAGCGTATGATTTCTGCGTTCAACAATAGGATACCCTGCATCATATACGGCGTTATAAACAGTTGTCGCAACCTGACAAATACCTCCGCCAATTGAGTCAGTCAATTCCCCCGACACAATGGCATGCGCCTCTTGATAACCCTTTTCAACCGTTGCTTCACCAGCTATTTCATTAAATGACCAAACTCCACCATTTGCAGGAGCAACTGAATAAGAGAGTAGGTCAGCTGCGGTATGGATGTTGTGATTTCTTGCCTGAGCACCTGCGGCATAAGTGGTGGTATAGCTAGAAATCTTAGAAATAAGACCCAAATCCATAGCATCCTGATAGGTCATACTCTCAGGCATTTCCCTGCTTTCAACTGCAATTTCTGGCGTTGATTTAACTTCCGATGTCTTAAAGAAATTCTTGTTCATTTCATCAACAGCCTGCGAAACGGAAGGAACCTGACCTTGCGCATTGGAAGTAACTGTCACGTTCTTTTTATCATCAACAGAAAAATGCACTTCAAGGGTCGACTTATCAATAGAAGAACTCAAATTGCTCAAAAGTACACTCTTTGCCAAGTCTTCGTCAAAACGTGGCACGAGAGCATTTCCAAACGCATTCGTCTCAATTTCGGTGGTAATCCATTGAGAAAGCTCCTCACGAGATGCCTGATAGCTTGTCTCTCCGTAGGTAAAAAGTGCTCCCTGGGCAATTGAACAGTTGATTTTGTGAGCACATTCTTTAGCTGCATTTTCATCAATGCGAATTGGAAGATGTTCTGTTTGAAGAACGTAACCATTCGATTGGTCGGAATTAATAAAGGTATCGTTAAGACACTTAAAAATCCATTCGCTTGTTACTTCATCACCATCATTGCCAGGGGTAACCTGAGCAACTGCATCAACCATTTGTATTCCATAATCAACCCTGAGCGTACCAACCGATTTAGTAAACATAGTATGAAGGGTATCAAGGGATTGCTCATTGACTGTTATTTCTGGTTCAATAGTGTTTCCAAACAGGAAAGCGCCAAAACGGGAAATAATACCACCATCAGCTCTGCCAACTTCAAATGCTTTATTTGCGTAACCTGTTACATCAAAAGTTGCTCCAACCGTGCTTGGCGTAACGGTCCACTGGACACGATTGCTTACCGCTTCATCGTAAGAAATATCTTCTTCAGATATTCCCTCCATATCAGAGCTTTGAGGATTATTCTTAGCGTGTTCATCTATATAGAAGACTGCATTATTATTCGCAAAACGAGAGCCGTATACTGCCTGAATTAACGATTCTGCTTCTTCTACCGTCTTTCCACCAACATCAACGGTGCCAATCTTTACACCCGCATAGATTTTGTTTCCATTTACAACACCATCAATACCACCTACTAGGAGAAACGCCACAAGGATAATACCCATCACCTTTAAGGCTTTACCGGAAAAAAGGCCTGAAATCTTGCTAGATACTTTTCCTCCTGAACCTTTTGAAGAATAAACAGGAGTGTTTGATTGCGTCCGTTGAGTAAGACCAGACCCAAGTGTTGAACTAGTGCTTTTTTGCGAAAAACGACCATTCTGGTTCTTTTGTGACCAAATGCCCCCCGTTATGCGTTCAGACCCAATATCGGATGCTTTTGCATGAGAACCACGTTGGTTTTTTGCGATTTTTCGCTGATTTGTTGTAACAGTACTATGCTTTCGCAACTTCTCCTCGTCTGTTGCATACCTACTACCAGAAGTTGGAGAGTATTGATATTGCGACTGAGCGCGAGTATTGTCATTCTGTTTAGCTGCAGAACGAGAAAGCCTTGTACGAGCAGGTTGAAGGTTTTCACTGATAGCGGCGTGAGCTTCATTTCCGTAACGACGCTGAGCGTTTCGTGCAGAACTGCGAGCATCACTCGATAAACGAGACTGAGAATTTGATCCCAAATTACGCGCTTCACCACCTGAGCGATACGAAGAATCAGACAACGAATTACGTACTTCGCTCCCTTGACGGTATCGAGATTTTGATGCCGAATTATGAGCCTCACTACCTGCTCGCCCTTGAGCAGTAGACACCGATCTTCTCTGGATTTCCTCTAATTTTCGCGCTGAAGAAGCACTCTTGCGTCCTTGAGAATATTCTTGAGGACTTAAGGTGCCTTCTTTAGAAATAGGTGCAGTAGAGCGATTGTATGTTGGTCTACTTACAGAAGGACTTGTTGTCTGTTTACGTCTTGTATCCATAGCTTGACTGTGCGAAGACTGATAGATTACTTCCCTATTTGTGTCTGAAGTATAAGAATTTTGGCGCACAGAACTAGACCTTCTTCTAGAAGGTTGAGAAGAATTATCCCTTGGATAGTTATTAACAGAACGCCTCTTATTCTCCACGCACTACTCCTTTTTCACCTGCGCGTGGATTGCGTTTAGCACGTTGATTCTTTTCAAGTTCTTTTTTCGCTTTCTTAAGAGCAAAAACACCTTTAAGAACATAGTAAATGGTAGTAATAAGAGCTAACACCAGGCCAATATACACAAACCAAATACCCCAACAATACATACCTTCACATAAACCTGGAAGCCATGTATAGGAAGTTAATCCCATTCCTTCAAAGAGTGGAAAATTGAGCAGCAAACCAGCAAAACCAATGTACAAGAATGTTGTTGCGAATTTGCCAAGATAAATAACTGGAACGCGAATATTCCAAACCTTAATAAGATATGCACCGCCAACAAGCAAAATTACGTCGCGAATAATTACGAAGATCACAATCCAAAGAGGCAATCGACCAACAAGCAAAATACCAACAACACCACTAATCATCAAAAGACGATCAACAGCAGGGTCAAGCAATTGGCCTAACCGAGAAACTGAATTAGTTCTTCTTGCAACCTGACCATCAACCCAATCAGTTGAAGCAGCCACCGCAAAAATAATTGTAGCGATCAAATCATAACCATTAAGAAGCAATACCAAAAACGAAGGAATCATGAGCAAACGAATAAACGAAAGCAAATTTGGAATAGTAAATATTTTATTACTTACTTCGTATTCCTCTGGATGCTTGTGAGCCATTTATTTACCTGCTTTTTTCCGGTTAGAATTTACGTGTTTAACCTTATAAATTCTATCACTCTCATATAAAAAAACTACCAGGGGGTACCTGGTAGTTTTAATAATCTACACGAGCTACAAAGAAACGTTTACTTTCACTCATCATAAATGCATCATTAACGACGTTTTTCGTTACGTGGAATAAAGTCTGGACGATCATTTTCCACTTCCTTAGCCTTTTCTGCTTCACGTGCTTCCTTAGCAGAGAGAGCGGTCTGCTTAGCTGCTTGAGCAGTCTTAACAGCTTCACGAGCCTGAGCTGCTGCTTCTGCGCGTTCTTCTGCGGTTTCAGCAGCACGAGCAGCCTTGGAAGCAGCACCAGCTTCGACTTTTGCTTGAGCCAAAATCTGCTTGTGTTCGAACTCTTGACGCTTGAGTACACGGTATTCGTTCTGGTCGTATTGGCGAAGGAATTTTTCATCGGAAGGTTTTGTATAACCTTCAGCCATCGTCAGGCAACCATGAGGACATTCACGAACACAAACACCACACTGAATACAGTCGAAAGGATCGATAGTCCATTCTTCAGTCATTCGGTTAACTACAATGGTTCCCGAAGGACACTTCTTTGCACAAATACCACACATGGTGCATTTGTTGATAGCCAATTCAATATGACCCTTCATTCCCGGAGGAAGAGGCTTCTCTTCAAAAGGGTAGCATACCGTATCTGGCTTTTTAAACAATGACCTCATGGTCATTTTGCCAAGTTTAAAAGATCCCATGATCCCTACCTTTCAGAGCAGCTAATGCAAGGGTCAATAGACAAGATGATGTTATTTACATCAGCCAAATCGCATCCCTTAAGAGCCATAGTCATGCCAGCAATATTCTGTGAGGTAGGAGTGCGGATACGCATTCTTTCCAAATTCTTAGTACCATTACCAGAGCAATAATAGTAAACCTCACCACGAGGCTGCTCGAGAATATTAACCGCCTCAGATCCTTCTTTTGGGGTACCCTTAACTGGAATGTGGTAATCACCAGCAGGGATTTTATCAATAAGTTCGCGAATAATTTCAATAGACTGGTTTACCTCTAAGGCACGAACTTTCATGCGGCCATAACAGTCACACGTATCAGCAAGGATTGGCTTAAACTCTGCCAAATCACCGTATGCGCCAATGCCCAAACTGCGAACGTCATTATTTACGTTAGAGCCACGAGCAAACGGACCTACCATACCGTACTTGATGGTATCTTCAGTAGAAATATAACCAACACCCAAGGTTCTGTCTTTTACTGAAAAATCATTTAAGAAGGTTTTTACGATTTCATCGTATTCATCTTCGATACCTGCAAGAGTGTCTTTGATTGACTGAAGCATTGGTGCATCGATGTCACGCGTTACACCACCCAAGAGAGTGTAAGACAAAATAACACGACCACCTGCTACTGCTTCGAAGATATCAAGGATACGTTCACGTAAACGCCAGCAGTGCATAAACAAAGCCTCAAAGCCAAAGGCATCAGCAGCAAGACCAAGCCATAAAATATGCGAATGAATACGAGAAAGCTCATGCATGATTGCACGCAAATACTCAGCACGCTGAGGAATTTCTACCCCTAAAAGGTTTTCCACACACTGAGCATAACCATAAGAATGGCCAAAAGCGCAAATTCCGCAAATACGTTCTGCAACGTAAATGAACTGATGAATGTCACGAGTCTCAACAAGTTTTTCAAGTCCTCGATGGATAAAACCTACCTGAGGAAGTACATCAACTACTACTTCGTCCTGCATAACCAAGTCAAGATGAAGTGGCTCAGGAAGAACTGGATGCTGAGGACCGTAAGGAATTACCGTAGCTTTACCCATGATTATTCCCCTTCATTTTCTTTAGATTGAGCACGTTCTTTTTCGCGCTTTCTTTTTGCACGAATACCTGCTGCAACCATTGCAGCTTTACGAGGATCAAGACCTTCTGTCTTTTCGGCAATTTCTTTTTCGATAAGCTCTTCTTCTGAAGGCTGAGATGCCTTTGCCTTAGCAGCCTTTGCACGCATTGCAGCAGCAACCTTAGCTGCCTTTTCAGGATCTAAGCCAGCAGTCTTTGCGGCAATTTCTGCTTCGAGAGCCTCTTCAGGATTTGCTTGCTTCTTTGCTTTTTCCTTAGCAGCTTTTGCTGCCTTAATACGTGCTGCTTTCTGGCGAGCAGCAAGCTGTTCAGGAGTAACAATGGTCATAGGAGCATCAACGCCTGGGCTGAAAGTATAGTAATTACCCTTAAAGTCCAAAACGTTGCCTTCAATGGTTAAACCATACAACTCGGCTGCTTCATTCTCATATACGAAAGCCTGCAAGAACATTTCAGTAACTGAAGGAATAACCTCCTGATGTTTGTGGAGATTATTGATCTTCAAATTAACAACTTCATTGCCTTTAATAAAGGTGTAAATCAAAGTAATGGAATCATCATCGTGCATAACAGGATGAATCTGAGCAAGACGATATCCCTTATCACGATACTCTTCACATGTGGACAATAAGTCGTCAATAGTAATATCAATGAAAGACTGTTCAATCTTCATGACTTATGCCCCCTTCTCTTCTTTGAGCTTCTTTGCCTTTTCTTCCAAAACAGAAAGGCCTTCTACTACTGCATCAATAATTGCTTCTGGGCGAATTGCGCAACCAGGAGCATATACATCAACAGGAATAGCTTTATCAATGCCACCTAATACGTTATAGCAATCTTTAAAAATGCCACCTGTGCAAGCACATACACCACATGCTACTACTACTTTTGGCTCAATCATCTGATCGTAGATTTCCTTAATAACTGGAAGGTTACGTTCATTGACACAGCCAGTGACTAAAAAGATATCTGCATGTTTAGGGTTACCAGTATTGATAATGCCAAAACGTTCTACGTCAAAACCAGGATTAAGGGCAGCTAAAACTTCAATGTCGCATCCATTGCAGCTCGAGCCGTCATAGTGAATAACCCAAGGAGATTTAGATAAATAAGACATCATCGCTCCTTACATGAAAATTAAGAGAGCCAAATTGATACCAGCACATACGATAGTGACAATCCAAGCACTCTTTAAAAGAGTTTGCCACTTTACACGTGCAAAATTGTTATCAATCCAGATTTCCAAGAAATACGTTACGAGCAATGCAACAATAACCGCTACGATTGCCAAAGGGCTTCCCCAAACAAAGAACATGCAGATCCAGCCAAGGAAAAGTACATTCTCGCACCAGTGCATCATTTCTACCTGAGCAAGCATTGGACCAGACATTTCAGTGGTAATACCTTTAACCAAGTCCTGATGTGCGTGGTGAGAATATGACAAGTCAAATGGAGACTTACGTAACTTAATCGTAAGAATAAAGAGGAAACCAATAAAGATGCCCAAACAAGGGAGAATAATTGGTGAAGACAAATGGAGTACCGAAGAAACCTCAAAGGAATCGGTTGCCAAATAGAAACCAACTGCCAAGAGTAAAACCATTGGTTCGTACGCCATTACCTGCAAGGTCTCACGGTGAGCACCAATTTCAGCAAAGGGAGAACGAGAGCTGTATGCAGCAAGAATAAACATGAGCTCAGCCATAGTAATAACAAAGACACAAAGAAGGAAGTTGCCACCACTAAAGAAGATACCGCCCGCAAGAAACGTAAGGAGAAGTGCAGTAAAGATGTACGTTCTCATGGTTTGGTTAACGCTTACATTATCTTTGGACAACAGCTTACGTACGTCATAGTAAGGCTGAAGCAATGGAGGTCCTACACGACCCTGCATACGTGCAGTAATAATTCGATCAGCACCAGCAAGAAGGCATCCAAGTGCAAGTGCTACGACCGCAAAAACAGCAGAAGCAACAAGAGTAATAAGAATAGTAATCAAAGTTTCCATGTCTGCCTCCTTCCTAAAGCGAAATCAATCCGAACATTACCAAGAATGCATATGCAAAAGCAGCAATAATCAATACCCCACAGGATATTTCTCCAACCGGCTTCAGTTTAGCTTCGCCAAACCAATCGTCCATATACCAGTTACGAGCGGTAGCTTCAACTGGCTGAGATAAGGAGTTTAAGTACGTACGAGCCTCAGAGCTTACGGATACACCTGCAAGATAAATACCCACTTCTTTTTGCTTGTTCTTCTTGCCCAAACCAGCAAACATAACAACGAAGAGACAAACTGCAACAAGAGAAGCAATCCAAAGATTATCGTCTGAAACAGGCTGAATAGAAATGCCCAAAGCACCAACAATGTAAGGCTCAACCAAAATATCAGAAATAACAGGCATTAATACACAAGCAAGAATTGCAAGGATAAGCATTACTAAATCTGCTACCCATTCGCTCTTGTAAACGGTGAGCTCAACATTGTTAGGAGCGCCTGCAATGCCCGCAAGCTTACCAAGCCATTTAGCCCAGAACATGAAGGTGCCAGCAGAACCAAACGCCAAAATAATCAGCAAAACAAACTGGTGGGTATCAATCAGAGTAACTAAGGTTGCCCACTTTGCAATCAGCATACCGAACGGAGCGATGAACATAATCATAATGCCCACCATCATCATACGAGCAAGCTTAGGCATACGCTGGAACAACATATCCATATCTTCGATGTCGCGAGAACCGATATGATGCTCTGCAGTACCAACACAGAGGAACAAAAGGCTCTTAGCAATAGCATGGAAGATCACTAAGAAGATTGCTGCCCATACAGCCTCAGAAGTACCTACTCCAGCGCACATGGTAATCAAACCAAGGTTTGCAATGGTGGAATATGCCAAAACACGCTTTGCATTGCTCTGAGAAATTGCCATAAAGGAGCAAATGAGGAAGGTTAAACCTCCAACCAAAAGAACAAGCACTGCAGGACCAATCGATACTGCATAAAGTGGTGCACACTTAATAAGTACGAATACACCAGCCTTAACCATGGTTGAAGAGTGGAGCAATGCACTTGTTGGGGTTGGTGCAACCATAGCGCCTAACAACCACGTATGAAAAGGCATCTGAGCAGCTTTTGTTAAACCTGCAAGAGACAAGCATGTCAATGGGAATACTACGATCATTGGTGCGAAAGAACCAATCTGGAGGAAGGTAGCGAAATCAATACAATTCAGTGTAATTACTAAATAGTAGAGCGCTGCAAGGAATGCGATACCACCTAAAAGATTCATGACAATCTGACGGAATGCATTATTAATAGCTTCTTCAGTTTTGGTGTACCCAATGAGCAAGAACGAACAAATGGTGGTTACTTCCCATGCAGTGAAGAGCCAAACCATATCGTTAAAGAAAATAATGCCGTACATTGCACTTAAGAATAAGAACATAAGTGCAAAGAAAGTTGGACGACGGTCTTTCTCGTTAGGATGGTGTGCCTGATGATCCTGCATATAGCCAATTGCGTAAAGACAAATGCCCGAGCCAACAATACCAATAATCAATGCCATGATTAATGAAAGGCTGTCGAAATATAATGCACGGGAGCAATGAGCTGTACCTGCAATAAATAAGTCGAAATACAACGAGCCAGCCAACTGAATTGCGCCAAGAATAAGCGCAAGAACTCTTTTGTACTTAAAGCCATAGGCAAGAATCACGCAACCGATAATCACAGAAACACCAGTGAAAATCCAGTCTACTACTTCAGACTCGAATTCAAAGTAGACACCAGCAGTACCAAGATTCATTCCAACAAAGATAATCGAAACCACAGCAATAATGGCACTCGAAACCCAAACAATCCCATTACGAATTGTGTTGTTTCGCAACACCATCAGCAAGGCTGCAACTACGAGCGGAAAGAGGATTAAGAATCCCATCATTTCCATAAAAATTTCCCCCTTCAGGGCCTGTGAATAAAAATGTCACTATAAGCGACACCTATGACTTTATGTTTTTCGGAAAAATAAGGGGGTTACTTATCGGTTAGAAACCTAATAAGTCCGGCTACTGGAACAGCTAAAAATCTCTTTTACAAGTCACCAGTTTTTAATAACCACTCATAGATTTTTTTTAAAACTATTTCAAGCTGCTGAGGTTTAGCTTTCTTGATAAAACCTGATTCGGTAAGGGTTCTATAATCCCCATAGTTGCTATAAAGCTGGCCATCAAGAAGAAGAACTAAGCGCGATCCTTTACCATTCGAGACTGACACAATAGTCTTTTCGTAGAGATTCTGATAGCTCTCTTCTTTAATGCCAATCTTGGCATACCACTCGGGAATATTCGCAACTCCTTCATCTTTAAAGAACTTCTTTAATTCGCCATTACCTGCATAAGGCACCGCTGGAACGTCATAACCTAATCTTCTTGCGTAGTCAAAAACGTAATGAGAAGCATCCCCTGCCAAAAGACGAGTTCCCAACAACAAGGATGTCAATTCGGCAATATGCCATACGTTCAACCATGCATCCTGAGTAAGAAGCGCTTGAGAAAAACCTGTTAGGAGCTGCTGCGTTGAAGTACGCACATCATAGGGAGCTTGGTTTTCAAAATCTGAATTCTTTATCTTCTCAACAAACAGTTCCACTACTTATCATCTCCATTACTCAGAGCCAATCACTTTTGAAAGGCTTACTTAAACTTAGATTCATCGTCTAAACTTAAGCACCTCACACAAAACTTTGACTCTTTATCCAAGCATTTTCAAATACTTACGATTCTATTCTGATATGCACTTTGCACCCGGGCTGAATGATTATTTCTTCTCACAACTTCGTCAAGCATTTTATAAGGCATTTGATAAGTATTATTATTCTCCGAAATATGCATACAAATAATATGTTTAAGATTGCTCCACAAAAGGTTTTCTAATTCGGTTGCTGCTTGTTTATTACTCAAATGGCCCCTAATAGAAGCAATGCGCTCCTTAATATAGTAAGGATACGGACCGTTTTTAAGCATTATTTCATCATGGTTGGCCTCTAAAGCCAAAATATGACAATACGACAAGGCTTCATGTGCCTGTTCAGAAACGTAGCCTGAGTCGGTTATAAACCCAAGCACGGTATTGTTCCCTTCAAACCTAAAACCATAACTTTCAATAGAGTCATGCGAAGTTGCAAAAGGGGTAATTGTTATTCCTCCTCGAGTTGAGTTGGTCCATTGCTTTATAGAAACCAGCTCATTTTCGGCTTTTAAGTCCTGAATCTCTCTCGAATGAGCCGCTATAGCCTCCGTAGTAACAAACGGGATTTCTATCCCTTTCTTTTTTAAACCACGTGAAACTACCCCAAGACCTTTTGTATGATCCGAGTGTTCATGCGTAATCAAAATACCCTGGAGATTAGCAGGATTAAATCCCGCCTGTTCACATCCTTCAAAGAAGGCTTTCTTTGTTATGCCGCAATCTATAAGAATACCCTCCCCTGTTTTGGAGTTTTCTACAATCGAAGCATTTCCTTTACTTCCCGACGCCAAAACATGAAGCTTTAACCCTAAGCGAGATTTTTCATCAACATTGTATCTATTTTCCGTTTCTACCTGGTTTTTTTGAAGATAATCCTCTTTTGTTATGCCAATGTCATAGAAATCGAACAAAAAAATCTCCCCGCGTTTCTCATAAGTTTACTTACTGTTATTACTATTTTATTGAAATAAAAGTATCATTTTGCCTTAAAGCGAAAGGATAATCATGTCACATTATGTCATCATCACAGAATCTGGTGGAGATATTCCACAGAGCTACCTCGAAAAATACGGTATCCGTATTGTTCCTATGCATGTGGCATTCAACGGGAAGAGTTACGACGACAAATCGTTTCCCACTTCACAGATTTTTGAACATTATGCAAAAACAAAGGAACTTCCGGTAACTAGTGGTTCAATGCCTAACGATTTCCAAAAAGTTTTTGACGAAATTTGGCAGGAAGATCCAAGCACACACGTAATATATCTTGCTTACTCATCAATTACCACCTGCAGCTTTGGTTCTGCAAAAATTATCGCGGGCGAAGATGATCGAGTAACCTTCATTGACACTAAAAGTGTTACCGCAGGTCAGCATCTTGTTGTGACCGAAGTTGCGGAGTATATTTCTCAAAACCCTCACGTTACCCCTGCCGAAATAACTACGTTTGCGAACGATTTAATTAGCCGTATCGAAATGTCATTTATTCCAGGTGGTTTGGAATTCTTGAAAGCGGGAGGCAGACTAAGCAATACAGCATTCTTAGGAGCAACCCTTCTTCGCATTAAACCTGTTATCGAGATTAAAAACGGTGCACTTGTTGCAACTGATAAACTTCGCGGCAATTTCGAAAAAGTATTAACACGCATGATTTCAAACTTCCTTGCTGCCAACGAATGGGATAAGAAGCGTGTGGCCTGCATTAACGTATACGGATTGAGTCAGGAATGTCAAAATCTTGCAGAGACAATGCTTAAAGATGCAGGATTTGAAACGGTTGAATGGGTTGACGCTGGTGGAGTCATTTCTTCTCATTGCGGTCCAGGTTCATTCGGACTAGCTGCTTTCAGAAAAAACTAGCTTCAAATACGATTATTTAAGCGTTTGCATTTAAAAAACTTTGCTGTCTTAGCATTAAGCCTGCAGTGGTGGTATTCTGGGACAGCTTATTTTTTTATAGAACGGAACAGACATGAATAGCTTTAAAAGCAAAATTCCTGGCATTTCACTTTGCATTATACTTGCTATCCCTTGTTGGTTATTAGGTCAGCAGTTCCCTCTCATTGGTGGACCTGTTTTTGCGATTCTGCTTGGCATCTTCATAGGCTGTTTTTGGAAAAACAAGCGCTCTTTTTCTGACGGTATTGGATTTACCTCCAAAAAGGTTCTCCAATATGCAGTTATTCTTTTAGGATTCGGTCTCAATCTAAACGAAATTGCTCAGGTTGGCACCCAATCTCTTCCTATTATTATTTCCACCATTGCTACAGCACTTATTGTTGCATTTATTGTCGGAAAGCTTCTTTCTATTCCATCTAAAACCTCCACCTTAGTGGGAGTTGGCTCGTCTATCTGTGGCGGCTCGGCTATTGCGGCAACCGCACCTGTTATCAAAGCAAATGCTGAAGAAATCGCACAAGCAATTGCAGTTATCTTTTTATTCAACGTTGTTGCGGCTCTTATCTTCCCTACTTTAGGAACCTGGCTTGGACTATCTAATGAAGGATTTGCACTCTTTGCAGGAACTGCCATCAACGATACCTCATCGGTTACCGCTGCAGCTCTTGCGTGGGACGAAATGCACCCTGGCGCAAACACCTTAGATCAAGCAACCATTGTAAAACTCACCCGAACGCTTGCTATCATTCCAATTACCTTAGTTCTTGGTATTTGGATGGCATATCGCGCTCGAAAGAACAACAGCACTGAATTGTCGGAAAATACCAGTAACAAAAATAACGAACTCTCTGCTGAAGAAAACCCTCTCAATAAAACCAAAAGCAAATCTTTCTTAGGAGATTTCAGCCTTAAGCGTGCTTTTCCTCTCTTCATTCTTTATTTCTTGGGTGCTGCATTAATCACAACACTTTGCACCAGCGCGGGATATAATTTTGAAATTTTTGCCTTACTCAAATCTTTATCGAAGTTCTTCATTATTATGGCAATGCTGGCAATTGGATTAGGTACCGACATAGTAAAGCTTGTAACTACTGGAGGTAAGCCTCTCTTGTTGGGAGGGATTTGCTGGGTTTGTATTGCGGCAATAAGTTTAGGCATGCAGAGTCTTTTAGGAATCTGGTAGAAAGAAACCGCTTTCTAAAACCCTGTATAGACGCTTTTTTTCGTTAATTATTGGAAACATCCATATACTCATATACAAAAACGCTACCTCATACCGTAAACTCAATACTATCGCAGCCACTTTGGCAGAAATGCCACAAAAGAAAGGTGAGCCCCATGGCCCACGTAATGCCTTTTTCTTGTATGAGAGTAAATCCGTCTTATGTTTCTGAGGTTACCTCACTTCCTTTTGACTTTTTTTCAGACTCAGAAGCAATTGAATACCTTCTCTCTCATCCAAAATCTTTTCTTCACCTTGATGCTGCAGGCATTTCTTTTCCTAAAGAAATATCTGAAACAGGCAAAGTAGGTTTTGATTATGCTTCAAAGCTCATTACTGAATATAAAGAAGAAGGTATCTATATAAATGACAATGAACCAGCCTTTTATCTGTATCGCATCACTTCTCCAAATGGCGAAAGTAATACAGGCCTTATTTCTTCAGTAAGCGTTGATGACTACAAAAACGGACTCGTAAAAAAACACGAATCAACACGAAAAGCGAAAGAAGAAGGATGTAAGCATCTAATGAAAACTTTAGGTGCTCAAACAAGTCCCCTCTTTCTTACTTACCCCTCAAAAGGAAAGCTTTCAAAAATGCTTGATCGGGTAAAAGAATCAGAACGACCACTGTATTCTTTTATTGATGACCTCAATTATCTCAACGAAGTGTGGCGTTTAACTGCCCGCCGTGAAACTGAGGAAATCATCAACCTGTTTTCAGAAGTTGAAGCACTCTATATTGCTGATGGTCATCATCGTGCTGCTGCAGCTGCCTCACTTGCTGAAGAATATGCTTGCGAATTGCCACGTAAAAAAACTATGAGCACCAACAAATTGTCCGAATCCGAAAGCTCAAGCACACACAGATTGTCTGGATTTGGAACCTTTATGGCTATTATTTTCCCTAGCAACGAAACTCATATCTACGACTACAATCGAGCAGTTGTGGGTCTTAATAATCTAACCGAGATACAATTCTTCGACAAAATCCAAGAGAACTTTACGCTTGAAGGTCCTTTTTCAGGAGTAATAAAACCTGATTCCAAGGGAACCTTCGGAATGTACCTCAACGGTAACTGGTATAAGCTTACCTTTAAAAAATCACTACAGGGAATGAATCCTGTTGAAAAGTTAGATGTTTCACTCTTACAGAACTACATTCTTGATCCTATTCTAGGAATCACTGATCCAAAAGTTGATAACCGCCTAGATTTCGTGCGAGGAACCCGTGGAGTTAGAGCACTTGAATCCCGAATAGTGAACGGAGAACCTGCTTCGGTATGCTTCTCTCTCTATCCAACTCAAGTTGAAGAATTCTTTGCAGTAGCTGATGCCAAACTACTCATGCCGCCTAAAAGTACGTGGTTTGAGCCAAAACCTCGAAGCGGAATTCTTATGTATCCATTCCAGTAGGACCTTTTGAAGCAGAGCGTTTTATTAAGCAATACTACACAAGTACACATTCCGTTTCGCATTATGGCTGTTTTGTTCGTAGTACCCACCGAAGTGATACCGCAAGCAGACACTCCTTTTGCTTGTTCACTGCCGTACTCTTTTTGTGTCACTACACTTCTGGTACTATCTGAGCAGTAAAAAGGATCAAATCCAATAAGTCCATGAAAGTTCAAAACACTTATGCTTACCTATTCTTTTGAAGAAAGAGGAGAACTGCCTCTTTACGAATATCTATATCGCTGCATTGCTGATGATATTAAAGCAGGCAGAATTTCTGCTCACGAAAAACTTCCTTCAAAGCGCTCCTTAGCAAAACATCTTGGAATCAGCATTATCACAGTAGAAAATGCCTATGCTCAACTAGCAGCAGAAGGCTTTATTACGTCACGACAACGTCAGGGATACTTTGCATGCAATATCCCCTCGAGCAAAAAAACATCCACACCCGCTTCTTCTTCTATAAAACACGATTCCACATACTTCAGAATAAGCTCCCTTGCTCAAGAAGAAGCACTCCAGCAAACAAACTATGCCTGCGAAAACTCACCGTTTTTTGACCTCACTACCGGCATAGCAAACGATATTTTTCCCTATTCATCCTGGGCAAAATGCTTACGTGATGTCCTTATTCAGGAGCCAGAAAAAACACTTGTTGCAGAAACTACCGTTCAAGGAGTTTACAAACTTCGTCAATATCTGTGTGAGTATTTGAAAGAGTATCGCGGTATGTCAATAGAACCCGAGCAGATAGTCATTGGTTCAGGTAGCCAGTATCTCTATGGATTACTCGCTCAATTTTTTAACTCAAACACAAAAATTGCACTCGAAGATCCGGGATACCCCCTTCTCTATAAGGTTTATGCCAGCCATCACATTGACACTGTCTCTGTTCCTCTTGATGAAGGAGGAATCAATCTTCAAGAGTTAAAGCGCAGTAAGGCAAACGTTGCCCATGTGGTACCATCCCATCAATTCCCAACTGGTATGGTAACAAGCATTGCTCGACGCTATGAACTACTTGCATGGGCTAGCGAAAAGGATGATGCCCTTATTATTGAAGATGACTACGATTGCCAATTCAGACTTTCGGGAAGACCTATTCCTCCCCTTTGCAATTTAGATACTGAAGGAAAAGTTATCTACACTAATACCTTCTCGAAAAGCTTAGGCCCGGCCTTCCGTATTGCTTACCTTATTTTGCCCAAAAATTTAGTGGATCCCTTTTTGGAAAAACTAGGATTTTACTCCTGCCCCGTAAGCGCGCTCGACCAGCTTGCTTTAGCTTATTTCATAAAAAACGGCCACTACGAACGTCATATTAACCGACTAAAAACTCGCTATAAAATGCTTCGCAATGCGCTTATCGAAGAATTGAAACGCTGCCCTTTGGGATGCAGACTCGTATTCAAAAACGAAGATGCAGGATTACATTTTCTTTTAGGTTACAAAACAACCACCTATTCAAGCAAAGAATTAGCGCGGTTTGCAAAGAACGAAGGAGTGTTACTAAGGCCTTTAGATGAGTACTGTTTCAAAACTCATACAGCGTTATCTATACCTGGTGTTTATTACAATAATCACACCGAAAACGATGCAAACCAGCCTTCAGACACTCTTGTCTGGTTTGTAGTAAATTATGGAGGCATTTCTGAAAACGATGCAGCAATAATTGCTCAGGCCCTTACAAAAGCATGGGGAAATCAGGAGAAAGACGCATGAATACCTGGATTATCGTTTGTATTACCGGAATAGTGCTAACTTGCATAGGCACAGCGCTCACCCGTGCTTCAAAAAAGAGACCCCTGAGAATAATCTGTGCAACATTAATAGTAATTGGCACTATAGGATTTCTCTTAGGTGTTTGGGGAATATTCGCCCTTTTGTTCTAGTAGCACCAAAAATACTTTTATCTCTCTTCATGTTCCTAATTGTTGCAGTGACTACTAAAAGCGAATACCACTATTCATCTTCCTGGTAGTCATATTCCTCTTCAATATCATCAAGAAGCATATTCCACATTTCATACTGAACTTCACTTGAAACAGAATCATCGCCAAAGCGCATGAGTGGTTCATAGTGCTCTCTAAAGAAGTCTGCAGGATTATCTTCAGGAAGCATGCAGGAAATCAATTCGTCATCAATTTCAAAGAGGCCTTTTTCGGACTCAACTTCAAAAGGAACAAGAGGAATAAGCCCCTCAAAAACCCATGCGTAATACGCTTTATCATCAGAAGGCATTTCATCCATAAAGGCATCTTCTAAGTGTTGTGGTTTGAAAGGTTTTACATCTACCAAATTAACTAAACAAAGGGCATGCTTGCAGATAGAACCAGAAACCCATGGACCGGAAGAAGCACAGATGACCATCCAACCTCGATGATCGGTCTTCCAACTACGGCATTCAATAGATTTCATCCCTAGTGCAATAGTGGTTGCCCAAAATGGGTGTACGGATAAAGCCTTCATTCCAAATCCTTACTATCAGAGTACTTTCAAAAAAGCATTTCTCAGTATCTTCTTTTCGAAATAAACTTTATCCCAGGAATGACATTTTGCCTATAAAGAAATCTCGATATTCTTGCCTGCTCCCATCTCAAATGTTTTCTGTATTGCCCTAACTACCCTTTGTTTTGCCGCAACCGCCTTTCTTTTAATAGCTACCAACTCTTCTTTCCATAGTAATCTTGCCCTTTAATAAGCACTTTTCCTTTTCCTTCAGCACCTTCCATTTTGAGTGGAGAGCTTTTTGCGTAACACAGCTTTAACATTGGAAACAATTCCGTAACAACCAAGTAACACTTCGTAAACTTCGTTTTTTTATCCTTAGGAAGATACTTGGAAAAGGAATAGGGTTATGAAATTGAATAACAATCAACAGACTTTATACAGTCCAGCTTTCGAACACGATGCGTGCGGTATCGGTGCAGTTGTCAACATTAAGGGAATTAAAACCCACAACACCATCGATGATGCCTTAAGTATCGTAGAGAAGCTCGAACATCGAGCTGGCAAGGATGCAGCAGGTGAAACTGGTGACGGTGTAGGTATCATCCTACAAGTTCCTCACACCTTCTTAGCTCAAGCAGTTATCGAAGAGGGTCTGGTTCCTGAATCAGAGAGTCCTCTTGGGCAACCAGGCGATACCGGTGTTGGCATGTTTTTCTTTCCTCAGGATAAACTTGCCCGCAAGCTCGTAATGCATTCGTTAGAAGTAATTCTCGAAAAAAGAGGAATCACGCTTATCACCTGGCGTGAAGTGCCAACCAATCCTGATACGCTTGGCAAGAAAGCACTTGATTGCATGCCAGCAATCTATCAGGCATTAGTTATGCGCCCTGAAAACGTAAACCCAGGCATTGAATTCGATCGACTACTTTACTTAGTTCGTAGAGAATTTGAACAAAGTGCAACCAACACCTACGTTGCCTCTTTCTCCAGCAGAACAGTGGTATACAAAGGCATGTTCTTAGTTCAGCAGCTTCGTCAGTTCTATCTTGACTTGCAAGATACCCGCTGTGAAAGCGCACTTGCCATGGTTCACTCCCGCTTCTCAACTAATACCAATCCTAGCTGGGAACGCGCACATCCAAATCGCGTTTTGCTCCATAATGGCGAAATTAATACCATTCGAGGCAACTTGGACCGCATGAATGCGCGCGAAGAAACCATGAGCACTCCCTATTTCGAAAAGGACATGGAGTGCGTAATGCCGGTGGTGAATCCTGACGGCTCCGACTCAGCAATGCTTGACAACACGCTTGAATTCTTAATGTTTAGCGGAATCGAACTTCCAAAAGCAGTAATGATGCTTGTCCCAGAGCCATGGAGCAAAAACACTAACATTTCGTTAGCGCGTCGTGACATGTATCACTACTATGCAACCATGATGGAACCATGGGATGGGCCTGCAGCACTTCTTTTCACCGACGGTGAAGTAATGGGTGCCGCTCTTGACCGCAATGGCCTTCGTCCTGCACGCTACTATCTCACCGATGATGATCGTCTCATCCTTTCTTCAGAGGTTGGTGTTCTTGACATCCCCGACGAGTCTATTGTTAAAAAGAGCAGACTTGAACCAGGCAGAATGTTAGTTATTGACACGCGTACGGGAGAATTTAAAGAAGATGATGCAGTAAAGGAATCGTATGCTCAAGAGCATCCTTATGGCGAATGGCTTGACTGCGAATTGATGAAACTGGACAATCTTCCAACGCCTAAAAAGCGTATTCATCAATATAACGAAGAAGAACTTCGCCAACTTTACAAGGCATTTGGTTATACCTATGAAGATATCTACAAGACTATTCTTCCTATGGCAACTACCGGCGTTGAACCAACGGCTGCTATGGGCGTTGATACCCCATTGGCAGTTCTTGACACTCAAAACAGACCATTATTTGACTACTTTAAGCAAATGTTTGCGCAGGTTACAAATCCACCTATCGACTCTGCACGCGAACAAATTGTTACTGATACTACCGTGTACGTCGGATCAGACGGTAACCTTCTTGAGGACAAGGCTGAAAACTGTCGTCTTCTTCAGATTGACAGCCCTATCCTTACTGAACTTGAATTAGAAAAGATTAAAGCGCTTAAGGAACCAAACCTCAAGGCAGAAACGATCAGTCTTCTCTACTTCGAAAACACTCCTTTAGAAGTAGTACTTGACCGTTTATTCCTCAACATTGAAAAGGCTTACCACAACGGATCAAACATTATTGTTCTCTCAGACCGTGGCGTTGACGAGAATCATCTTGCTATTCCATCACTGTTAGCTGTTTCTGCAGTTGAACAGTATATTGTTCGCACTAAAAAGCGCACACAAATATCAGTCATCTTAGAAAGCGCAGAGCCAACAAGCGTTCACCACTTCGCCACCCTCTTAGGCTATGGTGCTCGTGCAGTGTGTCCTTACTTGGCTCATCAATGTATCAGAGATTTGATTGAGCAGAATATCTTGGATTGCGATAGGTATGTTGCAATCCATTCCTACAACGATGCAATTCTTCATGGTGTGGTAAAGATTTCTGCAAAAATGGGCATTTCTGCTCTCCAGTCTTATCAATCCGCTCAAATATTCGAAATCTTAGGCCTTACTGAAGACGTAGTAAACAACTATTTCACTAATACCGTAAGCCGTATTGGTGGTATTGGTCTTGAGCAAATTGCTGAACTGGTAACACAGCGTCATCATGCTGCTTTTGATCCAATGGGATTATCGGAAGACTACAGCTTAGCTGCCCTTGGTTCCCACAAGATGCGCAGTGGTTTTGAAGTTGAGAGCCACATGATTAATCCACTTACCATCATGCTTCTTCAAAAGGCAGCACAGCAAGGAGATTATGCCCGCTTTAAGGAGTACTCAAAGATTGTTGATGATGAGACCTTGCCTCACACCCTTCGCGGATTGTTTGAATTTAACTTCGATGCATACGAACCTATTTCAATTGAAGAAGTTGAAAGCGTTGATGAAATTGTCAAGCGTTTCAAGACAGGCGCAATGTCATACGGTTCAATTAGTCAAGAAGCTCATGAATGTCTTGCAATTGCCATGAATCGCTTAGGCGGTAAGTCTAATTCTGGCGAAGGCGGCGAAACTCCTGAACGACTCAACACCGAACGAGGAAGCGCAATCAAGCAGGTTGCTTCGGGCAGATTTGGTGTTACAAGCGAATACTTAGTAAGCGCCAAGGAAATCCAAATCAAGATGGCTCAAGGCGCAAAGCCTGGTGAAGGAGGACATCTTCCTGGAGGAAAAGTATGGCCTTGGATTGCAAAGACGCGCTACTCTACACCAGGCGTTAGTTTGATTTCCCCTCCTCCTCATCACGATATTTATTCCATTGAAGACTTGGCGGAACTTATCTACGATCTTAAGAATGCTAACAAGGATGCAACTATTGCCGTAAAGCTGGTATCAGAAGCGGGTGTAGGCACTATTGCAGCAGGTGTTGCAAAAGCAGGTGCTGAAACTGTTCTTGTATCAGGTTATGACGGAGGCACCGGCGCCGCTCCTCGCTCCTCCATTGCGGGCGCCGGTCTTCCTTGGGAACTTGGTGTAGCAGAAGTTCATCAGACACTCATTCAAAATGACCTTCGTTCCCATGTACGTATTGAAGCCGATGGCAAGCTTATGACTGGTCGCGATGTTGCAATTGCAGCAATTCTTGGTGCAGAAGAATTCGGTTTTGCAACTGCTCCTCTTATTGCGCTTGGCTGTGACATGATGCGTGTTTGCAATCTCGATACCTGTCCGGTTGGTATCGCAACTCAAAACCCTGAATTGCGTAAGAACTTCAGGGGCAAGCCAGAGCACGTTGAAAACTTCATGCGTTTTATTGCAGAAGAGCTTCGTGAAATCATGGCTCGTTTCGGCGTAAAAACGGTTAACGAATTAGTAGGCCATACCGAATTCCTCAAGGTAAGAGAGAAGCAGATTACAAAACGTGCCGAAATGGTTGATTTGTCTCGCATTCTTGCCCCTTGCGAAACGGGAATATTGTTTGACCAAAACGATACCTATGACTTTAAGCTTGATACCACTCTCGACTCCCAAAACTTCTTGCCACTCATTCGCGAAAAAGCAAATCAGGGTGCCCGTGCCCAATTCACCATCAGCTCTACCGACAGAGCATGCGGAACCTTATTTGGCGCAGAGTTGACTCGCCGCTTCGGCACCAAACTCAAGCCAGATACCTACCACTTTAAGCTTTCTGGTGGTGCTGGTCAGTCGTTTGGCGCTTTCATTCCTAAGGGTCTCACTTTGGAATTGGAAGGCGATTCCAACGACTACTTCGGCAAGGGCTTATCGGGTGGCGAACTCATCACCTACCCATCTAAGAATAGCCATCGCGCGTCCGAAGAGAACGTCATTATTGGTAACGTTGCTCTCTATGGTGCAACCAGTGGCCGTGCTTTCATCTCAGGACGTGCAGGCGAGAGATTCTGTGTTCGCAACTCGGGTGCAACTGCAGTAGTTGAAGGAGTTGGCGATCACGGATGCGAATATATGACGGGTGGTACCGTTGTTATTATAGGAACTACCGGTCGTAACTTTGCTGCTGGCATGAGTGGCGGTGTTGCTTATGTATACGACGCTAACCACGATCTTTACCGGAGAACGAACAAAGAGTTGGTTACCATTGAACAGCTCAAGGAAACGGAAGACATTTCAACCGTATGCGATCTTATTGAAGAGCATGCTAAGCTTACTGGCTCAGCTTTGGCCAAGTCAATGCTCGAAAACCTTGACGAATACCTTCCTCATTTCAAGAAGGTAATTCCGAAGGCATATAAAGCAATGATTCAACGTATTAATGAGAACATACGCCAGGGAATGGACGAACAGGAAGCTGCAACCAAGGCGTTTATCGAAAGGGATGAATAACAATGGGAAAGCCAACGGGATTCATTGATTACCAAAGAGAAAACACGCCTGACATTTCCCCTGCCAAGCGCGTTAATAATTTTGAAAAGTTCCATAACGAACTGCCTTACAAGGAAAGAATAAAGCAGGCAGGAAGATGCATGGATTGCGGTGTACCTTTCTGCCAAGCTGGCATTTCCATTGACAACACCTTAATTGGATGCCCTCTTAAAAACCTAATTCCCGAATGGAACGATCAACTATGGAGAGGCAATCTGTCTGTAGCTTTAGAACGCCTTACCCGAACAAACTGCTTTCCTGAATTTACTGGCTATGTATGCCCTGCCCCTTGCGAAGGCGCCTGTTCTTGCGGAAAGGTCAATGCTCCAGTATCTATCAATGACAACGAGCGTTACATTATCGAAACCGCATTCGAACAAGGGCTCATGATCCCAAATCCACCTCGCTGTAGAAGCGGTGAAAAGATTGCAGTAGTTGGTTCAGGTCCTGCAGGCCTAACCATAGCAAGCTTGCTTAATAGGCGTGGTCATACCGTTACTGTTTTTGAACGAAATCTTACTCCTGGTGGTCTTCTTGTATACGGAATCCCAAATATGAAACTACCAAAGGAAGTTGTTGCACGGCGTATTGCTCTTCTTGAAGAAGAGGGCGTGGAATTCCAATGCGGAGTTGATGTAGGCGCTCCAAACAGTACAGTAACTCTAAACTCTCTCCAAAAAAGCTACGACGCAGTGGTACTTGCTCTTGGTGCTTATGTACCGCGTCAGGTTGACTATGAAGGCTCCTCTTCAGATGCTCTTTTCGTTCTTGATTACCTGGAAAACGTTGCAAAAGATCAGCTGGGTGAAGGAACACTTGATTCTCAATATAATGCCGAAGGAAAGACGGTTGCAATTGTAGGTGCCGGCAATTCTGCAAACGATGCTATTGCAACTGCAATTCGTCAGGGAGCCAAGAACGTCATTCAGTTAATTCGTAGGCCGAAGCATGATTACGGTCCTATGAATGACTATGCTCACCAAGAAGCGTCTGCGGTATTTGAGCATGACATTCGCAACTTCTCAACAAAAGTAACTGCCTTGCATACCAATGACGAAGGAAAGCTTATCGCTCTTTCTCTTAATTCTAATGGCGAAGAGAAGATAGTTGATGCAGATCTCCTAATCATTGCATCAGGTTTTTCAGGAGCTGAAACCTATTGCACTGAAGGCCTTAGCGACAATGAAGCAGATAATGTTTTCAAAACAGGAGACATGGTTATAGGTTCTTCTCTTGTGGTGCAAGCAATGGCTCACGCCCATGAAATTGCAAGACAAGTTGATGCCTATCTAGAAGGCTACAGCAATATTATTTAAGCCCTATTTGTAATCTTTGCGTAAGTAAATACGCTAAAGATATCCCTATTCCAAGTCGGCCCCTCGTATTGAGGGGCCGACTTATTAGTGCTCAGTGTTGCATCTTTAGCCCAATCATTATAAATGGCCCGCGCACTAATACCTTTTGATATGTCTAAAGCCCCATAGCTATACTTGACCTCTCGTACTGATTAAGAAGGAATGATTTGAGGTAATGGATTCTAACGCTCAATCAGCAAATTGACCCCTCGTACTGAGAGGTCAATTAACTTACTAATCTTATTTTGACGAAGCTTTACTAGAGCGAAAATAAATCTTTTGCTTGATTAAGGATTTCATGAGCCAATTCGGTTTTTGGCTTATCTTCTACGTGAACAATACTATCCTGGGTGATCATCCAAATTTCATCATTATCTTTTCCGAATGTTTTATCACTACCTACTTCGTTAGCAACAATCATATCGGCATTCTTTTTTTGAAGCTTTTTGAAACCATTATCAATAACATCATTAGTTTCAGCAGCAAAACCAATCACAATTTGGTTTGTTTTAGCATGGCCAAGCGTTTTTAAGATGTCAGGGTTTTCAACAAGTTTAATGGATTCCAAATCATCATCATTGATACCCTTCTTCAGTTTTTTGTCAGCCTCATTTGCTGGACGAACGTCTGCAACCGCTGCACTAAAGATACCCATATCGCAGGTTTCAAAAGCCTTCGTTGCTTCATCAAGCATTTGGCGAGCGCTTTCAACATACACTACCTCAACACCTTCAGGAGCACTTAAGGCTACCGGACCTGAAACAAGAGTAACTTTTGCCCCACGAGACGCAGCGGCCTCAGCAATTGCATATCCAAACTTACCACTCGAGCGATTAGAAATATAACGTACTGGATCAATAGGCTCTACCGTAGGACCAGCAGTAATCATGATACGCGTACCAAGATAGTCTTGATCAAACTGAAGCTGTGCTGGAGCATCTTCAAGCGCTTCCAAGACCTTTTCAACAATATAGTCAGGCTCAGCTAGTCTTCCTTTTCCAACTTCACCGCAAGCAAGATAACCCTCGTCAGGCTCAATAAAAGAAACACCCCTTCGTTTAAGCGTCGCAATGTTTTCCTGAGTTGCAGGTGCCTCATACATATGAACATTCATTGCAGGAGCAATCATAAGCGGAGCAGTAGTTGCAAGAGCTGTTGTAGTAAGCAAATCGTCTGCTATACCATGACATACTTTTGCAAGGACATTCGCCGTACAAGGAGCAATCAAGAATAAATCTGCTTCTTGAGAAAGGGAAATATGATGAATAGGGTCTGAAGGATTATCGAATAAGCCTAACCCAACTGGTTCATTCGTAAGTGCTCTAAACGTAAGCGGGTCAACAAAATGAGTAGCATGCTCAGTCATAACAACCTTCACGCGTACCCCCTTTTTTTGTAAACCACGCAAGATTTCACAGGCTTTATAGGCACCAATACAACCTGTTACGCCAATAAGTACCGTTTTTTGTTTTTGCATAGTAGTTTTCCTATCCGTCTAACTATGCGTATTGTACGCCACTTAGGTTAGTCTGTTACACTCAGATTATGAAAGAAATCGTTGAAAAAGAAATACCTGCTGATAAACAGGAATGTTCAGCCAAAACTGCCAAACCAAAGCATTCAAATGATGCTACTAAGCAGATGCATTCCGATAGCACTGCTTTCCTACCGTCAAAGCAGGTCTCTTCTGATAGTGCTGCCCTCTCGCAATCCAAGCAGATACATGCTGGCAATACCGCCTTTACGCAATCCAAAAAGAATACCAAATTCTTCGCTTTCAACTTTTTTACTCTTATGTGGATTTTCACGCTTGCTTCTTTAGCCGGTCTTGTCATTGAAGAAATTTCGCACATTTTTATCTATGGAGAATATGAAAGCCGTGCAGGTTTAGTATGGGGGCCTTTTAGTTCAATATACGGTCTTGCCGCGGTACTGCTTACAATTATTCTTAATCGTTTCCATTCAGCAAATAATCTAGTTATCTTTCTGTTTTGCATGGTGTTTGGCTGCTTTTTGGAATATATGGCAAGCCTTGGTCTTGAACACTTAGCTCATGCAATTGCATGGGACTACACTGGAACATTCGGAAACATTAATGGCCGAACAAACATTACCTTTGGTATCTGCTGGGGCATTATTGGACTAATTTGGGTTCGCCTTGTTATGCCGCACTTAAAGAAGCTCTCAAAGAAATGCTCTCCTACACAAGAAGAAAAAGATGCGTTTAAAAATCCAAACAACGTTAGTTTTAGCAAAAAACAAGGTCGCACTAAGTTTTTTGCCTCTCATGTGTTAACTGTAGCAATATCTGTTTTTATGGTAGTAAATATTTGCGTAACATGCCTTGCGTTAGTTAGAAGCGGTGAGCGTGCCGTAAACGAACCTGAAAATGATCCCGTTGATGCAGTAATAGACACGCTTTTTCCCGATGAATACATGGAAAAAACTTTCCACAACATGACGCAAACAGATGACATAGAAAGCGAACGATACGGACCGCTTAAATCTATTATTCCCCTAAACGACCCCGAGCTGGGTAAATGACTCGGTAGTTAAACCAGGAATACTAGAAGCCTCTACATATGCAGGAAGCACTTCCCTGCCTGCCTGAGTAAGGCCAATTCTTCTGTCGGATAGTTTATTAAGAGTGTCTTGCAAATCTTTTGGAAGAGGCGCTATAAAGCTAAGCACTTCTCCTGTACGAGGATGCTCAAACTCAATGAAATACGAATGAAGGAATTGGCGCGTTAGGCCAAGATTGTCACTTTTACCGGGTGTTCCATAGGTAGGATCACCTACGCACCAATGTTTGATGTATTCCATATGAACGCGGATTTGATGGGTTCGACCTGAATAAAGTTTACATTCAATCAAAGTAAAGCCATTATCTTTTAAACCAGCCTCAAATCGTTCCATTACCTTAAAAGTAGTAACCGAACTACGTGCTTGAGGTTTATCGGAAACAGTCATGCGTAAACGGTCTTTATCAGAACGGAAAATAGGCGCATCAATTAAGCCAGAGTCTTTCGCAAGGTTTCCATGTACAAGACATAAATACCTACGGTTTACATTACGTGTACGAATCTCGTCCTGAAGGATATAACCCATTTCGTCATTTTTTGCACAGAGAAGTAAGCCAGAAGTGTTTCCGTCAAGACGATGCACGATACCCGGCCTATCATCTCCCTGAATATGAGCTAAATTATCACGACCGTACTTATACAATAAAGCATTTGAAAGCGTTCCTGATGGATGACCAGGAGCAGGATGGCAAATTAAACCTGGCTGCTTATTAATAACCAATAAGTCATCATCTTCAAAGACAATATTTAAAGGAATATTTTCAGGCTCGAGAAAAGAACGAGTCTCCTGTTCAAACTCTTCATACACAATAAAATCTCCCGCAAAAACCAAGGTTTTCTTGGAAGCAGCCTTGCCGTTCACGAAAACTTTTTCAGACTCAATAAACTTAACCGCTTTACTACGAGAAGGATATAATCCTGACTCAAATAAAAAGGAGTCGAGACGCATTTCGTTATATAAATCAGACACTGTTGTCGAGAGAGTTCGAGCCATGTACACCTCTTTTTTAATGGTATTAATTAACAACCATAAACACTAGTTCATAAAAAACTCGTTGGCTAAATCTTCACTTTCCAAAGAAATGACTCTTTAACCATATCATCGCTTTTATTAAAAACGACCTTTTTTTGCCTGGAGCAAAAGCGAAATAATAAAGAGTACTACACCAACTGTTACTCCGATATCAGCAACATTGAACGTTGGGAAAGAGATAAAAGTTGGCGTAATAAAATCGATTACGTATCCAAAAGCCAAACGATCAAGAAGGTTTCCAAGCCCTCCGCCAAGAAGAAGAGCGAGGGCAACAATCTCAAATCTTGTTCCACGCTGGGTTTCATAAATAGAAAGAAGCATGATTCCAAACACAATAACCACGGTAACAGTGGTAAGAATAGTTGTTGAGTCTCCAAAAGTGCCCCAAGCAGCACCCGTATTATGAACTAACTCAAATTGGAAGATGCCATTACTGCTCATAAGGATATCTCCTACCGCATGACCTTCTTCAACAATTGACTTAACAACTCGGTCTAGCGCAAACCAAACCGTAGCAACTACTGCCAGAATCACACAATTTAAAGCATTAAAAGGTTTCTTCTTAGCTACCGCAACCTTCTTTTTCTTTTTCTTGTTACCCATGTTCTCTCCTGCTAAAAAATGAGCCTGAACAAAAAGATCAGGCTCAGTTTAATATCTCGCTGCAAAATAAAGCTATTCCGCTTCAAAACCCATCTCTTCAAGGGCGGCAGCGCACTTCTCGCATACATGAGGATATGCCTCAACCGTTCCTAACGTACGGAAATTCCAACAACGAGGGCACTTTTCCTTAGTAGACTTCGTAATCTCAACAGCCCAGTCATCACCTGCGCTAAATTCAATACCAGAGATGATAAGCAATTCTTCATAGAAGGAAGAAGGCTTTGCGGAAAGAACCTCAACAGAAGCACTTGGAGCAATAACTGAAACAAAAGCTTCCTGACTCTTGTTAATCTCTTTTGCACCACGCTTTTCTTCCAAAGCCTTAGTTACTACATCACGAAGGGCAAGAATCTCCTGGAAGTCTGCCTCAAGTGAAGCCTCAACACCTTCTGGGATAGAAGGAACGAAATCGGTCTTTTCTGGCCAGCCTGCAAGCTGAACGGATTCCTCATGATTATCTGCCGCAAGCTTCTCAGGGTAACACTGCCATACCTCTTCAGTAGTAAAGGAAATGATTGGAGAAAGAATACGAACCAAAACCTCTAATACGTTCAAAAGAACAGTCTGAGCAGAGCGACGAGCATGATCTGATGGAGCTAAGGAGTACAAACGATCCTTTACCGCATCCAAATACACTGCAGACAAGTCACCAACAATATAGTCATAAATTAAGCGGTATACATGATGGAATTTGTATGCATCGTATGCTGCATTAACTTCCTCAAGAAGGCGCTGGAGTCGAACTAACGCCCACTTGTCAAAGTCTTCTAACTCGTCCCAGGAAGTGATTGAATCTTCGTTGCCAAAGTCATAGAGATTTGCCAACAAGAAGCGCATAGTGTTGCGAAGCTTACGATAGGTATCAGAGGTACGCTTCAAAATTTCGTCAGAAATACTTACGTCCTGTGAGTAATCAACAGAAGCAACCCATAAACGCAATACATCAGCGCCATACTGCTCCATAACATCAGCAGGATCTACGCCGTTGCCCAAGGACTTAGACATCTTTCTGCCTTCACCATCAACTGTGAAGCCACAATGCATAACGCTCTTATAAGGAGGTACTCCATAAGCACCAATAGAAGTAAGAAGAGAAGACTGGAACCAACCACGATGCTGATCAGAACCCTCCAAATACATATCAGCTGGGAAATAAAGACCCTCGTCACTACGGTGTTTACATACCGAGGTATGAGAAACGCCTGATTCCCACCATACGTCCAAAATGTCAGACTCAGGGATTACTTCTTCACAACCACAAGATGGGCAGCAGGTACCTTCTGGCAAGTATTCTTTAGGCTCACGGATGAACCATGCGTCTGCGCCTTCTTTATCGAAAAGGTCAATTACTGCATCGAAGGTTTCCTCGTTTGCAACGGTAGTACCACACTTTGCGCAACGGAAAACAGGAATAGGAACACCCCAAGAACGCTGACGAGAAATGCACCAGTCAGGACGTTCAGAAACCATGGAACCAATACGATTCTTTGCCCAAGAAGGAATCCATTCAACCTGATTATCAATAGCGTCCATTGCTTTTTCGCGCAAGCCATTCTCTTCCATGGAAACAAACCACTGATCAGTTGCACGGAAAATAACTGGCTGATGACAACGCCAGCAGTGTGGATAGCTATGGTTAATATCTACATGAGCAACCAAAGTGCCCTGTTCTTTGAGCCATTCAATAATTGCTGGATTAGCATCATCAACATTCATTCCCGCAAAATAAGGGACTTCGTCGGTAAAGCAACCATTGTCGTCAACTGGCATGATAATTGGAATATCGAATTCCAAACCCACTAAGTAGTCATCTTGACCATGGCCAGGAGCAGTATGAACAGCACCAGTACCTGAATCAAGAGTTACATGGTTGCCATAAATGATTTTGCCTTTTAAGTCCTGACGAATTGGACAGGTATAGGTAAGACCACAGAGCTCGGTACCCTTCATCATTACCATTTCACCTTGAGCATCTTTAACAATTTCATAGGATGCCCAAGCAGCAGTTTCAGCAACCTGATCAATAAGCTCATATGCCATGATGAGGTACTTACCTTCAACATTAAGCATTACATAGTCTGCATCTGGAGCCAAACATACCGCAGCATTTGCAGGCAAAGTCCAAGGAGTGGTAGTCCAAATCAAAATATACGCAGGATTGGTTACTCCTGCAGCAGCAAAAGGAGCTGGAACTTCGTCAAGCAGGAAGTTTACAAAGATAGAAGGAGAAACTTCATCACCGTATTCAATTTCTGCTTCAGCAAGAGCAGTATGACATTCTTTACACCAATGAATAGGTTTACGACCGCGATATACTGAACCCTTAAGGTACATATCCTTAAAGATTTCAACATTACCAGTTTCAAAATTAGGCGTGAATGTAAGATAAGGGTTCTCCCAGTCAGCATTTACACCCAAGCGTTTAAAGCCTTCACGCTGAACGTTAACGTACTTCTCTGCCCATTCGCGGCAAAGACGACGAAGAGTTGGCTGATCAATCTGTGCCATTTTTTCAGGGCCGAGAGTAACCTCAACCATATGCTCAATTGGCTGACCGTGGCAGTCCCAACCAGGAATATAAGGAGTGTAATATCCGCGCTGAGCATGAGACTTCAATACAAAGTCCTTCAAAATCTTATTGAATGCATGACCAACATGAATTGGACCATTAGCATAAGGAGGACCATCGTGAAGAACGAATGGCGTATTATCTTTATTCTTCTCGAGAACCTTATGGTAGATATCAATGTCATTCCAAAATTCCAAGCGCTTTGGCTCGTTCTTTGGCAAATTACCACGCATAGGGAAATCTGTTTGCGGCAAGTTCATAGTATTCTTGTAGTTATTAGCCACCAGATTCAACCTTCCTTAACTGTCTTGTCTGCCTATAAAAAACACGTAATGCGTTATACCTAATTATCAATTTGACTCTATATGGTTGCCTTTTTTCCATAACAAAAAGAGACACCATGTGCCAAACTCCAAAAGTATACCCCAAGAAGCAATAATATCTCTTGAGAAGCAGGGGGATTATTCGGTAGTATCGCCTAATTTTTCAACTAATTTCGGCAATTTAATACACGAATTTCTCTTTCTGAATAATTCAAATAACCCAAATTTAATCTGATTGGTTCAAATGATAAAAGTTTCAAGCTAACAAGAGTAAAATAAAAAGTTAGAATTATTTAAGAAACCGTATCTGATTGAATGAGCGAAAAGCGAGTGTTTTGTCTATGTCTTACGAAATTTTTACCGATTCTTCCTGTAATCTTAAAGAAGAAACTATTGATGAGCTTGGATTAAAAATCCTTCCCCTTACCTTTCTGATCGACAATCAAGAGCACCTTGGATATCTCAGAGGTCAAAAAACTGATTTATGTCAGTTCTACACCATGATGAGGAACGGAAAAATCGTTACTACCTCCCTTCCAAAAATGGCAAACTCAAAGGCCTTAATAGAAAAAACCCTCCAAGAAGGAAAAGACCTTCTCTACCTTGGCTTTTCAAGCGCCCTTTCTGGAACTTACGAAGCCACTGAGCTGATCTGTAAATCATTGGCAGAAAAGTATCCTGAACGAAAAGTTATCTGTGTTGAAACGAAGGCAGCCGCACTCGGTGAAGGCATGCTTGTTTATCATGCAGCTAAAATGGCTCAAGCTGGAAAAGACATTGATACCGTAGCGCAATGGGTTGAAGACAATAGAGCCTTTGCGTGCCACTGGTTTACCGTAGATGATTTGATGTTCCTATTCCGAGGAGGCCGTGTTTCTCGCACTTCTGCCTACGCGGGCACTCTTCTCAAGATTAAACCAATTCTTCATGTTGATGATAACGGCGCTCTTATTCCTATGGCCAAAGTTAAAAGCCGCAAAAAGAGTATTCAGGCCTTAGTTGAGAAAATGGAAGAGCTCGCAAGGGAAGACATTAAAGACCAAACCATCTTCATTTCTCATGGTGATTGCCTAGAAGATGCAAAATATCTCCAAGAGCTTATTACTGCCCGTTTTGGATGCACGAATTTCTACGTTAATGTTCTCGATCCAGTAATTGGCGCACACGCTGGCCCTGGCACACTTGCTTTATTCTTTATGGGAAAACATCGATAAAATCTTGCAGGACTTATAAATCTATAATCCAAAACAACATTTAGGTTCGCTTGTTTAGACAACATTCGAATTTGCTAGTTTGGGATGGATTTATGAGTCCTTAAATTTTTTTCGTTTCCTGAATCACCTTTGATAATTTTGCGAAGCGTTGAGACAAACTGTTCGTTTTCTTCATGAGCTCTAACCGAAACCAAGAAAAACTTATTACCTTCAATACCAGGAGTACCCTCTAAATCTCGAACGGTAAACCCATTCTTTTGCAAGCGCACTATTAATTCTGCCGCACTTGGTATTCCCAGTTCTCTCACTGCTCGTTCCTCCAATGAGCACATGACAAAATTTGCCTCTGAAGGATAAATTTTAATACCAGGCGTAAGGCTAAGCATGCACTGAAGCCATGGTATTTCGCTATCTAAAAGTTGCTCGGTTTCAGATATATACTCCCCTAAATCAGGAAGTACGGAAGCAATTACTTCATGGAACATACCAATTGTTGATCCATCAGAAAATTGGCGAAGGAAATTCATAGTGTCAGGATGAGCCACCACATAGCTAATGGGCACACCTGGCATACCAATTTCAATTGAAAGATTCTGGACAACAATAAGATTTTTATACTCTTTGGTTAACGAAAGACATGACATACCACCCATTGTAAGATGAATATTACTTTCATCAACAATTACCCAATTGCAACAATCAAGGTATTTTTTTAAGGTTGCTTCAGAAAGCAAACGTGCACAAGGGTAACTTGGGTTAGCAAGAATTGCCGCTTCAAAACGAACTCCGTTGTTCTTTGCGCGCTCAGGTTCAATTGCGGCAAGCGAAAAAGGATTAGTAAGCTTGACCGGATTATGACCAACATTAGCTACTCGTAAAAAATATTCTGCAGGAGCAGGAACAGGAATACCCACATTGCAAGGGCGATACGCTGAAGCTACCGCAGAAATTGCCGAAAAGGAGCTAGTGCCTACCATAAAGCTTTCTTCAGGAAGTTCACAGATTTGAGCTAACTGAGTAATTAAAGCAGAGCCCGTTTTGTTTGGCAGAAAACTCAAACTGCCTTGTGTGATTGCTTCGCTAATTGCATCACTAATCTGCTTTGGAGCACCTAAGGGATTATGAACTGAAGAAAAATCAGTCCAATCAATTTCAGCACGAATATCTAAAGGAAGCACAGCTGAGGAATCGGCTTTAGAAGCCTTAACGCTTTCAATCATGTCTGTTATTGAAGTAAAACCTTGCATGATTTTCTACTATGCCCCTCTATTACTACCATCATCCAGTAAACTAAATGGGTAACAACCTTATCACAGAAAAAACGATGGTTAATCCAGATTAATTATTAAAACTGTAAGTATTTTTTATGACCACAATATATTGCGTACACAACAAAAAGCATCACCAATTCGTACCGGAAAAATTACTCGAATGGGTAGGCTCTTGTGTGCTTCTTTTGGATTTGGATGCCTTCTTTGCCAGTGTGGAGCAGCTTGATAATCCTGAATGGAGAGGCAAGCCCGTTATAGTTGGTGGCAGCGCCGAAAAGAGAGGTGTCGTCTCAACCTGTTCCTACGAAGCAAGAAAGTATGGCGTCCGCTCAGGCATGCCTTCCAAAACAGCTGAACGGCTTTGTCCTGATGCAATTTGGACCCGTGGTCATTTCTCTCGCTACCGAGAGCTTTCTTATAAGGTAATGGAGATTCTTTATCGAGAGTCTCCTCACTTACAGCAAGTTTCTGTTGATGAAGCCTTTCTGGATATAACACCAACCCGCGTCAACAAAACTCACCCTGTGCTTGTTGCAAAACGGATTCAAGAAGAAGTATCAACTCTAGGAATTACCTGCTCTATTGGTATTGGTACTTCGAAAACGGTGGCAAAGATTGCCTCAAATCAGGAGAAGCCGCACGGCTTAACAGTAGTATATCCTGGCCAAGAACAAGCGTTTCTCTCTCCCCTTCCTGTTGGCGAAATGAGTGGTATTGGGAAAGTTGCTCAGCAAAAATTAAAATCCTTCGGTATTCACACCTTAGGAGATTTAGCGAGCGCAGACTATTCCTTAGTCAAATCACTGTTAGGCAAAAATGCACTTATCCTCCAAAAACGAGCGCAAGGATTAGATGAGAGCGAATATCACGTATATGAACAGTATGAGCCTGCTAAATCGGTCTCTAACGAAATAAGTCTTGCGGTAAGCACAAACGACCTCGAAGAGATGAAAGCACTTGCCGCTACAATGGCACACAAAGTTGGTCGAAGGTTACGTAAAAATGACCTTCAAGGAGATACGCTTCACCTGAAGCTTCGCTATGAAGATCTCTCTATTCATACATGTCAGCGAAACTTGCCTGGTCTTTCTCAAAATGAACTTGAATGGCTTATTCATCTCAATAGCATGATTGAACAAACGTGGGATCATTCAAGTTATGTGCGGCTGGTAGGAGTAGGCGTAAGTGGCTTTAACAAAGAAGCCTATCAAGAACAACTCTTTGACCCTTATGAAGACCAACGCCTCCACACCAGCCAGAAGCCTTTAGTAGCACAAGCAGCAAAAAGCAAAGAACTCCTTAGCGCTACTGATAAAATTGCGCAAAAATTCGGAGAAGATGCCCTTCGTTTTGGGCACGAACTCAGGACGTACCAAGCAAATAAAACGGAAATAAATTAATTAAACTTAAAGATTTTCTGGGCAATATGGTAGCCACCAAGACCAATCTTTCGTCCAATTTCTCCTGGAAGATTAGTGCCTGCATTGATTACATTCAGACGAATAGCCCAATAATGGTCTGGATCCCGTAAGCGCAAATATTCCCAGATTTCTTCTCTTTTCTTTTCATTTTCAGGAGTTGGTTCCATACGCAAAAAAGTAGAGCAAATGCACATCATCATAGAAAGATAGCTCATCATATACTTTCGAAGCTTCTTATCACCAACAGTATGAAGGTTTACCGAATCAATCATGATACGCGTAATACGTAATTGCTGATCAATTCGAGAAAGCATAATGCTCTCATTAACTGACTGGTCTTCTCGACCAATAAAATAGCGATACATATCAACGTCGAAATAGCGAATAGTTCGCACCCGCGGCAGTGGCACGTACACAAAAATGTTATCCACATAGAAACAGTGCTCAGGTAAACGGAAGTTTAAATCTTTCAATAACTGAGTACGATAAATTACCGAATGCATAAGCAAGTACTGAGATGGATTAAAAGGTTTGATATCCTGCCAAGAAAACTCCTTGCCGAGCGGGAATACGTGACGATAGTTCATTACCGTACGGGTATTCTCATATACTTTTTCATACACATAGTTGCCAATTACTAAGTCCGTAGCAGTATCTATACCCGAGTTCTCATTCTCAAGAAACGCAACCTGATGACGTAAGTAAGGCATAATTTGATCCATAGCATACTTATCGAGCCAGTCATCGGAATCAACAACCTTAAAGTACAAACCTGTTGCATGGTCAAGACCCGTATTTACCGCAGAGCCATGACCACCATTTTCTTTATGGACTGCTTTAACAATGCCAGGGTGTTCAGCCGCAAGGCGATCAGCAATTTCTGCAGTATTATCCTTGGTAGAACCGTCATTTACCAAAATAATTTCAATATCATCTCCACAAGGAAGAAGTGAATTTACGCAGGTTTCCATATATTCTGCCGAATTAAAACAAGGAACTGCAAAAGTAATGGTTTTCATACAAGAAACAACCCTTCCAAATAAAGCTAATGGATTTGCGGACACTCAAGAACTAATAGTCCACCCAAAATGCATCTCACTCATTGTACTTATTTCACGGGTAAGCGGTAGTTGTAAGCGAAAAAAGTCGATAAAAAGTGAATTTATCCCCCAATATCTACCGCTTAAACTTCAGGCTAAAAGTTCGCAAAAATACCTTAGTAAAATGCTGATATCGCATAAGAAAACTATCATGGAAAGGGTAATTCATGAGTTTTATTACTACCCTCATTGAACGCGCTAAAGCAGATAAGAAAACTATCATTCTTCCCGAAGGCCACGATATGCGTGTTCTTGAGGCTGCTGAAGAAGTTCTCAAGCAGGAAATTGCAAATCTTATTATCGTAGGCAACGAGGAAGAGATTAACGCATCTGGCTTCGATTTGACTGGTGCCCAAATCATCAATCCAGCTACCTATGATAAAACCGATGAATTCATTAACACTCTATATGAATTGCGTAAGGCAAAGGGTCTTACTCTTGAAGAAGCAACCGATCTCATCAATAACGATGTAAACTACTTCGCTACCATGATGATTAAGGCTGGTTTGTGCGACGGTATGGTATCCGGTGCTTCCTGCGCAACCGTAAAGGTTCTTTCACCTGCTTTGCGTGTTCTCAAAACTGCACCTGGCGCACCAATGGTTTCCTCTCTCTTCATTATGGATGTTCCTAATTGCGATTTAGGCGAAGAAGGCGTTTTTGTTTTCGCGGACTGCGCACTCGAAGTTCAGCCAACCGCCGAAAAGCTTGCTCATATTGCAAACATGACAGGCGACTCTTTCAAACGCCTCTTAAACAAAGAACCACGCATTGCTCTTCTTTCCCACTCCACTATGGGTTCCGCAAAGAACGATGATGCTAAAAAGGTTCAAGAAGCTATGGCATATATCCGCGAGAACTACCCAGATCTTAATGCAGATGGCGAACTTCAACTTGATGCTGCAATCGTTCCTGAATTGGGTGCTTCTAAGGCTCCAAATTCCCCTGTTGCAGGCAAGGCAAACTGCCTTATTTTCCCTGATATTGACGCAGGCAACATTGGTTATAAATTGGTTCAGCGTCTTGCAAAGGCAGAAGCATATGGTCCTGTTCTTCAGGGCTTAGCAGCTCCAGTAAACGACCTCTCTCGTGGCTGCGTTCCAAAAGATATTGTTGGCGTTGTTGCAATTGCATGCGTTCAAGCACAAACCATGTAATTACCAACACTCTGCAAATTCACTCATTATTTCAAAAAAAATCCCCTTAAGATAAACTTAAGGGGATTTTTATTATTTATATTTGTTTTATTACGAACAAAGACTTACCAAAAATACTTTTCAGAAAGTCTCTTCTAAAACATACTTCAAAAGGTTCTACGCTTTAATAGAAACAGGAACAATTTGAGAGTTGGCGTGAACAATATCGTACGTATCGCGTGCAATCATATATTCCTCATCGGTAGGAATAACAATAATAGGCACCTTTGATTTATCGTGAGAAATAATACGCTCAAAACCACGCTGTTTATTCTTTTGCTGATCAAGAATAATACCCATAGGCTGCATACCAGAAAAAATCATACGACGCATCTTCTGGCAATTCTCACCAACACCAGCCGACAAAATAATTGCATCAGCACCAGTCATCAATAATAAGTACTGACCGATATACTTTTTTACAATTGAAGAATACATCTCATACGCAAGAATAGCACGCTCATCACCCGCATTGGCAGCGTCACGAACCGAACGTAAGTCATTCGAAATACCAGAAATACCCAACAAGCCCGACTGCTTATTCAGCATATTGTTTACTTCAGTAGTGGTCATACCCTCTTTTTCCATAATGAAAGGAACAATTGCAGGATCAATAGAACCTGAGCGAGTGCCCATCATCAAACCATCAAGAGGAGTAAAGCCCATAGAAGTATCAATTGGCACACCGTGGTCAATTGCAGAAATTGAACAGCCATTTCCCAAGTGACACGTAATCAAGCGAAGGTCGTAGAGATTCTCGTCAAGAATATCAGCCGCACGTTCTGCAAGATATCTATGTGAGGTGCCATGGAAACCATACTTACGAATACCATACTTCTCATAATATTCGTAAGGAATTGGATACATAAATGCACGAGGAGGTAAGCTCTGGAAATAAGCAGTGTCGAATACAGCAACCATAGGAACATTTGGCATTAGCTGCTGACATGCACGAATACCGGCAACCGCTGCAGGATTATGAAGAGGAGCAAGCTCGCACAACTCTTCAATCTTTTGGATTACCTCTTCGTTAATCATGACAGACTTGTCAAAGTATTCGCCACCATGAACAACACGATGACCCACCGCATTAATCTCACTCAGAGACTTTAATGGCGCTTTATCACCTTCTGTTAAAGAGCTCAATACAAGCTCAATAGCAGCAACATGGTCAGCTAAAGGAGTCTCATGAACTACTTCATTTTCATCAATGCCATGCTTATGAAAGGACTCTTCAGATCCAACGCGCTCACAAAGGCCTTTTCCAAGAACCTTGCCAGTATCAATGTCTACCAATTGATATTTAAGAGACGATGAACCCGAATTGATTACCAGGATATTCAAAGCGCTCCTTCCAAAGAAAAACGATGTTTCAATGGTACTAAAGTAAGCAGGCCTAGCAGAGATTCCACCGAAGGGAGTCCCTGTATTCTCGGTAAAAGGAATAGGTCAATCCGAACATCGTTAAAAATCTACCGCTAACACACTCCCCGTGTTTTACGTGGCGTTCTACCGATTTTAAAACTAGAACAACGCCCTCACCTGCTTAAAAAACAGGACGAACACCTTCGTATTCGTCCTGATGCGCAAATGCTTCATTTCATTATTAGCAAAAACGGGCTAAGAAGCCTTTTTCTTAGCGAATTCCTTCACCTAGAAACTCTCCACCAATTACGTGAAGATGAAGATGCTTAACAATCTGATTTGCATCTTTTCCTGTATTAATTACCGTGCGAAAACCTGAGTCAGCAATGCCTTTAATCTCTGCAACTACCGGTACCGCAGCCAACAAGTGTCCTAAAACTTCCTGTTCAACCAATGGATCAACCAAAGAAGCTATATGATTCTTTGGAACGATAAGAGTATGAACGGGAGCCTCTGGATTGATATCGTCAAACGCGTACACGAATTCATTTTCATACACCTTAGTAGAAGGAATTTCACCCGCAATAATTTTGCAAAATACACAGTCTTCCATAGCTTCCCTTTCTTTTATGCCTTTTGAAGCGTGGTGTCTCTATCTTCATCCGAAACCGAAGAATCAAGCTCACCCATTAATACCTCAATTTTTTGCTCAGCTTCGGTAATGCTTGAACGCAAATGAGACAATAACTTTACTCCACGCTCGTATTTCACTAAGCTTTCTTCCAATTCAAGAGTATTGCTTTCTAATTCAGCAACAATAGCATTAAGCTCAGTCATTGCTTGACGAAACGTTAATTCTTCTACTTTTGGCAAAGTATCTTTGTTTTCAACTTCCTCTACCATACTCTCTTCCTTTCCCTTAGAGGGCTTGAGTATCTTTTACTTCACATTTAATAGTGCCATCTGAAACCACAACCTCTAAAGATTCATACGGCTTAATCTGCGAAATACTTTTTACTACTTCTCCCTGATGATTTTTCGCAATAGACCATCCTCGCAATAGAGCCTTATGAGGAGAGAGATCATCAATGCGAGACAGGGCAATATCTAGTTGGTTTTCATATTTCTCAAGCGAACCTTTCAACAACAGCTTAAATTTCTGCTCAGCAGAAGCCCTTTGTTGTTTAGGTACGCCAACAATTTGGTTAGCTAACCGCACAAATTCCTTCTGATGGAAAAACAGCATCTCTTTTTGTTTCTTCACTTCGAAAGGAAGGGTTGCGCTTAACCTACGCTCTAGTTCTTCTACACCTAATCGAGGCTTTAGTGCCAACTGGGCTTTAATTCCTTCCATTTTAAGATGCATCACATCTAAATCTTGTAGTGAACTATAGATAAGAACATCGGGATCCTTAAAGATAGGCCGAGAAGCCTTTCCTTCAACAAAGACCGAATATGCATTAAGACGATTTACCAAATGCATGCTCATGCGGTTATTGCAATTTACAAGATATGAGAGGAGTTCTTCTTTGTTTGGAGTAATTGCTTCAGCTGCTGCAGTTGGAGTAGAAGCGCGATAATCAGCAACCATATCAGCAATGCATGTGTCTGGCTCATGACCAATACCCGTGATGACAGGAATTGGACAGGCCGCAATAGCGCGGGCGAGAGACTCTTCATTAAACGGCATAAAATCTTGAAATGAACCACCACCTCGGCAAAGAATAATCTCTTCTGCTCCTGCCGAAGTTACCGCCTCAAGGCCTTTAATTAATCCTAGGTGAGCTTCTTTTCCCTCAACGGGAACGCCTGCCAAAAGAATTTTTGTTGAAGGAAATCTTCTCCTAAAAGTACGCAAAACATCGTGCACAACGGCTCCATGAGGGCTTGTCACTAAACCAATAACCTCAGGATAAGAAACGAGCGGACGCTTTCTTGCTTGATCGGTCAACCCTTCCGCTCGAAGCTTTTCAGCAAGAGCTGCTACTTGCCTTCTAAGATTTCCTTCCCCATTATCAACAATAGAGTCAACAGAAAAACTCATACGCCCTTTAGCAGCATAGATATTAAATCTCCCTTTGAGAATTACTTTTGCACCAATGGCTAACTCAACCCCACAAGCACGATACTTATTGACCCACATCATGCAAGGGAGAGCAGCTTTATCATCTTTGATAGTGAAGTAAATTGCCTTATATCCCGCTTTACTGTTCAGTTCAGAGACTTCACCCTCAATTGCGTAGGCAAACTGAGCTAATCGCGTATTAGTTAAGTTTAGAGCCGCAAAAACCGAAAGAGGCTCAGGAGCCTCTTTTCGCTGTTCATTACGGTATATATAGGATGATTCTGTCATCAATTACCTGCTCGTTTTAGTCACGATACTGAAGCAACCAAAGCAACTGCAAAACAGAAGTGAGCATAGCCGCTACATACGTAAAGGCACATGCACGAAGAACATTTGAGCTTCCTGCAACTTCTCCCGAAGGCAAGTTAATAGTTTTCATGTACTCAAGTGCTCGGTTTGAAGCATTGAATTCTACTGGCAAGGTAATAATTGAAAACGCAACAGCAACGGCATACATAATAATTGCCAAATCAACAAGACCAACTGCATTCAATGCAATACCCGCAATCAAGAGGAAAATCCATGCATTAGAAGCAAGGTTTACTGCTGGAACAAGTGCAGTACGGATTTTCATTGGTGAATAATCTTCAGCGAATTGACATGCATGGCCAACCTCATGACAAGCAGTTGCTAATGCAGTAATCGAAGTGCCGTTAAACACATCAGGATCAAGAGTAATGGAATTAGTCTTTGGATCAAAAAAGTCCTGACCAGCGCCACCCATTCTCACCTCAACGCCCGCAATGCCATAATAATTAAGCATGCCTATTGCAAGATTTGCACCTGTTAATTGCTGTGAATTAGGAACACGCGCATACTTTTTCAACGCGTGATTAACCCAAGCTTGAGCACCAAAACCAATAATTAAGGTAAGTATGATTAATGTTAAGTAGCTCATGTATATTTCTCCTTAAGAAAATGTTTCTACACCAGAATATAGTGCTTTTTCAAATTCTTATTCTTCTATTTTGTTGTTATAGGAAATCTTCAAATTACCATCATCAATAGATAAGGAAAACTTGCCGTCAAGTAATTCAAGAAGTTCTTTTCCCACAATCTGATAACGCCACCCTTTTAGTATTTCGCAGTCCTCATAATGACCCCTTGCAAGCTTCATTAATTCGGCTGAAGAAGCAAGTGTTTGAACCGCAATCTTATTTTCCCGAGCACGCAAACGAACAATAGCATTGAGTAAATCTACCACGATATCTACATTTGCTTCGTTCTTATTTTTATTATGAATTGAAGGAAGCTGGTCTTCAGGACAAGCAAGGCCTTTTTTTATTGCCGTCAACACTTCGCGAGCTTCGTCTGGCTTTAAACGATCTCTCATACCTCGTACCATATAAAGCTCATCAAGAGATTTTGGCTCTCTTCTACATGCCTCAACAATCTGCTCATCAGAAACAATCCATTTTCGAGGAATATTTAGCTTTTGGGCTTTTATTTCTCTCCAGGCAGCAAATTCTCGAGCGGCAGCAAGCTGAACTTGCGTTAATTGGTTAACCCGTTTTAGTTTTCGGAAGCGAGCATATGGGTCAACTTTGTATTTTTCCGGATTCTCAATTTCCTCAAAAGCGGAATCGAGCCATGATAAGCGTTTCTTTGATTCAAGAAGAGAAATCATCTCTTGATAAATTTTTGGCAAATACACCACATCATCTGCCGCGTATTCAATCTGCGATTCCGACAAGGGACGCCTTGACCAATCGGTAAAAGAATCCTTCTTTGCCAACTGAACATTACAGTACTGTTGAACTAATGTGCTGTAAGATGCTTGCTGCGTTTTTCCCAATAAGGAGGCTGCAATTTGAGTATCAAATATTGGCGAAGGCACACACCCAATTTCATTGAGAATAATCTCAACATCCTGAGAACAAGCATGAAAAATCTTTACAATTTGAGGGTTTTCCAAAGGTTCGCGCAAAACCGTTAAATCGCTAATCTCAAACGGATCGATAATAGCAACGCTTCCTTCAATGCATATCTGCAGCAAACACAGTTTTGCATAATACGTTTTTTCGCGAAGAAACTCAGTATCTATACACATATAAGGGCTCTTGGAGCACTCTTCAACAAAGTTTCGCAACTTTAAATCTGAATTTATAAGCATCTAGGATAGTCCTTGAATTCAATGTTGTTATACAATGACATACTAACAGAAAGGAAAAAGTGAAGGTTCTCATTATACATAATGTAGGTTCGGGCTTCGGTGACGGTGCAATTTATGACTTTATGCGCAACTATGCTGAAGACGGAGACTCCATCACCATTAGGACTTTTAATGGAAAAACTCCTTTCTCTACCCTCTGTGCTGACGCAACAGATTTTGATTTTGTTGTTGCGTGTGGTGGAGACGGCACCGTATCAGCAGTAAGTTACGAGCTTCGCTATACCAACATTCCTGTGCTTCCTTTTCCTGCAGGAACCGCCAATCTCCTTGCAATGAATCTTTTTTCGCCAAACGAACCTCATGCTCTTTGTAAGCTGGTTGACGAAGCAATAACTCATTATTTCGATTTGGGAGAACTAGAAACTGATAAAGGAAAAATTGGTTTTGCTATCATGGCTGGCTGCGGTTACGACCAGCTTATTATGGATAAAGCTAAACCAATGAAACGGCTCTTAGGTCCCCTTGCCTACTTCCAAGCGGCAGCGTTTAATCCTATTCCACAAGTTTCTCAATTTACTCTTACCATTGACGGAAACGTATACCAACGTAGTGGTATCGGTATTGTTATTGCGAATTTTTCAAAGATTCAATTCGACATTACCGTATCTCACGATAATTTCCCGAGTGATGGTTTACTTGACATTATCATCCTTAAGACCCAATCAGCACTTGAGCTACTTCCTACTATTTTTGCAAAGGTTGTAGATGAACATGGCGAACTAGAGAAAAAAATTAACAGCTTGGAAGTAATTCGTGGAAAAGAAGTAACTATAGACGCCGATCCAAAAATGTATATTGAGTACGACGGTGAACCAACTTCAATCTCTACTCCTTTTACGGCGCGCATTCTTCCACATGCCGTTCGCTATATCGTCAGCGAACAATGCAACCAACATTATTCTGCTTTAGAGAATAATGTGGAAACCGTCCTCCATTAATTCACTAATTCGTTGGTTTCTTACTCTTTTTTTCAATACCCCTATCAAAAAAAGCAATTATCCCTTAATTCACTTCTACGAACACGTTCATTTCGGGGTAGAATAGACACAAAGGGGGAGTTTTCCTTCATGCCATATGTCATTAAAGGAGGCTTTTATGATTACGGAAATTAAAATTAACGAAGCCAATAAAGCTCGTTGGTATGAAGAAGGATATTGGACAGAGCAAACATTAAACGATGTCTGGTCTGAACAGGTAAATAATTATCCTGATAACGAGTACATCAGTGATGATTTAGGTGCTCGTTACACCTATAAAGAAATTGATGAGAAGGCTTCTAAGCTTGCTTCTTGGTTAGTAAGCGTAGGCGTAAAAAATGGTGATGTAGTCTCATTCCAGCTGCCACCTTGGGCTGAGTTCCCTATTATTGCCATTGCCTGCACAAAAGTTGGTGCGGTAATGCATCCTTTGTCTGTCACCTTTAATCATGAAGATTTAGTCTACAGTATGAATCTGGTAGAAAGTAAGGCATTTATCTGCCCAAGCTTCCACCACAAAACAGACTTTGAAGCTCAGATTCTCAGCGTTGTTGACCGTATCGACTCGCTTAATCCAGAGGCTATTGCTATCTATGAGAAACTCCGTCCAGGAAACGGAACTCTCACTCTTGATCAAATTTTTGAGACCTTTGAGCCTTACACTGAACCATGCCCATCTAAGTCTGATGAAATCCTTTTGATTCTTTCTACCTCGGGAACCACCGGAAAGCCAAAGGCGGTTTTATTTACCCACAACACGCTTCTTTCTGCTGAACATGCATTCTGTAAAGGCTTCCATCTTACCCATGATGACGTGTGCTTCATGCCATCCCCTCTTAACCATGCAACAGGTTTAAATCATGGACTCATTTCTCCAATGACTTTAGGTGGACGCGTAGTTCTTCAAAGCAAATTTAATCCTGAAGAAGCAGTTAAGATTATGAATCGCGAAGGCGCAACTTGGTCTATGGGCGCTACCCCATTTATTCAAGATCTTCTCAACGAATGCGAAAAAGGTAATAAGCTCACAACGCTCAAACTGTATCCTTGCGGCGGAGCACCTGTTCCTGGAGACATGGTTAAATGGGCACTCAAACATGGCGTTCTTTTATGCGAAGTTTATGGCTCCACTGAAAGTTCTCCACATATGTATGTACCACCAGAGCACTGCCTTGACTGGGATGGCGCTTATTCGGGTATTCCATTTGAAGGTATTGAAGTTAAAGTTGTTGATGGGCAACACAACGAAGTGCCTTACGGAACTCAAGGCGAAGAAGCTTCTCGTGGACCTAACGTATTTGTTGGATACCTTCATAACCCAGAAGCAACCAATAAGGACCTCGATGACGAAGGCTGGTTCTACTCTGGTGACTTATGCTACATGACTCCAGAAGGTCGTGTTCGTATTAACGGAAGAAAGAAAGAAATCATTATTCGCGGTGGCGAAAATATTTCCGTAAACGAAGTAGACAACAACATAAAGGCTGTTCCAGGTGTTGAAGATTGCGCAGCTTGCGGAAAACCAGACGTTCGTTTAGGCGAGCGCATTGCAAGCTATATTGTTACCAATGATCCTGAAACAGTAACCAAGGACTACATTATTAAACATCTTGATGCAGCAGGCGTGGCAAAGAGGCTCTGGCCTGAACATATCGAATATATAGAAAAGATTCCACGCACTGAGACTGGTAAGGTACGTAGAAACTGGCTTGTTGATGAGTTAGTGCGAAGAATAAAAGAGCGCGAACAGGGCTAATTCTTCAGCATCCAGAATCTCGGATAAGCGGCCGAAGCTCTTCGGTCGCTTTTCTTTTATCTAATATGTTTTTCTATTACCGGTGCTTATTGATGAAAGTAAGCCAAAACTTTCAGCGTTAAACTCCATAGGCATATTATGAGATGGTTTGATGGCAGGAATTAAACCTACTAGAGCTTCTTGAATGCCAGAAGTATCAACTGTTTTACTCAAAGGAGGAAACGTATCATCAAAATGATCCAAAAGAATGTTCTTTGGGCACAAGCGTTCAATAACCTCAAGAGCTGGAAGTTCTAAATGAGTCTGGCCCTGATAAGGCAGAACAAGAAGATCCATTCCTTTCGGATAGTCAACCTCATCAAGAAGACCCAAACTGCCCAAAACAAAAACGGATAGTCCTTCAATAT
>URBX01000008.1 GCA_900546175.1 uncultured Eggerthella sp. | reverse complement strand
GGCGCACACACGATTTCCAATCGTGCTCCTTCAGCCAGACTCGGACATCTCTCCAACTGCGTGAATATTTTCCACGTGCGTTTAGGTAGTATACACAAATTAATATTCACTAACAAGAGAAAAATAGCCATCTTGTGCCAAAATTCTCAAAGGAACCTCAAATAGTTCTGACATTTTTTCACTTGAGAGTAGCTCTTCCTTGCTGCCATCTGCATAAATTCGAGCGTCTTTAATCATCACCACTCGTTCAATCTCAGGAATAATATCCTCTGGATAATGGGTAACTAAGATAATTGACTTACCTATCTGAACCAAATCACGCATTGCTTTTCTAACATAATACATACCTTCAGGATCTAGGGCAGTTGTTGGTTCATCAAACACTAACAGCTCTGGGTCATGAATTAATGCGCGCGCAATTAATACTCGTCGCGCTTGTCCAGAAGACAAGGTTTTCATGTTTCGCTTTTCTAAATGGTCAATACCTAACATTTTTAAGCAATTCATTGCGTGTTGGTAAGATTCCTCAGTTACGGTGCACTGTTTTGGAACACCTAATGCGCCGAACAAACCACCACAGACAATATCAATTACCGGCAATTGAACCATGATCTGTTCTTGCATAGTAGAAGAAACTACTCCCATGCTTTGTTTGATATCAGTAAGCAATGGACGTTCGGAGCCTTTAAATAATACCGGTGGTTTTTCGCGATAAAGAGGGAAGACTTCATGAGTCATCAACTGAATAAAAGTGGACTTTCCTGCACCATTAGGTCCAATGAGCGCCATATTTTCGCCTTGATTTAAGGTGAATGAATCGATGTGGAGTATTTCTTTTCCTTGACGACGAACAACTGCGTCATTGAGTTCTAATAATGGTGGTTGAGTGCTTTTCATTGTGATTCCTTATCTAAAAAAGGGAGCTTTATGTAAGCCCCCCTCATAATACGGTAATGTTTACCAGTTTTATTCCGTATTAATTGCTTATGTTTCAAAGATTACTTTCCAGTGATACCTCTTCTTTAAAACTTACTCTCCCGTGGTTACCTCTTGTTCTTCAGTAGATATTGAAGGTGTGGTAGTTGTAGTAGCTGAGTAGCTTGAAATATCAATGTCATAAGGAAGATTTGATGGCTTATCGTTGATTACAATTTCAAGCTGATTTTTATACTCTTCCAACCAGGCATCATAAGCTGAAGCTTTATTATCGGAGATAATAATATTTCTAATGTACGTTACCATTTCAGAAGGCCAAGCTGAAAGCGAAGTGCTGTTAGTTGGAGCACTAAAGGTGTCAGTACACTTAATAATGTGATAACCGAAGTCGCTTTCAACCAGATCAGAAATTTGTCCTTTTTCTAAGTTTGATAGCGCGTTGGTGTATTCCTCAACAAAAGTATTAAGGGTATCCCAACCAACATCACCATTGTTTGCTACGGATGCTGTGTCGGTTGAATATTGAGCAACAGCATCTTCGAAAGAAATTTTTCCGCTTTTAATGTCAGATAAAACCTGCTCTGCCTGTTCTTTGTTTTCAGAAGAGAACAGAATGTGGGAAGAGCGCTTAGAATTATCGAACATGGAAGAATACGTATTTAACATCTCAAGAACTTCAGAATCTTCAGCAGTGCCTTCGGAAGCTACTTTTTCTTGGAGTTGCTGCTCTAATAAACCTTGTTCAATTGCCTCACGGTAATCTTCTTCGGTGATGCCATAAGTTTCTAATGCTTCTTTCCATGCTTCTTCAGAAGAGTAGTTTTCTTTCATGGAGCTAATTTGTTTATCAACATCAGCTTGATTTACTGAAACACCTTCTGATTGTGCTGCCTGTTTGATTACTTCTTGATCCACGTAATAATCAATAACTTGGCTACGAACCTCATCAGCAGTCATGCCTGAATCAACGAGCCACTGCCCCCACTGATCATTAGTAGTAAGATCAGAGCTGGTGCGAAAATCATTAATATACTTAGTAATAGTATCTTCTTTAATTTCTACACCATTAACGGTAGCTGCTACTCCACCAGTAAATCCTTGACCAGTTGTTCCACAACCAACAAGAGCTACACAACAAACTGCTGAAAGACCTACTGCAGCAACTTTAGAGGCAATACCTTTTACAATCATAGATATCCTATTTTTCCTTATAGTATTTTTGTTTATTAGTTGTTCGAAGAGGTAAAACCCGAGAAAATTTCAGAGGGGAAAATTCGAACCTTTAGTATTAAAACACTTACCAAATACAATAGTTTTCATTTTTTTAATTTCCCTTGTTATTTCGTATTTTTCCCACATTACCTTCATATTTCTTTACTCGTGGTTTTTTCGGGAAATAAAAAACGGCAACAAGAAAACTCATTGCCGTAAAGATTTGGTTATTGGTTTGGTTAACAAACAATAAATGGTCTAATAAAAAGCGTGTCTTTTCTTGTATTTTCAGACTGCTTCTTCTCAGCGCACTAAAACCTGCACTTTTTTGTCTGCTACCCTTATCTGTTTTAATTACTTATTCTTTTCCTGTTTCTTACGATCAACCGCAGAAAGAAGACGTTTACGTAAGCGAATTGATTGAGGAGTTATTTCTACTAACTCATCATCTTCAATGTACTCCAAAGCTTCCTCTAAGGTAAAAGTAACTGGAGGAGTAAGCTGAATTGCTTTATCAGCACCAGAAGAACGCTGGTTACCAAGCTGTTTTGCTTTAGCAACATTTACTACCATGTCGCCTTCTTTAGCGCTTTCGCCAACAATCATGCCCTCATAACAATCTTCGCCTGGGCCAACAAATAAACGACCACGCTGCTGAAGAGTATCAAGTGCATATGCTACAGATTTTTCAGTAGCCATAGCAATCATGCAACCATTTTTGCGGCCCTGGAATTCACCACGGTAAGCACCATAATCACTAAAACGATGGAACATAATTGCTTCACCACGAGAAACATTTAATAAACGGGTGCGAAGTCCCATAGTTCCACGGGAAGGAATACGGAATACCAAATGGGTAGAATCACCACGTTGGAACATGTCGGTCATTTCGCCACCAGCTTGACCAAACACTTCAATACACTTACCAGCGTATTCACTTGGACAATCAACCGTTGCTTCCTCAATAGGTTCTAGCTTGTTGCCGTTTTCATCGGTTTTAATAATTACCCGTGGGCGGCCAACTTGGAATTCAAAACCTTCACGGCGCATGGTTTCCATCAAAACAGACAAATGAAGTAAGCCACGGCCTGCAACTTCTACACCTGATTTATCTTCCAATTCAGTAATACGCATAGAAATATTAGATTCAGCTTCTTTAAAGAGACGTTCTTTAAGCTGGCGTGCACCAACAATCTCTCCTTCGCGACCAACTAATGGGGAAGTAGATGCCTCAAAAACAACCGCCATAGTAGGTTCTTCAACTTTAATTGGATCAAGCTGAACTGGTTTTTCTCGGCTAGTAACCATATCTCCAATGTCAGCGTCTTCAACACCTACTACCGCAATAATGTCACCAGCATGAACCTCTTTCTGTTCTTTTTTACCAAGTGCTTCAAAAGTGAGTACTTGTTTAATCATGGTGTTGTAGCAAGTGCCATCATTTTTGATAACCATAACGTTTTCGTTTTTATGCATTGTGCCGCTAAATAAACGACCAACACCAATACGACCAACGAAGCTTGAATGATCAACGGTGCAAATTTGAAGCGCAACAGGACCATTTGGTTCACAGTCAGGTGCAGGAATTTCTTTGAGGATGGTATCAAGAAGAGGAATCATATCATTGTTAGTATCTTCAACTTCATAGCGTGCATAGCCATTTACTGCTGATGCGTAAATAATTGGGAAGTCGAGCTGTTCGTCAGATGCTTCAAGTTCAACCATAAGATCGAATACTTCGTCTACTACTTCCTCAGGACGGGAACCAGGACGATCAATCTTATTAATTACTAAAACAATGCGAAGACCAAGATCAAGTGCCTTACGTAATACAAAGCGAGTCTGAGGCATAGGGCCTTCAAATGCGTCAACAATAAGAAGAGCACCGTCTGCCATATTTAATACACGCTCAACCTCGCCACCAAAATCAGCATGGCCAGGAGTGTCAATAACGTTGATTTTTACATCGTTATAGCGAATAGAAATGTTTTTAGAAAGAATAGTAATACCACGTTCACGCTCTTGATCATTTGAATCAAGAACACGCTCTTCTACTTCTTGATTTTCACGAAAAACACCGCTGCTATATAAAAGTCGGTCAACAAGAGTGGTTTTACCGTGGTCAACGTGAGCAATAATCGCAACGTTACGAATATTTTCCTGTCTCATACTGAATCAGAACCTTTCGATTAGTTTTCCTTATTTTAGTTCTACGACTCATTTGTTTATCAATTGAGATAGCAACAACTTGGATTAGCGGATAATGCTATATCTGCTTGCCCTATAGCTTTCACTGTAAAACTCTAAAGCAGAAAAACTCTGAATTTTTGCATTAAAAAAGCGAACCATAGGTTCGCTTGAAAATTCATGGTGGAGCATAGGGGGATCGAACCCCTGACCTCAGGCTTGCAAAGCCCGCGCTCTCCCAGCTGAGCTAATGCCCCACGTATAACAGCTCGAATATCTTATCAGACATTTTGAGCATTTGCAACAATTTTTATAAATAAACGCTCCATCGGCTAACTCGGCTCTCGGTGGAGCGTTTATATGTTAAATGGTGGGCCCGAGCAGACTTGAACTGCTGACCTCACGCTTATCAGGCGTGCGCTCTAACCGGCTGAGCTACGGGCCCTAAAAATCGTGCCTGATTAATTTATTACATATTAATCTTTGAGTCAACAATTATTTTTTAATTTTTTGACTTTTCCTTACAAATCAAGAGTTTGTCGGTTTTGATCTACTTCTTTTTTCTGCTGAGTACTACCTTCAACGCCAGAAGCAAGGGATGTTACTTTGTCGTTTTCAGCAACGTTCATAATAAGAACGCCTTGAGTCGAGCGTCCTAATTTTGAAATTCCAGACACAGGAGTACGAACCACAACGCCTGATTCAGTAATAATCATAAGTTCGTCTTCATTATTAACAATACGCATGCCTGCTAAGAAACCTTTTTTCTTAGTCATACTAATAGTGAAGACTCCTTGTCCACCACGGTGGTGAAGTGGATACTCATCAATGTCGGTACGTTTACCATAACCAAGTTCGGTAATAACTAACAATTCTGAATTTGGTTTTACAATTTCCATACCAAGAACACGTGATTCAATTGGAAGTTTCATTCCGCGAACACCCATGGTGTCACGACCCATTGGGCGGATTTCGTCAGAATTCCAACGAATTGCTTTACCTGCAGAAGAAACCATTACTACATCCTCGCCAGGAGCAACACGCTTAACAGTAATTAAGCTGTCATCTTCTCTAAGATTAATAGCAATCAATCCATCGCGACGGGTGCGATCATATTGGTTCATGGATGTCTTTTTTACCATACCTTGTTCAGTTGCAAACAAAAGATACTCGTTATCTGGAAAATCTTTTGTCGAAATAACTGCCGAAACCGTCTCGCCTTTATCAAGCTGAAGTAAGTTAACAATTGCGGTACCGCGCGCATGACGAGAAGCCTCTGGAACTTCATAAGCCTTTAAGCGGTAAACCTTACCGAAAGAAGTGAAGAACAACATGTAATCATGAGTAGAAGCAACAAATAAGTGCTCTACGAAGTCATTGTCTTTCAGATTTACACCCTGCATTCCTTTTCCACCACGTTTTTGTTGGCGATAAGTAGTGATTGGAAGGCGCTTGATATAACCGGCCTTTGTTACCGTAATTGCTACTTCTTTATCAGCAATAAGGTCTTCAACGTCAATATCTTTTTCGGTTTCGGAAAGTTGAGTACGACGAGGGGTATCGAAGCGCTTCTTGATATCTTGAAGTTCTTCTTTAATAATGCGACGAACTTCTGCAGGATCACCTAATACCTTTTGGTAATAAGCAATTAATTCGCGAAGTTCTTGTAATTCTTGCTCAATTTTTGAACGTTCTAAACCAGTCAAACGACGCAAGCGCATCTGAAGAATTGCTTCCGATTGTTTTGTTGAAAGTTTAAAACGAGCACATAATTCATTCTTAGCGATTTCTTCAGTTTCAGAACCACGGATAATGCTAATTACCTCATCGATATTATCAAGCGCAATTACATAGCCCTCTAAAATATGGGCACGTGCTTCTGCTTTAGCTAAATCGTAACGAGTACGACGGGTAATAACATCAACCTGATGTTTAATATATTCCGTTAAACATGCTTTTAATGGCAATGTTTGAGGAATACCATTTACTAACGCAACAAAATTACAACCAAAGCCAACCTGGAGTTGGGTATGTTTAAATAACTTATTCAACACTACTTGTGGAATAGCGTTAGATTTGAGCTCAATTAAAATATCAATGCCAGTACGGTCTGCACCGTCGTGAACATTTGATACTTCTGGCAATTTTTTATCGCGCACTAAATCTGCAATCTTCTTAAGAAGATTAGTACGGTTTACCTGATAAGGAATTTCGGAAATAACAATAGTGCTCTTTCCGTTTTTACCCTCTTCAACACGTGTTTTTGAACGGATAGTAATGCTACCGCGACCTGTTTCATATGCTTGACGAATACCATCTTTACCCATAATTAACGCACCTGTAGGGAAGTCAGGACCTGGTAAGACTTCCATAATTTCGTCAAGTGTTGCGTCAGGGTTGTCTAGTAATAAGCAGGTAGCATCAATAGTTTCACCTAAATTGTGAGGTGGAATATTAGTAGCCATACCAACTGCAATACCAGAAGATCCGTTAACTAATAAATTAGGGAAACGAGCAGGTAAAACTGATGGTTCGTAAGTAGATTCATCATAGTTTGGAACCATGTCTACGGTTTCTTTATTTAAATCACGGAGAAGTTCCATTGCTGCTTTATCAAGACGTGCTTCGGTGTAACGCATAGCTGCAGCGCTGTCACCGTCAATAGAACCAAAGTTTCCATGACCATCAACTAAAGGTACACGCATAGAAAATGGTTGAGCTAAACGAACCATAGTGTCGTATACCGCTGAGTCACCGTGTGGGTGATATTTACCAATAACGTCACCAACTGTACGCGCAGATTTTGCGTGAGGTTTTGCTGGAGTAATACCTGCCATATTCATTGCGTACAAAATACGGCGATGAACTGGCTTTAAACCGTCACGTACGTCTGGAAGAGCACGCGAAACAATAACGGACATGGAGTATTCCAAGAAGGAAGTCTGCATTTCTTTGCCAAGATAAGCACTGCGAACAATAGTGCCTTCACCACCGTTTGCATTTTCAATAATTGCGCCGTGAGGGTTTGGCATATCAACCATCATCGCACGTGCTTTCTGTTCTTCAGAAACAGGAGTTTCAATTTCTTGTTCAGAATCGAGAAGTGTCGTTTCTTCCGAAACTTGTTCTGAAGCTTGTTCGGTATTTAATTTTTCTGAATCAGTATTCTCAGAAGTGAAATCGTTAAAGTTATCTGACACGAAATTACTCCTTAAATATCTAAGAAACGTACATCAAGAGCATGGCTCTGAATGAAGTTTTTACGAGGTTCAACTTGGTCGCCCATTAATTCACTTACAACACGCTCTGCTTCAGCAGCATCATCAATATTCACTTGAAGAAGAGTACGTGTTGCTGGTTCCATAGTGGTTTCCCATAACTGCTCTGGGTCCATTTCTCCCAAACCTTTATAGCGCTGAACGTCATATTTATCTGCGCCACCCATTTCTTTCAAAACTCCATTAAGGGAGCTTTCGTCGTAAATATAACGCTCAATTTTTGTTGAACGAGAATTCTGCTTTTTAATGCCGAAAATTGGTGGTTGAGCAATATAGATATAACCACGATTGATTAATTCAGGCATATAGCGATAGAAGAACGTAAGAAGCAAGCAGCGAATATGAGCACCGTCAACGTCAGCATCGGTCATGATAATAATACGATGGTAACGAGCTTTATCTGCGTCGAAATCTTCGCCAATATTAGTACCAATTGCCGTAATCAACGAAGAAATAGTGTCTGAGGAAAGAGAGCGATGTAAACCAGCGCGTTCAACATTCAAAATCTTACCGCGAAGAGGCATAATTGCCTGGAATTTACGATCGCGAGCTTGTTTTGCAGAACCACCCGCGGAATCACCCTCAACAATAAAGATTTCAGACTCTTCTGGTTTTTTAGAAGAACAGTCTGCTAATTTTCCCGGAAGTGAGAATGAATCAAGAACACCCTTACGACGTGTCATTTCGCGTGCTTTACGAGCTGCTTCACGTGCTTTTAATGCTTGAGTTGCTTTATTAATAATTCGCTTAGCAGGAGTTGGATTTTCCTCTAAATATTCTGCAAGGCCTTTCATAACCGCGCCTTGAACTAAGCCACGAATTTCAGTATTACCTAATTTACCTTTTGTCTGGCCTTCGAACTGAGGATCATGGAGTTTTACTGAAATGATTGCAGCTAAACCCTCACGTGTATCATCACCAGAAAGATTAGAATCTTTCTCTTTCAAGATACTTTTACTTCTTGCATAGTCATTAATAGTGCGGGTTACACCTTGTTTGAAGCCGTCAAGATGAGTACCACCATCAATAGTATTAATGTTATTTGCGAAAGCCATTACTGAATTATTCGAATATGAAGTAGTCCACTGCATAGCAATTTCAACCACCCCATCTTCGTTTTCAGCTTCAAAATAGATTGGCTTATTAAGGGTTTCTTTACCTTCATTTAAAAATTTAACGAAGTCAATCAAGCCACCATTTGCAAGGAAAATTTCTTTACGTGGATTACCTTCAGCATCTTTAATTCGTTCATCAGTAAGGGTGATTTTTAATCCTTTATTAAGGAAAGACATCTCACGGAAACGAGCTGCTAAAGTATTGTAATCATAAACAGTTGTTTCTTTAAAGATTTCTGGATCAGGCCAAAAAGATACAGTAGTACCTGTTTTCTTTGTAGTTCCAATCTTATGAAGTTTCTCTTTTGTCTTACCGTGATCGAAGGAGATTTCGTACTCAATACCGTCACGACGAACTTGAACAACTACCTTAGTGGAAAGTGCGTTAACAACAGAAACGCCTACACCATGCAAACCACCGGAAACTTTATAGCCATTTCCGCCAAATTTACCACCTGCATGGAGGATAGTTAATACAACTTCTACTGTTGGAATTTTTTCTTTTGGGTGTTTATCAACAGGAATACCACGACCGTTATCTTCTACGGTAATAGAATTATCTTCATGGATAGTTACATTAATAGTGTCACATGCGCCTGCTAATGCTTCATCAACTGCATTATCCACAACCTCATACACTAAATGATGAAGACCACGAGGACCAGTTGAACCAATGTACATACCAGGACGCTTACGAACAGCTTCTAATCCTTCGAGGACTTGAATTGATCCGCCGTCGTAATTTGACTCAGTGTTTGTTTTTGCGGACAAATTTTCTCCTTTTATGCTACATATATATCCAAATTGAACCTAGGAATTATATCACAATTAACCGTGTTAAATGCTAGGCTTGGTAAGTATGGATTTTTTATATATTAAAAGGCTTGAGAGGCGCCAATAATGGGCGTTTTGACATAAATCTGAAGTTTTTTATAAAAAACTCTACTTTTGCTTTTTTTGGGCTATAAGAACCTTTTTAAAAGAGTTTCTTAAATCTTCATCTTCTACGCAAGAAAGCATTTGTTCAATTGAAAGAATATCTTCTGACGAAAGATCACTATAAGAAAGGAGTGAATCATCTACAAAATTCTTTTCGTTGGAGGTTTTTTCAATACATTTTGTATTTGTTTCGTTTTTCTTTCTTTCTTTAAATTCTTTAAAAGGATAGTTTTTTAAGTAGGGCCCACGGGATATCCTGATATCAAAATTATCAATTTGAATATCGAATTTTTCGCGATACCTAAACTTAATCAATTCCCTACGTGCATTTAATTCCGCTGCGATAAGAGAGCTATCTACATAAGCTATAAGATTTATCTCATCATTTTCGTAAAGAAGATAAAGAGAATTAATATGGTCAAGAATTACTTGATCAGTTACCTCACTAAACTGTTGATATGTTTTTTGAATCTTTTTTTCTTTAAGATATTGAGTTTTTACTTCCTCAGGAATATTTTTCACCATCTTTTTAAAGTTTTGGGAAAGAGTGTAGTTTTTATTATCTTCTCTTATTATTTTTTGAGCTTTATAAGGAAGTGAGGAAAAAAGGACTCGAGAACCGTCAGGTTTTTTATATGTTTTTGCCATTTTCCCCTCCTAATGTTATGACATCCGCTTTTTGAAGAATATTCTTATCAAAATAAGCTAAGTGAGTTGAAGTAATAAAGGTCTGTACTTCATTATTGATAAGAGACATAAGATAACTTCTTCTCATATCATCTAGTTCACTCATAACATCATCAAGAAGAAGTACTGGATTTTGGTTTAATTTATCTTTTATTAAGGATACTTCCGCCATCTTATACGCCAAAACTAACGATCGTTGTTGTCCTTGACTTGCGAATAGTCCGGCGTTTCTACCATCAATAAAGAATTCTATTTGGTCGTTATGAGGACCAAATAAGGACAAATGACGTTGATGCTCACGAAAGTACTGGGTCTCCATAACGGCTATTAATTGTTCTTTAGCTTCTTTTTTTGAGAGACAATTAAACGTTGTGAAAACTTCTTTATTCGTCTCATATTTATGCCAAGAAGGGATATATCCTACTGAAACCGATTCATTATTACCTGATAGTTGACGATAATACGTCTGAATATATGGTGATAATTCATTCACTAAATTACTACGCAAAACGTAGAGTTGTGCGCCAATGGTAGCTACCACTTCATTGATACTTAAAAGATAAGAATGAGAAACCGTATCTTTAAGGTATTTATTTTTTTGTTTAATAATTTTCTCGTAATCTTTTTGAACCACGTGGTAATTCTTAGATAATTGAGAGCCCAAATTATCTATTTGTGCACGTTTAACACTTTGAGATCCTTTTATAAAAGTTAAATCATCTGGACAGAAAAGAACCGCAGGAAGAATTCCCCGTATTGCTTGCGCCTGTTTCTTTTTTCCGTTGTAGAGATACTCTTTTTTATTGTTAGTAACGCTCAGTTCGATATCAATTTTACGTTGATCACCCGTAATTATTGTTTTTACGCTCCCATGTTCTTTTCCCAAAGTAACTAAATGCTGATTTTTTGGGTTTCTAAAGGAATGGAGCGCTGTTGTTAGCTGAATGCCTTCAATAAGGTTTGTTTTTCCAATAGCGTTAGGGCCAATAAAAATAGTGAGATTACCTACCTTAGTAAGGGAATATGTTTGGTAATTACGGAAATTTTGGTAATACACTTCCGAAATACTCAGAGTCATACATACTCACTAACGTATCGCTTATTTAAATACGAACAGGCATAATTAAATAAAGGAAGTTTTGTTTTCCTTCAGTTTTAAAAATACCTGGGCGCATTGGACCAAACAATTCAAAATATACTTCGTTATCAGATATTGAATTCAAACCATCAAGAACATACGTATAGTTAAATGCAATATCCACCGATTCTCCCTCAATTTCGCAAGGAATAATTTCTTGAGCATTTCCAACCTCTTGCGAGTGAGAAATAAGGGTAAGAACTTGAGATTCTGCGTCAATATTAATCTGTACTGGCGAAATCTTATTACTTAATAAAGACACACGACGTACTGCATCAGAGAGGTCTTTTGTTGATAGTTTTATTCTTGTTTTGTAATCATTACTTATAAGTTGTTTATAATTTGGGAAATTTCCCTCAATACGACGATTAATAAAAGTCATATTGTTATAAGAAGCAATAATTTGATTTTCACTTACTGCTAAAGAAATGTTTTCTTCACTTGGTGGAAGAGAAGCAATATCCTGAAGGAATTTACCTGAAATTACTACTTCGAATTGAGACTGGGTGCAGTTTTGAAGTTCGGTTTCAGCAACACCTAATCTAAAAGAGTCAGTTGCAACCATCTTAAGTGAATTGCCTTCTTGAGTAATAAGAATACCGCTAAGGATTGGATGAGACTCATCATGAGAAACAATCTTGGCAGTACTCTTAATCATTGAAGCGAATTGCTTATAAGGGAATTGAGCTTCAATTTCCGGAGTAATTTCAGGAAAAAGAGGGAAGTCTCCTGGATCAAGCGTCTTTAAAGTAAACGTTGAGTTATTTGCATATATTGAAGCAATAAAATCAGTTACTTCAATAAGTACTGCCATATCAGGCAGACTTTTTACAACATCTAAGAAAAGCTTACCTGGTATTACCGCACTTCCCTCTTCTTCAATAAGAGCATTAATAGATACTTTTATTGAGAGATCTAAATTTGAAGACTGAATAAGCAATGTGTTTTGACTAGCTTTTACATAAATGCCCGCAAGAATAGTAAGGGTAGATTTAGATGAAGTTCCTTTAATAGCTACAGAGAGTGCATTGGCTAATTCTGATTGGTTAACACTGAATTTCATGAAAATCTATTTCCTTCACTCTTTAATTTACTTCTCTCTATATTTATATAGAGTATTTATCTTAATAAGCACTGTTAGTTTGTTGATAACTTACAAAATGCCTGATAAATGCTTATTTTTAAGTTTGTCAGAATTGTTGAAAACTTCTCGGTTTTCCACTTGGATAACTCGTTAATAATTCTTTCCACTTAATTCTTACATTTTCCCATGAGTTCTAAACTTTTTTCCATAAGTTTTTCCACAGAGGAATTATTGGGTTATTTATTGTTGTTCTTTAATCAAATCTTTTATTACTTCTACATCTTCAATTAAGTCGCGATTATCTTTAATACGTTCTTCAATTACTTTCTTTGCATACATTGCAGTGGCGTGATCGCGATTAAATTGTTTTGCAATAGCTGAACCAGTAGTTTCAACTAACTGATAACAAAGATAAATAGCAACCTGTCTTGGGAATGTGATTGCTTGAGCTCTTTTTTTACCAATTAAGTCACTATGGGAAACTGAGTAGTATTGTTCAACCGCTTTTTGAACCATATCTACGGTAATTTTCTTCTTTCCTCCCGTGATGAAATGGTTTCCAAGAACTTGGTTTACCTTTTTTCGTGATAATTCAGTTTCACCTTCAAGCTTTAAAGTGTATATAACGTTAAGTATTGCGCTTTTTAATTCACGAACGTTAGGGCTTGAGAGTTCAACGATATAGTCGAGCGCATTGTCAGTAATTTTTATTTGGAATCCAATTTCTTTTTCATTCTGCTTAATAAAGCTCTTAATTAGATTTCTTTTTGTTTCGTCATCAGGTGGTTGGATATCAACAACAGCTCCTGAACTAAAACGAGAAGTGTATCGTTCGTCAAGGTCAATATTTTTTGGTGCACGGTCTGCAGAAAAAACAAGCTGTTTACCCTTACGGATATTGTTATTTATGATCCTGAAGAGGGCATTGACAGTCTCTCTTTTTCCTTGGAGACTTTGGATGTCATCGATAAGAAGAACGTCGAATTCTTCAAAAAAGCGTTCGAAATTCTTAAAACTGTCTTTATTTATGCTGTGTTCAGACGCAGCATCGCCATATTTATTAACCAGCTCCATTGAGTCTATGTAGCATACGTTAAAGTTTGGATATTGTTTATTGATGTAATTTTTAATTGAGCAGAGCAGGTGTGTTTTACCAACACCGCTTCGTCCCCAAATAAAGAGAGGGTTTATGCTGGTAGTGCCCGGATTTTCAGCTACATCAAGTGCCATATTGTATGCAAAACGGTTTGACTCTCCAATTACAAAATTCTCGAACGTTAGCGAAGTAAGGCCAGGATTTATAGAGTTTGAACTGTTTTCACTAAAGGAAGGGATGTTTGATTCTTTTAGTGTGGAACTGGTGTTTAAATCTTGGCTTTGAGTATTTTTTAATCCTTCTTCAAGATTTTTTTGAGCGTTTCCGGTTGAGGATGTAGGGATATCTCCTCCTGAAATAATAGGAGAAGCTGCACTAGCTGATCCGATTGAATCGAAAGAAGATTGGGTAGTAGAGCTAGTGAATTGAGTATTGTTATTAATGATGTTGTTCTGGTTTACTGGTGAAGAGAAGGGATTGTTTGTAGGAGCTGATTGAATTATTTGCTCTGATTCCTCTTTCTTTTGAGTGGTATCCACTTCGATAAGAACTTCAAAATCAACACCGTATAAAACTTTAAGTGATTCTTTAATCTCTTTTTTGTAGTGGGTTTCTATCCACTCTTTAATAAAGTCGGTATCACTGGTAAGCATGATGAATCCAGGACTTACCGCCTGAACTTGGATACGCGCAAAGAAAGCATCAATTTGAGATGCGTTAACCGTTTCGAGTTTTTTAATTTGTGAAATTAATTCTTCGCGAACCTTATTTACATCCATACTTCTACCTTAAATAGTTGATGAAAAATCATCATACCAAGACTAAATTACAAGATGTCTTATGAATAAAAAAGAGATTAAAAAAGTGCTTTTTATTTACTGAAAAACATAACTAATTATAAAGAAAGCGCGAATATTCTTCCTTCTTTTGTGAGCTCTCTTTTTTTGCCAACCTTTTTAATGAACCCTTTTTCTTCAAGAGTCTTTAAAGCGTTATGAATACTACTATTTGCAATTCCTGTTGCATTGTGGATGTCGGTAATACCAAGGGTATTAGTAGTAAGGAATAGTTTAATAATAACTTCCTCGTTTTTAGTGAGGGTAACTTGAGAGGGAGTTTGGATTTGATTTTGAGAGTCTTCTTTAGGGATAAGACTAATAGTTACAACTGATCCTTGATTTACGTTATCTTCAATCTGGATATACCCATGAGAAAACTGGAGATATTCCTTTACTAAAGGAAAACCACTTCCAACACCACGGATATAGCGTTTCATTGGTTCAGTTGCTGAGGTGAATCCTGGTTCTTGTACTAAATCTTTTTGTTTAATGCCTGGTCCTTGATCACAGAATTTAATAGTGTTTCCTTTATCAAGGATTGAAACAACTATTTCATTAAAGTTTGCATGGATGAAATTCTCAGACACTTCACGAATAGCAGCATAAGGAATTAAACCACCAAGATTTTTTGCATGTTGGTACGTTAGACTTGCAATTTTTTCAATATATTCATGTGTTGGTCCCCCTTGAATTTCAATTACCTGAGGAGCCGATTTAAGGTTGTCATAAATTGCAATACGAGCAGGATAAGTAATGTATGTATAGTCAAAGTCAGAAGAAGTATTGATAGTTGTTTTGCTTAAATTTTGAGAAGGCTCATGGTAACGAGGGTCTAAACCGCCATTAACTGAAACAGTAGTACTTGGAGATACTGATACTACTTCTGTTGGAGGTATAGACTGAATAGAAGCTTGAGAAAAGCCTTCAGAAGAAGAATCAACTATTGCGTGATCCTGAGTATTTCCCTGACTGTTGTTCATTTGTTAGTTCGTTTCTACAGGTATTTTTTCAAGATGTTTTTCAAGAGCTTTCACTCAATATTTAATAATGTGCTCTTAGGAGCAAAATTTTAGGGGATTTCATACACTCTTTCAATTAAGTATTCATTATTTTTCATTTTTCAAAAAGAAAATCAGCTACGTTTTTCATATTTTCAAAGAGTTTTCAACAAATTGTGGAAAACTGAATGAAAAATTGGAAAAAGTTGGTTGGAGTGATTGATTTATACAGGAGAGGGTTGGAAAACTCTCCTAAAAGACTTCTTTTGAAGGGGTATTTTTACCTGTTAAACATACTGGTTTTTCAAATTATTGAAAAACTTGAAAGAAAAGCATAATTCCTCGTTTTAACCCTCTTAAAAAAGTATAAAACACCAGGTCAAACAGCACTTTTTAAGATATTTACATAATAGAAAAGAGTTTTTTTATGATAAAAAAATTCCAAATATCTTATTGACAATTCCTTTTCCACAAAATAATTAACACCCCATCCTCTATAAAAAAGTGAGTTTTCCACTTTTTCCACAATAGAAAAGAAATAAAATTGTGGAAAACTTTTTTATTCTTACTAAAGTGTTTGAAAACCCTAAATATCGATGCAAACTATCACTTAATAGGAGAATAGGAGGATATATGAATATTTCTATCCCAGTTGAAAATGGATATTTACCTGATAAATATGGAAAGTATTCTTCTGAGAAGTATCGCCTGCATGGGGATAATATTTATTCTTTTCCCCTCTCAATATCAGATGTGCCTAAAAACACGCAATCTCTAGCGTTAGTGTTTATTGATTATGATTCAACGCCGGTTTGTGGCTTTACTTGGATTCATTGGCTTGCTTGTAATATTGATCCTTGCACAACTTATATTCCAGAAAATGCTTCTCGAGAAAATCGTTCTTTATTTATTCAAGGAACTAATAGTCTCTATTCACGTAAGGAAGAGGTTGGAGATGATATTATTGGTCTCCATTCTTATGTAGGCCCTTGTCCACTTGATAAAGATCATAGGTATACCGTAAAATTGTATGCGTTAGATACTATGCTTGATTTAAATGAAGGTTATTTTTTAAATGATTTTCATTGGGCAATTAAAAACCACGTATTAGAAACTGCTAGTTTAGACTTGTGGAGTAAAGCATAAAATAGCGGCTATATCGAAATTTTTCTATTGAATTTTTTTTAATTAGTAATTATAATATCGGGGTTACTCTAAATCTGAAAGGACTAGTAATGAAGCGCACATATCAACCAAACGCTCGCAAGCGCGCAAAAACTCACGGTTTCCGTGCACGTATGGCTACAAAAGGTGGTCGTGCAGTGTTGTCCGCACGTCGCGCTAAGGGCCGCAAGCGTCTTTGTGTATAGTAGTAATTGAGAAATAGTGGTAGGAACTATTAAGTCCAGCACTGAGATTTCTTACATTTTTTCTCATGGAAAACGTTATACTTCGACGTCTTTAACTATTTTAGTTTTAAAAGATCAACAACACGGCCCTCAAGGCCGTGTTGCTTTTATTGCGGGAAAAAAGAACGGCAATGCAGTCTGGCGGAATTCGGCAAAAAGAAGAATGCGAGCTGTTTGCTCAGAACTAGGCGGCCCTTGGCCAGGTTATGATGTTGTTTTCTTAGCAAAAAGAAGAACAACTGAGCTTAGTTATAGTAAAGTGCTTAACGATACAAAAAAGATAATTTGTAACTTTATTAATTAAGTAGGCTTATTTATGGAAAAGTTCGTTGATTTCATCGTTTCTATTCCAAGTAAACTTCTTATCTTACTAATAAGGTTTTATCAAATTGTAATTTCGCCTTTACTGGGCCCTTCATGTAGATTTACCCCTACATGTTCACAGTATGGTTTAATTGCTATTAAAAGGTTTGGGTTTATTAAAGGATCTTGGCTTTTAATAAAGCGAATATCTCGCTGTAGGCCTGGTGGAGGTTTTGGATATGATCCAGTACCTGAAAGAATTGATAAACTGGAAAAATGATTTGAGAGGAACACAATAAATGTGGGAAGCGTTTAAAGATGGCCTGTTTTACTTTACAGAGTTCTTTTATAACTTCTGTTTAGACTGGGGTCTTGCAATTATTTTAGGAACCATTGTTTTCCGTCTTCTTTTGTTCCCTTTGGTTCAAAAGCAGACCCGTGCAACTTATCAAATGCAGAAGTTTTCTCCTCTAATGCAAGAGCTTCAGCAGAAGTATGCTGATAATCCTCAGAAACAATCTGAAGAGATGCAAAAACTGTACGCAGAATCTGGTTTTAATCCACTTGCAGGTTGTTTACCAATGATTCTCCAGATGCCTATCTTTATTGCGTTATATCAAATGTTCTATTCTATGGCAGAACGTACTGATATTTCCACTTATTCTTTTTATGGAATTCTCCCAGAATTAGCTTCTTCTCCTGCAACTATGTTTGCTCGTAGTCTCGGAGATGCTATTCCTTACATTATTTTATTGCTCTTGTTTGCTTTTGTTACTTTTGCTCCTACTTTGCTCCAGATGCGCTCTGGAACCACTCAAAATAAAAACCAAACACTAATCATGATGGGTCTTATGACTTTAATGATGCTTTGGATTGGTTGGGGTTCTCCTGCAGGCGTTCTTTTGTTCTGGGCAGTTTCTTCAATTTGGGCAGTTGCTCAACAGCAGATTGCTCTTGCAGTGTTCCGTCGTCAAGATCGTATTAAAGAAGAGAATGACACTACTGTTAAGCCAGTAGTTGTTGAAGTAGAACGCAAAGTAAAGAAAAAACGTCCTACAAAATCAAAGTAAATATCCTTTAATAGTATTCAGCTGAATACATGCAGGCTTCTCCCCTTCAAACTGAAGGGGAGTTTGAATATAAGGAGAAAAAAATGTCTGAAGAAATTATTGAAGAGACAGAAGAGTTAGAAACCTCTCCTAAAAACCTTAATCAGTTAACTGAAGAAGAGTTAGATAAGGTTGCAGACACTGCTATTGCAGCACTTCAGGATATCTTGAAGTATTTTAATGTTGGAGAAGTTGCTATTGATGAGTATGAAGGAGAAGCAGGAGAGCTTATCCTTGACATCACCGGTGATGATGTTGCTGTTTTAATTGGTCGTCATGGTAAAACATTAGATTCATTACAATTCTTAATTTCAACTATCACTTCACGTACTCTTGGTTTTAAGTATCCTATTGTGGTAGATGTTGAAGGATATAAAGATCGCCAACGTCAGAAATTTGAAGAGATTGCACGATCTGCAGCATCTCGTGCTATTTCACAAAAGCGTAAAATTAAACTTCGTCCTATGACTCCTTACGAGCGTCGTATTATTCATTTAACATTACGTGATAATCCAAAAGTTGAAACTATCTCTGAAGGTGAGGGACGTGGCCGTCGAGTTGTTGTAATACCTCGATAGTGTTTCACGTGAAACATTTATGAATAACATTACTATTTCTCCCGAGCAGCGTAAGCTGCTCGATGAGCATTTAAGGCTTGTTTTAGAAATCAATAAAAATTCAAACCTAACAAGAATTACTGATTGGGAACAAGGTCAGTTATTACATATTGAAGATTCCCTTATTGGTTTACCTGAATTTCTCGATGCACCTAACGGTTTTTATGCTGATCTTGGAACGGGTGGCGGCTTCCCAGGTCTTCCTCTTTCTATTATGAGTAACCGTGAAACAGTTCTTGTTGATTCAGTAAAAAAGAAAACTGACGCACTTAATTCAATTATTTATGAATTGGGATTAAGTAATAGAGTATCTACCTATAACGGTCGGGCTGAAGAATTAGCTTTAGAGAAACCTGCTTACTATTCTGCCATTACCGCACGTGCATTATCAGCTCTCCCTTCTCTTCTAGAGTTAGTCTCACCTTTATTACAAATAGGAGGATGGTTTATTTGTTATAAAGGAAAACCAGAAGAGGATGAGCTCTCTCACGCTATTGGATTAGAGAAAAAACTTGGGCTTAAACTCATTTCTCACCGAAAAACACTTCTTTCCGATCAAGAAACACACAGAGAAATACTGGTCTTTGAAAAGACTCATGAAGCAGAAGTGAAACTACCTCGCAGACCAGGAATGGCTCAAAAGAGACCTTATAAAAACTAAAAGCGAAATTATTGCAAAGTTAATACTATAAATTGGAATAAAACATGTATTGTTGAACATCAATACATGTTTTATTTTTTATCTTTTACTTATTAAACACTCCTATAGTGTTTCACGTGAAACAATTTCAGCTATAATTTTTTTCGTTTAAACGAAAGGAGAAACGTGGGACTATTCGGCAGTCGTAAAAAGAAACAAAATATAGTAGAGACTTCCGTTAAGACAGTAAATTCTAATTCAACTCCGAAACAGACTAACCAAAACTTTGTTTCAAAAGAATTTGATGAGAAGAATGAATTTGCTCAAGTCACAACTCGTCAAGTTGTTTCAGAAATAATGGATACAACAGATAATCGAGTAGAAGAAACTCATACTACTAATCCTGTTTCTCAAGACAATTCAACTTACAACAATGAAGAAAACTCAACTATCCAAGTTGAATCTCAGGCTATTTTTCAAGAGGATACTTTTGTAGAAGAAGTTTCTAATGAGGGCGCTGAAGAAGGTTTAGTTTTCTTTAAAGATAAACCACCTGTAGATCATATTATTGGTCAAACAAAAATCTTTGCGATTATTAACCAAAAGGGTGGTGTTGGAAAGTCAACTACTGCAGTTAATTTAGCTTCTGCTCTTGGCCATGCTGGTAAAGAGGTCCTTCTTGTGGATTTAGATCCTCAAGGAAACACAACAAGTGGTTTTGGAGTAAATAAACGTGATTTAAACTCTTGCGTTTATGATGTTCTTCTTGGTGATGAACAAATTGAAAATGTGATTCTTTGTGGTGTAGGTAAACGAGTTGATATTCTTCCTGCAACAATTAATTTAGCGGGCGCTGAAGTTGAATTAGTAAATGAGATGGCTCGTGAGAACCGTCTTAAGAATGCGTTGGGCTCTTTGCGTGGCCGTTACGATTATGTTCTTATTGATTGCCCTCCTTCGCTTGGTTTATTAACAATTAATGCCTTGGTTGCTTCTGATAAGCTTCTTGTTCCAATTCAGTGTGAATTCTATGCACTGGAAGGTGTGACAAAACTTCTCGAATCAATGAAACGTGTCAAAAGTATGCTAAATCCATCTCTTGATATCGTAGGCATTGTTTTAACTATGTATGACGGCCGTACAAATTTATCTAAACAAGTGGTTGAAGAAGTGAAAGGATTCTTTGGGGATACCGTATTTGAAACTATTATCCCTCGAACAGTAAAACTTTCTGAAGCTCCAAGTTATGGTCAACCTATTAATGAGTACGCACCTCAGAACCAGGGTGCAATTGCATATGATGAGCTTGCAAAAGAGGTGATTGCACGTGGCTAAACAAAAAAGTGGTCTTGGAAAAGGTATTGGTGCGTTATTTAGTGAAAGCGATGTAACTTTTAACCAACCTTCATCAAAACCAACAGAAACAAAAAAAGAAGTAAATAACCAACCTCTCAATAAGCCTCGTGTTGCTCCTACTAATCCTGTGCCTACTAATGCAGTAAAAGAGGTAAATAAGGAACAAACTCCACGAAGCACCACAACTACTCAATCTAAATCAGAAAATAATGAGGATACAAAGAAGAACTCTGAAATCTTTATCTCTGATGATGCTCTCCAAAGTGCAAGAGTTGTTGAGCGCGAAGCTAAAGCAACCTCAGCGGTGCAAACGAATTCTGATAATAAGAGGCCAACTACCCGAAAAACACCTCTTAAAACGGCTCCTATTAAGCCATTTAATAGCTTTTCTCAGCAAAATTCGGTATCTACTGTTACGAATAAGCTTGAGGAAAGAAAAGAAACTTCTTCTCGTTCGGTAAACCCATCTTCACTTTCATCTGAAATTCGATCTGAGCAGGTAAAAAAAGAAACTACTTTGTCTAGTTCTGAAACAAAAAGAGCTCCACAATCTTCTTTGTCAACCGAAGCACCAGTAAAGAAAAGTGAAACAGCTACTACAAAAGGCGCTATTACTGAAGTTCCTTTGTCTGAAGTGGAACCAAATCCGGAACAACCTCGTACAAATTTCAAACCGGAAGAAATAGAAGAGCTCGCTAATTCTATTAAACAAGAAGGTTTATTGCAGCCTATCTTGGTTCGGAAAGTAAATAACAAGTACCAAATTATTGCTGGCGAACGTCGTTGGCAGGCTTGCAAGAGTATTGGAATGGAAACTATTCCAGTTCGCTTCTGGCTTGCTGATAACGACAAAGCGTTAGAATTAGCGCTGGTTGAGAATATTCAACGTTCTGATCTGAACCCAATTGAAGAAGCGTATGGTTACAAGCGTTTAATGGAACGACGCGGAATGACCCAATCTGAAGTAGCACAAACTGTTTCGAAAGGCCGTTCTACTATTGCAAACGCGCTTCGTTTACTTGATTTGCCTGAAGAAGCGCAACAGTTGCTTTTCGAAGAAAAAATTACTGCAGGTCATGCTCGTGCGATTCTTTCAATTCCTACTGAAGAGGGACGCAAAAAGCTCACTAACAAACTTATGGAGCAAAAATTAAGTGTTCGTGAGGCTGAAGCGATTGCTAATTTATTGAAAGGTAACGGAAAAGAAAAAACAAAGACTACCCGTGTTGCTACTCCGGCAAGCTTTAAACGCGCAGCTAAGAATCTTTCAACGTTTTTCTCGGTGCCAGTTCGTGTAAAAAATTCGAAAGGTAAAAACAAAATCGAGATTCAGTTTAAAGATGAGGAAGAATTGAATCGAATTCTTGAACTGATTAATAAAAACACTGATCAATAAAACTACTCAGTGAAACATTGCGATTTACGAACGTATTTTGTTATAAGTGAAGTAGAAAAATAAATAAAACCTAACGAAATAAAAAATGTCGGATAAATTATCCGACATTTTTCTTGTTTATAAGCTGTCCACAAGCGCCATCAATATCTGAACCGCGAGAATTTCGTATGGTTGTTTCAATTCCGCTTGCATTTAGTGCTTCAACCCAATACTTTAACGTTTGTTTTGAACTTGGTTGGAAAGGAGAATGACTAACAGAGTTAATAGGAATAAGGTTAACGTGACAAAGAAGATCGTCACAATAGTTTTGTAAAGCATACAAATCCTTTTCGCTATCATTAAACCCTTTAATCATAGAGTATTCAAAAGAAACGCGCCTATTAGTTGCTTGTATATATGAAATGAGCTCGTTTTTTAGTTCAAAAAGTGGCATATTTGCACAACGAGGCATTAGTTTGTCTCGTTTTTCTTGAATAGCTGAATGAAGAGAAATAGCTAACGTGTATTGATGTTTGTCTTGAGAAAGCTTTTTAATACCAGATAAAATTCCGCAAGTAGAAATAGTCATATGTCTTGCACCTATTTCAAACCCAGCTTTACTGTTAAAGAAATTCATTGCTTCAAGAACTGCATCGTAATTTTGAAAAGGTTCTCCTTGTCCCATTGATACAACGTTTGAAATCCTTATTCCAAAATCCTTCTGAACCAAAAGGAGTTGATCAATCATTTCACCGCATGAAAGATTCCGAGAAAGGCCTTGGGTTCCTGTTGCGCAAAAGGCACACGCCATAGCGCAGCCAATTTGGGTAGAAAAGCAAACGGTAAGATGTTGAGGTCCTTTTTTTGATAAAGAGGGCATACCAACCGCTTCAACGCAGGATCCGTCAAAGTATTCAAAAACATACTTACGTGTTCCATCACAGGAGATTTGTTTATCAATTATTTTTGTAGAAAACAGAGGATATTCAACCGATAAACGCTCGCGCATTTCTTTAGGGATATTATTCATTTCTTCGTAAGAAGAAACCCCTTTTTTGTATACCCATTCAATTAACTGCTTAGCGCGATAACGAGGATAGCCAAGCGAAACAATGCGAGGCTCAATTTCATGAAGGGGAATTGTTTTAAATGGTGTAATCATGTGATTAATTATACCTACAGGATTTGTTAATTAGCTAGTGTTTGATATAAGTAGAAGAAACACTTTGGTATACTCGTACTCACACCAATCAAAGGCGGGGATAATGGCTTTTACTTTTAATGCAAAAGAAACCAAAGTAGCTTTATTGTGCGGCGGAAAAAGCGGAGAACGTGAAATATCACTTGCTTCCGGAAATGGCGCAAAGGAAGCTTTACTTGAAGCAGGTTTTCAAGTTGAAATGATTGATCCTTCTAATAAACAAGACTTGATTAAACTTGTTGAAGAAGACTTTGATGTGGCTTTCCTTACTCTTCATGGTAAATATGGTGAAGACGGTACTGTTCAAGGAATGTTAGAGATTCTTGATATTCCTTATACTGGTCCTGGGGTATGGTCAAGCGCAACCGCAATTGATAAGCCTAAAGCAAAGGTGTATTACGAGAAAAATGGTATTTTGACACCAAAATCTTTGACTTTAACCTCACCTTTTGAAAAAAACTCAGATGAGATAGCTGAAGAAATTGGTGAACATTGTGTAGTAAAAGCTGCAACTGAAGGTAGTGCTTTAGGCGTTTATATTTGTCACAACAAAAAAGAGATAAATGACGCATTAAAAGCAGTGTTTGAAATTGATACACAAGCCTTAGTTGAAACTTTTATTTCTGGTGATGAATTTACCGTTGCTGTTTTAGGTAATGAAGAACCTCAAGCACTTCCCGTAATTCGTATTATTCCTGTTAATGAGTTTTATGATTTCGAATCAAAATATTCTACTGGTGGTTCTCAGCATATTTGTCCTGCGCCTTTATCAGAAGAATTAACCCAAAAGGCGAAAGATATTGCAATCAGTGCTCATAAAGCGCTTGAATGTACGGGTGTTTCAAGAACTGATCTTATTTTGGACGAAAAAGGGGATTTCTGGGCATTAGAAACTAACACCATCCCTGGAATGACTGCGACATCACTTCTTCCTGATGCGGCTCGTGCGGCAGGATATAATTTTTCTGAATTATGTTGTCAGTTGATTCAGTATGCGTTTGAAACACACGAAAAGCGTAAAGCGGAATAACAAATATCCTTACGTAAATAAGAAATTCAAGATTCCGCTTGTGTATACACCGAATGCAATTAAAGCAAACACAATAAAAAGGAATACATAACTAAGGAAATAACAGCCTTTATTTCCTTCACGTGCTTGGTTAACTAATATCTCAGTAGTGGTGCGTTCTTTTTTTACAAAAGCCTCGCCTTTTCCTAAAGTTGGATAAGGAACACGCCCTGAAGGAAGATAGTTACCGTTCTTAGAAACCAGTTCCTGTAAAGCTTTTTCTCCAAGATTTAAATCCGGACGAACACCGCTTGCAATTTTACGGCGAAGTTTTTCTAAGAAGTTCTTAAAAGCTTTTTCATATTGAGGGTCATAGGAAATTATTGCTACTTCACCCCAATAAATACCCTCTTCTTTTATTTGTGAATAAGCAACATACGAGAGAAGAGCAACAGTTTCTAGTCCTTTTGCGGTATTGAGATCTATTTGGTCGGCTGTTTCTTCGTCTAAAAGCCCCATTTTGATATCCCAAGCGTTAACAATCCATGTTTGACGCTCGCCGTTGGTGTAGATGTCTTTGATAGTGTAATAATCGCCCACAATGTTGTCGGGGCCCATAAATGCACCGGCTTCGTTTTTGTCAACAGTGGTGAATCGAGCATATTTCCCGAAATAGCCTATAGAAGCCATGTTTTCTCCTCAAAGTAATAATAAACATAACCACAATGTGGTGTATAAATGATAGTCTTACTAGTATGGATATTCAAAATAACACGCATAATCAAGAAAATACTAACGAAAACAAGAAGCTTAGTCTTCTGAATCAATATATTTTGGAAAATACTCCAAAACGAACGGTTGAGTTGTACAACTCTCTTTCAGAGTATGCTCAAACACACGACTTCGGCATACTTGATGAAGACATAGTTGTTCTTGATACTGAAACTACTGGTTTTTCGTTTAATCATGACCAATTAATTCAGATCGCGGCAGCACGTCTTGAAAAAGGCGAAATAATAGATTGGTACGTTACTTTCGTAAATCCAGGTAAGCCAATTCCTGATGAGATTATTCATCTGACACATATTACCGAAGAACAGGTAAAAGATGCACCAGGAACTGAAGAGGCAGTTCGGGGGTTGGTGGACTTTGTTGGATCTTCGCGGGTGGTTGCACACAATGTTGGATTTGACTATACCTTCTGCACTAAATATGAATCAGGAAAACCGCTCAAAGAGAATATCTGGATTGACTCGCTTGATTTAGCGCGTATTGTTTTGCCGCGCTTTAATTCCCATAGATTGCTTGATTTAGTACGTGCTTTTGGCGGACCTGAGTCTACGCATCGTGCTGATGATGACGTTGCTGCAACTTGCTTGGTCTATAGAATTTTACTTGCTGGTGCAGCAACAATGCCCCAAGAAGTTCTTCAATATATTGCTTCACTAGCTCCTATTTCAGAATGGAATACGGGGTATGTTTTTAAAGTTCTTGCAGAACAGTATGAACAAGCTAAAAGCGATAAACCGTATGTCTTCAATCTTCGAGACAACAGAAAGAAACGAATAGCAACGCTTTTTGAATCTTGTAGAAGAGACGCTTTTGAGCCTCTTTATGTTTTGGAAGATAATTCTAAAACCCCAGGTCAGAGCCAAGAAATTAACATTGAAGAAGAGATGTTAGGTAAAACAGATAAATTCTTCTCTATGCAGTTTCCTGGTGACGAAGAAATAATTGAAGCTTTTTCAGCAGATGGTTTAGTAGGTCGTTTGTATAAAGAGTACGAACCACGAGAAGAGCAAAAAGAAATGTCTTTAGCTATTAATCGTGCCCTTCGTTCAGGTAAAAATTTAGCAATTGAGGCAGGAACTGGTGTAGGAAAATCTATGGCCTACTTAGTTCCGTTAGCCCTTTTAGCGAAAAAGAACAACATTACCGTTGGTGTTGCAACAAAAACAAATGCGCTCCTTGATCAGCTTCTCAATAAAGAACTACCTTTATTAGAAAGCGCTCTCGATATTTCATACACATCTTTAAAAGGATTTACTCACTATCTTTGTAATAGAAAAGTTGAACAACTTATCAATGAAGGTCCAAAGCGTCTTGCCTTAAAGTCCCGTGAAGTACATCAGGCGCCTTCGTTCGCCGCTTTAATTTCTTTTATCAACCAAACCGACTTCGATGATATTGACGGTCTCAAAATTGATTATGGCGCAGTTCCTCGCTGGTCAATTACTTCAAGAAGTACCGAATGTCTTAGAAGAAAATGCCCTTATTTTGGAAGAACTTGTTTTGTTCATGGTGCCCGTGAGCAAGCACAACGAAGTGATGTGGTAGTTACTAATCACAGTTTGCTCTTCTGGGATGTCCGACTTGAGGGAGGAATTCTTCCTCCTATTAGATATTGGGCAGTTGATGAGGCTCATGGTGCTGAGCAAGAAGCACGCCAGGCTTTCTCGCTTGAATTAGCCAGCGGCGCTCTTGATAGCTTGATTAAGCGAGTATCAAGCGACTCCGCTCGTCAAAATGTACTGTTAAGAGCAGAGCGTTGTGGTGATGTTGTTGATGAAGGGCAAGCGCTCTTCTCGGTTTTGGTTGCAAAAGCCCATACCGCAGCGGGTGCTTTTGCGATTGCAGCAAGAGAATACACTTTACGGGTAAAAGATTTGCTCTATTTTGCCCCGCATCAAAAATCAAAAGGATATGAGTACTTTGATTTATGGCTGAATGACGATATTCGTCATTCCGAGCATTTTAGAGGGGTTGCTCAGTGTGCTCGCAGCATGCAGGAAACCTTAGAAAAGCTTATTGCATGCATGAGAGATATTGTTGTGTTTTATGAATCAGCTGAAATTTCTTCGGCAGCACAACGTGAAATTGCATTAGTAACGCTTGAATTACGAGAACTGTACGAAGCAGTTGAGCAGGTATTTATTGCCCAATCGAGCAATAATGTGTACTCGGTGCGCATGAATAAAACTAAAGACATGTTAAACGAAGTGTTTACCGTGCAACCTCTTGATGTGGGTTCAAGTTTAAACGAAACACTGTATCAGGAAACAAATAGCGTGATATATACCTCTGCTACTTTGGCGGTTGATAACCGCTTCGACTCGTTTGAAAGAGGAGTTGGTCTAAATCAGAGCGAACATTCTCAAGGAACGGTTTTGCAGGTGGAATCAAGCTATGACTTCAATAACCATATGAGAGTATTTGTTCCAAGTGATATCCCAGAACCAAATACTCCGGAGTTTTTGCCTACCTTACAACAGTTCTTAATTGACCTCCATAAAGCACAAAATGGCTCTCTTCTTACTCTTTTTACTAATAGAAAAGAGATGGAGACTTCATATGAAGTAGTTAATACTGCATTAAAGACTGAAGAACTGCGTCTTGTCTGCCAAAAATGGGGTGTTTCAGTTAAAGGGCTCAGAGATGATTTCTTGAAAGACGAAAAACTGAGTCTCTTTGCGCTTAAGAGCTTCTGGGAAGGTTTTGATGCGCCAGGCTCAACACTGCGTGGTGTTGTGGTGACCAAGCTGCCATTTGGCTTACCAACCGATCCTCTTTCTTGCGAACGAGCAACACGTGATGATCGTGCGTGGGCAAATTATTCCCTTCCTTCTGCAGTTATTGAGGTAAAACAGGCGGTTGGTAGATTGATTCGTACCTCAACAGACGAAGGAATTGTTGTCTTAACTGATCACCGTTTAATTTCGAAATATTATGGTAAAAAGTTTCTCAATTCCCTTCCAAGCAGAAATATCGCTATTATGCCAATGGCTGATATTATTGCCGCTGTTGAAGATTTATACCAGGAGAGACTTCGTTAATGATGCGAAATAATAAAGAACCTAGACAGATGAAGTCTGGAGAACAGAAGTCTTTTCATTTGGTTGAGTTTTCTAAAGGAAAACCTCACGAGATTTCTTTTGACGTATTAGATAATCTTTCAGCTGGTAATCAAAAAAAGAAAAGCTTTTTAGAAAGGCTTTTGTCTCGTAATAAAGGAAGTGCTGAAACCTTAGCTCCGGAGGATTTTGCTTACCTAAGTTCCGTTCAGAATCAGTCTAGCGAAACGCCTGATCCAACAAAAGGTTTCACGAAAAACCAAGAGGGTTCTTTAGCACAACAAAACAATCAAAACCTACACAATACCCGCGGTTTTCGAAAGGCAAAAGCCGAAGAGCGAGCAAAACACCATTCGGATTCGCAAGTACTAACTACAAATTACATGTTTACGAGCGATTCGGTTAATGAAGTGAATCGCCGAAAAACACATCGTAGGGCTATTGGAATTGGTAGCGTTATAGTAATTATTGCAATATGTGTTGGCATTTTTGGTGTAGGTGGAAAATTCTTATATGAGAAGCATCTGGAAGAAATGTCCAACATTGAGCTGCTTCAAGCTGGTTTAAAAGAAGTTGAATCGGCTGATGCAACCATTGTCTCTATTGATGAATTTTTTTCAACTCCATACAACGACTCAACAGTAGAACAAGCACAGGCTCTTCTTAAAGAAATACCTGAGGCTCGAAACCATCTCTCTACTGCAAAAACATACACTCAAAAAGCAAATGAGGGGCTTGGAGGTTCTTCTGAGGATAAACAAGCATCAGAGTATGCTCTAAATTCGATTGCTTCACGTGAAACACTTCTTGATGTCTCGGAGAAGAGAGTAAAGAAAGACCTGGATACAAAAGAAACGCTTGATGGATTAAAACAGGCGGAAGAACTGATTAAACAAGCTGAAGAAATGTTGAAGCAAAGCGCGCAAGTGGTTTCTAATACCTCTGAGGAAACAGTAGCGAAATCAACCGAGCTTACCACCGAAGCAAAAGCTCTCTTTGAGCAAGCGCGTCCTTATTGTCAAAAAGCGGTAGATGTTTTCGGTCAAGATGCAGTTGGGGTATATACTTCGTATGTAGATAAACGAATTGCGGCTTGTGATGCCGCGCTTTCTTCCAATGAGTATATTCTTTTGCAAGATAGAGCTACCGCTGAAGCTTATAACGATCAATACAACGCGCTAGATAAGGAAGTTGCAGAGCTGGCAAAAACATTTGAACAATCGTTTTATCAGCCAATATACGATCAATATGAACTTGTAATGTCTGATTTAAAGAGCCAATACGAGGCGCTCAGAAGCGAAATAGCAGCTAACGATGCTCATTTACGTGCCTATTTAGGAACGGAATCGTAAAAAACAATAGTAAAACCGTGGTTATTCTTGAATATTTTGAAAGAGTAGGCTAAAACCCCTATACTGACTATAACTGTAAAATTTGGTGAGGTCTGCAATTTTGTAGAAGGGGCTACCAGAATGGCCGAACATAACGAAACAATTGAATATCTTTGCAATGAGGTTGGCGCTCGTCCAACAGGCACAGAAGAAGAGCAGCTTGCTGCTCTTTATATCGCTGAAAAACTTCGCGAAAAAACGGGACTAAAAGCGATTGTGGAAGACTTTAACTGTCTATCGAATCCCGCAATCATAAAAATCATTTGCTTTGGTTTAGGTATTGTTGCGGCAATTCTATCTATTGCACTTCCTTCTCTTTGTTTTGTATGGGCAATTCTTTCCATTCTTGCAACCCTTATTTATGTATTAGAAGGTAAAGGAAAAAATATCCTTTCTCGTTTCTTTAAAAGCGGCATTAGTCAAAATGTTGTAGTTAAATACGAGCCAGAAGGTAATACACCTGCTCGTCGCAAGATTGTATTAGTTGCAAATTACGATAGCGGTAAAGACTATTGTGGTTCAAAGAAAAGTTTCTTTATTGATCATGCAGTTCAAATTCAATGGGCTTGCTTGGGTGGATTAGCTGTTTCTGCTCTCTTTCTTCTTATCCATGCATTGTTCTTTGCCAGCACTACCGGAATAGTGGTTGGTGTATTTAATTTCTTTGCAGTTCTTTGCATTGTTCCCATGGCTTTACCATTGGTGGGCGTGTTCCTTGAACAGCGTGCCCCTTATTCTCAAGGTGCAAACAATAATGCATCGTCTGTTAGTGTGTTGATTGATCTTGCTCAAGCTGTTTCTGAAGGAGCGTTAGCCGGCGAAGAGGCTGAAGAAGTTGAAATTCTTGGAGAAGAAGAAGCTCGAAAAGCAGGAGTAATTCCTCAAGGAGCTAAAATTGAGTATGAAACGCAGTCTCATCGTAATGTGACCCCTGAAGAATCTTTGGCAGCAGCAAAAGCAGCTATTGCTGCAATGACCGGAAAGCCTGTTGCTGACAAAGTACCTTTTACTGATATCACTAACCATTTAGTACACGGTGATGGTTTTGACGAATATAACCAGCCGGTAGATGTTCACTTTGAAGTTTCCGATGAACCTGCGGAAATTCATCGTCAGAACTATTTCGGCGAAGCAGATTATGCTCAAGTTGCAGCTGAGCAAGAGCGTTTCTTTGCCCCTTCGCAGCGCCGTGTCATTATTGCTTCCGAAGATGCGGAAGGCGTTGGAGAGAAAACATATCAGCAAGGAGAGGTATATCAGCAAGGAGATACTTCTTTTGAGGAAGCAAGCAGGGCAAGCCAGCACACTGAAGGAAATTCCGAGCAAGGTTTAGAGGCTCAAGGTCAAGCTCCTGTTGAGGGAGTTTATGATGGCTCTTTGGAATCTTTGGACGCTACCCAAGAGAACAATCAAAATAACTATATGAGGAGCAATCCTGCTGAGTTGATTCAAGGCACAGGGGAAGTGATTTCTTCCGTTGCTGCTCCTCAGGACGAGTCTATTCCTGCTTGGGCACGTTCTGCTCAAGCAAAAGCACGCGCAAATCGTCCTGACTTAGCAAATGTTAAGCCAAATGTAAGTCGCTCAAGGTTTGCTGATACAGTAGCTGCTCAAATATCCGATGCTGCACTAGAGTCCAACAAAACCAATCCGTTTAGGGTAGTGACCCCTCAAACTGAACTTCAGCAACGAGTTGAAGAACTTCGCGAAGATCTTGAAAATGCTGCCGCTGCTGCTGAATATAATGGGGCAGCACGCGTTGACGCGCTGGAAATGCAGGAAGGCATGAAAGCTTCCTCATCAAAAGTACCGCAAGAAGCGCAGTCTGAGATTCAAGAGGATGTACAGCCAGTTCAGGTAGAAGCAAAGAGTGCTCAAAGTGATATACAGCAAACTCTTCGTCAAGCATCTCAAGAAGAACCAAGTCTTGAGCAAGAAGCACATACCGGTTTTGATTCGAATACGGTAACCGAAGAACCTCAAGTTCAACACGAATCAATTGTTCAAGTAGGTACTGATGATGCGTCTGAGGATGCTGTTGCTCACTGCGAGGGAGGCGCTCAGGTAGCTACTCAAAAACCTGCTATGAATATTCCTTCAATTACCACTGAAATTAACGAGCAGGATACCCAACCGTTTGATGAGGTAACAAGTCAGACACTCGAAGAATATTCTGCCGAAGATTCTTCGTTTGAGGAAGATATGGCTGTTCAAACCGATGAGCAGATACATGATACGGTTCAAGAAATGCTTCGTCCTACACGCCAGCGTGGTGATAAGCCAGTGCGCCGTCAGAGTGTTCGTTCAGAAGAGGCTGCTGGTATTGGCGGTATTGCAACTAAAGCATCTTCTCTCTTCTCGGGCCTCGGTGGTTCATTAAAGAAAAAAGCGTCTTCATTAAGCTTTGGTAAAAAAGCCCAGGAAGATTTTGAGCCTGAGGTGTTCGAAGAAGACCAGTATAATCAACCAATTCAACAGGAAGAAACGAAACCTCAAGTTGTTTCTCTCCACAACTCTAAAGCAAGTCAAATTCCAGCTGGTGGTCCAGTAGTAGATTTGGAAGAAGAGCTTATTGAGGAAGAAGAAAGCTTGGGCGCTACTTCATCCTTTGCCCCTATGGACGTTTCTGCCTTCTTAAATGATGTTCAAGATGATGAATTCGATGAGTACAACGAATACGTTCAAGATGATGACCATAACGAGTACAACGAATACTACGATGATAATCAGGATTCAGAAGGCGTTCTTGAAGAAATTGATATTCAAGAAGAAGTAGCACGAAAAATTGCAGCAGCAGAAACCAATCCGGTAAGCGTTGAAGATATTACGCGTGCAGTTAAAGAAGAAATGGATGCCGAGCGTCATCAAAGAGTAGTAAATCAGGCAGTTCAGATTGCACAAGCTTCGGTTCTTAATCTCCCTTCAATTACGGGCTCTTTTACTGCCGTTAAGACCGATGCTTCTGCTCCAGGCGCCTTGGTATCAAGCATGATTCCTCGAATTATGAGTGATGGAACTCCTGATCCAGAAGGCGTAACAGCTGTTTCTCAGTTCAATAACGGTGTTGTGGCTAAAGAAACAAACAAGAGTGAAGCTCCTCTTCCTCAAGAAGTAAATAAGCAAGAAATGCCTCCATCGTATCAAGAGGAAGAGTTTGTTCCTTTTGGCGAAGGTGATTTCCCAACCCCAACGGTTGAAGAACCTAAGAAAGGATTCTTCTCTCGCTTCAAACGTAACAAGAAGAAGGAAGAAGACATGGGCGTTGCTCAGTGGGTTGGTGTTGATGAAACCTATGTTGCTCAAGAAGTTGGAAAGCAGCGTGGCGGCTGGGAGAGCTTCCAGCAAAACACAGAGGATGACTTAGGCAAGACTAAGCCAGGATTTGCGCCAATAGATTATCAGCAAGTAGATTCTCAGCCAGGACCTAACGCTGGACAAGTTCAGCAGTCTGATGATGGTTTTGTGCCAGTTGATTTTTCAAGCAGTTCGTTTAAGAACCCACGAGACTGGAATGGTGGCGGTTTGTCTCTTGATCGCTTGAAAGAAATGAAAAATAATTCAGTAAATCGTTTATCAAAGAAAAATGAGGGTAATCAGGAGCATCAATCCTCACGCCAGCAATCTACCCGTCAGCCAAGGCGTTCTTCGTCTCGTAGGCCAAACACAAACTCTGAATTTGCTCAGGTAGCGAGTGTTGAAATGCCAGAATACAACGAAGAGATGGAGCAGATTTATCGCTTCAAAAATGGTGGCATTGACGCTGAAATTTGGTTTGTAGCGCTTGGATCTACTATTCCAAATAACGAAGGCATGAAAGCATTCTTGGATGCTCATGCGTCCGAATTAAAGGGTGCAACCATTATTAATCTGGAAGCGTTAGGTGCTGGTAGCTTGTCCTTTATTCAGCATGAAGGACGTTATAAGGGGGTAAACGCCACTTCACGATTTAAGCGTTTCCTTCGCCAAGCAAGCGAAATCTCTGGTATCTCTTTCTCAACAGGAAAGTTGGAAGGCTTTGATACGCCAGCAACTGAAGCGATAAAGCGTGGATACCAGGCTGCTAGTTTGGTAGGCATGAAGGGTGGCAAAAAGGCACTTCTTTCAAGTGCGGATGATGTTGTGGAAAATCTTGATGAAAGAACAATAAAAGATAACACTAATTTCATCTTGGGTCTTTTGAAAAGCCTTTAACCAGAAATAGCGGATAAAGGTAGCAAATCCCCTGATAATTGTTAGAATAGTAAATCGGTCTTGTAAGGCTGCTATATTTACGCAGAGTGACAAATTGAAACGAGGTTATTATGGCAGAAGCTGTACAGCAGGGTTATTGTGTAAAGTGCAAAGAAAAGGTTGAGATGATTGACCCTAAGGAAAGCATTACCAAGAATAATCGCTACATCTACAAAGGACAGTGCCCTAAGTGCGGTACCACTGTATGTCGTATGGGTGGCGTTGCAAATAAGTAAGCCCCGTGTGGCATATGTATGTAGGTAAGGATCAAATCCATTACTTCATGCTCATTTCGGAACCTCGCAATGCGGGGTTCTTTTTTTTGCGTAAAAGACCTTTCGAACTTCTAGGGTATACTGATTGAGTTTAGTAATAATTTGACTCAGAGAACTCTCTGAGAAAAACGCGATCTTATACTTTGAAGAAGGGTTTTCTATGGCAAATCGCAGTCTTGCTGCTTCTCATGAAGACTTAACAATTTTAGTAACGGGTGGTGCTGGTTTTATTGGCAGCCACACCTGTGTCGAGTTGCTCAATCAGGGATATCGAATTGTAGTTGTTGATGATCTTTCGAACTCTAATTACGAAGCGCTAAAACGAGTAAAAGAAATTACCTCAGCTGAAGATGAGCGCATTGTGTTCTATCAGTGCAGCATTCTTGATAGAGACTATTTAGAAACCATTTTCTCAACTCATGAAATTGATGCCATTATTCATTTCGCTGGTTTTAAAGCAGTAGGTGAAAGCACGCAAAAACCTCTTGAGTATTACTGGAACAATGTTGCGGGCTCTTTGGTTTTGTTTGATGTGGCTCGTAAGCATAGTGTAAAGAATGTCATTTTCAGCTCAAGCGCAACCGTATATGGAGATCCAGAGTTTATTCCTATTACCGAAGATTGTCCACTTCATGAGTGTACAAACCCTTATGGCGAGACAAAAGCAATGCTTGAACGTATCTTAACTGACTTCTATAAAGCCGATCCTGAATGGAACATTGTTCTCCTTCGCTACTTTAATCCTATTGGTGCTCATGAGTCGGGTCGTATTGGCGAAGATCCAAAAGGTATTCCAAACAACTTGCTTCCGTATGTAGCTCAAGTTGCAACGGGCAAGCTTGAGTGTATTAACGTGTTTGGCAATGATTATCCAACACCTGATGGTACGGGCGTGCGTGACTATATTCATGTGGTTGATTTGGCACGTGGTCATGTTCAGGCACTTGAATGGATGGGCGGAAAAGTTGGTACCGGCGCCGCAATTGGCATTGGTAGTTATCAGGGAGAACCACAAAAGGACGGTACTCGTGCCGGCGTTGGTATCTTTAATTTAGGAACAGGAAAAGGCACTAGTGTTCTTGAAGTGATTCATGCATTTGAGAAGGCTTGCGGAAAAACTCTACCGTATGTTATTCAAGCAAGACGTCCTGGTGATATTGCAGAAAACTATGCAGCTTGCAATAAAGCTAAAGAGGAACTTGGTTGGGTTGCTGAATACGATGTGGATCGTATGTGCCAGGATGCATGGCGTTGGCAGAGCAACAATCCAAATGGATATGAAGGATAAAGCAAGCGAATACTTTGTTGCTAACTTCGCCCAGAAACTTTTAGAGGCTTGGTAGTGTTTTTAGTAGCTGCCAAGCCTTTTGCTTTTCTTCCTTGTCAAAAAGACTACGCGAAATGTCTACAAATCCTCTAAAAGGTCTATTTAACAAGGAGGTCTTAGTCTCAAGAGCAATAGAGCACTGATAAGCAGTTGCTAGATAAGATGCAGACGTTTGATCGCAGCACACCAAGCAAAGCGGATCGAGAGTTTCGATAATGATAAGAAGCTCCTTTTCTTGTAATGAAGGGTATGAAGCTAAGCGCTCGGGGCAATCTTTGTTTTGAAAGGTATGGGTGTTTTCAGCAGGCAAAAGGGAACTCTTGGTAGTACTAAAGTGCTCTTCGTAAGGCTTCAGTGAGGATTTTGCATATAATAGCTCGGCATCATCAGGCGCGGGACGCATTTCAGTAGGAATTTGTGAGGGTGCTATGGTGATAAAACAAAGTGAATTGCTATAGCCTAATCGGTTGGCAACGCTGAGAAAAGCCGACCGCGTTTCAAGAGATACTTCTTCAAAAGAAACCACACAGAACAGTGCTGAGGAGGATCCTTGGAGATAGGCGCTATAGGCATTCCATAATTGAATACGGTTGATATCGTAAAGGGAAGTGCTTTGAGAAGCCATAAAATACTCCAATTGGTATTGCTTGAGAAGCGTTTCTTTTTCAAAGGTAGTAGTGTTACATTTTAATAGGTATTTGTTACCGCTGGTATATTTTCCAATTAATATTATCCAATGACACCTATATTAAGACTATCTTCGAAACTCAACAGAAATGAGGCAACTATGTGTACTAACGGAATCAATGTCGGACAGTTTGAAAAGATGCTTGATCAAATTGACGACCATATTAAGCTTGAGCGTCGTTGGGTTCACAACTTAGGTCATGATGCAGAAGACGCGGGCTATGAAACCGTTGGAGCAAAGCTTCATGAAGCAATGCACGCTCTTGATGCGGTACGTGCAATGATTGACGATGCAAAAGATGCTCTTGAGGATGACGCAGCCGCTGCAAGCGGAGTTACCGTTAACCTTATTTAGCAATAAGAGAGAAAAGCATGAAAAACGATCTTATGCGTTTTTCGGTAGCAATGCCGGAAGATCTGTTAATAAAATTTGACCGTTTAGTTGCTCGTCGTGGTTTAGCTAAAAATCGCAGTGAAGTAGTGCGTGATCTTGTTCGTGAAGCCTTGGTTGAAGACGAATGCGCTACTCCAGGTCGTATTGTTATGGGCACTCTTACTATTGTGTACAACCATCACGCAACAGATTTACAAGAGAAGCTCCATCATATCCAGCATCACTATTTGGATATGGTTATTACTTCAGTACATGTACATGTTGATGTTAATAATTGCCTCGAAGTCATTATTTTAAAAGGCGAAACAGGCCAAGTGCAAGATGTGGGCAACCTTATCTTGGGCACGAAAGGTGTTAAAACGGGCCGTTTGGTAATGACAACTACTGGTGAATTTATATAAGACAGAAAGCAAGAGTAAAGAATGGACGAAACAGTACTCCTTGGTCATGGTAGCGGCGGTACTATGATGAAACGTATCATTGACCAAGTATTTTACGAGGCGTATGGAAGTGATGAGCTTCTTACGGGAGATGATGCGGCAACCTTGCCTCTTCCAGCAGAAGGCAAGTTGGCTTTTTCTACCGATAGCTTTGTAGTTACTCCCCACTTTTTTCCTGGTGGCGATATTGGAAAATTAGCAGTTTGCGGAACGGTAAACGATGTAGCTACTTCAGGTGCTATCCCTCAGTATTTAAGCTGTGGCTTTATTTTGGAAGAAGGTTTTCCTATTGAAGACCTGAAAAAAATCTGTGCATCTATGGCAGAAATGGCAAAAGAAGCTGGAGTAAAAATTGTTACGGGTGATACAAAAGTAGTAAACCGTGGTCATGGTGATGGAGTATTTATTAATACCAGTGGTGTTGGATATATTCCAAAGGGAGTATCTCTTAGTGGTGCAAGCTGTAAGCCGGGAGACAAAATTCTTCTTACGGGCACGCTTGGTGATCACGGCATCACTATTATGAGCTGTCGCGAGGAACTGAGTTTTTCCGCAGACTTAAAAACTGATGCAGCACCGCTTAATCATCTAATCCAGGAAGTGCTTGCCGTAGCTCCTAATACTCGTTGTTTCCGCGATCCAACTCGTGGAGGTCTTGCTTCAACGTTAAATGAGCTTGCCAGTCAGTCTCAAGTTGACTTTGAAGTAGAGGAAGAGAGCATTCCGGTAAAAGATGCAGTATATGGTGCGTGCGAAATGCTGGGCTACGATGTGTATCAGGTAGCAAACGAAGGAAAGATGGTTTGCGTTGTTCCTGCTGATCAGGCACAAGCAGCGTTAGAGGCTATGAAGGCCAATAAATATGGCATAGACGCTGCCATTATTGGTGAGGTTATAGAAAAACCCGAAAACCGTGAACCACGCGTATCTATTCGTACAGGATTTGGTGCATTGCGCATTATGGATATGCTTGTTGGTCAGCAGCTTCCTCGCATTTGCTAACCAATAAAGCGGACATTCGTCTACGATTGTACTTGTTGGTCAACAGCTTCCTTATATTTACTTTCGGGATTTGTTGGCAAGTGCTCTTTTGCTTAACGAAGGCGAAAGATGGTTTTGAAAGCCGTTTGGTAAAAGGGACAAAATTTTGTTTTTGTTGTGATAGTAGGGAAGGCAAAAACCACTCTTTAGCCTAAAAGAGTGGAGATTGTTATCACTTGACGAAAAAAATACCGTTTCATACTTGCAAACTAGGTAAGTCGTGATATTTTCCCTAAGAGTATTAACCAGACAGGAAAAGGCAAGGTTAGAATATGGCACGTCCTATTATTGAAACTGATGAATGCATTGGTTGTGGTATTTGCGTAGACGCATGTCAACAGGGCGCTATTGAAGTTGTTGACGGTGTTCTCGAGGTAACCAACGAAGAGGCTTGCATTGCTTGCGGAGACTGTGTTGAAGAGTGCCCAATGGGTGCAATTGTTGAGATTGCTGAAGACTAATTAACCTGTTTCACGCAAAACGGTAAAGCACTAAGTATGTAAGAGCTCCGAAAGGGGCTCTTTTTTTATGGTGAGGGAGACATGTTAGGTTTCAACAGACCTACAAATTCTTTCGAATTAAATAAACCCCTCTTCTGACCTGGGAAAATTCAGTACTCACAAAATCTCAACATTTATAAATAAGGAAACTTGACAATAGGGGACTTAGATTTTATTATAGTACCCGTCAAGATTATATAGAAAAGACTTATAGATTATCGTTTGTGGTAACAACAGAGAAGCTCGCAACGCGGGCAAAGCTGAAAGGAAATAGATTATGGCAAAGATTATCGGTATTGACCTTGGTACAACCAACTCTGCTATGGCAATCATGGAAGGCAGTGAGCCAGAAATTTTGGTTAACGCTGAAGGTGACCGCACTACCCCATCAGTTGTAGGTTTCGAAAAAACAGGTGAGCGTATTGTTGGTAAAGCTGCAAAGAATAAGGCAGTAACCAATCCTGAGAATACCGTAGCTTCGGTAAAGCGCTTCATTGGCCGTTCTTTTGCTGAGACTGGTGAAGAGCAGAAAACCGTTTCTTACAAAGTAAAGTCTGGCAATGGCGGTCGTGCTGTTGTTGATATTGAAGGCAAGGACTTCATGCCAGAGGAAGTATCTGCAATGGTTCTCCAGAAGATCAAGTCAGATGCTGAAAAACGTGTTGGCGAACCTATCACTCAGGCAGTTATCACCGTTCCTGCATACTTTAATGACGCACAGCGTCAGGCAACTAAGGATGCAGGCAAGATTGCTGGTCTTGAAGTAATGCGTATTATCAACGAGCCAACTGCTGCTGCTTTGGCTTACGGTCTTGATAAAACTAACAAGGATCAGAAAGTTCTCGTATTCGACCTTGGCGGCGGTACGTTTGACGTATCTGTTCTTGAGCTTGGTGACGGTGTATTCGAAGTAGAATCCACTGCAGGCGACAACCACCTTGGTGGTGATGACTGGGATCAGCGCATTATTGACTGGTTGGCAGATAAGTTCAAGGCTGATAACTCAATTGATCTTCGTGCAGACAAGATGGCTCTCCAGCGTTTGAAGGAAGCTGCAGAAAAGGCAAAGATGGAGCTCTCCTCCACCACTCAGGCAAATATCAACTTGCCATTCATTTCTGCAGGCGCGGCAGGTCCTCTTCACTTGGACTACACTTTGACTCGTGCAGAGTTTGAGCGTATCACCAAGGACTTGCTCGATCGTTGTAAGAAACCAGTACAGCAGGCTTTGAGTGATGCTGGTTTGAAGGCTGGAGACGTTGATGAAGTAATCTTGGTTGGCGGCTCTACTCGTATGCCAGCTGTTCAGGAATTGGTAAAGACCATTACTGGCAAACAGCCTAACATGTCAGTAAATCCTGACGAAGTAGTTGCAATGGGTGCTGCTGTTCAGGGTGGTGTTCTTGCTGGTGATGTTGACGGCATCGTTCTCTTGGACGTAACTCCACTTTCTTTGGGTGTTGAAACCATGGGTGGCGTAATGACCAAGATGATTAACCGCAACACGGCAATTCCTACTCGCAAGACCGAGATTTACTCTACCGCAGCTGACAATCAGACTTCTGTTGAGATTCATGTTCTTCAGGGTGAGCGCGAAATGGCAGCAGGTAACAAGACTCTTGGCAAGTTCCAGCTCACGGGCATCCCTGCAGCACGTCGTGGCGTTCCACAGATTGAGGTTACGTTCGATATTGACTCTAATGGCATTGTTAACGTATCCGCTAAGGATCTTGGCACCGGAAAGCAGCAGGAAATCACCATCTCTGGTTCTACTGCATTAACTGATGACGAAGTAGAGCGCATGGTTAAGGATGCGGAACTCCATGCTGAGGAAGACCGCGTTCGCAAAGAAGAAGTTGAAATTCGCAACAACTGTGACTCTTTGGTAAATGCAACCAATGCAACTCTTGAAGAGCTTGGCGATAAGGTTCCAGCTGACACTAAGCAGCAGGCTGAAGATGCAATTGCTCAGGCAAAGACTGCTCTTGAAGGCGAAGACATTGAAGCAATTAAGGCAGCAACCGAGGCATTGCAGCAGGCTGGTTACAAGATGGCAGAAATTGCTTACAGCTCTGCAGAAGCAGCTGGTGCACAGCCAGGTGCTGACGCTCCTGCTAACGATGATACTATCGAAGCAGACTTCGAAGTTGTTGATGACGAAAAGAAAGACAACTAATCATGGCTGCCGAAGAGAAGGTACAGCAAAACACAGCGCAGGCTTCGGAAGAAGCCTGCGAGGTTGAAGCAGAAGTACTCGATCCAGAAACCACTGAAGAAGTATCTGAGGAAACTGAAGAGACTGAAGCTAAAGAGAGCGCTGAAGAAACTGCTGAAGAGCAGATTGAGGCAGCAAAACGCTTGGCTGCAGACTGGCAGGATAAATACCTTCGTCTTCATGCTGAATGGGACACCTACCGTCGTCGCATGAACGAGCAGCGTGAAGAAGAAAAACTTCGCGCTTGTGAGAAGGTAATTGAGAACCTTATTCCAGTAATGGATGACTTTGAGCGCACTATTGATTACGCAGAAACTAACGGCGAAAACGGCTTACTTGAGGGTGTTAAAGCTGTTTACAACAAGCTCGGTAGCGTATTCAAAAAAGAAGGCGTTGAAGTAATCAATCCTAAGGGTGAGGCGCTTAATCCTCTTGAGGCTCAGGCAGTTGCAACTGTTCCTGACGCAACAGTTCCCGACGAAACCGTTGCTGAGGTATATCAAAAGGGATACCGCATGGGCACGAAGGTTATTCGCAGTGCAATGGTTACCGTAACTACCGGCGGTCCTCGTCGAGAAGTTGAAACTGAAGAGTAGTGAAGTCTCAACACAGTAAGGAAGTGAAGTAGCAGGCGAGCCAATATAGCGGTTCGCCTGTTTTGTAAGAACTCTTTTTTTGAAAAGGAGGTGGAACGAATGGCTTCCACACCAGACTATTACAAGACGCTAGGCGTTCCACGTGACGCAGACGCTGCAACCATCAAAAAGGCATACCGTAAGCTTGCCAGAGAAAACCATCCTGATGCAGGCGGCGATGAAGAAAAATTCAAGGACATTAACGAGGCTTACGAAGTTCTGAGTGACGAAAAGAAACGAAGTCTCTATGACCAGTATGGAACCGCAAACGAAAGCCAGATTCCTCATGGATGGGCAGGCGGAAATCCATTTGGACAAGGCGGAGGAAATCCTTTCGAAGGCTTTGGCGGCTGGTCCGACATTTTGGAAAGCATGCGTCGTGGAGAAGGTGCTTTTGGTACGGAATGGAATTTTGCAGGACAACAACCTCGTCCTCAAAAAGGCCAAGATAAAACCGTAAGCATGACCATTTCTTTTGATGAGGCATTTTTTGGTTGCGAAAAGAAAGTAAAAATTCGCACTCCTCAAAGCAGCCAAAAGGAAGAATTAACTATCAAGATTCCTGAAGGCGCAATTGAAGGTGGCCGCGTTCGTATTAAAGGAAAAGGCGGAGCGGGTGTTAATGGCGGTCCGGCAGGAGATTTGTTGGTAACCATAAAAATTGACAAACATCCTCTGTACTCTCGCGACAAAGCAGACGTACTGATGGATCTACCCGTAACGTATCCAGAAGCAGTGCTTGGCGCACAGATAATTGTTCCTCTTCCTGATGGTTCAAAGGTTCGTATGAAGGTTCCTGCAGGAACGCAAAATGATGCCGTGTTGATCCTGAAGGGAAAAGGAGCCAAGAAATTAGGAAAAAATGCTTCAGGTTATGGCGATTTTAAGCTCACCATAAAAGTGGTTGTTCCTAAAGAACTTTCCGATGAAGCAAGAAATGCTCTTATTTCGTATCAAGAAGTAAGCAATGAAGAAGTGAGGACATGGTAATGAACGATCCAAATAGACCGCTCTATATGATTAGTGTTGCAGCGGAACTTGCAGGGGTTCATCCACAAACCCTGCGCATTTACGAACAGAAGGGTTTGGTTACTCCTCAGCGTACAAGCGGTAATACCCGTATGTACTCTCAGGCAGATATTGATCAAATCCAGCTTATTAATGAGCTTACGAGCGAAGGAATTAATATCGCAGGCGTTATTCGCATTCTTGATCTAAAAGGTCGTCTTGATGAGCGCGATAAAGAGCTCGATACCCTTCACAGGCGTGTTCGCAAATTGGCCGACCGTGTACATGAGTTGGAGACACGAGAGAGTGTTACCTCTCTTGTTCGCTCAAGCCAATCAACGGAACTGCGCCGCTTGTATTAAAGCAATAATAAGCAAATTAATTGCGAGCAAAAAAGTTATACGTAGAAGGCCAAAGAAGGAGGTCTACTATGAGATTTGATAAATTAGCACTTTCAGCACAAGAAGCATTTCAGGCAGCAATGGGTGTAGCAGGAGATAAAGAAGCAGGCTCGGTAGAACCAATCCACTTGCTTGATGCTTTGTTGTCTAAGGGTGAAAACAATATGAACGCCATTATTACCCGTATTGGCGCCGATTCTGCGGTAATTATGAATCAAGTTACCGAAGAGGAAGAGAAAATGCCTAAAGTAAAAAACGCAGGCTTTATGGGCATGGCTATTCCTTCCGATAATTTCGTAAAGACAATTGATAATGCGGTAAAGATTGCCGAAAAACTAGGTGACTCGTATGCAACAAGCGAGCATCTCCTTATTGCGCTTTCAGAAGATAAGGGCGCTGCGGGTAAAATTCTTAACAACAATGGCATTACGCGCTCAACTATCGAGCAAGCTTATGAAAGCTTGCGTGGTGACACGCGTGTAACCGACCAGACAAATAAGACCGAATTTGCTTCGCTTGAGCAGTATGGCTTAAACCTTACTCAGGCAGCACGTGAAGGAAAACTTGATCCTGTTATTGGTAGGTCTGAAGAGATTCGCCGCACTATTCAGGTTCTGTCTCGTCGTACCAAGAATAATCCAGTACTAATTGGTGAGCCTGGAACGGGCAAAACAGCAATTGTTGAAGGTCTTGCTCAGCGAATTGTTGCAGGAGATGTCCCATCAAGCTTGAAAGATCGCGAGCTTATTGCTCTCGACTTACCTGCAATGCTTGCAGGAGCAAAGTATCGAGGCGAGTTTGAGGATAGGCTAAAGTCGGTTTTGCGTGAAGTGAAAGAATCCGATGGTCAGATTATTCTCTTTATTGATGAGCTTCATACTATTGTTGGCGCAGGTTCTTCGGGAGATAACTCGATGGATGCGGGTAATATGCTTAAACCTGCTTTGGCGCGTGGCGAGCTTCATGCAATTGGTGCAACTACTCTTGATGAATATCATAAATATATCGAAAAGGATGCGGCTCTTGAGCGAAGGTTCCAAACCGTTCTTGTTGGCGAACCAAGCGTTGAGGAAACCATCACCATTCTTCGTGGCTTAAAAGAAAAGTACGAGATTCATCATGGTGTACGCATTGCTGACTCTGCGCTTGTTGCGGCTGCTCAGTTGTCTGACCGGTATATTTCTGATCGTTTCTTGCCAGACAAGGCAATTGACTTGATGGATGAAGCAGCAAGTAGATTGCGTATTGAAATTGACAGCATGCCAGAAGAAATTGACATTGCAGAGCGTCGTTTAACTCAGATGCAAATTGAAGAGCAGGCTCTCATGAAGGAAACTGACGAGCCAAGCCGCAAGCGCTTAGAAGCTCTTCGCCAGGAAATTGCTTCTGCTCGTGATGCTCTAGATGTTCAGAAAGCAGCATGGCATAACGAGAAAGACGTAATTGTTGACGTTCAGTCTATCAAGTCTGAAATTGAAGCAGCTCAGCTTGAGGAAGATATTGCTACGCGTAATGGAGACCTGGCTCGTGCCTCAGAGCTTCGTTATGGCACTATTCCTGAGTTGCAAGCACGTTTGGTTGAGGCAGAAAAAACTTTGGAACTTCGTCAAAATGAAGGAGCAATTCTGAAAGAGGAGGTATCCGAGGAAGAGATTGCTGAAGTGGTATCTTCTTGGACGGGTATCCCAGTAACCAAGATGATGCAGGGAGAAATGGCCAAACTTGTTGATTTGGAAGAGAAGCTCCATGAGCGTGTTATTGGTCAAGACAAAGCTGTCTCTGCTGTTGCGGGAGCAATCCGTAGGTCGCGCGCAGGTCTGGCAGACCCAGACAAGCCAATTGGTAGTTTCTTGTTCTTGGGTCCAACAGGCGTTGGTAAGACTGAGCTTGCCAAAGCGTTGGCTGAGTATTTGTTCGACAGCGAACGTGCAATGGTTCGTATTGACATGAGTGAATATATGGAGAAGTTCTCGGTTCAGCGTTTAATCGGTGCCCCTCCAGGATACGTTGGTTACGACGAAGGCGGTCAGCTTACCGAGGCAGTTCGTCGTAGGCCTTATAGCGTAATTTTGTTGGACGAAATTGAGAAAGCACATCCTGATGTTTTCAATATCTTGCTCCAGGTGCTTGATGACGGTAGGTTAACTGATGGTCAGGGTCGCGTTGTAAGTTTCAAAAATGCCATCATTATTATGACAAGCAATGTTGGTTCTGAAAGCATTCGCGAATTTGGCCAGAAGAAACTTAAAAAGAATAAAGCTCAAACAATGCAAAGCATGCTTTCGGGAAATCTTGATGATATGGCAGAAGCAATGGCTGAACTTACCACCAAGATTAATGACTCTTTGCGCAATACCTTCCGCCCAGAGTTCTTGAACCGCATTGATGACATTATTACGTTTGAAGCATTATCTATTGCTGATGTTGAGCCTATTGTTGATTTGCAGTTGGTTGATGTTCAGAAGCGTCTTTCTAGCAGAGATGTTGAATTGATTGTTTCTCCTGCCGCCAAGGAGCGCTTAGCAATTGATGGATATGACCCTGTATTTGGTGCTCGTCCATTGAAGCGTCTTATCCAGCGTCAGATTGTTGATCGTATTGCTTCTGAGATTATTGAAGGCTTGGTTGATGATGGAGCATGCGTAGTTGTCGATCTTGATGCTGCAGGTGAATATGCGGTGTCGGTTCATCCAACGGGATTGAGCGAACAGGAGCGTCGTTTGCTTACTGAAGCTGCCCCTAAAAAGGTTGAGAAGTCTTCTACGGAAACTGACGATTTGATTGCGCAGGCAAACGATATTCTCAAAGATATTGATTTTGGCGAAGAGTAATTGTTCGTTAGTCTTTTCGAAACCTCCCTTAATGCTTTTATGGTTAAGGGAGGTTCTTTTATTTATGCGATGTACTAAAATGTCGCATATGAAGATTTCGCAAGAAAAGAAAGAACAGATTCTTGAACCACTGTTAGGGGTTGGAGTAGTTTTAGCCAGTTTGGTTATTTTTATTATTCTGCTCTACATCATTACCATTGTTTTAAGAATCCTGTTTCTTTTTGCTTAAGGCAAGGTGCTTGAATCGTGTGGCAAAAGTTTACCTTTCTTGACCTTCGCTCTATTGCTCATTATTTAGGCGTACTTATTACGTACTTTTCTATTGCGTATGCTCTTCCTATTTTAGTAGCTGTTCTTTTTCAGGAATGGGAAGCGCTTGTGCGGTATCTTTTGGCGGTTGGTACTGGCATAGTTGTTGGAACAGCTCTGCGCCTCTGCCGTGTTCAGCCGGGAAAGCTTACTTCGCAACAAGCGTTAGTATTGGTTGGCATTGCGTGGCTGGTTCTTGCAGTACTCTCTTCGTTTCCGCTGTATTCTTCAGGCCACTATGCGTCTTATTTAGATGCTTTGTTTGAAGGGGTTTCTGGTTTAACTACTACCGGAGCTTCTTTAATCGTTGACATTGAACATCTTTCCATGGCAGACAATATGTGGCGCTTTACTATGCATTTTATTGGTGGCTTAGGCTTAGCGGTGGTGGCTCTTTCTTTAGGATTCATGGGCCGTGGTGTTTCTGGTATGTATGGAGCAGAAGGCAGAAGCGAACATGTGGTGCCAAGCGTTGTAAATACAACGCGTCTCATTGCACGCATTTCGATAGTAATTGTTATGTGTACTGCATTGCTTTTATCGTTGTTTACCATTTTGGGAGGCATGGAGCCTTCTCGTGCGTTCTTCCATTCATTATGGATTGCTATTACCGACTTTGTAACAGGCGGTTTTGCTCCAGTAAGTCAGTCTATTGGCTATTACCATTCGTTCCCAATGGAGTGTGTAAGCATGGTAATTATGCTGCTTGGCAGCCTTAGCTTTGCGCTCTTTGTGGCAATGTGGAAAGGAAAAACGGTCCATTTCTTTGCTGATTTTGAAATTAAAACAGGTTTCATTTGGCTGATAGCTGTTGGTGCAATTTTTATTACTTCTTTGATCGGTGCTTCGCTTTTCTCCGATTTACCTGCATTGATGCGTCGCGGTGTGTTTATGCTGATTGCCGCATCTACTACTACGGGCTTGCAAAATATCACAGGAGATCAGCTGGTAACTATGTTCTCTTCGGGAGCTTTCTTTATTCTGGCTATCTTGATGGCGGTTGGCGGCTCAAGCGGTTCTACGGCAGGCGGTATAAAACTTTCCCGTATTGGTTTGGTTGCGAAATCAGCCGCATCAACCATCAAAGAATCCTTATCTCCCGATTCTGCTTGTGTGTCAGTAACGTATTATCACTTGGGCAAGAGGATTCTTTCTACGCAAGAAGCAAAAACCGCCATGACCGTTTCGGCATTATTTATCATCACCTATCTGCTTGGAAGTTTGGCAGGTATTGCTCACGGCTACGATGCTTCAATGGCAATTTTCGAAGCGGTAGCCATGGGTTCAAATGGTGGATTAACAAGTGGCATTGCAACACAAGGTATGCCTCCAACTTTAGAATTGGTTTACATCCTTGAGATGTGGGCTGGTCGTTTGGAGATTATCACCCTGGTTGCTCTTATTGTTAAAGTTGTGGTTTCTCTTATTCCTGATAAGAAAGTTGAACTTGAACTGTGATGAATAAGCCTGAACAGAAAAACATACAGAAAGAAACGAGCATTGCAAAATTAATTGCAAGTTTTGTTGCGCTGTTTGTCTGTTTAGTGCTTATGAGTGGATGCTCTTCTAACAACAGTGAAACAAGCGCTCTAGAAAGTCTTACCTCTTCAACGTCAACTACAACTGAAACTCTTTCAAATACCGTAAACGTTAATCAACTTCCCGACACTTCCTTTTTGTACGATGCTTCTATTTCCGAGTTACTTTCAGAAGGAACCCTGTACGATTTGCAGACCGTTCAAATAACCGGAGAAGTAGTGGGTGACCGCATTTCTTCAGAAGATGAATACGATAACTACTGGATTTGTCTTCAAGAGCAAGACAGCGAAAGTCCTACCTGTGTTTCTGTTCTTATGAACAAAGCCCAGACTGAACTCATTGATTCTTATGGAAATTATAAACAAGTTGGTACTACTCTGCAGGTACGCGGAACATTTAATATGGCATGCAAAAACCACCAAGGCCAAACCGACATTCATGCTCAAGAGGTAACAGCCTTGAAAAAAGGCACACCAATCGAAAACCAGGTTAATCCAGTAATTCTGACCGCAGGTATAATTTCGATTATTGCGGGAGTCTTGCTTTTGAGCCTCTATAACTATCGAAAGGAACGCGAGCTTTAATGCGTGGCGTAGTAATAAAACTTGATCGAGGTTTTCCTCTGGTTCGTTTTGATGAGGGAAATTGTATGAGGTGTGAACATGCAACTTCTCTGGTAAAAGGAGAAAAAAATCGTGCGGTTATTGGCGATTATGTAGAGGTGAAGGAAACCGATAATCACGATAAAGGCATCATTGAAGCAATTTACCCTCGTACTCGTGCTTTTGTTCGCAAAGATCCAACGGAACGTTCTCAACCTCAAGTGCTTGCTGCAAATTTCGATCGTGTTTTTGTTGCACAGCCTTTAGCCGAAGTAAATATGCGCCGCTTAGAGCGGGAACTTGTGTTGGCTCACGAAACGGGTGCTGAAGTAACTGTGGTGCTTACTAAGGCGGATTTGGCTGAATCAGAAGAGGCAGTTGCAGAAATCTGTAAGCAGGTAAGTGATTTAGTAGACTCTAAAGTTGAGACATTGGTTGTTTCTTCTGAAGAGCCACAAAGCATCGAAAGAGTTCGCGCGTTAATTCCTCCTGGGTGCATTGCAATTCTGATTGGACGCAGCGGCGTGGGGAAATCAAGTCTCGTAAATATGTTGGTAGGCCATGAACTTCAGGAAACAACTCCTGTTCGCGAAGGTGATGGTAAGGGAAGACACACCACTGTTTCACGTGAAATCATCCCTGTTCCTCAAGGCGGTTACATTGTAGATATGCCTGGTGTGAGGGGCTTAGGACTTTGGGATGCGAAGGCGGGAATTGAGACTGCTTTTAGCGACATTGAAGAAATAGCCCAGCAGTGTAGGTTTAGAGATTGTTCTCATACCAACGAGCCAGGATGTGCGGTTAGAGCCGCTATTGAGGCAGGCGAAATTACTCATGCTCGTTTCAATTCGTATCATGCTCTTATGAATGAAACCGAACAGGTTTTACAAAAGCGCGAAGAGGCTCGCTGGATGCGGGGCGAAAAAAAGCGTGGTTTTAAAAATAAGCAAATTTCAAAAGCCCGTAAATCACTTAATCGAGGACAAAATCGGCACCAGTACTAATAAGTAAGAAATGAATCACATAGTTTCATAAAACAGATAGTAGGAAAGACAAAAAAAAAGAGGCAGTAGTATTTCATGGAGGTATTTCTTTTTGCTGCAGTATGCGGCGTAGTCATAGGTATTTTTTCAGGATTACTTGGTATTGGTGGCGGAACTATTATGGTTCCTCTTTTCAGACTGGCATTTGGTCTGCCTGCAATTTGCGCAACAGCTACTTCCCTTTTTGCTATTATTCCAACTTCTATTTCAGGCTGTATAACCCATCTTAAAAATAAAACGTGTATTCCTCTTTTGGGGCTTATTACGGGACTAGCAGGTGCGGTTACTTCTGCAGTGGGCGTTTACTTGGCAACACTTTCACCTTCGTGGTTGATTATGTTAGCGGCCGCGCTGATTATTGTGTATTCGTCTTACACTATGTTCAAAAAAGCAATGAAGTGTCCAAAAGAACCTACAAAAGTGACAAAGAAATCAGGCAAGGGTGTTGTTAAACACGCCAGCCAGAATTCAGCTGACAGTCAGTCTGGTGCGGTGCAGAGCGCCGACGCTCACGACGCTATCGAGCATTCAAATGATGTGCAGACTGTTCCCACACAGGCCGCGTGCGCTCAGAGTGCCCCTGTTCAGACCGTTTCCGCACAAGCCGCGTTTGATCAATCAGTCAAATCTGCCGAAAAAGTATTAAAAGATACCTCGTTTGTTTTCACTAAGAAAAAAGCTGCTTTAGCGGTTCTCATTGGCTTGATTGCTGGGCTTGCTTCTGGTTATGTTGGCGTAGGGGGCGGATTTATTATGGTCCCTTTGTTTATTAGCCTTCTTGGGGTTATGATGAGCCAAGCATCAGGAGCTTCTTTGCTTGCCGTATGTATTCTTGCTCTACCAGGCGTAATTGAGCAGGGAATTCTTGGTAATATTGACTACGTTGCAGGTATTGCAATTGTGTGTGGAAGTATTCCCGGTGCGGTAATTGGTGCAAATTTGGCAAAAATCATTCCAGAAAGAAAACTTCGTTTTGTTTTTAGCGGATTTTTACTCTTTGCTGCGGTTATGCTTCTGGGTAATGAATTGTTCCCATTTGCTGGATAAGTAAATAGTTCCCTTTTTGGGGTTCATACTCTAAAAAGTGTTGAGCTTAACGATAAAGGTGAGAGCCATGAAGTTTAATCTTTCAAAACAGAACGTCTATGTTTTTCTTGAGGTCCTTTTCTTGCTGCTTGCTTTGGTAGCTGGTTGCGCTTTGGGCTGGTATATGTTCAGCTCGGAACACAACATTGTAATGTTGGCTATTTCGGGTTTCTTCTTCACTGTTTTTTTGCTTATTACCCTTGCATTGATGCTTGATCCTGACCATATTCGTGCAAGCCAGACAGCAGAAGTTTTAAGTTTGGCAAGCACTTCAGCAGAAGCTATGCAAAACGGTCTTTCAATGGAGGGCGCGCAGATTATCTGTAAATCACTTTACGAACATTCCACTGCATCGGCTGTTGCTATTACCGATACTGAAGTTGTGTTGGGTTATTACGGTTATGGCAGTGAGGATATTGGAAAGCTTGGCGGTGCAATTCGTACTGCTTCTACGCGCGCTTCCCTTCAAGATGGAAAAACTCGCGTACTTACTTCTTCTCAAGAAGTGGGTTTGCCTAAGCCAATAAAAAAAGTACAGGCAGCCATTATCGTTCCGTTAAAGGTAGAAGACACTATTCGCGGAACTTTAAAAATGTATTTTGCGCGCTCAACGCGCATTTCAGAAACACAGGTTTCTATTGCTGAAGGTTTTGCGCAACTTATTTCAACGCAGATTGCATCAAGCGAATTAGAAGAGCAGAAGAAATTAGCAACAAGCATGGAGCTGAAAGCGCTTCAAAACCAAATTAATCCGCACTTTCTTTTCAACACTATCAATACCATGGCTTCGTATGTTCGAACGGATCCCGAAAAGGCCCGCTTACTTCTTCGTGAGTTTGCAGTGTTTTATCGAAGGACGCTCGAAAACGATTCTGACTTGATTTCTTTCCCACGTGAGCTTGATCAGGTTGTTCGTTATATTGGCCTTGAACAGGCACGATTTGGCGAAGAGCGTCTTGGTTTAGATATTGAAGTAGAAGAAAACACGCAGAGCTGTTTCGTTCCTTCCTTTATGATTCAGCCATTAGTTGAGAATTCAGTAAAACACGCTATGCCTGCCGAAGGAAAGCTTACTATCACAGTTCGAGCTCGTATGGAGGGCGATGATATTCGCATTGTTGTTTCTGATGACGGTATTGGTATGTCGGAAGAAGCTCTTGAAAACATAATGAATAAGCGCTCCGAAACTGGTTTAGGTATTGCAGTTAAAAATGTTAATGCTCGCCTGCGTGGATACTATGGACCAGAGTCTTTTATGCAATTTGAGAGTAAATTAGGTGAAGGAACAGACGTTACGTTATTCTTGAAAAACTGTACGAAAATAGAGCCGTAATATCTTCACACAATACAAGAAAAGTACGTTACAATGAACTGTGATTGTGTGGAAAAAATATTGACAAGGAGGCAGCGTTGCTAAAAGCGATTATCGTAGATGACGAAGCTCCAGCACGCTCCGAGCTAAGATTTTTATTAAGTGAGCTTAATCAGACCGAAGTTGTTTCTGAGGCTGCAAGCGTTCGTGAAGCAATCGAAAAGCTTAAAGAATATCCTTGTGACGTTATGTTCTTGGACATTAATATGCCAGAAGCAACCGGTTTACGTCTTGCTGAAGCTCTTCAACATCTGAAGTATCCACCTGCTGTTGTGTTTGTAACTGCATATAGCGAATTTGCACTTGACGCATTCAAAGTTAACGCAATTGACTATTTGGTAAAGCCGGTAGAAACTGATCGTTTAAGCCAGGCATTGACTCGTGTTCGTGAGCACGTTGTGTTACATGCAAAAGCGCAAAAGACTGAGCGTATCCCTGTAGAAAAGGGTGGCAAGAAGATTCTCATCAATATTGATCAGATTCGTTTTGTAATGGCTCGTGATGACTATGCCTATTTGCAGACTGATACTGACCGTTATTTCTCAACAGTGAGCTTGGCACAGCTGGAAAAAACCTTAGACGGACACGGATTCTTCCGTGTACACCGTGGCTATTTGGTAAACCTTTCTTTAGTAAAGGAAGTGGAGCCACAATCAGGCGGAACGTTGTTGCTCAGTTTGGATGGCGTTGAAGACAAGATTCCTGTTTCTCGTCGCCGCGTATCAAGTTTAAAGAAGGCATTAGGCCTCTAAAGCAAAAAAAAAGAACGCCAACGTGTGGTGTCTGAAAGACGGTTGAAAGCCACAGTAGTTTTGCGCTACTGTGGCTTTTAGTTTTTGAAGCATGATGAAGAAGAACTATAAGCCTAAAACTATTAAGGCATATACAAACTAACTAAGAAGAGGAAGAGACGTGAACAAATCAAAACGGGTAGTGCTTTTTGATTTAGATGGAACAATTCTTGATACGTACGGGGCAATTTCAGAAAGCATGGACTATGCAACTCAAGCGGTGCTGGGCAAACGTTTTTCTGAAGACTACTTGCTTTCTCGGGTAGGTCAGTCTCTCCTTGATCAGATGGATCTCTTTACGGATGATCCCGACAAACAGCAGGAAATCATGAGAGTATATCGTGCTCATAATGAGCAAAATCTCAACGAAAAGATACAACCCTTTCCGGGAACTCGTATGTTGTTGTCGCAATTGAAAGAATCGGGATGTACGGTTGGGTTAGTAACCTCCAAGAGGGAAGCAATTGCTTTTGAAAGTTTGGCTCACTTCGAACTCGATTGTTTTTTTGATTGCAAAGTGGGCATGGAATCCAGTTCAAAACATAAGCCAGATCCTGAACCTTTGTTAGTTGCTTCAAAAAAAATAGGATGTAGCCCTGACGAGTGTGTTTATGTAGGAGATAGCCCCTATGATATGCAAGCAGCCTTTGCCGCAGGAATGCTTGGTTTTGCGGTTGATTGGGGAAAGTTCTTTTCGCATGATACTTTAGCGAACGAGCCCGCTTTTGCGCTGGTTTCTTCTCATGACGAACTACTCCAAGCGCTCTCAAAGGCAATTCCTATGATTTCTGCCTAAAAATAGGCTCAATAGCTAGAGCAGCGGTAAAGAGCAGTAGGCAACAAAGATATAATGAATGGTTGTTAATTTGAGAAAAAGTAACGAGTTAGGTGATGAAATGACTTGTAGCGATAAAGCACCCGTAATTGGAATCATTATGGGCTCAGAATCCGATATGCCTGTTATGGAAGCCTGCATGAAGCAGCTTGATGAATTTGGTGTTCCTTATGAGGTAAAAATTGCAAGTGCTCATCGTAAACCTTTAGAGGTTCACGAATGGGCATCAACTGCCTGTGATAGAGGCATTAAGGTAATTATTGCAGCTGCTGGCAAGGCTGCACATCTTGGTGGCGTGGTTGCTGCTTATACTCCTGCACCAGTTATTGCTGTTCCTATGAAAACAAGTGATCTAGGCGGCCTTGATTCGCTTTTATCTATGGTACAAATGCCAAGCGGTGTTCCTGTTGCAACAGTTGCTATTAATGGAGCAAAGAATGCAGCAATCTTGGCTGTTCAAATTTTAGGCACTGGTTGCGAAACTGCTCGCGGCAAGATTGAAAAACTTAAAGCAGATATGGCTTCTGCGTAATCCTCTACAAATAAAGAAAGAAGTTATCTAGTGGCAAAATCGTACTTAATGGGCAACAAGGCCTTTGCTTATGCCGCCCTTGAAGCAGGTGTTCGTGTAGTAGCGGGCTATCCAGGAACGCCTTCTTCTGAAGTTATCGAGACTATTTCCGATGCAGTTGCAGAAGGAAAAGCAAAAAATGTGTATGTTGAGTGGTCGACAAACGAGAAAGTAGCTGTTGAGGTGCTGGCAGGTGCTTCAGCTGCAGGAGCTCGCACTTTGTTTACCTGTAAACAGATGGGCATGAACGTAGCAAGTGACCCTTTAATGGTATTGAACTACGTTGGAGTTAAGGGAGGTTATGTCTTATTTGTTGCAGACGACCCAGGCCCAATTTCTTCTCAAACTGAACAAGATACGCGCCGCTATGCTTCTTTCGCAAAGGTACCAGTTTTTGACCCAGCAACTCCAGAACAGGGTTGCGAAATGATGAAGGCAGCATACGAGCTTTCTGAAAAATATAGCACTCCCGTATTTTTCCGTCCTACTACTCGTTTATGCCATGCATCTACCTTCGGCGATGTCCCTGAGCAGACCTGCGGAAATGAACCTTCTGGCTTCGAGAAAGATGACAGCAAGTGGGTTATCTTCCCTCCTCGCGCAAATCGTGGTCATGGCGAAATAAACGAGCGTCTTCCAAAGATTGCTGCTGATACGGCTCAAAGTGCGTTTAATCCATGGGAGCAGGTAGGCCAAGAGCCAGTAGTGGGAATTGTTGCAGGCGGCATCTCTTATGCGTACGCAAAAGAAGCTCTTCGCCAGCTTGAAGAAAAAGCAGCTCAGAAGAGCATTGCGCTTCCTGCCTATAAGATTATGCAGATTGGCACTCCGTATCCATTTCCTGAAAATGCGGTACTTTCTTTCGCGGAAGGTCTTGAGCAAGTTATCGTCTTTGAAGAGCTTGATAGCGTTATCGAAGAAGAGATGATGAAGTTTGCGGGCAAATATCATTGCCAGTATGACGTCCACGGAAAACTTGATAACACAACTACCACTCGTGGTGAAAACAGCGTGGATTGTATTGAAGAGCAGCTCGCGGAGTTCTTTGGTATTAAAGATGAGCTTGTCGCTCAACTAGAAAAGACTGAAATTGCTCTTGATGCATACTACCCAAACCGTCCTCCTTCATTGTGTGCAGGATGTCCTCATCGTGGTTCTTTCTATGCGGTTAAAGAAGCATTGAGGCGTGATCAGATTGGTATCTTCTGCGGAGATATTGGCTGTTACACCTTAGGAAATGCTGATCCTTTGCGCGCTGTTGATACGTGCTTGTGCATGGGTGCGGGCGTTACTATGGCTCAAGGCTTTAATATTGTTGAGCCAGAGAAAAAGTCTCTTGCTTTCATTGGTGATTCAACCTTCTTCGCAAGCGGTATGACTGGTGTTGCAAATGCGGTATATAACCAGCACGATATTACGATTGTTGTTTTAGACAACTCCACGACTGCTATGACCGGTGATCAGCCTCATCCAGGTACGGGCAAGACGCTGACACGCGGAAAGACAAAACCTCTTTCCATTCCAAGCATTTTGGAATCTATGGGTGTTTTGAAGATTACTCAGGCGAATCCTTTGTTTGCTGAAGAGTCTATTGAAGCAGCGCGTGAAGCAATCAATTATCCAGGACCTTCAGCCGTTATCTTTAAGTGGCCTTGCGCAAATCTTACTCCTAAAAAACAGCCAGCCCACTTCCCTACAAATGCTTGTGCGGGTTGCCGTATGTGTACTTCTCGTATTGGTTGTCCTGCGCTTAATTGGAATGAAGCAGCTCGTCGTATTTCCATCAATAGAGAGCTTTGTACGGGCTGTGGTCTTTGTACCGATGTGTGTCAGTATGATGTTTTGCGTGTTCCATCGCGTAAGAAAAAGGTCAAAGAAGTACCTCTTCGCTCAACCCGTATTCCTGCATCCGATGGTTCGTTGATGCGTTTTTACGGCGATCCAGATAGTGAATAATTCGCACACTGCAGTGAAATCTGTGGTGATAATGCCAGGAGGATATAAATGATTAACGTGTCTATTGCGGGTGTTGGTGGCCAGGGAAATGTTCTGGCAGCTCGCATTTTGGCTCAAGCAGCTATGGAAAAAGGATGGCAGGTTCGCGGAACTGAGACTATTGGTATGGCTCAGCGAGGCGGAAATGTTGTTTCTCATGTGCGCATGGGTAATAAAAATGAAGAAGTCTTCTCGCCTCTTCCAGCAAAAGGAAGCGTTGATGTGCTCATTGCCCTTGAACCAGGCGAAGGAGCACGCTCTCTTGATCTTCTGAAAAAAGACGGTGTACTAGTAATTTGCAAAACGGGAATTCCGGCAGTAACTGCTGCGTGGTCTAAAGAGATCTATCAGCCAATGGCAGTTGTTGAAGAATTGCAAAATAAGGGAATTAATGTTGTGGTGGTAGATGACCAGAAGTTATGCAATCGTCTTGCTTCGAGAAAATGCTTAAACGTGATTGTTCTTGCGTATGCAATTCATGCTGTTAACGCTCTTGAGGAATTAAAGACCAATGCCTTAAGTGGCCAGATTACTCTTGATGATATGAACGAAGCTATTCCTCTTTGCGTAAAAACAAAGCTTGTTGATATTAATCAGCGTGCTATTCGCATCGTAAAAGAAATGGCCGAATTTTAAGCAAACGATTTCTGATTTCGTGTTTTCGGTATGCCCAAACAGACAAGAAAAGGGTATTTTGTTTAGAGAGAAGTTTTTAGCTTTCTGAGGGAAGGAGCATGAATGAAAACGGAATTGTGTGATTTGTTGGGCATTGAATATCCAATTATTCAGGGTGGCATGGCTCATATTACTGATGGCAAGTTTGCGGCAGCCTGCTCCAATGCGGGCGCTTTAGGGGTTATTCAGTGCGGATTTGATACTCCTGAGTATATGCGTGAAGAAATTCGCACCTGTAAGTCTCTTACCGATAAACCATTTGCGGTAAACCTCATTATGGAGAATAACCGCATTGAGGAGATTGTCGACGTATGTATTGAAGAAGGCGTACAGATTTGTACTGTTTCTGCTGGTAATCCTGCCGCTATTGTTCCTCGATTGGTAGAGGCTGGCATCAAGGCTATTTGCTTGATTCCTCATGCTCGTGCGGCAAAGAAAATGCAGGACTTAGGTGCTGCGGCAGTAATTTGTGAAGGCATTGAGGGTGGCGGCCATATTGGCTCTATGACTACTTTGCCTTTGGTGGCTCAGGTTGTTGAAGAAGTAACCATTCCAGTAATTGCAGCAGGTGGTTTTGCAAACGGCAAGGGCTTGTTGGCTGCATTAGCTCTTGGTTGTGTTGGCATTCAGATGGGCACTATTTTCTTAGCTTCCGAAGAATGCGAGGTAGCTGATTTGTACAAAGAGCTCATTATTAACTCAAAAGACGACGCAACAGTTCTTTCTGGTATTCCTGGCCAGAAGCAAGTCCGTTGTATTAAGAATCCATTTACTGATGGTTTTTGGGAGCGTTATTATGCAGGTGCTTCTCAGGAAGAGCTAAACGACTACTGCACGGGCTCTGTTGCACGTGCTCGTGATGGAGAATATGAAACAGGTGCCTTTTCTGCAGGAATGATCTCTCCAATTATTAAGGAAATTAAACCAGTAGCTCAGATTGTTTCAGACGTTATGAAAGAAGCAGACGAAGCTTACGCAAATCTTAAAGCTATCTACGGATAAAACTTTACCGGTGTACCGTTTGCTTGTTTTGAGTTGAGGCTGCTCACCCTCTTAAAAACATAACAGGGTTTCAAGAGTGTGAGCGCATTATCATTATCGAAGTGCTGTGCGCTGCCTTGCAAAACAAAAGCTGAGTACCTATTATCCTTTGAAATGTACGTTCATGGAATTGTGGAGTCCCAAGAAAGCTTCTATGGTAAGGTCTCTCCATGACTTTTTTGGGACAACATATCACTGAAGCAAAAGCATGTGCTCTTATGAGCTCCATTCTTGCTATGCAGTCTAACCAGAATGCTTTCTGTGCTCTTATGAGCGAGCATATGGCACAGCAGTCTGTTCGTCAGAACCCTGCGGTATTCGCTCAGCATGTTGCTCAGCAGTCTGCAGGAAAACTAAATACTTTTGAAGTTCTCTATTATTAGCACACCATTTAGGGTGCTAATTTTTTTGCCCGTAAACCCCTTGGTAAGCGGGTTTTTTCATTTGGCTTCTAAAGGCTTGATGGAAAAGGCGGTTGGTGAACTTTAAAAGTGATTATTGGAGGGGTATCTCAAGAGATACCAAGAAGTAGAAGGAAAAGCATGATTGCAAAAATTTTATTAGTAATCATCTTCTTCGGCGTGGCCATTGGTGTTGGCATTTGGTGTAACCGTACCACCAAAAACGTTGAAGGATTCGTATTAGGCGGTAGAAACGTAGGGGCTTGGATGAGCGCGTTTGCGTTCGGCACAAGTTATTTTAGTGCGGTAGTATTTGTTGGTTATGCGGGACAGTTTGGCTGGAAATATGGCATCGCAGCTTTTTGGGCTGGTATTGGCAATGCCTTAATTGGTAGCCTCTTAGCTTGGTGGATTTTGGGTCCTCGTACTCGTGAAATGACCCATCGTCTTGGCGCAACAACTATGCCAGAGTTCTTCGGAAAACGATACAACTCTAAAGCGTTGCGTATTGCAGCTGCGGCAATTATCTTTGTTTTCCTCATTCCTTACACCGCAAGTGTTTATAACGGATTGTCGCGACTGTTTGGTATGGCTTTCGGATTGCCGTACGAATGGTGCGTAATAGCCATGGCTGTTATTACGTGTATATATGTTGTGGTGGGTGGCTATATGGCTACGGTTGTGAATGACTTTATTCAGGGCATCATTATGCTTTTGGGTATTACGGCTGTAATTTTTGCGGTACTCGGCGCAAATGGTGGCTTTATGGAGTCTTTCATTTCTCTGTCTCAGGTTAGCGACGGCTCAAGCTTTAATGGTGTTTTCACCAGTATGTTTGGTCCGGATCCTCTCAACTTGTTGGGCGTGGTTATTCTTACTTCCTTGGGTACCTGGGGTCTTCCTCAGATGGTTCAGAAGTTCTATGCCATTAAAGATGGTCCTTCGGTAAAGAAGGGTGCTATCATTTCTACTATTTTTGCTCTTGTTGTTGCAGGTGGTTGCTACTTCTTGGGTGGTTTTGGTCGTTTGTATGGCGATCAGATTGCATACACCGCACAAGGAACACCAGTGTATGACTCTATTATTCCAACTATGCTCTCAACTTTGCCAGAATTGCTGATTGGTATTGTTATCGTGTTGGTTTTGTCTGCTTCAATGTCTACTTTGGCAGGCTTGGTTTTGAATAGTTCTTCAACTTTGACTTTGGACTTGGTTCAGGACAATTTGGTTAAGAACATGGACGAAAAGAAGCGTGTTTGGTACATGCGCTTATTCATTGTTGTATTTATCGGTATTTCTGCAGCTATTGCGCTGTTCCAATATCACAGCTCGGTTACCTGGATTGCTCAGCTCATGGGCATTTCTTGGGGTGCCTTGTCTGGTGCTTTTATTGGTCCTTATTTGTGGGGCTTGTATTCGGGCAAGATTTCCAAGGCTGCAGTATGGACAAGCTTTATTGTTGGCGTAGGTCTCACTACGGGCAATATGCTCCTTGGATTTGCGGGAATTACCTTCATTGCAAGCTCTATTAACTGTGGTGCTATCGCAATGATCCTTTCCATTATCATTGTTCCAATTGTGAGCCTCTTTACGAAGTCGGTTCCTTTCGATGTTTTGCCTCCATCGACAGACAGTGCAACCGACCGAGAAATTGCACGTGAAATTAAACATCAGGATGAGCAACAGGGTGTTGCATAGAATTGTCTGCTAGGCCAGCTTTTAGGATTGCTGCAATTGCAGACTACAGGCTGGCTGTTGACGTTATTTGGTAACTGGTTAGCAGCTTGTCTTATGCGCTGGATGCTAACTATATGAGCTATTTGCTAATAACTCAAAAAAGGGCTTGGCTTTACGCCGAGCCCTTTTTGTAAGCCATAAACATTCTTTCTCGTTATAAGGCTGATAATCCTTATTTTCCGCAGGACGAAACAACAAACACAATAAAAAGGAGAATCAAAACAATAATTGCACCCAGGATAATTGGTTTCCAGTTGTGCCCTTTTCCTGAGAACGAGAGCTGATTTGAACCCACGTGGTTTTGAGTAATTAGAGGAATAGTTACCGTAGTGTGGCCCTGGGATGGCTTCATGATGTCGTTTTGGCCATGGATTTTTACGGGCCTGCTTCCACCGGTGCGCGGTTTTACTCCTTCAGGCCTTTTGTTATAGGTGCGAGGAATCTCTTCCCAAGAATCCTTTGGGTTGGATTCTTGAGCTGGTTGTTTTGAATTATCAGTTGCGCCTCCGGCAACGTCTTGCTCGTATTGAGGAGTAGAGTCTTGTTCATTTTGCTCGGATAACCCATTCGAGAAAAAAGAAAAGTCTCTGTTTGCTTGCTGTGAAGGAGCGTATCCGTGACGAGCTTGTCTTTTTTCTAGTCGTTCGCGAGCGGCAAGGCGTTGTTCGTTGGTAGGTTCGTTTGCCATTACTATCCTCTCTCTGTGATTCTAATAGTATCACGTTTGAGCAGGTAAACCGCTTATTTGTGACAGCAAAACCACGAGAGGTATTAAACGCAAAGAATAGAAAGTGCTATATCGTGCTCCTCTACAGGGACAGCAGGACACTCTTGCTCCTTAAACGCTACCCCTACTATCGTAGTTTGGGAAAGTTGAGTGAGGTATCGATCGTAGTTGCCGCCGCCGTAACCAAGACGGTTTCCTTTACTATCGAACGCAACTAAAGGACAAACAAGCATAGACAACTCGCTGGCTTTTAGGTAAGGGTATGGATTAAGGGCTTTGTCGTGATGATGGTAAGAGCGAAGAGGATGAAGAAGAAACTCTACTGTGTTGGAAAGATAGTCAGTATGAGAAACTTCTCTCATTTCCATAGTTTGAATAGCTGAATTATCAACATTCCACGAGTCTTTAACCATGCAAGGAAAGGCAATACGTGCGCCTTGTTTGTATGCCTGGCGAATGAAAGAATCAAGCTGCACCTCTTCAGGAAACGCAGAATAGACTCCTACAAGCGGACTCTTTTGTTTTGGAAACAGAGCAAGATTATCAAGCATCTCTAAGAGTTCTTGGCAGATTAGGGCGCTCTTTTTTTCTCGAAGTTCAGCCGGCATTTCACTTCTGCGAGCAATCATTTGTTTGCGAAGTTCTGCTCGTGCGATTTTTTGAGTTGGTTGCGACGCCTGAACTAATTGAGCTGACTGGGGTGCTTGAGACACTTCCGATTCCTGAGCTGGCAGAGTTATTAGAGTTGGTTGCGACAAATTGCTCATAGTTATCCAATTCCCAAAATCTGCATAGCTAAACAAATAATTGACAGTATGCCCACCGCCACAATAGAAACATATAGGGCAATGCGTGCGAATTTGGAAACTGTGTAGTTGCCCATAATGTGCTTATCGGTACAAATTATTGCCATAAACACAAGAAGGATTGGCAGGATAACACCATTTACGAACTGGGACATCAGCATAATTCCCAGCAAGTCTAAATTAGGAATTAGGATTACTACCGCAGAAAGGAAGACAATAAAGGTAATAATACTCTTGAAGATGGGAGCTTCTTTCCACTTGAAATTGACACCTGCTTCGAAACCAAACGCTTCGCAAATAACAAATGCGGTGGTAAGAGGCAGCACGCACGCAGCAAGCAAGCTTGCAGCAACCAAACCTGCAGCGAAAAGAATTTCGGCATATTCTCCTGCAAATGGGGCAAGAGCAGTAGCAGCATCGGCTGCGCTTTCAATTTGAATTCCTGCTGGATAAAGAACTGCACCAGTGGTAACAATAATGAACCAAGCTACTACGCAAGCAACAATTGAGCCGGTGATCGCGTCAATTTTCTGATAGACCAAATCTCGGACGTGTACGCCTTTTTCAACTACGCCACTTTGTGCATAAAACATCATCCAAGGAGCAATAGTGGTACCAACCATAGCTACCGCTAATGAGAGGAAGTTTACGTCGGCTACTGCGCTAGGAGTTACGGTGTGAATAAGTGCCATATTCCAGTTAGGTTGAGCCAAGAAGGCAGCAATTATATACGTTACGAATACGCAAGAAATTGCGAGGAATACATTTTGTACGCGCTTGTAGTTTCCTCCTACAATTAACGCCCAAACGGCGATGGCAGCAATTGAAACGGAAATCCAACGAGGAACACCAAACATTTCCATGCCAGATGCAACACCAGCGAATTCTGAAAAACTGGTAGCAGTGTTGCCAATCAGGAGAGCTAACATAGCAAGAGCGGTAAGGCGGATACCGAATCGCTCGCGGATTAACGCAGCGAATCCTTTACCGGTAACAACACCCATACGTGTTGCGGTGCTTTGAACAATTACCAGCAAGATGCACATAATGGGAATGAGCCATAGGGTCATAAAGCCATAATTTGCGCCAGCGGTTGAATAGGTTGAAATACCACCGGCATCGTTGCCAGCCATTGCGGCAATAATGCCAGGACCCATAGCAGCTAATACAAGAAAGGCTTTATGAGGAGTTTTTTCGGTTGTATCATTGGTGATTATTTCTTTAGCCATAACAATCACCTACTTACATTGTGTTTCCAAACGCTTGGAGAATGATGATGGTGTAAGGAATAAGGAATACGGCGAAGAGGCCACAGACAATAAGAATTTGCTTCCAAGCAATCTTTTCGCTCTGCTCTTCAGCATCGTCTTCCATAACTTCCATAGCGTCGTCAACAGTAACGATGCCAAGCATTAAGCCCGCTTCGTCAACAACAGGCATAGCTAACAAATCGTATTTCGAGATGTCTGCAGCAACTTCTTCTTCAGGCGTGTCAGGCAAAACGGTAACAATTTCGTCAAACATAATATCTTTGAGTATGGTTTCCTGCTTGTAGAGAACCAAGGTGCGCAAAGATAAAACGCCAATAAGCTTGTCATATTGATCAAGAACATACACGTAGCTGACGGTTGGGTGGTCTTCGTCTAAACCACGCAGTACTTCAATAGTCTCTTCAATGGTACAGTCGGAGCGCATGGCAACATACTGCGTGGTCATACGGCCGCCAGCAGTATCGTCTTTGTAGCCAAGGAGCTTTCTAATACCTTCAGCGTCTTCAACACCCATCAAGCGAAGAAGAGTTTCTGCTTTCTCGTAAGGAAGGTCGCCAACAATGTCGGCAGCATCGTCTGGATCCATGTCTCGCAGCAATCGAGAAGCGCGTTGTGGGTCTAATCCTTCAATAATATCGGCCTGGAGCTCTTCGTCTTCCAGCTCGGAAATTGCTTCACCTGCACGAGCGTCGTCCAAATGCTTAAAAACATTGGCGCGCTGCTTTGGGTCAAGCTGTTCCAAAATGTCTGCAACGTCGGCAGGGTGGAGTTCTTCTAAGCGAGTGTGGGTTACTGAAAGCTGCACTTCGGAAAGGTCGCGATCGAGCAAATCCATGTAGTTCCACGCAATAATGCGCTCTTCAAAAGGCTTGTGGAGAAGATTTGTAACCTTGAGCGCAATTTTTTCCAAAGAAGGATGAAGTGTGCGCAATAAACCGCGTAAACCAACTTCTGCACCAAGAAGGCGTAATTGAGAACCAGAGCTCGAAAGTTTGAGGTCGTTTACGCGAACAACTTTCATGCCTTGCGTGTCAACAATTTGCTTATCAAGAAGATCTCGGGCAAGGAGTACCTCTTCTGGTTGAAGATAACTAAAGCGAATAGCGGTTCTGTCAACTTTAAGCGTGATTCCTTCTTCGCTGTAGTCTTCAACGTACTTGCGCCAAGAAATCATGAAGGGAGTTTGACCGGGACCTTTAAAAGCAAGGCTGGTAATGCGTGGGAATACTTCACCAGTTGAAATTGCTAAGTCCGAAATGGTGCCAAGTTTTTCTCCATTGGCGTCAATAACTGGCTCACCAATCATTTGTGACAAATAAAGCATGCATATCTCCTCAAGCGTTTCAGGCAGTTTGCACAGAAAAAACACCCAGCTGGGGGGTCTTTGCTCTGCGCAACCAAAAACACGTAATACGTGATTTTTGACAAAATGCCCTTAAAGCGATGTTGTTCTCGGTTTCTTCAACCTCAAACAAACATAATGAAGAGGCTGAAGACTAACTACTGAGAGGTTTCGATTTTCGAACCTTCAAGTAATGTCCTTTCCTTGTGCTTATAAAACAGGGTAATTCCTGACAATTTTGGAGGGAAAGCCTTTTTTTGAAGAAGGCAAGACCCGTAGTTCACGATAAGTCCTGAACCTTGCTAATTATAAAACTCAAAATGCAAGTCAACGAGGAACTCTTTGCAAAATTCACGTAAAAGGTTAGATAGAAAATGCGCAAAATCCCAAAAGAACCCGTAAAGGCGTGAAGGATCGACAAAACCACAAAGAGTTTGCAAGATTGAGCAAAACCCGCAAAGGCGCGACTGGATTTGTGAAACGGCCAAAAATAAAAAAGCTTCCCTTGAGGAAGCGGAAGTTTTAAATGGTGCGCCGTGAGGGATTCGAACCCCCGACGTACTGATTCGTAGTCAGTCCCTCTATCCAGCTGAGGTAACGGCGCATGTTTTACAGCACAAAGTACTATACTCTAAATTCTGTCTATGTCAACAAAGTATTTTAAGAAAGAGAAACTATTTGTCATATTTTCAACAGATAACAAAATATGTTTGTGGGAATAAAAAAATTTTTTGTAAATTTACCTAATTGAGGGAATATTTTGTTGATATCTTTATAAAATGTATGAGGAAAAACTTGAAATGAAATTTATTGAGAAGAAGGATAGCAAAATATGACCGATCACGAGCGCCTTTCATTATACGAAGCTTTCGAAACCGTAAACGCTGTTGATACCTCTTTGTATGATATTTATCCCGTAAAGCGTGGCCTTCGAAACAACGATGGTTCTGGTGTAATTGCAGGCGTTACAAATATCTCAAACGTTCATGGTTACATGATGGATGAAGGAGACAAGGTTGCAGATGAAGGTCGCCTTACTCTCCGCGGTTACAATATCTATGATCTTCTTGATACAAAAGATACTACCAAGCGTTGGAGCTATGAAGAGATTGCGTATCTTCTTTTGATGGGTGATTTGCCAACCCAATCCCAGTTAGATGATTTTATTGCTGCACTTGATGCTCAGCGTGAACTTCCTGATGGATTTACCGCAAACCGCATCATGAATGGTATTTCGGGAAATGTTATGAACACGCTTTCTCGTTCAATTTTGTTGCTCTATTCTGATGACCCTCGTGCAGAAGATCGCAGCTACGAACATGAAATTAGTACTGCTATTTCACTCATTTCACGACTTCCTCGTATCATGGTTCATGGCTATTATGCAATGCGCTACAAGTTATATAACGATTCCATGATTATGCATAACTTCATTCCGGGTCAGTCCACGAGTGAAACTATTCTTTCCATGCTTCGTCCTGACAGACAATTCACTCCTGAAGAAGCACGTATGCTCGATATTATGCTTTGTTTGCATGCTGAGCATGGTGGTGGTAACAACTCAACCTTCGCATGCCGTGTTCTTTCTTCGGCAGACACAGATCCTTATTCTGCTTATGCAGGAGCAATTGGAGGTTTGAAGGGTAGTAAGCATGGTGGTGCAAATCATCAGGTTACTGCTATGCAGGAAGAGATTAAAGCCAATGTTTCAAATTGGGAAGACGACGATGAGGTTGCAGACTACATTGCAAAGATTGTAAACAAGCAAGCGTATGACAAAACGGGTCTCATTTATGGTATGGGCCATGCGGTATATACTTTAAGCGACCCTCGTGCAGTAATTTGTAAAGAGTTTGCTACTAAGCTTGCTGCGGGCACTGAATTTGAAGCTGAGCTTAATCTTCTTAAATCCATTGAACGTTTGAGCCCTGAGGTAATTTTGCGCGAAAAGGGAACGAAGAAAGACATGTGTGCAAATGTGGACATGTATTCTGGATTTATTTATCGCATGTTGGGCATTCCTTCTGATTTGATTACTCCATTGTTCGCCTGTGCTCGTATGGCTGGTTGGGCCGCACATCGATTCGAAGAAATTGTTTCAGGTAAGCGCATTATTCGTCCTGCATATAAAACTTCTGTGAAAAACCGCCCATACAAACCAATTGAGGAGCGCTAAATCGTTGATTGAGCAGGTAAAGGAAAATGATCCACGTTTAATTCTTTATTCAGGATTAACCGATGCTCAATTAAGGGAGTGCTATACCCAAAAAGCGGGCAATAAAGAGGGACTTTATAGCAAATATAGTCAGGGACTTTTTATTGCAGAATCAAAAAATGTTATTTCACGAGCATTAAAGGGAGGCTACCAGATAGTTTCCCTTTTTTTGGAAGAGAAATGGTTGGCTCATGAGATGCCGCTCATTGATGAACTGCTGGAAAAGAATCCCGAAATTCCCGTAATGGTAGCAAGCCACGATGTTTTTCAAAGCGTTACCGGATATCAGGTAACAAGAGGGGCTCTGGCTGCGTTTCAGAGAAAACCGCTCGCACGCGTTGAAGAGCTGTGCAAAGACGCTCATCGCATTGTAATTCTTGAAGATATTACAAACTTCACTAATATTGGTGCACTGTTTAGGAGCGCTGCTGCGTTAGGTGTTGATGCGGTACTCATAACACCAAACTGCCACGACCCTTTGTACAGACGAGCTTCGCGCGTATCGATGGGTACAGTATTCCAAGTTCCTTGGACGCGAATTGAAAAAAAGAATGATAGCTGGGTAGAAGAAAATGCTCCTCTTCTGCGTAAGCTTGGTTTTAAGTTGGCCGCTATGGCTTTAGTTGAAGATTCTCTCTCGATTGAGGATAGGCAATTAGCTCAGTGCGAAAAGCTAGCTCTTGTGCTAGGCACCGAAGGGGACGGTTTGAAGCGTTCCACCATCGATGCCTGTGATTACACGGTAATGATTCCAATGGAGCATGACGTTGATTCTCTTAATGTTGCAGCTGCAGGAGCTGTTGCATTTTGGGAGCTTCGTTATAAAGGAACTGCGTATTGAAACCCTTTTTACCAGAGCGCTTCGCGAAAAAGGATCTGACAAGCAGGGTAGGTTGAGCGGGATTTTGGGCGCTAGTCTTCAATTGAACAATTGGTTAAACGCTCTTTATATGGCTGGATTGACTCAACCATGCGAGTAAGTTTCTTTTCGAATTTCTTGACTGAATCGGCGCCAATAGGAAGCCAAAGAGGCATTTTTTCTGGCGCGGTGGCAATTTCGTATACTACTTGAGCCACTTTTGCAGGGTCGCCATTTTGCTGATAGTTGTGATCGAGGCAATAGTTTAATGCGCCTCGAGCAGGGGTATTATCGTAGGCTTCAATAGGATTTGCAGGAGTGCGAATAGAGGAAGAATCAAAGAAGTTGGTTCGGAACATGCCTGGTTCAACAACCATTGATTCGATGCCAAACACACCCATTTCTAAAGAAAGAGTTTCGCTCATAGCGGCAATAGCGAACTTGGAAGCATCGTAAGCTGATCCACCGGGGTCACAAGCAAAACTTGCCATTGAACCTAAAGAAATAATTCGGCCGCTTTTCTGATTTCTCATGATAGGCAAAACGGCACGCGTGACATTCATGGTTCCGAAGAAATTGGTATCGAAAAGAGAGCGTACTTCCTGGTCAGATACTTCTTCTAGCGCGCCAAAAATGCCATATCCTGCATTATTGATAAGCACATCAATGCGGCCCCACTTTTCCACAATACTTGAAATAGCCTCTTTAATCTGAGTAGGATTAGTTACATCAAGTGCAACATGCATGAGGTTTTCATGCTCGCCTAAAGCAGCGGTGATGGTCTCTGGCTTGCGTGCAGTAGCGGCAACATAGCAACCATTTTTAAGAGCAACTTGAGCAAATTCTTTTCCCAAACCGCGACTTGCGCCGGTAATTACCCAAACTTGTGGAGACATAAGGGTCCCTTTCTTCGCGAATTATGTGTTATTGCTATCTTATCAAAGCGCAGAAGATGCAAGCGAACGTAATCATTTATGAGATTGACCGCTTTTAAGCTGGTTTTGTTTGAAGAGTAAGGGAAAAGTAGGCTATACTTTCAGACGTATTAAGCCGAAGTGGCTCAGTTGGTAGAGCAACGCACTCGTAATGCGTAGGTCGTGGGTTCGAGTCCCATCTTCGGCTCCAGTGAAGCTTACAGGGTTGGAATCCATTCAACCCTTTTTGTTTGTTCAAGTCTTGTTGTTTAAGATGGGACGAGAACCGTGAGGTGCTTTTGCGAATAGAAAACAATTGATAATTGTTTTCCGCAAAAGCTAAGGAGCCGCAAGGCGACGTAGTGAGCGAGCAGCGCGAGCGGGAGTCCCATCTTCGGCTCCAGTGAAGCTTACAGGGTTGGAATCCATTCAACCCTT
>URBX01000007.1 GCA_900546175.1 uncultured Eggerthella sp. | reverse complement strand
TGTAGCAACAAACTTCGAAAACAGGGCATCGCATAGGTCAGCTAAATAATCATTTTCCTAACTCTCTTCGACAATTAGGGGACAACGTCGAAAGGAGAACAAATGGATAAAGACACAGCCAACTGGATTGCAGAACAGATGCAAAGGGAGCTGAGCACAAGACAACTTCGCCTGCTTCGGGAGGTAATGGAGCTAGCCATTGCAAGGAGCGAAACTTCAGACGATATCGATGCGGTTGGCCTGTTCCTGAGTGCAAAAGAGGTTGAGGGTTGTTCGCCAAAGACAATCGCGTACTACGAGAGCACCTTAAATAGGATGATCGAAGAACTGGCCATTCCGGCAACCAAGATCACTACTAACGATATCCGTAATTACCTTGCAGCCTACGAGGCAAAGCGGGGATCTTGTAAGACTACGATAGACAACATTCGCAGGATCATAGCGAGCTTCTTTGCCTGGCTAGAAGACGAGGATTTCATCGTGAAGAGTCCTGCAAGACGCATCCGACACGTAAAGCAACCGAAACTCGTTAAAGGCGTTTTCACGGACGAGGAGCTCGAAACACTGCGCGATGGGTGCAAAAACGCTAGAGACTTGGCAATCGTCGACTTGCTAGCGTCGACCGGGATGCGCGTGGGCGAACTTGCTTCCCTCAATCGCAACGACATCGATTTTACGGAACGAGAATGCATTGTCACAGGCAAGGGCAACAAGCAGCGCATTGCTTACTTTGACGCAAGAACGAAGCTTCATCTTCAGGCCTATCTCGCAGAGAGGACCGATGACTGCCCTGCCCTGCTTGTGGCAATTAGGGGCGATGCGAAACGATTGAGCATAGGGGCAATCGAACTCAGGTTGAGAAACCTTGGAAAGAACTCCTCTGTGAAACGTGTTCACCCGCATAAATTTCGCCGAACGCTGGCAACAAGCGCCATCGACAAAGGAATGCCAATCGAACAGGTACAAAAACTTCTAGGACATGAGAAAATAGAAACAACAATGCACTACGCCCTGGTGAGCCAGAGCAACGTGAAGGCATCACATAGGAAGTATCTAGAATGATTGCAACCTTGAACGATATCTGCAGCTACAGGAACGAAACCGTTGATTTAAACGAAGCCACGCTCGAGGAATACGTCTCGACAGAATCTATGCTTCCAAATCGCGGCGGGGTCGGCGTTGCATCCTCTTTGCCTGGCACTGGTAAAGTCAAATTATTCAAAGCTGGCGATACGCTTATTTCCAACATTCGTCCCTACTTCAAAAAGATCTGGAGAGCGGATCGCAATGGCTACTGCTCTAATGATGTTCTGGTGTTTAAGGCGGACGGCTGTTTGCCGGACTTTCTGTATTGGATGCTTTCGAGTGATGATTTCTTTGCGCACATGACGAAAACCTCCAAAGGCACCAAGATGCCACGTGGAGACAAGAACGCAATCATGCAATACGAGATCAGCCTCCCGAGCTTAATTGCCCAAGAGGCTGTTTGCAGTGTCCTGAATCCGCTTCAGAAGAAAATGATCAGCAACGTTAAGCTAAATGATTATTTAGCTGCGTAACTACCCTGAACAATATCTACCAACTTGGAGCCAAATGCCGTTCGAGAATATTCAATCTCGTTTTTTTGAACAGTACTTAATGAGCCGTATGTTATGCCTACGTGACCATCTCCCGTCGGAACAAACACGCTCGGTCTATTGGTCTCAACCATTAAGCCTAAGCCGACAAGTCGCAACACAGCCGCTGGAGTTTCGGAAATCTTTTGGCTATATGTATTCGAGTTGCAAAGCATCGAGAAATCGCCAGGCAACAGCTTTTCGATCGTCTCTGCATAACACGCCAACTCATCCCACGAGATACGATCATCAAGGAACGCAATGAAAAGCTGGGCAAGCATCTGAGGGCTGTCGTATCCAACATACCTGTCAATCATGGTCAGCAGATACTCAACATGTTCGGATTGGCTCTTCTTATCGTCTTCTGAAAATTTATTCTTGAACCAATCGACCTCTTTTTTCGACGCAACGCCCTCGTTGACCCTCTGGATAAAGGAGATCAACTTCTTAGTAAAATGAAACGATGAAAAGCCCTTATATGCGTTATAGGCGCCAACCGCCGTTTTCAAAATCGGGACACTTTCGATTATGTCTCCGTAATCATCAAGCGCTTCGCCAAGCATTCCATCAATAACCAGCTCAGAATAATCAAGAGCTAAATCACCCTGATCAGAAGCGATGCTCTTGACAAAATCATTCGTAATGCCACCCGAAACTGACTCAAAGCCGCCCGTATTGTTACCGTTTTCCATCAAATCTAGATGCCCCTTCAGCTTGATCAAATAACTGCGTCAAGTCTACCTTCGAGACGTCAATCTCTCCAGACATGAGCTTGGGCAGAAGGGCGTCTCGGAGATTAGCAAGATGGTTACGCTCTTCGAGCAAAACCTCGCGCTGATCTTGAATCGTTCGCAGTATGCTCTCTATTTCGTCTCGTTTCGATTCGGGAGCAAACATCAACTCGAGCTTTGGAATGTTGCGAACGTTCAGGGCGTTCATGATGGTTCCTGAGTCTGTTCTTTTTTCTATTTCGTAACGCATAGCCTTTGAGCAAAGTGCGGTAATCAATGTTGCTGGATATTGATAAGGCCTGATACATGTCATATTTCTTCCCATGGCAGCTTTCGTGCCGCGAGGCGCCTGCGAAACCGCGCCAATACGGCCAACATTCGTGATTACACAATCCCCGGGTTCAATCTCACAACGGCTAATCCATTTTTCATAATCATTTTCGGAAATCCAAAATGTGTCCTGCATGTTTAAAATGCCGTCATCGAATATATTGTTTAGCTGGATGAGGGGCCTACCCTCGCTTTGTCGTTCAGGTTTTTTCGAATGGAGACAGTCAACTACAGCCGCCACATCACCAACAGTAACGACGATGCCATTTTTCGTCCACTCAGCATACAGAACCTGTTGAAGCTCAGCTAAATAATCATTTAGCCGTTTATTAATTTGTTCTTTATCGTATATACCATCAAGAATGGAAACAATTTTACACTGCTCATCAATAGAAGGAAGTTCTATTTCTATTCTTGAAATATCACGAGGATGGACTCGAAAAACTTTCATACCTGTTACATACTGGCGTAAAAGCTTTTTAAAAAGCTGAGTATGAAGCAAGTAGTTAAGATATGCCGGAAGTACTATGTCTTTCCTGATAACTCTCATTATTGTCGTTTCTGTACCAGCAACAATTCTATAGTCATCAACATTTCGAACCATAAAAGAATGGCCTAAATCTTCAACTGTTTCAGAAGTTAATACGTAAACAATGTCTTCCTGCTCAATATATTGATCAGGTTTAACACGTTCTTCCTTCGAAATAAAAGGAATCGGTTTCTGCGAATTTGCAGCATCAATATATAAATCAAATCCCTTATACAAATCACCGTAATGAATATACTTTAAATCACCAGATTCAAACATTCGCACACGCGGAACGCTTGCTCCTTTACTAAAAGAGCAAATCTCTCCTATCGAATAAACAGTTCTAGAACCCATACCCAATCGCCTCCAGATTCTTCTTAATCTGCTCCTGCAAGCGATTAGATTCTTCGAAACACTTTGCAATGTCAGAAGTCAAGCGCTCCATTTTCTGTTCAAATGGTTCACCATCATCTTCGATATCAGCAATACCCACATAACGGCCCGGAGTAAGAATAAAGTCCTGCGCAGCAATGCCTTCCGTATCTACAACCGCACAGAAACCCTTCTCATCCTCAAGGGTTCCATCACGATAATCATCGAATGATTTAGCAACCTTTTTAATATCTTCTTCAGTAAATTCACGAAGCTTACGGGAAACCATAGTTCCCATTTCACGCGCATCAACAAATAATGTCTTGCCAGGCTGCTTCTTTTTCTTGGAAATAATCCAGAGACTAACTGGAATACCAGTGCTGTAGAAAAGCTTATCAGGCATAGCAACAATACCTTCAATAAGATCCGCTTCCACTAAAGCCTTCCTAATATCACCCTCGGTACCAGTTTGGGAAGACAAGGAGCCATTAGCTAAAACCATACCCATGCGTCCATTTGGTCCAAGATGATGAACCATATGCTGAACCCAAGCAAAGTTTGCATTACCCTCTGGTGGAATTCCATAATCCCAACGTGGATCTTCCTTAAGCTTATCTCCGCCCCAATCCTTCAAATTGAACGGAGGATTAGCCAAGATATAGTCAAAACGCTCAGTTTTATGGATATCGTTAAAGAATGTATCCGCATTAAACTTGCCCAAATCCGCATCAATGCCGCGGATAGCAAGATTCATAGTTGCCATTTTCCAGGTGGTTGGATTGCTTTCCTGACCATAAACAGAAAGATCATTAATATTGCCCTGGTGATTCTTTACGAATTCAGCAGACTGAACGAACATGCCACCAGAACCACAGCAAGGGTCATAAACACGGCCATGGAATGGCTCAATAATCTCAACAAGGGTTTTTACAACACATGCAGGAGTATAGAATTCGCCTGCATTCTTTCCTTCTTGAGAGGCAAACTGGGAAAGACAATACTCATAAGTTCTACCGAGAATATCTCTTGTGTCGCCCTTTTCAGCCATTTGGACATTGGTAAACAAGTCAATTACTTCGCCAAGCTTAATCTTGTCCAACTCCTGACGAGCAAAGTCTTTAGGCAAAATATTCTTTAACTTATCGTTTTCAGCTTCAATTGCACGCATAGCTTCATCAATTGTTTTACCATTTTCAGGAGTATGGGCAGCTGCAGCAATTACGCTCCAGCGAGCGTTTTCGGGAACAAAGAAGATATTCTCCGCCAAATACTCGTCACGATCTTCTTCGTCGCCATACCCTTCATCAAGGAGCTCCTGATATCGAGCATCAAACTTATCTGAAATGTACTTCAAGAAAATGAGACCTAATACAACGTTCTTATATTCCGAAGCATCAATATTTCCGCGAAGCTTGTCAGCAGCTTTCCAAATCTGCTGTTCAAATCCAATTTCTGCAGTATTGTCAGTTTTCTTTGCCATACCTTATTCCTTAATAAACCTGATTATCAGCCCAAAGTTCACACTGAGACATTACGGTTTCCATTGCCTCATCAGCACCCTCTGGTGGGTATTTATATTTACGAAGCAAACGCTTAATTGTACGTCTCATACCAGCGCGTGCGCTTTCCTTACGTTGCCAGTCAATGGTAGAGCTCTTACGCATTGCTTCAGTTAATTCGCGAGTAATAGCTACAAGCTGATCATTATCGTAAAAATCCTTCACGGCTTGTGGCTTGGTAATAGCATCGTAGAACGCCATTTCTTCGGTGTTTAAACCAAGCTTTTCTGCCTCGGAACGATCCTTCATCATCTCACGAGCCATATCCATAAGCTCTTCGATAACTTGAGCGTTAGAAAGCATGCCGTTTATGTAGGCATTAATAGTGCCCTGAAGTTGATCACTAAACTTAGTAGCCTTTACAACACTTGTTCGCTTGTATTCCTTTACCTTTTCTTTAATAAGACGTTTCAGGCTCTCAACAGCAATATTCTTCTCTTTCATACTTGCAATCTCTTTTAAGAAAGATTCATCAAAGAGAGAAATCTCCACCTTATCCTTTTCGAACAAGTCAATAACGCCATCAGCGTGAACAGTTTGCTCAAGAATTGCTGTCACTCGCTTATTAAACTCAGCGTAAGTCATACCTCCGCCACCAGAACCACTTCTACCAGTGATTCGGAGCACCTGTACACGCAAAACGCTTAAGTATGCCGCCTCATGTTGGTCTTTTTCGCTTACCAAACTCTTGCACAAAGAAAGAGCCTGATTCATAAGCTGACATTGTTTAATAAAGTCTTCCATGTCTTCTGAATGATTTTTATCAAGCAACCAGTCAGTACCTTCAGCAATAGCTGTTGCGAGCTCATATTTCTTATCAGTGAAAATTAGCTTTTGGTAGTCATAGCCATACATCAAATCACGGCAGACATCTAATTTCTCCAAGAACTTTGGATAAGCAGTAGCCGCAATGTTCATGTCTCCGTATTTGGATTGGTCGCGCTGGGTATAGTCCTTCATTGCCTGCTTTAAAGCACGAGCAATGCCAATGTAGTCAACAACCAAGCCACCTTCTTTACCCTTGCAAACACGGTTTACGCGAGCAATAGCCTGCATAAGGTTGTGACCCTTCATAGGCTTAAATACATACATAGTAGAAAGGCTAGGAACATCAAAACCCGTGAGCCACATATCAACAACGATGGCAATCTTTAACGGATCGTCATCCTTCTTAAACTTGCGTTCCATTTCTTTTTTATGGGTTGCACCACCACATACCTCAAACCATTCTTCTGGATCCTGGTTCGACATTGTCATTACAACGCCAACCTTCTCTTTCCATTCTGGTCTGAGCTCCATAAGTCTGTAGTAAATCTTCATTGCTACAGGGCGCGAGTAAGCAACAATCAAAGCCTTGCCAGCAAGAACGTCTTCTCGATTAGTTTCATAATGGGTAACAATATCCTGGCACAATGCGTCAATCGTTTCAGGAGTACCAAAGATAGCATCCAAGCCACCAAGGTCACGCTTAGATTTCCTTACACTGGCTTCATCTGCTTCGCGTGCAAACTCACTATATAAACCGTCCAACTGCTCCAAAGTATTTGGATCCAAATGGAGCGCAACTACACGGCTCTCGTAATAAACAGGCTTAGTTGACTCGTCTTCAACAGACTGAGTCATGTCATAAACGTCGATGTAATCACCAAAGATTTCGCGCGTGTTCTTATCTTCGGTAGAAATAGGTGTGCCGGTAAATCCAATGTAGGATGCGTTAGGAAGCGCTTTACGGACAATGCGAGCTGCACCAATGGAAATATTGCCATGCTCATCCATTTTCTCAGTTAAGCCATACTGACCACGATGAGCCTCATCTACCATTACAACAACATTCTCACGATCGCACAGCGGCTCGTCTCCATCCATGAACTTCTGCATAGTGGTAAAGATAATTCCGTTTGCTTCTCTACCAATGAGCTTGTCTTTAAGGTCTTGCCTACTAGATGCCTGCACAGGCTTCTGACGTAAGAATTCGGAACACCTACTAAACTGTCCAAACAACTGATCATCTAAGTCATTTCGGTCAGTAATTACTACAACAGTTGGGCTTTCCAAAGCTTCCTGAAGTAAGTGAGTAAAAAACACCATTGATAGAGATTTGCCACTACCCTGGGTATGCCAAAATACGCCAATTTTGCCGTGGTTTCCGACAGCTTCTTTAGCTTTAGCAATAGCCTTCTTAACACCAAAGTATTGATGATAGCCAGAAAGAATCTTTATGGTTCGCTCGGAATTTGCGTCAAAACAAACAAAGTTTTTAATGATGTCTAAAAGGCGTTCTTTAGTCATCATTCCATCAAGCTGAGTCTTCCAAGTGGCAGCCTGAGTATTCGAATAGTCACCGTCAGCTGTTTTCCAAGAAGAATATCTATCCTCGTTTGCAGTAATGGTGCCCACCTTGGTAATAGCCATATCGCTCATTACACAAAAGACATTCGGAATAAACATAGAAGGAATATGTTGCATATACTGTCTGAGCTGAAGATAAGCATCAGAAGCATCCACTTCCTCGCGTGAAGGACTCTTAAGCTCAAACAATACAAGCGGCATGCCATTTACGTATGCAATTAAATCAGGACGCTTCTCAGAATATTCAACAAAGGTCCATTGATTCACAATGTGAAATTCATTGTTAAGGGGATTGTCGAAATCTAAAAGATAAACGATGTCGTTTCGTTCTTCTTTACCGTCAAAAAATCTAACTTCAACACCGGACTGTAAATAGTTGTGAAATGCTTCATTTTTCTGCTCGAGAGTACCGCCTTCAACATTAGAAATCTTAAGAACGGCTTCTTCAATTGCTTGATAAGGAAGCTTTGGGTTAATTCGGCGTAGACAGTCTTGAACAACGCCAGGAAGAAATACATCACGATAATCAGCGCTAGACCTAGGAAAGTCCGGTCCATACAGATGCGCGTAGTCAAGATTATCAACGAAGTAGTTAATTAAAGCCTGCTCGTAAAAATCTTCATTAATAAAAGAATAGGTAAAACTTTGATTTTTTGCCGACACGACTAGTCCCCCAATAGTTCCATTGACCATCTTGTTCGATTTTATCATTCACTCTCTATGTCGATTAAATACAAGAGAGACTTAATCAACTCAAAATCAAACCTCAACAGGTTATTGTACGTTTTGGTCCAAACGAAATTGACGAACTTGAGTTTCTTGAAAGCCAAAAATACATGGCCCAATACATTAAAAACCTAATTCGCGCAGAAATGAAAAAGAAGCATAAACACTAATGACGATACTTGCTTAGGCAATAGGTAGCGTCATATGCGTCACGGCCGTCATTAAAGAAGCTTCTATCAAAAAACAAACCAAAAAGATAAAAAACATCAAAATACAGCTTTGGAGTTCAATAATTTCCTGCAACAAAAAGTCATTCCTGTACGATTCCTGTAAAACCAACGTACAGCACATGCTGCAAAAACCTAACATTTTGCAAAATAGAGAAAACTAGAAATTCTTACTAAAAATAAGAAAACCCCATTTGACCTGGGGCTTTAATAAGAAACAGCCACCAAAAGGTGACTGGGAAAATCTTGGTCGCGGGGGGCGGATTTGAACCACCGACCTTCGGGTTATGAGCCCGACGAGCTGACCAGGCTGCTCCACCCCGCAATATGTAATGCGTCTAACGCAAGAAAATAGTATACCAAGATTTTTTCTTCGCGCAAGTCCCAAATTGCATTTTTTTAAAAGTTTCGAAGCTTTGCAGGACCCTTTATTTCTTAATTAAATTTGAAATGATCTCAATAAGCTCATTAGTGTCAATTGGCTTAGAAATGTGATCGTCCATGCCCGCTTCTTTTGCCTTCTTCTTATCTTCGTCAAATGCGTTTGCGGTCATAGCAACAATAGGCATGTTTGCCTTTGCTGGATCATCCAATGCTCTGATTTGGCGTGTTGCTTCATGGCCATCCATGATAGGCATCTGAATATCCATCAGCACCAAATCATACGTATTTGCAGGCGCGTTTTTAACTTTATCCAGAGCAATTTGTCCGTTTTCGGCAGTTTCAATAACAAAACCGTAGAACTGCAAAAGCTCCGTAGCAATTTCACGATTAAGTTCATTGTCTTCAACAATAAGGATGGTCTTACCCTTAAATTGCTCGTTGTCTTCTGCCTCAAGAAGAACCTTTTTTTCCTCTTCTTGATATCCCAATGCCAAAAGCAAAGAGTCACGCAAATCAGACATGAACATAGGCTTAGAGCAGAATGCGGTAACACCCGCTTCCTTTGCCTCGGCCTCAATTTCAGCCCAGTCATACGCAGTCAAGATAATGATAGGAATTTCATCCCCAATAACATGACGCACCTGTCGTGTTACTTCAATACCATTCATATCAGGAAGTTTCCAGTCAATGATATAAACGCCAAACGCATCATTCATCTCGAAAGCATGCTTTGAGCGAAGCACTGCTTCCTTACCTGACAACGTCCACTCAGATCTCATGCCAACCTTGGTAAGCATCTTTGAAACGCTGTCACAGGTATCGAAGTCGTCATCAACAACTAAGGCCTTCAAGCCCTCAAGCTCTTTGATTTGTTCAATGCTGCGGCGCTCTTTTTGGAGCCTAAACATTAAGGTAATGACAAACTCGGTTCCTCTGCCTTGTTCGGTGGTAAGTTCAATAGTGCCTCCCATCATATCAATGATGTTTTTAGCAATAGCCATGCCAAGGCCAGTACCCTGAGTACGACTTACCGTAGAGGTATGCTCGCGCTCAAATGGCTCAAAAATATGCTCGGCAAACTCAGGGCTCATGCCAATACCGGTGTCTTTTACGCGGATTTCGTAAAGGCCCTTACCTGCAGGTGCGTTATTGAGCTGAGCAACACGTACTGAAACCTGTCCTCCTGGAGGGGTGAATTTCACGGCGTTAGAAACCAGATTGAGCAATACCTGGTTAAGGCGCATCTTGTCGCAGTAAACATCTTCATCAACTACATCTAACACATCCATAAACAGATCAAGCTGCTTTGCGTGAACCTGAGTAGAAATGATGGTTCTAATATCGTGCAAAACATCCGATAAGTTTACTTCTGTTTCTTCCAAGCGAATCTTTCCGCTTTCAATGCGACTCATATCTAAGATGTCATTAATCAAAGAGAGCAGATGATTGCTTGAAGATAAAATCTTAGATAAGTAATCTTTAACCTTTGCTTCGTCGTTAGCATTTTCTGAAGCAATAGTTGCATAACCAATAACGGCATTCATAGGAGTTCGAATATCATGACTCATGTTAGAGAGGAACATGCTCTTAGACCTATTAGCAGCATCAGCTACCAGTAGAGCATTTTCAGCAGTTTCTTTTAATCGTTGCAGTTCTTTATTTGTTTTTTGTTCAATCTCAACTTGGCGTTTATTGTTCTGGGCGCGCAACAAGCTTCCTGCTGCAAGAATTACCAACAACGCGAAAACGGTAAAGCATACTACTAACAAGATGATGGTGCTGTTTACCATATTCATAGTATTAACCGCAACATATTCTGCAGGAATAAGAAGCATAAGCGTAGTGTCAAAAGTATCAATTCTTGTAAGCGCATAGAAATATTCAACGTCATTAATCATTACGTCAGCAACAGCAACGCCTTCATTGTCAAGCTGCTCTTTTACCCCTTCAAAGCTTCCGCCTTGAACATAAGTTGCATTATTTAAAGCTTTATAAATATTTCTCGCATCGAGAATGTCTTCTTCTGCGTCATGATACGCAACTATGCCATCAGGCCTAATAATGTAAGTAGCTGCTTTACCTTCAAAAGATTCAGTGCTGTAGTAATCCTTCAAGGTAACAATATCTTTCAAAAGCGCTACATAAGTGATAGTTCTTCCTGAAGCTTCAATAGGACGAGGAGTATTGAGCTTTTGGACAAATGCAAGATACGTGCCCTTAATAGAGCTGGAGTTCGTCACAAAAATGTGCCGTTCGGCTCCATCCGAAAGCTTGCCAACATCGTTCCAAATTCCTGCTTCTTTTTCGCTTGTATAAAGATAGCCCTGGGAATCAATGAGAACAATTCTTGATCCAAACTCTTGCGTGTTGAAGTGTCGTTCAAGCTCAGCAATTCCCGAAACAATGTCTTCTTTATCCCCGAATTCGTCTTCTTCAATAGAATTCGATAAGGCTTCAACCTCATACCAATACATAGAAAGACCCTGCTCAAGATTAGCCTTAACCTGAACAACCATTTCCTTGAGCTGATTGGAGCGCTCTTTGAGAGTTTCTTGCATCAAGAAGTTTTGAATAAAAAAGACGCCCAGGACAAGAAAGAGCACAACAACCAAAGTAAATACCACTGGAATAATGTTCTGACTCTTTGGTTTTTGCTGCATCATTTCTTATCCTTCGGCGTCTGATTGGGTACGAGGCTTTGTTAGTTGGTTTGTTTGTTAGTTAGTTAGTTAGTTAGTTAGCTAAATAGCATTCGCTAACAAACTGCTCACTAGTTAGCTCAGCTTCAGATAATCCGTAGGAGCTTCCAGCTGACCACCCTTCTCAATTAAGCGATTCTTTACAAAGTCCTTACACTTGCTCTTTGCATCAATGGTGTATTCCCCAACATCAACCAACTTCTCAACTGCAGGTAAGTACCAGTCCTGATCGCAGCAAAGAAGGACTTTATATGTCTTGCCCATATCAAGAGGCTGACCATTTACGGTAATGGCATTAAGAACGTATTCGCCATCCTTCTTAGTAATATCCATCTCGAAACCAGCAGATGCATACAAAGTACTATCGTTGCAAACAGATCCACGAGTGTCTTTAATGGTCAACGTTTCCTTTACCAAATTGAACAAGGTTTCACCAGTAATGTTCAAATAAACCTGGTTGCCACCATCGCGAGGCATTAAATAATCAACTTCGGTTGCAGTGTAATCACCAGCTGAAATAGAACCTGCGGCATAACATGCCTGACCAAACACGAAGTCTGCATCAGATTCAGCAAGGATAGTGTTAAACAATGCTGATGCCGCCTGATTTCCGTGTTCTGGAGTGAAATCATTAGAAATAGCAGTATCAATATGAGCAGCAACAGGTTCTTCCTCTTTTGTTGCTTCAAGCAGCGCATTGAAGGAATCATAAGCCTGCTGTGGAGTAGTAATCTTGCCATTCAAGATATCCTGCACAACAGTTTGAGAAATACTGAACATATCATTAGAAGCTAAGCGAATATAGAGCTTGTTTTCAGCCACATAAGGCTTGATGTTTTCAAGTGCTGGCAGAAGCTCTAACTCAACATCCTTATTGTAAGGAATCATATTCTTGCCTGTTGCAATACAATTCAAACCTTCTTGATTAAGCATTGCGTCCATGATTTCAAGGATGAGCTTTTCGTGCTCTGGATCATCCATTCCCTTGTTGCTTGCAGCAACTTGGAAGTTTGGATAGGTAAGATACCAGGAATTCTCAGCATCATCAGCAAAGTAAGGGAGCAATTCTGAAACATCGCCTTCACGGCCAGAATAAGTCTCTACGTCTACTCCCGTACCGCGATACATAGCCAACTTGCCTTCCTGATACAACTTCTTTGGATCAGGATTTTGCATTTCAGTTGTTTCTGGACCCAAGTTTGCTTTTTCTTTTACATCAAAGAACTTTTCGAATACTGGAATCCATACGTTTTCATCAAGCTGGTTAGTTGCGCCACTTTCGTAAGCCTGACGCCACTGACGTCCTTCCATGGAAGAAAGTTCGGCAATGGAAAAGCCCTGCAGGGTTTCCATGCAAGTATAGTCAGAAGCAAAGTCGGAGAGGTATCCTTTAATACCTTTCTTTTCGAAAGCTTGGCAAGCATATACGAAAGAATTGTAATCGGTAGGAACTGGAATATTATTTTCTTCGAACAATGTTTTGTTGATGATAATGCTATCAACTTCAGCGCAAGCAGGAAGCCAGTTTATAGTGCCATCATTGTAGGTATAGCTATCTAGGTAAGTTCCGTAGAAGGTGGAAGCTAAATCAGTGTCACTTAAATCATACAAAGAATCCTTAAGTCCCGTAACGTCTCCCAAAGAGAAACGACGTACGGTCATGATGTCAGGAAGACTATCTCGTTCGTTTAAGTAACGATAATAATCAGTTGAATTAACAGCCAGTTCAAACTCAAATTCAACATCAGGGAATTTCTCAACAAGATATGGTGCATACGTTTGCAGCAGTGCGTTACCCCAAAGGGCAATGGTGACTTTTTCTTTTTTACCATTTTGAGATGATTGCTGAGCTGAGCAGCCCACTAACATTGATGCAGCCAATACAAAAGAGAGTAGTAAACATACTAGTTTCTTCAGTTTCATAACTGTGACCCCTTCCCGTCCACAGTTAGCGTTTTTCGGTTGGCCGAAAAACGCAAAAAGACCTGATTTTTGTCCCGTAAGTACACAGGTTTTCAATTATCTATATACGAGAGGAGTCTAGCAGAAAAATAGGTATTTACCTAATATAGGTCAAATCATTATAGGTCCGCATTAGCACTGTCTCGTGTTATCATCATCATATGAAGATTACGTATGAACAGAACCTCATTGATTACATGAAAAAGAAGGGCTACTCGGCTATTGCTATTGATAGAGTAGACGCTGTTGGTTGCTGTGCAGATTTGTCTGAGTTACATCTATACTTCCCTAAAGAAAAAACTGTAGAACAGCTTAAGAAATCAGGTTGCCGCGTTCTGCAGAGCGAAATGGGAGAAGTTCTTGTCTGCAGAGGTCTTGATGTGGACGAAGAAATCACTTTTGGCCTTAAAAGCTTCTTTGGTGCAAAGGACATTACCGTAAAAGGAATACGTGCGTTCACTCTTTAAATCGAGCTGCTTAACCCTTAACAAACTAGTTTCTTTACCCATAATGAAACAGTCTCTTCATTCTTGATGAACTAACTGCTTTACCCTTAATGAAATAGCTACTGTATCCTTAAGATTTTTTTGCTTGTTTGCTCAAGAATATTTCCCAACGTAAGAACATCGGTTTTCCGCAACAAGGCTAATTCTTCCAGTGTTTCTTCCAATACTCTGCGCCATTCAAAGGCGCTAAAAGCTTGATCTTCGCTCGAAGGTAAATCGGATTCTAATAGAAGCCTCTCTTCAGGAATTTGTATTGCGTACGCTCTTCCTCGTTTTGTGTTTAGCATTCTCTTGTTAACCGAGAAATAACACCCCGCATCCAACGCTCTTTTAAGTTCTTCTCCGCTTCCATTAAACCAGTGAAAAATTACTACAATTTCTTGCGCAGAGCTCTTTTCTGCAATTTTGTGGGCAGGGGTTTCTCCTTTAGTTTCGTAGGCAGAGATACCGCCTGAAATATCTTGCGCAAAAGCTACTGTTTCAGCTTCCCAGGTAGTGGCTCTTTCTGCAAAAACTCCACTTTTCTCCAGCAGATCAAGCACTTCGCTTGCCGCTTTCGAACTATGGATTGAAAGCACCGCCCATTCTTTTTTTGCAATTATCTTTAATAAAGCAAGAAAAGCTTCCTTTTGAGCCGAAAACGCCGCCGCAAAGCGTTCGCTTCCATCAAGCCCCACTTCCCCAATAAAAGGGGACAATTCAGCGTTCGTGCAAGCACGCTGGAGTGTTTCTTCAAAAGCACCCGTGTTTTCCACCCACCACGGATGAAGCCCTGCTCCCAGCACAAATCCGTAAGGAAGTTTTTCTGCTTGATTGATTATCGATTCGTATTCTTGCGGGGTCACCACATTTCCAAAACCGCTAATTCCTAAATCAGCGGCTTGGCTGAGCAACTCATACGCACACGAAGAAAAACCCGGATGGCAATGCATATCAAAAAGTTGGCCGGAGTATGTATACGCGCTTTCTTTCATCACAAATAGGTGCTTTCTCTCACAAGTACTTTCTTTCACCATGAACCACCTAAGAATTAAACTTTTTCTTAGTTCAAATGTACGTAATTAATTGATAATTAATCTCATTTAATATATAATATCAAAACTAGCGAAGGAGGTTAGCATGGCTCGCAACACCGTTCAACAAGCACTTATTGAACAGGCTCTTCACGAGCTTGATAACCATCCTACTGCTGAAGAAGTTTTTCTCTCTGTCTCCAAAGATCACCCTTCAATTGGAATTGCTACGGTATATCGTACGCTCAACAAACTGGTTGAAAACGGCAAAGCCCGTAAGGTTTTTTCTCCATCGGGAGCTGATCGATTCGATTACGTTGTAGAGACTCACTATCACATCCACTGCAAAGAATGCGGCGCCATAACTGATGTGTCGGTAGAGCTTCCTCCAACTATTCTTGATCAAGCACGAAACAACTCTGACTATACCATTGATTCATTCATGATTCATTTTGAGGGGCTTTGTCCGAAATGTAAAAACGCAGAAGAAAAGCTTTAAAGCTATTAACAAATAGAAAGGGGACCACGGTGGCAATTGATAGTAAAGCATTTCATAAAATGAGTTATGGGCTTTACCTTCTCTCAACAAAATCGGGAGACAAGGTTAATGCATGCATTATTGATGCTGCTATGCAATCGGCAGCAGATCCGAAGCATATCACCATTTCCTGCATGGCCTCAAACTACACACCTGAACTAATTAGAGAGAGTAGAGTTTTCAATCTCTCTGTGCTCACCATGAGCACCCCTTATGACGTTTTCCAACGCTATGGCATGCAAAGCGGCCGAGAAGTTAATAAACTCGTTGATGCTTCTGACTTAGCGTATAGCGAAAATGGCTTGGTTTATTACACCAAAGCAAACGCATTTTTCAGCTGTGAAGTAATTGATGAAGCTGATTTGGGAAGCCATATTCAATTCACGGCAAAAGTAGTTGAAGCGCAAGCTCTTTCCAATGAGGAAAGCATTACTTATGGCTATTATCGTAACAATGTGAAAACCATTGCTGCGAAGGCAAGTACTGCCAGCACGTTGGCAGAACCCAAAGATAAAACCCAGAACGAATCAAGCAATTCGTCAGATCAAGGAGGAAAGACTATGACTAAATGGGTATGCAAAGTATGCGGTTATGTTTATGAAGGAGAACAGCCTCCAGAGCAGTGCCCAATGTGCAAGCAGCCTGCAAGCATGTTCGAAAAAATTGAAGGTGAAATGGAGCTTGCTGCAGAGCATGAGTACGGCGTATACGGCAAGACCGTAAAGAACAACGACGCAATTTCTGAGGAAGACAAGCAGTACATCTTCGAGCAGTTGAAGGCAAACTTCGAAGGCGAATGCTCTGAGGTTGGTATGTATCTTTGCATGGCTCGCATTGCACATCGTGAGGGCTATCCAGAGGTTGGCTTGTACTGGGAGAAGGCAGCTTACGAAGAGGCAGAGCATGCAGCTAAGTTTGCAGAGCTTCTCGGTGAAGACCTTGAGCCTAACATGAAAGCAACCACCAAGGATAACTTGGCATGGCGTGTTGATTGCGAATTTGGCGCAACTAAGGGTAAGTTTGATCTTGCATCTTGCGCTAAGAAGAATGGCTTGGACGCAATCCATGACACTGTTCATGAGATGGCTCGCGACGAAGCTCGTCACGGCAAGGCACTTAAGGGCCTCTTGGAGCGCTATTTCGGCTAAGATTAGTCTTGTTAACAAGCTACTTGGCAACAAACAAACATAAGCACTTTGAGCTTATACCTGCTTGTTCATATAATGCGTAACAAGTTTACTTTACCCGCCAGTTCTTGTTTGAGCTGGCGGGTTTTTTTTGGAAGGAAACTATGGCTACTAAGAAAAAGACAAAAAAGAAGGTAAATCGCCCAAGCTATTCTGTTTGCTTATGGGGCCTTGATGAAACCACTCAAAAAGGTGCAACCCTTCGCGCGCTTTTTAAAGAAATGAATATTCCGGTACGAACTATTAAAGAAAACCAGCTTGGCGATGCAGTAGGAAGCGTTGCGGGTCTTATTGGATTCCGTCCTTCTTTTAAGCCTTTCGAAGAAAATGCTTGCTTGGAAGAATTCATTCTATTCAATAATGTTCCTTCCAAAAGCATTCAAGCGTTTCTTGCCTTATCTCGCGAACGTGATTGCTGGGTAGACCACAAAGCTGTTATCACCAAATTCAACAAAACATGGCCTTTGAACGAGCTTATGATCCAAATTGCTCAAGAGCACGCCCAACTCACACAAGAAAGCGAACCTATCAGCAATCCCGATTCTGCTGAAGAGAACTAGTACGCGTACTCCACTGCGCCTGATTCATACTCAGCTACAGCCGTTCACTTTACGTCTGGTTCATACCAAGCTGCAGCCGTTAGTACCACTTTACTTCTGGTTCATACTCAGCTGCAGAAGTGCGAACTACTTTGCCCTGGTTTGCCCTACTCTGCCTCTGGCTCATATTCCACTGCATCCAGTTCGTTTTCTGGATCAATGTCGTTAATGTCCTCAACGGGAGGCTTCAAGCCTTCAATGGCTTTTCCTTCTTTCTGAGAATAATCCCAAAGAGCAGCATGTACGGCTTCTTCTGCTAAAAGTGAACAGTGCACCTTTACTGGCGGTAAACCTTCCAAAGCTTCCTGAACTGCTTTGTTGGTTAGCTGCATTGCTTCAGATACTGACTTTCCCTTCAAAAGTTCGGTTGCCATTGAAGAAGAAGCTATAGCCGCACCACAGCCAAACGTCTTAAACTTTACGTCCTGAAGGATTTCGTTGTCGTCAATGTCTAAATAGATGCGCATAATGTCACCGCATTTTGCATTACCTACGGTGCCAACACCCGATGCGTTTTCTATTTCCCCCACGTTGCGAGGGTTCATGAAATGATCAATTACCTTATCTGAATATTCCATAGTAGTATCTTTCTTTATTTGTTACTTATTTCTCAGGATGTTTTGCCTTAAAGTCTTCCCATAACGGAGACATGCTACGAAGCAGTGCTACCGTCTCTTTTAAGGTTTCAACGGTGAAGTCAATTTCCTCTTTTGAAATTTGCTCAGACAAAGACAGGCGAATAGTGCCGTTTGCCAAACTATGAGACAAACCAATTGCTAACAAAACGTGGCTTGGGTCTAACGATGCCGAAGCGCAAGCCGAACCAGAAGAAGCGCAAATACCATTCGCCGCCAACTTAAGAAGCACTGATTCGCTCTCGATAAACCTAAACGACACATTAATGTTGTTAGGAAGACGATGTTCTAAGCTGCCATTAATCTTTAGGTAAGGAATTTCGGCCTTAAGGCGTGCAATTGCATAATCGCGCAATTCCTTCTCTTTTTCTGCACGCTCATCAAAAGAAGCAAAAGCAAGCTCTGCCGCTTTTCCCATACCAACAATTCCAGCAACATTCTCGGTGCCTGCACGCTTGCCGCTCTCCTGTTCGCCACCATGAAGATATGACTGGATTTTTACTCCTTTGCGAACATACAAAAACCCTACGCCTTTAGGACCATGGAATTTATGAGCGGAGGCAGACAGGAGATCAATTCCCTGCTCATCAACATTTAGCGGAATATGAGTGTAAGCCTGTACTGCATCGGTATGGAAATAGGCACCATTTTCGTGTGCGATTTTGCTTAACTTAGCAATTGGCTGAATGGTACCAATTTCATTGTTTGCAGCCATAACCGAAACCAAAATTGTGTCTGGAGTAATAGCTTTCTCAAGTGCAGCAGGCTCCACAATACCCTCTTCATTTACCGGAAGATAATCAACCTCAAAGCCTTCTTCACTTAACGCTTTCGCTGTTTCAAGAATGGCATGATGCTCAATGGAAGACACGATAATTTTGTTACCCTTCTTCTTATTAGCACGCGCTACCCCCAAAAGAGCCCAATTGTCTGATTCACTGCCACAAGAAGTAAAGTAAATTTCCTTCTTTTGCGCACCAATAGTCTGCGCAATTTGTTCGCGTACTTGATTAATTGCGTGCTTACTTTTGTGTGCAGGAGCATAGAAAGATGATGGGTTGAAGTAAATTTCTCCGTAGTAAGGAAGCATTGACTCTACTACTTCAGGGAGAACTGCGGTTGTTGCCGCATTATCAAGATAAATCAGTTTCTGAGTGTCCATAGGTTCCTCTACCTCTCAGGATGCTTGCGCTTCGGATAGCAAGTGCTGCGTTAGCGCAAATCCTAAAAATGTTTCTTTTCTCAATCGCGTTCCGTCAATTCCTAGTTTTTTACTAGGAATACAGTAGCCCTGCCCTCCCCTTTAGTCAACATTTTTACCGTTATTTCCTAGTAAATTACTATGATTTGTGAAACGAATCCGGCGGGCGGCAATCAAACAAATGGAAGTAAGCGAAGTTTGCAAAGCATTGAGCACGTAATCACCTAACACAAACAGCGAATGGCGCACCCGCAGCAAGGAGCAGACGTGAGTAGCGAATGGCAAGTAAACGGCGCGCAGCACGCAGCAGCGCGCTTCATAAATTCTCCACGCTTGTTGACAACTCAACATTTATCCCTAAGATGTTGATGTCTCAACATTTTGGGACAGGGTAACCCCGAGGGAACAACAATGCTCAAGGAAAGTTTAATCTTTTGAGAAAATTTGCTTTTTTAGGGAAAGTGGTCCTTTTAGGAACGCTCGCCGTTGGGAAAAGCTAACGCCCTTGGGAAAAGTTAGCCCCCTAGGTTAGGCAAATACAGACTAAAGCAAGCCTTTTCTCTGAGCCTAACCTTGCTTTGCTTTTTTGACTATCAAGAAAGGATTTTTTTTGAATTACCGATTTGAATATTTCGCTACGCAATTTTCACGCATTAGGCGTTCATATCAGCGTATTAAGAACCAAGAAATGGCTGCCTTTGGATTAAAAGGAGCCCATGTTTCTTGTTTAGCTCATCTTGATCAAAATCCTCAGGGCTTAACCGTGGCCGAACTATCTGCTCGCTGCGTTGAAGACAAAGCAGCAATTTCTCGTGCTGTACATGAACTTGAAGAAAAAAACCTCGTTGAAAAAACGGGCGGCAGCGGATCAGTAGGCTATCGTTCTACCATCACTCTTACCAATGAGGGTAAGGAAATCTGCAAAGAAATAATGCCCATAATTGACGCCTTTGTTGACAAGGCAACCCGCGGCCTTGACGAAGAAACCTTAACCAGTTTCAGAAAGGCCCTTCTCCACATTGCAAACAATTTAGACTCATAAAGGAAGTTTTTCATGGCTTTAACTATTATTACCGACTCTGCAAGCGACATCCTTCAAACTGAAGCAAAAACGCTTGGCATTGAAGTTGTTCCTCTTGTTACCATTTTCCCTGATAAAAGCTATCGTGATGGTGTTGATATTTCTCACAATCAGTTTTTTGAGCGCTTGATTGAATCAGATGAACTCCCAACCACTTCACAAATTACCCCTCACACTTACGGTGAGTACTTCGATGCAGCCCTTAAAAAAGGCAACGAAGTTCTTTGCTTAGTTCTTTCTTCAAAGCTTTCAGGTTGCTATCAAAGCGCCTGCATTGCTCAGCAAGAACGCTCAGACAAGCCTATTTATGTCGTAGACACTCTAAGCGCCACTTTCGGCGAACGTATTCTTGTTGAATATGCGGTACGTCTTCGCAATGAAGGCATCGAAGTAAGCAAGATTGCTTCGATGCTCGAAGAAGCAAAAAAGAAGGTAAGAGTTGTTGCGCTTCTGGATACTTTAGAATATTTGAAAAAAGGTGGCCGCATTTCAGCAACCGCAGCGCTTGCCGGTACGCTTCTTTCAATTAAGCCCGTCATTGCTCTTCAAGAGGGGGTTATTTCCTTATTAGGTAAGGCTCGTGGATCAAAGAATGGCAACAACTTCTTGATTCAGGAAATTGAAAAGTCCTCAGGCATTGATTTCGATATGCCTTTCTCACTTGCCTACAGCGGCTTATCCGATACGCTCCTTCAGAAATATATCAAGGATAGCGCTCATCTCTATAAAGGCATTCCTGCTGAAGAACTTCCTGTTCGTACTATTGGAAGCACAATTGGCACCCATATTGGACCTGGCGCAATTGGTGTGGGTTTCTTCGAAAAGTAAACCACTACTACAGGACGGATGGAATTCAGGCAGCGCTCGTAAAGCACGAGATAAAAAACATTTTCCGTCACCCGCAAAACACGGCCAAAGCAATAAACACGACACGCACTTGCGTTTCGTGTTTATGTATTCCTCCATTGACTTATAGGCAGCGCATGAAATTTGCTGCCTATAAAACCAATTCTCTTTGCAAAAAAAAAGAAGACGAACCGGGGATGTCGTCTTCTTTTTGCTTTATCAGATAAAGGAGCAGTCTACGCGTACTCCTTTATCCAACGTCAGCATCTATTAAGTAATGCAACTATAGATATAGGTATTAGCCTACGTAAACCTTTTCATGGTCGTAGTCTTTACCGCCAGCCTTAACAACTACCATACCGATAATCCAGCAAGCTACTGCAGCAGCGATACCTACGATAAAGAATGGTACCCAACCTACACTCTGGTAAATGAGAGCCAAACCGGATGCTGCAAATGCGCCTACCAAGTTTACTGGGATAAGGATGTATGAGTAAATCTTGTCGTAGTCGCGGTCTCCAAACAGAACTCTAGTAATGAATGGAAGAACGGTAGTAACCAATGGGTAGCACATACCATAGATAAAGCCACCGAAGAACAATACTGGGATGAACTTATCGAAACCACCAAACCATACGCCAAGCATGCCGACAACACCGCAGATAGAACCGAAGGACAAAGCAGCAACAATGGACTTAGATTCGATAGCACCAATGGTTACCTTACCAACAGCCATACCAGCCATGCAGCATGCTTCCAAAGTACCAGACATAATCATCAACTCAGGGATGGTCTGACCGTCAGCGGTACATGCAACCAAGGTCTGATAGTACGTAGTGAAGTGCTGAGGGAAAATACCTGCAACGTTAAATACGCAGCCAGCAATAGCAAGTACCCAGAAGTACCATTTCTTAATAGCAACGTTTGCAGGCAAGCCAGGAAGACTTTCGTGATCAACGTGCTCTACTTCGCCATCTCCCAAAGGAGCACCATAAGCCTTCAAGCCTACCTCTTCTGGATAAGAGCGAAGAGCGAACAAGGTGAATGGTACAGACAAGCAGAATGCGCAAACGCCTTCTACCAAGTAAAGAGTACGCCAGGTCTCTTCGTAAAGAAGATTTGGACCAAGGATGAACTGGCCAATAAGATTAAATACTGCACCACCAATACCAGTCATTGCGTACGAAATACCTAAGCACAAACCAAGGTTCTTCTTGAACCAACGATTGAGCAAACCAGCAACCATCAACCACAACATGGTGATTTCGCCGAAGCCCATGAAGATACCGGAGATGTACCACTGCCATACCTGAGTGTAAGTAGACATCATGCCAATACCCAAGCTGGTGCAAAGAGCAGCAATGGTGCAAACAATACGAACGTCATACTTCTCGAGCAAAGCACCTACTGGTGCAGAAAAAACAACCTCGCCGAAGTATACAAGAGACATGTAGAAAGAAACATCGGAGACCTGACAACCAAGGTAATTTGCTACTGGGCGATAACAAAGACCTGGGCAACTAAATGTAATAGCAGCTGGACCAAAAGTACAAGTGATACAGGTCAACAGGATCAAAAAGTGACGGATGGTCATTTTTTGAGTAGCCATGTTTCCCTCCTTTCATTTTTTCGTGGGTGCGAACGAATTTTCTTTCAATCTCACACCGAGCAAGAAATTGAAAGAAAATTCTTTGCATCCAAACCAACAACAAACCAAAGTCCCCTCCGCTATTGCGCAGGATTACAGTTTCCTTGGGGGGGATAAGAAAATCCACGCACAATGCGAGGCAAACTTGCCAGTAAGGATTGTCAAATAAATAGGGATTGCCGATAACGGTCTAGTTTTATTGAACTGACCATTGTATTAGAGGTTGATTTGTGCCTTTTAGTGACTTTTTGACAGGTTTTTCCCCACTGTCAAAAAAAACGGGTGGATTCGTTTACAATTTCAGCTAATTGTAAACAGTTTTGAACTAGTTCACCCTGATTTGCCGTTCGCCGTCAAGTTTTTTCATATAGTTATTTCCTATAGGAAAAAAGGAAAATGCTTGTTCTTTGGGACAATTGCATAATAATGTCCCAAGAAAATCTCATTCTCTTGGGACCTCAATCAGATAAATATAGGTAGATAAGTTAGTTGATTAACCAAACTATTATTGGTTATAAAAGCCGAAGTAGGCCTTCTTAACGAAATCGGGCAAAGCCTGGCCAAGAACACCCACAATAAATGAAGGAGACTTACCCTGATCGTTTTTAAGCCAGGAAGCAGTGGTACGCACCGAGCCTTCTACATACAACTTCAATAAGTACTGTTCGGTTTCGTTCAGTTCTTTTCCTGTTAAACGACGAAGGTTTTGCTCATAATACCGATGGACAATTTCAGCCTCATTGGTGGCATATTCATAAAACTCTTCGGTACGGAAAACTTCGGTAAAGAATTTTGGAGCATGTTTCATTATTTCCAAACGGTTTTTAGTGGCCTGCTCCCAAGTAAGATTAACGCCAATGCGGTCAACCGTGTACTCATCAATACGTGCGCGGAGCCAATTGATCGCGTCATATTTATCCAAAAAATGATTATAGAAAGTCTGGCGGGAAATGCCTGCAGCTTTAGAAATCTCTTTAATAGAGATTTTTTCAAGACTTTCTCCCTCTTCAATCATGTCAACAAGAGCACTGACAATATGCCATTTTGCACGTCTAATTCCTCCGTTACGTGAGTCCCAGCGTTTTAACTCTTCCCATGTAAAGGAATAGTCATTTTCAGCAGTCGGCTCGTCACAAGAAGGATAGAGTCCTTTCTCTTCATTCATATTGAATTACTTCCTATTTCTACGTAGCCTTAGGCCGTCCCCCTGTTCTTTCTAACTTCCCTCAAAAAGTCAAAGTGGCTTATCTACGTCATTCCCCGGATAAAACAAAGTAATATTTTGCATTAATGATGCCGATTATTTTCTTGGAAAAAAACAAACAATCTGTTTCATTTGATTAAACGAGTCGTATTTTTAGACGAACGGAATTAATCTGTCAAAAACATGCTTGCAGGAAAAGTAGCTTATTTGACAAAGCAGAGATAGCGAAATAGCGAGTCTCTTTTGAAATTTCGTTATACCGCGCTATAAGCTTTACATAATTAGTCGGGCCGCAAACAAAAAGAGCCCCCTTGAACAAGAGGACTCTTTGAGAACTTCTACGAACTCCTTATGAGCTCTTTTTTCTTTCATCATATACGTCTAATACTCCAGCGTGCATACAAAGAGGAGTTCTTTAACGCCTTTTCTGTTTTACGCTTCGCTATTATTCTGAACAGGCATTATGCTCTGAATCTTTTCAGCTTTTCTCCTCTTACGTAAATCATTGAGTGCTTGAGCAATATAACCTGCTGTTACAACGGTGCATACGAAATTAACTGCAATGGTCATGTATGGCAAACAAGCAAGAACGGTGAAAATAACAGTCAAAAGAATGCCTGAGTAAAGAGGCTTCATATTCTTAAAGAAAATCTTTCCCAGTGCAGCACCCGCAAGTGGAATTGCGCAAAGCCAAATAAGCATCATTGCAGCAGAAATCAAGAACACAATTGGAATAGTAACAAGCGGGAAGCAAGCAATAATCAAAACAAGCGGCAGTAAGAAGAAGGTTGCCAAACCAATCAAAATGGTTTTTCCCCAACTTGCCGAGGTTGTTTTCGCCATCTTGTCAAGACGCTCACGCATAAGCCAGAAAAACAAGCCCACCATTAAAATATGAGCAATGCAAGAAAACGCAATCTGAAGAATGCTAATGGAAGGAGTAGGACTTGCACTTACCTCAACATCGCTCTCCTCGGTTTTTACGATATTGGCAATAGTTGCTCCTTCAGCAATTTCAACCTTTGAAGCTTCTGGAACTTCTAAAGTGCCTGCAATAGATACGTTTGAACCAATGGTAATAGTTTCACCCGACAAGGAAACATTGCCACTGCAGACAAGGTTGTCAACGGTAATAGCACCCGCGGCAACTACTACGCCGTTATAAGTACCTTGAAGCGAAACCGAAGAACCCGCTACGTACAAACCATTGCCAGAAGTACCCTTACCAAACGAAAGATCGCTACCTGCTACGGTAAAATTATTACCTGCAGTTACGTTATCGAATGAAAGCACTGAACCCGCTACTCGAACGCTGTCTGCTACCTGACAGTTAGAAAAGTCGAGCGAAGAACCCGCAGCAATCAAACTACCATTTCCTGACGTGCCAACTTTCAAATTTGTTGCGGCAAGACTTGAACCAACCCAATAAAAATCTGACTCTGCAGAAACGTTAGAAGCAGTGTGCTCGATAAAGAACGAATTGCCGGTAAAGTCGTCTACCGCCACAAAGCTATCCGAGGAGCCCGACGCCCCTTTTTCGTCAAAGGCCGAACTTGCAGCAAACGCACTCATTGGCAGTACAAGCACTAAAGCAAACGCTGCAAAAAGGCACAGGAATTTCTTTCTCACTCCTTCTCCTTTCTCTTTACCCTACCAACGTAAATGAATCTATCGTAAATAAATCAACATATTCCTTATTCAATTGGCAACCCAAACCAGCTTCAAAACCGGGCTGGCTTAGCACAATTTCGCCTTGTTCAACCAAAAGAGCCGGTTTGGCGCAATCTTCCTTAAAATACAAAGTTGCTTCAGAAATATCTCCTGGCAAATCAATACCTGGCAACGTTTCGAAAGCAGCATGCATACGCTTCGAAATGCCCGTGTCGTACATGCCGCCCATCCAAATAGTTTTTCCGTGAGCAAGAGCCCATTTATAGAACGAGAGCGCTGGTTGAATTCCTCCGAATTTTGCAATCTTTAAAACATAGCACGACAAATTGGTATATCTGGTTGCCCTATCAAGATCAGCAATAGTAGCAATAGACTCATCAAGTGCAATAGGAGTCTTTAGCGCTCGCTGAAGGCTTGAGAGCCGTGCAAAAATATCCTCGGATGCTTTATAAGGAATAACCTGCGGATTAAGAGGCTCTTCAATGCAAGCAATATTCAAAGAGTCGAATTCTTTGAGAAGCGCCGCATCGTTTTCGGTAAAGCTTTGGTTAGCGTCAAGCATAATGGTTAATAAAGGAAACTCCTGACGCACCTTACGCACTTTCTCTATGCAAGAATCAGGAGAGATTTTTATTTTCACACGGCTATATCCCGAATCTACTGCCCTGCGAACTGCCTCAAGCGTCTCTTCGGTAGACTTAATACCAATTACCACGCCACCTGGAACTTTCTTTGGGAGTAACTCATTGGTTGACCTACCTGCTTTTGGCGCTTGCGGTGCAGATTGAACTTGAGTGTCCTCTAAGTGTTTTGCTAAACCAACTACCTGCATCATGTCGTCCGATTGAGCATTACTGGTCTCAGCAATAAGAGTACTGATAACTGGTTTTTCGTTAATCAAAACACTCAGCGGTTTGCCCGTGATTTTGCCATACAGGTCCCAAATAGCAGGCTCAACGGCTGCCTTAGCCATAGGATAATTATCAAGAAGCGGAAAACAGTTTAAAGAACGTGCAACCTCCGATGGGTGCATATAGCGCTCGTGCGTAATTACCTTAGCAATCTTCCGTTTCACAATCTCGTAGTCTTCCTGGATTACCTCAGGCAGATACCAATCAGAATCAAAAGAAACGCACTCAGCAACGCCTGTTCTTCCAGCCCAGTCCTTCACTTCAACAAAGAAACTTGTTCGTTGCTCAATAGTAGCTTTTGCCGTTTTAATTGGCTGAGCAAACGGCTGCTTGACCATGGTGGCCGACACTTCTTTAATGTCAATGCGCAAATCATACAAGCGCTTAAGAACCTGCGCATCAACCTTACCAACGCCAGTCCTAGGGAATTCTTTCAACACAAACACGTGTTTTGGATGATGAAGCTTTGACATGCGACCCGTCAAAAACTCGTGAATATGACGCGCGAATTCCTGCGCACAGTTCGCAGGCTTTATGCCAATCTTTTCGAAATCAAGACCATCTTGCTCGTAGTCTTTTGCAATTGCTTCAGCAGAAAAATCTGCCTCAACAAATGCAACGGGTCTATATCCCCACGTCTCATCGGGAGTACCAAATACATAAGCATCTTTAACACCAGGGATGCCTAAAAGCACTTTTCGAATCTCTGCAGGATAGATGTTTTCTCCTCCGGAAATAATGAGGTCCTCAACACGCTCGTGCATATGAATTCGTCCCGCTTTATCAAGCGAAGCACGATCTCCTGTTACAAAGAAGCCATCAAGCGATTGAGGCGTTCGAGCGTTAAGGTAGCCTTCAAAAATGCCAGGGCCTTTTACCTGAAGCTGGCCTACCCCTTCCTTATCAGGCTGGAAAACACGAACGGAATAACCAGGGAGCACTTCAAGTCCACCATCAAAACCTCTTCCAACCTTTGCGCATGCAATCATGCTTGAAGTTTCCGTCATGCCGTAACTTGCATACACTTTCGCTTTTGCGCGAAGGGCGCTTTGAAGCGTTTTTTGATTAAGGCCAGCACCTCCCAAAAGAATGCACTTGTACTGACTGATGATTTTGTCACGGTCGTTTTCAAGTAAATCCTGCAGGATTTTATCCACTACTGAAATGTGAGTTACTTTATAGCTCAGAGCGTCATTTAATATGCGCATAGGTTGATAGCGAGAGTACAAAATGAAAGGATTCTCGTTTAAGAGAGAGCGCACCATAATTTGTAGGCCCCCAATATGGCACATAGGTAAAACCAGCTGCCAAACCACTTTTCGAACGGTATTGAGTGTTTCGTTAGCTGCTTTAGCTGCAGAAATAATGCTCTTCCATGGAAGCTTTGTTGCTTTTGGTGTACCTGAACTTCCCGAAGTGAACATGATTATGCCGCCATTGCCCACACGTCCTTCATCAATACACTTGCGCGCAAAATCTAAACTATTGAGATAAGCCGAGCTTGGAAGAGGTCCTTGGTAAGATGCCAAGTCACGTAAGCTTAGCCCTGTACCCTCAAGAATAAGACGTCTAATGTCGTTTTCTTCTAATACAGGAATATCCTTTTCCGAGCAGGCATTTTCAAGCTCCACTTTGCGTAACGTGCGTTCTTCATCAGACAAACGAGGATTCAGAACCGAAAGCGTAATTCCTGCATAGGCAGCTGCAAGAACCAAGAAGACAAATTCAGGACCATTAAACATATTGCAGGCAAGATAGCCGTCTTTCACTAAATTTTTCTTTACTAGCTGCTGAGCAAGAGAGGCACTCACGAACTGAGTTTTTCCATATGAATAAATAGAAGAGCCCGAGTCAAGCTGAGCATAAAAGAAAGGAGCTTCCGGTTTTTTCTGAGCGAGTTTCGTAAGTGTAGAAATCATAGATTGCCCTTAAGTTATAGAAGGTTAGGCGCCAAAAAAGCAAATCCCCTCATAGCGAATTACTTCATACAAATGAGGCCCGCATGCCGCAGGCCTCATTAAATTGTAATTCTTTTTTGGTAGGTTTTTGAGCTGATGGCCTAAGGAAACTTAGGGAATTGATCAAAATCTGGATCTCTGTGCTCCTTGAAGGCGTCACGACCTTCCATTGCCTCGGCAGTTGTGTAGTAGAGCAAGGTAGCATCTCCGCCAAACTGCTGCAGACCAGCCAACCCATCGGTTGCCGCATTGAAAGAAGCTTTCAAGAAACGCAATGCGGTTGGTGAATGCTTCAACATCTGACGTGCCCAGTCAACGCATTCGGCTTCCAAATCTTCGAAAGGAACTACCTTGTTTACCAAGCCCATTTCCAATGCTTCCTGAGCAGTATACAAGCGGCAAAGATACCATATTTCTCGTGCCTTTTTCTGGCCAACAATAGCAGCCAAATAACCTGCACCATAGCCCGCATCAAAACTACCAACGCGAGGGCCTGTTTGGCCAAACTTTGCGGTTTCTGCGGCAATTGAGAGGTCGCACAAGATATGAAGAACGTGGCCACCGCCAACTGCGTATCCGTTAACCATAGCAATTACTGGCTTTGGAATAATGCGAATGAGCCTCTGAACATCCAAGATGTTCAAGCGAGGAATGTTATCTTCGCCTACATAACCGCCGGTACCGCGCTTCTTCTGGTCACCGCCTGAACAGAATGCTTCGTCTTCATGGCGTCCACCATGATTTGCGCCCGTGAGGATGATTACGCCAATGCTCTGGTCATCGCGCGCAAGACTGAGCGCATCATAGAGCTCCATTGCAGTTAGGGGAGTAAAGGCATTACGTCGCTCAGGACGATTAAAGGAAATCTTTGCGATACCATCCATGGTTTCATAGATGATTTCCTGATATTCCTTTCCTTTTACCCAAGGAAATTCACTCATAGAACACTCCTCAATGAAAGAAATTTACTGGTAATGTGCGGCCAAATATTCTTTGACTAGCGAAAGAAATTCTTCTGGCTTTTCCAAATGAATATTGTGACCTGCATTTTCAACAATTTTGGTTTCAATATGTTCAGTTGCATTGAAACTTTCAGCCTTTTGAGCCAAAGATTGTGCCACCTCAGTATACGTGACATCCTTTGAACCTGCCAAATAAAGAACAGGCTGGCTGGTTGAGCACAGAGGCAAGCGAAGGTTTGTCATGCGATGAGCGCCCGCAAACTCAACAGATAGCGCAAGGGCTTCAGGATCATTGTTGAGTCTTTCGTTATACACCTGAGCGCGCACAATTTCTGGCAACTCTTTTTGAGATGCGAATAAAGGCAACTCCTGCCAGTACTCCACGAAGTCAGGGAAAAGCATTGTGTTGAGCTTTTCAACTGTTACATTGTTTTTCTCGGTACGTTCTGCTCGTTCCTGACCATTTGCAGGACCTAAGCCCGCAGACTCAAGAATCACCGTGGATACCTTGTCAGGGTAGCTTGTTGCAAAAAGAGCAGCCATTCTACCACCCATGGAGTAGCCAATCATTGCAACCGGTGCTTGAGGGCACAGCAAGCTGATTACTACCTCAATTTGGTCGATATACATAGGAAGCGAATATGCCATTGGCTCTTCAGCATTGCTCAAGGTGGTTTTTCCGTGACCAATCAAATCAGGAGCAATCACGTAATAGGTTTTTGCTAACTCAAGAGCAAGCGGTTCCCATGTTTTACCCGACTGCATAAAGCCATGAAGCAAAACTACTGCTGGATTCTGTTCATTACCCCAGCAGTGAACAAAGGTATTGCACGTTAAACGTTTTTCGCTTGGGAGCTCAACCTCGAAAACAACGGGTTGAGCAGAATAGTTTTCATCTGTTGTAGTCATATTCCCTGTTCTCTTCTCTATAAAACCGCCGCATGGATACCTATCCACCGGACGGTTTAACGCCACCACATGGTTTTAATATCTCCGGACAGATCTTAGTTCTACCGGACGGATTTTAGCTCCGTTACACGGCTTAACGCCACCGTACGGTTTATACAACCGCATGAATATTAGGCCGCCATAAGAATTTGCTTGTTTCTATTTTGGTAAACCATTGTACCAGCCATCACTCGAAGCGCCATAAAAGAAGCCCTGTTACCACGTTTACTCCCGTTACGCCGTTACGTATTAATCTCTGCGAATTTCTAAACCAGAAGTATCCAGCAAAAATTCGCAAGTAATTACCGCTCAAGCTCTACTGATACGGACTATAGCGCTCGCGAACTCCTCGTAGAGGAGTTTCAATTTCAATGAAACTTATTCCTTCGTTGTTTCCAAATTCGTAGAAAGCACGACGGAAATCCTGAAGCGTTGCCACTTTTTTATAAGGAACGCCAAAGCCTTGCGCAATATGGGAAAAACCAACATTTTGAGGGGTAAGGAACAGGCGCTCGAAATAGTCTTCGTCTGATGCCTGCGGAAGCATATCGAAAATTGCACCGCCATGATTATTAAGGAGCACCACAGTTATCTTTGGTTTTTTCTTCCCCCTTTTTTGACGAAGCGAAAATTCATGCTGGAGTGCCAACGCATTAATATCATGAAGGCACGTCAAATCACCGGTAAGAAGTACCGTTTTTTCGAAATAACAAGCCGCACCAAAAGCAGTAGACAAGGTTCCATCAATGCCATTCAAGCCACGATTCGACATAAGCGTAATGTTGCTGTCTCGCTTCAAGTAAAACGTATCAAGAGCACGAATACTCATGCTTGCTGCAGAAAATAACAACGAGTTATTTGGCATAAGGTTTGCCAAAGCGTGCACATAAGACCCCTCGAATAAATCATCTCCTGCTTGATCAACTGCTTCAATGCGCTTAGCAGTTTCTTTATTGAGATTAACCCAGAGCGAAAGTGCGGACTCCGAGGAATCAGACGCACAATAAGGAGCTTTCTGGGTATCTTGGCCTTGATTGATACCATCTACTGCCACCATAGAGATGACGAAGTCCATTGGATTCATGCGCACCAACGTGGTGGTCTTGCTGTTGAAATCGCGTGTATTAACCGGGTCAACTACAATCTGGGTATGCTCGAACCATTCAAGTAGCTTGAACGTTTTCTTCGAAATTGGATATCTGCCAAAGCGAATTACCGTATCGAAGTAAGGGATTTCATCTCCCGAAAGAATACTATCGTAATTATCAATTACGGCAGGGTGGCTATATTTACGCAGGCCAGAAAGAGGATCGGCAAAAAGCGCAATGTCATACTGCTGCGCCCAGGCAAACAAAATTTCAGCTTGTTCATCTTGCTCCTCTTTGGAAATGCCGGGCAAAAACACCCCTTCGCCACATAAACAAATTGTCGTGTGTGACTTCAAAAAAGCTTGGATGGTTTCCAAGCTCTCATTAAAGAGCACCTGCTCATGCTCAACTAAGCCAGGGAGAATCAAACCCTGCTCTGCCCTGCCTGCTTCAAAAACACCCTGGACTGAAAAATCAGGTTTTAGAGGCTCATCAAAAGGAAAGTTAATGTGAACAGGACCCGAAACAAGACTAAAAGGAGCAGCGGCGGCTACGCTTTCCCGTGCTACTTGTCTTACGTGATGCAAACTCTCTTCAGTGTCGTTTGGCTCAGGCATCTGCCAAAAGCCTTTAACATGCGAACCAAAGGCTTCAACCTGGTTGCACGTTTGAGGAGCCCCCAACTTTTGAAGACGCATAGGCCTATCACCCGATAAGACAATCAAAGGCACGCGTGATGTTTCTGCCTCCATTACGGCAGGATAGTAATTTGCCAGCGCGGTGCCCGACGTACAAATTACACAGGTTGGTTTTGCTGAAGCCTTCGCTAAACCAAGAGCAAAAAAAGCTGCCCCGCGCTCATCAATATCAAGGTAGACTTCCACATCTCCAAAGCGTTGCTCGCGTTCAAACACCGTCATCGACAAAGGAGTTGAGCGAGAACCAGGGCTCACCACGAAATCGTGGACGCCTAAGCGGACTAACTCATCAACAAACGAAGAAACAAACAACGCCATAGTTTGCCCTGGATGCGAAGTAACACTCATGGTAGCTCTCCCGAAAAATCTATTCTGCCGAAAATGCACTCAAGATAGTTTTTAGCTTCAAGTTTATTTCTGCGAATTCGCTTGGCGCATCACTGCCTTCAACAACGCCGCAGCCTGCATAAACCCAGCCGCCTTCGCCATCAAACACGCCTGAACGGATAGCTACCGCAAATTCGCCATTACCATCGCCGTCAACAAACCCTACGGTACCGCCGAAGAATCCTCGGTTAAAGCTCTCAACTTCACGCAAGGCCATCAACGCCTCACCTACTGGCGTTCCCGAAAGAGCAGGTGTTGGATGAAGTTGCGCAGCCAAAGAGAGAAGTGAAGTTCCCTCCATTACTTCGGCTTTTGCAGGAGTATACAAGTGCTGAACGTGCTTTAGAGGCATCAATTGAGGCTCAGAAGGAATATCAACCTTATGGCAATTGCGCTCAAAAACACTGCGAATGAAAGAGACCACGTATTCATGCTCTCTGCGATTCTTATCATCTGCTAAGAGGGCCTGACCATATTCCTGTTGTTGTGCTTCATTCTGACCCATAGGTGCCGTGCCCGCTAAACACATACTTTCCACCTGATTTCCCTTCTTTCGAATAAGGAGCTCAGGAGTGCATCCGCAGAAAAACACGTCTCCGTAGCGGTACAAAAAGACTTTTCCTAAAGCAGAACCATCAATCAAATTTACTAAAAGATCTTTTGAAGAAAATGGTTCGGTAGTGGTGAGTTTTTGCCTTCTGCAAGGAACAAGCTTAGCAATGCTTCCCTGACTTATTTTGTCCAAAATCTTAGTGAGCATAGCATCCCACACCTCATAAGAATCTTGTTCAAGACTGAACTCAATAGTGCGACGCTGCCTTGGTTTTGCCGAAGCTGAATGTTTCTCAAAACGATGAACACGACCTTGGTATACCGGACCAAGGCTATTTACTTGCAAAAAAGAACCCTCTTCGTTTTCAATCAGAACAACTTCAGGAAGTAACAAACGTAAATGAGGAAATGCTTGCATCATTTCGTCTGCCGGTTTTGGATTTCCTGCATCAAATCTATTAAATGAGAAGAAAATTGGTGCCTGGCTGGTTTCTCCCTGAATAACATGCTCTACTCCCGACAAAGAAGGAAGCGCAATGCACCTTCCAAGACCCATTACCCGGCAAAGGCGTTCCTTGTCATAGTAGACAAATTGATCGGTAAACCCTTTCTGTAGTACACAGAATGCATCAACTACATCTACATTTAGTGGTTTTGTATACGAATAGATTTTCGTCATATTTCGTATTCCTTTTCGCAATCTCTTAGAAAGACTCATTGATTATTTTAAATATCTATCAAAGAGTATCTAAAACGTGTTCAAATTTTATAATTCCCCACGTAAAGGGCCAAAAAATTTTTTCTATATAAACAAAATCTATAGATTAGTTATTTCAATAGCTTATTGATAATTATATAATAAGGGCGTGGCTAGTCCCCTCAAGGCCACGATTCCGTATCGGTGGATTCCTAATCATCCGCCGCAGAAATGATTCTTGCGAGATTCTTTTCTGAACCTCCCCGCGGTCCATCCCCCTAGGGCTGCGGGGAGAACCTTTTTGAAGCGCTTTTCCGCTTTTCCGTTATAACACCAGCTTTGTGCTGGTGTTTAGTTTTCTCTTTTTTCTTCGCACTTCACCCAATTTCTTTTCGAAAAGCCATTTGCGCTCTAAACTCACTCGGGCGCTTAAGCCTTTTCTGCCTTTTCTACCTCTTTTGCTTTATCCCAAAGCTCTTGCAACTCATCCATAGAAAGAGCCCCTATCTTTTGGCCTTTCTGGAAAGCCATTTGCTCCATTGCCTCCCAGCGCCAGCTAAACTTGTCGCATGTTGCTTGGAGTGCCTCTTCAGCATCGACGCCCATTTTTCGAGCTACATTAACAAGAGAAAATAAAACATCTCCCATTTCAAGCTGAATTTCGGTTTTATCCCCTTGCTTGTAGGCCTCCTTTAGTTCTTGGCATTCTTCTTCAACCTTGTCCCATACCTCATCTACGGTATCCCAATCAAAACCAACAGTAACTGTTCGCTTTGATACCTCCAAGGCGCGCTCAAGGGCCGAATATGAAGAAGGGATGCCCTCAAGCATCCCTTTTGGTTTTTCTGTTGGCAAAGCATTCATGGAATGCACTCTCCTTGTTGAGAAATGTGTCTAGCAACAACACACGCGAAAAAGAATGTTCTTTTTCAGGCACTATTCTTTGCGGTTGCCGTCTTCCTGTTCGCCTTCTTCTTCCTCTTCCATTTCATTGATAGCACGAGCAAGCGCAGCGTCCTTACGAGCGTTTTGATACTCAGTGTCATCAGCAAAACGAGTGAATGCCTTATATTCCTCTGGAAGACCTAATTCCTTCATGTTATAAGGCTCTGGATCAGGCATTGCTTCAACTTTTTTGGAATAGTCTTCAATTACCTTTGCAATCTTTTCAACTTCTTCAATAGTAAAGACTGGCTCTTCGCAATCCCAGGATTCGATCCATGGAAGAAGTTCATCAGTTTTACCTGCAAAGCTCGTGTTTTCTTCAAGAATACAGTAGCTTGGATCGGCACAATTAGGGAAACCTGCTACCGCGAAGTAACGCATGTTTTCTGGTTCCTGAATTCCTGCATCAGCAAGAGCCTGCTTGATAGCAACATTGTGAACCTTTGCAACCCACATTGGGCTAATAAAGTCCTCACGCTTAAAGCGCATGGATTTCTTCCACTTCTGCGAATACTCATGACCGCCAATAAGAATATAGAATGCACGGAACTCAAGAGCGAAGATGCCATATACCGACACGATAATGTAGTCCGCACGTGATTTTCCCAACTTAGAAACAACACGAACGTCCTTCAACACGCGGAATTGGTCTTGAGGCAATTCAGAAAGAGTTTCACCAAGGGCTTCCTCTTCTTCCAGAGAGGTGTTCCTCATTTTACGTTTCTTCAAAATGTCACCGCCAAGAACAAACACCAGCATAATAATGATGCAGACATAGGCAATGTTGAACACCATCTCCTGTAATTCCATATCGCTCCCTTTCGCTCCATACGTGAAAGCGGCACTAGGTAATGCCGCTTTGCTGTTTTATATCGCTCTAACTTAGTTCAACTTAGATTTTGTACATGAACTGAAATACGTCTTCACGCTGAATAATAACCTGAATACCAAGGTCTTCGCCTACCGCATCAAGAGCTTCCTGAACTTTATTGAAGCTGCCCTCTTCTTCGCTGATAGTAACGAGCATAGTCATAGAGAAGATATCATCCAAGATGGTCTGGCTGATATCGTCAATGTTTGCTGCGTTATCGGCAAGAACATTTGCAATTGCTGCTACGATGCCGCTACGGTCTTTGCCTAAAACGGAAATTACACAACGCATTACTTATCCTTTCAATTTTTTCTATAGGGTATTCTACTCTAGAAACCCCGTATAGATTTCAACAAAACTTCTTTTTTGTCCGGTAGCTTATTAGATTGCAACCAAACCGTTATTAGCCAGCGAAAATGAGTGACATAGCCTCAGCGCGTGTTGCATGGTTTTTTTGGAAAGAACCGCGAACCGCACTTGTACGCGTTTGAGCTCCTGCCTTCTTTACTCCGCGCATGCTCATGCAAAGATGCTCAGCTTCGATAACCACCATTACTCCCTCTGGGTTCAGCATTTCAACTAAGGTATCTGCAATCTGGGAAGTAAGACGTTCTTGAACCTGTGGCCTGCGTGCGTATACGTCAACTAATCGAGCCAATTTTGACAAGCCGCACACACGACCTTCTTTGTTTGGAATATAGGCCACATGAGCCTTACCGAAAAATGGTGCCAAATGGTGCTCGCACATCGAGTAAAACGGAATGTCACGCACCAAAACCATTTCCTGATGATGCTCATCAAAGGTAGTTTCAAAATGTACGGCAGGATCCTGAGTGAGTCCTGCGAAACACTCTTCGTACATTTTTGCTACTCGTTCAGGGGTTTTTTTCAAACCTTCACGCTCAGGGTCTTCGCCTACGCCTTCTAAAATGAGGCGTACCCCCTGTTCAATTTTTTCTAAATCCACTCTTATCCTCACTAATTCATACAATGCGACTTAGGCATCGCGTTCGATTCATCGTATGATACTACGTTTTTTCGCAGGTGCTAAATATCCAACTCTACACTTACAGGGCAATGGTCCGAACCGAAAACATCATCATAAATATGAGCCATAACCACCTTTTCGCGAAGTTGCTGACTTACCAAGAAGTAGTCAATGCGCCATCCCGCGTTATTGGCCCGCGCATTAAAGCGATACGACCACCATGAATACGCGCCCTCTAAGTTTGGGTGGAGCAGGCGAAACGTATCAATAAAGCCCTCATTAAGGAGCTTGGTGAATTTTTCGCGCTCTTCGTCAGAAAAACCAGGATTGCCTCGGTTTGTTCTTGGGTTCTTCAAGTCAATTTCTTGATGAGCAACGTTGAAGTCACCCGTCATAACTACCGGTTTTGGTGAAGACGAAGGACCTGCTAGCTTTTTTGCATCCTCAGGGGTAATGCCCTGCTCTAAAGATTTACAGAAATCACGGAACGCATCATCCCAATCCATACGATGATCAAGACGCTTCAGTTCACTTTGAGCGTTTGGGGTATACACGTTAACAAACCAGTAGTTTTCAAACTCCAACGCCAATATTCTGCCTTCAGTATCAAGTTCAGGAATACCTATTTTGTCGAGCACGCGCAAAGGTTTTTCTTTGCAAAACACCGCAGTGCCCGAATAGCCCTTCTTTTCAGCATAATTCCAATACTGATGGTATCCAGGAAGCTCCATCTCAATTTGTCCTGCTTGCAATTTTGTTTCCTGCAGCGCAAAGACATCCGCATTGAATTCGTCAAAAATATCCATGAAGCCTTTTTTCATAACTGCACGAAGGCCATTTACGTTCCAAGAAATTAATCGCATGGTCTCTCTTTCTCTATCTTTCTTGCCAAAACACTCTACCGCACCGTGTTCACAATTTTTTCTCAGTAATCAATTTACTGAAATTGCTCGTATTTGGTCGGAATTTCCTGGCGCCACTGGGGAATATAGCAACAAAAAAAGCCCCATTACCGTCATCGTCCTTTATTATTGTTTATGTATGCAAAAATTCGTCCGAAAGGAAAGCCTATATGGTTTCTCGTGTATACGTGGAAAAGAAACCTGGATTCGACGTTGAAGCAACACAGCTCAAGCATGAGCTTCGTGACATTTTAGGCATCGAAGGTCTTGAAGGTCTTCGTGTGATTAATCGCTACGACGTTGAAGGAATTAGTGACGCCTTGTTCACTTCTTGCATTCCTACCGTTTTCAGTGAGCCACAATCTGATATTGCAACTACCCAAGCCCCTGAAGCTAATGGTGCGGTAGTTTTCGCTATTGAATTTCTTCCTGGTCAATTTGATCAGCGTGCAGACTCAGCAAGCGAATGCATCCAGCTTATTAGCCAGGGTGAACGCCCAGAAGTTCGCAGTGCAACGCTTTATTATTTGTCGGGAGCTCTTTCTGACGAAGATGTTGCCGCAATCAAGCACTACTTGATTAACCCAATTGAGTCTCGTGAAGCCTCTCTTGAAGAGATTGAAACGCTCAAGATGAACTACCCTGTTCCTGGAGATGTTGAAATTGTAGAAGGTTTTATTGATCTTGACCAAGAAGGCCTTGAAGCGTTTATTGCTCAGCGTGGTCTTGCAATGGATACTGCTGATATCGTTTTCTTCCAGAAGTACTTTAAAGAGACCGAAAAACGCAACCCTACCATCACCGAAATCAAAATGGTTGACACGTATTGGTCTGATCACTGTCGTCACACCACTTTCGGCACTGTTCTTGAAACCATCACCTTCGATGATAAGAAGGCAGAAGAAGCTTTCAATAAATACCTTGAACTTCGCCATGAATTAGGGCGAGACGAAAAAGATCTTTGTCTTATGGACATGGCCTCCATTGGTGCAAAATACCTCAAGTCTCAGGGAATTTTAACAACCTTGGACGAATCCGAGGAAATCAACGCTTGCACCGTAAAAGTAAAGGTTGATGTTGATGGTGAAGAGCAGGATTGGCTCTACCTCTTCAAGAACGAAACCCACAATCATCCAACCGAAATTGAACCTTTTGGTGGTGCAGCAACCTGCTTGGGCGGATGCATTCGTGACCCTTTGAGTGGTCGTAGCTATGTATACCAGGCAATGCGCGTAACCGGTGCTGCTAATCCGCTTGTTCCTGTTTCTGAAACACGTGAAGGAAAGCTTCCTCAGCGCAAGCTCGTTACCACGGCAGCTGCTGGCTACTCTTCTTATGGTAACCAGATCGGCTTGGCAACAGGCCAGGTTAATGAAATCTATCATCCAGGCTACGAAGCTAAGCGCATGGAAATTGGTGCGGTAAGTGCTGCTACCCCAGCAGATCACGTAAAGCGCGAAGTTCCTGCTCCTGGTGACGTTGTTGTTTTGCTTGGTGGCCGCACTGGTCGTGACGGTATTGGAGGCGCAACAGGTTCTTCGAAAGCCCACAATCTTGACAGCTTGGAATCTTGCGGTGCGGAAGTTCAAAAAGGCAACCCACCAGTAGAACGCAAGATTCAGCGTTTATTCCGCAGAAAAGAAGCTACTGAAATGATTAAGCGCTGCAATGACTTCGGCGCTGGCGGTGTTTCTGTTGCTGTTGGAGAATTGGCAGACGCAATTCATGTATATCTTGATCGCGTGCCAAAGAAATACGAAGGTCTTGACGGCACCGAACTTGCTATCGCAGAAAGCCAAGAGCGTATGGCTGTTGTTTTGGCGGCTGAAAACGTTGAGAAATTCATTGAGTACGCAACTGAAGAAAACCTTGAAGCAACTCCTATCGCGGACGTTACCGATACCGGCAGAGTAATCATGGAATGGCGCGGTACACCAATTATTAACGTAAGCCGCGAATTCTTAGCTTCTAACGGTGCCCCAAAGAGCACTACCGTTCATGTATGCGCAGGCAAAGAATATTCCAAAGAATGGGCCGGCGAAAGCGTTGCTGAAAAGCTCACCTCTGTGGTAACCGACTTAAACATCTGTTCCAACAAGGGCTTATCTGAGCGCTTTGACTCAACCATTGGCGCAGCTACCGTACTTATGCCATTTGGCGGCAAGTATCAGCTCACCCCTTCGCTGGCTATGGCTGCAAAACTTCCTGTTGAGGGAGAAACCAATACCTGCTCTGGTATGGCATGGGGCTTCAATCCTTACTTAACAGAAGCAGACCAATTTACCGGCTCTTATATTGCGGTTGTTGAAAGCTTGGCAAAACTGATTGCTTCTGGCTTTAAACGCACTGAATCATACTTCAGCTTCCAGGAATACTTTGAGCGCCTGCGCCAAGATCCTGAGCGTTGGGGCAAGCCAACCGCTGCATTGTTAGGCTCTTTGATGGCTCAACTTGATTTGGAAGTTGGTTCAATTGGCGGCAAAGACTCAATGTCAGGTTCGTTCGAAAACTTAGACGTTCCTCCAACCTTAGTAAGCTTTGCTACCGCATGCGGCAAGGTTGATCGTATTACTTCGCCCGAATTTAAAGCAGCTGGTAGCCGCGTAATTGGCATTTCTCCCGAATACCAGGAAGACGGCATTACTCCAGATTCCGACAGCTTGCTTGCCGTTATGAACTTGGTTGAAGAGCTTATTGGTAACGGATACGCTGCCGCTGTTTCAACTCCTGGCTATGGCGGCCATGCTGAAGCTCTCTTCAAAATGTGCGTAGGTAATGGAATTGGCTTGGCGTTTGCATCGGATGCCTTTGGCGAAGATGCAGCGGGTCTTTTCGTTCCTGCATACGGCTCCTTTATTGTTGAACTCACCAATGCTGCAGCAACTGCCGACAAGACTTCTTGTCTGTCAGCAGCACAGCTTATTGCAAATGCGTGCGAAAACGGTGCAATTGTTGAAGAGATTGGCACCACAACCCAGGATTACCTCTGGAGTGTTGCGGGTGAGACTATCAACTTAGCAGACATTCAAGAAGCATGGGAAGGCACGCTTGAGCCAGTATTCCCTTATCGCGGAGAAGGTCCTTGCGTTGAACAAATTAGCTACACCGAAAAGCTTCCTTTAACCTTGGAAACTATCACCGCAAAACCACGCGTTATTATCCCAGTATTCCCAGGCACCAACTGCGAATTCGACACCGCAAAAGCATTTGAACGCGCAGGTGCAAAAGCAGAAATCTTAGTTATCAACAACCTTTCACCAAATGCTGTTGTGGAAAGCACTCAGAAGTTGGTTAAGGCTATCAATAACAGTCAGATTATCATGCTTCCAGGCGGCTTCTCGGGCGGCGACGAACCTGACGGTTCTGCAAAGTTCATTACCGCATTCTTCCGCTCTCCTGAAGTGACTGAAGCAGTGCGCAACCTTCTTCAAAACCGAGACGGCTTGATGTTAGGTATCTGCAATGGCTTCCAGGCGTTGGTAAAGCTTGGTCTTGTTCCTTACGGCGACATTCGCCCAATGGATGATTCTTGCCCTACCCTTACGTTTAACAATATTGGTCGTCATCAGAGTCGTTTAGTTCGCACTCGCGTTGCTTCTTCTTTGAGCCCTTGGCTTTCTCTATGCCAAGTAGGAGACATCCACAATATTGCTATTAGTCATGGCGAAGGCCGCTTCGTAATTTCTGACGAATTGCTTGCCCAGCTTAAAGCAAATGGTCAGATTGCAACTCAGTATGTTGATGAAGCAGGCAACCCTTCCTTAGACATGAGCGTTTGCCCTAACGGCTCTGTTCTTGCCATTGAAGGCATTACCAGTCCTGATGGCAGAATTTTAGGCAAGATGGGTCACACCGAACGTAGTGGTAACGGCCTTTACAAGAATGTTCCTGGAGATAATTACCAACCTCTTATCGAAGGTGGCGTAAATTACTTCTTGAGCTAAAAAAGAGGTATGGCGCCGAGGTACTCTCGGCGCTTTTCTTTTTTTGCCTGGCTGACTCACGCCTCGTTTCATCTGCCTTTCGCTTTGAAGCACCTATTTTGCTCGTACTTTGTTTTGTTTACTGTCTTTTAGGAGAATAGATGGCTTTTCTTGTTGCTTACTATGTACCAAGCTGTGAAAATACCGAAAACGCACCAGACGTCTCTTCTTTCGTTGAAAAAACTGCCGTTGAACTAGTGGCTCATCGCATTGCTTCTTTTACTGAAGGTTCTCTTTTCAGAATTGAACAGCTGGAGCCTTATTCAGACAATTATCAACAATGCCTTGAACAGGCGTTAGCTCATCAGAAGGCAGACGCTCGTCCTGAATTGAAGATTCTTCCTCGTGATTTAGACGATTACGATGAGATCTTTATTGGTTTTCCTTCCTATGGCAATACCGTTCCTATGGCTGTGCTCACTTTTTTAGAAAGCTTCGACTTCGAAGATAAAACTATTCTTCCGTTCTGCATTCATGAAGGAGACGGTATGGGACACGCCCAAGACGACATCATGCGCGTATGTCCTGATGCTATTCACGAAGAAGGTATTGCCATTGCCTCAAATCAGGCAAGCAACTGCGCAATTGCAATCGAAGGATGGCTCAAGCGCGTTATTGGACCTATTATTTGGTAGTTTTTCTTAGAAAGGGTAAATAAAATGCATGTTTTACCCGTAGCGGAAGTTGTAAAAAAAGAGCAGGAAATAGCCGCCCAGGGAACTCCGCTCAAAGAACTTATGGCGCGTGCAGGACAAAGCGTATACCGCTATCTGCTGGAAAAGTTTCCCGAAAAGGAAGGGAAAAAAGCGGTTGTTTTTGCTGGATCAGGCAACAATGGCGGCGATGGCTGGGTTGTTGCTCATCTATTAGCACAAGCAGGCTGGGACGTTTCGTTAGTAAGCGCTCGGGCGGCTGAAGATATAAAAGCAGAACCTGCATGCGAAACAGCCGTGGAGCTTTGTGCCTTGTGGGCAGGAGCGCCCTCGAAAACACCTCACCTCTATCTCAATCCGTCTACTGGAGAACTGATATCACTTCTTGCTCAAGCAGATGTGATTATCGATGGAATTTTAGGTACGGGCTTTTCACAAAGCTCTATCAGGGCGCCTTTTGATACCTGGATTTCTTTAGCAAATCAAGAACGCACACGAAGAGATGTCTTTTGTTTGGCTATTGATATCCCGAGTGGCATTTCGGCAGATACTGGGGCGGCAAGTAACCCGTGTTTTATAGCAGATGCAACCGTTACTATGATTGCATACAAACCTGCCTTTGCTATGGAGCCGTGCGCTCGCTATCTAGGAGAGAGCATTTTGGCGCCGCTGGTTTAATGCGCTACCCACTTACGTAACGGCTCTGGTGCCTCTAAAACAACGCTGGCGTAACGAGCTAACGCCGCTGGAAGATACGCTGGTCTAATATGCTGCACCGCTGGCGTAACACGCCCGCGCCGCTGGTTTAACGCATAGCTCAAAAACGACTGCGTACTTACTTCTTTAACAGATGGCGAATTGCTGCAACAGGATGTTTTCTTATCATTCGTGGACCTGAAAAGCGCATGATTGCACGTATTTCTTCGCGCATCTCGGGCTTATAGCAATGATTTTCACATTCCTCACAGCTGGTCTTCACGTCCATCTTCTTACAACGAAGAGTGCGCTCAATTGCATAAGCATCAATGCGCGCACAAGAGGAACATACCCACTCTTTACAGTGGGCTTGATAGATTCTCTTATCTTTTTCGTGATTAGCGGCACAATAAAGCGACACCATCTGAGAGATGGTGCGCATTTCACGTGTTCGTTTTTTTACGACTTTCGGAGAGTCTTTCGCTAAAACGTCTTTAACTTCCATTATTGCTTATTAGCGAGCTCCTGTGCTTTTTTACGCTGTGCAGCGCGCTCTTGGTTCTGCTTTGCGCGAGCCTGCTTGCGAGCACGAGTTGCTTTCTTAGAGTTGTCGGTAGAGCGACCATAACGAGCATTCTTACGCAACGGACGAATACGCAATGCATCAACAGCAACAGCCAAAGCAATGAAGGTCCAGCCAAGAACATAGAAAACAGAAGAAAGGAACTCATTGTTGAGGAATACGTCGTTTGCGACAATTGGTGGAATCAAAGTGCACAAACCGCAACCAATAAGAATGAACCATACGGCACGCCAACGCTTATATGCTACCGTACCTGGGTTGCGATAACGAGCCTCCGCTGCTTTCTTGTCTTCTTCGGAAAGATTCTCAATGGTACGAGTTTCATTTTCCATGTCCAACAAGGTATAGCGCTTCTTTTTCTTGCGCTTTTCTTGATATTCTTGCTTTGCAACTTCACGCTGTGCTTCAAGCTCTTTTTCTTTTTGAGCTTGCTTACGCTGTTGATTCTTAGAAAGCTCAGGAGCTTTCTCGCCACCACCAAAAATCTTTTCGGAAAGCTTCTTCTTAGGCTTGTAATTTGGGTCCTTCATATAAACCGAAGAAGCAGCTTTCTGTACTGGCTTAGCTGATGCGGCACTTTTACGAGTAGTGCCCTTTTTGCCGCCTTCCTGGTTGCGTTCGTTCATTGGATTACGTGTTGACATCTAATTAATCTCCTTGATTTACAAAGAAGTACATTTTTTCTCGAAGCTTCATTGTACAGGCAAATACCCTTGTTGGCTAACCTTAAGCCTTAGTTTTTACGATTTGTTCCACAGTTTCTAAGATTTGTCTAAAAGAAAGGAAGACAGATCAAAAGAAAACCGCCCTTTTCGCTCTAAAAAAGGACGGTTATTTTCTATTTCACAGTTGGTTTCAAGCTACTGCGCACACATTAATTATGACTTACTTGGCAGCGTTTCGCCCTTACGCTAACACAGCCAATTGCGCCTTTGCGCCCGCTTGAACAGCCGCTCTCCTTCTTATCACGCACTCAACTGCGCACTTTTGTACCCAGAAGCGCTACTTTTCGAAAGGCTTTCCCGTAAGAATTTCGTAGGCCTGAATATATTTCTGGCTTGTTTTCTCAATAATTTCCTGTGGAAGATGAGGAGGTTCGCCGCTGCGATCCCAATTCTCATTCAGCCAATTGCGCACAAACTGCTTGTCGAAGCTAGGTTGCTCTTTTCCAACTTCGTAGGTTTCTGCTGGCCAGAATCGAGATGAATCAGGGGTCAATACCTCATCGCCTAAAATAATCTTGCCGTCATAAATGCCAAATTCCAATTTAGTATCAGCAATAATAATGCCGCGGCTTGCTGCGTAGTCAGCCGCCTTGGTGTATACCGCCAAGGTAAGATCGCGAATTGCTTGAGCGTTCTCTTCGCCAATAAGCTCAACTGTTTTTTCGTAGCTGATGTTTTCGTCGTGATCGCCAATTTCTGCCTTAGTAGAAGGAGTAAATAATGCCTGTGGCAATTTTGAAGAATTGACTAATCCTTCTGGCAATTCAATACCGCACAAGCTTCCGGTTGCCTGGTAATCCTTCAAGCCAGAACCGGTAAGATAACCACGAACAATGCATTCTACTGGAAGCATGTCGGCTTTCTTTACCAACATAAAGCGTCCTTTAAGGTAGTCTGCATAAGGCTGGAACTTCTCTGGTAAATCAGCAACATCGGTAGAAATAATGTGATTCTCAACAACATCAGACAAAAGATCGAACCAGAAAAGAGAAATCTGAGTAAGCACCTGGCCCTTATAAGGAATTTCATCCTTCAAAATATAGTCAAAAGCAGAAATACGGTCAGAAGCAACAAACAAAAGCTTGTCTCCCAAATCGTATAAATCGCGCACCTTACCTTGCGCGTCTGGCTTAATATCAATTCCTGACATAACATTCCTTTCTCATGAATGTTTACGTTTTAACCGCTTATCAAATAATAGCTTTAATCAGTATCCTCAAACACAAGCATGTTATGCCTTTTGAGTGCGAAGTTCTGTAGCTTATTAGCAAACGCACAAAAGGAAACTGCTTTTGTCTGCCTGTTTATTATGAACCATTTTGCCCAGCGTGTTATAAACCAATTTCCTGCTGTAGATACTTTTGCTCGTAAGCTTTGCACACTAGCCGTATCTTGAGGGATCTATACGCACGAAATACTTGCTGGACACCTTCCCGGAAGCTCTGCAGAGAACTTACCCGTTGGCACTTGAGGCGGTACTTGCGTGTTGCTTGTATGCAAGCTTGCTCACTACGATCGTCCCGAAAGGCGCTTGCGGGTAACTCGCGCTGTTTGCTCAGTGTAAAGAGGAATATTGATAGTAAAGGTTGCTCCTTCGTTCGGCCTTCCTTCTACGCGTACCCAGCCGTTATGCCTATCAACAATTTCCTTTACTACCGAAAGTCCAATTCCTAAGCCGCCTGTTTCTCGCGCTCTACCCGAATCAGCTCTCCAGAAACGCTGGAATACTTTCTTTGCTTCTTCAGCAGTAAGACCAATACCGGTATCTTTTACAATAATCTGCCCCATAATGTCGCCCTTGTGGATAATAAGCGTTACCTTTCCTCCTTCAGGCGTATAGCGCACCGCGTTAGAAATGAGGTTTGCAGTTGCTTGGCGAATCATGTCTTTATTTCCATAAACATACACATGAGGGTCGTGGATATATTCAAACTCTAGGCCCGATTCGTTAACCAACACTGCATGAGTTGTGGCAATAGCATCCATCAATTCAACCAAATCAAGGCGTTCAAACTCTACTGGCGTTGCACGATTCTCCAAACGAGACAGCTTCAACAATGCGTCTACTAAACGGCTTAAGCGTGACACTTCAGAATGAAGCGTGGACAAATGCTCTTGATCTGGCTTAAAAACGCCATCAATCATTGCCTCAACGGTGGACTGAATAGCCATCAGCGGAGTTCTTAGCTCATGAGCAACGTCGGTAACAAGCTGACGTTCAAGCTTCTGGTTTGCTTCTAACTCTTCGGCCATTGCGTCAAACGTTGAAGCCAACCTGCCAATGTCGCCTTTGACTTGCACTCCTGTACGGGCTGTCATGTCGCCCTCTTTAAGCTTATTGGCAGCAACCGTAATTTGCTGCACCGGACGCATCATTCCACGCGCAAAGACAACACCGGCAATCATAGCGAATACAATGCCAACAAAAGCAGCAACAAACAACGCAAAGTAGGTGTTGTTTTTGAACTGAATATCTGGCTCGGTAAGCAATGAATCAGAGCCGAAAACGCTTACATAAACTGCGCCAACCTTTTCGCCATTACTCATAATAGGAGCCATAGCGGTGTTCTTATCCATTTGTTTTTGCATCGGTAAATTCGCACTAACGCCAGAAGGACGTTCGTTGTAGATTACATGACCGTCGGCATCTACCACGGTAATAAAGACGGAATCATACAAAGCACTTGCCGCACTTGCTGAAGCAAGAGCTCCTCCATACCAATCTCCCCAGGTTTTTTCACAGCTTTCTGCAATAGAGTCTGCAAGACGTTCCATGTTTTCGCGAGTGTAATCTTGGAAAAAAACTTCCCAAATGCAAGCCAAAACACAACCAAGAGCGGCAATGGTTGCTATAGCTACTACCACGAAAGCCATAGCAACACGAGAGGTAAAACTAAGGCCACGCGTTTTATCTTCAGAATAGGTATCTTGTTGGCTAATCATATTCCCAACCAAGGTTTTCTTTAAGTTCACTCATTTGGTAGGCTTGTCGCATCACAGCACAGAGAACGCATGCGACAAGCACCACCAACTACTTGATAGCAATACGGATCTACTGTTTAGTTGGATCCTCAAAACGATAGCCTACGCCATGAACGGTGTGGAGCCATTTAGGATTACGTGGATTGTCGCCAATTTTTGCGCGAAGATTCTTTACGTGAGAGTCAATAGTGCGCTCATATCCTTCGAAGTCATAGCCAAGAACTTTCTCAACCAACTCCATGCGCGAATAAACCCTACCTGGCTGACGGCACAAGGTGGTAAGCAAGTTAAACTCACTTGCGGTAAGGTCCACTTCTTCGCCATTAACAAGAATCTTGTGGCCAGAAAGGTCAATGGTCAATTCGCCAAACTCCATTACTTCACGCGAGGATTCATTCTCGGAATGAACACGGCGAAGCAAAGCACGAACGCGCGCAACCAACTCACGTGGGCTAAAAGGCTTTACCAAATAGTCATCTGCGCCAAGTTCTAGTCCGATAATGCGGTCTTCCACTTCCCCCTTTGCGGTAAGCATGATGATAGGCACATCGGAATTGTCACGAATTGCACGACATACTCGTTCGCCCGGAACGCGAGGTAACATAAGATCAAGAATAACTAAATCGAAATGATGATGGGAAAACTCTTCGAGTGCTTCCTGTCCATCTCCAACCGATACAACCATGTATTTTTCACGTTCGAGATACGCAGCTACTGCATCACGAATTACTTTTTCATCTTCAACTAATAAAATGCGTCGAGTTTCGTTGCTCATAATAAGTCTCCTTTACTTAACGCGCTCTTTCACAAATAATAATTGATATGCAAGTTTCATGTTTGGGAATATTGTAGCAATTGCTCACCATGCCCTCTTTTTTCTGAATCAAATGCCACAATATCCCTGCAGGAAATACGCAATAATTTCATTTATTGATTTGAATATATACAGGATAAACCCGTGCCACAGAAAAGAAAACAGAACACAAACACCCCAAAATCACAGCCTACTCGCAGGTCGGTTAATCCTCGCCCAAGAGTTTCTTCGTCATACAATTCCGCTACAAAGAAAAGCGGTTTTTCAACCTCCCTCCCTGGCCCTCTTTCAAGCACTGAGTCTTCACGACCAAGCTTAGACGGCTCTCGTCCAAGTGTTGGCAAAACAGTCAAACGCTCTGATTATGGTGAAGGAGGCTTTTCCTCAGGAGGTTTTTCAGCAGGTAACGGCGTTCCTTTTTCACGAAGGAGCCTTCTCATAGGCGCCGGTGCGCTTGCAGGTGTTGCTATTGTTGGCGGCGTAGGAAGTCAGGCGGTCTCTTCTAATACGAAAAGCACCAGTGATTTAGATATTCTTTCTGTTCCAGAAAATAAAGTTACCAACTTAGACAACTTATCTGAAGTATCTTCGGCAGACCACGTTGCAGTAATTGGAAACTTCAAGCTTCCTTATGGCTCTTTATGTTGGGCCGACAATAGCACTGTTGCCGCATGTCTTGTTCCGGGCGAAACCGCAAGCCCTCTCAATACGGTCAGATTGCTGTATTTGTCCACAGGGTCAAATCCTGTGGTTCTCAAAAATGCCATAAACCACGATAAAGGCTTTGAGATTCTTGATGTTCGCTGTAGCGATTCCGGGATGATTTGGGTTGAATCAAACCTTTTCACTAAACAGTGGATTGTTATGACAGGCTCTCTTTCTGGTGGAGAAGTATCAAACATTGTCCAAGTGGATCAAGGAGATGAAAACTGGGCTTCTCCTTCTATTGCGGCAGTGCAAAACCGTGCTTTTTGGCAAGTTTGCCCAAATACCACCGGCGAAAACGCAAACGACAGATCCGCGTTGAAGCATGCCACTTTCGGTTCTAGCGAAGTTGGTGTTGCTTGGACTTCCAAACGTCCTTTTGCTACGCGCGTAACTCCTGTTGTTGATGGAGTAGTTATTACTCCTCGCGCTGATTCCACTAGCGTTCACTACCAAATTACAAAAATTTCCGCTTCTGATGCCACCATGGTTGACCAAATCACTTTGCCAGCTTCCATGAAACCCTTCGAAGCAACGTATTTAGGAAATGGACTCTCCTTCAGTTTTGACGCGATTTATAACTACGGTGGTGGTATTGCTAATTTAGGAACGTACACTCCTATGGGAGGTACCGATGCGTACCACTACAGCGATTGCGATTGGTTCCGTTTTGGCAGAACGCCAACCGCAGCTCCTTGCTGGTCGGACGGATGGTTTCTCGCAAAATCTACGAGAACTATTGTTGGTATTCACTTTCCCGATAAGGTATTCTTCTCTATCGACATTGCAGACAACACCGACAATTATGGCGAATACCTTATTTCTTCAGGCACCCAAAGCTCTTTTTGTGGCCTAAGCCAAATTAAGAGCACTAAGGCTGGCGAAGAATCTTATGCCTTAATTCGCGTTTATACCATTATTTAAGCGAACAATAGAGCATAAGACCAAGGGATGTTCGCTATACCTTTCAAAACGTGTGTAGATTGGACATTCTGCACGTATCGAATATTGTGCACACATTAAGTAAGGCTTTTATTTCTGCTGCAATCGCCTACGAGCAAGCATTGCTAAACAAGCTGCTGCAGACAGCAACGCAAAAACGGTCATGCCTACTATCATAATGGTGGAAGCATCTCCCGTTTCAGCAAGATTCTTTCCTGAAGAATTCGAAGCATTATTGTTTGTGGCAGTACCTTCATTGCCATTGTTGCCAGACTGGTCTGGGTTAGTAGGCTTGTCAGAGCTACCTGGTTGGTCTGGATTAATTTCACCATCCGAGGTAAGAACTGCAAACGTAGAGAATTTCTGAGCAGTTATCGTAATTATGCCGTTTTCATAATCAACATCCACCGGATCAATGAAGTCTACCTCTTCCTCATGGACATGAGCAATGCGTACGGTCTTTCCTTTAATAAGGTTTGGATCTACATTCAACTTGAAGGTAAGAGGAGCAGACAGGGTATCAATTTCAGGCAGAAGCATTTTAGTAGTCATTCCGTCAACAATTACCCACACATTCATTCTTACTTTCAAGTCAAAGTAGGCAACTGCTTCTTCAGAATCTAGTTTTTCCGTATCAATAGCTGAAGAATCATCTGAAGGAATCTCGGTGGTTTTCAACAAAGAAGTAACAACCTCTATTTCAGATTTTATATCGGCGTTTGGCTGATTTGTTATAGCATTCCTGATATCTTTCTCCGTTTCAGTTAATTCATTTTCAGGAGCAGTTTTTATCTTCTCCAATTCTGCTTTCGCAGCAACAGATAAAGTTTGTGCCGTTTGTTCATCAATTACTAGTTCTGCATCAGTACCTTCAGGTTCATGAATAACAACATTGTCAGCGGTTGTTGGGATACACTTCATTACTGTTCCGCCAGGATCCTGGCAAAATTTTTCCTTGTCATAATATGCCGACACATCAAAAGAGTTAATCCCATTAACCGTAAACGTACCGCCTGTGATCACAAGGGCATTACTGATAGTGTTTTCTTGCGTGAAGATAGGCTTTGAGAAGAATCCTCCCGTAATAGTGATAGTGCTATCTACTGTTTCGTTTCCGTCACTACCAATCCATGCCGCATATTCTTTTCCTGAAAAAATACCGTCATTAATTGTTACTGTTGCAGTGGATGCATCATTAGAAACATACAATCCGTAATATTCTGAAGAAGAATACTTACCGCCATTCACTTTTAAAGAGCCACCATCAGACGCCAAACCACCATGAGCACCTGAAACTTTCACTGAATTATCTGAAGAAGGAGTAATGGTCAAATTACCTGTTGAAATAATTGCATAGGTACGCCTGTTTACGCTAGTAAATGTTCCGCCCGTAATTGTTGCCGTTCCGCTGTTGTTTAAACAACCTGGACCGTATGTGTCACCTGGATTGCCTTCATACTCGGTCTTAAAAGTGCCTCCATTAATAAAAAGCTCAGCTTCATTCCATACGCAAGCACCGCCATTAGAATCAATTGAGTACACGGAGCCACCGTTTATAGTCATTGTTCCTTTATCTAAATTCTCAATACCACGAGCTCTTATTTTGCCTGTTTGAGCAGTGCTTGAGTCGGTCAGGGTAAATGCACCATAGTTATCAATGGCATAGTAATGACGAGTGCTGTCGTTAGTTTTTGGTGTAGTTGAAAAAGTAAATCCATTTAAATCAAGAGTGACCGTTTGATTTGGTGCTATTTGGAGAACTCCTGGCACTTCAACATCAGCCAATAGCACAACAGAAAAATCGATATTGTCAGACGCTAACGTAATAAGCTCATTTAAAGAAGTTACTTCCTTCTCGGTATCTCCAATTATTACTTTTGCAATAGGAGTGCTAGTTGGCTGAATATCCTCTTGTGCAAACGCAAGCATTGGCACATTAAGTGACACAACTAATATCGCTGCCAATAGCATTGATAGAAACTTACTACCCCTTTTTCTTGTTTGCATGGTTACTTCCCTTCACTCCAACCCCAACGTAAGCATGCACATTGCCAAAATACTTTTTTACTTAAGCTATTCGAGTAATACGCAACAATAGTTTCGTTTCTTAGCAATGATAATAGCAAAAAGCCACCTTCTAATCTATGTAGAAGGTGGCTCAGAATACGGCGCTATTCGAATTAGAACTCTAACGCTTCAAGCTTCTTGAATGCTTCATCCTTACGGGTTAAGAATGCCCATGGGTCAAAAATTGCGTCAAGCTGTTCTTTTGTGAGATTTGCTTCTGGATCTGCTTCCAAGCGCTCGCGATAAGTAGGCCCTGGCTGAGCAAGCTGAACGTCTTTCCAAGTTGCCATAGCGTTACGCTGAACAATTACGTAAGCATCTTCACGAGTAATGCCTGTATCAACAAGCGCAAGCAAAACCTTCGAAGAGAAAATCAGACCACGGGTCTTATTAAGGTTTGCAATCATAGACTCTGGATAGGTTTGCAAACCGTCCAAAATCCAATGAAGCTTATCAAACATGTAATCAAGCGCAATAAAGCTGTCGGCCAAAGCAACACGTTCAGCACCCGAGTGAGAAATATCGCGCTCGAACCACAAAGCAACATCGTCAAAACCAACCTGTGCATTGGCTTTAACTACGCGAGCAAGACCACAAATGCGCTCTGCTGTAATAGGGTTACGCTTATGAGGCATTGCCGAAGAGCCTTTCTGGCCCTTCTTGAAAGGTTCCTCTGCTTCAATTACATCAGACTCCTGCATAAGGCGAACCTGAAGCGCAATAGACTCCAAGGTAGAGGCAGTAACTGCCAACGCGCTCATTACCTGTGCGTGACGGTCACGAGCAAGAACCTGCGTTGAAAGAGGGTCAGGAGTAAGGCCCATCTTTTCGCATACATACTTTTCAACATAAGGATCAATGGACGAATAGGTTCCAACCGCACCAGAAATAGCACCTGTTGCAGCAACTTCACGAGCCTGCTGAAGTCGTACCTGTGCGCGCTTTAGAGCCCATGCCCAAGAACCAAACTTCATGCCGAAAGTCATTGGTTCAGCATGAATACCGTGAGTGCGTCCTACACATAAGGTTTCCTGGAATTCGAATGCGCGACGCTTGCACACTTCGCCTAACTGAACAACATCCTTCAAAATGATGTCCAACGCTTGCGTAATTTGATAGCTCAATGCGGTATCACCCAAGTCGGAAGAGGTCATTCCGTAGTGAACCCAACGAGAAGGCTTTTCTTGATCCTCGGGAATTTCAGCATCAATATATTCAGCCATGTTAGTAAGAAAAGCAATAACGTCATGATTGGTTACTTTTTCAATTTCATCAATACGCTCTGATTTGAAATCTGCATGTGCGCGAATCCAAGCGGCTTCTTCCTTCGTGATTCCTGCCTGACCAAGCTCTGCCTGTGCTTCGCATGCTAATACTTCGATCTCTTTCCAGATTGCATACTTATTATCGTTAGTCCAAATGTTTCCCATTTCAGGACGAGTATAACGACCAATCATGCCTGTCTCCTTACCTGTGGCTATTTATCTTGAATAATTCTATCCTACTTTTATGAAATAAGCCTAAAGGGCCTTAATGGTTCTTCGTGCTTCAGCAATCATTTCTGTATCTGCCGCAACAATAAGTTTATCATCGGGAAGTAGCATAGTAGTGCTGCTTACTACCTCGACATCTGTGCCACGCGATACCGCAACCGCACGAATTCCTTCGTCAAATTCAATATCAAGAGCGCGCACTCCCACTTCATTATCATGATTCTTCATTTTTGGAATTTTGAGCTCGAGCAAACCAACGCTGTCGCCCGCCATTGCAACTGCAACCGACATAGAACCCAAAACTGCCTCTTCTTCAATCATGCGAGAAATCAAAGCAGTAACAGAAAGGGCCTCGATACCAAGCTTGCGGAAGATCTTTACGTTTTTAGGGCTGTTAACACGCGCAATACAACGATCCACGTTAAAGATTCGGTTCGCAATTTCACACGCAGCAAGGTTGTCTTCGTCCTGGCCTGTTGCAGCTACAAAAACATCAGCACGGTTTGTTCCCGCTTCGCGCTGATAGTGAAGCTCGCAGCCGTCACCACAAATTACTAGTGAGTTTCCTACCAACTCACCAGAAAGCCTTCGTGCAACTTGTTCAGACTCTTCAATAAGAGCAACCCTATGACCATTGCGTAAAAAGCGTTGAGCTACGTATTCTCCCAGCTTACCGCCGCCTACAATTACGATATACATTACGTCTCCTTGCGCCCTAGTCCTAAATAAGTTTGTGTCCTAGTCTTTAATGAATTTCTTTATCTTTGGTAAATAGTCACGAGCAACCGCAACCATGAGCGTATCGCCGTGATACAAAATGCTCTTATCTGATGGAATAGAAGAAGTTTCTCCGTCAGCTCTGCGGAATGCGCACACCCTCAGTTTGTGCTTTAATTCGAAATCGGTAATCTTAATGCTATCAGAGCGAATTGAGGACAAGTCTAGAGAGAATTGAATGATTTCATAATCACTAAAGCTTGCCACATGATCGCCAAGACCTGCATCAATCTTTGAAAAGATTTTCTGAGCAACCAACGTGGTGCCGCAGACATAGTCAATGCCGAGCCTATTGTACGCATCTTCGTGGCCTGGATTGTATAAACGCGCCACCGCATTAGGAACGTTGTAGAGGTTACGCGCAATTTCAACAACCATAAGATTCACGTTGTCGCTTCTTGTTACAGCCGCAATGAAGTCACACTCTTCGATACCTGCTTTTTCAAGCAAGTCCATGTCGTAACCTACTCCGGTAAAAGTGTTGCCATCGAAATCTCGGCCTAAAGCAATAAAAGCTTCGGGGTTTTTATCAATGATACTTACATCGTTGTCATGTGATGAAAGCATCAAAGCTAAGTTAGCACCTACACGTCCTGAGCCAACAATAATAATATTGCTCATACTGTCCCTTTCATTACGTTGTACTCAGTATAGTAGAGAAACAAAAAAGGAACTTCGTGAGTCCCAAGCTAATTCACGAAGTTCCTTTTATAACCATGTAAGGATGTTTACAGGAAGCGATAGTAAACGTTGCGAACGCCCCAATCACTTACTGAAGAGTAACCGAATGCATTAATAATGCCAGGAGCAAGGTCAAGCGAACGTCCGAAAACGCCGAAGCCGCCCGTGTCAGTTACCGTTGCAATAACTACTTTGCCATCATAGCAGATTTCAACAATTCTACCCATCAGATAGCTCTGAGAAGCAGGAACCGCCACAGTAATTCCACTATTGGAAAGAGCACGACCAGAAGCGGTAGAAGTAACACCAAAGTTGCCTAAACCGTCATCATTAGTTGCAACGCAATATGCGGATGCCTTACCGCATGACCAGGAGCCATCATTTACATTAGGCGAAATGCGAGGAGCGGTTGGCAACGGATTCAAGGTGCAGACCTGATTTGCTTTCTCAACCGCATTTGGGTTTTCGTAATCAACCGCTACTGGAACAATTACTGGGTCTGGATCCTTTACGGTAATTGAACGCTGCTTAGTTGCAGAGAAATCAGAAGCATCATTGTAGGTAACCTCAGAAACGGTCATAACGCCGTTTTCATCAACTACTGAATCATTCGACTTTTCAGAAGAAAGATTCAAACGGTCTTCTGTAGAGAGAGAAGCGCCGTTTGAAGCCTGCTGAGAACCAATACCAATGGTAGAAGAATCTTCCTTACCAGAACCTTGAGCCTGAGTTACGGAAGCAAATGCAACACAAAATGCAACTGCAAGAACAATGAGTCCGAACACAAGCATTTTGAATTTTACTTTTGTATGTGTTTTGGCTGAAGCCAAATACCCTCCAATAAACGCACGAAAATAAAAACTCTTGCGAGACTTTTATCCCAGTTTATTAGCAGTGTAGTGTGATTAATGTTGATATACTGCTGAGCACTCTGTGCTTATAACGGTATAAATTATACCGTTCTTGGGCTTGTTCTCCAAATTTTGCAGGGTCTTGACTGCTGGGTTGAAGTCTCTATAGAAGCTTTTTCACACCGTTTACCTGGGGTTTTACGTCTGCACATTTTCAACACATTTCTGAAAGAAAAATTCGTAAATCTTTTTCTAAATGCAAACGAACACGTTCTTAACGTGTGGTTGGTGGTAGATAAAGGCACATTCTGAGGCAGACAAAACTAGTAGTAGCGGAAATACGCAGCGCATGAACCTTCAGAAGAAACCATGCAAGGACCAACCGGATTTTCAGGCGTGCAAACCTTTCTAAACAACGGGCATTCGCTTGGAGACATAATGCCACGAAGGACATCACCGCAGCGGCAGCCTTTTGGTTCCTTTGTTGGTTCAACTTCGGGATTAAACTTCTTAAACGCATCGAATGCTTCGTATTCTTTGCGAATAGCGTAGCCCGATCCTGGAATAACGCCTAATCCCCGCCAAGTAGCATCTACTGTTTCAAATATTTCGTTAATAGCAGCAAGCGCAACAGGATTGCCCTCTTTCATAACGCCACGCTTGTAAGCAATTTCAATTTCGGCACGTCCTTCATGGAGCTGGCGCATAATCATAGCAATACCCTGGAGGACATCCACTGGCTCAAAACCAGTAATTACTCCTGGAATACCGTATTTCTGAGCCAAAAACTCATAAGGTGCCGTACCTATAATGGTGCTTACGTGACCTGGCAAAATAAGTGCATCAATCTTTAGCGAAGGATCACTTACGATAACCTCAAGCGCACCCGGCATGTTCTTATGCGCAACGTATACACTAAAGTTCTTCAAGCCAAGCGCAGCGGCTCGTTTGATTGCCATAGCAACAAGCGGAGTGGTGGTTTCAAAACCAACGCCCACAAACACGATTTCTTTATCAGGATTTTCCTGAGCAAGTTTGAGTGCATCAAGAGGAGAATAGACAATGTTTACTTTTCGTCCTTCTGCCTGCTCTTTAAGCAAGCTTGAAGTGGAACCTGGAACGCGAGTCATATCGCCGAAGGTGGCAATTTCTACCCCCGGAACACGCGAAAGCGCAATAACGGTATCAATGTCCTTATTTGAGGTAACGCAAACAGGACAACCAGGGCCCGATGCTAGCTTAGTGTTTTTTGGCATCATAGAACGAAGGCCATTGCGAGCAATAGCAACGGTATGAGTTCCGCATACCTCCATTAAGGTTGCACCTTGTTCAGGAGCCCACGCATTAATAGAGTGAATAAGACCTTTTGCAAGGGCTGGATCTTTGAAAGAAGACAAATCCATTATTACAACCCTTCGATATCGGCAAGTTCAGGAAACTGCTTAATCAAATCAAGAGTCTCCTGGGCAAACTCTTCGTCAACTACCTCAATAGCAAAACCAGCATGAATCAAAACGTAGTTGCCCACTTCGGCATGAGGGGTTAAGTCCAAAGAGATTTCACGGGTAACACCCATAATATTTACAGTTGCAAGATTATTGTCTTGTTTTTCTACAATTTGTGCGGGAATAGCCAAACACATTGCACATCACTCCTTGTTTATTGACTGCAATGCTACCACAGCTTGTCCATAAGAAATTGAAGCATCATTTGGAGGAAGCTCCTTATTCAGGGCAACGGTAAAACCATTAATTTGAAGCTGATACACCGCCTGTTCTATCAGGTAGCGATTCATAAATACGCCACCAGAAAGAGCTACCAAATTGATGTCATACAGAGCCCTGACAAACTGAGCGGCTTGAACAATTGCAGCCACAAACGATTCATGGAATTTGAGCGCAATATAGCCAACGTCCACGCCATTTTGCATGTCGGTAAGAAGGCCTTCGAAAGCTGGTGCTGCATCAAAGAGAAGAACAGAAGTGTCATGTGCAGTACTCTTGCTTGTTGCCACGTTTTTGATTGCAGTGATTGCGTACGCCTCTTGACGCGCTTTAGCAATAAGAGGTTGCGCGTGAGAAGAGAGAAATTCATGCACGGCCGCTTCGAGCATAATAGCCGCTTCGCCTTCATACGTTGGGTTTGGACAAATGCCCAGAAGAGCACTTGCCGCATCAAACATTCTTCCCACCGATGAAGTCATTGGCGTATTAATGCCTTTTTCAATCATTTGCTCAAGAAGCTGTGTGTTCTCGTTTGCTTCATCAAAAATCTTTTGTGCTTGAGGATGCTCGAGCAAATCATTAGCCCACAAAAGACCATACGCGCAGCGCAGTGGGTTCTTGATTGATGCAACTCCTCCTGGCAAAGGGAAATATGCGAAATTGGCGAAACGTTCATAGTCCTGTTGGTTAGCCAGAAGTACTTCGCCACCCCAAATAGAACCATCGAGACCATAACCCGTGCCATCAAACGCAATGCCACAAACTGCGGTGTCTAAGTTGTTCTCGCCCAAAACAGCTGCAATGTGCGCATGATGATGCTGCACTTTCGTCAAAGTTGGATGATTTAGCGATTCTGCCCATTTTGAAGTGAGGTATTCAGGGTGACAATCCGCTGCAATAGCTTCAGGAATCTCCTCCAAGCGGAACAGATTACTGTAGGTCTCTTTTGCTTTTAACCAAGCGTCGTATGTTTCCGCATTTTCCATATCACCAATGTGCTGCGAAATAAACGCCTGCATAGGATTATTGCGCACGTAGCAGAAGGTGTTTTTCTGCTCGGGACCTGTTGCAAAAAGAAGTGTTTTTTGAGCTTGAGCCTCCGATTGGTCTTCGCTCAAAGATGAAGAAAGTGTTTCTGCCTGCTTTTCACCCAGATGTGAAGGAAGTGCTACTGGCATTGGCGCAAAACCGCGTGCGCGGCGAATCATTTGGACAACGCCGCCTATCTGAGGAATATCAAGCACGCGAAGTACGGAATCGTCAAAACGCACTTCGATGTCACGGTTGTTGAGCACGAACGCGTCTGCTACTTCACTCAGCTTGGAAAGCGCTTCTACATTATCAATAACGATAGGCTCGTCATGGATGTTTGCCGAAGTCATTACGAGCAAACCACCAAAATCACGAGCTAACAAATGCTGAAGAGGGGTTGAAGGCAGCATAACGCCCAGTTCAGGCAAGCGATCAGCTAAACCTTGAGCAAAGCGGACTTGCGGTTTCTTTTTCAGCAAAACAATAGGCGATGAAGGCAAGCGAAGTTGCTGCTCTTCTTCGGCAGAAACAAAGCAAACTTGCTTGGCTTGCTCAACGGTAGCTGCCATAACCGCAAAACCCTTGTTGGAACGCTTTTTTCGTGCGCGCAAGTTTGCCAACGCTGTTTCGTTCGAGGCATCACACACCAGATGAAAACCGCCTAAACCTTTTACTGCAAGTATTTTTCCTTCACGAAGATACGCCACTGCCTGCGCTAGTATCCAGTCGGAAGTTTCCCGGTTAGAAGCCCAGGTGATGGAATCCTCAGCTGCATTAGAAGGCCAAGTGACGAAATCCTCAGCTGCGCACTGCTTATACCTATCGGAAGTAATCCATCCCAATTGCGGACCACACTCAAAACAGGCATCTGGCTGAGCATGGAACCTGCGGTCGACAGGGTTCTGATATTCCTGAGCGCACTCAGGACACATCTCAAAAGAAGCCATTGTGGTTTGACTGCGATCATACGGAAGATTTTTGATAATGGTGAAACGAGGACCACAGTTGGTGCAATTGATAAATGGGTAGCGATAACGACGGTTTTCAGAATCGAAAAGCTCTGCCACGCATTCATCACAGGTAGCCAAATCGGGAGAAACAAGCGTTGTTGCACATGAGTTTTCATCAAAAGACTGGCGAATCTCAAAACTCGTGAAGCCTTCGTGGCCAACTTCGGCCATATTGATTTCTTTTACTTGAGCTGCTTTGGGTGCATTGTTGTTTATCTCCATGATGAAGGCATCAAGATTTTCTGACGAGCCTTCCGCATGAATGAGAACACCCTGGGTTTGGTTCAGCACCCATCCGGTAATACTATGTTTTTGGGCCATGGTATAGACAAAGGGGCGGAAACCCACCCCTTGAACAATGCCTTTAACGCGAATTTCTAACGCTTCTTGCACTGAAGAACTCCTTTGGAATAGCGTCTGGTCTAGCTACTACGTATTGATAACTTGCTTCTGACTAGCACAGTTTAGCTACCGCACATCAACACGCAGCCAATACTAAGTATCAGCTTTTACAGCTTATTTCATATACACAACTCGTTTGAATGCTTTAGAAAGCGCGCGAATAGTAACCGCCGAGTTGTCTGGAAGATGCACATGAACACAGCGCCTGCCTCGTTCGGAAAGAACAGCGAAATCACCCGCTGCTTGAGCTTTCGCCAATTCACCCAACGATGAAGCGCGATGATCGTCAATTTCAATGTCACGCGTTTCGGTTGCTGACACAATCAAGAATACGCCATTGTTTGGACCACCCTTGTGAAGCTGACCAGTGGAATGGAGGTAGCGTGGTCCAATTTCCAAACAAGAAGGAACGTAATACGCTTCTGCAATTCTATGGCGAATTTGCTCCATAGCCTCACGCCTTCCTTCGCCCGTAAAAGGCAAAAACGCGTTAATAGAGAAATAATCTCCCAGGCGAATAGAGCCAACCAACGCTTCCAGAGCACCTTCGAGAGTTGGACGGCGAAGGTCTTTTTTGATGGCGTCAGAAACAAAAACCTCAACTGGTCCTACCGGAATGCCTGCAATTCCACCAACGCGGAAATCAGGGCGGCGAACTCCTTCGCTCAAAATATTCAAAACTTCCGTTTTTGCGATTTGAACGTCAGGCTGATCAAACGGGCACACCTTCATAAGGTAACCTATCATTGCTGTTGCGTACTCCCACATAACTAAGTGAGCAGCAACTTCTTCAACGTTATCAACGTGGAAAGTCATGCAAGGCAAATCAGGGCTTAGATACTTTAAGCCTGCCTCGAAGTTTTTCTGCTCATCCCAGAAGTCGGTTTGAGTGTGATAAATCACGACCGAGCGATCCATATGGCCCTTTGAAAGAACAATGGAGTCTGTCTCAATATTTGGAAGAATTCCCTTTCCTTCCTTGCCTAGAGATTCCGCAATGAGCTGCTCAATCCAAAGGCCCAAAACGCGGCCTCGTTTTGGAGTGAGGAAGCAGAATTTGTCACGACCGTTTTCGTAGCCGTCATACAAGAAGGAAGCCAACTGAAGCGCAGGGTTTTCAGGACTATCTGTTGCACAGAGTTTTTCTGCCTCAACAACTTCTTTCATAAACAGGTCAAGATTAATACCCACCAAAGCAGCAGGCACTAAACCGAATACTGAGAGAGCCGAATAACGGCCTCCAACCGTAGGTTCGCCAGAAAAAACCTTAAGCCAGCCTTCTTCCAAAGCTTGCTTTTCTAAGGATGAACCTGGGTCGGTAATAGCAACCAAGTGCTGAGGGATTTCTTCTTCACTAAGCGTTTCTGCCAAAATCTTTCGAACCGCTTTCATTACCAAAGAAGGCTCAAGAGTTGATCCCGATTTGGAAGACTGAATAACTAACGTAGTGCGTGGGTTGCACTCATGCAGAATTGAGCGAACGCGCACCGGAGAAACTGAGTCGATGGTTTTGAACACAATGTCTCGTGAAGCAGACTTGTTGTATTTTGTGATGGTCATTGGCGCCTGAGTGGAGCCACCCTGACCAACGAGCACCACAGTCTTGAGGCCCTTTGCAACTACGTAATCGGCAAAAGCCTGAATGTCCTCAAGGCTATATGGTGGGTTTGAAGCCAAATCCGCCCAACCCATAAAGTTTTGAGCAAATTCAAAGGCATTCTCATTAAAGTTATAGAGTGTTGCATCTTTTGCCTGAATGCGGCTTGCAACGTTGTTATCAATGAGGGTTTGCATACAAGGATATGAACCCTGAAGCTGAAAATCTATCATGTGAACTCTTCTTTTGTCCAAATACATACATAGGAATTTTAACAAAAGCCTAACATTATGCCTAAAGGACTATAAACTATGCACACTATTAATGGACAAAATTGAGCGTATGGCCGTTTATGAGTACATTTCTCCTTTGACGCGCTCTTTTGAGTCCTGTGGTTGTATTTGCCCTGGCCTTTTATTTGGCCTGCCCTTTTGAGTGTTGTAGCGCATTAAAAGACGCACGCCGACGTGAGCGCGCATTTTTGAGCGCCCCTTTTTTGAGTCCTGTGTCTCTCTTTAACGCGTCTACGTGAGAGCACCCTTTTCACATCTATTTCCCCAAGAGTCAATGAGCTTGTTCTCGCGATACACACAAATGATTTCGCAATGGTTAGCGCACTTATGGCATTCCACTTCTCTGGTGGTAAACGTGAAGTTCTCCATAGCTTCGAAATCGAAGTTGCACTCATTTACGCAGCCACGACGCGCATATTCGTCTGCTGCAAGAAGCGCAACACCATAAGCGCCCATCAAATGACCATCTGGGTCAACAATGACATCCATATCAAGTTCTTTTTCGAATGCACGAACTACGCCAATGTTCTTAGAAACGCCTCCTTGAAAAACAACGGGTGCAGCAATGCGCTTTCCTTTGCCAACGTTGTTGAGGTAATTGGTTGCTACCGCTCTACAAAGGCCTGCAATAATGTCTTCGCGCGAATAACCTACTTGGATTTTGTGTACCAAGTCAGATTCCGCAAACACCGTACAACGTGCTGCAATATTTGCTGGTTTTTTGGAAGTAAGCGCAATAGGGCCAAATTCCTCAACTTCAACTCCTAAGCGATGCGCCTGGCTTGAAAGAAACGAGCCCGTACCTGCTGCACAAAGGGTATTCATGGCATAATCCACCGCAATGCCACCCTCTACGCAGATAATTTTTGAGTCCTGGCCGCCAATTTCAAGAATAGTTCGAACGTCTGGGTGTAAAAACGTTGTGCCAACCGCGTGTGCGGTGATTTCGTTTTTTATAACTGTTGCGTTGGTCATTGCGCCCACTAACCTGCGAGCACTTCCAGTTGTACCTACTGCAACAACCTCCACTTCATCTGATACTTGCCCTTGAAGGTCCTTAATGACTCGTTTTGCGGCATCCGTAGGATTACCTTCGGTCCATAAATACGAACGCGCAATGATGTCCCGGCATTCGTCAATAAGTACACCTTTTGTCGAAATAGAACCAATATCGATTCCCAAATATGCCTTCATCTACACACGTCCTTTCTTCATAGCAATCATGTCGTAGAAAGCCTCCAGGCGTGTGTCTAGACCAGTATCGCTTGTTTGTGAATCGTAGCTCAGGTACAAAATGGGAACTCCCGTTTCCCTATTAATACGCTGAAGCGTTGGAATTACGTCAATCTCAGGAGTGCAACCACTTGATTTCATGTGGATAATGCCATCAAAACCGCTTTCGGCGAATTTTTTTGTGCTTGCAATAGTCAGGGTTGAGGTTGGTCCCATGTCATAGTGCGCATATTCCGAAATTGTTGCGCGGAGATTTTCTTCGCTATAGCGAAGGAATCGGTTTGTCAACGTAACATCACAGGCTAATTCAACGCGCATACCCATAAGCTTCTTGTTGATATTGAGATTGCTTGGAGGATCAATTGCGGTAAAAATTTCGCCAACCAAGCCTACTCGTAGAGGCTCATTAGGTTTATCAAGTGGCACCGCACGCATTGCCTCCATACCAAGATGCTGTGCTTCCTGAAGGTCTTTTTCGGATGCAACAGCATTCATCAGGTCAAAATAATATTGGCGAGCTTTTTCAAAGGTACCTGGCTCTTTTTCAAATCCTGCGTTAGCTAGATAAAAGTCGTTAGCCTCATCAAGGAATTCGACCATATGGAAAAGCGTAATAAGATTTTTGAGCGCCTTAGGAACATTGAGGTCTGGATTGATTTTTTTACACTCTTTTATATACTCCGGAGCGCTTTTGCCTGATAGCTCAGCAAAATTCAGCATAGAGAACTTATAGCCCATGTCGCGCAAAATGGATTCTTGCAATTCTCCGTAATAGCCTAATCTGCAAGGACCTGCAAACTGCACTAAAACGGTTGCGCCGCGTTCAAGGGCTTCAATATAAGAGCCCAAAATATGTTTAAAAGGCGCACAAACAAAGTCCGTGCTGTTTTTGCTTCCTAAATCAAGCGATCTCTTTGTTGGTTCGGGAAGTTTTACAAACTCTGCGTCTAGTACATGCTCAACAAAATACTTAAACGCAATATCATAGTAGGTATAGCGAAAAAAGGCGATTTTGATATCGGTATTTATGTGGCTGTGTTTGTTTTTTGAAGCCTTCTTCGGCAGAAGAGACTTTACCATAGCCTCTCCACGATTAAATATGATCGAGGCACTTCGCATGTCCTCATCTGATCCCAGAGAAAAAATACTTACTTTTTTTTGTGAGTTTGCACGCGTTTCGTTTGAGTTTTCTTCTCTCATCGAACATAACCTCCCTGCTTTTGACAGCGAAGAATATCCACAAAGCTTTCAATGCGTGTTTCCAAACCCGCTGTTCCGCTTTGCGCGTCGATAGTTACATTAAGGATTGGAGTGCCCTGAACTTTTCGCATGATTGCATCGGTAGTCATAGAATCAGGACCACAAGGAAACGCGCTCATTATGACAATCCCATCAATATCTTTTTGGAGAAGCATGATTGAACCAATAAGTTCCCTGTTTACCACCCACGGCATGGTATTTGAGAATTTGTAGCTTTCTTCGCGGGCTTTTTTTCTGTTGGTTTCATTTGCAAACAGGATTTCAACTCCCATGTTTTCAAGGATTTCCGCCACTACTCCACCTATATACCAATCTTTGATTAGGTAAGGATGTGATACAACCAGGATTACTAGAGGACGCTCTTCTTTTGGAAGTGCTGATAATTTCTTTATAAGATTTTGCTGAGATTGGTTTGATTTTTCGTTAGCTATTTCTTGTGCCTTAAAGGCATCCTTGACAACCCTTTTGGCTTCTTTTGACGAGAGACCAAATTTTTGCGCAAGCTGAATGAAACCATTTTCAAGCGAATTCTTTTCCTGAATCTCATCAACCGCAAAAGAAATGATTTGAAAATCTTCTTTAAAGGTATTTTCAACCATGTCTGGCAACGATTGGAACTTAGTGCAGAATCGTTCAAACCTATTTATACAGTTGATTGAGGGAATAAAAATTGCGTCACATTTACCAATGAGACTTTGAACGTGACCCATGTACACTTTCGAGGCAAGACAGCTTTCATCAATTGAAAGCGAGTCTCCTATTTCTAAGATTTCTTTATCGGTCTCTCTACTGACCACAACCTGACAACCAAGACCTTCAAAGAAGGTGGTCCACATTTGAACATAACGATAGTACAAAAGAGCCCGTGGTATTCCTACTGTTTTTATATTTGCATATTCTGCCGAAGAGAACAGAGAAATGGTTTTCATGCGCGTTTTCCTAGGTATTAATCCGGACAAGCGAACAAACCTAGTCCGCTAATCCACTTTTTCTTAGAACAAATGCTAGAGAATACGTGTTTCAGCGTACGTCCTCAACTATATGTTACTAATCTAAATTCTAAAGTTTACGTTAAATTTACCTAGAAAATTGTATCTAATTATTCTTTCTTCGAAAGCCTCTAGCAAGATGCTCACAAAATGAACAAAAATGATACTAGAGTATCATTTGATGGGTGATATGTATAGGAATGGCAAAGAACCCCGCATAGATAGGAAACTTCCAAAAAAGTAAAGGCCTCATATGAGGCCTTTACTAGTTACGTTACAAGAAACTTGCACGATATGTTGCTGGTTAACAGAGTGCATTTTATTCACTAGCCCTCTGTTATTTAGCGTTCTTAAAGCTTAAGCGATTAGCTTAACAAGCTGTTCCTTGTTTTCAAAAGCAGTAGTTTCCTGAGTTGCAAGATTTACTACTTCACCTTCCCAAACAGGTTCAGTGTTGTTGTCTTTGTCTTCCTCAAACTTTACCGAACGAACAACATATTTGTAGTTAATTGCAGGATTGCCATATTCATCTGCAGGTGGAATCTCGCGATTGAAGTTGTACTCCAAGTTCTTCAAGATCTCTTCAATCTTTTCAGTAGCGTTATTGCTAGTACCGAACCCTACAACGCCAGTTTCGGAATTGAAGAGGACGCCCGCACCAACAAAGCAGGTACGGATGCGCTCTTGTCGAGTCTTTTCAACCTTATGAATAGCAACACAGATGATTGCTACCAGAGCCCACCAAATAATGGTCAATACAAGGTCTAATGGGTTATCAACAAAGTTGAACTTGAGATAATACCAAAGCCACAAGAAGAAGCATGCAGCAAGAATGGCAATTATCGCAATAATAACGTTCGACTTTTTCATTTTGCTTACTCTCCTTTCTTGTTAGTTGTTTACTGGGCTTACCGTAACGCCATCATTTACGTTTTCTGGTGTTCCACCAGGAGCTGCACCATTAGTAATGTTGTTGTCAATATCAGCAAGCTTGTTGGTGTAGTTCTTGCGGCGAGCCACAACGCCAACACCATAGATTGCAGTCAAGATAATGCCAACAATGATGTACCAGTGTACCCAACATCCAATGTGGTCGAAGCCAGTAAGAGGGTTACCCTCTTCATCAATGTTTTCACCAGCAAGAGCGGTTACTACCTGATCGAGTACGGTTGGCTCAGCAGCAGGAGTAGTAGGCTCTGGAGTCTCTGTTGGAGGAACAACAGGGGTAGGTTCAGTAGTGCTGGTTACCTCATCCTCATTAGTTGTTTCTGGGTTGTTAGGGTCTGGAGTTGTACCAGTTGCAGTCGCAACATTGGTTACGCTACCAGCTGCTCCCTCTTCTTCAGTAACAACATGAGTTGCTTCAAAGGTGCGAGACTCTGCAGGAGCAAGAGTATCGATTGTCCATGTGTCACCAGTAAGAGGATCAACAACCTGAGTATTGATAATTGTCAAGTTACCAGTGTTGGTTACTACAATCTGGTAAGCAATAGTCTCACCAGGGAGATAGTTTGTACCGTTAGCAGGAGTGTTAGTAACAGTCTTTTCAACGGTTACAGCGCCGTTTGGATCTTCTGTTGGATCTTCAGTGGTACCAGGAATAATCTCTGGATCGCCACCAGGAGTTTCACCAGAAGCAGTAGCGTTATTTACAACCTTACCTGCCAAAATGTCAGCTTCAGTAACAATATAGCTGTATGTGAGTTCTGCCTTTTCACCAGGAGCAAGAGATGCGATAGTCTCTTCACCACCAGTAAGCTTAACACCAGCAAGTTCATCGGTTACAACAATGTTCTTAACAGTAAGGTTACCTGCATTAGCAACAGTTACCTTATAGGTAATCTCATCACCGAGACCGAAAGGAGTGCCATCTTCATTAGCGTTGGTGGTTTCCTTAGTAACCTCGAGCAGAGGATTAGTAGCCTTGAAGTAAAGCATCAATACCAAGCTACCATCACCAGCAATAATGCCAGACTCTATGTTTGCTGCAGTTTCATCATAAGTATATCCATCAGCAGGAGTCTTATCAGCATCAGTTACAGAAACAGGGGTATCGGTAGTACCTGTACGTTCAACACTGTTTGTTGCCGTTTCAGGATAAGTACCATCTGCGTTCATATAGTAGAACTCAACCGTGTACTTTGTATCAGTGTTTGCAGTCCACTTAGCATAGTAAGTAGTGGTTCCTGCTGGATATGCACCAGGAAGGTTTACTACAGCATCGCCGGTAAGGTCAGCGTTGTCATACCAACCAGCGAAAGTATAGCCAGTGCGGGTAGTGGTAGGCATGTCGGTATTAGTGATGGTTTCATCAGTAGTACCCTCCATGTCACTAACTTCTGTACCACCGTTCTCTTCGAAAACGATGTAGGCAGGATCTGCGCTCCAAGTAGCGGTAAGGGTGCGAGTTGCTGTGGTGTCTTTTGCAGCACCTTCAGCAATAGTAGCAGTTACAGTAGCGCCAGCTGCTACAGGGTTATTATCCTCATCAACCCAACCGGTGAAGGTATAGCCTTCTTTAGTAGGAACATCAGAAGTTGCAGTGAAGTCGTGGGTGCGAACTTCAATGGTAGAAGTTGCATTATCGCCAGCAACTGCAGATCCACCAGCAGTGTTGTAGACGAGTTCGTAGTTGTAATAACCCTCATCTGCGCTCCAAGTAGCGGTAAGGGTGCGAGTTGCTGTGGTGTCTTTTGCAGCACCTTCAGCAATAGTAGCAGTTACAGTAGCGCCAGCTGCTACAGGGTTATTATCCTCATCAACCCAACCGGTGAAGGTATAGCCTTCTTTAGTAGGAACATCAGAAGTTGCAGTGAAGTCGTGGGTGCGAACTTCAATGGTAGAAGTTGCATTATCGCCAGCAACTGCAGATCCACCAGCAGTGTTGTAGACGAGTTCGTAGTTGTAATAACCCTCATCTGCGCTCCAAGTAGCGGTAAGATTCAAGTTGCCATGAGTTCCTGCTGTTAATACAAGATCTTTACCTACATTAGTTCCAGCAGTTGCAGCATCACCGTTAATTGTCGTGTTTTCACCAAGCACCCAACCTGTAAAGGTATAGCCTTCCTTAGTTGGATTGCTAATTGTGATGGTTTTACCGTTCTTAAAGTCATTAACGGTATAAGTTGCAGGATGATTTGCATCGGATGCGAAAGAGCCACCATTCAAATCATAATTAATGGTGTACTGCTTAGGAGTACACTTAATAGTAATGATGTTTGCAGCTGGTTGTGTGCCAGCAACCAAAGTAACTGGAACAAGATTTAAATCAACGTTATAGCCCATTTCATTAATCTCATGAATGATAGTTTGATTCAATTGAGGAATGAATGGATTATTAGTTGCCTTAGCCCAATCGGTGTCTTTGAGTACATTTCCGTTTTCATCTACATACTGAATCTTGTAATCAGATGTTGCAGAAGTGCTTCTGTAATTGAAAACGATTTCGTTTTTAGCGCCATCGTTTTCATCTGGATTAACAATTGTTAGAGACTTGCTATATGCGTCAGAAATATAACCATCAATACTAATTGCATACTCAACTACTGGGCTGCCAATCTTTCCGTTTGCATTTTTTGCAGGAGCAATTTCGCTACCAGTATCAACATTTACGTATTTAACGGTATATGGAAGAATATTTGTTGGGGTCCATTTTGCATATACTGTTGTGTCGCTGGTAATTGGCGCATTAGGGTCAAAGGCTGTTGTGCAACCTTCATTAGTGTACCAACCACCAAAGATGAAGCCTTCACGAGTAGGATTAGGAATCTCGGAAACCTTAGATCCCTTTTCTACTTTAATAACCGTGTTATCAGTTCCATTATTATATATAAAGGTTACGTTCTTAGTAGGAACTACCCATTGTGCATATAACGCAAGGTTATTTGCCGGCATGGTGGTGAAGGTGTAAGGATCACCTGTGCATGCAGGATTGTCATACCAGCCACCAAAGGTTGCTTCTGGATCTATACCAGCTGGACGATTTGGCTTGTAATACTTTCCAGAAATATCTGCACCAAATAGAATTGTTTCTGTCTTTACAGGATTAGAATTGTCACCATTAAAGAAGCTTAGCTCTACAGAATTGCGGTTATAGTAGAACCGTTTAGTTGTATTCGAAGAGCCATTGTATCCTGATGGTGTATTAACCTTAGTAAATCCGTAAATATTTTTCGGATCCAATGTATCTGTACGCAAATTTGTTTGGCTATATGTGTCAGACTTTGTATAGCCCTTTCCGTCAGCATTCTGTAACCAATACTCAACATTCAGCGTGCTGGTATCATCTGTCCACGTACCCTTATAAGTTACCGTTGTGCCGCTAAGAGTTTGATTCCCTCCATTTGCTTTGAGCATGTCGGCAGTTACTTCAAAGCGCTTGGTGAGATAATTATTACCCCAAATGTAGAAATACTTCTTATCGCCGCTCTTAGGTTCATTGATTTTAGGACAAGAAGACGAGGTATCTGTGCTTGGCCATAAGGCAGACACATCCATACCAAGCACAACATTATTAATCGTATACTCGGAACCCTTGTATTCCTTTCCGTCATAAGAAATAGAAGCATTATCTTTATTTAGATTAAATACGAGCGTATAGCGAGTCAAATCATAATAACCATACACAACAGTAGATCCATCAGCTTTAACAACAACAGAATCCCCTACACGATATGTATAGTTTGTTTGATCTCCATCGCTCGTAGCTGAAACGGTGCTGCCAACTAAGGCAGAAGAAGATTTGGAGCTCTTAAATGCATAATAAGAACTATTTGTTGAGTTGTCCCAAACTTCTTGAAGGTTAACAATCGTATAAGAAACCTCTTGTGGGTTCCATTTTGCATAAACTACTGCATCTGCACTAATAGCAGAAATGGTTGTATCGGCAGGAATGGTGCACTCTGGGTCAGAGTACCATCCAGCAAAGGTATATCCTTGTTTAGTTGGAGCTGGATCATAGCTGGCAGGAACTTCTGCGGAGTGGCAGTCAGAATTATGGACATGCGCCTCTTTACCACAAGTTAAAACCCATTTCCAACTATCTCCCTGTTTTATCGAAGTATAGCAACCAATTGTCTCATTTTTGTGGTTTTTAGCCTTCGGATCAGGCTTCGCCGTGTGAGCATGCTCTTCCATGCCACAAGTCTGCACGCTTTCGCTTCCTGCTGTACCCTTATAAACCTCAACATCGGAACCATACAAAGCGCTCTTTGCAGGAATATAGGAACCACCTTCAGTGTTATAGGTTACGTAGTAGGTATTGCGAGCATAGTTAATTACAACTTCATTTGTTTCAGTTTCAGAAACAACAATCTGATCAAAGTCTTCTGCGGTAAAGCCTTCTATTTTCTGTGCTTCAACAGTAGACAATGCGCCTACATAACCCTTGACTACTTGTAGGTTATCAGAAGCCTTTTCAGGGTAGGAACCGTCAGCGTTTTGGAATAAATGATAAACATTGATATCTGCTTGCTTGCCGGTGTAGACAACAGTGATATCAAGAGAGTCACCAGAAACAATTCCCTTGTAGGTTAAGATGCTCTTCTCAATGCCTGTTTCAGCATCTGTTTCAGTAACTAACTCTACACCTTCAGGAGTGCCTTCACCTAAAGCAACAGTAAAGCCCTCAATTGCAGGAACTTCATAGGTAAAATCAATGTTTCCTGCAGCATCAGCAGGAAGTGCTGGGGAATAAGTAGGAGCAGCAGACGAACCGTTGTCGTAAACAAAACTTACATTAACGGTCTTCATAGCTGCTGGGTCATATGTTTGCTGGGAATCAGAACCAACCAACGCATACTCAGAGAAATGAGTAGTAGCAAATACGGTATTAGATGCAGTTGCTTCAGAAGCGCTTACATATTCAGCTTCACCGTTATCAACATGGAAAACGTCAATATGCTGACCACTAACGCCATTATTTGCAAAACTTACGGTTACTGTACCATTTGGCTGAACCTCAGTTCCAGAAGCATCAACAAGCTTTACATCAATAACAGTAGTATCAACTACTGATCTTCCGTTTGCTTCAACAGTATTAATTGCTTTTTCAAGACCTGCAGAACCAGAAACAGCATTTGCAACAACCTTAGTTCCTTCTGGAACAACACCTTCGTTAGCAGTTACAGTAACGTTAACACCAAACAAACCAAGGAAGCCACCAACTGTGGTGCTATTCTTGAATGCAGGGTATGTTACAACAGCTTCCTGAGCATTTGGTTCTGGAGCTGCTTGCTCTTGCTGGGTTTCTTCAGTAGTTGCTGCTGGCTCAGTTGCTTGTTTTTCATCCTGTGCAGAAGCCTTCTGGGCAACAACGGTGATCTTCAAACCAGCTTTAATATCAGACTTAGCAACAACGTAAGTGCCATCACCCTTATTAGTAAGGGTAACCTTAGCACCATCTGCATTGGTTGCTTCTACCTTAGAGAGTTCGTAACCCTCATTTGCGTAAGCAACAAACTCTAAGTCTTTTGTAGTAGATGCGCTAACTTTAGTTGCCTGAGTTGGAACAGTCTGCTCAACACCACCCGTTGCTTTAACAGTGATATAAGCATTAGTCATACTCAAAGCAACATCCACAACATCCTTAGTCTCATCTGCAGCAGAAGTACTTGTTGCAGAATCAGCCTCAGTATTTGTTGCTTCATTAGCTTTAGAAGTGTCCGTATCTGGAACACTTGGTGCGTTTTCAGTTTCATCAGCAGAAGATTCAACAGATTCAACTGATACTACATCAGAACCTGCTTTCTCTTCATTGCCTGCGAAAGCTGAGAACTGCACGAAGCCGAAGACAAGTGTGAGTGTCACTATGCAAGCGATTATTTTCGCTGGCAAATACTTCTTCGGATCAATTAATTTCTCAAACGTTCCCATAATCAATCCAATCCCTTTTATCTGTTGGAACGAAATCCCCTTTTTCGTTCCAACGTTCATCGGAGCTTAAACTCCGTCTTTCCCAATTGGGTTTTTTCATTTCTGAAAAATTACCCAGAACTTCACCCTCGAATTTATCACACTTAAATCTGCTTTTGGGTCTTTATCTGGGTCTTTAAGACACGGTACGGTTTGTACCGAAAAAAAATGAGCCAAAAGGCCCACTACGAGCAGGCACTAGGCCCAACACTTAATCAAGGTTCAAATTTTGTACCGCTAATGCTGTTCTTTTATACCGAAGTTCTGTCACTTCTCTCTACTAAGCCATCTGCTAATAGTTGAGTTATGAACACCAATTGCACGCGCTGCTTGCGTTTGCGTAAGAACGCCTTTTTCGATTTCACAAGCATACTTTTCCCAGTTTTCGGGCATTTTTGAAGGTCTTCCGAACCTGACTCCTGTTTGTAAGGCAAGTTGGATTCCTTGCGCTTGCCTCTCTCGGATCTTTTCTCGTTCCAACTGCGCTACATAAGAAATTACGCTTAAAACCATATCGCTAATGAATGTTTTAGTAAGACTTCCCTGCTCTTTCTCGGTATTAAGTAAAGGCATATCCAACACCACAATATTGACTTTTTTGTCGCGAGTAAGATAAGTCCACTGAGCTTGGATTTCATTGTAGTCTCTGCCAAACCTATCCAAACTCATTACCACTATTACATCGTTGGGTTTTAGAAGGCTTAACAACTGAAGGTAGCCAGGCCGGGAAAAATTTTTGCCGCTCACTTTGTCAACAAATACGTTTTCTCTTGCAATTCCCTCTTCTGTCAGCGCTGATATTTGACGGGAAACGTTTTGGTCTTTGCTTGAAACCCGTGCATATCCATACCGAGTCATAGAATTTGACCTCCTTGCCAAAACAAAAGAGCGCAAAACAGGCACATCCGAATTGTTCTACCAATAGTTTTAGCTTACTTGCAAGGAAGCATTAAGGAAGGGAAGCGTAACGGAAGGCTACACAAAAAGGGTATTTAATCAGTACTGCGTGACTTTAATCAGTACTGCGCGACGTGTTGAAAATACGTGTTGAAAATATAGGTAAGGAACTATTGAAAAAGAAAAAGGAGCCCGAAGGCTCCTTTGAAATTCAATGGTGGTTGGGGGGGGACTTGAACCCCCGACACGCGGATTTTCAGTCCGCTGCTCTACCAACTGAGCTACCCGACCAGGTTCGCGCTTAATTGCGCCTGATTAGTATAAAACGAGGCATTTTGATGGTCAAGCATTATTTTTGCAATTGAAAATTTTTTTCGCTCTAAAACTTAATTGCTGGACCAAAAATTAAAGCTATGCTTTACTCCAAAGAGTTCGCAGACATTAGTGAAGCAGACATCATGTCTTTGGAGCACCTTGTTTCGAAGCTATGCTTTATTCCCAAGCGCTTAGCTACATGGAATGCACGCCGCGAAACGCACGTTCTCCATTATTCCCAAGCGCTTCTACCTTCCAAGGCTTTCTTACCAATGTCAGTACGGAACTGCTTACCTTCGAAGTTAATTGCCTTAACTCCTTCATATGCTTTATAGCGAGCGCTTTCAAATGAGCTACCCAAAGCAACCACATTAAGAACGCGGCCGCCAGAAGTAATAAGCTCATCATCGGCATTTAACGCAGTACCTGCATGGAACACAATGGTGTCTTTCTTTTCGTTGGCATCTTCAACGCCCAAAATTACCTTGCCTTTTTCGTAAGGTCCTGGGTAACCTTCGCTTGCAAGAACTACCGAAACTGCCCATCTGTCAGACCATTCCAAGCTGATATCCTCAGGCCTGCCTTCAGCAACTGCCATCATAATCTCAACCAAATCGGACTCAAGACGAGGAAGAACAACTTGGGTCTCTGGGTCACCAAAGCGAGCATTAAACTCTAAAACCTTTGGACCTTCTGGAGTAAGCATGAAGCCGCCATATAAACAGCCGCGATAATCCATTGGGAATGGATCTTTTGCAGTAGCTGCAGCAGAAACTTCCATGATACGAACCATTTCTGCCATTTCTTCATCAGTTACGATAGGCACGGGCGAATATACACCCATACCACCAGTATTAGGGCCAAGGTCGCCATCATAAGCGCGCTTGTGATCTTGAGCAGGAGCCATGCAGAATGCTTTTCCTCCTGTTACAAACGCCAACAAGGAGCACTCAGGGCCAGTAAGTTTTTCCTCAATAACAACTTTATTGCCTGCAGTGCCAAACTCACCGTTAAAGCAAGATTCAACTGCTTCTTTAGCATCTTCAACGTTTTCAGCAACGATAACACCCTTGCCTGCTGCCAAGCCATCTGCCTTAACAACCATTGCGCCGCCTAGTTCGTCGCAGTAAGCCAACGCTTGGTCTTTATCAGTGAAGCTTTTGTATTTTGCAGTTGGGATATTGTTTGCTTCCATAAATTCTTTACTGAAGGTCTTTGATCCTTCAAGCTGAGCACCATACTCGTCTGGGCCAAATACCGCAATTCCTTCAGCACGAAGTACGTCTGCAACACCCTTTACCAAAGGTGCTTCTGGGCCAATTACAACCAAATCAACTTTATTTTGCTGAACGAAGAAAAGAACTGCTTCGCCATCTTCAATATTTAGAGACTTAATATTGGTTGCAATTTCACTTGTACCACCATTACCTGGTGCGACATAAATTTCGTCACACAAAGGAGACTTTGCAAGAGCCCACGTTAGAGCATGCTCGCGACCGCCACTTCCCAAAACAAGGATATTCACGTAATTTGCCTTTCTTAAAAGTTTTTAAAACCCTCAGGTCTATTGCGTATAGTGCGTATAGTAACAGTTGAACCGCTCGTGTTTTAGTTGCTTTTATTACAAACTAACAAACAAGCATTAACTGACCTTAGCTAACGAGCAGTACCTAACTAGCAGCTTGTCCAACCATTAAAAATGGTTTGGTCGCGCTCTGGTGCAACAGAAATCATCGTAATTGGAGCTCCCACAAACTCTTCTACAAACTTTACGTAGTTCTGGGCGTTTTCTGGCAATTCTTCAAACTTCTTGCATCCAGTGATATCTACGCCCTTCCAACCAGGAAGCTCAACATAGATTGGCTTAGCATGAAAAAGAACGCTTTGCTGCATTGGCAAATAATCGTAGCGCTTGCCCTCATGTTCGTAAGCAACACATACTTTAATAGTGTCAAACTCAGACAGAACATCCAGCTTAGTCAACGCAATGTCGGTCAAGCCGTTTACATCAACAGCATACTTTCCAATAACAGCGTCAAGCCAGCCACACCTACGCTTACGACCAGTAGTTACGCCGTATTCGTGGCCAACTGCGCACAAGGTTTCTCCAACTTCAGCCTCTTCACCTTTGCCACCATTTTCTGGGAAGAGTTGTTCGGTAGGGAATGGGCCGCCGCCAACACGTGTGGTATAAGCTTTCATGATGCCGATTACTTTATTAATAGCCATTGGACCAACACCGGTACCAATTGCTGCACCGCCGGAAGAACAAGAGCTAGAAGTTACATAAGGATAGGTGCCATGATCAATGTCGAGCATGGTTGCCTGAGCACCTTCGAAAAGAATCTTTTTTCCTTCGCGGTTTGCTTCATTAAGCATTTGAGTAGTTTCTGCCATATAAGGCTTCATGATGGTTGCGTATGGAAGATACTCTTCAAGAATCTCATCAACCGTGTAGGTATGAAGGCCGTAAATCTTCTCAAGGATTGGGTTTTTCTGCGCAAGAGCAGTTTCAACCTTAAGACGGAAAATCTTCTCATCCATGAGATCTTGCACGCGAATACCCTTACGAGCGGCTTTATCCTGATAACAAGGACCAATGCCTCGTTTAGTAGTACCAATAGAGTTTTTGCCCAAGCGCTTTTCGTCTGCGCCATCCAGGTCTTTGTGGTAAGGCATAATGATGTGAGCATTGCAGCTAATTTTTAAGTTCTTGCAAGAAATACCTTCTGCTTGAAGCATTGCCATTTCTTTTACTAATGCGCCTGGGTCAATAACTACGCCATTACCAATTACCGGAATAGCATTTTCATACATAACGCCCGATGGCATCAAATGAAGAGCAAGATTCTTGTCACCATGAACAACGGTGTGTCCTGCGTTGTTTCCTCCTTGGTAGCGAACAACGTAATCATATTCGCCTGCAATAAGGTCGGTGATTTTACCTTTACCTTCGTCTCCCCATTGGGTACCTACAAGTACGGTACTTGGCATAGTTAATTCCTTTCGAATGTTTTAAGAGCCCCTGATAATTTCCAGCCTCTCAATGCCGGCTGAGCTCCTTATTCAAGCCATGGAAAATTATAGTATAGTTCACTTTGTTTTTTATAGCTCTATCAGATTGGTAGTTGGGTTTTCTGCTGTTATCAAATTTACAACTTCTTCATGACACGTAAACATAATTACTTGGCGAACAGAAGCAAGTTCTTTTAAAGCTTCTATTGCTTTTACCTGACGAGTTTTATCGAAGTTCACCAAAATGTCGTCACACATAATAGGAAGTGCTTTTCCCACATTTGTTGCCGTCATCAATAACGCAATACGTAAGCTTAAATAAAGCTGCTGTTTAGTTCCCATAGAGAGAACCGCAGGGCTGTAGCTTGTTTTGATTGCATCTACTACTTCTATTTCTCCTTCAGGATTCATACGCACTTGCTTCCACTGACCGTTAGTCATGTTTTCAAAAATTTGCGAAGCCTTACGATACACCTCTGGCTGGCTTTTCTTTTCCCAATCAGAAATTGCAGTTTCAAGCGTGCGTTTCGCTAAAAGGAGTAGTGCAAGCTTTTTGTTCGCTTCCTTAAGCTGCGCGTTGATGAGTTCATTTTTTTGCTTGATTTCATCAAAGGTATGAACAAGCAGGGCATCTTGTAGCTGCTGGGAAAGCTCACCAACTTGAGTGTTTGTCTCGCTGAGAAGATTCATGGTTTTCTCGCGCTCGGTCTTCTTGCGCGCAATAAGCTGCTCGAATTCGTACACGGTTGCGCTTGGAGGGAGCCCCACTTGCAAACATATTTCCGAGCGTTGCTGACAAAGGCGCGCCTGTGAATTATTGCAAGAAGCTTCCTGAAGCGCCAAAGCTTGTCTTTGCTGTTTTATTTGAAGAAGCTCTGCTTTATATTCTCGTGCTTGATCAAGCATAAAACGGGCACGGCGAAGAGAACCGTGAGCCTGTGTCATATTGTTGGCGTCAAGGAATTCTTTAATGCGAATTTCATGATTTTTAACTTCTTGAAAGGCGTGGTCAAGCGCTTTTTCATCCTGCGCCACAATCCATGCTGCATTGTCTCTTTGTTCTGACAGTTTTTCTTCTGCTTTAGAAGGACGAATAAACACCGCAATTCCTACTATAAATAAGAGAATTCCGATAAGAATTAACGAGCCGCCCATCACTGCAAATGAAAGAGTCCCTGTGCGAGAAGAAGCATAGAGAAGATACACGCCCACTATTAAAAGAAGAATAAGGACAGCAATAGATAATCCAACCTGCAGTGCCTTAGTTTTGCGTTGTTGTTTTTTTGACTCCGTGGGATCTTGATCCTCGTTTAAAACATCACGATAGGAGCGCGACTTTTCTGCTGTTTTTTGCGCGTTTTCCCGTGCATTATTCAGCTTTATGCGTGTTTCGTCCAAATCTTCCAAAGTGTCTCGCAAGCGAAACTCATCACGCTGGCTTAAGTTGCTTAGGATTACAATTTCTTCGTTAGCCTGAGAATCTTGAGCTACCTGGGCAAGGTTACGTGCTTCAATGGTTTTTTCTAAATCTTTTTCAACTTCCTCAATTGCTTTATCAATAGACTCAAGTTTAGAAAGTTGCACTTGATAGAACTCTATCTCTTCGTTTAAGGTTGCTTGCGTTTTTTCCAGCGTTTCCTTGCGAGGTTGAAGTTGCTTGAGTTTAATTTCTTGCTGGCGATACTGCTCGTTTTGATTAATTGCCTGCTGAAGTTCTTCTCGAACGCTTACCTGCTCCCTTTTTAAATTTGTGATTGAGGTTGGGTTGCTTGCAGACTTCGAAAGTGCTTCTTTAATGCGGGTGTTTATTTCATCAAGCGCATGAGCAGGAGAAGATAAGGTTCCCGAACCCGCCGTTAAAAGATGGGAAGTGATATCGGTATGCCTATCGAGTCGCATAAGTTCATCACTAGTTAATGCAAACATAGTGTCATGCGTTGCTTTATCAATATCGTTTAGGATAAACAGATCTTTTTCGGGCGCTTCGGTGTTTTTTACGCGCTTTACCTCTTCAATTTCACCTGTTTTCGTGTTGCGAAAGAAAAGGCTTCCCGCGCGGTCAGCATTTTCCGGTTTATAACTATTTATATTCTTGCGAACAGTTGGCCAACCAAAAAGAACTGATTTGGTGAGTTCATTAATGGTAGTTTTTCCTGCTTCGTTCGGGCCATACACCACGTTTAAGCCTGGCTTAAAAGGGCCAATTATCATGTTGGCGTATTTACCGAAGCTGGTAACTTTAATGTGCTCTAAGAAATAGTGAGATATCTCTTTCTTCTCAGGTTTAGAGGGTTTTGCTGGTTTGCTCATCGTGCACCTCCTTGACTGAGAAGATCAAGGACAAGAATTTCTGCTTCATCGCACAATTCGTTAAAATCCTTCTTTAGCTTTTGCGGGAAGGATAAATTTCTATCATAGAATTCTTTTTCAATATCGGCTAACGCTTCTGCAGAGTTTAAGCGTTCTTGTGCTACCGTCTTGAGATACACCGAAGGAAAGAGGCCTTCTTCAAGCAGAGAATTGAAATCAATTTCTGGGCGTGTGTGATTTTGAATAGCGTCAATAAAAAAGTACGGATAGCTATTATTAATTACCAAGCGAAGGTCCTCAATAACACTATTCGTTAGTTTTTCGTGAAGCTTGGTGTTTCCTACTAAAGTTACGCGGCAAATCATTTTTTGGCAGTGCGTTTTTGAGTTAAGGAAAAACTGCTTGTTAGTAATTAGCTCATGGATATCCGCAACAGTATTGCAGTCTGAAACATCCACTTCCATATTTTCCCAAACAACACTCGCTGTTGGAATAAAACGGATGTGAGGAAGAGTGTTGCCTTCTTCTAAGGTCACCTTCAGCACTCCATGTTCGCCCGTTTCTTTAATATCTCTTCCTTGCGGACACCCCGGAAACGCAATGCGGGGTGCCTTTTTTGGAAAAACCATATATTGATGAATGTGACCGCACGCCCAATAATCAACCCCGCGAGTAATAAGATCCTTTGGATTGAGTGGGCTTCGCGTTGGGTCAATATTGAGTCCGGTATGGACAACCGCAACTGTGAAGGGTGCTTGCACCCCTGTTGCTTCAAACATATAGTCCCTCCATATGTTTTTGGAAATATCCACCCCTTTTGGCCACGTTTGGTTGTAGTATCCACGACCAGCTAGAACTACTAAAGGCTCCCCTTCTTTTTCAAAAACTTCAAAACTGGGATCTTCGGCAGTAAACATATGGGTATTTTTGGGCAACGCCGATAAATCGTAATTCCAGGTAGTAAGCGGGTCATGATTTCCTGTGCAAAAATATACCTGGATTCCTTCTTCATCAAGCTTCTTCAGCCCATTAACAAAGGTAAAGAAATCTGCATAAGAAGGACGAGAATCATCGAAAATATCTCCTGAAATAACTACAAAGTCAACATTTTCACGAATAGCAGTATCCACTAAACGTTTATATGCTTCAGGAATTGCGTGAGTTAATTCGGCCGCCCAAACAGGCGACAAAGAACGTAGCCCCTTAAAAGGAGCTCCTAAATGAAGATCAGCTGCATGTATAAACGAAACCGATTTACCCATAGAGTGAGTGTATCTTATTCTTTGCGTTTTCTTCCTTTAATCTTTTTATACTTCAAGGTTTTCCAAAACGCAGGTTGAGGCAGGGATTAATGTCTCTAAAAGCTTTTATAGTCTAGAAAGGCTCTGGATTAAAATCTGTATCGTAATGGTCGGTGAATTTAGTGTTCTCAGGAATAAAGGTTAACTTAATATCGCCAACCGCGCCATTTCTATTCTTTGCAACAATTAAGTTAGCAACACCCCAGTCTGGACGGCTATCGCTTTCCGCTTCTGCCTCGGAAGTGCTTCGGTCAAGGAACATTACAATGTCAGCATCTTGCTCAATAGAGCCCGATTCACGCAAGTCGGAAAGAACTGGACGTTTATCGCCACCACGCTGATTTCGACGTTGTTCAACACCACGCGACAACTGTGCCAACGCAATAATTGGCACATTAAGTTCTTTTGCAAGGACTTTAAGGCCACGTGAAATTTCGCCAACTTCAACTGCGCGGTTGCCGTCTCTGCGTGGAATAGCAGGGTTCATTAACTGCAGGTAGTCAACAATTATCATTCCTTGATTATTGTTTTTCATAAAGCGGCGCGCTTTTGTGCGTAATTCGGTAATTGATAACGAAGGCGAATCGTCAACCACCATATTAAGTTTGGATAGATTATCGCTTGCTTCAAGAATAGGCATCCAATCGGAATCGGAAATCCTACCGCTTCGAAGACGAGAAAGGTTAAGACCAGCTTCGGAACAAATTAACCTTTGGACAATCTGTAAGGCTGGCATTTCCAAACTGAAAAATGCTACTGCAACACCATTTTTTGCTGCGTTGACGGCTAAGTTCATAGCAAAAGAGGTTTTACCAACTGCAGGACGAGCAGCTAAAATAATCAAGTCACCGCCGCGAAAACCATTAAACAAAGCATCAACATCGGTAAAACCAGAAGGAACTCCAGCAAGTCCTGCTTTTTTATTTGCCAATTCGTTGAGGTTGTCATTAGCCTCAATTACTAAGCTTTTTATATCCTTAAAGGTGTTAGATACTGTTTGTTCAGTAATGCCAAACAAAGTAGCCTCAGCTTGAGATACTAAATCTTTGGTATCTACGGGGGAATCATATGCTAACGAAGAAATACGAGCACTAGCAAACAAAAGCTCTCTGCGTAAAGCATCACGCTTAACAATTTCTGTATGATGCTGCCAGCTGGTAAGAGCAAAGGTATTGTCGGTTAATTCCAAAAGATAGCTCTGACCGCCAATTGCTTCAAGTTGTCCTTTCGCTTTCAGGTGATCAGCTAAGGAAATAACATCAATAGTGATAGACCGTGCGTTCATTTCTCGCATCGTTTCGAAAATACTGCGATGCGCTGGTCTGAAAAAATGTTCCGGCTTTAAAGAAAGAACCACTTCTTCAAAAACACCAGGAGAAAGCAGACATGCAGCAAGAACCGTTTGCTCTGCTTCAATGTTTTGCGGTAATGACTGCTTAGATTCTGTTGAAGAATTGTCTGCCATAGTACGTACGGCTCCTTTCTCTTAATCGGTATCAATAATATAACAGCCTCAGAAAACACCTTGGACAATTTCCGAATTCGCAAAACAAAAGTCCCTAGGAAACCCTAGGGACTTGAAACTTTTGCTTTGTAACTCTCAGAGCAAATAAAAAGCTTGAAGCGTTTTAGGAAAGAAGCTTATTCAGCTACTTCTTCAACAGCTTCTTCAGCTGCTGCTTCTTCCTCTGCAGCCATTGCAGCAAACATTGCTGCATCGCCAACGAGGATGGAAACAACTGCTTTGATGTCACGGTAAATAGAAACTACTACCTCGTGATCACCAGCAGTCTTGATTGCAGACTTGATGTCAATACGACGACGGTCAATTTCCAACTCAGTCTGAGCCTTGATAGCTTCAGCAATCATAGCAGCGGTTACGGAACCAAAGAGGATACCCTCTTCGCCAACGCGTGCTTCAACCTGGATGGTCTTACCTTCAAGAGCTGCCTTAGTTACAGCTGCTTCTGCAAGGCGATTCTCTTCACGGGTAGCAATGTTGTGCTTGCGAAGCTCGAGCTGCTTCAAATTACCCTTAGTTGCAGGGATAGCGATCTTCTGTGGGAACAAATAGTTGTTAGCAAAACCGTTTGCTACCTCTACTACGTCGCCTTCGCCACCCTTACCTTTAAGTTCGCTAAGAAGAATAACTTTCATTCTGTCCTCCTTCTATTAACGATCGCGACGATTGCCGCGGCCGCTGATAGCAGGTACTGCGTATGGCATGAGAGCCATTTCGCGAGCACGCTTTACCGCATTAGCAATATCACGCTGGTGCTGGGTGCAAGCGCCCGTAACACGACGAGGCTTGATTTTTCCACGATCAGTAACATATTTACGCAGCAACTGAGTGTCTTTATAGTCGATGTATTCGCTGTTGTCTTTGCAGAACTGGCAATACTTACGACGAGGCTGCTTATTGTAATCAGACATTATTAACCTCTTTCGGTATTTACTTAGAATGGAATATCTTCGTCATATACGGAAGCATCAACAATAGGAGTTGCAATTGGAGTAGCAACTGGTTGCTGATACATAGGTTCTGGCTGCTGATATGCAGGAGCGGCACCTGGAGTTGCATTGCGAGAAGACATAAACTCAATCTCATCAACAATTACTTCAATCTTGGAACGCTTCTGTCCATCGCGTTCCCATTGGCTCCAGCGAAGCTTACCTTCGATAGCAACCTTGCTTCCCTTGGTGAGGAAGCGAGAAACGCTTTCAGCACGAGCACCAAACATAGTGCAGTCAATAAAATTTGGATAATCTTCCCATTCACCAGTCTGAGCATTACGGCGACGATCATTTACTGCAACACCGAAACCTAATACAGGCATACCGCTTGCAGTTGCGCGTAATTCTGGATTGCGGGTTAAATTTCCACTAATGATGACTCGGTTAATACTCATGTCCAAAACCTCTTCCAACAGGACGAACAATATTTCGCCTTTTTGATTTCCTTAAACTAATTAATCACGATCAGCACGACGTACTACCATGTGGCGTACTACAGAGTCGTTAATGCGAAGTACGCGATTAAGCTCTGCGATGTTTTCAGGATTTGCGTGGAAATCGATAAGGGTGTAATCACCGTCGGTCAAACCGTCAATCTCGTAAGCAAGCTTGCGCTTACCCCAGTTTTCTACGTTATCAACGCTACCTTCAGAAAGAGCGGTTTCGATACGCTTCATAACTGCTGCGCGAGATTCTTCATCAATAGATGGAGCTACAAAATACAAGAGTTCATAAGCCTTCATTCTTTCACCTCCTCTGGACTTACGGCTTCGGGACATGAAGGAAAACCCGAAGCAGGAATAGCTAAGTCAAGATACCAGACTTTCTAAGGGTTTATGGTGGATAAAAAATTTCACCATGATTACTACATAACTCTGGCATTTACTTAACAAATCATACGGTAAGTATGATTAGGTATATGCTCTCTACACGTCTGAATCCTGTAATTTTTCTTAGTGTTACTTTCTCATTTTTATTTAAAAAGTACCTTAAGAAAAGTTAAAACAGAACTCAAACGTGTTGAAAGTCTTTTAAAGAAATTGAACCGTGATTTTTCAATGAAAACATCTGGAAATGACTTCAAAAACTGCTTCGAATGTCAGTCTTAGAAATCTGAATTAAACTTCTTTATTCTTTGTCATCATTAGTGATACCGAAAGCTTCTTCTACTTCACGCATATCAACTGGTTCAGGGTTAGTGTTTACTTCCATTTCAAGCTCAAGCTTTAAATTCTCCATGAAGTTTGGAGCAGGACCAATATAAACAATAGAGCGATCAATTCCCTCTTCGTCATATAAATAACCGAAGGCATAACCCTGCTCTTCGCCAGGAAGACCACCTTCAGCAATAATACAATCACGCATTCCGTCGTCAGTTTGAATATATCCGTCATAGCAGAAAGCATAGGCAGTAGCACCGCGTGCACCTTCTACCTCGCGACGAGCACGAAGATAGGTTTCTTCGGTAGTTTCGTAATCATGAGTCTCAATGAAGAGGTTTTCTTTAATTGCAAGACCAGTAAAAGGAATAATTTCTTCCCCACGGTCCATTTTGTCTGCCGCCTCGTTGAGCACATAATTAAAAACTGATTTTAAAACATCATCAATATCTTCAACAGGAGCATCATTTTCTGGATCAATAATACGATCTACCATTTCTGCTCTCCTCTCTCATATAAGATTTTCTTTTTCTTGGAAGTGTAGCGCATCCTGCTTACTATGAGCCTTTTGATATAAAACCAATAAATTAACGACCATAAATTTCAGGGGGTTGGATATAAGAAAAGGGGCGCGAAGCCCCTTGAAAATTCTGGCGGAAG
>URBX01000006.1 GCA_900546175.1 uncultured Eggerthella sp. | reverse complement strand
TCGTGGTCTCCTCGCCACGTAAAACAGGGGTAAAGTCAAGTTAATTGGCAAATCTTACAATAACAACCTCGCTTTGGCTGCTTAATTAGCCTGAGGTGCCTAACTAAGGATTGTCCTTGTCTTTAGGGTGGTATCATATTTAGAGGACTGCTGTTTGTTACGTAACTGGTATGAACAAACAAAAGACTGAACCCGTTAGATTGCATCTATAATTTGTCTGTGAGTTTGATGCAGTTGAAACCTTTTCACTGACTAAGCTTGTAGTGCTTCGCTGATGATTTAGTATGGACCGGAGTTCGATTCTCCGCGCCTCCACCAAAAAAACAATAAGCTGGATTACCCCTAATCCAGCTTTTTTATTCCCTATTTATCCTCAAAGCAAACATACTTTTGTCTACGAGTCACAAATGGGTCTTCATTTTTTAGAGAGAATAAAACTACAGGCTCAGAGCCCTGGAGCCTAAGGCCCCAGAAACTCACTTAAGCCATCATAGTTACTTTTTAGACATGCAAGAGAAATCGGCAACATTCGCGAAAACTGCAACGAATCGGTTAAGAAGCGCTAAACGATTTGCGCGAATCTTTTCATCCTCATCCATAACCATAACATCAGCAAAAAATGCATCAATTGGTTCGCGAAGATTCGCCAAATCCTTCAATGCTTTTTCGTAATCGTTGGTATCAATTGCCGAAGAAACTTCTCCCTCTGCAACAATAATCGCATCATATAAGTTCTTTTCCACCTCGAGAAGAATGCTTGAATCAATGTCGATACCTGCCTCAACCTGGCGGAGATTATTTGCACGAGCGAAAGCAATGGCTAAGTCCTCCATTGTTTCAGGAAGCTCAGCACGAACCTTTTGTAGAGTATAGGCACGATTAATAATCTCTTCTGGCTCTAATACTCCAGATGCTAAAACAGCATCAATAACGTCAGAAGATACACCTTCGTCTTTCAAAATCACTTTTGTACGAGTGATAAAGAAGTCAATAACCTGTTTCTTTACTTCATCGTAGTTAAACTCGATTGCATCAAAGTTATTTAAGGCTAATTCAATTGCGGAAATAAGCTCAACACCTAAGTGCTCTTTAAGCATAGTAATAATACCGATTGCAGAACGTCTGAGTGCAAATGGATCCGAAGAACCTGTTGGAGCGCTGTCGGCAGCAAACAAACCGCAAATAGTATCAAGCTTGTCTGCAAGAGCAACTAATTTTCCAGCAGTGGTATCAGCAAGCGAATCACCTGCAAACTTAGGCTTGTAATGCTGCTCGATAATCTGAGCTACCTGTGCTGTTTCTCCCGAAGCGGTTGCGTAGTAGGAACCCATAATGCCCTGCACTGAAGTAAATTCAACAACAGCTCCAGTAACCAAGTCTGCTTTACACAAATGAGCTGCACGTAACGCATCTTGTGCATCTTGCGAAGAAAGCTGTGCCTGTTTTACTAAAAGATTAACAATCTTTTCAATACGATAGGTCTTATCAAGAACAGTTCCCAGCTTTTCCTGGAACACTACCGTATCGAGCTGCTCAACATAGTCTTCCAAAGGCTTCTTCAAATCTTCATCATAGAAGAACTTTGCATCATACAAACGAGCACGAACAACACGCTCATTACCATCAATAATAGTTGCAGCATATTCAGGATTACCGTTTGAAACTACCAAGAAGTTATTAGTAAGTTCACCAGCAGTGGTATACAAAGGGAAATAGCGCTGATGCATAAGCATAGCATCAACAATAATCTCTTCTGGAACGGCTAAGAACTCCTCATCAAATTTTCCTACCAAAACATTTGGATATTCGCTTAGATTTACTACCTCATTCCAAATCTTTTGTGGAAGAGACGCAATCAATCCTGTTTCTTCTTCAATAGCTTTAATTTGACGAGCAATTTCATCACCACGAAGCTCTTCGGAAGGAACAACATAAGCGTTGCTAATTACCTGAATTAAAGAATCAGCATCCTCAACATCAAACGGTCCTGGTGCTAAGAATCGATGACCAAAGGTTTTATTTCCTGCAGAAAGTCCCGCAAAAGAAAAGTCAATTACTTCCTGGCCAAACAGAGCAACAAGCCAACGAATAGGACGACTGAAATACTCAGTTTCACTTCCCCAGCGCTGCGATTTTGGCCAATTGATACCACGAATAAGCTGTTCAAGCACGCTTGGCAATAGGCTTACTACACGGACAGAAGGGGTTTCAGTTTTAGCGAATACATACTTTACGCCATCAACTTCTTCAACGCTCAGATCATCTACCGCTAATCCCTTACCGCGTGCAAAACCCTGAGCAGCTTTAGTAGGGTTACCCTCTTGGTCAAAAGCGATGTTTACGTTAGGACCACGGAAAACTTCAACCTTAGCCTCGGTTGCTTCAGGTATATCCTGAGCAATAACAATAAGGCGTCTTGGAGAAGAGTAAATCTTGATTTCTCCATGAGAAATAGCTGCATCTTTGAAAAGCTTTGGAGCTAGCTTTTCAAGCTGGGAAACCGCGTTAGACAAGTCAAAAGCAGGAATTTCTTCTACGCCAATTTCAAAAGCGAGCGTCTTTGTAGCCATATTATTCCTCCTTTTGATTCTTCTTGTTTTCTACAACATTATTGATATAAGACTCGCAGCATGCTTTTGCGATAGTGCGAACACGAAGGATGTAGCCCATACGCTCAGTTGCACTAATTACGCCACGAGCATCAAGTAAATTGAACGCATGAGAGCATTTCAAAACGTAATCATAAGCAGGGAGAGGAAGGCCGGCTTCAAGAACTGCCAAGCATTCTTTTTCATAACGGTCAAATTCGCCAAAAAGGAAGTCAGTATCAGCAACCTCAAAATTATATGCGCTAAACTGGCGCTCATTCTCTAAGAAAACATCACCATACGTAAAGACAGAACCGTCTTCACCGCGAGACCATACCAAATCATATACTGAATCAACGCCTTGGATATACATTGCTAAGCGTTCAAGACCATAGGTAATCTCTGCAGGAACTGGATTACACTCGAAACCACCAACCTGCTGGAAATACGTAAACTGGGTAACCTCCATACCGTTGAGCCAAACTTCCCAGCCAAGACCCCATGCACCAAGTGTTGGACTTTCCCAGTCATCTTCAACAAAACGAACATCGTGCTTCTCAACTTCAATACCAATAGCACGCAAAGAATTCAAATACAACTCCTGAACATTATCAGGGGATGGCTTTAAAAGAACCTGGAACTGATAGTAATGCTGCATACGATTTGGGTTTTCACCATAACGACCATCAGCAGGACGACGACAAGGCTGTACGTAAGCGGCTTTCCATGCATCAGGACCCAAGCTACGAAGGGTGGTTGCGGTATGGAAAGTGCCTGCACCAACCTCATTATCGTAAGGTTGCATTACAACGCATCCTTGAGATGCCCAATAGGTTTGCAAACGTAGAATAATGTCTTGGAAAGACAATGCATCTGCAGGTACTTTAGTGGCTGACATAACTCTCCTTTTATCAAAATCTTCGACTACTCATTCTAGTAGAAGAAAAGTTTAATTCGAACAAGACGCCGCAATATAACGGCAAATACTAGAGGGTTTTAATATGGTTCAAAGGCCAATAAATCAAAACCGCTTTACCAATTACAGTGCTTCTATCGATAGGACCAAAATAACGTGAATCGGAAGAATGCTCACGATTATCACCCATTACCCATATTTCACCATGAGGGATAGTATAAGGGTAAGAAATCTTTGTCCCGGAAATAGTGTTGAGAGGATTCGATTTTCCAATAGCATAATCCTCTTGCAATGCAACACCATCAACATAAACCGTTCCATTCTGAATCGAAACGGTTTGTCCCTCGGTTGCAATTACGCGTTTGATAAGAATACGAGAAGGAACTTGAGGATCAGAGAAGACAATTATTTCTCCCTGTTTTGGATCATCAAGTGCATAGGAGACTTTTTCAGCAAAAACCATGTCTCCAGTCATAATAGTTTCCTCCATTGAACCAGAAGGAATCTGAAAAGGTTCAATAACATAAGTTCTCAGACCAAAAGACACGCCAATAACCACAACAATCATCAACAGAAAACTGAAAAAGCGCTTCAGCAAACTAGGACGTTGATACATTGCATGATTTCCTGAATTCACTGTTCTCCCTCCTTTCCTCAAAACTAATCCCAGCACTATAGTTTATAAATGCACAAAAACGGGAACAAAATGCCCCGTTTTTTAGGAAAGAGTTTTAATATAAGCTCTTTCTTTTTCTGTCAGATTTGCCGTTTTCAGCAAATCTGGTCGCCATCGAAAAGTACGCTCAATACTTTGCTGCCTTCTCCAGGCTTCAATATTTGCATGATGACCAGAAAGAAGTATTTCAGGCACATCCATGTTTCTGTAGGAAGCCGGACGAGTGTATTGCGGATACTCCAAAAGCCCATTATAAAAGCTTTCGTCGACCGAGCTTTTTTCGTCCCCCAATACACCATCCAGCCGGCGAACGACTGCGTCAATAACCACCATAGAGGCAAGTTCTCCACTAGTTAACACGTAATCACCTAGTGAAATCACTTTATCAGCAAGCGTATAACAACGCTCATCAATTCCCTCGTAGTGGCCACATATAAAAAACAAGTGGTCTTTTTTGGCTAGTTCAAGGGTCATCTCTTCGTTAAACTGTTGACCAGTTGGAGAAAGAAAAATCACATACGGTTTTTCTTTCGCACGAGCAAACAATTCATCAGTTGCCTCAAAAATTGGCTCGCACTTCATTACAAGACCTTGACCTCCGCCATATGGTTCATCGTCAGTAGTGCGATGTCTATCATGGGTCCAATTGCGCAAATCATGAGCTTCAAACTCCAAAATGCCCTTTTCTTGTGCGCGGCGCATAATAGATTCATTCATAACTGAATCATAACAATGAGGAAATGTCGAAAGAGTTTCAATAATCATGGATTCAGCTATAGCTCCAAAAGACCTTGTGGAATTTGCATAGTTATTTGTTGGGCATCTTCATCAATAGCAATGAGAAGTTCCTCAACAAAAGGAATTAAGATTTCTTTTTCTTCGTGAAGCACAACTAACAAAGGATGTGCTGGATTCTCCTCAATGCGAAGAACTTTACCAAGAACTACATCATCTTGACTTACTACCGTAAAAGAATTGTAGGAATCATAAGGATTAGTGTCCCAGCCTTCTGGCAAGTCTGCTTTTCGTGCCAAGCAATAATGACCCACCAGCTTCTCTGCCATTTCGATAGAATCAATCTCGTCAAAGAAAACTAGATATTTGTCATTTCCTTTATGATCAACTTGGCACACGGTTGCATAACGAGGAAAATTGATAATTGGTGGCACAAACGCCACTTCAAGACCTTCGGTAAGCAAAAAAGGAAGACCCTGTACGCTATGCGCAAGGAGTCCTCCTTCTAGAGTCTTTTCTTTAGTTAATTTCGCTACGTTAACCCACGCACTCATTAATCTACAAGTTCAACTTCTACGTGAAAACCGTTCCGGGAGCCAGCAGCACGACATAAGGTGCGAACTGCTTTAATTACTCGACCTTGACGACCGATTACTTTACCAGCATCTTCTTCATTTACTCGTATTTCAATCAATACAGTTTCGTCTTCAAGTTCTGCCGAATAAATTGCTACCTCTTCTGGATTATCCACTAAAGGAGTAACCAGACTACGAACTAGATTTGCAATATCTTCAGAAGAGTAAGCCATTGTTATGCGTTCTTACGCTCTGCTTCGATAAGACGAGCTACTGTATCGGTTGGCTGAGCGCCATTGTTAATCCACTGATCAACTTTCTCAAGATCAATGTTTACTGCTGCTGGATTGGTGCATGGATTGTAAGTACCAACCTGCTCAATAAAACGACCATCGCGACGTGCGCGAGAGTCAGCTACAACTACACGATAGTAAGGTGCCTTTTTAGCGCCGTGGCGGGCGAGACGAATTTTTACTGCCATTGAGACAATCTCCTTCTTAAACTTTCATACGCGACAAAATTAGTCGCAAAACAGCAATTTGTTATGATACTTGCTTTTCTACTTTTGTTCAAGTCCTGAAAGCAGGTCTTGCATCTTTTTCATATCTGAAGGGGAAAGACCCGGAATGCCTCCCATGCCTCTGCGCATTCCTTTGCTTCTCTTTCCCTTCTTGCCCTTTTTTGGTTTCTTAGAATTCTTTTCCTGGAAAGAATTCATTTGCTTCATCAATTTTTTAGCTTCATTGAATTTTTTGAGCATCTGATTGAGTTGAGCAATACTAACTCCAGCGCCCTTTGCAATACGTGCTCTACGAGAACCATTTAGGCATTCTGGATGCTCTCGTTCGTATGGAGTCATGGAAGAAATCATGATTTCCATTTCATCAAGAGCGCGCTCGTTTACCTGACCTTCTTTCAATGCCTTATCGCCACCTGGAAGTGCGGTAATAAGCTTTTGAATGCCGCCCATTTTGCGGACCTGCTTATTCATAGAAATAAAGTCATTTAAGTTGATAGTACCTCGTTGAAGACGCTCAGTTTCTTCTTTCTCAAAATCTTCGGCATTAATGCGAGAAGCAGTTTCGATAAGGCTAATAACATCGCCCATTCCAAGAATGCGCTTAGCCATACGGTTTGGGTGAAATTCTTCTAAAGAATCAGGCTTTTCACCCATAGAGATAAACTTGATAGGCTTACCCGTAATCTGCTTAATGGAAAGAGCTCCACCACCACGAGCGTCACCATCCATCTTAGACATAATGACGCCATCAAAATCAACACGCTCAGCAAACGCTTGTGCAACGTTTACAACGTCCTGACCAGTCATGGCATCAACAACCATAAGTATCTGATCAGGCTTTGTTGCTTTCTTGATAGCCTCAGCCTCAGCCATCATTTCTTCATCAACATGCAAACGACCAGCGGTGTCAATAATGACCACGTCACGCAACGAATCAATTGCGTCTTTAATGCCTTCTTGAGCAATAGCAACAGGATCTTTTCCGTCACCCCGATATATGCGAACGCCAATCTCGTTAGCCAAAGTCTCTAATTGGTCAGCAGCAGCAGGTCGATAAACGTCACACGCAACCAATAAAGGCTGATGGTTTTGTTGCTTGAGCAAATATGCAAGCTTTGCTGCAGCGGTTGTTTTACCAGAACCTTGCAAACCAACAAGCATAATGACGTTAGGAATACGCGAAGATAGAACTAGCTTTGAGTCGGACTGACCTAAAAGATTAGTCAATTCATCAAGAACAACCTTGATTACATTTTGTGCAGGAGTTAAAGAATCAAGAACTTCAGCAGTAAGACATCTCTCTTTTGTGTTTGCAATAAAGCTTTTTACTACTTTAAAGTTAACGTCTGCTTCAAGTAAAGCAAGGCGAATTTCACGCATTGCTACATTGATGTCTTCTTCAGTAAGACGACCTTTACTTTTTAATCCACCAAAAATTGATTGAAGTCGCTCTGATAAGTTATCTAGCATTACTTATCCCCTTTTTTATCTCTAATTACTTAAAGAATCGCGCAAAGCGGCTCTTTAGGGAGTTATCCTCTTCTTTTTCAGGCTCTTGACGCTTTTCTTGAGACTGCTCTGGTTTATCGCTCTCTTCGGCTGAAGATGTCTCTTTCTCTTCAAGAGTTTGTAAAGTCTTATCGCACATTTGATTCTGCACTGGCGTTTCGTCTGACACAATCTGAGAAATCTTGTCTTCTGCTTGCTTTTCTAAGGATGAGTCACCAGTTAATTCTTCTGTATCCGCTTTTTCATTGGAAGTTTGCTTAGACTGTGAATCCTTTTCTTCCTGAGAAGAATCAGTAGTTGCGTCTTCACTCGTTTCTTTAACGCCTACACGATCCATATCGATATCTTCCGATTCAGCAAAATCACCAAGAAGAGCTCTTGCAAATTCACGCGCGTCAAAGTCTTGCAAGTCTTCAACCTGCTCGCCTACGCCAATTTTGAAGATAGGTAACGATAGCTCATGAGAAATTGCTAAGGCAATTCCGCCCTTTGCCGTACCGTCAAGCTTTGTCACAATGATGCCATCAAGTTCAAGTGCCTTATTGAACTCACGAGCTTGCTGAAGGCCGTTTTGGCCTGTTGTAGCATCAATAACCAAAATGGTTTGAACAGGAACTTGAGAACGCTTGCGAACAACTTTTACAATCTTTTGGAGCTCACGCATTAAGTCGTTTGAAGTATGAAGACGACCAGACGTATCAATCAAAACCAACTCAGAACCGAGCTCTTCACTTCGTTCGATAGTTTCATAGCACACGCTTGCAGGGTCACTGCCTCGCTCACGGGTCACAATCTCAACTTCAGCACGCTGAGACCATACCTCCAACTGTTCCATTGCAGCAGCGCGGAAGGTGTCAGCTCCACCCATCAAGACTTTTTTGCCTGCATTTTTATACTCAGCAGCAATCTTTCCAACTGTGGTGGTTTTACCTGAACCATTAACTCCTACAAACATGACAACCGAAGGAAGGTTTTCAAAAATGTTTTCTGGAGCTTTCGTAAAGGTATCAGCAACCGTATCAACCAACAAATTCAAAACGGCATACGCGTCGGGAAGCGCCTTACGAGTAGCTTGATCTCTTAAGTTTTCAACAATTTCAAACGAAGCCTGAGCACCAATATCACTAAGAATCAGCGTCTCTTCCAAAAGCTCCCAAAACTCTTCATCAACTTTTGGACCTCGTTTGAGCAAAACATTCATCTGCTCTTTAAATCTATCGCGAGAGCGGTTTAAGCCATCACTAATTCGATCAAAAAAGCCCACTGCTACCCTCTTTTCTTGTCATCAAGTTTTTGACTAAGAATTTTTGTAACACCATCAGCCTGCATAGAAACACCGTACAAGATATCGGCCGATTCCATAGTACGTCTCTGATGGGTAATCATAATAAACTGCGTTTCATCGCGAATTGTTTCCAAATAGGAAAGCAGACGACGGAGGTTTGAATCGTCAAGCGCTGCCTCAACCTCGTCCAAAATATAAAAAGGTGTTTGTCTGATACGATAAACCGCAAATAACAATGCTAATGCAGTCATTGACTTCTCGCCACCAGAAAGAAGAGACATTTTCTTAATTCTTTTTCCAACTGGTTGCGCGTTAACATCAACCCCTGTGTTTTCCAAATCCTCAGGATTGCACAATGATAAATGCGCTTGACCGCCTGGGAAAAGCGTGGCAAAAATTTCAGAGAAATTCTGATTTACCTGGTTAAACGTATCAATAAAAACGTCTTTCATGCGATCATCAATAATCTGTACGATACGAGAAAGGCTTTGCCTTGCAAGCTTCATATCCTGAAGTTGGGCATTTAGATACCTAAAACGCGTTTTTACTTCTTCATACTCTTGTGCTGCATCAGGATTAATAGTGCCCATACCCTTAATACGACGCTCAAGACGTCCTACTTCTGACACTACCTCTTCACGATTTACCAGCTCTTCTAGAGCAAAAGCAGTTTCAAGAGGGGTGCCACAATCGGTCACAATTACCTTTATTGCTGCCTCTACCTGCACTTCTAGGCGCCCTTTTTCAATACGGACTTCAGAAAGCTTAAGGTTTATTTCGTCGAACGAATCGTGAGCGGTTCTACTTGCTTTTGTAGCCTCAGAAAGTTCCTGATGAAGCGTGCGTGCTTTTTCCTGCTCTTGAGCAGAAAGACGCTGGAGCTGAGCAATGCTAACCTTAACGCTTGCCGAAATAGTTTGTAAGGTCTGAATAAGAGGCCCTACACGGTTTAACGCACCTGTTGCGAGGCGTTTCGATTCAAGTGCTTTATCGTCAGATGCCTCCACTAAAGCAATTTCCTGCTTTCGAGACTGAACCATTCGCTGAGAATAAGCAAAACGTTCTGAAAGACGCGCATTTTCTAAACGAGCATCTGAAAGTTTTTCACTTAAACGAACAATTTCACGCTGAACGGGAGATAGTTTCTCAGACAGCTGGGCAATCTCTGCTTTATTTTCAGCCAAAAGAGTATGGTTTTTCGCAAGCTCTTCTTGAAGCTGATCGGTATCAGGCTGAGCTTTTTTCAAAAACTCCTGGTTTTCTTTTTGCTCAGCCAATAACGTTTGATACTCTTTCTCAAGCAGAGCAAGCGTTTGTTTACTTTTTTCTAAATCCGAAGCGCTTGAATTGTATTGACCACGCAAAAGAGCAACCGTTTCAGTATTGCGAAGTGCCCCAGATTGATATGTTTTTAGATTCACTTCTAACGTATCTAAATTGTGTTGGGCTTTTTCATAGCCCTCTTTTAGCTCACGCTCTTTTTGAGAAAGGAGATCAAGATGACGTCGTCTAGCAAGAGTACTCTGTTCTTTCTGAACCTCTGTTGCCTTGATAAAGGTAATCTTTCCTGAGGGGTCTACCACTACTCCGTCAGTGCTCACATAATAACCGTTTCCGTTTTGAGAGCGATATGCCTTCATTGCCTCATCAAACGAGTCGAAGATATATACCGCACCAAACAAAGCATCAACCAAAGCGCGGTATTCTTCATCACAAGAAATGCTTTCAGCAAGAGAGGGATAAGCACTATTGCGCTCAGGAATTCTTCTTACCTCCGAGAGCAAAGAAACACGGCCGTATACATCAGCATTGAGCACTGAAGCCATAAACTCCTGTGCTTTTATGTCATTTTCCAGAATAAAAGAGTTTACATCCTCTCCCAAAAACGCTTCTACCAGCATTTCCAAATGGGGAGGAACCTTAATAACCCGGGACAACTCTTTGCACTGATTCAAGGTTTCTTTGTTGTCTAAAACCCAAAGAAGCGCCTGATTAGACGTACTATTTGCCCTATCCATCTCCTCCAGAGCATTTTTCTCCGAAGAAGTCTGAACGTAAGCAGTGCGGGCATTATCAACACGCCTTCATCGCGCGCAACTAACGTTTTATTTAGAAGCTCGCGGGCGGTCTTTTCCTCAGCCTGAGCCTTTGTTAGCCGCTCAAGTAATTCAGCCGATTGCTTTTCTTGATCAAGAGTCTCCTCTTTTACTTTTGCAAGACGATTCTTTGCATCAGCAATATGAGAAGAAAGAATTGAAGCGCGTGCTTCTTTTTCGCTCAAATTATTTTTTAGCGCAGCAAGCATCTCTTCAGTAGATTCAATCTTGTGAACGAAACTCCTTTGAGTAGCAGTAAGCGTCTCAACGGTTTTGCGAAGCTTATTTCTTTCAGCAACGCGTTGCTTATGATGATTTTCCAAAGACTCCAGCGATGCTTTAGCTTCGGCATACTTCTGGGAAATCTCCTTGTTTTGAGCTTCAACCTTCTCAAGCTCTTTTCGATTTTCTTCAACACGGAGCTGATTTAACGAAAGTTCGTTTACAGCTCTTTCATAATCAGCGTTCGCAGTGCGCTTTTTTTCCTGAAGGAGCATCAATGTTGAATTAAGGCGCTCGTTTATAGTATGAACACCACGATACTGAGAATTAACAAGAGACTCGTTCATTCCTCGCTGATCGAGTTGCTTTTGCAGTTCATCAAAAGTTTTTTCACAGGATTCAAGATTAGTACGCGCTGTAGCCAAATCTCCCTTAAGGGTCTCTTCCTTAGAAAGAGTCTCGTCCCACTTATTTTGAAGCGTTCGCAAATCATCAACAGCAACTTGTAATTTCAAATCAGCTAATTGCGCAGCTGCTTGCTCATACGCTATAGCTCGTTTTGCTTTTCGCTCTAGCGGTTTAAGCTGGCGTTCTACTTCAGAAACAATATCGTTTACACGCAAGAGATGGTTATCCATCTGAGCAAGCTTACGCTCAGACTTCATTTTGCGCTCTTTATGTTTTAAAATGCCCGCCGTTTCTTCAATAAGCGCACGACGATCTTCAGGCTTTGACGAAAGAATAGCATCCAAATTTCCCTGAGAAATAATGGAATTTGTACCAGTTCCCAAACCACTATCATGAAGGATGTCTAAAACATCCATACGGCGAACAACAGTACCATTAATGAGGTATTCGCTCTCGCCGCTTCTATGCATACGACGACCAATTGAAACTTCATTAAATTCAACAGGGAGAGTGTTGTCGGAATTATCAAGAACGAGTTCTACCTCAGCAACACTTACCGGTTTACGAGCAGATGAACCAGCGAAGATAACGTCTTCCATTGACTGACCACGCAGGTTTTTTGCGTTACGCTCACCCAATACCCACAACACAGCATCGGAGATGTTAGATTTTCCCGAACCATTAGGACCAACAATGGCAGCAAGACCAGGTTCAAACCTCATTACCGTACGATCAGCAAAAGACTTAAAACCCTTTAAATTAAGTGACTTTAAATGCACCTGATCCTACCTTTTCTTCTTTTTTCGCTCAGCTGCACGCCGTGCTTTTTCTTCCGCTTTTGCTGCTTTTACAGCAGCGCGAGTTTCTGCTTTAAGTTTTCTGTCAGTAGAATCTTTTCCGTCAAAAAATGAACCTAATGCTTTCAAAGCTGATTCGGCAGCATTGCTTTCAGATTCTTTTTTAGTACGACCAACACCCTTTGCAATGGAATTTACCCCAACAAAAACCTGGGTAACAAAAGTGCGGTCATGAGGAGGTCCCTGTGTCTCAACAAGACGGTATGTTGGCGTAATACCATCCTCCTGAAGGCGTTCTTGCAACACGCTTTTTGGATTTTCAGGCTCTTTAGCCATATCAATGCTCATATTAACGATAAGTGTACGCTCAATAAAATCACGAGCTGGCTCAATACCGCCATCAAGATAGAGTGCCGCCACTAACGCTTCATAAACATTTTCTAATGCAGAATGAAGTCCTCGTCTTCCTGTTCCCGCTTCAGAAGAGCCAAAAATTATTACATCGGCAAGACCAAGACCCTCCGCAACACGCGACAACGAAGCACCTGAAACGAGTGAAACTTTGATACGGGTTAACCCGCCTTCATTAAGATTGGTATACGTATGGAAAGCACGGTCAGCAACAATTGAACCCAACACCGAGTCACCTAAGAACTCTAAGCGTTCATACGAATCAGTTATTGACCTTCCTTCAGCTGCAGAAGGATGAGTAAGCGCGCAAAGTAAAATGCTCTTATCCTTAAAGGTATACCCCAGGATTTCCTCTGTCTTACTTATTCGTTCACTATGTTCTTGAACTGACCTCAATACGTTCCTTTAGTACTCTTGATTTTTCAAACTATAAAAGTATAACCAGGTAAGAATACCTTATTCTATTCGCTCTTTTGCTCTTGTTTTACGGTATTAGCAATAATTCCAGAAACATCCAGACGAATTGTCTTTGCGGTAGTGTGAATTCCATTTTTTACCGCTTTAGCATTTGAGGAACCGTGGCCTACCAGACAAGCGCCTTTTACACCAAGAATTGGCGCACCACCATAGTTGTCAGGAGAAATAGTTTCCTTCAGCTCTTTCAAACCACCCTTCAACGTAAGGGCTCCAAGCTTATTAACCATACTTTTTGTCATGATTTTTTTAAGCTCAGAAAAGAGGCAATCAGAAACACCTTCGATAGTCTTAATGCAGACGTTTCCCGTAAAGCCATCGGTTACGTATACATCTGGTTCGCCCCATAGCACATCGCAACCTTCTGCGTTACCAATAAAGTTTGGTAAGTTTTCTTTAAGAAGAGCGAAGGAATCCTGAGCAAATTGAGATCCTTTGGCTTCTTCTGAACCAATATTAAGGAGAGCAACTTTTGGATTTTTGACACCTATTACTTTCTCCATATAGGAAGATGCCATTTGCCCGAACTGCAGTAAATACTCAGGCTTACAGTCTGCATTTGCCCCCACATCGCACATAACAACCGGCTTTACAGGAGAAGGAATAACCGTGCACATAGCAGGACGCGAAACACCCTTAATACGACCCACAACCAGCGTTGCAGCAGCTAGACAAGCACCAGTAGATCCCGGAGAAAAGAATCCCTGCGCGCGTCCTTCCTTTACCATTCGACAGCCCACTACAATACTTGAATCTTTCTTTTTGCGAACCGCCTGAGCAGGATGTTCATCCATTCCAATAATCTCAGATGCAGGCTGAGGAATACAACGCTCATGTTCTCTACAAAATGGCTCAACAACTTCAGCAGGACCCACAACAATTATTTCAATATCTTTATCCTCCTGAAGGGCTTGTTCAATGCCTTCCAAAACTGGTGCAGGACCATTGTCTCCACCTGCGGCATCAACTGCAATAACCACATGCTCTGCCATGAGCATCTCCTTTCTAATTTTCCATCTGACATTATAGAGTCAGATAAAATGCCAAAACTCCTCATAAGCTATTGTTTCGCTGAAACTGCATAAAAAAATCCCCCTGCCAAAGGCAGAGGGATTCAAAACTCAGTACTGAGAGAAACTATGCAGTCTGAATTACTTCGCGATCACCATAGGTACCACAAGATGGGCATACACGATGAGGAAGTTTTACCTCGCCACACTGTGGGCAAAGGGAACGAGAAGGTGCTGCAATCTTATCATTTTCACTACGACGTGCGTGAGTACGAGCACGACCAGTCTTACGCTTAGGTACTGCCATTTTTGTTTCTCCTTCTATTACACAAGTGCGTTTACCTGATAGATAACCAATTACGCAAAGAGATACTCTACCAAAACCGCGAGCAATATACAAGTAAAAAAACGAACTATTCGCTAAATTTGTAATTCTTTAATACGGCAAATGGATTCATCTCGTCAATATCATCGTTTTCATCGCAAAGGCATGCTTCTGTGTTTAAATTTGCGCCGCACTGAGGGCATAAGCCCTTACAATCATCACTGCAGAGAGGAACGTAAGGAAACTCCAGAGACAATGCTGCAATAAGTAAGGATTTGAGGTCAATTGTCTTATCCTCACTCAATACCTCGTACTCGTCTTCTTCCTCTTTTGTGAATTCAGTATCTGCTCCAGGAAGAAGGAAATAATCCTCAACCTCTCCCTCAATTTCAAACTCAGTATCTTCCAAACAACGACCACACTGAGTTTTTGCAACGCCAAACACTGTTCCCGAAACCAATAATGCTCCACCAGTATTCGTAACACATACGTCGTAGGTTAAAGGCTCAGAGAAGACATAACGCGTAGCGCCCTGGGAAATACAATCAATTTCACAGGTGCCTTTAAAAGACAAACTCTCCGCAGTGGCGAAGAGCTTATCAGATACTTCAATAATGCAATCAGCCATTAGCGACCCATATTGATGGAGTTAGCGCTTAAGCGATCACGACAACGCTTAATACTATTAAGGGCAGTATCAAGGCTCTGCTCGAGATGATTAAATACTTCATCAGCATAATCTTCTGCACCGGCACGAGTCTGACGTTCCATTTCTCGTGCTTCAGCCATGATGGATTCAGCCTGAGACTGAGAAATACGAACAATTTCCTGCTCAGATGCGATAGTAATAGCCTGGCTACGAGCATCTTCGATCAAGCGGCTAGCTTGTGCCTCAGCTTCATCAAGTAAAGCCTGACGTTCGCGAATAATCTGGCGTGCTTGTGCAATTTCCTGAGGATAAGATGCACGCATTTCATCCAAAATCTCAAAGCAGATATTTGGATCGATTTGCTTCAAGTTATTTTTAGCAAAAGGTGGTTTAGCATCCTCGATATAAGCAGAAAGCTCATCGATAAGAGCAAGCATTCCCTGTTCGTCCATTTTTTTCCTTCCAAAAGCCTGTACTCAAAGTACAAATAGCTAAATAACTTTTTTAGTTTATCAAATCTTTAGCATGAACGCTATAAAATGATAATCTCTGCAATTTTAGCTGGTTTTTTGAGTTTTAAAGAAAAAGCAGGGCTTTTCCTAGAAATCCTTTTAATATCCCTAGCTCTCAATGTATGCATGAGCAAAATACTCTTTCAGCGCTTGCTCTACTGCTGGGGTAACAAAGTCTTGTATTTCACCACCCATAGACGCTAGCTCGCGAATGATTGAGGAAGAAAGATACATATATTTTGGAGGAGACATAATAAACAAAGTCTCAAGATCTTGATTGAGCTCATAATTCAAGGCAGTCATTTGGAACTCATATTCAAAGTCAGTGATTGCACGAAGACCTTTTACTACTACCTGCGCATCAAGTTCACGAACTAAATCAACAAGCAGACCACTAAAGGTAATAACACGAACATTTTTATACTCTTTAAGTGATTCTCTTGCCAATTCAACACGTCGGTCAGCAGAGAAAATTGGACCTTTTTTCTTTGATTCAGCTACTGCTACAACAACTTCATCAAAAATTTGAGATGCGCGAACAATTACGTCAACATGTCCCAATGTAATAGGATCAAAAGTACCAGGAACAACGGCACGCTTCATTATTAAGCCTTCCTAATCATAGTTATTGCAGTATCTCCATATTTTTTTTGAGAAAAGACAAAGGATTCCTCTTCCTCTAACACTTGTGATACTACCTTCATATCCTTTTTTGCGTGTTCATAACATATTAGAACAGTTTCAGACAAACATCCTTCTTTATCTATAGCCTTTATGAATGAAACTACCTCTTTTGCGTCAAGCGCATAGGGGGGATCAAGAAAAACTAAATCATACGTTCTATCAAGAATGCCGAAAGGAAGCGACAAAACATTTTCTTTTTGTACTTTATAGGTACTTTTTTGAGCCTTCACCAGTGAAAGATTGTCGGTAATTACTTTTTGGGCCTCTCGGTTTATTTCGCAAAACACGACAAAAGAAGCGCCTCTACTCAACGCTTCAATACCTAATGCACCCGAACCAGCAAACGCATCTAAAACAACAAGCCCTTCAAAGCTATCAAGAGCGCTGACAATACTTGACATCAACGACTCTTTAACCCTGTCAGTGGTAGGACGGGTATTGTTGCCCTTTAAAGCCTTTAATTGACGACCTCTATATTCACCGGAGATTACCCGCATTATCTTTTTTCCTTCATGAACAACTCTAATTCATACCTGAGAATTCGATACTCTTCTTCAGATATCGTCTGATTATAAAGAATATCTTCTGCATCTTTTCTTGCAGCTTCAATAATTGCTTTGTCGCGAATAACATTAACAAGCTTCAATTTGCTTGCACCATGCTGATCTAGGCCAAAAATGTCGCCTTCTCTTCGCTGTGCTAAGTCATACTCTGAAACTTGAAAACCATCTTCAGTTTTTTCCATAATTCCTAAGCGCTCTAAAGCTTGCGTGTTCGAGGAACGTGATACTAAAAATACGGACGCATCTTTCGCGCCACGACCAACACGACCTCTCAATTGATGAAGCTGAGCTAAACCAAACCGGTCAGCATCTTCCACAATCATCACGGTAGCATTAGGAACATCAACACCTACTTCTACCACCGTAGTAGAAACAAGAACATCAATTTCCCCTTCTCGAAATTCCCTCATGATTGCTTCTTTTTCTTCATGAGATAGTTTTCCATGAAGAAGCCCTACTCGGGCCTGAGAAAAAATTGTATTTTGAAGCATTTCGGCATGCTTTATAGCAGATGAAATTTCAGGTTGAAGCGTCTCATTTTCTAATCCAAGCTCGATAGCAGCATATTCAATTTCTGTTTCACTATTATCTTGACGAGATTCTTCAAACGACGAAGCGTCAGATTCGCTTTCACTATAACGAACCGTAAGCGAATCAAGTTTTTGCGTGCTAATACCAATTAAAGGGCAAACAACATATACCTGCTCTCCCCTTTCAATCGCATCAAGGGCAGCGTCATACGCTATGCTCTGTTCAGAAAAATGACACACTTTAGTGGTGCGTTTACCTCTTTGTGCAGGAGCAGATCTCAAGTAGCAAATACGTGTATCGCCATACAATGCTAAAGCAAGGGAACGAGGAATAGGAGTTGCCGTAAGGGAAAGGATATCAGCACCAGGAGCCTTATTCATAAGCGCCTTTCGCTGCTCAACACCAAAGCGTTGCTGCTCGTCAATACATAAAAACGATACCGATTTAAACGAAACACCAGGCTCAAGAAGCGCATGAGTGCCAAATACTACCTGGCACGTTCCCTCCTTAAGACTTTCGATAATTCTTTCTTTTTCGCTAGCAGGCGTTGAGCCAGTCAAAAGAGCCCACGTAATATCTAATTGAGAAAGATACCGTCCAAGCGAATCTGCATATTGGTTTACCAAGATCTCCGTAGGACCCATCATGGCTGCTTGATAACCATTTATGCAAGCAGCATAAAGAGCAAAGAGCGAAACGAGTGTTTTACCCGATCCAACATCGCCAAGTAAAAGGCGATTTGTTGATAATGGACTGGCCATTCCTTCTAAGATTTCTTCGACAGCCGTTTGTTGATCGCTGGTGAGCTTGAAAGGGATTATTTCCTCAAGCATACGGCGATTTTTGGGCAATAGAGGCTGCTGAAAAGAAGGGCTCGACTCCGCACGCTCTTTTTCTTTTAGAAGAAGACCTAGCTGAAGAAAGAAAAGTTCTTCATATATCAAACGTCTTCTTGCCTGAGAAACCTCTTCAAGCGTGTCAGGGGTATGAATCCCGCGAAGAGCTTGATAGCGGGAACAAAGGCGATATTTCACGCGTAAATATACTGGCAAAGGATCATACAAACCTGAAACCATTTGAAGAGCGTTTTCCACAATACGAGAATACACTCCCCCTGAAAGTTTTGCTGATCCTGGATAAAACGAAAGCACTTTTCCGTGAGCATCTTGGTAAGAATCAATCACCTCAATAAGAGGACTATTCATCCGCTTGAAACCATAATTGAATTCTACTTTTCCCGAAACACTCACCGTCATGCCTGACGAGAGGCTCTTTGAAAGCCATGGCTTATTGAACAGAGTGACAATAAGCGTTCCCGTTGAATCTACTAAAGTTATTTCAATAATTGAGAGTTTTGGTTTTGGGTGCTTGGTTTTCAGCTCATAAATCTGGCCTACAATAGTGCATTCATCACCAATAATCGCAGGACCAATTGCTACCACCTTTGATAAATCCTGATACCGTCTTGGAAAGGTATTGAGAATGTCTCGTACGGAATAAATACCCCGCGCTTCAAGAAGCGAAGCACGCAGGGCACTTACTTGAGGAACCTTCATGCACGATTCGTCAAGAGCAAAGGTAGCAGAAAGGCGGTCTTTGACCGCCTTTCCCTGTTTTCTCTGTAGTGCTTTTGAGGTCATAAGCCTTTATGCATACATTATTCGAGAGAAAGTACGATTGGATACAAAGGTTGTTCACCACGATGAGGATCCACCTCAAGATCTTCGTACTTCTCTTCAATTTCAGAAACAATTTCGTCGAATTCTTCGTCGGTCATATCGCAACCAGCAAGCAAGGTTAAGGTGTCATACTCATCTGCTTCCATAACTTCAAGAAGATTCAAGGTTGCTTCTTTAACAGATTTAGTTACAACATCAATAGAGCCATTAGCAATACCAATTACATCACCATCATGAATTGGATTACCAGAAGAATCTTTTGCGTCTTTAATTGCGTGGGTAACTTCACCAGTTTCTACTTGAGAAAATGCTTCAGTCATTTCTTCAACATTCTGCTCAAGAGAAGCTTCAGGATTAAGAACAAACAAAGCAGCAAATGCTTCAGGAACACTAGTAGTTGGAACTACCGCACATGGCTTTTCAGATACCTCTACGCAGCTCTGAGATGCCATGATAATGTTTTTATTGTTAGGGAGGATGAGAACCTTCTTTGCATTAACAGCGTTAACTGCATCAAGCAAGTCCTTCGTAGAAGGATTCATGGTTTGACCACCCGAAACAACGTAATCAACACCTAAGCTTTTAAGAATTGCCTCGTTGCCTTCACCAACACAAACAGCAACAATACCCAATTCTTTTTCTTCTTCCTGCTTTTCAGCAGCAAGTTTTGCGGAACGATCTTCAGACTGGAGGCGCATATTGTGAATGAACACTTCAAAAATCTGACCGCGCTCCAAGAAGTAAGCAAGAACTTTATCAGGCGTATTGGAATGAACGTGAACTTTAAACTTAGGAGTTGCACCTACACAAAGCTCACAATCACCCATAGTTGCTAAGAAATTGAGTGCCTCTTCAGGGTCTAAGGTGTCAGACTCAACCAAAAACTCGTTGCAATACGTATACTGAGAACCTTCCCAGTCATTAATCTGCTCAATCTCTACTTTTGGTGCCGCATTTTGAGAAATAGCAAACTCTTCTCCAAGAGTCTCTTTTCCGGTCAATGCAGAAGAAAAAGCATCAAAGAAGATTGCAATGCCAAAACCGCCTGCATCAACTACCCCATTTTCTTTAAGAACAGGAAGAAACTCTGGAGTTCGCTGAACAGAAGCATATGCTTCAGAAACGATATATTGCATGGCTTCTTCTGTTTCCATCTTCTTTTTGTAGCAGTGTTTTGCTGCATTGGATGTGTCACGCAAAACAGTAAGAATGGTTCCTTCAACAGGCTTGCGAACTGCCGCAAAAGCAACTTCAACCGCACGACGGAATGCTAAACCAATAGAATCAGTGTTGAATTCTTCAGCGCCCTCATAGCCTTCACACAAACCACGCAAAATCTGGGAAGTAATAACGCCCGAGTTACCACGAGCGCCCATTAATGCACCAGTAGTAATTGCGCGTCGAATCTCAGCACCAGAAGCATTTGCAGGAAGAGCTGCAAGGTTCTCTACAACCATTGCAAGAGTTAATGACATATTTGTGCCAGTATCACCGTCTGGAACAGGAAAAACGTTCAAACGGTTAATCTCATCTTTTCGAGCATCCAAAGTTTTTGCTGCTACCGCAATAGCATTAACGATGTCTTTAGATGTGTAATTACTCATAGTGTTATTTACTCCTTGAAGTGTTTAGGGCGCAATCCCTACTCTTTAATTAGCGAACCTTAATTCCCTGAACGTGAATAATAACGTCCTTCAAACTATCTTTAACGAAATCAGAAAGCGCAAACTTTACTTGGTTTGCAAGGTTTTCAGAAACTACATTGATGTTTACTCCATGTTCCAAGATGACATAAAGATCTACCGTAATACCATCATCTTCAGTAGTAACAACTACGCCACGGCGCAAACTTTTCTTTGGAAGCAATCTTGAAAGGTTGGACTTAGTGGAAGGAGTAACCATACCCATAACGCCATAGCACTGCATTACTGCATTACCAGCAACATCAGCAATAACGTCTTTAGATACAACCAAGCTTCCAGGAATAGTGTTAGTCATACTTGTCCTTTCAGTTAAAAAACAAAGTGTTTTATTCAAGCAATATAGTATACCCGAATAAAACCCACTTTGATTATTATGCCAATTTTTAACACGACATAACAGAAGAAAAGAGGATTCTTATCCATTATTTGATACTTGAGTATCATATAACTCTTTCTTCTTCTCTGATTAGAAAAGCTCACTGATAAGAGCCCCTTCAACAAATGACCACTTTTGCGAACATGTCCAAAACCCCATCCCTATAACCAGAGCAACCCAAAAATGAGTTCATACGATGCATATTGAACAACGAAAGAAATCTTGATAATATAGTCTGACGCCAAAAAAGAAGTGCTTTTTTTCGGTCATTTCTGCATTTTTACCAACAATAGTGGTAAAAATACTTGGCTGAAAAAAATCTATATGGTATAGTGCTATGGCTTTTGTAAATAGCAGCGACCTTACTGGTCGAATGAAATACGTAGTAATGGAGTGATTTGAATGTCTAAGGTTTGTGAGATTTGTGGTAAGGCACCAGCAGCTGGTCGCAACGTTTCCCACTCTCATCGTGTTACCAACCGCACCTTCCGTCCTAACATCCAGAAGGTTACCATTAAGGTTAATGGTAAAGTAAAGCGTGCTAACGTTTGCACCAAGTGCATGAAAGCAGGCAAAATCGAACGCGCTTAATTAAGACGTTCTTTCATATTATTTATGCAAAGCCGCTCTTTGAGTGGCTTTTTTGCGTTGGATTTATTAAGTACTGTTACTGTTACTGTTCAGGTTGGGTTTTCGCGACTATAATAAATTCAACGGAATCAACCAGAAGGAGAAAAAATGGAACTCAAATTCTACATCTGCGAACATTGCGGAAACATTATCACCAAAGTAGATGATAAAGGCGTTCCTGTAATGTGCTGTGGTCAGAAAATGACCGAGCTTGTTCCAGGAACTACTGATGCAGCTACTGAAAAACATGTTCCTGTATATTCTATCGAAAATAGTGAAGTTACCGTACAGGTTGGCTCAGTAATTCATCCTATGACTGAAGAGCATTACATTCAGTGGATTGCTCTCCAGACCAAACAAGGTATTCAATTGAAGTATCTCCAGCCAAATACTGATCCAAAGGCAACATTTGCTCTTTGCGATGGCGATGAGGTAGTAAAAGTGTTTGCTTATTGCAACCTTCACGGACTCTGGAGCGCATAAGAGAACCCCTTATTTACCTAGGGTTTTGAGGGTTTGTTGAGAGCCAACTTACCATCGAGCATTTTGCTGATTTAAACCCTCACCACTAACAAAAATTCGAGAGACTCTCTCAGAGAGTCTCTCGAATAAAGCTCAGATTTCATTTTATTGTTTAGAAAAACCTTCTTTTGTAGGTACCAGATTCAACAGTACTATTTTCTTTATCTTATACCTACGTTTCAAACAACAGCGGTTCTTTTGTTTTCATAAATACGTTTTAACGACGACGCTTTCCTTTTGGAAGAAAATCCAACGTCTCATCTAAATCCTTTTTTAGACCCGAAAATTCTGAAGTAACTTCTTTAGCGTCTTTCAAAAAACTACCGAAAGTCTGTGCGGCGTTACCAATAGTCTCTTTTGCTTTTGGGGTTAATTCATAGTCTTCGGTAAAAATACCGCCTTTCAAAACTCGCTTTTCCTGTTTCTCTTCAGAAGCCTTCGCTGCTGCGCCTTCTTGTTGCTCGGAAACTTGAGAAGAAGTTTCTTCTTGGTTTTCGGCAGTACTCTCCCCCTTTAACTCCCCTTCATTACCCTCAGCGTCACCTGGAGTGTTTATCTGTGAAGGAGAACCATGAACCACATTAAACTGCGGAAGGCTCTCTTCTTTTTTGAGGGCCTCGGTACGCTTTTCAACTTCTACAACAAGCAAATACACCTGATCATCAATCTTATCCAGCTTCTTATCGTAACCAGCAAGCTCTCCTGGGCAATCCTCAACCGCAAGTTGTAAATCATTAAGACGCGCTTTGAGCGTTTTAATCATAGCGAAAACTGATTCATTCATAGCAATTCCTATCGATACTGCATCTTCATTGCGCGATCAATTTCACGCTTCGCATCACGCTTAGCCATTGTCTCTCGTTTATCGTAGAGTTTTTTACCACGCGCAACAGCAAGTTCTAACTTTACTCGTGAGTTCTTATCAAAATACATTTTGATAGGTACAAGCGCCATACCCTTTTCGGTGGTTTGACGTTCCATTTCTCTAATCTCTTTACGATGGAGAAGCAATTTACGCTTTCTGTCAGGATCGACATTGGCAATGTTGCCATGACTATAGGGAGCAATGTGAAGATTGTGAAGCCACACTTCTCCTTTTCGAATAAGCGCAAAGCAATCGGTAAGCTGGCAATTGTTTTCTCTCAGAGAACACACTTCAGTTCCTGTGAGCACAATGCCCGCCTCGGTTGTTTCAAGAATTTCATATTCGTGAAAGGCTCGTCTGTTTTTTGCTATAAGTTTTGACTCTTTAGACATAATTACATTCCTGGAACAAAGGAAACATCTTTATCCAAATCCATAATAAAGCGAGTAAGTAAATCTACTGTTCTCTCAAGATCTTTCAAACACAACACTTCAGTTGGGGTATGCATATAACGAAGAGCAACCGAAACCAATCCCGTTGCTTTGCCACCACGAGACATCTGAATCTCTCGAGCATCGGTACCCGTAACTGATGGCTCTGCTTCAATTTGGAAACGGATATCCTCAGCTTTTGCAGCAGCAACTAAGCGGTTAAACACTACCGGATTAATATTAGGACCACGCGCAATTACTGGTCCTTCTCCACACGTAATTTCGCCATACTTAGTCTTATCAATTCCAGGATAGTCGGTTGCATGAGTTACATCGAGCGCAATACCGACATCAGGATTTACGCCATAGGTAGACGTAATTGCGCCGCGAACTCCAATTTCTTCTTGAACCGTACCTACGCAGATATAGTCTCCTGGCGCTCCACCGCGTGATTTAAGCTCCTCCATAACACGGGTAGCAATATAAACACCCATTTTGTCATCAAAGCCACGAGAAACGGCCATTCCTTTGCCGAATTGCTCGAAACCAACTCCGTAGGTAATTACATCACCTACCGAAACAAGTTCTGCAACCTTTTGTGCAGGCATGCCTAAATCAATAGCGAGCTTATCAAGAGGAGTAACCTGCTTACGCTCATCAGGACTAATGAGGTGAATTGGCTTTCTTCCTACTACACCACGATATGTTCCCGAATCGGTATGCACATCAACGCGCATACCTGGCAAGATAGCAGCATCTACTCCGCCAACCATGGACACATAGAGGAAGCCTTGAGGGTCAATATAGGAAACCATCAAACCCACCTCATCCATATGAGCGGTAATCATTACCGAAGGAGCATTTCCGTTACCTTTCAAGGTTGCATGAACCGACCCCATAACATTGGTTTCTATCTCGTCAGCAACTTCAGCTAAGCGAGTACGAACTAATTCTGCGACCTGTGTTTCAGAGCCGGTAACTGAAGGGGTTTCAAGAAGCGCTTTAAGATATTTCTTGTCAACTTTACTCATACAATTCCTCACAAAACTAAACCAATTTTCCTTGAAATTATACCCTGTTCCTTCTGGTCTTATAAATAAGACTCATAAACCCTCTGTCTTTTCAGAAAAATCGAACTAGATGATTTCCCTTGTCCCTAAACAAGCGTGAACGAAAGACGTTTAAGGCGAGGGATTGCTTCTACGAGCTCAACCGAAACCATCTGGCCAAGTCGATACACCTTCCCCGAATCAGAACCGGTAAGAGTATAACGGACAGGATCATACGAAAAGTATTCGTCACCTAAATCACGAATAGGAACACGACCTGTTGCCGTATTCTCCAAGCGAACAACAAGACCAAACGTTGAAACCGAAACAATCACCGCATCAAAGGTGACCCCTATAAATCCTTGCATATATTCAACAAGCTTCAATTTCTGGGAGTCATGCTGAGCTTTGTCAGATACACGTTCGGTTTCTGAGCAATGATTTGAAATCCAATCAAGAGCATCAGCTTCAGCGCTAAAAGACTCAGTTTTTCCAAAATACGCATGCTTTATCATGCGATGAACATACAAATCGGGGTAACGCCTGATAGGACTCGTGAAATGACAATACGTGTCAAGAGCTAAGCCATAATGACCTTCGTTGTGACCGACGTATACCGCACGCTTCATACTGCGAAGCAAGAGATTGCTGATAAGCTCATGCTGAACAGTAGTTCCTTTTATCGTAAGCGCTTTTTGCAGCATTTTTGGATTACCGTCAATAAACAACCTTTTATCAAGCGTTCTAAAAACAGGAAACTCACAGAGTATTTCATAAAGGTTTGAAAGACTATCACCATCGGGAGCTTCATGTATTCGATACATACAAGGCATTTCTTTTTCAGAAAGCCACAAAGCAACCAGATTATTCGCAAGAATCATAGCTTCTTCAATCATCTGAGTTGCAAATGTCTTACGTCTAAAAACTACCTTAACCGGAATGCCGCTTTCATCAAGTTTTACTCGAGCTTCTACTCGATCAAAGTCCATGCAACCATCTTTGTAGCGTTTCTGGAATAAACGCTTTGCTACATCATGCAAATCATGAATCTTACGAGAAAGAAGGTCTATTGTTTCATCAGATAAGGCTACTGAGCCTTCAGGAACATCGCAAGCCCTAAACTCGCGATAATCTCCTGGACAATCAAGGAGAACCTGAGCCTGTTCATAGGAAAGACGCGCCTTTGAACAAATAACAGAAGGAAATACTTCATATGAAAGAACTTTGCCTTGCACCGAAAGATGCACTTCTACTGTTACTGCCAAACGATCCTGAAGCGGAACTAAAGAACAAAGGTTATTTGAGATAATTTCTGGAAGCATTGGAATTACACGATCTACGAGATAGACTGAAGTTCCTCGTTTTCGTGCCGTTAAATCAAGCGCAGAATTATAGGGAACATACTGAGAAACATCTGCAATATGAATACCAAGCCGGTAACCATCTTCCTCAAGTTCAAGAGAAATTGAGTCGTCAAAATCTCGAGCATCAACCGGATCAATTGTGAATACAAACTCGTTTCGTAAATCTCTGTATCCTGATTGAAGTGCTTTTTCCACCTCTAAGGAGCAGGAGTTTGCCTCCTCCATTACCTGAGAAGAAAATTTAGTTTCAAGCCCGTTTTCGGCAATAATAATATCAATTCCTACACGAGAATCATCTTCATGACCGAGAACTCTTACAATATGACCCGTTGCTGCGGTAGTGCGAGTTGGGTAATCGAGTATTTCACACTCAACTAAATCCCCTTCTTGAATATCTGGATTATCAGAACGAAGAGTGAAAATATCGTGCTTAATACACGGATCTTCAGGAATAACAACGCCGAACGGTTCAGCAATTTCATATCGCCCAATAATACTATGAGCCGCGCGAAGAAGCACTTTCGTAACACGAGCATTAGGTTTAATTGACTGGGAAGCCTTTTTATTGGCGTCCCTTTTTGGAAGATGTTTTTTATCCTTTGAAGTGAGCGGTGCGATTTCTACCAAATCACCGGAAAAGGCAGTCCCAACCATTCTTGAGGGAATAAAAAACTCACCTTCGGCAGTTTTCACAAAACCATATCCCCGTGCAGTAAGCTCTAAAACACCCTGAGGATGCGCTTTAGGCCTGCGACGGGCTTTTGAACCACGACGAGCCATTTTGACCTACTGTCTTCCGCTTTCAGCAGAAGCGAATTCAAGAGCAATATCCTTCTGGCGTTCAGCGCTTGAAACAGTATAGTCAGGATGAACACCATTTCCGTCAATTTGTCTTCCAGAGATAGTGTAATAAGAAGCAGCAGTATAGCGAATAGCTCCACCAAAGCTAAGAGGCTGCATAACTTGTACGGTGCCTTTACCAAGAGTAGTTGTTCCCACTAACGTAGCACGCTTGCTTTCTTGAAGCGCAGAGGCCAATACTTCTCCTGGGCCACCCGTAGTTTCGTTAATCATCACCACTAACGGAGCATCGGTAACTGGATTTCCTGAAGCAGCTCTCGTAGAAGTGGAGTTATTACTCTTAATTTGCACTAAAGTGCCACTTGAAACATAGACTGAAGCAATATCAAGAGCCTGGGTCAAATAACCACCAGAGACCCCACGTAAATCAAGAAGAATAGATTTTGCGCCTTGGTTGAGAAGATCTGTTGTTGCCTGACGAACTAATTCGCCCGAATCAGACGAAATTTGCTTAATGTTAATATAACCAACCGAACCAGCCAATTCGGAGGTTACATTTTGCTCTGTAATTCTTTTATATACAAGATTGGTGTCATACTCCCGACCATCTTCAGCATCTAAGCTATCAGGATGACACCAGGTAATATGAACAAAGCTGCCTTCTTCTCGTTCAAGAGCACTAATAACATCGCTTGTAGTCCAGGAAGATCTTTTATCGCCGTCAATTGCAATAATATAGTCTCCCACTAATACACCAGAGGCTTCTGCTTCCGAATTCTCGAAAACATCAGTTGCATAACAGCGACCATTATACTCAGAAAAAAGCACTCCAACTCCTGCATCAGGGTCGGTGGTTTGAGAGAGATAACGCTGATAGTCAAGCGCATTGTAGTATTTCAAATATGGATCATTAGTTGAGTCTACAAGGTCTTGAATAACGCGGTCGGTTGCTGCGTCCAAATCATACGAAGTAACACTCTCTTCGCGAAGCAATGTCTCCACTTCCGAAACACGCGATGCTACTGAATCGGATGATTTCGTGTTTGAATCAGCAGTTGCAGAAAGGGAATCGTTCGAAGTTAAAGAAGGAAAACCAAGCGCAAGCATAAAGTCATTGTTTCCACGCAATACAAAGCCTGCGCAAAAGACTAATAGCACAAAAATGCAAGCGCCCATGATTTTTAGAGCACTTGCATTGTTTTTTATACTATCGGATTGCTGTTTTGACTTTCCAGCCAAACTACTCACCCTTCAATTAAACCTTTAAATAGCGGCGCATTGCAACCATAGAACCAAGTAAACCAATGATAAGACCAGCAGCCACCAATGCAAGATAAATAAATATAAAGGTTGTAGGTTCAATACTAATTGGCATCCATGGAAGAGCAACGCTTATCTGTGGGAGTGCAAGGTTGCGCAAAACTTCTAATACCACAATTGCTAACGCTGCACCAATAATTGCATGAAGCGCACCTTCAAACAAGAACGGTCCACGAATAAAGCCATTAGAAGCACCTACCAAACGCATAATGCCAATTTCGCGTTTACGTGCCAAAATAGCCAAACGGATGGTGTTGTTGATGAAGATGAAAGCAATAAGAATCAACAAGGCAACTAAAACAATACCTACATTACGAACCGCATTGGTCAATGAGAACAACTTATCAACGGTCTTTTGACCATACTGCAAAGAATCAGCTGGATCATCAGGATTGTCACATATGGTCTTAAAGGTCTCATTATTCTTAATGTTATCAGCAATAGAGCTTACCGACTGAGCCTCTGACAACTGAACGTCAATAGAAGCAGGGAGAGGATTAGTTCCATCTAACTGCTCGATAATCTCAGGATTAGAAACCATGGATTTAGAGAAGTTTTCCAAAGCCTGTTCCTTCGTAGTGAAAGAAACCGACTCAACACCCTCCAAAGACTTAATGTAGTTCATTTCCTTCTGAATATCTGCTTCATTTGCTTCGTCAGAAACATAGGCGGTAATAGAAACCTGGCTTTCAACAGACTCTACAATATTATTGATAACACTTGCTCCTAAGCCAAAAAGGCCAATAATAAGCAAGGAAAGGAAAATGGTAATAATAGAACCTAATGTGGTTGAAATATTACGCGTAAAACCAGCAAGAGATTCGCGGAAGAAGTAAAAAAGACTAGACATCGAAACCGTACACTCCTCGATTTTGGTCACGGGTAAGATGGCCCTTATCAAGCGCAATTACGCGACGACGCATGTTATCTACCATTTCACGGTCATGAGTTGCAACCAATACGGTAGTACCAGTACGATTAATCCTCTCGAGCAAATCCATAATGCCACGAGAGTTCTGAGGGTCAAGGTTACCAGTTGGCTCGTCACAAATAAGCAAAGGAGGACGATTTACAATTGCGCGTGCAATACTTACGCGCTGCTGTTCGCCACCAGAAAGCTGATTTGGGAATTTTTCCATTTTATCCTGAAGGCCTACCAAGCGAAGAACCTCAGGGACTTGCGAGCGAATCACGCTACGAGACTTGCCAATTACTTCCAACGCAAAGGCAACGTTTTCAAAAACAGTCTTATTAGGCAAAAGCTTAAAGTCCTGGAAAACACAGCCAATATTGCGACGTAAGTAAGGAACACGCCAATTTTTCATCTGAGAAAGATTTTCGTTAGCAATCAAAATCTGACCAGATGTTGGCTTAATCTGACGAATAATCAAGTTAATAAAGGTAGATTTACCGGAACCAGAATGACCTACCAAAAACACAAATTCGCCAGGAAAAATCTGGAGAGATACGTCATTCAAAGCAGGTTTTTTTGGCTGAGCTTCGTAAATCTTCGTAACATGATCAAAGGTAATTACAGGATTACCTGCGTTTTGTGGGATATCATCCACCTCCACAACAGGAAGCGCCTCTAATTGAGAGGTTAGCTGTGCCTGAGATGGAGCGTGGGCAGCATGTCTGCCTAACGGCATCCCATTAATGTCATTTGTCACAGTTATGCTCCGTTCAAAATACTTTTTATCTGAGACCTAGCCATTATAACAATTTATTTTCTTGTCATTACATTCTTCACAGCTTGCACAAGTGAAGCAGCGTCAAGACTGAAGTAAGAAAGGAGTTCTTCAAACTCTCCGGACTTACCGAAGGTATCGCGAACACCTACCAACTTCAATGGCACTGGCAACTGTTCAGCACATACTTCGCAGACAGCAGAACCTAAGCCACCATATACGCTATGTTCTTCAGCCACAACGCCACAGCCAGTTTTCTTCAAGGAAGCAAGAATGGTCTCAGTATCGAGAGGTTTTACGCAGAACGCATCAATTACCTCAACCGAAATTCCTTCTTCTGCAAGAATATCTGCTGCCTTGTTTGCCTCAGCAATCTCAACACCATTAGCAATGATTGTTGCATCAGTGCCTTCCCTGAGAACATATGCTTTTCCTACTTCAAGCTCAACATCAGGGCTATACACAGCAGGAACCGCTGCACGACCCATACGAACATACGCAGGACCAGGAGTTTTTGCTGCAAGTTTAAGAGCAGCGCAAGCAGCTGAATAGTCTGCTGGAACAAAAACATTCATTCCAGGAAGACCTCTCATAAGCGCAACATCTTCCAACATCTGATGAGAACCGCCGTCAGGACCAACAGAAATACCTGCGTGAGTAGGCGCAATTTTTACATTGAGTTTTGAATAACAAACAGTATTGCGAATCTGATCATAAGCGCGACCTGTTCCAAACACTGCAAAAGAACCAGTAAAAGCAACATTACCAGTCAATGAAAGACCTGCTGCAACGTCAATCATGTTTTGTTCAGCAATACCAACATTGAAAAGACGCTTTGCATTTTCAGGACTTGCTGAAGCAAAAGCCTTAGTAGTAGTAGAACCAGTCAAATCTGCATCAACCGCAACAACTTTCATTCCTTCTTCAGCAAGCTGAGATAAGGTTACTCCGTATGCCGCACGCGTAGCTTTCTTTTCTTGTGCCTGTTCTGGAGTTGCCAACTTAACCACAGAAAACCTCCAATTCTTCAAGCGCAATCTGAGTTTCTTCGTCATTAGGTGCTTTACCGTGCCATCCCGCCTGGTTTTCCATAAAGGAAACACCTTTTCCTTTAACCGTGTGAGCAATTACTGCCTTTGGCTTAGGAGAATCAGATGCCTTAAGAGAGCTTAAGAGCGAAATGAGTGCATCAATATCGTGACCATCAACCTCATACGTCTCCCAACCGAATGCTTGGAATTTGTCGGTCATGGAACCAACGGTGCAAACGTCTTCAATACGACCATCAATTTGTAAACCATTAGAGTCAACGATTGCGATCAAATTGCCCAAGTTCTGATGAGCAGCAAACTGAGCCGCTTCCCAAACCTGACCTTCTTGACATTCGCCGTCACCAAGAATAGTAAATACCCTATTTGGAGCATTTTCAAGAACAAAACCAGCTGCCATGCCCGCAGCAATGGAAAGTCCCTGACCTAAAGAGCCTGTGGACACTTCAACACAATCTAAAAGATTCGAGTCTGGATGTCCTTGCAAGCGAGTTCCTAATTTGCGAAGAGTGAGCAGTTCTTCTTCTGGAATGTAGCCAATTTGAGCCATAGTGGCGTAAAGAGCAGGTGCTGCATGACCCTTTGCAAGAATAAAGCGATCTCTGGTCTCATCTTTTGGATCATTTGGGTTGTAAGTCATTACCCCGCCAAAGAAGAGAGATGCCATAATGTCCGCACATGACAAGGAACCGCCTGGATGACCGGAACCTGCAGCATGGAGCATTTCAATTATATTTTTGCGAATTGCTCCTGCTTTTTCTTGAGCTGCTTGAGAATTCATATTTTCCTTTCATTCTGCAGTCAAAACGTTTTACAAAGACGCTTTCCAGCGATGATAACCAACAACAAATTCGTCAATATCACCATCAAGAGCTGCATCAACATTGCCACTCTCAATATTACTACGGGTATCCTTAATAAGGCGATACGGATAGAGAACATAATTGCGAATCTGACTACCAAACGTGTTTTCTGTTTTATCACCCTTGATACTCATAAGCTTCTCTTCTCGTTTTTGCGCCTCTAATTCGTAAAGCTTACCCCGCAAAACTCTAAAAGCTGCTTCTTTATTCTGAAGCTGAGATTTTTCATTTTGACATGTTACTACTATTCCTGTCGGAATATGAGTTAAACGAACAGCGGAATCGGTAGTATTAACGCATTGACCGCCAGGACCGCTTGCGCGATACACATCAACACGCACGTCATTTGCAGGAATGTCTATCGTGATGTCATCCTCTGGCAATACGGGTACTACTTCTACAGCAGCAAAGGTTGTGTGTCGCCTTTGCTTTGCATCAGTAGGAGAAATGCGAACCAAACGGTGAACTCCCGTTTCGCTTCGAAGCATTCCATAAGCATTCTTTCCTTCAATTTGAATGCTCGCCCTATCAAGACCAATACCTTCACCTGGTACCAAATCAAGAACTCGACATTTCCAACCCTTATTTGCTGCATAGCGAGAATACATACGGTACAGCATCTCGGTCCAGTCTTGTGCCTCTAAGCCACCGCTTCCTGGATTCACGGTAAGGATCGCATCACAGCTGTCATACTCTCCAGTAAACCAGGATTCAACTTCGAAAGCATCAATCATTTGTTCAAGTTCAGAAAGAGATTCATTCATCTCGTCTTCGAAAGACTCATCTTCTTCCATCAGTTCCCGAGCAGTAATTGCACTCTCCAAAAGATTATTTGCGCACTGGAAACGAGAAAGGGTGTCTTTTATATCCGCAACGTGCTTAGTTGTTTTGCCAGCCTTTTCCGGATCATTCCAGAAATCTGGCTGAGCAAGCACTTCGTTTAACGCTTCTAATTCCTCTTCAAGAGAAGCGATATGTAAAAATCCATATGCATCTGCAAGCCGTGTTTGGGCTTGTTCGCAGGTTATCATTCCTTCAACCTTTTCTTACGTTAAGCAATACTATCTGTTTGCGGGCCTACCATGACAATTCTTAAACTTCTTACCAGAACCACAAGGACACTTATCATTTCGACCAACATTTGCATAAGGGTCATTTTTGTCCTTCTGGATAGTCTTTGTCTTCTTTGGTGCTTCTTTAAGGGTTTGCTCATCACTTGAAGCAGCAGAACCTGCTTGTCTCTTTGCTCCGCTCATTGCCGAACCAGCAGTGTTGAGCGTCTCTTCAGGATTAGAGTAAGAAACATTACCTTCCAAAGGTGACTTCTTCTCCTCTTCTTTTGCTTCAATCTTGAACGAAGAGCGCAACAGAAATTGGAGAAAGTCTCTATAAATAGAAGCGGTTAATTCAGCAAAGCTTTTATGAGCCTCTTCACGATATTCGGTTAATGGATCGCGGTGGCCATATGCACGCAAGTTGATACCGCTCTTCAAGTAATCCATTTCCTGAAGATGGTTCATCCAGCGAGTGTCCAATAAACGAAGCATAACCTGACCTTGCAATTGCGCCATAATAGGACCAAGCTGAGCCTGCTTTTCATCATAAATACTTTGGAAATGTGCTGAAATTTGTTCACGAAGAACGTCCACGTCATCATCGTGGTTAAAGCTATCAAGAGTCAGAGAATTATCACCGGTCATAGTGACTAACCATGCGTTTAATACATCAGTATCCCAGTCATCAGAAGCTAATTTCGGATTGCAACTTTCAAGCACTGCCGCAGTTACCGCGTCATCAATAATTTCCGGAATTCGCTCGGTAAGATCCTTGCCATCAAGAATTGCATTACGTTCTTTATAGATAGCCATACGTTGTAAATTCATGACATCGTCATACTCAAGAACTCGTTTACGAGCAGCAAAGTTAATGGATTCAACTTGACGCTGAGCTGATTCAATAGCCTTTGAAACCATGCCTGCATCGATAGGCATATCTTCAGGAAGGTTTGTTTTCTCCATCATTCGACTAACTGAATTCATCTTATCTCCACCGAAAAGACGCATCAAATCATCTTCAAGTGATAGATAGAACTGAGTGCAGCCCGGATCGCCTTGACGACCAGAACGACCACGAAGCTGATTGTCAATACGACGCGATTCATGTCGCTCAGTGCCAATTACATATAAACCGCCCGCTTTGCGAACAAGAGCCGATTCTTCTTTGGTAATTGCTTCTGCTTTTTCCTTCGCGGCTGCAATCTGTTCAGGCGTTGGGTCGCTATCTGCATCTTCAAGCATTTCAGCCAAAAATACTTCTGCCATTTCCTCAGGGTTACCACCCAACAAAATGTCAGTACCACGACCAGCCATGTTAGTTGCAATAGTAACAGCACCAGCACGACCCGCTTGAGCAACAATCGATGCTTCTCGCTCATGCTGCTTTGCGTTTAAAACTTCATGATGAATGCCTCGTTTGAGCAGCAATTTGCTTAAACGTTCGGAACTTTCAATTGAAACCGTACCAACCAAAATTGGCTGACCAAGACGATGATGTTCTTCAATTTCATCAACTACAGCATTGAATTTTGCATCCATAGTTCGATAAATCAAGTCGTTGTTATCTTTACGAATTACCGGCTTATTTGGAGGAATAGCCACAACCGCTAAATCGTAAATCTGACGAAACTCAGAGTCTTCGGTCATAGCAGTACCGGTCATACCAGAAAGCTTATCGTATAGACGGAAGTAGTTCTGCAAGGTAATAGTTGCCAAAGTTTGGTTTTCCTGACGAACCATTACCCCTTCTTTAGCTTCAATAGCTTGATGAAGACCTTCGGAATATCTACGGCCTTCCATGATGCGGCCAGTAAATTCGTCAACAATTTTGATTTCTCGTTCAGGAGTAACAATGTAGTCGATATCACGATGGAACAAGAATTGAGCGCGCAATGCCTGCTGGAGATGATTTGCGTAAAGACCATTTGGGTTGCTGAAAATATCATCAATACCCGTAAGGAATTCAACCTTCTCAAGACCAACTTCGGTGGTATAAATGGTGCGCTTTGCCTCATCCATTTCAAAGTCTACTTCATTTTGCAAACCGCGAACCGCATTTGCAAACTGACGATAGAGATCAGCAGCATCCTCGCCAGCGCCAGAAATAATTAACGGAGTACGAGCTTCGTCGATAAGGATAGAGTCAACCTCGTCCACAATTGCAAAATGATGACCGCGCTGCACACGATTAGAAGCGCGATTTACCATGTTGTCGCGCAGGTAGTCAAAACCAAATTCTGAGTTGGTGCCATACGTTACGTCAGCCTGGTATGCTTTTACTTTCTCTTCATTATTCATACCGTTATAAACGCAGCCAACACTCATACCTAAATAAGAATATATTTGACTCATCCACTCACTGTCACGACGAGCCAAATAATCATTAACGGTAACTACGTGCACGTTATGACCAGGAAGTGCATTTAAATAACCTGCAAGAGTAGAAACGAGAGTTTTACCTTCACCAGTTTTCATTTCTGCAATCTTGCCATCATTTAGCGCCATTGCGCCAATAAGCTGTACATCATAATGGCGCAAACCAATAGTACGAACGCTTGCCTCTCGTACAGCAGCAAAAGCCTCAGGCATTACTTCATCAAGAGTTGCCCCTTTTTGAACCCTTTCGCGAAGCTCTTCAGTTACCTGACGAAGCTGCTCAGGGGTTTTGCTCTGCATAGATGGCTCGAGCTTGTTAATTTGTTCAACAATCTTTTGATATTTCTTGAGTGGCTTTCCTTCGCCAACACTTAATAGTTTTGTAAAAAACCCCATAAAAACTCTTTTCTATTTAGGTATCCAACAAACTATACCAGAGCTTTATCTTTTAACTACACGTCCCTCATAATCTGCGAAAATAAACTATCTTTTAGCAGTCTGCATATCGTGAAATATTTTATTGTTCAACAGAGAAAGCCTTTGAGGTGCAGGAAGACCTAATACGCTGGTCAAATACGAACGGCAAACACGATATGTTTCAAGTGCTGCCTGATTTTGCCCCAACCGATACTGAATTGTCATCAATTCATAGCACACGTCTTCCCTTCCGGGATTAATCTCGAAGGCAAACTCGAGATAATTCAGTGCTAAGTGCAGCTCCTCTAATTTCACCAATTCCTGCTGTCCTTTTAAGAGTGCCGTAATAGTTTTATTTGCATAACTTTGCCTATAGGCCTTTATTTCCTCTATGTCATGTCCTGGAAGTATTGGTCCTTTGTAGAGGCGCTTAAGCTGAATGAAACACTCTTGATACTTTTCAAAATCAGGCGAATCAACTAAAAACAATTGGCATATTTTATCAAGTTCCTCCAAATCAGTTCTAACGAGATTTTTCCTCATATACACAGAGTTATAGCGTGTCTCAAAAAACTTAACATTCTCAGCATACACACCAAACGATTTCGAAACAGTATTTGTTAAGGTATAAAAACTTTGACGTGCTTTGTTAGCAGTTGAGTCTGGCCAGAGCGCATTTTCTATACGTGTACGAGATACTGCAGATCCTTGATTTGCGGCGAGAATAGTCAAAAGCTCCTGACCCTTGCTTCGAACCGCAACAGGAAAACGCTGTTCTTCCGTAACAACCTCAGCACTAAAACCTCCCAAAACTGATAGATAGAGATGAGGGTTTCCAGAATGAGTCTCTTCTTGCCTTGCCATAAGAGGAACAGGACTCAATCCCGCCTTGCGTTCAATTCTCTCTCTTTTTTGCTTCTGCAAATATGCGCCCATTTCCCGCGCATTAACAGCATACTGCGCAAACCCTTCCATTTTTAATAATTGAGAAAACGAGTGTTCCAACTCTTCAAGAATAAAGGCGTCAAATACCACAAGTGACAGCCCTTCTACACTTCCCTTTTTCCTCTCAAAAAGAACATCGTGTAAAAGTAGCTCGAGTGCTTGACTGTTCTCTTCTGACAAGTCCTTCCCAACTCTTTGTTTTGGAGCTGTTTGCTCTGCAATAAGTACTTTCTCAAAAAGTAACTCATCGCATTCTTCAGAAAACAAGCTCGACTGAAACAAAAGACTGTAAGAAAGAAGTTCAAGAACCATTTTTTGATTCTTTTTCTCTTGTGCTAATTCTTTTAGCACAAAAAGAGCGCTTCTCTTTCTTGCTGCTGCTAAAAATGAAAAAGTGCATATGCCTTCAAGATATGTCTCTGGTGAACAGAGAAGCACTTTTATTTGTTCGCTATTCAGCAGATGAGTTGATTGAGTAATTTGAAAATAAAGACTCATGGTTTCCAAAAAACGGTGATAGTACCGTTTTTTCTCACAAAAGGAAAACCGCACACAACTAAGAGATTCATACGCCAAAACAAGCAAGCGGAGAGATGCAAACGCGATATGTTTTGAAAACCCTTGAGACGACAGCTGTTCTTCTTTCATATAGAGAATGCTGATTAAAGCTTCACGACAAGAAGTTACCTCCTTCTCTTCTCCAAAAAAGACATTGACTTGAAGCAAACGCATTAAAACAGCAAGCGATAACGTCTCCTTCTCAACAAATGAAGAAAGGATTTCTATTTGAGAAAAATGACCCCTTTCAAAAAGAAAGAGGTGTCCCTTTTCAAGAAACTGTGCAATACACCGTGGATTCTTTGTTTTTCTTGCAACCTCGGAAGCAAACACCTGCTGACCACTTGAGCAAAGGACTGCTAAAACACCATTTATGAATGCATATTCATCACAAAGCAAAGAGTACGAATCACACTGCTGAACTACCGCTTTCAATAGGGCAAATCGTTGCAGAGATGAAGCAACGGGTGCACAGAAAGTTTTTCTTGAAAAATCAAGCCCACAGTGAGGATAGCGTTTTTGGAGCTCAAGCAACTTTTCTTCGGTTTCTTTTCCGAAAAAACACTCAAGAGAAGAAAAAGAACCCCTTTCAAGAACAATGAGTAGTTTTTCAAGAAAGGAAGCGTAATCAACAATAGGCCTCTGCAATAAGGACGAAAAGAAGCTGCTTCGTCCTTCAAAAGGAGAAAAACAAACTGCAGGTATCCTTTTTTCTGGCAGACGAGAAGAAGGCGGAATTCCTAAGCGGTCAAATTCTTTATTGCTTACCAATAACTCTTCGGCACAAATTGAAAAAAAACCTGAAAGATAATCTTCTAGACCATGAAATCGAGTGGTGATTATCACCTCAATTTCATATCTTCGAAGCGACTGAACATAATAAACAAGAGCATTGACATCTTTTGCATCAAACCCGTCAAAAACAATAACGTCATAGACCTTTGTTAACACCGCCTGATATAAATAGGCACGATTCGAAAGTAACTTCCGGTAATCAGAAGAGGCACAATCAATCCATAAACAACATGTCTGGTTGCCTTTTTGTTTAGCCAAATGATACGCCAAAACGGTTTTGCCGTAGCCAGCAGGACCTTCGATTATGATTCCTGAATGGCAAGAAGCATCCACTCGAGAAAGTAATTTGCTCCTTCGATAAAGCTTCGAAGAAGCTTGAAGAGTAAAGGGCTTTCGGCCCTGTTGGGAAAATGAAAATAATTCTATCATGATGGCTCTCCTTAAAGGAGAACGCCGTAAGGGTGTTTTTATTATAACAAAACCGCAGGTTATAGGCGAAAATAGGCAGAAGAAAACAAAAAAGCCGCTTAAAGCGGCTTTGCATAGTTAACTGGTAGCCCCGACCGGATTCGAACCGGCGATCTCCGCCTTGAGAGGGCGGCGTCCTAAACCGCTAGACGACGGGGCCAATTTGGCTGGGGTTGAGGGAGTCGAACCCCCACGTGCGGTACCAGAAACCGGTGTCCTACCATTAGACGAAACCCCAATGCGCAAGAAAGTATAATACGCATGTTACCGTTGCTCGTCAAGAATTATTTCTAAATATTTTAGAAACTTTTTTCTTGTCATCCTGGCAACCACACTCTGGTTAGTCCGCAAGTTTCAAAGAGAATACCCTATTGTTCTATCTTTTTCAACACTTCGTTTGGATCAACCTTCGTTTGGCTTTTATCCTATCTCATTTCTCCCATCCCAGAGATTCAGTATCAAGCCATATCGTAAAAGGACCATCATTGACTAAAGACACCTTCATCATTTCGCCAAACCAACCTGTCTGAATTTCAACACCCGACTGGCGCACTAAACTTGCAAAATACTCGTAGAGTTCACATGCACTATTAGGACTTCCCGCCTTAGTAAAAGAAGGACGATTTCCTTTTTTACAATCGGCATAAAGAGTGAACTGCGATACTAGAAGCACTGATCCTCCCACGTCTTGTAGGCAGAGGTTTGTTTTGCCTGCTTGATCTTCGAAAAGACGCAGTTTATATATCTTTTCCCAGAGCTTTTGCGCTAACTCTTGGGTATCATCGTGGCCAATACCTAAAAGAATTACATAACCTTGGTTAATTTCACGGGGCTTTTGCCCTTCAATAGAAACCGAAGCTGAATCCACTCGCTGGATAAGTGCACGCACTATCGATACTCTCTTTCTCTTTTCTTGGTGAGCAATCTATCGCCAGATTACGAACGACGCGAACCGCCATAAGCTGATTTCTTACGTGCAGCAAAAGCACTTCCCTTTCGCGCGCTCTTCTTTAAGTCCCCTAAGATTTCTTCTTCACTTCGCCCTTCAAGTTCGCTTCGCAAGCGAAGAATCTGATTGCGAAGCGTTGCGGCTTTTTCGAAGTCCATAGCAGCAGAAGCTTCCATCATTTCGCCTTCGAGGCCTGTTAAAATCTTCAGCACTTCACCACGAGAATACGAAGCGAGCTCCTTATTAATCTCCTCTGAAGAAGCAGATCCTTCTTCACTCTCAAGAAAATCAGTTAAATCATTGATACCTTTTCGAACAGTTTGAGGAACAATACCATGCTCTTGGTTGTATGCAAGCTGAATACTACGGCGTCTATTTGTTTCATCAATTGCAAGACGCATAGAATCTGTTACTTTATCCGCATACATCAAAACCTGACCTGAAGCGTTTCTTGCAGCGCGACCAATAGTTTGGATAAGGGAACGGTGGTTTCTCAAAAAGCCTTCTTTGTCGGCGTCGAGAATGGCTACAAGGGACACTTCTGGCAAGTCAAGACCCTCTCTAAGCAGGTTAATGCCAACCAATACGTCAAATGTACCTTTGCGAAGCTCTCGTAAAATCTCAACACGTTCAACTGTGCCAATATCAGAATGCATATACCGGGCCCGCACTCCTTGGTCAAGGAGATAATCCGTTAAGTCTTCGGCCATTTTTTTAGTGAGAGTCGTGATAAGAACTCGCTCGTTTTTCTCTGCACGAATCTTTGCTTCATCAACAATATCGTCAATCTGGGATAGAATAGGGCGAACCTCAACTTCTGGATCAAGCAGGCCAGTTGGACGAATAATCTGTTCTGTTATCTCTTGAGATACTCGCTTTTCATAGTCTCCTGGAGTAGCAGAAACATAAATAAACTGCGGAATACGCTGTTCAAATTCATCAAAACGAAGCGGTCTATTATCTAAACAAGAAGGAAGGCGGAAACCATGCTCTACCAGTGTTACCTTACGGGAGCGGTCTCCTTCATACATGCCACGAACCTGAGGAACCGTTACATGACTCTCATCTATAAAGCAGATAAAGTCATCCGGGAAATAATCAATGAGAGTGTAAGGGGGCTCGCCCGGATTTCTTCCATCTAAATGGCGCGAATAATTCTCAATTCCCGAGCAAAAGCCCATGGTTTCAATCATTTCCAAATCATATGACGTGCGCATTTCCAAACGCTGCGCTTCAAGAAGCTTTCCTTCTTCATTAAATTCTTGCAAGCGAGCCTGGAGTTCATCTTGAATTGTATGGAGCGCTTTTTCGATAGCAGGACGGGCAGCAACGTAGTGGGACGCAGGCCAAATAGGAAGCGCTTCATACGTTTGAAGGACTTCTCCTGTTACCTTATGAATCTCTGAGATTTCTTCAATCTCATCTCCCCAGAATTCAACACGAATAGGATTATCGGAATACGGAGGAAAAATATCAATTACGTCACCGCGAACCCTAAAGCACCCTCTATCCAGCTGATAATCGTTGCGATCGTATTGAATATCGATAAGACTTGTCACTACGTCATTTCTGTCTTGTTCAACATCTTTATCAAGAAAGATTGCCATTCCCGCATATTCTGCAGGTGAACCAATGCCATAAATACACGACACGGATGCAACAACAATAACGTCTCTGCGCGACAGAAGCGCCGAGGTGGCAGCATGGCGAAGCTTTTCCACTTCCTCATTGATAGAGGCGTCCTTTTCAATAAAGGTATCAGTTGTAGGAACGTATGCTTCAGGTTGATAGTAATCGTAGTAGGAAACAAAATATACTACCGCATTGTTAGGAAAGAATTCCTTAAGCTCCGCAGCAAGCTGAGCAGCAAGCGTTTTATTTGGAGCCAACACTAAAGTTGGGCGCTGAAGAGCCTCTATGGTTTTGGCCATAGTATAGGTTTTACCAGAGCCCGTTACTCCCAAAAGGGTTTGATAGCGTGTTCCTTTTTCAATATTTGCCTTCAGCTGTTCAATTGCTTTTGGTTGATCACCTGAGGGCTCAAAAGGTGAAACCACCTTAAAAAGCGAACCAGAAAGCCTCTGAGATTCAATTTTCCCTTCAAGAGGTTTTCCTTCAATGTTGGAAAGATGACTCATTTAAAAGATTCCCACCATGTATCAATTTGTTGTTTGAATTCTTCAGGCGAACCATCGTTGTTGAAAACCACATCAGCAATAGCAAGACGTTGTTCTTCTGGCACCTGACTTGCTAAACGATTTTGTGCATCTTGGCGAGTTAGTCCCCTACCAACCAAACGCTCAATACGAACTTCAGGAGAAGTAGTTACTGCTAAAATGATGTCGGCATTGTTGCCAAAATCATCTCTTCCATCGAGAATTGCCATTTCAAGGACTACAACATCGTGCTCCTTACCAAGCTCATCAAGTTTCTCAAGGCAACGCTTGTATAAGCGAGGTTGAGTAATCGAGTCGAGCTTTGCAGTGGTTTCGGGAGAAACAAATGCTTTTGAAGCAAGAGCAGAACGAATCACTTCGCCGTTCTCATCTAATATGTCACTACCAAACGCAGCAACAAGCTCGGCCTTCATTTCAGGATCACTTAAGTTTTCATGACCTACTTTGTCGGCTTCAAGAACTGCAGCGCCATGATCTGCAAGAAACTTGATAAGAGTTGATTTACCGGAGCCGATCCCGCCGGTTACAAATATCTTCTTCATAGGTGTAATACTATCAAAGTTTTGGTAGAACACCCAAGCTCCTTACGCTTGAACATAAAAAAAGACCCGAGCAATGCCGGGTCTTTTTGAAGATTATTTTGATGCTTATTACTCAGCAGCTGGCTCTTCTGCCTTCTGCTCTGCTTCTTCTACATCAATTTCGATGCCAAGATCTTCAGCTGCAGCCTTCATGGACAAGGAAATGCGACGACGCTCAACGTTTACGTCCATAACCTTAACCTTTACAACTTCGCCAACCTTAACAACCTGAGCTGGAGAATCAATGTGCTTCATAGCGATTTCAGAGATGTGCACAAGACCCTCAACATTATCATCAAGCTCAATGAACGCACCGAATGGAACAATCTTGGTAACCTTACCGTCAACAATAGAGTCAACAGGATAAGTCTCAACAAGCTTAGTCCATGGATCCTCGGTGGTCTGCTTCAAGCCGAGAGAGATGCGCTCACGCTGCAAATCAACATCGAGAACCTCAACCTCAACCTCTTCGCCAACCTTAACAACCTCGGAAGGATGATTTACGTGGCTCCAAGAGAGCTCGGAGATGTGAATGAGACCGTCAATACCGCCAAGGTCAACAAATGCACCAAAGTCAACGATGGAAGAAACGGTGCCCTTCAAACGCATGCCCTTAGTGAGCTTCTCAAGAATCTCAGCACGCTCATTCTTGCGACCTTCCTCAAGAAGAACACGACGAGAAAGAACAACGTTGTTGCGGTTGCGATCCATCTCAATAACGCGAGCTTCAATCTCAGTACCAAGATATGCGGAAAGATCCTTAACACGACGAAGGTCAACCAAAGATGCAGGCAAGAAGCCACGGAGACCGATGTCAAGAATCAAGCCACCCTTAACAACTTCGATAACTTCACCGGTAACAACTTCGCCAGCCTTGAATTTATCTTCAACCTGAATCCAAGCACGCTCGTACTCAGCACGCTTCTTGGACAAAATCAAACGACCGTCTTTGTCTTCCTTCTGGAGAACCAAAGCTTCAAGCTTGTCACCCAGGTTTACAACCTCAGAAGGATCTGCGTCTTTACGGATGGAAAGCTCGCGTGCAGGAATAACACCTTCGCTCTTGAATCCGATATCAACAAGAACCTCGTCATGCTCAATCTTAACAACAGTGCCGTCGATGAGATCGCCCTCATCAAATTCGGTCAAAGTGCCATCGATCATCTTGTTCATTTCTTCATCAGAAATGTCCTCGAATTCAATAACAGAAGTGTTTTTAATTTCGGTCAAAACGGACCCCTTTCAAAAAAATACGGGGACCCTTCGTACGTGTTTGTGTTTCAACATAAACCATGTAGGTTAATAACTATCCTTGTTATTAACGACAAACATGTCTCGGGGGCCAATAATATACTAGTCTGCCCACATATATAGGCAGACTTGCAGATTATAGCATGTTACTCCCGTGGCTATTTATGAGAATTTAGGGGTTTTTCCTAAAAAAATCCATAATCCACGAGAGAAACACAATAGATATCATATTTAGTTATTAAAAAGGTCTCTTTTGCTTCAAATCCGCTTTTTCTTAACGAACCTACACATCATCAAAAGAAACTCTCTTAAGCGTTGTTTGCTTCAAATTCCTTCATGTAAGCAACCAAAGCTTCAACACCTGCTTTTGGCATTGCGTTATAGATAGATGCACGCATACCACCAACATCACGATGGCCTTTGATATTCTCAATGCCACATGCTTTTGCGCCTTCGATGAAAGCAGCGTCCAAATCTGGATTCTTCAAGGTGAAAGGAACGTTCATAATAGAGCGATCCTCTTTGCGAACAGGAGCATTGTAAAAATCGGTAGTATCAAGGTAGTCATAAAGAATTGCTGCTTTTTCCTGATTTAGCGCGTAGATTCCTTCAAGACCACCCTGCTTTTTCAGCCACTTAAACACCTTGCCGCAAATATAAATGGTATAGCAAGGAGGAGTGTTGAAGAGGGAGTCCTTATCTGCCTGAGACTTATACTTGAGCATAGTAGGAACAAACTCAGGAACGTCATCACGAATCAAATCTTCGCGAACAATAACAATTACAGCACCTGCAGGACCAATATTCTTCTGAACGCCGCCATAAATAACACCAAACTTGGTTACATCAATTGGCTCAGACAAGAAGCAAGAAGAAACGTCGGCAACAAGAACTGCACCTTCAGGAACCTCTGGATATTTATGGAACTTGGTACCATAAATAGTCTCATTGTCACAAATGTAGACATAATCAATGTCATCACGGAACTGGATAGTGTCTACATCTGGAACATACGTAAAGTTTGCATCTTCGGAAGAAGCAATAGCAACTACATCGCCATACTTCTGTGCCTCTTTAAATGCTTTCTTACCCCAAGATCCAGAAAGGATATAGTCAGCCTTGCCTTTCTTAAGAAGGTTCATAGGAATAGCCGCAAACTGCTGAAAAGCGCCACCCTGCAAGAATAAAACCTTATAGTTGTCTGGAATGCTCATCAAATCGCGCAAATCTTGTTCGGCATCTTTAATAATTTTATCGAAAGCTTTGCTGCGATGGCTCATCTCCATTACTGACATACCCGTACCTTGATAGTCGAGCATTTCAGCAGCTGCCTCTTCAAGCACTTCAACAGGAAGAGTAGCTGGACCAGCGGAGAAGTTGTAAACTCTAGCCATTTTGTCCTTCTTTCACATAAAGCAATTTAAACAGTAAGTTACTGCATTGTACGGCAATTTCTTCACTTTATTGCAATAAAGAAGGCTCCCAACCCATGGAAGCCTTCTTTTTGTACGCAAGAGGTATATATCTCTCACTATCTTGATGATAAAAGGAGATACAAAAACCTTATTTCTTAATCCAAGAGAACATGGAGCGAATCTTCTTGCCGGTCTCTTCAATAAGGAGAGCGTCGCAAGCTGCACGCTGCTCAAGGAGCCACTTGTGGTCGTTGTTGCAGTCATCAACAAATTCCTGAGCGAAAGAACCGTCCTGGATGCGAGCAAGAATCTGCTTCATTGCTGCACGAGACTCCTCGTTGATAACCTTAGGACCAGCATAGTACTCACCATATTCAGCAGTGTTGGAGATGGAGTAGTTCATCCAGCCAATACCACCTTCGTACATGAGGTCAACAATCATCTTTACCTCATGATATACCTCGAAATATGCGAGCTCTGGAGGATAGCCAGCCTCTACCAAAGTATCGAAGCCAGCCTTTACGAGTTCTACCAAACCGCCGCAAAGAACTGCCTGCTCACCGAAGAGGTCTTCTTCGGTCTCTTCCTTGAAGGTACCCTTAAGAATACCGGATCGAGCACCGCCAACGCCCCATGCGTAAGACAATGCGATATCCCATGCATCACCAGTTGCATCCTGCTGTACGCATACCAAATCAGGTACACCAGAACCCTCAGTGAATTGACGACGTACAATGTGGCCAGGACCCTTAGGAGCACACATGATTACGTTTACGTTCTCAGGAGGAACAATGTAGCCATAGTGAATGTTGAAACCATGAGCAAATGCAAGGGTGTCACCCTCGTTCAAGTTTGGAGCAATGTGCTGCTCGTAAACTTTTGCCTGCTTCTCGTCTGGAACGAGAATCATGATGAGATCTGCTTCAGCAGCTGCCTCATCCATGGTGCAAACCTTAAGACCTGCTTCTTCTGCAGTAGCCCAAGACTTAGAACCCTCGCGAAGACCAACGCGAACGTCGCAACCAGAATCCTTCAGATTCAAAGCATGAGCATGACCCTGAGAGCCATAACCAATAACTGCAATCTTCTTGCTCTGAATTACCTCAGGTTTGCAATCTGATTCATAATAAATAGTAACAGCCATGGTGTTTATCCCTTTCTTCTATGACTGACTTTTGTACACTAAAGCTCATAGACACACAGTATACGCTAAATTTACCCGTATCTAGTTCAATTTCTGACCACGCGACATAGCAACCATACCAGTGCGAATTACTTCCTTAATTCCATAGGCACGCAAAAGATCTTCGATACCCTTAAGCTTTCGCTCGTTACCGGTAACCTGCAAAGTAAGCGAAGCCTTACCCACATCAATTACTTTCGCACGAAATACATCTGCAATTTCGATAATTTCACTGCGCTTCTCAGGAAGAGCATGAACCTTGTAGAGAACTAGCGAACGCTCAATATACTCTTCGTTGGTAAGATCGGTAATTTTATGAACACTAATCAGCTTATGAAGCTGTTTTGTAATCTGCTCGAAAGCGGTTTCATTACAGAAAATAACTGCTGTCAAGCGAGACATTTTTGAGTCTTCCGTGGTTGCAACAGAAAGACTTTCAATATTGAAGCCACGACGGGAAATCAAACCGGTAACACGGCTCAATACACCTGGCTTGTTTTCTACCAAAATAGAAAGAATATGCTTAGTATCTGCCATTATTATCCCTCAAATCCCTCTGGCAATTCAATCATGTCGTAAATTGCACCAACGGAAACTGCACCAATAATGTCATCCAATGGAGCACCTGGAGCAACCATTGGGAATACGTTTTCAGCGCGATCAAAACGCATATCAAGCAAAGCAGGACCTTCACACTCAAGCATACGCTTCATTGCTGCTTCAAGCTCTTCAGGTTTCTCTACGCTCTCTGCAGTCCAACCATACGCATGAGCAACCATAACAAAATCAGGAAGATCCGGAAGAACAGTTTGGCTGAAACGGTTGTCGTAGAAGAGATTCTGCCATTGATGAACCATGCCTAACGCAGAATTATTCATCAACAAAACTTTTACATTAATGCCATTTGCAACTGCAGTAGCCATTTCCTGAATATTCATCTGGAAAGAACCGTCACCAGCAATGCATACTACGGTCTTATCTGGGCAAGCAACCTTTGCGCCAATAGCTGCAGGGAAACCAAAGCCCATTGTTCCTAAGCCACCAGAAGTGATAAAGGTACGTGGCAATTCACGATCTATATGCTGAGCTGCCCACATCTGATGTTGGCCAACCTCGGTTGTAACAATGGAATTCTCTGGGTCAAGAAGCTCGGAGAGCAAATCGAGTGCACCTTCAGGAGAAATAGTTCCTCTATGAGAAGTTACCCCATTGCTGTAGAACGGATGCTCAGCCTTCCAGGTGTCAATACGCATATTCCACTCATTTGTAACAGGAGTAATATGCTCAGACTCAAGAATTTCTTTCATTCCTGCAAGAATTATCTTTGCATCACCAACAATAGGAATCTGGGCCAAACGGTTCTTGCCAATCTCAGCAGGGTCAACATCGATATGAATAACCTTAGCATCTGGAGCAAAGTCGGCTAAGCGTCCAGTAACACGATCAGAGAAGCGTGCGCCAACAGCAATAAGCAAATCTGCATTAGTGATTGCGAAGTTTGCATACATTGAACCATGCATTCCAACATGGCCACAATTCAATGGATGAGATGCAGGGAATGCACCCTTACCCATAAGGGTAGTAACTACTGGAATCTGAAGTGCTTCGGCAACTGCCTGGAGTTCCTGTTCACAACCAGAAGCAATCACGCCACCGCCAACATAGAGAATTGGGCGCTTAGCTTCTTTCATCATTTCTACCGCCTGACGAATCTGACGGGTATTTCCCTTCATGGTTGGCTTATAAGAAGGAAGCGAAACGTCAGCTGGGTACTCAAACACCATTTCGCCTGCAGCAATGTCAGATGGAATGTCAATAAGTACGGGACCAGGACGGCCGGAGTTTGCAATATAAAATGCCTCACGGAACGTTTTCGTAAGCTCATCAGCGCTCTGAAGAAGATAGCTGTGCTTTACTACTGGCATAGTAATACCAACAATGTCAGATTCCTGGAATGCGTCAGTACCAATAATGGTACGAGGAACCTGACCAGTAATTACAACCATAGGAACAGAGTCCATATAAGCAGTTGCAATACCAGTAACTGTATTGGTTGCACCAGGACCAGAAGTAACAATTACTACTCCCGTTTTTCCCGTTGCACGAGCATAACCATCAGCTTCATGAGTAGAAGCTTGCTCATGGCGAGAAAGTATATGAGTAATTTTTTCCGAATCGTACAATGCGTCGTAAATCTTAATGGCCTGACCACCCGGGTAACCGAAAACATATTCAACGCCTTCAGCCTCAAGCGAAGCAATGATTGCTTCCGCGCCTCGCATTTTCTTACCCTGTTTTTCAGTGTAAGGTCCTAAGCCATGAGCCATTTCATATTCGGTGTCGATAATCATCCGAAATATGCCCCCTTGTCTGCACTAGAAACCAACTTAGAGTAACGAGCCAAAACGCCGGTCTTATAGCGAGGTTCAGGCTGTACCCAAGCCTCACGACGAGCCTGCATTTCTTCGTCAGAAATTTCGATTTCCAAAGAATTCTTATCAATATCAATAGAAATAATGTCGCCCTCTTGTACTAACGCAATAGGACCGCCTGCAAATGCTTCTGGGCTTACATGACCGATAGCAGGACCCTTGGTTGCGCCAGAGAAACGACCGTCGGTAATAAGAGCAACGCTCTTATCCAAGCCCATTCCACAGATAACAGAAGTTGGGGTGAGCATTTCACGCATGCCTGGACCACCAGCTGGGCCTTCATAGCGAATAACCACTACATCACCATGGTTGATTTTTCCGCCAAGAATTGCTTCACAAGCTTCATCTTCGGAATCAAAACAACGAGCCGGACCACGATGCTGACGCATTTCGTCAGAAACAGCAGACTGCTTAACAACGCCGCAGTTTGGAGCAAGGTTTCCACGAAGAACAGCCAAGCCACCCTGCTGACTAAAGGCATTTTCTACCGTGCGAACTACTTCACCATCAACCTCAGGCATAGAATCAATCCATTCCTGCATAGTTCCATGGCACGTAAGAGCAGAGCCATCAAGCAAACCAGCACGACCGAGTTCGCCAATAATTGCACCTACGCCGCCAACACGATTCAAATCCTCGATATGCAAAGGACCAGCAGGAGCAATGCGTGTAATGTTTGGAATCTTTTTGCAGATCTCTGCCCAATCATCCATAGTTACTGGGCAACCAGCTGCCTGAGAAATTGCGGTCAGGTGAAGCATAGTGTTAGTAGAACCACCAAATGCCATATCAAGAGCCATACCATTGTAGAGGGATGCCTTATTGATAATGTCAAGGGCCTTAATATCCTTCTCAAGGAGTTCCATAACTTTCATACCTGCATGCTTTGCCAAGCGAATGCGCTCAGAATAAACTGCTGGAATAGTACCGTTTCCTGGAAGAGCAATACCGATACCCTCAGCAAGACAACAAATGGAGTTTGCGGTAAACATACCTGAGCAAGAACCGCACGTTGGACATGCAGTATCTTCAAACCACTTGCACTCTTCTTCAGTCATAGTACCTGCAGTAACCTGACCAACTGCATCAAATAAAGTATTCAGGTCGGTCTGATTTCCGCACTTATCACGACCAGCAAGCATAGGGCCACCCGAAACCAAAACGGTTGGAATATTCAAACGACAAGCAGCCAAAAGCATGCCTGGAACAATCTTGTCACAAGATGGAATGAGAACCATTGCGTCAAAAGCGTGACCATTTACTGCACACTCAACAGAGTCAGCAATTACTTCACGGCTCGTAAGGGAATACTTCATACCCTCGTGATTCATTGCAATACCGTCACAAACGCCAATAGTGGTCATCTGAATTGGAGTACCGCCTGCAAGACGAACACCTGCTTTAACCGCATCTGCAATCTGCTGCAAATGAATATGGCCTGGAATAATCTCATTCTGAGAAGAAACTACCGCGACTAATGGGCGCTCGAGTTCTTCATCAGTCAAACCATCTGCTTTTAGCAAGCTGCGATGAGGCGCACGAGCGAGACCTTTTTTAATAGAGTCACTTCTCATAACACTCCCTTTCTTCCTTTGAGATACTTACCTCTATAAACAAAAAATCCTGTGCAGCAAATTGCATCAGGATGAACGTAATTCGACCGTTACGGTGTCACCGATTCAATTTACTGACCAAGTAATCCAATGAAGATCGTCCATGGGAATTACCTGCTGTTCAATCAAATAGCTCAGAGGTGCCTTTCGGGCGGTCCAACGCTAGCTTCCAGCAACGCTAGCTCTCTGGGGGATGGATTGCTCCCTACTTTTCCTCTTCAACGCCAATAATGTATTGAATTAGTGAAATTATAACGATATTTCTTCAGATGAAAAGAGACATTTTTTTACAAACACGTAACAGGCACAATAAAGCATGAAGGCGTTCAAATAATTTCTTATTATCCCGCCTTCTTGGTTAAAAATTCAGTGTTTTAAGCATTTTGTAGCAGTCGTTTTTTGCCCTACAAACTCAACAAGAGTTCGTGTACTCCTTGATGAGTGTCAAGCTCTGGGTGAAAAGATACGCCAATCTGGTTTTGATAACGAACAGCAACAATTCGCTCATCTACCGTGGCAAGCACCTCTACCCCACTTTTACATTCAGTGATAAAAGGAGCGCGAATAAAGGTCATGGGTATTTCCCCAAGACCTTTAAATGATGCACGAGCAAAAAAGCTTCCTAGCTGTCTGCCGTACGCATTTCTTCTCACCGTAACAGGAAGAGTAGCAAGCCAGGTTGAATTATGCTGCTCGTCTACAAGGCTTCCATCACCATTGTATGAATCAATATCTTGCGCCAAAAGAATCAAGCCTGCGCACGTTCCTAAAACAGGCATACCCTCTTTTATATATGCCTCAAGAGTGTCAAGCATTCCCAAATCTCGAAGAACTCTTCCTTGGGCAGTACTCTCTCCTCCTGGTAAAACAAGGTAATCAAATCCCTTTTTTAAATCCGAAGCCTGACGAAGCTCGATGCATTCTGCACCTAAACGAGAAAGCATGTGCTCATGCTCTATAAATGCTCCTTGAACAGCAAGAACACCAACACGTTTTTTGGCCATTACTTACCACGTTCTTCCATGATAAGTTCAATTTCGTCAGCATTAATGCCAACCATTGCCTCACCAAGATCTTCAGAAAGCTGGGCAATCAGTGCTGCATCTTGATAGTTAGCAACCGCCTTCACGATTGCTTCTGCGCGCTTTGCCGGATCTCCACTCTTGAAAATGCCGCTGCCTACAAACACGCCTTCAGCACCAAGCTGCATCATTAAAGCAGCATCAGCAGGAGTTGCAACACCACCTGCAGCAAAATTCACAACTGGCAAACGACGAGTATCATGAACTTCTTTCAAGAGTTCAAAAGGAACGCCTAGCTGCTTTGCCTCTTCAAAGAGTTCGTCTTCGCGAAGAGCAGCAACATGAGCAATTTGCTGTTGAATCTTACGCATATGGCGAACTGCCTGGACAACGTCACCGGTTCCTGGCTCGCCCTTAGTGCGAATCATAGTTGCGCCTTCTTCAATTCGACGAAGAGCTTCTCCCAAATCACGTGCACCACATACGAATGGAACATTGAAGTCTTTTTTGTTGATGTGATACACATCATCAGCAGGAGTTAGTACCTCGGACTCATCAATGTAGTCAATTTCAATTGCTTCAAGAATCTGAGCCTCAACAAAGTGGCCAATACGAACCTTAGCCATTACAGGAATGCTAACTGCTTCCTGAATGCCTTTAATCATCTTTGGGTCACTCATACGGCTTACTCCACCAGCAGCACGAATATCTGCAGGAATGCGCTCAAGGGCCATAACCGCACAAGCGCCTGCTGCTTCTGCAATACGAGCTTGCTCGGGAGTAGTAACGTCCATAATTACGCCACCTTTGAGCATCTGAGCGAGCTGACGATTAAGTACCTGTCTTTCAGTAAGAGTAGACATAGTATCCTCCTATAATTCCTCAATTAGATTACTGAGACATCATAGGAGGACTCTGAACTTAATGATATATCCAATTTTTTACAATTAATTAAGACCAGTTATAACCAGATTATATTCAGTTGTCAGTTCCTGTATAACCAGTTTGCCTATATGGAAAACAAAAACCAACTTACCCACGTTAGGATTCAAAAGACCCGTATGCTCACCTTCACTGTCGAGTAGCCAGATTGCTCGCATTCGCCAAACCAAAAGACCCGATTGCCCACAACTGATTAATCATCCAACAAAAGAAGACTCGTGCCGTTAGCGTCGTAGTCTTTCAAGCTCCAGCTATTTATTGAAGGATTTTCATAGGTAGAATGGAATACGCTCTGTGTTTCGCTGGAGTATCCTGAGGTGTAAACAGTTTTCTCAAAGTTTCCGGTTTTCATAATTGAGGCACCTTCAATCATTGAAACACCCTCAAGAGTTCTAAAGAGTCTCACTACGTTAGACCACTCATCTTTCTGAACAGGATAACGAGCATTCAAATAAGCAGCTCTCACAAAACGAGAGGTTGAATAATAATCACCTGGCAAACCACGCATTCCACCACCACTGCCATACGCTTCAAGATTCTTTTTTCCCCACATTTGCGCAGGCGGAACCTCAGGAGAAACCATATAGTACGAGCGAAGATTCTCGAGTTGCCAATCAAAGGTTGGTTGGTTTGCAAGAACATCTACCGGATTGTCGTGGACATGAATGCCATCTGCCATATATTCAACAACAATGCACTGGTTGGAATCAGAAATTATCCAGTGAAGCGGAGAAGGATCAAATCCGCCAATTTCTTCTCCAATAATTGCAACATCACTAAGAGCAGGTTTTAGCTGTTCAACCGATGAAAAGTTCCGTGTTACCCATAACAAGAATTCGTACGAATTGAGATTAAGTTTTCCAAAAACAGGAGCGGTTTCATACTGAGCAAAACCAGAAAAGAATAAACCTGCAATAGCTAACCCTTCACTATTCATGCAGTCAAAATAAAGAGGGGTATCATCAATAACAATTCCCATACCAATTACAGGACGTTTTTCGTCTGGACAATTGACATGTTTCCAAGAATACGTCCATCCCGAAGGAGTAATCAGCGGCTTTTCGCCGTATCCAAACTCCCAATCTAAATTGCGGCCAAAATAAAGATTACCTGAAGAATTAGTAAAACGAACAGAAGTGCACATAAGAGCCCCTTTCCTTAAGACACTAATCGTCATAACCGCAATCAAAGTTTTCACAAAATGATTGCTCGCCAGGTTTTATTAGAAAGCCTGTAAAAAGATTCTAGCATAGGGAAAGAAGGTGAAAACTTCTCCTAAATTCTTTTAACGAAAACATCATGTTTTGTCCGAAAGAAGACAGTAGAATAGCAAACGAGAAAACTTGAGAGGAAAGGATGAACCATGGATCTAAAAGCAGTTACTCTTCACGATGAAGCAATTCTAGCTAAAAATGTCACTATTCTTGGACGCGCAACTATCGGCAAATATACCAGCATTTTTCCTGGTGCTGTTATTCGAGCTGATAGTGATGTAATTACTATCGGAGATTATTCCAACATTCAAGACAACGCTGTTATCCACGTAAACACAGGAAGTCCTTGCACTATTGGAAAATATGTGACGGTAGGTCATGGAGCAAATGTTCACGCCTGCACAGTTAAAGATAACGTTATTGTGGGCATGAACGCAGTAATTATGGACGATGCGGTTATTGGTGAAAACAGCATTATTGGTGCAGGATCATTAATTGGAAAAGGGAAAGTAATTCCCCCAAATTCAATCGTCATAGGAATTCCTGGAAAAGTAATTAAAACAAACAGCGAAGAAGGCATTGCTCACAACAGGGAGTCTGCAGATGAATATGTAGCGCTAGCTCAGGCCTACGTCAAAGAAGGAATATTCGTATACGGTAAAGACGCTCCTGGCCAAGTGCCTGAGGTATACGTAAAACCAGTCAAATAAAAAAGCGCTGTGTGGCTCTATTCCTTGGCAAAGAATACTCTTACATCCTTCTTGCCCAATAAGTAGCCTTCATAGCCTTCTATCTTGATTCTTTTAAAGCAAACGAATCATAAGTATGAGCAGGAAAGCCATTTAAACACTTAATCGAGCGTCTTTAAGAAAGCATTCATAAGACGCTCGAACTTCTTTTCAGACTGAACACCTACTTCATTTACCTCTTGTGAAGTTGGGTCTCCTCCTTTAATACCACACGCCATGTTAGAAATGAGAGACATACCTAGCACCTTCATTCCTACATGACGCGCCGCGATCACTTCCTCGCAAACGCTCATTGCAACAATATCAGCACCCCAAGTTGCAAACATGCGAACTTCTGCCGGAGTTTCATAAGTGGGACCAAGCACTCCTAAATAAATACCTGAAAAGAGCTCTATATCAAGCTTTTGAGCACAGTCCAGGAGGTGATTACGTAAATTACTATCAAAAGCATCCTTCATAGGAACAAATCTTTGAGCCATATAATGAGGCTCCATTCCTGAAATTGGATTTCTTCCTGTCATATTGATTTGATCGGTCATAACGCAGAAGCTTCCCACTTTAAACGAGGGGTTAATTGCGCCTACCGCATTCGTGGTAAAGAGAATAGTAATCCCAACCGCATTGCATACCCACACTGGAAAAGCAACCTGCCATGCATCGCAGCCTTCATAGCCATGAATTCGACCTTGCATAACCAAAACACTGTTTTGTGTTCCAGGCACTTTTCCCAATACAAAACGACCCTTATGGCCTTCTGCGCTTGAAACATGCATGTGAGGGACCCTATTAAAATCAAGGAAAGAAGGCTCTTCAAGAGATTCAGCATACGCATTAAGTCCGCTTCCCAAAATGAGGAGGCATACTGGCTTTTGGTCACCAAGAAACTCTTTTAAAACCACCGAAGCCTCTTGAATATATTCACGCAATGCAACTTCCATATTAAGTCCTTCCTTTACCCCTGATTTGGATTATAGAGAACTATTCTGGCTTTTTGCCCAAAAGGATTCTTTCTTTGCCGGCAAGATCTTTTCTTATTTCAACATCAATAAAACCAAATTGCAAAGCTAACTGAGCTGCCTGATTCATATGGTCCTCAAAAAGCTCAAGCGCAAACAGTCCCCCCGGCTTCAAAGAAACATACATCCCTTCAAGCATAGCGCGAAACACTGCTAAACCATCTGGGCCACCATCAAGAGCAAGAAGTGGCTCAAATTCTCTCACTTCTTTATCAAGCGTTTCACATACGGCAGTTGGAACATAAGGAGGATTAGAGATAACCAGGTCAAAGCATTCGCTACACTCGGGAAGAAGCGCTTCAAACAAATTGCTTTCCCGAACAGTAACTCGCTGAGACAATCCAAGGCTATCAACGTTTTTTTGAGCAAGGGCTAACGCATCAGGAGAAATATCAGTAGCAACCACTGAAGAAGCGGGATATTCCGAAGCAATCGAACAAGCGATACATCCTGAACCGGTACATAAATCCAAAACAGATAAAGAAGGCAGCGAAGAATCAACTACATGCTCCCCTTCTTCGTCAACCTCAACCCGCGCGCACACTTTTGGAAGATTAAGCTTTTGAAGCGCTTCCGAAACAAGTACTTCCGTTTCAGGTCGAGGAATTAAAACATTGGGTGCAACCTGTAAGGTAAGATAGCGAAAAGGAGCAGTGCCTACAATTAACTGAAGAGGCTGTCCTTCTCCCCGTCTTTTTACCCAATCACGCATACGGCTGCGCTCATCCATTGAAAGTGGTCGTTCAAGATTTGTGTAGAGCTCTATTCGAGAAAGGCCGGTTGCTTCACTCAGTAACCACTGAGCAGAAAGGCGCGGTTGCGCATCCCCGTGTCGATCAAGATAATCGCAACACCAATCAAGAATACTTTTTACTGTCCAAACCTCTGCCATCAACACTCCCAAAATCAGCCTAATATGAAAAAAGTCCCAGCGCTTTGCACTGGGACAAAACAAATCAACCCTTATACTGCTTCTTCGAGTTTTGCGGCACGATCCGCTGCCTGAAGCGCCGTAATCAACTCTTGCAAACCGTTTCCGCCTGCACCAAGCAAAATTCCGTTATAGGTGCCGTTGTAACCAATACGATGATCCGTAACGCGGTCTTGGGGACCATTGTAGGTACGAATCTTCTCTGCGCGATCGCCAGAACCAATCTGAGCAAGACGTTTTGCGCCTTCTTCTGCCTGCTGTTCAGCAAGCATTTTTTCATATAAACGAGCACGCAAAACTGCCATTGCGGCAATCTTATTCTGGAGCTGAGATTTTTGATCCTGAGACTGAACAACCAAACCAGTTGGAAGGTGGGTAATACGAACAGCGGAGTCAGTAGTGTTAACACACTGACCACCAGGACCACCAGCACGATATACGTCAATACGCAAGTCGTTATCGTTGATTTCTACTTCTACTTCATCAGCTTCAGGAAGCACAGCAACGGTTGCAGTTGAGGTATGAATACGACCCTGAGATTCGGTCTTTGGGACTCGCTGAACACGATGAACACCCGATTCAAACTTCATAACCGAATATACTTTTTCGCCCTTGACCTTAAACTGAATTTCTTTGTAGCCACCCGCTTCAGAAGGATGAACGTCCATAAGCTCACACTTCCAACCCTGTTGAGAAGCAAAGCGGGTATACATGTTGTACAAATCGCCCGCAAAAATAGCCGCCTCATCACCGCCTGCTGCAGCACGAATTTCAACAATAATATCCTTTTCGTCTGCAGGATCAGAAGGAATAAGCATAAACTTAATGTCTTCTTCTAAGCCAGGAAGTTTTGCTTCATTTTCTGCAATTTCTTCTTGCGCAAACTCCTTCATGTCAGGGTCAGAGAGCATTTCTTTCGCCTCTGCAATATCATCAAGAGCACGAAGATATTCTTTAGACTTTGCTACCAAAGGACCCTGATTGGAATAGCTTTTTGCAAGCTTCTGATATTCGCTCTGATTAGAAACAACAGCAGGATCACCAAGTTTGAGTTCAAGCTCTTGGTATACTGCAATAATCTTTTCAAGTTTTTCACGCATAAATAAGTATCCTATTCAAAGGTTATTATAAGTAATCGTAACTTTGTATTTTAACACGAAGATAAGAAGTTAAAAGCCCATGCAGCTGCAGAAGCACCATCAGCGGCAGCGGTAACTACTTGACGAAGAGAGCCACTCCTGACATCACCTGCTGCATACACACCAGGAAGTGAGGTTTTAAAAGAAGCATCAACCTCAATTTGGCTATCCTCATTACAGTGAACAAAGTCTTTAAGCCACTGAGTTTGAGAAGAAACCCCTACGGCAAGAAAAAGCCCCTGACAATCCAATTGTTCAATAACCAAGGTTTCATTATTCTTGTACGCAACGCCTGAAAGCTTATTTTCCGTTTCGTAAACCTCTACCAATTCTGTTTCAAAGTGAACAAACACGTTAGAAAGCTGCTCAAGGATATGAACTTGCCAAGAATCGGCCTTAAACTTGTTTTTTCTTACGAAAAGATGAACTTCTCTACAAAGGTGCGACAAATAAATAGCGTCCGCAACAGCAGTGTTTCCTCCTCCGATTACGCACACAACTTGGTCTTTAAAGAAGTTTCCATCGCACGTTGCGCAGAAAGAAACACCTTTCCCAATTAAGTTAGTTGAATCAATTAAAGGGAGCGAAAGAGGCTCTGCACCTGTTGCAATAATTACTGATCGAGCCAGATACTCGTTATTTTGGGTTGCAACCACATAGAGAGGGCACGGAATATTTTCCGATAAGCATGCTTCTTCGCATACATCAGCAAACCGTAAGGAAACTACCTCTTCAAACAAAAATTCTGTACCAAACTTTTGAGCTTGACTGAATAATTGAAAAGCCAAATCTGAACCAGAGATTCCCTCAGAAAAGCCTGGGTAGTTTTCTAACGAATGAATTGAGTTGAGTTGCCCTCCGGGAGCTGTTTTCTCAAACACTACCGTTTTTAATCCAGACCGCGCAGCATAGAGCGCTGCCGACAAACCTGCCGGACCAGCGCCCACAATTGCAATATCAAACTTGTTCATCAACATTCCTAGCGCAAAGCATTAATAAGGGTCTGCTTTGACTGCATTCCTACAAAGGTATTAACCGCCTTGCCTTCCTTAAACACCATAAGAGTAGGAACACTCATGATGCCAAACTGGGCAGCTAATTGAGGATTTTCGTCAATATCTACCTTGTACACAACTGCGATATCAGAAACTTCGTCAGAAATCTGCTCAAGTACGGGAGCCATCATGCGGCAAGGGCCACACCATGTTGCGAAGAAATCTACTAATACTGGCTTGTCGGAATGCGCTACTAAGGTATTGAATTCATCACGAGAAATCTGCTTAACCATGCTGACCACCTTTCAGATAATCTTTTTGAGGTCATTGTATATAACTTTATGCTGTTCTGCAGAAAAATACGCTTTTTCTAGACGAAATGTTTTGCACAAAAACAGAAGAACGGCTCCCAAAAGAGCCGTTCAAGAGTATATTCTTTGTCTTCGCTTTTTCACAAGCGTTACGAAAACACCGTTTTTGAGAATTATTAGAGAGAAGCTTCGCGCACTTTCTCAAGCAAAGTCTCAACAGTCCATGCACCCAAATCGCCTTCGCTGCGTTCACGAACCGATACTGTTCCGTTTTCGATTTCCTTATCACCAATAACGCACATGTAAGGAATTTTCTCGTGCTGAGCCTTTGCAATTTTTACGCGCATAGGCTCGTTCTGCTCATAAACCTCAACACGACCACCTGCTTTAGTAATCTTTGCAGCAAGTTCTTTACATGCATCAATATGACGATCTGCCAAAGGCAACAAAGCAACCTGAACAGGAGCAAGCCACATTGGCAAAGCGCCAGCATAATGCTCAATAAGAATTCCGAAGAAACGCTCGATAGAACCAAAGATTGCACGATGGAGCATCCAAGGCTGCTCTTCCGTGTTTTCTGCGGTACGGTATGTCAAATTGAAACGCTCAGGCAAGTTGAAATCAACCTGAACCGTTGAGCACTGCCACGTACGACCAATTGCATCCTTTACTTTAATGTCAATCTTAGGTCCGTAGAAAGCACCGTCACCTTCATTGATTTCATACGCAAGATTGTGGCGCTTGCATGCTTCCTTCAAGGATGAAGTTGCGTGTTCCCACATATCATCAGTACCAATGGATTTTTCTGGACGAGTAGAGATTTCTGCCATGTACTCAAATCCGAACGTAGACATGATGTGGTCAACCAAATCAAGAATTGCAACAACTTCGTCAATTACTTGGTCACGAGTACAGAAAACATGCGCATCGTCCTGAGTAAATCCACGAGCACGCAAGAGACCATGAACTACACCGGACATTTCATGACGATAAACCGTACCAAACTCAAATAAACGCAATGGTAAGTCACGATAAGAATGAATTTCATTGCGATACAGCATTACATGACCTGGACAGTTCATTGGCTTTACACCGTATTCGCTCAAGCGAGGATTCTCATCAGAACCTTCGTTGATGTTAAAGAAGTACATGTTTTCTTTATAGAAATCATAATGACCAGAAGTTTTCCAAACATCAGATTTATATACATGAGGAGTAATTACTTCTTCGTAGCCTCGTGCATACAAATCACGACGAAGCCACTCTTGGAGCAAGCGAATTACGCGTGCACCCTTTGGTGGATAAAGAGGAAGACCAACTCCTGCATTCTCATCAAGCATGAACAAACCAAGCTCACGACCCACTTTACGATGATCGCGCTTTTCTGCCTCTTCTAAGTTATGGAGATACTCTTCCAACTCAGCTTTCTTAAAGAAAGCAGTACCGTAAACACGCTGAAGCATTTCACGCTCAGCGTCGCCTTTCCAGTACGCACCTGCCACCTTCATAAGTTTGAAAGCGCCAATCTTTCCTGCAGAAGGAACATGAGGACCGCTGCACAAATCAACAAATAAGCCATGGCGATAGATAGAAATCTCTTCACCTTCAGGAAGCTCATCAATGTGTTCAAGCTTAAAACGCTGATTTGCAAAGATTTCCTTTGCTTGTTCACGTGTTACCACCTGGCGCACGAATGGTTCATCAGCTTTAATAATTTGAGCAATCTTTGCTTCGATAGCCTCAAAATCATCGGTAGAAATTGCGTGGCTTAATTCGAAGTCATAGAAAAAGCCTGTTTCGGTCTGTGGGCCAAAAGCAATTTGAACATCAGGATAAAGTAACTGAACTGCTTCTGCCATAACGTGAGCAGCAGAATGACGCATGATATCTAATGCCTCTGCAGACTTGTTAGTGATAATCTCAACAAGACATCCATCTGTTACTTCTGCGGTAATATCAACCAATTCACCATTGATCTTTCCTGCTAACGCAGCCTTAGCGAGGCCGGTACCAATAGATGCAGCAACATCATATACGGTTGCGCCTACTTCAAGGGTTTTCTTTGATCCATCAGGTAAAACGATTTCCATTATAGTTTCCTTTCCGTGCCGGGTGCGCACAAAGCACCTGCACTTTACCTTACGAACAACGAGCCGCACAATGGCGGCCCCTCAATACAGTCTTTTTCTACGCTAACCTGACTACAAATCTGGAATACGTAAAAAGTACTGCATTAATTACATTTTCATTGTTTGTCCCGCATTGCCAGGATTTTGAGGCATGCGTCTTCCACCAATTTGAGTGGTGCAGTAAGGACATACCGACCATTCAGGACGTAGAGCATGATGGCAGGTTGGACAAAGATTCTTTAAACGCTGATGACAATTTGGACACATTACGTAATCATCCTCAACAGGATAGCCGCAATGGTTACATTCACCAAACTTCATCAATTCACGCTGCTTAAGGGCTAATTCTAAATCCTGTTCTTCCCTATCTGCTTTTGAAATAGCAGGGCGAAGTAAGCAATAAGCAATTACTCCAACAATAGGAATAATAGCAACCGCTGCCCAGTACATTCCCGCACCACGATAGCGGGCATCTTTAGCAACCCATACAACAGACAAAATCCAAAGAGCAACCAAGATGGCTACGAGAAAAATCAGAACCAGCTGAAGCTCTGGGGTTAAAAACTGTGAAACAAGATTAGACATACTTTCTTCTTCCTATGGTATGACGTGCTACTAACGTTTTAATACTTTCAAAAAGTCATTCTAACAAACAAACCCACAAGGGAAAACACCTTGTGGGTTTATCGCGTATTCTCTTAGTTCATTTCTTCCAACTGAGCGGTTAAACGCGCAAACTTATCCTCTAACTCAGCAAGACGCTTCTTGTCTTTTTCGATAATCTCAGGAGCTGCCTTCGAAAGGAATCCTTGGTTTGAGAGTTTCTTTGCAAACTTATCACGATCTTTCGTGATAGTTTTCAATTCTTTCTCGATACGAGAACGCTCAACTTCAAAGTCAACCAATCCAGAGAGCACAACGTATGCTTCAACACCAGAAGCAAGCACCATGGTGGATTCTTTTGGCTTTTCAAGACTGCAATCAAGGTTTACTACTTCAATGTTTGCCAACGCGCTAATGAGCTCCTGCTGAGAAGCAAAAATCTCTTTCTCAGACTCGCCTGCTGGCTTAACCTCAACCTGAACAGCCTGTTTTGGAGAAATACCATAACGCGCACGAACAGAACGAACACCCGATACTACTTCGGTTACCATCACAATTTCTCGCTCTGCTTCAGGATTACTATACAAAGCGTAATTCTCGTAGTCAGGCCACGCAGCTTCCATCAAAAATTCGGTATCCTTTTCGCCTGGCAAATCCTGATAAATCTGCTCAGTAACAAATGGCATAATTGGATGAAGTAAGCGGAGCGCAGTATCCAAAACAAATACCAAATTACGCTGACAAATCTGGCGATCTTCACCACCTGAATTCAAACGAGATTTGGAGAACTCAATATACCAGTCGCAGAATTCATTCCAGAAGAAGGAATACAATTCACGAGTAATTTCGCCAAATTCAAAGCTTTCATACGCTTCATCAAGAGACTTAATTAAAGACGCAAGACGAGAGAAAATCCACTTATCAGCGATGGTTGACGGATTAGGCTCACCAGGAACATAATCCTCTAAATTCATCATGACAAAGCGGGCTGCATTGCGAATCTTGTTTGCAAAATTACGGCTTGATTCCAATTTGCTTTCATTGAACTTCAAATCCTGCATACCAGTAACCTGCATAAGCAAGCCAAATCGCATACCGTCTGCGCCGTAGTCTTCCATAAGCTTTAACGGATCAACGCCATTACCGCGGCTCTTAGACATTGGCTTTCCATCATGAGCCATTACGGTTGGATGAATAATTACCTTTTCGAATGGGATTTCGTTGGTGAAGTACAAAGAAGACATAACCATACGAGCAACCCATAAGCCCATAATGTCACGAGCAGTAGAAAGTACCTGGGTTGGATAAACCCCCTCAAGGCATTCAACTCCTTGCTGAGGCCAGCCCTGAGTTGCGAATGGCCAAAGCTGAGAAGAGAACCACGTATCAAGAACGTCTTCGTCCTGACGAAGCGGCTTACCACACTTTGGACATACCTCTAAGTCATTAACCGACGCATCTTCCCAGCCACATTCATCACAATAGAACATAGGGATACGATGACCCCACCACAATTGGCGAGAAATACACCAGTCTTTTAAATTTTCCAGCCAGTCAAGATATACCTGTTTCCAGCGAGCAGGATAGAACTGAATTGAACCATCTTCAACAACGCGTGCTGCTTCTTTCTTCAACTCGTCAACAGCAACAAACCACTGCTCAGAAAGCCATGGCTCTAATTTGGTATGGCAGCGATAACAAGTCATAACTGAATGGTCGTGGTCTTCAACGTGATCAAGCAAGCCTAAAGCTTCAAATTCATCAACAACTGCTTGACGTGCCTCATCACGGGTCATGCCACTAAATTTGCCATAACCTTCAACAACTACTGCGTGTTCATCAAAAATATTAATCTTTTCCAAACCGTTGCGTTCACCCATTGCGTAGTCATTAGGGTCATGAGCAGGAGTTGTTTTTACGCAACCAGTACCAAATTCGCTATCCACGTGGAAGTCAGCAAAAATTGGAATTTCACGATTTGCGATAGGCAAAATACAAGTCTTACCTACCAGATTCTTATAACGCTCATCCTTAGGACTTACTGCAACACCAGTATCACCAAGCATGGTTTCAGGACGAGTTGTAGCAACAACAATGTATTCCATACCATCTACTGGCTCTGATAATGGGTAGCGAAGATACCAAAGATGACCCTTTTCATCAACGTACTCTGCTTCGTCGTCAGCAATTGCAGTAGTACAAGATGGACACCAGTTTACAATGCGCTTTCCTTTATAAATTTTGTCATCGTGATACCAGTCAACAAATACTTTGCGAACCGCCTCAACATATTCTGGAGAAAGAGTAAACTGCTCATCATCAAAGTCGCAAGAGCAACCCATGCCCATAATTTGATTAACGATGGTAGTGCCATACTCATCACGCCAGTCATAGCAAGCCTCAATGAATTTTTCTCTGCCAATCTCCAAACGAGAAACGCCCTCTTCTTGAAGCTTTTTATCCACTTTAGTCTGAGTTGCAATGCCCGCATGATCAGTTCCAAGAACCCAACGGGTTTTGTATCCCTGCATACGAGCACGACGAATGCACGTATCCTGAATTGTGTCATTAAGTGCATGACCCATGTGCAACATGCCAGTAATGTTTGGAGGAGGAATTACGATAGTGTAATTTTCCGCACCATTTTTTCCAAAACCTTCTGAGCGCTTAAATAAACCTTTGTTTTTCCAAGCGTTAAAAATTGGAGTTTCCCAATCTTTATATGCATCATTTTTTTTATTGTCTGCCATGTTCTTCCTTAATGAATAAAAAGGGACCTAAATTATTCAGATACAACCAGAATCTCTGGCTTTGTTTCTCCCTCGACATCACTTCGACGAATAACAACGCGTGTTTCATCTTCGTAGTCTGGGAGATCGTACATCAAATCCATAAGAACAGATTCGCAGATGCTTCTCAATCCGCGAGCACCGGTTTTATGATCGATTGCCTGCTCAGCAATTGCCTCGAGTGCATCGTCCTGAAAAATAAGTTCGGAATTCTCGTACTTAAACATTGCCTTATATTGTTTAACAAGAGCATTTCTTGGCTCAGTCAAAACACGAACCAAGTCTTCTTTTGAGAGCTCGGTAAGAGAAGTAACCACGGGAATACGACCAACAAACTCAGGAATCATGCCAAACTTATGCAAGTCTTCAGGAAGAACCTGCGCAAGAAGTTCAGCATCTGCATCTCTCTGAGATTCAGGCATGTCAGAACCAAAACCAATGTTTGTTTTACCAACACGTTGAGCAATAATATCAGGCAATCCCACAAACGCGCCGCCAAAAATAAACAAGATGTTAGTGGTATCAATATGAATGAGTTCTTGCTGTGGATGCTTTCTTCCTCCCTGAGGAGGAACACTTGCCTCACAACCCTCAACAATCTTTAAGAGCGCTTGTTGTACGCCTTCGCCAGACACGTCACGCGTAATAGAAAGGTTTTCTGCTTTGCGAGCAATCTTATCAATCTCATCAATATAGATGATGCCAATTTCTGCCTGGGGAATATCAAAATCAGCAGCCGTAATAAGCTTTAGCAAGATGTTTTCAACGTCTTCGCCTACATAACCTGCCTCTGTCAAGGTAGTAGCATCAGCAATAGCAAAAGGAACATTTAAAGTTCGCGCTAAGGTTTGAGCCAAAAGCGTCTTACCTGAACCAGTTGGTCCAAGCAACATGATGTTACTCTTCGCAAGCTCAACATCATCAGAAGTAGCGCTTTCACCTAAGCTGATACGCTTATAGTGATTATAAACCGCTACCGCCAAAGCCTTTTTTGTCTCTTCCTGACCAACTACATGCTCAGATAAGCGCTCGTGCAACTCGCGAGGAGTAGGAAGATCCTCTAATGGGCTTACTTCTTCAATTTTTGCCGAACGAAGACCGCTTAATGCCTGACTTGTTCCAAGAAACGTTTTTAGCGCTTGAGATTCCAAACCTCTGCTTCCTAAGTCTGCAATCATTGCACTTGCAGAAACAGAAACACACTCATCGCATATATAAACACCATCAGGACCAGCAATCATTGCATCTACCTGGTCAGGTGTTTTGCCGCAAAAAGTACAGCGAATACGGCCGCGAGAACTATTATCGAATGTCTGATCTGGCATGCCTTATGCTTTCTCTGAGAAACGGGATGCTACTACTTTGTCAACCAAACCATATGCGCATGCCTCATCGGCAGTCATAAAGTTATCGCGTTCAGTATCAGCGTTGATCTTCTCAAGTGATTGTCCAGTCTTCTCAGACAAGATGCCATTCAAGTGCTCGCGGAAGTACTTAATTTCACGAGCGGCAATTTCAATCTCAGTTTGCTGACCCTGAGCACCACCAGAAGGCTGATGAATCATAATGCGAGAATTTGGAAGTGCTGTTCGTTTTCCTGGTGCACCGCATGCCAAAAGAACAGCGGCCATAGAAGCTGCTTGACCAAGACAAATAGTTGCAACATCGCATTTGATGTAGTTCATGGTGTCATAAATAGCCATACCAGCAGTAATAACACCACCAGGAGAGTTGATATACAAGAAAATATCCTTATCTGGATCTACCGCTTCAAGATGCAACATCTGTGCAACAACGGTATTTGCAACTGCATCATCAATTGCTTCGCCAAGAAAAATAATACGCTCGTTGAGCAAGCGAGAATAGATGTCATAGCTACGTTCGCCACGAGGAGACTGCTCAACAACGTATGGAATGAGAGCAGCAGAATTTGGTTGATAAATCATAAATACCTCACTTCCAATTGTTTCTAGATAAATATACTTAAAAATAAGAAAAAAGCTTTGACAGAGCGCAAGAAAACGCACAACTGTCAAAGCTTCACAAGTCTAAAAGAATTGTTTACTCAGCGTCTGCTTCAGCTTCAAGCTCAGTAACAACTGCTTTCTCAACAATGTCGCTAATAGCGTTATCGCGAGCAATCTCTTCACGAATCATTGGGAGACGACCAGAAGTCTTCCATTCCTTCATGATAGCTGCTGGATCATCAAGATCTGCCTTTGCGAATTCTGCTTCAACCTGCTCATCAGTTGCCTTGATTTCAAAATGACGAGCCCAAGCATCAAGCGCAAGATTCTGCTTAACCATATCGTAAGCCTGCTTCTTTACGTCTTCCTTGAACTGATCAGCAGTAATGCTCATGTTCTTGAGGTACTGATCGAAAGTAAGGCCAGACTGCTGAAGCTGATTATAGAAAGTCTGAAGAATAGAAGCTTCCTTGAGTTCGCACATAGACTCAGGAACATCGCCTTCAAGACGCTCAGCCAAAACGCGAAGAGCTTCATTCTCAATGCGGCGGCTCTTGTATGCTTCCTTCTCAGAAGTGATGGAAGAAGCAATGCTTTCACGCATATTTGCAAGGCTCTCGAAACCAAAGGATTCGGTTGCCCACTCTTCAGTAACCTCAGGAAGAACTTCCTTCTTGATTGCATCAATCTTTACGTCGAAGTGATATACGCCCTTATCTTCAAGAGTCATGCCAATCATGGAGGTGTCTTCAGAGAAATCAATATCGAAAGACTTCTCTTCACCCTTCTTAAGGCCAATAAGTTCTGCATCAAATGCTGCAGGGAACAAGTTCTCGCCTAAACCATAAAGACGCTTTTCAGCATTTAAAGAAGGAACTTCTTCGCCCTTAGAGTTGGTTGCGGTCATAGTGAATTCAATGAACTGACCAGGCTTTACCTTGCTGTTTCCAGAAGCATCTTTGAAATCTTTGTAGTATTTACGAAGCTCTTCAATCTGAGCATCTACTTCAGCTCCAGTTGCCTGAGCAGCAGGGATTTCAATTTCAACTGCATCATAGCTAGAAAGCTCGAGTTCAGGCTTTACGGTAATAGTAGCGCTGAACTTAAAGTCGTTGCCTTCTTCAACCATGTCAGTCTCGTAGTCAAACTGAGCCTGGAACATAGGAACGTAGTTATTCTCTTCCAAGATTTGAGGATAGAGTTCGTTTACCAAGTCCTCAGTTACGGTTGCACGAACTGCATCTTCACCAACCATGCTATCAATAACTGGGCGAGGTGCCTTACCTGGACGGAAACCTGGGAAGTTATAACGCTTTGCGAACTGCTTGTAAGTACGCTTAATACGAGCGTCAACTTCAGCTGCCTCGATTTCAAAAGCAATCTTAATCTGATTACCCTCGAGAGCCTCGATATTTGTATTCACGAAAATCTCCTTCTTGGACATTACTAATAAACAAAATGGTGCGGGTGAAAGGACTTGAACCTTCACGGGGGTTACCCACCAGAACCTAAACCTGGCGCGTCTGCCAATTCCGCCACACCCGCATTTCGTTATCCTGTTGGACTAATTATGCATTATTTGGAACTAATCCAGACAGCTTGATAATAATAACAAATATATTTAGTATATGCATATGAAAGTGAGAAAAGGTTTCAGAAAGCTCTATTTTTTTTACTTTTTTACAAGAATAAATCCTTCAAATCTTCGAATTTCTCTTCACATTCCCTGGGCTTCACAAAGACTGCTACTTTTTAAGTATCTCTTATAACTCTATGTCGAGATTTTTAGTTGAAGTAGTATCAATACGATAATTGTCAGCTATGGCAATGGTAGCTTAGTTATTTCCCAGATATCCGTACGCACGATACATTAAATCGTGACCCATCGTTTTTTCTTCATGGTCTTTCAATATTGCTCAAGCATGCTTCAAATGGTGTTTTATGCAATACCGGCAAACTAGAAACTCGACATTTCTTTACCAGAAAAAACTCTACTTTGAGAAACGATAATGGTACTTATTGAACCTTGCTTTGTCGCATCTTTATAGAAAACACCATCCGAGGTTACTCCATTGTCTGATAAGCCTTCTTCACTTACTGAAAAAACTGCATCAATGCCTGAGTAATCCGTAATTAGGTCATAAGAAGTAGTAATTGCAATTATTAAATCCACTCCCGATTGCTTATATTCCTCAATGCGTTTTTGAATATAAGCCTTTGAGCAATGCTCTTGATCAACCGTCATTATTCCAAAAGAGTTTCCTCCACCACCCAATACTATGGTCTTTTCAAGATACAAAGAGGGGTTATCGAGTTGAAGAACAAATACTGAAGCACCTTTTTGCGCATACGACCGTTTTAGCGCGGGCAAATCAAATACCGATTCATTCAAATCCACTTCAAGATCAACGGTTTCTTCCGAGCTGCTTCGCGCCTCACTATTTTTGTTTAAATCATCAACAAACTTAAGCTCAAAAGAAGAAAGGGCATTATCCTGCTTTTTATCAGACTCATCTTCAGAGACAGTACCCTCATAGAGAATTACGGTATATCCTCGTAATTCTCCTGACATGTCATCAATAGCACTAGCTGCTATATTCCATGAATGGCCCAGACTTGTAATGTAAAAATATGCAAATCCTAAGCCCGCTAGTGCGAGAGCAAAAAAGAGTACCAATGCTTTATGTTCGCGAGTAACTTTCATTGGTTGATAATTGTAGCGATATTAGCTCATGTTTTACTAGGAGTTTTCCAAAACCTTCTTAAGAAAACGACCAGTGTGGCTTTCTTCGCATGCTGCTACTTGCTCTGGAGTTCCTTTTGCCACAATTTGACCGCCCGCATCTCCACCTTCGGGACCAAGATCAATAAGGTAGTCTGCCGACTTTATTACATCCAAATTGTGTTCAATGACTAGAACCGTATTTCCTGCATCAACTAAACGCTGAAGAACAAGAAGAAGCTGAGCAACGTCATCCATATGAAGCCCCGTAGTTGGCTCATCGAGAATATAAAACGTCTTTCCCGTCTGTCGTTTTTGGAGTTCACTAGAAAGCTTTACTCTCTGAGCTTCACCACCAGAAAGCGTAGTTGCTGGCTGACCAAGACGAACATATCCCAAACCAACATCATGAAGCGTCTCGAGTTTTCTCTTTATTCCTGGAATCTTACTGAAGAATTCAAGCGCATCATCAACAGTCATTTCTAAAACGTCATAAACCGACTTCCCTTTATACTTCACTTGCAAGGTCTCACGGTTATACCGCTTTCCTCCACACACTTCGCAATCAACATATACATCTGGAAGAAAATGCATTTCAATTTTCTTTTGGCCATCCCCTTTACATGCCTCACATCTACCGCCAGCAACGTTGAACGAGAATCGACCAGGAGAATATCCACGTGCTTTACTATCAGCCGTTGAGGCAAAGAGCGCACGAATATCATCCCAAAGACCCACATAGGTTGCAGGATTAGAGCGAGGCGTTCTTCCAATAGGGCTTTGATCAATGTCAATAACTTTATCAATTAGCTCATCACCAGTAAGTTTTTTGAATTTACCTACCCGATGCAATGAACGATTAACTCTATTGGAGAGAGCTGGGGCTAAGGTAGCAGTTACTAACGAACTTTTGCCAGAACCTGACACTCCTGTCACAACCGTCAGAGTTCCCAAAGGAATTGAGACCGATACATTTTTCAGATTATTTTCAACTGCTCCCGTAAGTGTTATCTTTCCTTTTTTTGGCTTACGGCGAACTTCAGGAACAGGAATTTTCTTTATTCCCTTTAAATACTGAGCCGTGATTGATCGTTCACACTCCATCAGTTGGGCAACCGGACCTTCGCCTACCACTTCACCGCCAAGCTCACCCGCTCCTGGGCCCATATCGATAACATAATCTGCTTCGCGAATTGTGTCTTCATCGTGCTCAACCACCAATACCGTGTTTCCCAAATCACGAAGGTTTTTAAGAGCAGAGATAAGCCTCTCATTATCACGTTGATGAAGGCCAATGGACGGCTCGTCAAGGATATATAACACACCCATCAGACCTGCACCAATTTGCGTTGCAAGCCTAATACGTTGCGCTTCACCGCCTGAAAGAGTAGAAGCTCCTCTATCAAGCGTTAGATACTCAAGACCTACGTTAGTAAGAAATGACAAGCGGGCAATAATCTCCTTAATGATAGGTTCAACAATAGCTACCTGCTGTTTTTGGTAGGTGAGATTCTCGAAGAACGTCAAAGAGTCACGTACGCAAAGAGAACAAACTTCATGAATATTCTTTCCGCCTACCGTAACCGCCAAAATCTTTGGATTAAGACGCTTTCCATGACAGCTTTGACAATGAGAAACAGAGAAATACTTTTGGAATTTTTGTCTCGTTGTCTCGGATTTTGTATCTTTATAGCGCTCCATAACTGCAGCAACTATTCCTGACCACGTAATATTCCACCCGGTAATGCGACCATCAACTGTTTTGTAGTTTACGAAAATCTTTTCAGTTGGAGGTGCACCATATAAAAGAATATCTTGTATTTTTTGAGGAATATCACACCAAGGAGTGTCGTGCGCTACTCCATAATGACTAAGCACAGCGCGTAAGATTTGAGGATAGTAATTCCCCGACTTCAATGGCACAATAGCCCCCTCTTCAATCGAAAGGGAGGTATCAGGAATAAGCAAACGCGGATCTAGCTCTTCTTTACTTCCTAAACCTAAACAGTCAGGGCACGCTCCATAAGGGGCATTAAACGAAAAATCTCGTGGCTGCAGTTCGCTCATTGAATAGCCATGTTCTGGGCACGCAAGAGCAAGAGAATACACTTCTTCTACTTCGGTTTTGTCGGGCTGAATATACACAACCAAAACAGTAGATTCTGACAACTTCATTGCGAGCTCAACTGCTTCAGTGATACGGCTCAGTGATTCTTCTTTAATAGAAACGCGGTCAATTACTACTTCGATCGTGTGTTTGAAGTTTTTATCCAATTTAAGAGGTTCGTTCGAAAGCTTTATCATCTCACCATCTACACGAACACGAGAAAAGCCTTCTTTCTGTAAGTCGGCAAAAAGCTTGGTAAATTCCCCTTTTCTTCCAATCACCACTGGTGCCATCACTATTGCCTTAAGGCCAGAGCCCCGTGCAAGAATTCTATCTGCCACCTGATCAGATGTTTGGGCAGATATTTCCCTCCCGCATTCTGGACAATGAGGAACACCAATACGCGCGAACAAAAGACGGAGGTAGTCATATATTTCAGTGACGGTTCCTACGGTTGAACGAGGATTCTTACTGGTTGTTTTCTGATCAATAGAAACTGCCGGAGACAAACCATCAATAGAGTCAATATCTGGTTTTCCCATTTGGCCCAAGAACTGACGAGCATAGCTTGATAAGCTCTCAACATACCTACGCTGACCTTCGGCGTAGATAGTATCAAACGCTAGAGAGCTCTTTCCTGAACCAGATAAACCAGTAATAACTACTAATTGATCTCTAGGAATATCAAGATTAACGTTTTTTAAGTTGTGCTGACGAGCTCCGCGAATAGAAATGCATGACTGCATGAACGCACCACCTTAACCTCTCTGCAGAGAGTAATAATAACGCAATTTACAAACAAATGTTCGATTATTTACTAATACGGTTTTCCGTTCCTTAAATGAGGCCTTTTTCTTTCAATGACTGGCAATATGCTTCCATTGCCACAAGGCCTCTTTTGGCATAAGAGCTATAGCGCTGTTGCTTGTTTTTTATCTTTGGTTCAATAGGTTCAAACAAGCCAAAATTTACATGCATAGGCTGGTAGTCTTGCGTTTCTGGATTAGTTGCATACGAAAGAAGAGAGCCAAGAGCAGTATAGTATGGAAGTGGCTCCATCTCAATTCCTTCAAGAAAAGCCGATACCGAAAGAGAGGCATACAATCCTGTAGCAATTGCCTCACAGTATCCTTCCGTACCGCTTAATTGACCCGCAACAAACAAAGGAAGCTCTACCTTGCCAATTTTTGAAGCGCACTCTTTTTCTTCCTTTTCCACCAAACGAAGGGAAGAATCAAGAAGTTTAGGGGCATTAATAAAAGTATTGCGATGCATTACTCCGTATCGAGCAAACTCTGCATTTTCCAAACCAGGAATCATCCTGAACACTCTTTTTTGCTCAGGAAAAGTGAGATTAGTTTGAAAACCTACCAAGTTGTAGCTCTGCTGAGCTCTATCTTCTGCGCGCAATTGCACTACCGCCCATGGCCTTTTTCCCGTAAAAGGATCTTTGATGCCAACAGGTTTTAGTGGACCAAAACGAGGGGCATCGATGCCCTTACGCATAATCTCTTCAATGGGCTGGCAGGCTTGGAATAACTCTTTTGTTTCAAAGGATTTCTTAATAACACATTGAGCTTCGATGAGTTCTTTAGCAAACGCTTCATACTCTTCCTGAGTAAAAGCAGCATTTACATAATCTCCTGTTTCGGAATCTTCATACCGATTCTGAGTAAACACTTTATCCCAGTTCAAAGAATCCGCCATGACAATTGGAGCTGCCGCATCAAAGAAAGCCATACGGTTGCTTCCCGTCAAAGAAGAAAGGTACTCCCCAAGCGCATCGGAAGTCAATGGGCCTGAAGCCATAATAAGCGCATCAAAATCATAATCATATTCGTAAGATTCCCCATGATTACCATCTTGCAACACAAGTCTTCCGCAAGGAGAAAGAGACAAAACCTCAGCGCATACGTAAATAATGTTGGAATGATTTTTTATTTCGTTTGTAACAAGCGCTGAAAAAGCTTCTCTATTTAAAGCAAGAGCACCACCAGCTGGAACCTGAGTCTCATAAGCATACTTAAGAAGATGTGAACCTAAAAGCGAAAGCTCTGTTTTCAGCATTCCGGCAGCACTGTTTTCCTTCATTGATTTGAGGGAATTTGAGCACACTAACTCGGCACATTGATCAGTGCGATGAACAGGGTTTTGACGAAACCCTCTCATTTCAAATATATGAACACGGTAGCCACGATTTGCAAGCTGAAGCGCCGCTTCACTTCCTGCTAATCCAGCACCAATAATAGCAATTGTCTTTTTCATACTTACAGAGTACTACACTTGGCTGTTTCTTATCAAAAAACGAAACAGAATGCCTCAAAATGAAAGCAGAACGGCTCTTTTATCAGAAGTAAGCATTTAATTACCACGTCTAGAAAAAAACTATTTCCTTTTATAGAATGGAAACATTATTTTTTTGTAGGTTTTCCTCAATTTCCCAGGAGTTTTTTTATGGCCACATTTAACCAACTCACCCCTGAGCTTATTACCCAACTTGCCGCAATCGTAGGAGAAGGCAATTGCTATGTAGGTGAAAACATTAGTGAGGACTATTCTCACGACGAAATGCCTATTTACGGAACCAAAATGCCAGAAATGGTAGTTCTCCCTAATTCCACTGACGAAGTATCTCAAATCATGAAACTATGTTACGACAACACCATTCCGGTAACCGTTCGTGGTGCAGGTACTGGCCTTGCAGGCGGCTCCACTCCTTTAGCAGGCGGCGTAGTGCTCTGCACTATCAACATGAATCAGATTCTTGAATACGATATTGACAACTTCAATGTTCGTATTCAGCCAGGAGTTCGTCTATGCGACTTAGCCGAAGACGCGCTTAAGTACGACCTTATGTATCCACCAGATCCAGGCGAGAAAACAGGCTCTGTTGGTGGCAATGTTTCTACCAACGCTGGTGGAATGCGCGCGGTTAAATACGGAACAACCCGCGACTATGTTTTAGCAATGACCGTAGTATTACCAAATGGCGAAATTATGGAGCTTGGTAAGGCAGTAACAAAGAATTCATCAGGTTATTCGCTTCTTCATCTTATGGTTGGTTCCGAAGGAACCCTTGGTATTATTACCGAATTGACCATGAAGCTCATTCCAAACCCATCCGAAGATGTTTCCTTCCTCCTTCCTTATGAGAATATTGAAGCAGCAATTTCTGCTGTTCCAAAGATCAAACTTGCTGGTCTTGACCCTCGTTCCATTGAATTTATGGAGCGCGATATTGTTGATTCATCAGCAGAATTTACGGGAAGCAAATTCATCCCTACCGTTGTTCAAGATAAAGAAGTTGGCGGCTATATTCTAGTTACCCTTGACGGAAACGACGCTGACGAAATCATGACACGCGCAGAAGTGCTGGTAGAGATTGGTGACGAAACAGGCGCTTATGACGTTCTTGTTCTCCAAGACTCTGCCGACAAAGCAGCCATCTGGGCAGCACGCTCAGCATTCCTTACCTGCATTGAAGCAGATACTAAATTCCTCGACGAAATGGACGTTGTTGTTCCTGTTGATAAAATTGCAGAATTCCTTCAGTACGTCCATGAAGCAGGCACTAATCTTGGTATGCGCATTCGTTCTTTCGGTCATGCTGGTGATGGCAATCTTCATATTTACTGCTGCTCCAATGATAAAACCGAAGAAGAGTTTATTAAGATTTCTGAACAAGTCATGATTGCTAGCTACACTAAATGCACCGAACTTGGAGGTGCGGTATCAGGCGAGCACGGCATTGGTCATGCCAAGAAAGCATACCTTGAGGAATCTGTTGGAGAGACCGCCTTCAATCTCATGAAGGGAATCAAAGCAGTATTCGATCCAAAGGGAATCCTTAACCCTGGCAAAATCTGCACTGACCTCTAAGCAATTATTATTCTTACTTCCTATCCCGCTTATTCTTGAAACGTGTTTTCAAAAATAAGCGGGTTTTTCTTTTGCACAGGCAAATCACAATTACCAAACACTCACTAAAAGTCTCTTTTTTAATGAGGAATAACCAAAGCAGCCTGTCAAAATTTCACCACAGGGCCATATCGCCCATCAGGATAACGAGTAATGTAACCCTCTTGTTCCAACATTGAAACCCTCCAAATTACCTCGTTCAGTTTTTCAGCTTCGGAAGCCTTTTTCATATCTTGCTTTGCATCTCCTATTTCTTCCAAGGAAAGTATCTCTTCAATTCGCATAGGATTAGCAAGAATAGCCTCAAGGAACGGATTTGTTACTTTTTCTCTCTTTTTTTCTGAATCTTTGCTTCTAGAACGTTTCGACGAGGCAAAACGCAAACAATTGAAAATTGCCACAAGAGCATCTTCAAATGACTCTCTGCTTACTATGGGAGTTGCTCCTTGATACAGCAACTGATTTGATCCTGCAGAACTGTCAGACATGATTGAGCCAGGAACAACCAAGACTTCGCGGTTAATTGCCAGCGCTTCATCTGCTGTCGAAAAGGTCCCAGAAGGAAGCCCTGCCTCAACAATAAGCACTGCCTTAGAAAGAGCTGCGATTAATCTATTGCGCATCCTAAAACAATACGGTTTCGCACGAAAATCCCATGGATACTCTGAGATAAGTGCCCCTCCCGAGTCAACCACTTCTTGAAAGAGTGCTCTATTTCCCGCTGGATAGGGCTGATCACACCCTCCTCCCAGCACAACCACCGTCTTTCCACCAGCTTTTAGCGCTCCTCTATGAGCAGACGAATCACACCCTAAAGCACCCCCTGAAACAACTACTATTTCATGAAGAGCAGCCTCTCTACCAAACAATTCTGCGCATGATAATCCATAGGGAGTAGCTTTCCGTGCACCAATTATAGATAGCCCATTTTGCAATACCCGATAATCCCCAATCAAATAGAGCTTTTCGGGAGGATTTCTTAAATCTAAAAGACTTTTTGGATAACGAGAAGAGTTTTTCTCTATTTCCCAACGGGGCCCCTTAATTACTTTACTCAAAAGAAACTACCTTTCAGTCTAAGCATTGAAGCCTCAAATAAATGAGTTCGTTCAACCTGTGCTGAACAGGATAAATCCGCAATAGTACGTGAGATAAGCAGTATTTTCGACAGCGAACGCATGGTAATATCTTTCCGATTTCCTAAGCTTTCGAACAATTGCAAAGCTTCTTCACTCAAATTACAGGTGCTCAAAATACCAGAAATTGTAGGCTTCAATTCATGACCCGTCTCAACTAATTCACCTTCTTGATTACGCGTGCGCTCAAGAGCAAACGTTTGAGCAGTAATCACTTCTTTTCTCATTTCTTGAGAGCTTTTTTCTTCTGTATGAGCCAAAACATGTTTTAAAGAACTGGGCCATACATCGATATGGATATCAATACGATCAAAGAGAGGACCACCTATTTTGTTTTGATAGGAATTTACTTGCGTTTGAGAACATGAACACTGATGGTGAGGATCACCAAAATAACCGCAAGGACAAGGATTCATTGCGGCAACAAGCAAAAACTTTGCAGGAAGTTTATACGTTCCATCTGCCCGCGTAAGATTAACTTGCCCTTCTTCAATTATTTGACGCAACTGCTGCAACGTGCTCGGCTTAAATTCAGGAAACTCATCCAAAAACAAAATTCCATTATGAGCAAGCGAGACCTCGCCCGGAGCAAGAGGAGTTCCCCCTCCCAATAAACCTGCCGGGGTTGAACTGTGATGAGGATCCCTAAAAGGACGCATTCCTTGGGCAAACGCGTTTACATTTTTTCCTGCAACGCTATACACTAATGCAGTTTCAATATACTCTCTTTCCGAAAGAGGAGGCATAATACCTGGTAGAGCTCTTGCAAGAAGTGTTTTTCCTGATCCTGGAGGACCTACCATAAGCACACCATGATTTCCCGCAGCGCTAATAGTAAGTGCACGCTTTGCAAACTCATGACCACTGATATCCGCATAATCCAAGTAAGCTGGAATATCTTTTTCAGAAATATCTTTTATTTCTTCCCACGAACGAGTCCTCAGCAGGCCCAATGATTTGATCGAAAAGCATGACAGCTGTTTAAGAGAAACAAAGGTGGAGGTAACCGTTCCTGTCAATAGAGACAATCCTAAAGATTTAGCACACATTTGATGAGCCAGTAAGCCTTGAACGCTTGTCGCTTTTCCATCAAGAGATAATTCTCCAACAACCAAAAACGAAGAGAAAGGATCTTTTCTTAGCTGACCAGTAGCAATAAGAATTCCTAACGCAATAGGTAAATCGAAACCAGATCCATGCTTTCTTAGCGAACCTGGAGCAAGATTAACAACTATCTTATCTCGAGGCATAGTAAACCCTGAGCTCTTTATTGCAGCTTTGATTCGCTCCCGCGATTCGTAAATTGCAGTATCGGGCATTCCGACAATAGTAAAGCCAGGAATTCCAGAAGAGACAATAACCTCAACCTGCACAGGAAGCGCTACTACCCCTCTTACCACAGAACTTTGAACATAGGCGATTCCTGGAGCGTTCACACTTATAGTCCTCCCGCAAACGCATTAATGTGCATACGTAAAAAAGCACGTGTCTTCGATACCACCAAAATTGAAATAACATCAAAGCGCACTTTTTCAAAGGAAGGGTTTTTCTCCTGGAGATAGCAGGCCGCAATTTTTTCATATTTACTTCGCTTTACCGCATCAACTGACTCTTCAGGAAATCCCTTTTGAATACTTGTTCTGGTTTTAACCTCAATAAAGCAAAGAGTATCTTCATCGGCCGCTACAATATCCACTTCGCCAGCAAAACAGCGCCAATTTGTATCAAGAATTTCATACCCTTTTCGCTCAAGGAAAAGAGCTGCGGCTTTTTCTCCCCGTTCTCCAATTTCTTGCGGAGTCAGGTTTATTTCATTTTCTGGAATTTCTAATGATTGAGATTCTTGCTCAAAATAGTCTTTTTCTTCCATAATCTACCTCCTTTTTTAGGAGAAAGATACTGAAAGAATTTCAAACCAATCTTAATAAAACTTGAAACAATGCTTAAGCACTCTCTAATAGAGCAGATTTTTACTCACGAAAAGAGAGACGGCTGAGAATAGGTTGTAAAATTTCGACAAAAACTCTTACGATGAATAGGAGACAAACCAAACTGCGCGATAGCATCACGGTGTTTTTGACTTCCATATCCCTTTGATGACGCAAAGTCATATTCTGGATACAAAGCATCGTACTCCACCATCAACGTATCGCGTGTTACTTTTGCAATCACGGAAGCAGCAGCAATTGAAGCGCATTTTGCATCGCCTTTTATTACGTTAATCTCTCGTTGATCAAGATAAAGAGGATTACCATCAAGAAGAATGTGGTCAATTGCTATGCCTTGACTCTCAACAGTCTCTATTGCCTGCCTAAAAGCCTTTCGCAAACAAGCCGACATCCCCTTTGTGTCAATTTCCGATGGTTCCACATGCACTACAGTCCACGCAAGTGCTTGCTTTTTTACATCCTCAGCAATCAGAGCGCGACTCGATTCAGATAATTGCTTAGAGTCGTTCAGCTTCTCAATAAACCGCACCTCAGGAGGAAACACAACGCCACAGACCGTCAACGGACCAGCAAGTGGCCCACGACCAACTTCATCAAGACCAATGATGACACCTTGCCCTGCAAGCTCCTCTTGAAAGGCAAACATGTTTTCTACTCGCTTATGCTCCGCCTCGTCCTTTTCAAAGCGCTTTTTCGTCTTTGCTAAGGCGCTGCGAACACCTTTTCTTGTATCAGCCTGCAATGAGCGTTCAAGAGCTTCAAACTCTTGTTTTGATGCATTTTTTAGCATTGCTTCTATTTCCAACACTGTTTGCATAAACGCACTCCTCTACTTCTGCAGGCGAATCAACAACTCTTAAACAAGATACTAATATTCTTAGAATAGCTCACAACAAAAAAGAGCACGGGCAAATGCGCCGTGCTCATTACGTTTAGTATGAAAAAAGACTTAGTATGCCTTTTCCTTAATCTTAGCTGCCTTACCAATCTTATCACGGAGGTAGTAGAGCTTAGCGCGGTTTACGTCACCACGACGTACAACCTCAATCTTCTCAATCTTTGGAGAATGTACTGGGAAAGTACGCTCTACACCAATCTGGAAGCTAATCTTACGTACGGTAAAGGTTTCGCGGTTAGAAGCACCGTGACGACGGATAACATCGCCCTGGAATACCTGAATACGCTCACGGTTGCCTTCTTTAATACGATAATGAACCTTTACAGTGTCGCCAACGTTGAAGTCAGCAACTTCTGGGTTAATCTGCTGTTGTTCAATTGCGCGGATGATATCCATTTTCCAATTCCTTCTTATATAGTAATAACTCAATTGCTATTTGAAGATGTCTTTAGACACGGCTAGATATTATACGATTAGTAAAGCCATCTTTCAAGAAGTTATTCATTTTTTTCTCATTATTTATCTAATCAAAATCGCACAATAAGCGAAATACCAACAGCCTGATTAGACAAACAATAGTGATGTAGAGAGCATTTTATATTAAGTTAAAGCATTTAACTAACATAAATAGTATTACAGACAATAAATAGTATCTAATAGCGATTATTAAGAACCTTTAACGAATGGCACAAAAAACGGCACATTTAGAAAGGTTTTATTATGCAAGACATGAAAAAGAAAGACGTGGACATTTTTTACATTTATGGCAACGTTCCTACAAACAATCTAGAAAATGAATTTGTATCTATAACAGATGAAATTAATCAGTTCGGCGTTAAGCCAACCGCTTTACTGAAAGAAGATTTGAAGCATTATGACGACGAAACGCTTGTTGAGCACCTTGCTTTTAATCCAAAAAAGTTTCTCAAGCTTCCTGATAATACCGACGAATGGCTTCACCTACCAACACGAACCTTCTTTATCGCTCGTTAGTAACCAGTAAAAAGAACCGCCCCGATAGGAGAAAGTTGGGGCGGTTTTGCGATGTTCTCGCAGTATCTTTCTCAGCAAGTTTTTCTTTAATTATTGAGCGGTCAGTAATTGCAAAGGTAACAAATGAATATGATACTTTTTGCCAAAACGTAGCGTTTTTGATTACCGAAACATGAACACCTTGCTACTATTCGTAAAAACTAGCTAAAATCTAGGGTAGTTTTTCGACCTACGCTCCTCTAACCTAGCCGTAATCTTGCCCAAGTTTAGGCTTCTAACCTTGGCAAAACCTTGACACTTTTTAGGTATAGTAGCCTACCCAAAATATCCCCATTTTTTCAAGCACGAAACCCCTCTAGCCTTGCCGTAATCTTGCCGTCTTTTTACCCCTGTTTGAATAACATCATGAAGAGGAAAAGAAAGATCATTTATGTTTGTCATTCTTGACCTCTTTTAGAAGATTGTAAGGGTTTCCTTTATAGTTTAGCTTTCTAGCAATTCTTAATAGTCTTAACTTGTACGGTATTAACTCCCCTTTTTCTATTGCTATTATGTCGGCTCGATTAGCACCAACACTACAAGCAAGATCGGCAGTTGTTATTCCTTGTTCATTTCTAACCTTGCTCAATAATCTCTGAGCCATTTTCTAAGCACCTCTTTTTGTTTCTTATAGGGCTCGTACCATTAACAATTCTCATGCGTTTCAAACGTGTCCTATTGCGACAATATACGGCTTCTAGATAGCTATACATAGCTTCATCATCAGCATATAAGTCTCCAGTCTCTGTTGGTCTTTTTCTTGTTCTGTCTCCTAGCTTGCTTTCCATATCCAAGAACTTATTACGGTCTTCAATCGACATAATAGAAAGCTCTAGGAGCTGGTTGTTGATGCTTTTCTCATTACTCTTCATCTTTGAGCATATCGGACAGCTATATCCATTAGACAGCCTTACAACTCTCCATGTTGCGCACTCGTCGCACCAAATAATCTCGCGCTCTTGCGGATAGGACACATCAAGATCCAAGAGAAAACAGGCGTTATCTATTTGCTCTTCTGTCTTGTTTAGTTTTGTGGCTATATAGTTAAGTGGAAAAGCCCCCGCATATTGCAGGAGCTTTTCTAATTCTTTGATAGTCCACACGGATAACTACAATCCAAATCTTAAATTTGAAGGATTATCGGGGCGTTTAGAAAGAAGCTCATTTGAATAAATAGACATTGTTTTCCTCTCTACTATCTGTTTTGGTTAATTGCTGGTGGGTTTGCGAGTTTGAAAAAATTAAAAACATTCGTCAGGTTTTCGTTTTTTAGAGTTGTTTCGGTATCTTCAAAAACCCATTCAAAACAAGACATCAAAAGCAAAAGTTTATCTTCGTCGTTCAATGGTTTAAGAGCTTTATAAAATGCTTTCGAAAAAGTAGCTTCTTTCGATAAGTCTTTTCTCAAACGCTCTTTATAGAATTCTGATATGCTGGACTTTCTTTCTGTCAAAATGGTTTCCTTCCTCTACGCTATATGCCCCACGTACTCGGACGAAAACCCTCCTTCTTTCTGCAAAAAGTTTTCCACAATAAAAAGCGAACGAACAGCGTTATATATTCACTTCATATCACTTCACTTCACTTGCTTTTGAAGCCCGCTTCGCAAGCCCTCTTCGCAAGCGGTTATCCACAAAGTTTTCCACAATTTGAATTAGCCCAAAGAACCAGAAATAAGATCTTCCCACTCTTCCAAACCCTGAATAAGTGGCGTTAAAATTTGCGCTGTCCTATTCCTTAAAGCTTGTTCACTCATGCAGTTAAATGATCTTAAAAACGAATAAACCTCGTTGAATGTCGGACACATGCAAGCATCATAATTTCCAACGTCTGACACTTGAAAATCTTCCTTAACAATGGCTCTTACATACCCCTTCGCCCTGCGTGTTAGTGCTGATGCCTTGCCACCGCCAGAACCATTTTTACTATTACTCCTAGAGCGTTCTAAAGAGTATTCGATGCCTTTGAAAGAATTACTAAGCATTAATAACTCCATGCCCTCAAAATCAGCTTCAAAACATGGTCTTTTGCCGTATGTTCCATAGTTAGCAACTGCAACGGCGTATGCGCTCTTTAGCTTGTCGCTTGGCATTGTGTTGAGCTGGTCTGTATAGCTCGCAAACCAAGAGAAATTCTTTGCCGGTTCTTTATCTACTGTTTCCAATGGCTAACTCCTTCGAGCGCATCAAGTCTTGATTTTCTGATTTCCAAGAATTGCTTCCATTCTGGAAACTGTTCGATAATGATCCTTGAAAATGCTGGGGTTAGAATATTGTTTATCTTGGTGTCTTCGCCGTACACGTTCACAAAGCTCTTTGCTCGTGCAAGTTCTATTGCTTTCTTCATCGATGCCCTACGCTTCGCTTTTACGTCTTTCTCAATAATCGAGAATATATACTGCCAACATGTAGGATTTTCAATCGTCCAAGTTTTGGCACGTTCAAGAAATAGGGTTGCGTTTTCTATCTCTTCCTTTCTGCATGAATAACCAGACAGACAACAAACCGTGTTAAAATCTTCTATGGCGTTTCCTACGCTAGCCCCCGTACCCTCTTTCTGTTGGTTATTTTGGTTGATCTCTACAGATACGGCGGGGGTTTCTTTTTTATCGAGCACTCTTAACCCCAATCTTTGAAACATCAATAAACCACCTACGCCCAATTTTTACTGCCGGTAGTTCACCATTGGCGCAAAGTCTACGAATTGTTGTAGTTGTAGTTTTCAAATATTGCGCTGTTTCCTTTGCGGTCAAATATTCACTTTTAACCATGCTTGACACCTTCTTCAATACTTTTATAAGGATAATCAGAAACAACAATATCAACAATATTTAGTATGTTTATACTAGAATTAACCTATATATTGCGTCTATTGCCTATGTTTTAAGTATACATAAACAAAAAAATCGTGTTTGCTATTTATTGAAAAACGCCCTTTATATATCGCTACAAAACGTTTACACTCAAAGCAACCAAAATAACTAACAACTAAATAGAAAGAGGAAACCATGTCCAACTATGGCAACGGTTCTATTAAGGAAATTCTTACTGCTGAGGGCAAACACTACACCCCAAAGAAGTGGCGTATTATGGCTTCGTATACTGACGATAATGGAAAACGTCAGCGACCTAGTAAGATCATCTACGGAAATAAAACAGATGCACAAAAGGCTCTTAATCAGCTCATTAAGGACATTCAAAACGGTGTTGATGTGGTTAAGGGTTCAATCAAGTTTGAACAGTTCGCTAATGATTGGCTAAAGAAGAAAAAGGCATCTGGTCTTAAACTTCAAACATTAGACGGATACGAAAGAGCAATTAATAAGGCTCTACCATTCATTGGAAACAAGCCACTAAACAAGATAACGACCAATGACCTAGAGAATATGTTTTTAGCGTTCTATACCTCAACCGCTAATGGATCGATGGCAAAGTATTACCTCTCCCCTATTAAGCAGATTTTTAAGAGCGCATATCGTCTTGACTTAATCGCTATTAATCCAATAGACAAAGCGGAATTACCAAAACCAAAGAAGAATGAAAAAGTAATCCTTGATACTAAAGAAGCAGTACGTCTTAACAGCGTTCTAATGACTGAATACAAGGCACTAATTGAAAAGTGTGATGTTACCAGCGTTCAGTATTCATCAAGGCTTCTGGGTGCTTATATCTCCTTGAATACAGGTTTAAGGCGTGGAGAGGTTCTGGCGTTGTCCTGGGGTGATATTACTCTAGGTTTTAACAATGGCGTTGAATTTGGTTCTATCAGCGTTTCTAAGTCCATGACAAGGTACGGAATTAGCAATAGTGCAAAAACAGAAGCAGGAAAAAGAGAAGTTTCTATTGATAGCGTTACCGCTTCATTACTGATTGAATTTAAAGCGGTTCAAGCTAAATCAATGAATGATCTAGGATTAAAGCAGGACAATAAAACGCTACTTGTAACAATCGACACATTCAAAGAGTTTTCTCAAACTGCTTATTCTGCCTGGTTTAATAGGTTCATCAAAAAACATAACTTCACCGAAGGAGTCTCGTTTCATTCTTTGCGACATACACACGCTACGTTATTAGTTTCCAGCGGTCTTGACATTAAAACCATTCAAACAAGACTAGGACACGCAAACGCAAGCATTACTCTCAACACATACGCACACGCACTCCCTGAAAAAGACAAGCAAGCAAGCGACATTGTCTCATCAATTCTCAACTCAAAGCCTGCAGAAAAGGAGCATCGAGTTATTAAATTTGCTTAATTTTTTAATCAATGGCACAAAAAAGGGAGCATTTCACTCCCTTAGTGCTTTTGAGATATTGTAAAACGCTGTTTGAACTGTGATTTTGTTAAAAGTTTAGGCTAATCGTAATTAGACAAACAATAGTATGCCATAAATTCCGACGCCTGTAATGATACACCACATAAGTGATTTTGTTTTTAAGGCAACGGGAATTACACAAAGCGCAGCAATAATAGGAATCAACGCAGGCCATAATCCCGCATCAAACATAGTTGGCGAAAGAATGTCGTTTGCAATTAATGCAGCAAATGCTGCAGGAGGAATGAAATTCAGAGCACGCTCAAGCCATTCAGGCAATTCTCTTCCCTGAAGTATCATCATTGGCACACAACGACAAATAAGCATAGTAATTAAACAAGCACCTGCGATAAGAAGGAATGATTCTGTAGGCATTGTCATACGCGATCAACCTTCCTAGAAACAATCATTCCTGCAGCTACTCCCAAAAGGGCGCCAATCAAAATTGCAGGGCCACTTAATCCAACCGCCTTACAGAGCACCACACCAACAATAGCAACTCCCGCTGCAACAATATTGCCCTTTGTTGCCTTTTGAGAAAAAAGAAGACATAGGAAAATACTTGTCATAGCAAAGGAAGCTAACGCGGTAGGAACTGAAAGAAGATTTCCTAAAATTACGCCAAGAGAATTAGAAAGGGCCCAGGTAGTCATAGAAATAACATTGACTGCCGTTGCATTTTTTACGTTCCATTTCGACGTTTCGAAATTCGCTAGATTTACTGCAAAGCTTTCGTCGGTTACGGTCGCGCCAAAAAAGAAAGCGAGCGGTTTTTTCGTTTTTGAAGTAAATCTCGAAAGAGAAGCACCGTAAAGCATCTGTCTGGTATTTACCAATGAAACACTCGCAATAATAGCGGCAACAGGAGAACTCGCAAGCCACATATTCGGAATCATGTACTGACCTGCTCCCGAATAAAAAGTCATGCTCAAGATAAATACTTGTATTGCATCAAGTCCAATTTGTTGTTCAAGAATTCCGCAAGGGATACCTAAAAACACATATCCCAGCATAATTGGCAGCGCAGCCCTAAAGGCGCTTTTTATGTTTAACTTTTCCTCCATAGCCTGGTTAGTATATACCCATTATCCAAATAAGGCACAAAAGAATGCTTTATTTATGCCAAGATGCTGGAATAAACATGTCTTCAAAGAAATTGATTGCGTAACGATCAGTCATTCCGGCAATATGATCAGTTACCGCACGAAGCTCATCTCCACCAGAAATAGCGCGATACTCAACAGGAACTTGATCATAATGGCGAACAAAATAGTCAAATAAATCTTCAACTAGATGCTTTGCCTTATACACTTCTTTCATGACTGGTTCTGAGGTGTAGACCTTGTCGAAGAGAAATTGTCTCAGCTCCATCATAGCGTCCCAAACAGGCTCGCTCATACAAATATCATCCTGTTTTGCACTTGTTTCAATCATGTCGTACACTAAAGTCTGAATACGGTTTGAATGGCTTGCTCCCAAGATTTTATGAGTAGAGTCAGGAAGCTCAGATTCCAAAAGAGCTCCCGCGCGAATAGCATCATCAATATCATGATTCACATAAGCAATACGATCAGCAGTTGCTACAATTCGTCCCTCAAGAGTTTCGGCTTTCTGAGAGCCCGTATGGCACACAATTCCATCCCTAACTTCAGCTGTTAGATTCAAACCACGCCCAGCGTTTTCTATAACCTCAACAACTCTCAAACTCTGGATATTATGACGATAGAGACATTGATTAGCAGGGTCTTTATAATCAAGGCCCTTATACTTGGCAATACAATACGAGATTGCGTCCTCTCCCACATGGCCAAATGGAGTATGGCCCAAGTCATGACCAAGGGCAATAGCTTCCGTTAAGTCTTCGTTTAAGCCAAGCGCACGCGCGATAGTGCGCGCAATCTGACTTACTTCAAGAGTATGAGTCAAGCGAGTACGATAATGGTCTCCTTTTGGCGCAAGAAAAACCTGTGTTTTATGAGATAAGCGCCTAAAGGCTTTAGTGTGAAGAATTTTATCCCTATCACGCTGATACTCATTTCGATATAAATCAGGCTCGCCAGAATTGACACGTCCTTCGCTTTCGTCAGAAAAGGATGCATCACCACTTAAAAAGCAGTGTTCCTGATTTTCAGCTACTTCACGGGTAATTAATTTCATAATTGCATCTCATCTCTTAACAAACAGTATTCTCTTTTCACAATAAAAGTAGTACCTGCTTCTTATTCTTGAACAATTAAAAGACGTCTGCAGCCAGGGCAAATAGAAAGAGGCGCATCCTGTTTTACCATGCCTAAGCGTCCTACTTCAAATTTCATGCGACAGGCACTGCAAGAACTGTTTTCCATTACAGCTAGCGCAATAGGACCACATACTGTTTTCTTCTGCTCGTAGACCTTTAACACCTCATCAGATAATTCATCGGCTAATTGTTTACGAGCCTTCTTTGCAGCAATGATGCGATTCTGTAGCGCACCACCTTCCTGCTTAAAAGAAATAATGAGTTCTTTTTCTCTTTTTTCTTGAGCAGCACAAGCGGTCATGATTTGTTTCATAACAGGATTAATCTTATTGAGCTGGTCTTCAATAGCCTGGATCTTTACGGAAAGCTTTTCTCGCTGCTTTGCAATAGTGTTCAGATCGTTTGTATAGTTTTTTACGCTCCGATAATCGGCTTGGTTCTCTTCAAGATTCTTCTCAACTTCATGTTGACGCGCAATGAGGGATTCATCTTCTTTTTCTAATGCTTCGTACTTTTCCTCTGCTTGATCAAGCATGTCCTGAACTTGAACCTTTTTTTTCACGATATCAGTAAGTTTTTTTCTCGTATCAGCAATAGCAGCATACTGAGGCAAATTGACAAGTTCTTTTTCTAAGCGAACAAGATCACTATCAACCTGTTGTAATTTTTTGAGCGTATCGAGTTCGATTTGAGAAGCAAACATGAAAAGCCTTTCTTTTTTACGCTCTTTCTTTATTCGAAAACTTCAAAATGGCGAATGAAAGAGCTCAGCTGCCGTCTTAACAGAGAATTCCTTTGATTTGCTTTACTGAATTCTCAAAAAAGTAAATCATTCCTCAAGACATCATAATGAAATACTACGAGAAACAAGCTCGGGAACACTCCAGTTCTTTTCTTGATTGATAATTGTAATCGAAGATGGGTCCACCGATTCAGCGATAAGCGTTTGTTCAAAAACGTCACAAAGAACAAATTCAGAATAATCATGACCTAATTCAATAATAAACAAACCTGATTTGTAAGCATCAAGACAATCGTGATATTTAACTTCTCCGCAAATAAGACAATCAATGCCCCTATTGAGGCATTCTTTCAATAAGAAACTTGCTGAACCACCACAACACACTACTGAGCTGATAATTGCATTTTCATCCCCCCACATTCGAGGAACAACACCAAGGTTTTCATAACAGCGCACAGCAAGATTTCCAAACGATAAGCTTTGAGTTTTGTCTGCGCTCTCAATTGCACACACTGCGCCAAACCCTTTTTCTTTTGAAGACGAAAGGGGTAAAAGCGGATTCAAATAGCGAAGACCGAGTCGTTCTGGAAGTGCTTTTAATCCCTGAATCGAAACATCACACGCGGTATGAAAATTCATGCAAGATAATCCATGAGTAAGCGCAAAATGTATTGCTGCTCCTGGCGTTTGCCCTTCTTTTTCAAAAGGAAGAAAGGAAGTTGGAGGTTCTAAGAAAATAGGATGATGGGTAATTAAAACATTTGCCCCTATCTCAACAGCTTTTTTCATCGATTCAACTGTTGGGTCAAGTGCGATAGCAATGCCCGTTACTTCCTGATTTGGATTTCCTACACGTAAGCCGGTATAATCCCACTCTTCTGCATCTTCTTGCGGAAAAGCCTTCAGTAGAATTGCCTCAAGTTCGCCTACCGTAATAGGAAAACCTCCTTTTTGAATTGCCATTTCAGTCCCCTCATAAACCTCATCTTTTGGCTAATACGACACTGCTTCTTTAAACAAGCTAAGAAATGTATCGATATCATCCTTAGTTGTTAATTCGCCCATAGAAACACGTATAGAACCGAGCGCTAAATTTTTCTGAATACCAAGTGCACTCAACACATGGCTTGGGTCAAGCGATCCTGTTGAACAAGCAGACCCTCCCGAAACACATACTCCCTTGCTGCTTAAGCGAAGAATAAGTGTTTCACTCTCATAACCTTTTACCATCACATTCACTACATGGGGAGCATACTTCTCAGAGCCTTTCTCCACCTCAACAGTAGGGACAACTCCCTTAATAGAAGTGAGCTCTTTATAGCAATAATCGCGAAGATTTCTTAATCGATCCGCTTGGGACTCAAGCACTTCTACCGAATGGTTTGCCGCTGCAGCAAATCCAACAATTCCGGGAACATTTTGAGTTCCGCTCCTCATTCCGAGCTCCTGGCCGCCTCCCACAAGGAGCGGTTTAAAAGGGGTACGCGCTTTAATATAAAGGGCTCCTACTCCTTTTGGTCCACCAACTTTATGCGAAGAGACCGAAAGCGCATCAACTCCCCACTCTTTTACTGAAAAAGGAATCTTACCAAACGCTTGAGTGGCGTCAGTATGAAACAAAGCTCCCTTTTTGTGAGCAACTTCTGCCAAGGATTTGATATCCATCACCGAACCAATTTCATTATTGACCGCCATAATGGAAACAAGAAGAGTGTTGTCGTTAAGGGCATTCCGCAAAGCTTCAACTTCTATATGTCCTGCCCTATTCGGATATACCTTTACAACCTCAATTCCTTGCTGTTTTAACACACGCTCGGTCTTTAAAACTGCATCATGTTCAATTGCAGAAATTACCACCCGGTACGTATCAGTAGTTGTTTTTTTCTTTTGAGCACTAAGAAGACCCGCAACAATACCAAGAATTGCCGCATTGTCCGACTCGGTTGCCCCCGAAGTGAAATAAACCTCATGACCACGAGCATCTAAACAGGAAGCAACCTTAACTCGCGCTTCCTCAAGCGCTTTAAATGCATTCCTTCCGCAATCGTAGAGAGAATTTGCGTTGGCGTTTCCCTTTTCAAGACCCTCAAAACCAGGAACGAGCAATTCAGACATAGCATCATACGCCTCATGAGAAAGAGGTGTAGTTGCTGCCCAATCAAGATAGATCATTATTTGCTTGCCTTTTCTAACCTAAAAACGTGCAGAAGTTGCTGCATTTCGGATGTCGGTAATAGCTTTTGCGGGATCTTCGGCACAAAAAACAGCAGAACCTGCAACAAGGACGTCTGCGCCCTTACTTCCTACCAATCCAGCAGTTCTATTTGGGCTAACACCACCATCAACTTCGATAAGAAGATTAGGATTCAGCTCCTGTGCCATTTGTGCAACAGCAGCAACTCTCTGCTCCGAACCTTCAATATAAGACTGTCCCGAAAAACCAGGAAATACACTCATGACAAGAACCATATCCAAGCTGGCAATAAATGGCTTCACGCGTTCAATAGGAGCATCTGGTTTTAAGGAAATAGCAGGACTTGCTCCTGCCTGGCGAATGCGCGCAATTAACTCATGACCTTCTTCTTCAGACTCAATTGCTTCAATATGAAACGTAACAATGTCCGCTCCGGCTTTTAAATACCAATCAAGCTGTTCTGACGGATTACTAATCATCAAATGAACATCAAGAGGAAGCTCTGTAATAGCTTTTAATTGAGAGACAAACGGAACGCCTAAGGTAAGATTAGGAACAAAATGACCATCCATCACATCTACGTGAACATAGTCTGCTCCGGCTTTCTCAAGCATACGAATATCTTTTTCTAGATTCATGAAATCTGCTGAAAGAATAGAGGGAGCAATCTTTACTGCACCAAACAAGGAATCCTCCTACCAACACGTTACTTATTATGATTTGCTTCAAGTGAAAGTAGCATCTCTTTAATGGCGAGCCCACCTGAATACCCTACTAGATTACCATTTTTACCGATAACTCTATGACAAGGAATAATGATTGGAATGGGATTCTTGTTGTTAGCGTTCCCTACCGCTCTCATCGCTTTTGGATTTCCTAGAGCTTCTGCTACTTCTTTATAGGTACGCGTTTGGCCATAAGGAATACGCTTCAACTCTTCCCAAACGCGTTTTTGGAATTCGGTTCCTTCTGGATTAAGCGGAAGGTCAAAAGTTTTCCGCTTGCCCGCTAAGTATTCAAGAATCTGGTTTGAAGCTTGAGTAGTTAAGGGAGAAGGTTTGTAAGGCAAGTTAAGCTTTTGAGCGCCAAACATCACCTTAGTAATTGCCGTTCCGTCACAGGCTATAGTAAGACGACCAAATGGAGTCTGATACAAATAGTAAGAAGGTTTTTGGTTCTGCATCAGTCTCACCCTTCTTAGATAGGGGCTACCGTTTCAATAAGTTTTAACTAAAAACCCCAAAATTCAACATTTAGGGGACGCTTGAACAAAGATACAATGGCTTCTTTAATAGGAGCATTATTCCATACGATATCTCGTACAACATTAGCAATAGGTATCTCAACTTCATGCTTTTGAGCCAATGGACAGATGGTCTGACAAGCAAGAGCACCCTCAACAACCATATGGGTTCTTTCCTCATATTCCGAAAGCGTGCCACCTTCAGCAAGAAGTTTACCAAAAGACCTATTACGCGAATGCTTTGATGTGCAGGTAGCAATCATGTCACCAGCGCCAGCAAGACCCATAACCGTCATAGGATCACCACCACAGGCGCTTACTAATCTTCCCATCTCCGCCATTCCGCGCGTAATAATCAATGAAGCAGTATTATCGCCATAACCAAGGCCATAGGAAATACCTACTGCAATAGCAATAACATTTTTGTATGCAGCACACAATTCAACGCCGTAATAATCAGAAGAGATATAACAACGGAAAAAGGTTGAATTAAAGATATCCCGAAACATTACTGCAGTTTCATTCGAAGGTGAAGCAATTACCGCCCCGGAAGGTTGACCAATAATTACTTCTTCAGCATGGTTTGGACCAGATAATACAGCCAAACGCTGTTCGTTTCCCAGAATCTCCTTAAACACTTCAATAGGAAGCAGAGCAGTATCCTGCTCAACACCCTTTGAACAGAGGATGATAGGGATATCCGACGAAAGAATATGCTTGAACGCACACGCCATCTCTCGCATAAGGCGAGAAGGAGTTACCACCACAACTGCCTGAGCACCTGCTAAACATTCCTCCAAGCATGAAGTTGCAGAAATAGAATCACTCAACAAGGAGTCAGATAAATAGCGAGGATTAACGTGGTGTTTGTTAATTGACTGGGCAACCTCTTCTTTACGCGCCCAAATCACTACCTCATTGCCGCTTATCGTAAGCACTTGAGCAAGAGCGGTACCCCAAGAACCGGCACCAACTACCGCAACATTCATTACTTATTCACCTTCTTAGAACCAATACGATTTTCGCAATGGTTTGCAAGACGGGAAATATTTTCCCTGTGCGCATAAACAACAAGCAATGCAGGGATAGAAATCAGAATAATGGCAGGAAGGTTTCCCCAATAGAAAAAGACTGCGAAGAAAGGACAAGCAACTGCAGCAGCAATTGAACCAACCGAAACGTATCGTGTAAGCAAAACTAATACGATAAAGAGCGCCAATTCAAGACATGCGCCAAGAGGACCAAACACAATAAAGAGAGCGCCTACCGCAACAGCAATACCTTTTCCTCCATGAAAGCCAAGCCATGGAGAATAAATATGACCCGACACGCAACCAATGAATGTGCATGCGAGGCAAACTTGATATTCGAAAGAACCTAGAGCAAAGCCAAAAGAGGTCGCAAATATCGTTCCGAGAAAGGCAGACAATAAGCCTTTACCGAAGTCCAACACAAACACTGCCGAACCGCCAACTTTTCCCATCGAACGCATTGCGTTAGTGGTTCCAATATTGCCAGACCCTTCTTGGCGAATATCCTTCTTAAAAAAAACTTTAGAGATGATAACGCCCCAAGGAATAGACCCCAAAATAAAGGCGACAACAAAGATTAAGATATAGGCAATTGAAAACACGGATTTAATCCTTACGTTTAAACTTCAAGCGAACGGGAGTTCCTTCCAAGTCAAAACTCTCGCGCAATCTATTCTCCAAATAACGCTCATAAGAAGGTTCAATAATGTCAGGATGATTGCAGAAGAAGGTAAACTGTGGAGGGCATGTTGCCGTCTGTGTTACGTATTTAATCTTCAGCATTTTTTTACCCTTCGAAATCGTATGACCGAAATCGCGGATATCCTGTAACCAATTATTAAGTTTTGAAGTTGGAATAGTTTGATTGTAGTTATCAAACGCGGTATCAATAGCATTCCAAATTCGGTGAACATTCTTTCCGGTCATTGCAGAGATAGCAATAACAGGCGCATAACCAACAAAGGTAAGACGATCTTCAATACGTTCACGTATCTCAGCTTTTCGTTCTGGACCATCAACAATATCCCATTTGTTGAGAATTACTACCATAGCGCAACCACGCTCAGCAGCCATACCAGCAACACGCTGATCTTGGTCGGTAAGACCAATGGTTGAGTCAATTACCAATAAGGTAACCTCCGCGCGATCAATAGCACGAAGAGCACGAACGAAGCCGTAATACTCAACATCTTCGTCAATTGAGCTTTTCTTTCGCAAGCCAGCCGTATCAACAATGGTGTAATAACGACCCTCATGCTCAATAAGGGTATCGATAGCATCGCGGGTAGTGCCTGCAACATCGGAAACAATTGAGCGCTCATTATTGGTCATTTTATTAGTGAGAGAAGATTTTCCTGCATTTGGCCGACCAATAATAGCAACATTGATAGACTCAATCTCTTCTTCCTCATCATATTCAGGTAAAGCACGAACTACTTCATCAAGCAAATCGCCTGTACCTGTTCCATGAAGAGCAGAAATTGCCCAAGGCTCACCAATACCCAGTTGCATAAACTCCCACATAGCTTCTGTACGCGCAGGATTGTCTAACTTGTTGACTACCAAAAAGATTGGTTTTTTACTGCGGCGCAAGATTCGCGCTACCGCAGAGTCGTCGGTATTAATACCTGTTTTACCATCTACCAAAAAGAGAATAACATCCGCTTCATCGGCAGCAAGAAGTGCTTGAGAACGAATGGAGCCTTGAAAGCGATCATCATTACCCATTTCAATACCGCCTGTATCGATAAGGGTAAACTCAACACCATTCCAGTCAGCTTTATGGTATGAACGATCGCGCGTTACACCACGCATCTCGTGAACAATTGCTTCATTATTTTCTGCAAGACGATTTACCAAAGTAGATTTACCTACATTTGGTCGTCCAACAATTGCAACAATTGGCAATGCCATCGTCAATATCCTTACTTCTCAAACCTTATTACAAGGCACATTACAGAGATTCTAAATACGAAATTACCGACTTAATCTGATCTTCAGGAGTTGAAGCGCCCGCACTTATTCCAACCACTTCTTCTTCCTCAAACCACGATGCATCAATTTCGTCTACAGTCTCAATATGAAAAACACGTTGACACTGCTTTGAACATAATTCAAACAAACGAGTTGTATTTGATGAATTTCTTCCACCCAAAACAATCATCACGTCAGCATCATGAGCAAGCGTTGAAGCTGCCTCTTGACGCTGAGTTGTAGCTGAACAAATTGTATCCTTTACTACTGGATTAATTCCTCTATTCTGCAAAGCTTCCACAATCTGTTCTAATTTTTCTCGCGATTGAGTAGTCTGAACCACAATGCCAATCTTTTCTTCAAAAAGCTCAGGAATGTCTTCTGGACAGCCCACAATGGTACACTTACCACTTTCCTCAAGCGCATGAGCCGAAATGCCTTCAACTTCAGGATGGCCTGCCTCTCCCACAACAAGAACATGATACCCATCCTTTGCTAGACGGGCTGCTGCTTTTTGAGCACGCATAACATGAGGGCACGTTGCATCCACAACGGTAAGACCCTTTTTCTCAAGGTTTCGAATTACCTGAGGAACTACGCCATGAGAGCGAATAATAATAGCCTTTGAAGTTGCTTGGTCAGGAGACTGCGCTACACCAATTCCAAGATTCTCTAGATTGCGAACAACGCCCGGATTATGAATCAAAGGACCAAGCGTTTGAACGCTTCCGTAAGCATCAAAAGCTTTATAGGTCATATCAAGCGCACGTTGAACGCCATAACAAGCACCTGCGTTCTTCGCAAGAACAATCTTAAGATTCTTCACGTTACTGAATATCCTTTGCTTCTTTCTTTGCCTTCTTACGTGCTTGTGCTTCTTGGTAAGTAGGCAAAGAATCCATATCTACGGTATTGATTAAGTGTTCCTCGAAAACTTTTGTGTAGTCTTTGTTTTCAGGAAAAAGCTCAACCATGTTTACTTCTTCAGGCGCACATCCATACGTCAAAGCGAAGGATTGACGCATTACATACCAAACACAGCCATCAAGACGCTCATCTTTTGGCAAGAAATCAAACTCAGATAAGTCTATAGGTTTGCCAAAAGTAACGGTGATTTTTGGCAAACGCAAGCGTTTCCCTTTTTCCTTAACAAGAGAAACGTTAGTAAGACCAACAGGAATCAATGGTGCTTTTCCCATACGGGCAATCAAAGCAGCACCACCATGGAGATTACAAGAAACGTCTCCTTTTCCTCTTCGGGTTCCTTCAGGAAAGATAGCCACCAATTCCCCGTTTTTCAACATGCGAGAAGCGTTTTTCACCATAGCCCTATCAGCCGAATCGCGTTTTACAGGAATAGCGCCAACACGACTTACAATCCAACCTAAAAGGCCATGAGCTGCTGAAAACAAGTTCTCCTTACCAATAAGGTGCACCCACTGCTGAGGTCGAACCGCAATAAACATGAAAACAGGATCGAGATATGAGGTATGAGGACCGATAAGAACCGCACCGTGCTCTTTCCCTATAAACCCTCTAATATTCTCGATATTTTTCACTTCATAGCGAAATACCACTTTGCACAAAAAACGAAAGAGACCCGAAAGCAAATGGGCAACTCCGTGTCCCATCTCATTGTCGGTATTATTTCCGCCTAAAGATTTCGCCCACAACTCTTCTTGTTTTTGGCCCATAAATCCTACGACCTAGCCTTTGCAAGAGCACATATATCTTCGATTACTTGCTCGATATACGTATTTGTTGAGTCCATAATAATTGCATCATCAGCTGGCTTCAAAGGCGATGTTGCGCGGTTAGAATCAACTTCATCACGCCGAATAATGTCAGCTAATACCTCTTCATAATTTGTTGAACCAATACAGCGGTCAACATTTTGGCGAACACGACGGTGGGCACGTTCCTCTGCTGAAGCAGTAAGGAATACTTTTACTTCTGCATGAGGAAATACCGTTGTGCCGATATCTCTTCCTTCAACAACATAATTACCTTCAGAACCAATACGCTGCTGTTGTAAAACTAGTGCGCTTCGTACTTGAGGAGTTGCCGAAACAGGAGATACTGCCTTGTCAATTTCGGCAGTACGAATTGCAGCGCTAACATCCTGACCGTCAACGTAAACATACTTTGGAGTAGGGTTATCTTTATCGTGACCAAAGGTTATAGTGCATCTTTGCGCAAGCTCGCCAAGCGCCTCCTTATCATCAAGGGAAATACCCTCAGCTAACGCTTTGTAAGCAATTGCACGATACATTGCTCCCGTGTCTAGACAAGAAAACCCTAAATTGCGCGCAACAATTTTTGCCACCGTTGACTTTCCTGCGCCAGATGGACCATCAATAGCAATAATCATCGAGTAAGCCTTTCAAGAGTGGATAAAAACGTTGGAAAGCTGACAGCAACTGAATCGAAATCAACAATATCAACAGGCTTATTACCACAAAGACCCACTAACGACCAAGTCATTGCAAGACGATGATCTTTTCGGGAATCAAAAACAAGCCCATCAGGGATTTCAAATCCAGGCTGGCCTTCGATATACAAATCATCATCTTCGCACCATGCAGCAATGCCAAGCTTACCCAGACCTTCAATAATAGCATCGAGGCGATTAGATTCCTTCTTGCGAAGCTCAGAAACTTGTCTAAAGACGGTAACGCCTTTTCCTCCTGCAGCAACTAAAGCGAGAACAGGAATCTCATCAATTTCGCTCGCAATATGCTGAGAAGGAATTTCGCAGCCAACTAAATTCTCCGTGTAGTGAGCCTCAATTATTCCCGAAGGTTCTTTTCCTTCTCCACCAGTGCGGCGAATTTCAATAGAAGCTCCCATGCGTTCAAGCGTGCGAACAAAACCAGTTCGTGCAGTATTTAGGCTCACGTTTTCAATTTGAATACTGCTTTCCTTCTTTAGAAGCGCAGCACACACTAAGAAAGCAGCCGAAGAAGGATCACCAGGAACTTGAATTTCAGAAGCATGCATAGCAGCAGGGCCTTCCACGGACGCAACACAATAGCCTGCAGAAGTCTCAACACCATACTCAGGAAGGAGTAGTTCAGTATGGTTGCGAGAAGGTGCTGGCTCATAAACCGTCGTAGTTCCCTTTGCTCTCATACCTGCTAGCAATACCGCTGTTTTAAGCTGAGCAGAAGCCATGGGCGCCTCATAGGTAATTGCCTTGAGGTTAGGAGTTCCAATTTCAACAATAGGAAGGTTTTCTTTTGCTTCAGGCTCAAAGCGAACGCCCATCTTCATGAGAGGAGCAATAATGCGGCGCATTGGACGATGAGATAAAGACTCATCACCGGTCAGTTCAACACGAATATTCCAAGGAGCTAAAACACCCATAAGCAAACGTGCGGTAGTGCCAGAATTGCCACAATCGATGGGGCCTTCAGGCTGCTGTGGGCCTTCAGAGCCCCAACCAGTAATACCACCTGCAAGCGACCCGTCTGGTTGTTTTTCCAAATTCACTTTTGCACCAAGCGCCCGTACCGCATTAATTGAGGAACGAACATCGGCCGAATCAAGAACTCCCAACACACGGGTTGTACCGTGAGCCATCGCAGAAAATAGGACAGCACGATGCGAGATAGACTTATCACCCGGAACTGTAATAGAACCACGGAGTGGAGAAGATAGTGGCTCAATACGCGTAATGTTGTCATGAGAAGTCATACTAATCCTCCTTTACGTTGAGAGGTTTAAACGAAATACTAAATCCAGCCTTGATAAGCTGGGTTGAAAACTTACCCACATCACCCTCGTCGGTAAGAATCAAAATCAAGTTTGCAGTAGATGAAGTGACGTGGTCAATTTCGATAGATTGAATATTGCATCCAACCTGACTTGCAATAGTGGTCACTTCTGCAACAACACCTTTACGATTCGCCATTGGAATACGAACCTCTAATAAGTCTTCTGTTGCAGGAATCCATTTTGCAGGAAGGGAACGACGCGCATCAGCGGCAACTTGAAGAAGATGCTTAAACTCTTCAGCGTTACCTTGTGCTAATGCTGTTGAGAATTCTCCTAAAATTCCCCTGATTTCTTCCAAGCCACTTACGATTGCTTCTTGATTATCAAACGCAATGCCCGTCCACAGAGTTGGTGAACCTGCAGCAATGCGTGTGGAATCTTTAAATCCACCTGCAGCTAAACGAAAAATAGACTCTTGGTCTCCCGCATGGCGAACTGCAAGCTCAACCAAGGAAGAAGCCACAAAATGCGGTACGTGACTTACTACCGCAACCGCTTCGTCATGATTTTCGCGAGAAAGCGAAACAACGCGTGCGCCTAATGAAGCAAGCACCTCGTGGAGCCGCGCATACGCCTCTGGAGAAGAGTTTTCATCAGGGCATAAAACCCAGTGACATCCTTCAAACAAATCATCACGCGATCCTTCAATGCCGCTCTTTTCAGAACCAGACATAGGATGGCCCGGAATGTAGTTATTAGGATACGGAAGAATTTCTTGCGCCTGCTCAACAATAAGTTCCTTAGTTGAACACGCGTCCGAAATAATGCCTTTATAGTCAACATCAGCAAGAAGCTGGAAATAACTTGCAGTAGCAGGGACTGGCGTTGATATCATCACCAATTCGCACGAATTGATAATTGACGCAATCGATTCGCTGGTTGGCAAGAATCCTTCAGTTAGCCAACCGCGCTCCTTTCCTTCAGTCAAGGAGTCTTCCGAAACGTCAATGCCGTAAATTATTGCCTCAGGATATGCTTTTCTATATGCTCCCGAAAACGAAGCGCCAATAAGGCCCGTTCCAATAACCGCAATTGTTTTAAATTCTTCACTCATAACGCGATAGCCTTCAATCTAAACTATTTGTTCAGAGCTATTCTATCATGGCCACCTAATCAACCGAGGAGACTTATTTCCTTGTCAGTAAGAAGGCGCCATTGGCCAGGTTTGAGAGAATCAAGCGTTAAACTGCCAAAAGAACACCGGTGAAGCGATTGCACAGGATGACCAACTTCTTTGCACATGCGTTTTACTTGATGCTTTCTTCCTTCGTGAATGGTAAGTTCGATTACCGAAGAATCCTTTTTCGACGAGAGAAGCCGTGCCTTTGCAGGAGCAGTCATGCCGTCCTCAAGCTTAACCCCCTTTTCTAAACGAGAAAGAGTATCTTGATTGGGAACACCTTTTACGTGCGCTCTGTATGTTTTATCAACGTGATACTTTGGATGAGATAAACGGTGGACCAATTCTCCATCATTGGAAAAAAGGAGTAAGCCCGTTGTGTCAAAATCCAAGCGACCAATATAAGTAAGCCCTGGATACTCGTCTTTCGGCAAAAGATCAATTACGCAAGGCCTAGAAAATGGGTCTGACAGAGAAGTGAGATAACCAGCAGGCTTGTTGAGCATAATAACCACATGGTTTACCGGTATGGCAATCTCTTTTCCATCTACCGCAACAGTATCTTCCTCGGGGTTTACCCTAATTCCCATTTCGTTTGCAAGGCGCCCATTGACCGTAACGCGACCTTCAAGAATAATTGCTTCGCTTCCTCTACGGCTTGCAACACCACATCGTGCCATATAGCGCTGAAGAGGCATTGATTCGGAATTACTCATCTTCGTCAAACACCAATTCGTCAAAATCAATTTTTTCAACCACGCCAATGCTTGATTTAAGAGCCTCATCAAGCATTTGTTGCATCACTTCAGTAAGGTTGTTCGGAGAATCATTACCTTCATCTGGCTGGCTCACTAACATATTTGCTTGAGTATCTAACGTATCTGCTTGGTTATTATTTTCGCCAAAGAGTGTATTATCGTTATTAAGCTGGATTTGAGCATGATTATCTCGCACAATATTCAAGCGATCAAAAATGAGGTTTTGCGTTTCTTGGTCAGGAGCAAAGCTTTCCAAATCAGGAAGATCTTCTACCGAACGCAAACCAAAACGCTCTAAGAATGCTTTTGTCGTACCATATACCGCTGGATTTCCTGGAGCATCCAAGAAACCAGCCTCTCTTACGTACCCTTTTTCCAACAGAGAATTAACTGAGCTGTCCGAATTAACTCCGCGAATTGAAGAGATTGCACTTCTGGTCACTGGCTGACAGTAAGCAATAATCGCAAGAACTTCTAAGGCAGCTTGAGAAAGCTTACGCTTGTCCCAAGAAACCACATATCGTTCAATGAGTTCATGATATTTAGGATGAGTGGCAAGCCTCCATCCTCCCGCAACTTCATATAGTTGAATACCTGAATCTTGTTGCCGATATTCCTCCTGAAGCTCTAAAAGAGCATCCTGAACCGCTTCGACGCTTACCCCTAGCATGCCTGCAAAAGTCAAAACGGTAACTGGCTCTTCAGTGATAAACATCATAGCGCTCAAAGCGCCTTTAATATATTGATTATCCTGCTGCTCAAACATGCAAACACCTTATAAAACAGAATCGAATGTTTCATTATCAAAATCAATTTCTTCAGCAGTTTCCAAATAGCTAATCTCTATGTCTCCAAAAAGCTCTTTTTGAGTGAGATTTACCATTGAACGCTTAAACAATTCAAGCACTGCAAGGAAAGTTGCTACCACTTCTTTTTGAGACGAACTGTCTTCAATTAATGCAGAAAAACGTACCGTTTGAGAAGATTTTAGAGAAGTGAATATTGTCTTAATCTTGTCCTCTAAAGAAACCTTTTCTTCTTCAATATGCTCAGACTGAAGAAGCTGAATATCTCGCACGGAAAACGCTTGAGCACAAAGCTGCGCCAAGCGGGAGACTTCAACCCCTCTCAAAAAATCAGGCATCAAGGAAAGCGTTGACCGGTCTGGTCCGCAGGTACGAAAGTGCAAACGCTCCTGAGACTCAAAACGAGCCTTAAGAGCGTTTGAGGCATTTTTAAACTTTTTGTACTCAATAAGATGACTTACAAGCGCATCACGCATTTCGCTTGGCGAATACTGTTCAATTTCTTCAGAGATATCTACTTTTTCTTGAGGAAGCAGGCTTGCAGCTTTCAACTCAAGCAAAGTAGAAGCTACCAAAATAAAATCACTGCTCACATCCAAGTCAACGTTTTTGAGCCTAGAGAGCTCTTCTAAGTATTGATCAGTTATTTCGTTAATTGAGATTGAACCGACATCAATTCGTTGCCTACTCACTAAATAGAGCAACAAATCAAAAGGTCCCTCAAAACTATCAACACGAACTCGATATGACACAGCAGTATTCCTTGGAAAAAGAAGCGCTTATTTCCACATTACTGGAGGCATTTTCATTGCTTCACGACATGCAGCAATGGTCTTCTGAGCCTTTGGACGTGCTTTTTGGGCTCCCTTTTCCAATACTTCCTGAGCAAATCCAGGGATTGCGGCAATCTCCTGACGCTTTTCAGAAAACTCTCCCAAGTAGTTCACCAAGTCATCGGCAAACTTCTTTTTATGAGCAACACAACCACACGTTGCATTACGACAAGCACAATCAAACTCTGCAATAGTGTCAGCATCGCCAATTAATTTATGAATCATATGAAGAGGACAAATGTCTGGATCACCCGGATCAGTCTTGCGAACACGAGCAGGGTCGGTCATACAGGACATTGCTTTTTGGCGAAGATCGTCAGCGGTATCGGAAATAAAGATTGAATTGCCGTAACTCTTAGACATCTTTCGGCCATCTAAGCCAGGAACTTTAGCGCCATCTGAAGCAATCAAAGCCTCAGGCTCAACCAACGGTCCAACAATAAGGTCTTCTCCCTTTGCTTTACCGTCCTTAATCACTTCGCCGTAAACATGATTAAAACGACGAACAATTTCTCTATTAATTTCCAAATGAGGAAGCTGGTCAGCACCAACAGGAACTTTATTTGCTCCCATGATTGCAATATCAGCACTCATAAGCATTGGGTACTGGAAAAAACCTACGTTGCTTAAGTCTTTATCGGAAATTTGCTGCTGTTGTTCTTTATAGGTAGGAACACGCTCTAACCAGCTCATAGGAGTAATCATTGAAAAATAAAGGTTGAGCTCTGCAACCTCAGGAATATCAGACTGACGATAAATAACCGACTTATCCGGATCCATACCTGCAGCAACCCAGTCAAGAACCATTTCCTCTGTGAAGGTAACTACTTTGCTTGGATCCGCCCAATCGGAAGTAAGAGCATGCCAGTCTGCAACAAAGAAGTATACTTCGTCTTGCTCTTTTTGCATCTTAAGCATGTTCTGCAAATTGCCAAACCAATGACCAAGATGCATTTTTCCCGTTGGACGATAACCTGTCAAAACAATGTCTTGTTCTGTGTTGCTCATATTTTTCTCTTTCTTTTTTCACAATGAAGCCCTCTATGAGGCTTTCTTCGACAAATCCTCTTAGTGAGGAATTAGTACACTTGCTATATTTCCTGCTGTAACGTTTAAGTATAAACCGATTATGTCTATATGTATCAAAGAAGGCAGAATAAAAATCACAATAAGAAAAACCGGTAAAGCGTATTGTTGAATACGATAATACTGAGGTAGATACTTTCGTGGCACCAAAAGAGCAAAAATACTTGATCCATCTAAAGGAGGAATTGGCAATAGATTAAAGAACATTAAGAACAGATTAATGTAAATAAACTGAGGCAAAAAGATTCCATACAACACCAAAAAGAAATAATCATTATGAGCAATAGGTGCAGCGCTCATGATATACATTGCCAAACCGCCCAGTATTGCCAATAACAGGTTTCCTAGTGGTCCTGCCAAACCAACAAGGACATCTCCCACGCGAGGATTCTTAAAGTTTCGAGGATTATAAGGAACAGGCTTTGCGTAACCAAATATTGGACCACCAATAAACAGAAGCAGCGCAGGAAGAATTACCGTTCCAAACGGGTCGATGTGTTTAAGCGGATTTAAGCTAACACGCCCTTTTAATTTAGCGGTATTATCCCCAAGCGCATGAGCAACAAAGCCATGCATAAACTCATGAAAAACAAGTGCAGGCACAAAAGAACATACTGCACACACTACATAAAGTATTTGAATTTCCGTACTCGTCATACGCTACTCGCCAGCTATTGCTAACTTATCGAAGTTATTTTGGCGCAATGCTTCATAGACACCAATTGCAACCGAATTTGAAAGATTTAAGGAACGCAAGCCTTCCCTCATAGGAAGACGAACACACTGATTGCGATATTCCTCCAAAATTTCCGGATCAATTCCCCTGCTTTCTCTGCCGAAAATCAAATACACTTCCCCTTCAAGTTTTTCGTCATAAAAGCATCTATCAGTCTGGCCGGTAAAAAACAGCAATCGGTCATCTTTATGTTGCTCCAAAAATTCCCTTGTACAGGAATAGCGCTTAATCTCCACTTTGTCCCAGTAATCCAACCCTGAACGCTTGAGATTTTTTTGCGTCAAACGAAAACCCATTGGTTCCACCAAGTGAAGCACCGCACCAGTGCAAGCGCAGGTGCGCGCAATGTTTCCTGCGTTTTGAGGTATTTCTGGTTCAAATAAAACAACATTAAGCTGTAGCGAGCCCATGATTGTCCTTTTCTTTTTCTAATCCGACAATTATTAACCCAACATTTTTTGTTGGTTCTTCATTTCTTCTTCTATTTCCTCCGAAAGCAACATCCACTCTTCTTCGTGAGCAAGAATGCTCTTTTTTAATTGAGCGTGCTCAGCAATCACATCGGTAGATGCTCCTTCTTTGGTATAAAATTCTGGATCAGCTAACAATGTCAATATTTCTTCCATACGAGCCTTTTCTTTTTCCAAAAGCGCATCGAGTTCTTTCACGCGCGCACGTTGCTTTTTCAACGCACTATATGCACGATTACGCGCTTCTGCTTCCAAGCGTTTCTGTTCCTTCGATTTTGGCGAAGAACCCTTTGGCTTCGTAAGAAGAACAGGCTTTGATGCGGTTGCCTTTGACGAGCTTTGCGAAGATTTATCCTGAGGACCACTGCTTGAATTGCTCACAAATTGTTCTCGTTGACTAGAAGAACCGTCTTTATCAGTTTTGTTCGCAGCATCAGAGAAACCACTTGATTGCAACCTGCCCTCTGCTGGTTTTTTAATCTGCGCATCTCCTTGATCAGAGAGAATGACTGTTCTTCGTGGCGTTGCCTTTTGCCTACCCGCATTTCGCACTAATTCTTTAACGCGTGAACTATTCTGCTCTAAACGATGGGCATGCTCCTCTTTTTCAAGAGCATTTTGCTCACTCTTGTATAAGTAATAATCGTAGTCTCCGTCATATACGGTAATTTTTCCTGGCAAAACTTCCACTATCTTGTTCGCGACAGAACGAATAAGATGGCGGTCGTGCGTAATCAAAAGCACTGTTCCTTCAAACTGCCTGATTGCCTGTTCGAGGATATCAGCACTTGCAATGTCAAGATGGTTTGTCGGTTCGTCAAGACACAGCAAAGGTGTTGGAGATACCAACATTTTCGCCAACGCTAGTCGACATTTCTCACCACCAGATAAAACCGATACCTTTTTATCAACATCATTAGGGCCAAAAAGAAACGAACCTAAGAGCGTACGCACTTGAGAAATGCTCCAGCCAGGAGCAACCCTATCGAGCTCTTCAAATACCGTATTTCCAGGGTGCAGTTCTTCTAACTGGTGTTGGGCAAAATAGGTTTTTGTTACGTTAGTTCCGTAACGAATAGACCCACTATCTGGCAACAGAGCTCCTGCTACCATTTTGAGAAGAGTAGATTTTCCCGCGCCATTAGGACCAACGAGCGCAATTTTTTCGCCACGATAAAAGTTAATATTCAGATTATCGTATACAACTTTTTGTCCAAATGATTTAGACACTTCTTTTACTTCAACAACTAAATCCCCCGTACGAGGAGGCTGTTGGAAGTTGAAATGGACCGTTTTTTTCTCGGGAGGGACCACGATTCGTTCCATTTTTTCAAGTTTTTTTACTCGATCCTGTACCTGTTTTGCTTTGGTTGCTTTATAGCGAAAGCGCTCGATAAAAGCTTCCATGTGCTCAATCTCAGCTGCTTGTTTTGCAGCTTGTTCTCTCAAAAGCGCAAGAGCCTCTTCACGCTGCTTGAGATAAGATGAGTAGTTTCCGGTATACAAACGGACAGTGCCTAAATCGATTTCAGCAACACGACTTACCGTGTTATCTAAAAAGTCACGGTCATGGCTAACAATAATCACGCTTCCGGAATAACTTTTCAAAAACCCTTCTAACCAGGTAACGCTTTCCAAATCTAAGTGATTTGTTGGTTCGTCTAATAAAAGGATTTCAGGATTTCGGGTTAGAAGCTTTGCAAGTGCTATTCGCATCTGCCAGCCACCTGAAAACTCGGTGGTAAGACGCTCCATGTCGTCTTCTTTAAACCCTAAACCGAATAGAACAGCTTTTACTCGAGATTCAAGAAGGTATCCACCCATTGACTCATACATATCACGCGCTCTACCGTAAGAAGCAAGTTTTTCGTCGGAGGGATTACTTGCCAATTCTTTTTCAAGCGCGACCATTCTTCGTTCTTGCTCAAGAACTTCTTCTTGAGCAGAAAGAACCTCTTCGAAAATGGTATTTTCGCCCATTTCGATGGCTTCCTGTTCTAGATAGCCAACCCGAGCACCCTTTGCAAGAACAACTTGACCTTCATCAGCAGCTTCTTTTCCAGAAATAATATTAAGAAGGGTTGTTTTACCTGCACCATTAGGTCCAACCAGGGCGAGTCTGTCGTATTCCTCTAGGCGAATAGACACCTTAGAGAATAATACGCGTGCTCCAAAGCTTTTTGTTATTTTTTCTAATTGCATAATCATAACTTGGTATTCTAGACCAACCCCTCTAGTCTCACCTATAAAAATAGACCAGAGAAGCTCTGGTCTACTAAAAAACATATTTTTTGAGTGTATTAATCGAAGTAGATTTTTCCTTCATCACTTCGATCCAACTGACAACCTTCCACATATTCAATAAAACTATCTACACAGTAAGGACGATAGTTTTTCTCACTGTAAGCAAGATAAATAGTGTGATAGAAACGTTTCTTTTCTTTCGCATTGTTTACTAATGGACGAATAACGGCATCGTCAAGCTTGCGAATAAAGAAGGTATCCACCATAACAGCAGTACTAATGCCATTTACTGCAAAACCAGCAAGAATAGTTTCGTCATCAAAGGCATATTTAATACCACTTTCAACACCCAAAGAATCGAAAAGACCCTTCATTGATTTTCCTAGAGGAATACTATCTCGATAGGAAATAATCTTTTGTCCAACTAAATCTTCAGGCGTAATAAATTCTTTTTCAACTAATGGAGAATCTTGATTTGTAACTACAATTACTTCCTGTTCTACCACAGGAACATAGACAACATCAGAAAAAGAATCATCGCGCGCACAGAAAACTACGTCATGTTTTCCTTGAACAAGACTTTCCAGCAAAACCTGGGAAGTCTTCTGGGCAATATTAAAATCATGCCTATGCTCGCAATTTTTTCTGAATTCATTCATGATTTTTGGCACAAAATCAACTTGAACCGTAATAATGCAACCTAAATCGATAGTACCTCCATCGCTTTCACCCGAATAGCCTTTCATGATAGCAATACCTTTATCAAGCTGTTCAAGCGAAGCGTTTACGTAAGTTAAAAATTCCGCGCCATATTTTGTTAATTGAACATTACGACCTTTTTTCTGGAAAAGAGATACTCCCAATTCTTGCTCCAAAGAGGAAATAGAACCGGAAAGAGTTGGTTGAGTGATAAATAACTCTTTAGCAGACTTCGTATAATGCTGAAGTTCGGCCAACTTTCTAAAGTAATAGAGCTGAGATAAATTCATTAAAACCCCTACAAACGTAATTCCTTACAATAAAGTATAGCATTATCCAATTAATTAAGCTCTATTTATCGGGATTTTAATAAAAAAGGTCAGGCATAAAGCCTGACCTTGTCTTTCACTAAAAGTGCCTTGCTAGGCAGTTCAATAAATCCTAGCCGAAACGATATTCAACACCCATAGTTGGCTGTGGGTACTCCCACTTTTCAAGAATAGTTTCACCACAAATCATGCGGCAAGTACCACACTCGAGGCAACCAGCATAGTCAAAGATTGGCTCGTCGCCCTCTGCTGGCATTTTGTAAAGAGCAGCAGGACAGCACATAACAAGCTTCTTGAACTCTGGGTCGGAAGCCTTTACGCCTTCTTTAATTACGATGTGAGGGCATTCCTCATCAACATTAAACTTGTTGAGGGAAAGCTTCTCGTCAACATTAACGGTAATTTCAATCATAGAGCCTTCACACCCTTCATTGCGTCCTTAGCAAGCTTCATCATGCCAACCTTCTTAACAGCAGGCATTGCCATATCCATAACATGCTTACGAGGTTCACCATCAACGATGAAGAGATCATTCATGATGTCACGAATCATTTCAGGATAACCACGGAACATACGTGGGCATTCCTCGAGGAAGTGAGGAGCCTTAGCGTACATCTTCATATCACGCATAACGAAGGAGTTGTCGAGCATAGTACGATATACGCTCAAACCAGCCTTAGAAGTGTCGCCTGCATCAAGAGCCTTAATAGCAGCTTCACCAGCAATACGACCAGACTCAACTGCTAAGTCCATACCACGAACGGTATAACCAAGATTCATGCACAACATAGCTGCATCGCCTGCAACGATAACACCGTTACCAACGATTTCAGGCATCATGTTAATGCCACCTTCTGGTACTACGTGACCAGAATATTCAACAGTTTTACCGTCACGGATAAGTGGAGCAATCTCAGGACGGTTCTTGAAGTTCTCGAGCATCTGATAAACAGGGATGTCCTGCTTGAGAACCTCAGCCATGGTAGCTACGATACCAACAGAAACGGATTCTTCGTTTGCATAAACAAAAGCACCGCCAATTACACCATTGGAGCAATCACCAGCAAAGAGCCAAGAAGCACCCTCGCCTGGGTTACAGAGGAAACGGCTTTCGATAACGTCTGCAGGAAGCTCAATGGTTTCCTTTGCACCAACAGCAACCATATCAATAGAAGGAGCCTTCTTGGAAAGACCTGCTTTAGAGGTGAGGAGAGAGTTTACACCGTCAGCAAGAATAACCATTTCGGCAGTGATCTCGTCACCGAATGCGTCAATACCAGTAACTTTACCATTATCGTCCATGAGAAGATTCTCTACTGCGATGCCGTAAATATATTCAGCACCAGCATCCTCTGCCTTCTCAGCAAGCCACTGATCGAATGGGCCACGGAGAACAGAGTAGGACTCCTGACCTTCCTTCTTCAAATCCTCAGAAGTGTAGTCAATAGTGAAGTTTGAATCTGGAGAAATCAAAGAAATACGCTCATGGGCGATTTTGCGCTGCAAAGGAGCATCTTTGTAATCATCGAATACCTTTGCAAGTGAGTGAGTATAAATACGACCACCAGTCATGTTCTTTGCGCCAGCGTAGTTACCACGCTCAACAACAAGAACTGACTTGCCAGCCTGTGCAAGTGTGTAAGCTGCTACAGAACCTGCGCAACCAGCACCTACAATAATGACATCGAAGTCTGCTTCAGCCATTACTTTTCCTTTCAGAGTAATCATAAAAGTACGGAGTGCTCCCACTTCTCGTAAAATGGTTGCACTCCGCAGAATCTAAAAAACTTAGAGCTTTTCGATCAAAGCAGGGATTACTTTGTAGATATCGCCAACGATACCGTAGTCGCACTGCTTGAAGATAGGTGCATTAGCATCCTTGTTAACAGCGATAATGGTGTCAGCGCCAGTTACACCAACCATGTGCTGCATCTGACCGGAAATACCCAATGCGAAGTATGCCTTAGGAGCAAGCTGCAAACCAGAAACGCCGATGTAGAGATTACGAGGCAACCAGGTTACATTCTCAGCCAAAGGACGGGAGCAACCAAGTTCGCCGCCAACCTTAGCGCCCAAGTCACGTGCCATCTGAAGATCCTCTTCAGCCTGGAAACCACGACCAGCACCAATAACAACATCGCACTTAGTGAGGTCTGCACCAGTCTTAGGAACTTCCTTAACGCCACGAAGAACGAGTGGCTTAGCAGGAGCTACATAAGCAATGGTCTCAACAGCGTCGGTACCAGTTGCTTCTGCAGGAGCAAAGCAAGTTGCAGCAACGGTGTAAATCTTAGCACCAGAAGCGGTGTTCTGAGCCTCAGCCAAACCACCGAAGTACATGGTGGTTGCTACGTCACCGTTGATTGCGGTTACGTCAGAAACAACAGAAGTACCAAGAGATGCGGCCAAAAGACCAGCAAGAATCTTGTTACGAGGAGTTGGCTCAACAAGAACGATGTCTGCGCCAGCAGCCTCAAATGCAGCCTTAACACCAGCTGCAGCGTTCTCTACAGGCTGACCTGCAGGAAGCTCAATATCATAAGCCTTATCAGCAACACCAGTTACTGGTGCGCCCTTAACAACAGCCAACTCAACAACATCAGCGATGGAGCGAGCACCAGCACAAAGTGCCTTCTGACCGTCAATAGTTTCAGCAAGAACTAATGCTTTCATTCTTTAATACCGCCTTATCCTTATTTGATTGCTTCAGCAACAGCAGCAGCGAATGCGTCGATGTCGCCCTCTTCGAAGATCTGGCACTTACGAGGAGCCAATTCAGGAGCCTTAATGTCAGAAACGGTGGTCTTTGCCTCAACAGCAGCACCTTCGTTTACAGTCTGTGGCTTCTTCTTAGCAGCAAGAATGTCACGCATGCCAGGAATACGAGGTTCAGCAACCTCAGGAGATACTGCAATAACTGCAGGAAGTGGTACTTCGATCTCCTCAACTTCGTCGTCAAGAGTACGCTCAACAACTGCAACGTTACCCTCGATTGCGATGGAAGTTACGTTGTTTACGGTAGGAACGTCAAGAGCTGCAGCAAGCTGTACGTTTACCTGACCAGCATAGAAGTCAGCAGAACCGTCACCACAAATGATGAGGTCATAATCAGCTGCGTTTGCGTCAACGAGACCCTTAAGAACCTGTGCGGTAGCGAAGGAGTCTGCAGTCTCAAGTGCGTCATCAGCAACCATGAAGAGCTCGTCAACACCGCGAGCAAGAAGTTCCTGCTTAGCCTTGTTATCGTTAGACTTGGTAGGTACAGCAGAAACTGCTACTACAGAAGCACCGTTTTCCTTTGCCAACTGAGCAGCTGCTTCGATAGCATTCTTGTCATACTCAGATACCTTTGGTTTAGCCTTGGAATAGTCCAAAGTGCGATCAGTGGATACGAAGATATCCTGATCGTCTGGAACTACCTTTACAGCAACAACAATTTTCATAATTTTTTTGCTCCTATTCTTGTTTGTATTACCTACAAAAAAGAGATTGAACTTTTTCTAACCAAACATTAGCAATGATCCACTTACGTGAATCATTGCTAAATTAGTTACCACTTATAGGACTTAGCCCTTCTTTGCGCGATATTTTGCAACAATTGCACGACCAGCAATGTAGTCCATAACCTCGCAAGTACCACCAGCGAGAGCGTTACCACGGAGGTCTTTCCAGATACGACCAACGCGTACTTCTTCGGTGTAACCAAGACCACCAAAGATTTCGATTGCATTGTCAGCAACCTTCAAGCAGGTCTTAGTAGACTCGGACTTGAGCATTGCAACCTCAGCGTTGCAGGACTGACCGTCGTCGAGCATCCAGAGGCACAAGTAAAGCATGCAACGAGTGTAAAGAATGGTGCGCTTGGACTCAGTAATGAGGTCCTGAACACGAGGGTTATCAGCAATTGGCTTACCAAATGCGATACGGTCAAGAGCGTAATCAATAGCATCGTCAAGAGCTGCTTCAGCAAGACCGAGACCCTGAGCAACAACGAGGCAGCGCTCGAACTCAAAGTTCTTCATAAGAAGCAACCAGCCCTGACCCTTTTCGCCAAGACGATTTGCTTCGGTAAGCTTAACGTCATCAAAGAATACGTCTACGAAAGGAACAGTCTGCTGACCAAGCTTAGTCAAGTGAGCAGTAGAAACACCTGGGGTGTCGGAAGGAACAAGCCAAAGAGACATGGACTTGTTCTCACGTGCAGGATTCTCGTCCTTTGCAATTACAACGAGATAAGGAACGTCTGCACCGTTGGTAACCCAAGTCTTCTGACCAGACAAGATGAAAGTACCGTCGCCCTGATCACGGCAAGTAGTGGTCATGCCCATGTTGTCAGAACCAGCGCCTGGCTCGGAAAGACACATAGCAGCAAAGCTGCGACCGGACTTCTCATAGTGATCAACGATGAGCTGGCACTGCTCTGGGGAACCGAATTCTGCAACGTCGTATGCAGCCAACATACCGGTCATGAATGGAGTCATGCAGCCAGTTGCACGGTAGAGAGTCTCAGTAAGAATACCGAGAGTAAAGCAGTCTGCAGGGATACCGCCAATTTCCTCTGGCAAACCCATAAATGCGAAGCCAAGGTCACGATATGCATCCTGAACCTCATCAGGAACACCATGATGTACTTCGTACATTTCCTTTACTGCTTCATCAGTAAAGTAAGTTGCAGCAAATTCCTTAATGCTGTCAATCATTAATTCCTGATCTTCGGTGAAGCTAAAATCCATAGTTTTCTCCTTCTCCTCATCTAAAAATCAGCCTAGATGAAATTGTCCTGGCTTAAACCGCCAGAGGTCGGACTTTCTGCTGTAAGAAAGTTTGAAGTTTATGGAAAAAAGTGTCCAATAGGTTATTCCCCGAACAATCACTTTTGATTCATAGGTGTGTTCTATTGATTCCGAATTTTTCCCCTCAACAAGGAAGATAATACCTTTACAGACACTATTTTTGTACCTTTCGAGCTCAAATTTGAACGTTAAAAAACTGCTCAATTTTTAGAATTTGACCATCTGAAAAAAAATGATAGCCGGCAAAAGGCCAAAAAACAGCGATGAAACAGAAGGCAAATTAAACAAGCAGCGCGGTTTGTTACAAAATAAGAAGCCTCTTTTTGGGCAAAAGCTTTACCCGATCGTTTTATCCTTTCATTTTCTTGGACAAAACGACAAATAAGGGGAAAGGATCTTTTAATAATTCTTCTTGAACACCAATTGTTATGCACTCAACTCTAGCGCTTCTTTACTTAATTAAATATAGGGGAGTTCAAAACCGAGTGAAAATCATGAGAGCAAACCCAAAAACCTAAGGAGATTTCTTTATACAAACTGAAACTTCCCTACTCCTTCTTAACGAACCAAAACCTCTAGCCAAAAAGCTGCCGCAAAAAAACACTGGCGCTTTAGACTTATAGAACAACTGTCGTTTTAAGCTCTTAAATCAAGTGAAAACAAGGCAAGCAGATTGATTTCTAAGATAGATTTCAAGATTGATAGACTTATTGAATGAAAACATTAGAAAAAACCTATCAAAGGCCAAAACACGCCTTAATACACTCACAAAAGTGGCATTAGTGCAGGAAAAACGTTCATTAATAGCCTGCACCTATCAATCATAAAAATAATGGAAAAAATTCCCTATTGGACAGCTTTAAGACTAACAAGGGTATAATTCTTGCAGCGGAAAATCCGGAATCTGCCGCATAAGGGTCATAGGCGTAATACGCCTCAGATACAATCCAATTAGGAGGATTATTAATGAATCCAAATGCAACTATTACCGACGAACAGTTCAAGGCTTTCCTCAAGAAGGTTCGCGAGCAGGTTGAAGGTCCTTACACTGAGTGGCAAAAGGAAATTGAAGTAACCAACACTTTCCCAGAGAAGTTCTATCAGTGGAACATCGACAACGACATCTATCGTTACTCTCTTCCTGTAGAGTACGGCGGATGGGGCCTCACCGAGAAGGAAATTCTTCAGGTACAGGAAGAGTTCTCCCGTGGTCCTTCGGGCATGCGTATGCACATGCACTATGCATCTGACTTGAACTGGCGCATCCTTGACGACTTTGGTCAGCCTGAAATCAAAGAGAAGTACATGCCTCTCTTCCAGGACAAGACCATCTTCACCAACTTTGCTCTTACTGAGCAGTCTGGTGGTACTGGTGCTGACTTGCACTCCACCGCAGTTTGGGACGAAGAGAAGGGTAAGTGGATCCTCAACGGCGAGAAGTGGCTCATTTCTCACACTGACTGCTCCCAGTTCTCTTACGTTATCTGCGTAACCGACCCAGATAAGAAGGGTGACGACCGTCTCTCCGCATTCTTCGTACCAATGGATAAGCCTGGTTTCGAACTCGTTCCAATGCCTCATATGATGGGTTGCCGTGGTTCCGGCCACACTGGTTTGAAGTTCACCAACGTTGAGCTCGAGCCAGAATTGATGCTTGGCAAGCGTGGCGAAGGCATGAAGGTTGCTATGCATTCCCTCGCTGTATCCCGTGTACACATTGCTACTTCTAACCTCGGTATCGCTCAGCGTATGTTCGAGATGTCTATCGCTCGTGCTCGCGACCGCGTTACCTTCGGTAAGCCAATCATCAAGCGTCAGGCTATCCGCATGAAGCTCGCTAACATGCAGATGATGATTCATGCACTTCGTTGCACCATTATCGACTTCTGCGACGACTTCGATCTTGACAACGAAGGCGAGTACATCAATGAAAAGGCTGCTATCTGCAAGCTCTTCTCCATTGACACCGTTCGTCTCGTATCTGACGAAATGCTTGAGATCTTCGGTGGCGACGGCTACTTCGAGGATTCTCCTTACGGCCCAACCGAGCTCCTTTATCGTGACTGCCGCGCTATGTGGCTTGAGGAAGGCGCTCCTACCGTACAGCGTATCACCATCGCTAAGGGCGTAGAAGACCATGACGGTCACATCGAGTATCAGACCTGGATTGCAGGTACTGCTCTCGACTAATTGTTTGAATCATGGTTCAAACTCCAAGTTTAATTCTTGGTCAGATTCCGGAGAAAGGGCGTTTTTAACGCCCTTTCTTTTTTTGTAAAAACTGAGGACTGCAGAACGAAAAAAAGAAAGATAACCCTAAAAGGAAACGCGGGAGCTATTAATCTTTTTGTTTTATTTAAGGTAATACAAGCGAACGCCGTTATCGTCTTCGTGGAAAGCAGCTTTTCCTGTGTGCTCAAGATAATCAACAAAGCTGTAGTTATACATCAGTCTTCTTCCTCGAACCTCTGCTGTTTGTGCTCGATAGCCTCCCGGCCTATGAGCTTCTGCAAAAGACGAAAAATTATACATACTGATAGGGTTTTTTTGCTGAGCAAGGATATCAAGAGATTTCCGGAACGGCTTATCACATTTCCTAATCATTTTTTCAAGAAATGCATTAATCGCTTCTGTGCCAATTAAAGGCTTTTCGTGACTCATCAGAACGTAGTTTAAATTTGCCTGCTTGAGAGACTCAAGACTATCAAGATACTCTACAAGAACGGGTGTCTCTGTATCAACTTTTAATACACCTGGCGCAGAGTCGGTAATGTGATCCCCCGCAAAAAGCAGTCCTTTCCCCCAATCTACCAAACAAATATGGTCATTGGTATGACCTGGAGTAAAGATCGTTTCAAAAGAATAGTCTGCAATTTCAAATGTTTTTCCTACTTGCTTTTGAATCTGCTTGAAAGCTTTTGGGGCTCCAATAATATTCTTTCCATGAAATAACTCCAACAGAGGAATAAATTCATAATCGTTAGCTTGAGCAGAACCAGTTGCGCGAAGATACGAATTAACATTTTTTTCTTGATACACCTGGCGAGGACCATGAAAAACATTACCTACACCTTGCTTTAGACAATAGGCGAGATTTCCGTCGTGATCCTCGTGAAAATGAGTAATAAAAACATCGATTTTTTCCCACGGAATATTAAAGCGATCAACCACTTCATCAAGCATTTTTACTCCACAAAGCTCCCACCAACCGCAATCGATAAGAAGAGCTCGCTTTCCTGGTTCAACTACGCAATGCCACATGAGGCGTTTTGCAAAGGGAAAATTCTCAATCTCAAACGTGCATCTATAAATAGCTGGAAGTATTTCATTGAAATACTCAACACACTGGTACGTAGCCTTAGGAAACATTGGTGTTTTGTTTCGAAAAAAACTAGGAACACCATCATCAGATGAAGGATATGCTTCTGTTATTATGCTCGTTTGTTTTGGCAAGTCTGTAGAGTAAATCATAGTATTTCCGTAATCATCAACAATAAACAGAGACAAGTCTACTCTCAAATGCGATAACTATAAGCAGGAAAGGAAAAATACTCCGAGAAGAGTGCGAGAAAAAAGATGGTGGGCCCACCCGGATTCGAACCGAGAACCAAAG
>URBX01000005.1 GCA_900546175.1 uncultured Eggerthella sp. | reverse complement strand
GAGTCCCATCTTCGGCTCCAGTGAAGCTTACAGGGTTGGAATCCATTCAACCCTTTTTGTTTGTTCAAGTCTTATTGCTTAGGATGGGACGAGAACCTCAATGTTATTTTTTTGATTATTGGGTACAGAAACTGCCCTCTGTTTTACAAGCGAGTAGGCAAGAAAGGTCTGGTGTGGTTTATAAACTTCTGATAGTTGCTGCCACAATTATTTGGGGAAGCTCTTTTGTTATCGTGAAAGACATTACTTCATATATTTCCCCTGCCTGGATTCTGTTCATTCGCTTTTCAATTGCGGCTCTGATTTTGGCATTGGTGTTTTGGAAAAAAAGAGCACTCTTCTTTAAAAAAGAATATCTTTTGTACGGTTGTCTCTTTGGCTTAGCTCTTGGTAGCGGGTATTATCTTCAAACTGTGGGCATTCAGTATACAACTCCAGGCAAAAATGCATTTTTGACGGGTACATATTGCGTGATGGTTCCTTTTCTTGCATGGGCGGTGACCTATCGTGCGCCAACAAAATTCAATCTGGTTGCGGCGTTTCTTTGCATTGCAGGTGTAGGCTTTATTAGTCTCAATGGTGAATCCGACGTCAACATAGGTGATCTTTTTACTCTTGCTTGTGCTGTCTTTTATGCAGTGCACATCATTTTGGTTTCAAAGTTCTCCAAAGGACGCGACATATATGTGCTTACTATGTGGCAGTTTGCTACGGTTGCAGTGCTTTCCTTGGGGATAGGGATAGGTTTTGAATCGATTCCTTCTTATCTTTTCAGTTTAGGATTCGAGCAATATCTTTCTTTGGGTTATTTGGCGGTTGCGTGTACGGCAGTTGCTCTTCTTTTTCAGAATGTTGGCCAGGCTCATGTTCCTCCCGCAAGTGCGAGCTTATTGCTTTCTTTAGAGTCTCCTTTCGGTGTTGCATTTAGCGTTGCGTTTGGGGCTGAAGTGCTTACTGGTCAAGTTATGATTGGTTTTGTTTTAGTTTTTGCTGCAATTTTGGTATCGGAAGTTTTGCCCGCAAAGCTTGCTTTGCAAAAGGCTTCGTAAAGGTAAGAGCGAAGCAGGCATCGCGAGTATTTCTTTCAAAGCAAGTAATATTTGTATTAATTGAATAAAAATTTGTGATAGTTGAAATAATCTTCTGGAGTTCCCAGGTATACTAAGAGCTAATTGGATAGAAAACCAATTTTCCTCTTTTGAACCTGTTAAGTAGTTCGGTGTCTACTTTATATAGGTGCTCGGTGAGTTTATTGTAGAGGGCAAAACTTGTCCTCTACTTGTCTGAACAGGCGTTATGCGATAATTAATAATGCACTGTTACGCAAAGTGGGCTATTATAGACACGGTATTAACAGGGTTTTATTTGGTGGTATACGGAAAAGTGTGAAGGGGGCAAGAGTATGAAAAAATCCAATTGGATTATTTCTGCAGTAGCAGTTCTGTCTGCCTGCTTCTTTCTTGCTCTTTGGTACTACCTCCATTTCGATATTGTAGACAATCCGCTCGATTTGATTCTTACTATTGTTTGGTGGGTTTTAGTAGTGGTTGTTTGTTTTGTCATCCATAAAAGCGAACAGCAAAGGCGGGAGAGTATCCGCACCTGCTATGTTGGCCCAGGCGTGCTTTTTAATTCTGAAGTAGGCGTTGTTGGATTCGGTACGTCAAATAGTGCAACTGATAAGATTGAGCAGATTCTTAAAGGCCTGGAGTACAACTTCAATCGAGAAGAGATTCCGCTAGACTCTAACGGAAATTCAACAATTAAGTTTATGTATATTGTTCGTACAAAAGCTTATAAAACTAAAAAGAATGAAGACAACTCTGAAAATCTTACTTGGGATGGCGAAGTGGTTATTATCTCTGCTAACGAGGTTCATCCTTTTTCAAGCGGAGATGAACTCCGCGCTCTTATTGGGTAAAAGGCGTTAATTCCCAAATATCGGCCAGCGCAATACGTTCTTTAACTATCCGAACAGTATGAAAAGTCAGGTCAATTTCAGTCACGATGCCTGTAGTGGTGCAATACCCTTGGTTTTGGTAGTGAACTACTTTTACCATATCTCCCTTTTTGATATGTGAAAGAGTGCGCGAAAGCTCTAATTCTCTTTCTTCACTCAGTATTCTCTTGGGTTCGCGAGTAATTTCCCTTTCCTTGATTAAGTCATAGTAGCCGGTAAGGGCAGCAAAAGGCATAAACTGACGCGCTCGGTCGGCAGGATCAACGCGCCGCCAACTAGCATCAGGAAAAACTGGTTTATCCATGGTGCCCTCCAACCTGCTCGTTGCGTTCTCGAGAAGTTGCTTCTTCCTTATAACTTGACGCTTTCAATAAAGCGTTTTTTCCGAACTTCTGTTTTACGGCAAGAATGGCTTCTTGAACCGAACGCTCTTTTTGCGTTTCTTCGAAGTTATCAAAAAGGGATATTTCTTCGAATTCCTCAGGAAGCACACCGAAAAAGCCAATATTGATTCGCCTAATTTGAGCGTTTAAGGGAGTAATTTCGTCGTAGAGCTGAGCAAATACTTTCCAAATCTGTTTAAAACCTGAAGTACGATGAGGAAGCTTGTGCGATTTATGAGCAGAACTTTTTTGTTCAAACCCTAAGCCTATACTAACGCCGCTAATGATTGAGTTTTTTTCAATAAGGCTTAACACCAGCGAGTCCACCATTTCGTAGAGAACAAGGCGTGCTTCTTCATAAGAATAGCTCCGTGGGAGAACTTGCCCGCTGGTAAGACTGTTCGATTCCGGTTTGTATTCTTTTATTTGGGCTATAGTACACGGTTCCATTCCCCAGGCATGATCAATGAGAAATTCGGCATTTACCCCAAATTCCTTAAAGAGCGTCTCTTTTTTCATGGCAGCAACGCCGGCAAGGTCGTATACGGCATATTTCGAAAGGCGGCGTGCAATACCAGGACCAATATTCCATATGTCAGTGATGGGACGATGGTGCCATATCTTTTCTTGGAAAAGCGCTTCGTCTAAATATCCAATACCATCGACCTCATGTTTTGCGGTGATATCAAGAGCAACTTTTGCTAGGAAGAGATTGGTCCCAATTCCTGCCGTTGCGGTGATGTGGGTTTCTGAAAAAACAGCCTCTTTGAGTGTTTTTGCGAAGCTAAGAGCGTCCGTTTTGTAGAGTTTTAGATAAGGTGTGGCGTCAATAAAACACTCATCAATCGAATAAACGTGAATGTCTTGCGCAGAAACGTAACGTAAATAAATTTGGTAAATATCTGCAGACCGCTGCATATATAACTTCATGCGTGGTTGTGCCATGATGAAATCGATAGTGTCGGGAATTTCAAAAACACGGCATCGATTACGTACGCCAAGTGCTTTTAAGGCGGGTGTAATAGCAAGACAAATTGTTTTTTCCGTACGCGTAGGGTCTGCTACTACAAGATTGGTAGTGAAAGGATCAAGGCCTCGTTCAGCGCACTCTACGCTGGCATAGAAAGACTTTAAATCAATGCATATGTAAGTTCGGTTTTCCACAGGGGTATTGTACGCCACCATTTATAGGGAACCTGTCCGCTAAATGGAAGAAAAGCTATGGAAAAATAATTTTTTTCACGCTAGAATCACGCATTATTACATTTGGCGAAGGCTGGCTCATTTCATAATGAGGCGCAAAGGCGCACAGGGGAATTTGGGTGAGAATCCCATGCTATACCAGTAACCGTAATTTGCCTAAGTGATGGCAATTAAGTCGGAATGCCTGCCGGCACAAGCCCTGGATGAAAGAGAATAGTATGAAAAGGAAATTCCTTCCTATGCGGGGTGGTGTTGTGTGCGCTCCCGCTCCAAACACACTTGTCTTTAAGTTGTTTTCCTGCATGCTTGCGGCGTTGTTGGTTTTTGCAACCGCTTCTCCTGCTTATGCAATTGAAGAAAGTGATCGTGATACAGGTTTTGATGAGCTCGCTTCTCAAAAGACCCTTTCAATAACTCAAACGGAATCATCTGAAAGTCAAACAGCTTCAACTGCACAAAAGACAGCCTCATCAGACGTTCAAGACGTTTCTTCTGAAGCTACATCTTCACCTACTGCTAATACGCTTATGCAAGCTGCTTTGTTGGATGAGGAAGAAGGTTCTTCCCAAACTCTTTCAGGAAAAGAAGCAGATATTGTTGGTTCTGATCACTATGGTCCCGAAACGAGTGAAGTAAAAGCTACTTGCACCATTATTGGTATTGATGCTGAAGGCAAGGATCAAGTATGGACTCAAAAAGCTATCTATACCCTTTCTGTTGATTCTGAAAAAAACTTACTTACTGCTGAAGATTTGACAAAAAAGGTATTTGAAGCCAATAAGATTACTGCCGATTATTCGAGTACTGAATATGGTTTGCTCATAAACAGCATCACATCGCCTTTTGATGCTTCTCAGTCATTAGGGTATGACCCAAATACGGGAAAATACTGGCAGTTATTTATTAATGGTGCTCCATCTGACGTTGGTGCGAGTTCAGTTACTCTTGTTGAAGACGGATCTACGGACGTAGTGTGGTATTACTCAGCATGGGGGCAGAGCGCTGTAGAATCTTCAGGGAATGTCATTGTTGACAATAATGCTGTTGCTCCAAAATGGGAATCTGACTGGTCGGGCTACAACAATACAGAAAATGGAGGCACCGTCACTACTGCTCAAACTCCCGTTGATAAAGCAGAGCTTTCTTGGGCGTTTAATATTGTTGCTGAAAACAAGTGGCCAAGCATAAGTGAGCTCATAATTGCTCAAGGGTTTGTATATTTTGCGGTTGATTCACAGCTATACAAAGTAAACGCTGAAACAGGAGAATTGGAAGATTCGGCGCCTCTTGCGAATACCATTAGTTATACCAGTAGACCTGTTATAGCTGATGGCCTTATTTTAGTGCCTCTTGATGGCGGTGCTCTTCAGGCTCTCACTGCCGACACGCTTACTACTAAGTGGCTTACCGGTGAGGCTTTTTGGCCTGATAGTGAGGCTTCGTCGAATGCGCAATCTTCCTGCACGTTAACGGTTCATAACGGTACGATTTTAGTAGGGACTACTGAATTTGATAATGACTACTCCTGTTTCAGGGGACAAATCCGTGCTTTTGATTTACAAACGGGTGATTTGCTTTGGGGCTCGAAAAATGAAGATGAGGGATATTACTGGAATGGTGGCGTTATTGTTGAAGATATGTATGTGATGTCTAGTGCATCGGCAACCTTTGAGGCGTTTAGCGTTGCAACAGGCGAAGTGATTGGAAGCATCCTTTCATTAAAGGACCAAGGCATCAATACCACTATTAACTCTGATTTGGTACGTGATGATGATGGTCGTATCTATGCAATAACTCGTGATGGTGTGGTTCGCATCTTGGAGTTAACCGAAAATGGAATCACGCAGATTGATACCATTAATCTTGGCATTGCTAATATAGTATGCACGCCTACGATTGTAGACAGAACCATGATTGTTGGTTGTCCAGAAGGTCTTGTTCTCATCAATCTTGATACAAAAGAATTCTCACAAATTAAATCACTTGATAACGGGGACTTACTGGGAGATGTAAGAAGTACTCCCCTTGTTTCTTGTCAGGCTGATAAAACGGTAGTGTATTTTACCCAAAATAAATATGATGGCAGTCTCTATCAATATGTTTTGGGCGAGGCTACTGCAAAACAAATATGGGAAGCAACCGATTCTTATGTTCAGTATTGTGACTCTCCGATTGCAGTTGATAAAAAGGGAACACTCTATTATTTGATTGACTATACAGCTTTGGTTGCTTTTAAAAATAATAAAGTAGCAGATTCATCCAATCCAACAAATTCCGAAAGCAACTCCGGCGCTTTCGCTGGAACAAATAATGAACTTTCCAACACGCCTGGTTTAGGGTCTGGTCAAAACCGAGCTAGCCTAGGCGAGGGCGAAGGGCAACAAGGGGAAGAAAATCTTCAAGAGAACAGCGTTTTGCAAACAAGCGCAAGTAATTACTCGCTCAAAAACGCTAGCAATCAAACCAGCGAAGACACTTTATTGGCCACTGTTCTTCCTATTGCAGGAGTTGCAGGCGGTGTGATCCTTCTTGGCGTTGCAGGATGGCTTTTATGGGGAAAAAGACCTGGTCGGTTTAATTAGGAGGTCAGGAATTTCATATGAATGATTTGAAGAGAAAAATTGCTGCGCTTATCATTACCGTACTTGCGGTTGTTCTCATTGGTGTTTCAGTTGGAGCTCTTCTGAATCAAACGGCAGAAAATGATAACCGCATCTCGGAAGCGGTTTCTGCTGAAGTGCAATCAGATGACGCGCTTTCGCAAGAAGGCGAAGGGGTAAATGAATCTAACAAGGGCAATTCAGATACTTCGAACGAATTAGCAAAGGGCGGCTCGCAAGTTCAAGAAACTCAAAAGGGTTCCTCAGTACAGAACGAAAACGCCAACAAGCAAACAGATTCGGGAAGTTCTGATGCGCGCTTAACGGTGTCAGTTCAGGTAGTTGCCAGCGAGGTTAACCAGCCTTTTTCCTATACGAAAACGGTGACACTTTCTCAAGGAGCAAGTGTATATGATGCTCTTTGTAAAACAGGACTGTCGGTTTCATCATCTTCAAGTTCGTATGGGATGTATGTAAAGAGCATTAACGGGCTAGCGGAAAAGCAATACGGAGGAAATAGTGGGTGGATGTTTTCTGTTAACGGGACTACGCCTATGACTTCTTGCAGCAATTATCTTCTCAAAGACGGTGATTCGGTTGTTTGGTACTACGTTCAGTAAGGACGATTCGCCAACGAAAAGCCATACCTAATAGAGCCGCACTAATGATTCGCCAAAGATTATTCAGAAATGATGTTCAGTCTACGATAGTTCAGCGCTGGTTACTCAACAATGACAAACCAAAGAACCAAAACAAGAGAGAAAAGGGATAGCAATAAAAAGAACTGCTTTTGATATTTTTCATCCTGGGTTAGCAGTACTGTATTTTGTTGTAGTGCTTATTTTTTCCATGGCGCTATTTCATCCGGTATTTCTGATTGCAAATGTACTGGGAGGGCTTTTCTATCATTTCTATTTGAAGGGTTTTTTGGCTACTGCAAAAATGCTCATCTGGCAGATTCCTTTGATTGCTATTGTTGCTCTAGTGAACCCTCTCTTTGTTTCAGCAGGAAGTACTGAACTGTTTCGTATAGGTACGCAGGCATATTATTTCGAAAGTGCCGTATACGGTTTGTGTATGGGGCTTCTTTTGGTAAGTACGCTCATATGGTTTTCTAACGCTTCAGGGATTTTGAGTTCGGACAAAATAATGACGGTTTTTGGAAAACGGTTACCTACGGTTGGATTGATGCTAACCATGATATTGCGCCTTGTTCCTCAATTCGTTTCAAGAGGAGAAACTATTGCTCAATCCAATCAAGCTTGTAGTGCTGCCTACCTTTATGAAAAACCTTCTTCGCTTTCAGCGCGGTTGCGTCAGGTGACTTCGCTTATGGAATGGTCAATGGAAGATTCGCTCGAGACAGCCGATGCCATGCGTGCAAAAGGATGGGCAAGCAAAAGAGAGCGGTCGCAGTATCAGCGATTTTCGGGAGGATTGTTTGACTACGGGGTAGGCGCGGTGTTTTGCCTGCTTGTTGTGATTGATTTGCTGGGGATACTTTTGGCGGGCACTTCGGTAAGTTTTTATCCAACCATAACGGGCGTATTTCCTTGTTGGGGAATAATAAGTCATCTTGTTATGCTTGCTTTTCCTCTCTATATCGAACTTTTTGTAAGAATGCGTTTGTAATTGTTGTGTTATTGATTTGGACAAAAAATGGTTAGTTCAGAACGTCATAATGAAGGTATTGTTTGTTGGGAGGAGTTTTCTTTTTGCTACCCTCCTGTTGAAATTGGATTGGGTGCGAATTCTTCAAAAGATACTTCTTTTTGTCTAGGACCTCTATCGTGGCAGGTTGAAAAAGGTGATTTCGTATTACTGGTGGGAGAAACTGGTTGCGGGAAAACCACTTTGCTTCAATCCTGCAAGCCTGAAATTGCTCCTGAAGGAACGCGAACAGGGCGCCTTACAATTTGCGGAAAAGAACTGGATGTCAACGATAAATCACGCCAGTTTTTTCCTGAGGTGGGTTATGTCTTTCAGAATCCTGAAAACCAAGCAGTGTGTTCAGAAGTGTGGCACGAGCTTGCATTTGGTTTGGAAAATATAAACTGTGAGCCTGGAGAAATGCGACGCCGTGTTGCAGAGGTTGCTCATTTTTTAGGTATCGAATCGTGGCTTCATAAAGAAACCGCCCATCTTTCGGGAGGACAAAAACAAATCCTCAATATTGCGAGTGTTCTTGTAATGAATCCTTCTGTTCTCTTGTTAGATGAACCAACCTCTCAGTTGGACCCCATTTCAGAGAGTAGCGTTTCCCATGTACTTTTTCGCTTGAATAGAGAGCTTGGCATTACGATTGTGGTAGCTACCCATCAAATTGAAGCTCTTGCGCCTTATGCAAAAACTATTGCCCGTCTTTCGGAAACGGGAATAGAGTCTTGTCCGATATCGTCCTGTCCGCAATATGCCCAGCGAACATTTTGTCAGCCTCTCACCAGAAATGGCCAGAAGAAAAGCGACCAGAAGAGCTTTGAAAGCGAAGAATCTTGTCAAAAAAAGAAGACGAGCTTGTTTGGTCAAAAAAATTCATCTGCGCTCATGCTTAAGGACGTCATGTTTTTCTATCAACGAAAGGAATCTCCTGTTTTGCATGGATGTTCTTTTTCTTTTGAAGAGGGAACAATTAATGCGCTGGTGGGAAGCAACGGCTGTGGTAAAACTACCGCATTAAAACTATTAGCAGGATTATTGAAGCCAGTTAGAGGCCAGGTGAAAAACGGCCTGATATATTCGCAAGGATACATTCCCCAAGATCCAAAAGCATTATTTGTGAAAGATTCTGTTGAGGAAGAACTATTAGAATGGTCCAATTCTAGCGGCTATACGAAAAACGAGGCAATCCAAATGCTTGAGAAGTTTGGATTGACATCGCTTATGTCTCATCATCCCTTTGATCTTTCGGGTGGACAGCAACAAGTATTGGCTTTCGCTAAAGTGCTTCTAACAAAGCCAAAACTTCTACTTATTGACGAACCTACTAAAGGGCTTGATGTTGCCTATAAAACGCTCATTGGAAAGATACTTAGCGCGGAGGTTGAAAAAGGAACTACCGTTGTGTTTTGCAGTCATGATTTGAGCTTTGTCAATTGCGTTGCCGACACTGCCACTTTGTTATTCGATGGGCAGGTTGCCTGTTCGGAGCCAACCAATCAATTTTTTCAGGGCAATTTTTTCTATCGCCCTTTGGAGGATGACTTTTCACGAACTTTTACTCGGAGCGCTCTGTAATGAAACAGTTTTTTTCGATAGCTGAGGTGGGTGGACTTGTTGCGGTTCCTGCAGTGCTTATTGCCTGTGCATATTTTCAGATAGAACAAGCTGCACTGCTCACACTTTTTGTAGTGCTTGTTGCGCTCGCTCTTTTCTTTGGAGGTTTTGAAGCACAAAGACCAGCATTGCGGCAGATAATGCCTACAGTTGTTTTGGCAGCGCTTGCTAGTGCAGGGCGAATTCTCTTTGCGCTTGTCCCCGACTTCAAGCCAGTTTCAGCAATCTGCATTATTGCAGGAGTGGTGTTTGGGAAACGCTGCGGGTTTATGGTAGGGGCGCTTGCTGCTCTATGCAGTAATTTCTTTTTTGGTCAAGGACCTTGGACTCCTTGGCAAATGTATGCCTGGGGGCTCATTGGTTACCTGTCGGGAGTTGCTGCGCAGCATTTCGAATTGAACAACTCCTCAGTTTTGGTAGGAGGGTTTTTCTCAGCGCTTCTTTACGGATTAGTTTTGAACAGTTGGTATGTTGTTGGCTATATTAATCCTCTTACCGTTCCAGGTGCGTTAGCTGCTTATGGTGCTGGTTTGCCTTTCGATGTAGTACATGGCATAGCAACCGTGGTATTCCTGAGTGCTCTGTTTGTTCCTTGGCGGCGAAAACTAGAACGAATAAAGCGAAAATATAGTCTGCAGGGGTATAGTTAAAATCTATAACCATTTAATAGAAATAGGTATAAGCCTATTACGATTTTCTTCTCATAGTCTGCTCCAAGGGTTTTTATAATCAGAGGCATGAGAAAGATAGATAACATATTTAAAGTTGCGAAGGCAAATGGCACCCAGCCAATCTCCTTCGAAATCTTCCCTCCAAAGGGAGAATTGACATTAGATGCTGCTCGCAAAGTTACTTCAGAGCTTACTAACCTGTACCCAAATTTTGTATCAGTAACCTATTCAGCAGGTGGTAGCGGAAATAGCAATGCAACAGCTGATATTGCCGCATTATTGCAGGATGAACTGGATTGTCCTGCCGTTGCTCATCTTACCTGTGTTACGGCAACGAAAAAGAAAATTGAAGAAGCAGTTGATGATTTAAAAAATAAGGGTATTCAAAACGTATTAGCGCTTCGTGGTGATATTCCTAAAGGAGTTGAACCAATTAATGAGTTTACCTACGCAAAGGACCTGATTCCTCTTCTTAAAGAAGCAGGCTTCTGCGTTGGTGCTGCTGCGTATCCAGAAAACCACGTTGATTGCTTCGATTCCAAACTAAACATCCAGCATTTGAAGCAAAAACAAGAAGCAGGTGCCGACTTCTTTGTCACCCAGCTCTTCTTCGATAATGAAAGCTTCTTCCGTTTCTGGGACGATGCATTAAATGCAGGAATTACCCGTCCTATCACAGCGGGAATCATGCCGTTTTTGAGCAAAGAACAAATTACCCGCATGGTGTTTATGTGTGGCGCTTCCCTTCCTGCTCCTATCGTGAAGATTCTTCATAAGTACGAACACGATCCTGTTTCTCTTCGAAAAGCAGGTATCGAATATGCTGCTCAACAATTTATTGAGCTTTCCTCGCAAGGCGTAGATGGACTTCATTTGTATACTATGAATCAGCCTGATATTGCGCAAACAGTTGTTGGAGAACTAAGAAAAGATTGGCATTCTCGTTAAGTGGGTATTCAGCAATCAAATAAACAATTCAAGGAGGGCGCAGTACATTCTGCGCCTTATCTTTACGAGCAGAAACATGCTCATGTTTCGCTGCCGGTTGATAAAGAACAGGCGCTCAGATTTATGGGATATAGCGGCCAGGTGCTTACGGCTGATTTAGAGTCCCGCTTTCAGCAGATGGTGAAAAAATGTGGCGATATTACAAAGGCAAGCTACGTATGGCGTCTTTTTGATATTGAATCAATATCTTCCCAGGCAGTAATATTGAAAAACAATCAGCTTGTTTTGGAGGGAGCAAGTATTGCCAACCATCTTGAAGGCGCGCTTCAGGTAGTGCTTTTAGGGGCAACGCTTGGTCTTGCGAATGAGAGAGAAGCCCACGCGCTTGCCAGCGTAAACTCTCTTGATGCTCTTTTGTTTAATGCGTGCTCTAATGCGCTTATTGAGCAGGTGGCCGATTTGGCTCAAAACGAGATTAATGATTGGGCGAAAGAGCGAGGGCTTTTCGCGAAAATGCGCTTTAGTCCAGGATATGGTGATTTGCCCTTAACTATTCAACCTCAGTTTCTGAAAGTTTTGGGCGCTCAAAAATCAATTGGTCTCCATGTTCTCCCTACTAATATATTAGTTCCCATGAAAAGCATCACGGCTATTGTGGGATTGTTTGATTACGAAATTGATACGTCGTTTGTTTCCTGCAAACAATGTGCAGCATTTGAATTCTGCTCATATCGTGAGAAAGGAATAATTTGCCATGGCTGATTTTGTGCCATCCGAAAGCCAGAATATAGATACGTTTGATCAGCAATTGACGCCAAGCCAGTTGCTGGCAGACTATGATTCTCTTGCAGGGTTGCAAATTAAGGACGAGCATCTTCGCCAGGTTCTTTTAGGTAATGAATTCTTAGTTCAAGATGGCGCAATGGGAACTATGCTCCAAAATGCGGGATTGGCAACTCCTGGGGTAGTTCCAGATTTGCTTAACTTTTCCCACCCTGAGGAAATCACGGCAATTCATAAGCAGTATGTAGATGCTGGCGCCCAGATGGTAATCACTAATACGTTTGGTGCAAACCGCTATAAATTGGAAGGCCAGGCCTCGGTGGCCGAAGTGTATCAAGCTGCTGCTGATAATGTACGCGCATCTGGTGCTCGCTATATTGCGGGCGATATTGGTCCTATCGGCACCTTGTTGGAGCCAATGGGTTCACTTTCATTCGAAGAGGCGTATGACATTTTTAAAGAGCAGGTTGAAGCTGCGGTGAGTGCTGGTTGCGACTTGTTAGTGTTTGAAACCTTATCAGACTTGACAGAGGCTAAAGCGGGTCTTCTTGCTGCAAAAGAAAATTCAAATCTTCCTGTATTGGTAACTATGACGTTTGAGCAGGATGGGCGTACCTTTTTAGGAACTCCTCCCGAAGTTGCAGCGGCAACGCTTTCGTCAATGGGCGCTCAGGCTATTGGCATTAATTGCTCGTTGGGCCCAAAAGAAATGTACGATTTCGCAAAAACACTGGTCGAATTTTCGCGCGTTCCAGTAATTGTTCGTCCAAATGCTGGTTTGCCACGCATTGAGGGTGATGCAACCGTTTACGACATCACTCCTCAAGAGTTTGCTGAAGCTTTTGATAGCGTGCTTGACTTAGGTGTAAGTATCGTGGGAGGTTGCTGCGGAACTAATCCTGACTTTATTCGCCAAATAAGTGCACTCACTGCTCAGCGGAAAAAACCAGCGAAGCGTCCTTTTAAAGAAGGCTTGGTGCTTACCAGCGGTCAGGAAGCGGTATTTTTCCCTCAAGGAAGTCCAAAAATTGCGGTGATTGGCGAACGAATTAATCCAACAGGCAAGCCGAAACTCAAAGCAGCTCTTCGCGAAAATAACCTGGATTATATTGTGGGCGAAGCAGTTGGCCAGCGAGATTTTGGCGCTGATGTCTTAGACGTAAATGTTGGTTTGCCTGAGCTTGATGAGCCAACCGTTCTTGAGGCAGCGGTAAAAAAGCTGCAAGCTACGGTAACCTTGCCGCTCGTTATTGACTCGAGTGATCCAGTTGCTATTGAGCGTGCCGTTCGAAGTTATGCGGGAAAGCCGCTTATTAATAGCGTTAATGGCAAACAGGAAAATATGGATGCGGTGCTTCCGCTTGTGGCAAAGTATGGCTGCTCGGTTATTGGTTTAGCTCTTGATGAGGGAGGCATTCCTCCAACTGCTGAAGAGCGCTTTGCTATTGCTGAAAAAATTGTTAAGGAAGCTGCAAAATATGGCATTCCTCCTTACGACATTGTTATTGATTGTCTAACCATGGCGGTGGCAACCAACCAAAAAGAAGCAATGGCAATTATCGATGGCATAAAAATGGTAAAGCAGCGTTTGGGAGTACGTACCGCTTTAGGTGTTTCTAATATCAGTTTTGGTCTCCCTCAAAGAAATGTTATGAGCAGTAATTTCTTAGCTGCAGCTTTTGGTGCAGGTCTTGACTTGCCAATCATTAATCCAAGCGCAGCTCGGTATCGTGATGTGGTTCGTTGTTACAAAGTAATTAATGGACAAGACGTTCGAGCAGAAGACTATATTTCCTATTGCCAGGAAAATCCTGATCCGTATGAACATACCGGTGTTTCAGTTGATCAAGAGAAAATGGCTGCAGGTTTGGCTCTTATTGCTCAAGCCGTGGGAGAAACCAATATTTCGGCAGTAGCTTCCTTAGCACAACTGGCTTCTCGTGGTACAAACGGTACGGGAGACGCTTTACAAAACTCTGTTGGTAATGCCGGAGGCGCACAAGGAGTAAGCGCTCTGCCTGCTTCAACTAATGAGGTGCTTCCGTTTGATATTCCTGAGGGTTTGAAGTCTGTCCAAGGTCAGGCCGAAGAAATCTATTCGCTTATTTTAAGTGGTAGAAAAGATTCTGTTGGAGAAAAAACAGCTCAACTTATAGGAGCTTGCGATCCTCTTGAGGTTATTGATGGCTTGTTTATCCCTACCTTAGATGAAGTAGGGCAGCGTTTTGATAAGGGCACGTTCTTTTTGCCTCAGTTGATGGCTTCAGCGGAGGCAGTAAAAGCAGGATTTGACGAAATAAAGAAGACTATGGGCGAGGCAGCTCAAGGAGATAATCAGAAAAAAATTGCATTAGCTACCGTAAAGGGAGATATTCATGATATTGGAAAGAATATTGTGAAGATGCTTCTGGAGAATTATGGTTTTGCGGTTGTTGATTTAGGAAAAGACGTATCTCCTGAAGAAATTCTTCGTGTAGTGAAAGAAAGAGACATCAAGTTGGTTGGTTTATCGGCGTTGATGACCACTACCGTAAAAGCAATGGAGCAAACTATCGAACTTCTTCATGAACAAGCCCCAGAGGTAAAAACGTTTGTAGGAGGCGCTGTGTTGACTCCTGATTATGCGCAAACTATGGGTGCTGATTGGTATGCAAAAGATGCTGCTGAAAGTGCTCGAATTGCTGAAGCATTTTTTGAGAAATAAACGGGAAAAGAGAGAGGAACTAATGGAGACAGCAAAAAAGCGTGTTCTTGTTGCTATGAGCGGTGGCGTTGATAGCTCTGTTGTGGCAAAACTGCTTTCCGAGCAGGGCTACCAATGCGTGGGTGTAACCATGAAACTCTTCGAAAAAGAAAATCCCGAAAACTCTACTAGCGAGGAATCGAAAGATGTGACAGATGCTCGTATGGTTGCTCAATCTATCAATATTCCTTACCAGGTAGTTAATTATGAAGAAACTTTTAAAACCTGCATTATTGACAAATTTTGTCAGGATTATTTAGAAGGAAAAACTCCCAACCCTTGTATTGAATGCAATCGATTCTTGAAATTTGGTGCCTTAAATAACCTTCGCGAAGAACTTGACTGTGACTTTATTGCAACAGGCCATTATGTTCGGTGCGAATATGACGAAAAGACGGGCCGCTATCTCTTGAAAAAAGCTGCCGACCCTCAAAAAGATCAGAGTTATGTTTTGTTTCATTTAACGCAGGACCAGCTTGCTCATGCGCTTTTTCCGCTTGGAGATGTTTCCAAAACAGAGGTTCGCAATCAAGCAAGCCTAAGCAACTTCGATAATGCTCATAAGGAAGAGAGTCAGGATATTTGCTTTATCCCAGATGGTGATTATGTTTCTTACCTCAAGCAGTGGAGTGGAACCAACTTTGTGCCCGGCCCTATCGTAAACCATGAAGGAAAGGTAGTTGGTGAACATAAAGGTTTGCCTTGTTATACCATTGGACAGCGAAAAGGTCTTGGTGTTGCCTATAGCGAGCCGCTCTATGTCATTGATAAAGAGGTTGAAACCAACACTATTTATGTAGGTCCAAAGAGTTCTCTTGGTATAGCGAAAGTGTTTGCAGACAACGTTAACCTCATTGCAGTTTCTCACCTGAATGAACCGGTTGAGGCCCAGATAAAAACTAATTATCGGCAAACACCAAAGAGAGCTTTGGTCTGCGTTAATCAAGAAGGCATATTAGGAGCAGAATTGCTAGAACCTCTTAATGCTTGCTCTGCTGGTCAATCTTTGGTTGTTTATTGGGATGATATAGTTGTTGGTGGTGGAACAATTTGCGGATACGAAAAAGTGAACAGCTAATGGATACTTCAACCGAACAATTATTAGATATCTCTATTGCTTCATTTATTGAAGAAAACTGGGAATCGTTCATTCAAGACTTAGATACTTTAGTACGCATTCCTAGTACTGAAAGCAAGAATCGAGCAGTTAAGGGTGCTCCTTGGGGTCCTGGCCCTCGCGCAGCTTTGACCGAAATGCTGACCATTGCTGAGCGTATGGGGTTCGAAACGAAAGATCTTGATGGTTACCTTGGGTATGCCCAACTGTCAGCAACAAAGCCGTATGAGTCGAATCAGGATTTTTCGGCAGCATCACAGGATGGAGCTTCTCCTGTTCGAAAAAATCCTCAAATTGGCATAATTGGCCATGTTGATGTGGTGAGTGACGGCCCTGGCTGGCATTTCAGACCGTATGAATTAACGCGAAAAGAGGGATATCTGATTGGTCGCGGCGTTGCTGACGATAAAGGACCAAGTCTTGCTGCTTTGTATGCCATGAAGTATTGGAAAGAAAACAACCCCGGCTTTCCGTATGATATTCGCTTTCTTTTTGGAGCAAACGAAGAGACAGGCATGGGAGATGTACCTTACTATCAGGCGCGTTTCGAAGATCCCGACTTCTTATTTACGCCCGATGCAAGTTTTCCTGTTTGTCATGGGGAAAAGGGTGTCTATAACGCGGTCATAACCAGCGCTCCCCTTGTTTCGCATACACTTGTTGAATTGAGTGGTGGAGCGGCATCTAATGCGGTTCCTGGTGAAGCGCGCGCAACAGTTCGCGTGTCAGAAGATGTGCTTGGTCGCTACTTTAAAGATGGGCTAGAAGAACTTTTTGTTCCGTGTGAAACTTTGGTTCAGAGCAATGAAGCATTGGGTATTACCCTCATAAAAAACCAAAGCTCCACTCAAGATGGTCCTTTACTTCAAATAGAGGTTAAGGGTAAGTCCGCTCACGCATCAACTCCCCATTTGGGGGTAAGCGCTATTCATTTGCTCGTTTCTTTTTTGGTTGAGGAGAACCTCGTAGCGGGTGACGAAAAGGAGTTCCTTACTCTCTTATGCGCTCTTTCGGGTGCCAGTGATGGAAGCGGGGTAGATTTGGCCTGCAGTGATGAGCAGTTTGGTGCTCTCTCACTTGTTGCAGGCGTTGTTTCTCTTGTTGAAAATGAAGAGGGACGAGTTATTACTCAAACAATTGATAGCCGTTTTCCCACCACGATAACTTCAGGAATAATCACTGATACTTTAAAGCGTTTTGCTTCGGCATGTGATGCTGTTGTTGAAGAGGGTCATTGCATGGAGCCATTTCTTCTTGACCCGAATTCACCAGTTATTAAGGCCTTGTTGGACTCATATAATGAAGTAACAGGTGAAGAGAGGCATTCCTTTACCATGGGTGGTGCCACCTATGCTCGCGAGTTTAAGAATGCAGCAAGTTTCGGTCCTGAAAAAGCCTGGGAAGAGAAGCCTGCGTGGGTTGGAAACATGCATGGCCCCGACGAAGGAATAAGCGAAGCTTCCCTCAAAGAGGCTTTGAAAATATACATAATCACGTTAGAAAAGCTCATGCATGTTTCGTTTTGATACGTAAGCAAAGCAATCAAAACGTGCAGATTAGTTTTCATAACAAGAAAACAAAACAAAGGTTCTCTCAATGAGAACCTTTTCTTTGTGGCAAGTGAACTAGACTTTAGCAATAAGGAATATTTATTTTATGCTAAACAAAACTAGGCTCTTGAAGTGCGGGACATCAATTCGTCTACAGTAACGAAGGTATACCCCTGCTCTTTTAAGTAAGGAAGAGCAATAGAAAGCGCTTCTATTGTTTGTTCTCTGTTGCCGCCACCGTCATGCATGAGGATGATGGAGCCAGGTTTTGCGCTCATGATGCGATTCGCAATTGCGTCAGCGCCTGGCTTGCGCCAATCTTCGGTGTCGATATTCCAGCCAATTTCGGCAGTAACAATATCGGATAGATCCTTTGCCGTATCAACGCCATAGTTTCCACCCGGAGCGCGAATCACGGTGCTTGCTTCTTTGCCAGTGGCGGTTTTAATAGCTTGATATCCTTTGAGAATCTCATCGCGGCGTTCGCTAGTGCTCATGAGGTCAAGGCTTACTCCCTGACCGCTTCCATCGGCATGGTCGTAGGAGTGCGTACAAATCTGATGGCCTTCATTTGCCATGCGCTTAATGATGTCTTCTTTGCCATCAATTTGTTTGCCAATGGTAAAGAAGGTTGCTTTGGCATCGTATTGCTTGAGCACGTCTAAAACATCTTCGGTAGAGTCCGGCCAAGGACCGTCGTCAAAGGTGAGGGCCACAATTTTTTCTGTGGAAGAAGGGTTGTAGCACGTAAGATGCTGAGATTCTGCCTCCTGTTTGATGGTCTCTATTGTCTTACCCGATTCTTTACCGGTGCGAACAACGCGAATACCTTGCTTGTCTTCGCCTTCGTAGACATGAATTGCTCCGGTGCCTTCAATAGAGAAATCTTTAGAAAACGATTCGTCTGCGCTATCGGAGTACTCTTCCATTAAATCATTGCCATTAGTAATCTCAATTACATCTTTATTATTGATGCGGGTAGTAGCGAAGTTATTGTCATTACCATTAATGGTAGCGTGATACTTTTCACCTTCGCCTTCTTTTAATACAGAGTTATCAACTGCAAGTTTATTGCCTGGTTTTACCGAAGAGACCAAGCCTGCTTCCATAATGGCGTCGCAGGTTCGTTGGTTTCCTTGAAGGGTAATTTGATTGCCGTTAAGAGTTACCTCAACAGGGCCGTTAGCAAGAATGTTATATCCGCCAATTCCAACTATTAAAATAATTAGAAGTGCTGCAATGAGAGCGAAAGGTTTTCTCTTTTTTGAAGCTTCTTTTTGGACAGGAATGCGAGAGGTTCCTTGCAGGTTACTCTGATTCATTTGGTTCTGGGCACCCGCAGTCCGCCTGGTCCTACCTTGGCCTTGGACGGTAGCGCCCTGTCTAGTTCTGCCTTGGTTTTGGGTAGCAGTATACCCTGGGTAGTTTTGGCTTTGAGCGTCCTGTTGATATGACTGATAGCTCTCTGGTGAAAACATCTCTGGATTAACCGAAAGAAGGCTTTCGTTGGCGATAGTGCCCGTATTTTCAAATCGGTTTGAGTTCTGGTAGTTATTTACGCTGGTACGAGGAGAACTATTGGTATTTTGATAGTCGCTTACGTTTATCCGAGGAATACCATTGGTGTATTGCTGGGTCTCAGCCTTTGAGCGTGAAACATCAGGCGTAGTGCGGTAGTCATTCATGTTTATGCGGGGCAGCCCGCCTGTGAGAGCAGTAGCGTCATGATTTGAATAACCTCTACTTGCCTCGTATCGTTGGCGAGGGGTGCTTGGGTAGTTTGTGGCACCGGGATAGTTTGAGAGATTTGAGTAATTCACGCTCTCTGAGTAATTTGTACTGTTCTGGAAAAACGGATTGCTCGAATGCTTTGAGGCATTTGAATAGTTCGCTTGGTAATTTGAAGAATCTACCTGATAAGACGAAGGCCTTCTGGTAGCTGCTTGTTCGCGATAAGACGAGGCATTATTGCGAGAGAATTTTTCCATCCCATCATTGAGAGTGTTTCTTGATGGTCTGTCAGAAAACTGACGAGTAGTGCCGTGGTTTGCGGCGTTCTTGTCTTGATAATTATTGGTTCGTTTATTTGGATTATAGTCAGCCATGGTTCCCCATACGTTGTTCGTTTAAGTAGTTTGTTTATTGCTAGAGGCCAATGATGCCTAAAAGTGTGCTATTTAGAAATAAAAAATATGTTTGTAGAGACCCATTCTAACCCATTACAAGGGAAAAGGAATGAATGAAGCCAGTGCTTGCAATTAGCAAAATATAAACCAATGCACAATCCTGCAAAATCGCAGGTCGCACGGTCATTTTATGCGAATATTCGCTCTGAGATATTTATGCAGTTTTTGTATAGAGACGCATAGTTACTAAGGAATAGGCGGTGCAATCTTGTCGAAGGTAGTATTTCCGCTTCCTGGAGGAACCATTCTCTCAAGAGGCATAACCACTAAACCAATCTGCTCAACATACGCATAGACTTCCATGCCTCGTTTGCAACGGAAAGTGCATTCAACACAAGGATCTTTATCGCAGTAAGCAAAAGCATCTTCGTCGGCAAAAGCAAAAATAATTGGTGGATACTTTTGAGGAGTTACATATTTAGTCATTGATCCCGTAAAGGTTTTAATCGTAAACCAACGAGGCTTGCAAGCTGGATCAACTGATGACCAGGTAATGGTAAGGGCATTGTTATTGCTACCACCTACAATTTGGTAGTCAAGTTTAATCTTGTCAGCAACTTCCGTGTGAGGAATTGCTTCAAGCTTTTCCATTGGGTCGCCACAACATACGGGACGATAAGTAATTTGGGCGTAAGGGAGGTTTGCCTGCTTGGCGCGTTCCTTTGGATTGGTCCAATTAATAGGACAATCACCATCAATTCCTGCTAATACCGCACCACAGCTTGAGCAGCGGAAATAAGGAATAGGGTTAGCAACTACACGAGGCTTCCAGGTAGAATGAGATCGGGTAATACTGAAATCAGCCATCGTTCCTCCTTTGTGTTATACCAGTTCAATTATAGTGCTTTTCTCACTTAAAAAAAGAAGAGCCGCATTCCTTGTAATAAAACGAAAAATCAAGGGGATTTTGATAGAGAAAAACGATACTTTTCAGAAATTGGGACAAAGAAGCAAAAAAGTCCTTATTTAAGCGATTTTTTACGGGAATTTTTTACCTATAAACCTTTTTTTGTGTGAAAAAACTGGTAAACAACAGCGAAAAATTTTTCACAAAGTTTACTAATTAAAAAGCTAATGTCTCAGGTTTGAGTGTTTGTGGCTTGACAAGAAATTAATCGGATTCTACGATGAATAGGCTCAAAAAGATAATTTTCAGAAATGGAAGGGGAAACCATGGGCGTTTACCAGGAAACATACCATTTGCCAGAGTTTACTTATGATAAGTACAGCAAGCTCAAGATTACCATCGACGGTGAAGTACATATTTGTTCTTTCAACGACGAAGGCAACTTGAATGCTATGTCTTATGAGCAGATGGCTGAATTCAACGATTATTTGAACCTTGTTCGTTATGACAAGGACTGCCGTGTAATCGTTCTTACTGGCGAAGGTAAGTCTTTCTGCGCTGGCTTTAACTTGAATGACTTGTTCCTCGAGCCACCTGCAGACATGGGCCGCATTCAGCGTGACTTCTATGTAATGCAGCGTATGTGCTCCGATCAGGTTCTCAACATGGCAAAGTGTGAGCAGCCAATCATTGGTGCTCTTAAGGGCTTTGCAGTTGGTGGCGGTCTTTCTATCGCTACTGCTTGCGACATCCGTATCTTGGGTGAGTCCTTCAAGATGAACGCTGGTTACCTCTCAATTGGTTACACCGGTACTGACATGTCTGGTTCTTTCTATCTCCCTAAGATTGTTGGTTACGAACGTGCATGCGAAATCCTTATGAACCCACGTCGTTTCAACGCTCAGACTCTCTGCGATTGGGGCTATGCTGCTAAGGTAGTTGCAGACGAAGACGTAGTAGCAGAAGCAGTTGCTCTTGCTAAGGAAATCTGCCGTGAGACTTCTCCATTTGGTCTCCGCCTCACCAAGGAAGCACTCCAGAGCTCCCTCGACGGTCTCTCTCTTGCTGATCAGGTTAAGATGGAGAACCGCAACCAGGTTCTTGCTGCTAACACTCAGGACGCATACTGGGGCATGCAGAAGATGAATCCTAAGAACCGTGCAGACGTTAAGGCTAACCCAGACAAGTATGTAATCACCAACAACCTCTAAGATTTAGGTGGTTTTTACCTTACTAGTTTGGTTAAAGTGACCATACTTTAGCTTTGCAAAAAAGATGACCTCATCTCATGTAGGTGGGGTCATTTTTTTATGTCAAAAGTTGGGCTAAAAAAGCCGGCGAACGGTAGGAAGAATCTGCTCAAAAAATGGATAAAAAAGGGAAAATGTCCAGTAAAAATGGCAAAAAAACGAAAATAATAAAAAATTTATTCAGAAGGTGCCATTTTTTAGGACAATTCTATAGGAATGACCATCCTATAAATAAGGGAATTATAGGAAACTGTAACAGTAACTATTTCCAAGGAATTAATTCTTTGTATTCTTCCGAAACGCATACATGGTCTTCCAAGGAAATGACTAGTTTTACTATTTGAAAGGAGATTTCTGTATGTCCACTACAGAAAAACTCAATGGATTTGGCCCTCTCGCAGGTGTCAAGGTTGTTGAGCTCTGCGAATGGGTAGCTGCTCCTGCTGCAGTTCGCTGCCTTTCCGAAATGGGCGCAACAATCTACAAGGTTGAGCCACCTCATGGTGACGCTCAGCGTACCCAGGGTCCTGGCTTCGGCTGTGAGCAGACCGACACTGAGGATCCAACCATCGACCTCAACAACACCAACAAGAACTTCATCTCCATCAACCTCAAGAATGAGGATGGTATGGCATTCATGAAGAAGCTTTTGGCAGAGTCTGACGTTTTCGTAAACAACTTGCGTGACAAGGCTCTTGTAAAGCTTGGTCTTGACTATGCTACCTTGAAGGAAGAGTTCCCAACACTTATTTGGGCTCAGATGCGTGGTTATGGTGAGTTCGGTCCTGAGAAAGACTCCCCTGGATTTGACGCAGTATGCTGGGCAGCTCGTGGTGGCGTTGCAAACGTTTTCCGTGAGGCTGGCGAGTCTCCTGCAATCGCTCCTCAGGCATTCGGTGACTACAATGTAGGTCACATGCTTGCAACTGGTATCATTGCAGCTCTCTTCAACCGCACCCGTACTGGCAAGGGCGAAAAGGTTGTAACCAACCTCTATGCTGGTGCTATCTGGGGCGGCAATATTGGTATTTGCGCTCAGCAGTTTGGTGCTGACTATCCTAAGTCTCGCGTAAATGTTCCAAACCCATTCAACAACACTTACAAGACTTCTGACGACAAGTGGATCTACATCTGCATGCCTCAGTACGACAAGTACTATCCAATGATGATGAGCCTCTTCGGTCATGAGGATCAGATCGATAATCCAGAGACCAACAACCTTCCTGCATTGAAGGCTTCTGGTAAGAATAAAGAAGTTATTAAGTGGCTCGAGCATACATTCTCTGAGAAACCATTCGATTACTGGATGGAAGTATTCAAGGAGAACCAGGTTCCTGCACAGAAGTGCTTCCGTTACACCGACATCGTAAAAGACGAAGAAGCATACGACAACGACGCATTGCGTGAAGTTGAGTACAAGGCATGGGGCAAGCGTGCTCTTCCTATGACTCCTCTCCGCTTCGAGTCTTATGGTGATCCTCCAATCATCCTCTCCAAGCCTGTTGGTTATCACACCGCTGAATTCATGAAGGAATTCGGTTACACCGACGAGCAGATCGAGGCTATGGACAAGGATGGCGCAGTTGTAGTTTACAAGGGTGAAGAAATCGAAGATCGCATCTTTGTTTCTAAGCGTCAGGCAGCTGGCGAAGCACCTTGCAACTGGTAATCGCCTAAGCATCTTTGCTTACTTGAGAGGCCCAGGGTTTTCCCTGGGCCTCTTTTTTATTCTGATCAATAGTATGACTAGACAAGGCAAATCATTTCGAAACCGAAGTTAAATGTTTAGATTTGCTCAGTCCAATGCTGAAATAAACAAAAAAGCCGAATAAATCGACTTTTTTGCAGTAATGATATGTTTGGGGTAATTATTTCTTGCTGATTACTTTTCGAGTTGTGCACAAAGCGCGTAAACATCTTTACCAAGTTGAGCGCACATCATTTGACCAACTTTATCTTCGGAAATGCCACGACACCAATTTGGGAGGCAATCATCGTTAAAGCTATCAAGAAGAGAGCCAATAGGGGAAGCAACGCGTACAGGGCCTTCTGGACGAGGGCGCACAATATTCATCTCATGGGTAGTAAACCAGCGCTCCATAACTTCAACAGTTTGCTCGGCGCCACAATGATCAAGGCCTGTCATGCATACACAACCGCCAACCTTGCCTTTTAAGGCGTTTGCAACCATGTGAAGAGGACGAGTGCGGTCCATGAAGGTTTTCATGCGGCCGGAAACGTTTGAGAAGTAGTTAGGAGAACCTAAGAGGATTGCGTCTGCTTCAAGCATTTTCTGCTTCAATTCAGTCATGTCATCATCTTTAATAGAGCACTCAGGCTTGAACAAGCAACGATTGCAGCCTACGCAATATTCAATATTGAGTTCAGCTAATTCAACCAATTCGGTTTCAGCACCACGAGCTGCAGCTTCGTTAAGGGCAATTTGAAGCATTTCGGAAACGTTTTTGCCTGCACGGTGACTGCCATTGATAGCAAGAATTTTCATTTTTACCTCCTATAAAAATGAGACTCTCCTGATAGGCGACAGGAGTAAATAGCGCATGTAAGGCCATGCGAAGATACGATAATCTGTAGAAAAGTATATTAGAGTTTGAGAGACTTGCTTTAGTTTTCTTTTTCCCCAAACTATAGAATTTGTTCATAGAATATTGTCTCAAGTGGGACAAAGCGCGCTATTTGCATCTATAAACTCCTTTAAATAATCAGTAATATAGACATAAATCATTTATTGCGTAGTTTTGCACTTGCGCACGTAGTTTTAGACAATCTGAAATTGTCTTCCGAAATTGCATTTCGAGACCAGTGGAGATATTCATGGATTTTGCGCTAACGCCTTACCACAAACGTTTAGTGGAAGCTTTTCGAGAATTTGGTGAACGTACTTTTATTAATGAGAGAGTTATTCAGTGGAGCCGTGATCAAGGTCTACCCGATGAAATAGTTAAAGAGTTTGTAGACTTATATTTTGACTTCGAGAGCCCTTTAAGTGATAAACCGTTTGACAACAGTATTTTTTCTCAGGCATTAATTATTGAAGAGCTCTCGCGATGCGCAGGTGCAACGCTTCCTTTTCAGAATGATTTCTTTAATCTTCAGATTATGGGAGGTTTTGCCGATAAACAGATTTTTTATGATGCATTGAACGATTATCGTCAAACTGGACGCCTGATGTTCTCGTTGGCCATCTCTGAGCCTTATGCAGGTTCAGACTCTATGGCAATGCAAACCTGCACTCAGTCAGAAAATGGCACGATTTTTCTAAATGGTAAAAAAACCTATGTAAATAATGGTGAATATTCACCTTATATATTAGTTGCTGCGATTGATAAAGACGAAGAGCGGCCAATGAAATATCCACCAATGTCCTTTTGGTTTATTCCGGGTAATTTAAAAGGTATCAGAGCCATACCAATTACTAAGATTGGCCAGCCTATGCTCCCGTTTGCTTCTATGAATTTTGAACAGGTTGAATTGAAGCCTGAATATCGTTTGAAGAGTGTTGATAACGAAAATGGATTCAGGCATCTATTTAAACTTCTTGAATACGGAAGAGTTTTTACCTGCGCTTCATCGTTAGGTATGGCTCAGGCCGCAATGGAAGATGCCGTAGCTTATGCTCGAGAACGAGTTGCGTTTGGCACACGAATAAGTCAATTCCAGCAAATTGAAGAAATGCTTACCGAAATGGAGATTAATATCTGCTCAATGCGCTCAATGCTCTATCGGGCAATTTGGGACATTGAAAAGGGTACGGAAGATAGAAGGCTTATGGTAGCGCTTATGAAGCGTTATATACCAAAAACAGCTACTGAAGTGGCAAGTAATGCACTGCAAATCCTTGGTGGGTCTGGCTATACCGACACGGCGCGTGTTTCACGTATATGGCAGGATTGTCGCGGCAATCAGATTGCTGAAGGAACCGATCAGATTATGGTGTATATTGCTGCTCCGCTCATCATGGATAAATATAGTAAAACAATATAGCGAGCAGTATTAATTCAAGCATTAATACAGTTTGTTTGAATTAGGAAGTATTTCGTTTACTCCTGGTGCAAGAATGGTAAAGTTAGTAGCTAAAAGTCATACATCTTAGATGAACAGTTACTTGAATTGAGGACTCTATGAAAAAAATGAGGCAGAGCACAAAATACTGGATTTATGTACTCATCTTAAACCCAGTTACTACTGCAATTATTTGGTACATGATGCAGCTTGGCTTGAGCGACTTAAACATTATTGGTACCGGAATTATTGGTTACGGCATCATGCTCTACTTCTTAGTTAATGCAATTCGTATTGATGTTATGGATGCGAAAAAATATCGTGCTGCAAAAGGCAAAGGTAAAAAGGCTGCACGAAGGAAAAAGGGTTTCTTTAAAAAATAGTGGTTCGATAGAAAGATGTTGCTAAGAAGGCAATAAGATCTGTAAGAATCAATAAAGAGGTAGGAACGTCTCGTAAGAGACGTTCCTTTTTTGTGCAGAGCATAGGTTATTACGAGTTGAAAGGCTTATTAATAGCCAATGTTGTGTACAAAAGTGCGATTTTTGTCAAAAGGGGTAAATGAACTTGTCCAAAACTAGTTCAAAACATGTTCATTTAGAAAATTAATAGGTAGAACCAATAGAAAAAAGAAAAAAACACGTTCAAAACAAAATTTTTTTTGGAATAAATCTAGAGAAAATGCGAAAAAAATATGAAGAAGAAAATCATGAAAAATGAATAAAATGCGCTATTGACCTGGTGTTTTAATGAAGAAGTAAATTTAATGAAAACTTGCTACTCTATAAAACCTCCAAAAACTATAGGTCAATTTAAAACATCTGACCATATCTAAGCGGGTTGAATAAGCTGAAAATACCAAACGGGAGACGATGCGTTTACGCATGGTCTTCTAGTGCAATTGTTTTTTGGGAGAAATTACACCGAGCCTCTCCAAAAATGCTTGCACTGATAAGGGAAGCTGGAGCGAAAGCTCCAAAAGATTTAAAGGAGGGGTTATGGCTACTCAGAAGCTTACATGGCGTCATGTTATGGTTCTCTTTACCTGCATGATCTGTATTTTCACTTCTTCAGCTATTACCTTTAGCTGCCCTGGTCTTTGCTACAAGCCTGTAGCAAACTACCTCGGTTGCCAGGTTTCCGATGTTTCTTTCTATATGTCATGCGTATACTTCGCAGAGGTTGTATTCTCACCAATCGTTGGTGCTTTGCTCGAGCGTTTTGACGTTCGCATCATCTGCACCATTGCTGGTGTTGCTTCTGCTGTTGCAGTATTCGCAATGTCTACCTACACTGTTGTATGGCAGTGGTACATCTCTGGTGTATTTATGGGCTTTGCTCAGATCACCTTGCTCTGGCTCATGACTGCTGGTGTTCTCGGTCGTTGGTATAAGAGCGCTCTTGGTCTCGCACTTGGTTTGTCTTACGCTATGACTGGTGCTGGCGGTGCTGTATTCAACATCGTTGGTCAGACCGTTCTTGGCCCTTCTGCTCTTACTACTGAGACTTGGCGTGACCTTTACCGTGTATTCGGTCTTTGCATTGCTGTTGGTACTATTCCTTGGACTTTGTTCTTCTTGCGCAACGCTCCAGAGGATTGCGGCATGAAGGCATTCGGTGCTCCACTTGACGAGACTCAGGAAGAAGTTGAAGAGCCTGTTCTTTATGGTTACACTCTTGCTGAGGCTATGAAGACTTGGTTCTTCTGGGTACTCATCATCGCTGGTTGCTTGATGAACATTCTCGGTATTTATCCACAGCACTACACCACTTACTATCAGGTTGTTGTAGCTTGCGTAACTCCTGGTGGCGAACAGATTCCTGAGCTCATGGCTATGTCCGGTACTTTGGAAGCATTCTCTATGGTAGGTATGGCAATTGGTAAGATCGTTACCGGTGCTATCGAATCTAAGTCTCTCCAGGCTGCTCTTATTGCTGGTGGCGTTCTCGGTGCTGGCGGTATCTTCTGCATCTGGCAGGGCGGCTTCAACAAGATTTTGCCTGTTCTCTTCGGTGGCGGCTTCATCTATGGTTGTGTATACGCTTGGGTTACCGTTCTCTTGCCTTACTTGACTCGTTCCTTGTTCGGCGACAAGCACTACGATCAGATTTACTCCATCGTTTTGATTCCTGTAAACCTCGTTGGTGCTACCGCAGCTTCTGGTTTGGCAGTTATTAACCAGGTATTCGGTTGGGCAGTGTTCTTCACCTTGGACATCGTTCTCATCTGCGTAATCTGGGCACTCTGCACCTTGATCTTCAAGAGTGGTAAGAAGGCTTACCATGAGAAGTTCCCTGAGGCAGCTCTCATCGCTTAATGCTTCAGAAAATTTAGAAGAAACATCCGGAATCGTAATTCTGGAAATGAGAAAGGCTCCGAAAGGAGCCTTTCTTTTTCTGTCTTATAGGACAAAAGGTAGACCTATAGGAGGCTTATAAGACAATTAGTTTGCCTGTACTGTCTTAGTTTTGAAAAAAAGGGGAGGACTTGTTCCTATAACCCCCGAATTTGCTACTTCAATAGAATGCGAGAAATTTTCAGGAAATGTAAAAATGGGCAAGACCACAAAATGAATGAAGTATTAAATAAGCTAGATAAAAAAATGACCTATAGAAAAGACTATAGGTCAAATGCGTTTCAGTATCTATAGACGGTGCAGAACTATAAATTTCGACGAAGCTGCGCTTCTTTGATTTCCATTTCTAAAGAGCTGTGGATGATATTGGAGAAAGGGCCTGCGTTACTAATAAGGTGCTTTGCTCCTGGCTGATCGCACTTTCTAATAAAGTAGTAGAGAAATGCGCAGGTGTAAAACTCGCTTAAGAACTCAATATTTTCTTCTGGAAGATAACGATTAGCCAAAATGATGTCGATGTCATTTTGGATTGCAGGCAAATACAAGTTATATAAGTAATTGCGTAATGAATGAGGCCCGTTTTCAAGAAGAGCTTGAGTGTAAAACTTTCGACGATGCTCTAATACTTTAGCGAACTCATCAAAGAACTTAGAGTGATCAAGAGAACGAACGCCCGATTTTTGAGTGATGTAGAAAGGAAAATTAAAGCAGCCATCATTTTGGTCGGTCTGTTCATAAACTAAGATGTTTTCTGGGAATGCTTCGGTAAGTGCTTTACCTAAGTCATATCTGAATTTCCAGATAATAAGAGATTCTTTATCAACGAAATGATAGTAAAACGTCTTACGATTTTTTCCGGTTTTAGCAACAACATCGCTAATGGAGACCTTTCTAAGACCATTTTCTTCGCACAGTTCTACAAAAGCGTCAGCAATAAGAAGCTTTGTATCGAGGGCTGCCATTAACAATGTCTCCTTTCTTTGTAATAAAAACCGGATAAACGAATAACTTTGTTACCCAGAATTTTCCAACATTATAGTCCATACCTTCAAAATAGGGACATTATTTAAAATGTGTGGGAACATATTTAATGGATTGAAGGTAATTCATCGGAAATACTTTTGCAATCCCAAAATTGAAAGAAAAAATCAATCTATAGGCAATTCCTATAAAGTAACAAATGATTGATAATGTCCATCCAATTTATAGGCGTATGTTTTACAATGTTTTCCGGAGTTAAAGGCACGTTACTGTCTTTATTAACAAGACTTATTATTCGTCAGCCCGCTCAAGAACGGTAATACGAATCAAGTCTTGCTAGTAAAGCCGTGCACTCCAAAGCAAAGCGAAGTTAGTTCACACTAGTCTTTAGAAAGGGGCTTTCCGTGTACGAATCTCTATTGAAGCCATTTAAAATTGGCAACGTAGAACTCAAGAATCGTTTTGTTATGCTTCCAATGACCATTGAGAAGACTGACAACTATCATGTAGGTGACGATCTTGTAGACTTCTACGAGCAGCGCGCAAAGGGCGGCGCAGCTCTTATTGAGCTCGGTTCTTGCTACGTTTGCGACTGTTTTGACACCCATCCTAAATATCACACCACTACTGGTGCAGTAGGTGTTTGGGACGACTGCTTTATTCCTGGTTTGAAGCGCACCGCTGACGCTTGCCACCCATATGGTGCTAAGCTTGCAGCTCAGTTGCAGCTCTGCTATGAATGGCGTCCATCTGGCGATGAGCCACTTTTGTCCTATGCTCCTTCTAAGGACGTTGTTTCTGGTCCTTTCGTTGGTATGCCAGAACGTGAATTCACTAAGGAAGAGATTGCACTCGTTGTAAAGCAGTACGGCGAAGCAGCTCGTCGTTGTAAAGAAGCTGGCATCGACATCATCGAGATTCATGCTGGTATTGGTTACATGGTAATGCGCTTCCTCTCTAAGTACTCCAACCATCGTACTGACGAATATGGTGGATCTACTGAGAACCGCTGCCGTTTCCTTACTGACATCATCGACGAAATCCATAAGACTTGTGGCGACGATATGCCAATCCTTATCCGTTACTCTGCTGACGACCTTATGCCTGGCGGTAACCGTGTAGAGGATTTGAAGGAAGTTATCGAGTGCGTTGAGGCACACGGTGTTGACGCTTGGTCCATCCAGGCTGGCTTCCATGAGGCACCTCGTCCAGTTGCTAACCAGCTTGTTCCAGAAGGTGAATTCATTTACCTTTCTAAGGAAGCAAAGAAGTACACCAAGCTTCCTACCTTCCCTGGTACCCGTATTAATCATCTTGACGTTTGCGAGCGCATCCTTGCTGACGGCTCTGGTGACGCTGTTGGTATGGCTCGTCACTGGATTGCTGAGCCAGAAATCGCAGCTAAGCTCGAAGCTGGTCATCCAGAAGAGGTACGTCCTTGCATCGTTTGCTCCCGTTGTCTCGACAACATCTTCGTTGGTAAGCCATGTAAGTGCTCTGTTAACCCAGGCGTTTACTTCTCTAGCTATGGCAAGCCAGAGGACAAGCCAGCTGAGGATCCAAACAAGAAGATCCTTATCGTTGGTGCAGGTCCTGCAGGTCTCGAAACTGCACGTACTTTGAAGATGCGTGGCTTCAAGAATGTTACCGTTGTTGATCAGAAGAAGAAGGCAACCGGTCTTTTGACTCTTGCTCAGGTTCTCAATGACGAACTTCCTCCAATGGTTGACTGGTACAACAACGAAATCAAGCGTCTTGGTATTGACGTACGCTTGAACACCAAGGCTGATGCAAACTTCATCAAGTCCTTCGGTGCAGACGAAGTAATCCTCGCTGTTGGTCCTGAAACCACTGGTCCAGACGTACCTGGTATCAACAACAAGAACGTTATTGACTCCCACGGTTTGAAGATGCTCGTTGAGGGCAAGAACTGCGGTGGCAATGGCTTCATGTGGGGTCTCTCTTGCTTCGGTATGGGCATCCTCGGTGCTCCTCTTGGCCTCATGAAGTGGGGTATTGGTACTCACCTCCTCGTAGGTAAGCGTCTCGTTGTTCTCGGTGGCGGCTTCGCTGGTATCGAAGTTGCATCTTCCATGAACGAAGGCCGCGAGCTTACCGTTATTGAAGAGTCCAAGAAGGCTGGTGCTCAGATCGGAATCATCGACAAGAACCCAGAGCTTCGCAAGCTTAAGAAGGAAGGCGTTAAGGTTCTTACTTCTACTAAGGTTAAGGCAATTACCAAGGAAGGCGTTGTTGTAGAGGACGCAGAGGGCAAGCAGTCCACCATCCCTGCAGACACCGTTATCACTGGTACTCAGATGATCGACAACACTGAACTTTACGACGAGGTAAAGGGCATTGTTCCAGAAGGTCATCTCCGTCTTATCGGTAACGCTTCTCCACACGTTGGTTGGGAAGGCATTGCTGAGAACGACCCTTACAAGACTGAAGAGTACAAGCGTTTGCTCGAAGCAATTCGTGACGGTTTCATCACCGGTATGACTCTCTAGTCAAACGTTTTAAGCAGAAACACTTACCTTTGTGCGGAGAGGTAATTCCGCAGAAAACATGATCTAACAAGGGTAGGGCTTGCGAGTTCTACCCTAGTAGATAAATAAAAAGCTAAAAAGAAAGAGTATTCTATTAGGAGGAATAATGTACGATTTTAGCTACACTGACGAGCAGAAGCTTCTCATTAACAACATTCGCGCTTGGGGTAAAGAAAATCTCCCTGAGGAGAAGATTGCTGAAGCTTACATCAACCGTGGCATCGACAGCGCAGTTGCAAAGTCTTGGGTAGAAGCTGGCTTTGGTAAGCTCGGTCTTCCTGAGGAAGTAGGCGGCACTCCTTGCGATCACCTCACCATGGCTATCGCTATTGAAGAGCTCTGCCACATCGGTGGTAACATTCCTATGGCTCCTAACGCACTCATCATGTTTGACGTTTGTGAGTTCGGTACTCCAGAGCAGATCAAGTATGCTGTAGACTTCTACTATGAGAATGGTTACCCTCCATACTGCCTCGCTATTTCCGAGCCAGAAGCAGGTTCTGCAAACATCTACATGACCACCACTGCAACCAAGAATGGTGACGGCACCGTAACCATCAACGGTACCAAGACTTGGGTTACCTTCGCTGAGCATGCAAACGGCTTCATCGTAGTATGCAAGGACGAGGATCCATCTCCTGAGAACAAGAAGATGTCCATGTACCTCGTTGACAAAGCAACCCCAGGTGTTGTTCTCGAGCCACTCAACAAGATTGGTATGCAGATCAACCCATTCGCTATGGTTCACTTCAACAACGTTGTTGTTAAGGAATCTGACCTCCTCGGTATTGAGGGTCAGGGCTTCCTCCAGCTCATGAAGAACTTCGAGTGGGAGCGTTGCGTTCTCTTGGCAGAACTCCTTGGTGAGGCTCAGGCAGCTATGGACGACGCTTGCGCATGGACCAACGAGCGTCAGCAGTTCGGCGTTGGCATCAAGACCTTCCAGCTCGTTCAGGAGCACATCGTAGAAATGCAGATCGCTCTTACCAACACCCGTAACTTCCTCTATCGTACTTGCTGGAAGCTCGACAATGGTATTCCTGTAAACAACGACGCTGCTATGTTGAAGCGCTACGGTGCTCCTGCATTGACCGACGTTTGCTCTCGTGCACTCCAGCTCATGGGTGGTCTTGGTTACACCGACCAGACTCGCGTATCTCGCCTCATGCTTGACTGCCGTGGCTTCCAGATTGGTGGCGGTACTGTTGAGATCATGGTTCACATTGCTGGCCGTGGTATTCTTAAGGAGTACGCAAAGGGTAACGCTGACGAACTCGGTGCAGCTGCTACCAAGTAAGTTAAAACCTTACTTATCTTTGATTTGTATAAATGACTTTTCGCAAAGAAAATCATTTATCAATTCGCGTTTCGGAAAATGGAGGGGGCGGTTAATTCCGCCTCCTCTTTTTGTGTTTTCAACAATAGGAAATGCTTTTAGTGTTTCGAAATACGCGTAGTTGTACGAATCGGATGAAGTTGATGAAATTCGCGCAGCCCCTCGAGGGGCTTTAGTTACACGAAATGTTTGCAAGCTCAAAAAAATAGCGAGTATTTTGCCGTTTATGATGCTTTTTTTCGTACAAAAATAACTCTCTCAAAAGATCCTTATGCCTTACTCAGCCTATTTTTTCTCGAAGGATTTTTAGAGAGGTTTATTAAGAGCCGTTTCAAAGTAAAGAAAGAATAAATACAGGAATCTCTATGAAAGTTGTAGTGTGCTTCAAGTCGGTATACGATGACGCGTCAATTCGCGTGAATTCAGCCGATAAAACCCTAGACTATACTGCTGTTCCTCATGTAGTTAGTCTGTACGACCTGAATGCAATTGAAGTAGCAGCTCGGTTTGCTGAAAGTTCCAAAGAACACACCCTAGTTGCGCTAACTGCAGGTGACACAAAAATCCACGACACCACGATGCGCAAAGACGTTGCTGCAAGAGGTGCAAGTGAAGTATATCTGGTTATGGACGACGCATTATATGAAGCAGAGACATACCAAACGGCCGCTGCGCTCGCTGCTGCAATTAAAAAGATTGGTGGGGTTGATTTAATCATCTGTGGTGATGGTTCTGCAGACGTGTATGCTCATCAGGTTGGAATTCAGTTGGGAGAAATTCTGGGAATTCCGAATGTTAATGCAGTATGTGACTTTAGTGCAGATGGTGACACTATTACCGTAAAGCGTGAACTTGATGAAATTGTAGAAACACTTTCTATGAAAACTCCGTGCGTACTCTCTTGTTTGTCTGATATGGCGCAGCCTCGAGTATGTAATGTTATGCAGATTATGACTGCAGGAAAAAAGCCTGTTCATGAATGGTCTTTAGCAGATTTAGGTATTGATGATTTGCAAAAGCGTTATGAATTGGGCACTACGGTCCTTCCTGCTCCAAGTCCTCGAAAGCTTGAGTTCTACGAAAATACGCCAGAGGGAATTGAGCAATTTGTTGAAAAACTACATACCTATCTCATGACGGAAGGAGCGTAGGATGAAGATTTTTGTTTTTGCAGAAAGGCAAGCTCCTATCGTTGAGTTATGTGGTGGTGCTCGTAGATTTGCTGATGAAGTTGATTTGATTGCTACACCTGATTCAGACATTCCGGATAATGTTGCGGATAAAATCTTTTTGCTTCAAGTTCCAGAAGGACGTATGTTTGAAGACGCTGCTCCTGCGTTAGCGAAATTAATTCTTGAAGAAAAGCCCGATGCGGTATTTTTGGATTCAAGCAGGCGCATCCAGCTGATTATGGGTAGAGTTGCTGCCCGTCTTCAAACAAGCATTGTCTCAAATGTTATGAAGGTTGAATGCTTAGATGAAGTTACGAAGATGTACTACGGTGGTCTTGCAGACCGAACATTAAAAGCAAAAGACAGCCTTGCGCTTTACTATATACGTGCGGCAACGTTTGGACAAGACGTTGAAAACAAAGGCGATAATACTGTTATAGAAGTGCCTTTTGTGGAGCCAGAATATCAAATCACCTTAGAAGAGGTGGCTCCTCGTGTCAAAGGAAGCGTTGATCTTACCAGCGCTAAACGAATTGTTGGTATCGGTAGAGGCGTCAAGAAAGAATCTGACCTTGAAATGATTCGAGAGTTTTGTGATTTGATTGGCGCAGAAATGTCGTGTTCTCGCTCAATTTATGAGACTGAAGGTTGGCTCCCTAAAGAAGCATTGGTAGGTATTTCGGGAACAACTGTTACACCAAATTTGTATCTCATGTTAGGTATTTCTGGTCAAGCACAGCACATGGTTGCATGCAGCGGTTCAACAACCATTATGTGTGTAAACAACGACCCGTATGCCATGATTTTTGAACAGGCTGACTATGGAAGCAAGGCAGACCTATATGAAGTAGTGCCTGCATTAATTGAGTACTTTAAGGCTAATCCTCTTAAATAAGAACAATTCAAGAAAGGACATTCATGTATCAGTTAGAAGAAGAAGAGCGCATGATTGTTGCTATGGTTGACAGCATTAGCGAGGATATTCTTTCCGAACGTGCAGCTCAAATTGATGAAGAAGACGAATTCCCAGAGGATATGTATCAGCTTATTGTTGAGCAGGGACTATTTGGCTTAGCAATGCCTGAAGAATATGGCGGGTTTCCAGTAAGCGTTAATTGTTGGGCTCAGTGCGTATCGCGTCTTGCTCAGGAATCTCCTGCTGTTGCTCTTATTCTTTTTGTAACCGCAATTGGATCTGATGCGTTGATTACCCATGGTAGTGAGGAGCAAAAAGCTAAATATCTTCCTGAACTTATTACGGGAGAAAAGAAAATTAGTTTTGCCCTGACAGAGCCAAATGCGGGATCGGATGTATGGAATATGGGAACAACTGCTCGTCCAACCGAGGGCGGTTTCCTCGTTTCAGGCAACAAACTCTTTATTTCTAATGCAGAAGTTGCAGACTATTTCTGTCTTTTTGCAATGGTAGATGACGGAGAAAGCCGTAAACCAACTGCGTTTTTAGTTGAGGCGAACACCCCTGGTCTTTCTGTGAGCTCAAAAGAAAAGAAGTTGGGTCTCCATGGCTCACCTACTTGCCCATTATTCTTCGAAAAAATGTTTGTGCCTGAATCGGCAATCATTGGCAAAATTGGCCAGGGTGCAGAAATTGCCTACCATGCCCTAAATCGTGGTCGTATTGCTATTGCTGCTTCCGCGTTAGGTATAACAAAAGCATGTCTTAAAGCATCGGCAACCTATGCGCTTGACCGTAAGCAGTTTGGTCAACCTATCGCTGATTTCCAAGCAATTAATAGCATGTTGGCAAATATGAAAATTGCTATTACCGCCTCAGAGTTGTTTATTGACCAGGCAATTGAGGCATTCGTTAACGATGAAAAAGACGTAAAAAATAAAGTGTCTATGGCGAAGGTGTACTGCACTGAAGCAGCAAACCGTGCGGCGAATGACGCAGTTCAGATTCACGGCGGCTATGGCTTCTGCAAAGAATATCCAGTAGAGCGTTATTATCGCGATTCGAAAGCTTTTACCATTATTACTGGCACTAACCAAATACAGAAGAAGCTTATTGCTGCAGATATCAAGAAAGAATATTCACTCTAAGTATTGATGGATAGAGTGTACATTTGTCCTGAAGGAGGACGGTTTGAATATTGCTGTTTGCGTAAAGCAGTCGGTTGATACCGAAGCGGTAATTACTCTTGATGAAAACTCTCAAGTTGTTACCGAAGGTGCTGCCCTGATTATTGATCCTTATGCAGAATTTGCCGTGGAAAAAGCGGTTCAGATTAAAGAAAGCCTTGGTGGAGAAGTGGTTTTGGTTACCATTGGTTCCCAAGATTGCACTCCTGCAATAAGACATGGCCTTTCTATGGGGGCGGATCGTGCAATTCTTATTGATGACCAAGAAATTGATGACACTAATCCAACCGCAAAAGCTGAAGTGCTTGCTAAAGTAATGCAGGAGCTGAACCCTGATCTTATTATGGGCGGCTGTAAGTCGGGCGATACCTCCCATGGCCAAACAATGCCTCGCTTGTCGGCAATTCTTGATATGCCTCAGGTAAACCTAGCAGTTGATCTTGAGTTTGAAGGCAATGAGATGATTGCTTCTCATGAGTGTGAAAACGGCATCGAGAAAATTAGCATGACGCTTCCTGCAGTTGTATCTGCACAGCAAGGTTTGGCACTTCCTCGCTATCCAAGCGTTATGAACATCATGAAGTCAAAAAAGAAGCCATTAGAGGTTAAGTCCTTGGCAGACCTTGGTATTGAGGCAAGCACGGTAGATGCTTCGGCAGCTCAAGTACTTGTAAAGTCATATGCTCTAAAACCAGAACGGAGTGGTGGTCGTATTGTTGAAGGAGAAGCTCCTGAAGCAGTAGCTCAGACCACATCACTTTTGGTAAACGAAGCTAAGGTTTTATAAGAGATAGGAATAGTGATGGCAGGTATTTGGGTTATTGCTGAATATAAAGATGGGGCTGTTTCGAAAACAACATTCGAGGCTCTGAGTGAAGCACGACGTGTTGCTGATGTTTTAGGAAAAGAAGTAACCGCAGTTGTTTTGGGAAGTGGGGTAGCTAATGATTCGCTTGAACCACTTGCTCAGTATGGCGCCGATGCAATTTGCGTAGTAGATGACGAAAAGCTTGCAACCTATACCGCTGATGGATATGTTGCTGCTTTGAAGAGTTTGATTGCATCCTTGAAGCCAGAGCTCGTCATGATTATGAACACTTCAACTGGTATAGATTTTACGGCAGTTTTGGCGCAGAAGCTTAAGTGCGGTCTTATTACCGAAGTATCAGCATTGGAATACGAGGGTGCAACTTCGGTAGATGATTTGGTGTATGTTCGTCAGCCTTATTCAGGAAAAGTGCTGGAAAAATGCGCATTTGCTCCTGGTCAAGAGAGCGTTCTTATCACCGTGCGTCTTAAAGCTATGGATGTTGCGGTTCCTGACGAGTCAAGAAAAGCGCCTGTTACCTTTCAGGCAGCGGGAGAGTTTGGTGATATTCGCCAGGTAGTAAAAGAGGTAATCAAAAATGTTTCAACACGTGTAGAGCTCACTGAAGCCGCTCGTATTGTTTCTGGTGGTAGAGGTGTGAAAGGCCCTGAGGGCTTTAGCGTGATTGAAGAATTGGCTGATGTAATGGGTGCTGCAGTTGGAGCATCTCGTGTTGCGGTTGATGAAGGCTGGATTGAAAAGCAATTCCAGGTTGGTCAAACAGGCAAAATTGTTGCACCAGAATTGTATATCGCATGTGGTATTTCTGGCTCAATTCAGCATCAAGCCGGCATGGGTCAGTCTAAGTGTATTGTTGCTATTAATAACGATCCTGAAGCAGATATTTTCCGCATTGCTGATTATGGCATTGTTGCTGACTTGTTTGAAGCCGTTCCTCTTATGGCGGCAGAAATTCGTAAACTAAACGAACAGTAGTATTCTTGCGGTTTAATACAAAGGGTTTTTTAAGAAAATTCCGAATACTTTCGATGCAACGCTGAGTGTTTTTTTGAAAAGCGCAAAATGTTTTGGGATGAAAAGAGGGTAGTAATTAAGTAATGGGACAGGCAACCCGCGAATTATATTGGAACATCCAAGGACACGAGCTTATCTACGTGTTGTTTCTTTTGGTGGTGGCAGTATTTGCTTTCTTCTTCGTGAAGAAAATGCGTTTGTGGCGTTTAGGCAAAAAACTCGAGCTCGAGAACAATCCTCAAGATCAGTTGGATGAAAATGAAACAGGAGTGGGCCAGAAAAGCGCTCAAGCAAGTACCGCCCAAGCGAGCGGGAGCAAAGCGGATGCTAATCAGGATGATTCTGGCTCGGCCAAGAAAAGGAAAACGGGGCCAAATCGTCTTACGCCACGTCATGTTCTAACTGCTTTTCTTGACGTAATTACTCAGCGTAGAGTGTTGAAAGAACTAATTCCTGGCCTTATCCATCTTTGCATCTTTTGGGGAATGCTCTTTTGTCTTGTAGCAACCTGCCTTGTTGCGCTTCAAGCAGATTTTGGTGTGCCAATTTTGTACGGTGATTTCTACTTGTATTTCATGTCGCTTGGTGTTGATTTGGCGGGCTTCGTTGCAATTGTTGGCGTGTGTGCTGCATTTATAAGACGCATCTCTAAGGTAAACAAGCATTTGGTTTCACGAACCTCTGATTATGTTGTGCTCATCACGTTTTTTGTAATTCTTGTTTCTGGCTTTGTAGTTGAAGGACTTCGTATTGCAGGAACTCAAGATCCTTGGGCAATATGGTCACCTATTGGTTACGCGTTTTCTTTCCTGTTTGTAGGATGCAGTCCTGAACAGATTTCTACTATTCATGCAGTGTTATGGTGGGGCCACATGGCTCTTGCGTTTATCTTTATTGGTACGTTTACTTACAGCAAACTTTCCCACGTTTTGCTTATTCCGGGAAATGCGCTCTTGGCGTCAGATGAGCCAACCGGTACGTTGCAGCCTGTTGATTTTGAAGACGAAGAGCTTGAAACCATGGGTGTGCGCCTTCTTGAGGAATTCACTTGGAAAGATTTGTATGATACGCAAGCTTGTGTAAAGTGCGGTCGATGCGAAAAGAACTGCCCAGCAAATCAAAGCGGAAAGCAGCTTTCTCCACGGCAGCTTATTGTTGGCTTAGCAAATTCGTTGGAAGAGCGCGGAACAATTCTTCTCGAAACAATTTCTCAAGAAAAGAAGGATGAACTTCTTGCGAGAAAGGAATCAGGAGAGAGTCTTTCGAAAGAAGAAGAAAAAGCTTTAGCGAAACCTGTTCGCACTGAAGAGCAGGAAGCTTTCCTTGAAAAATCTGTTGTTGGTTCAGTGATTGCCGAAGAAGCTCTTTGGCAATGTACTACGTGTCGAATTTGCTCAGAACAATGCCCTGCGCGTATTAGCCATCCAGAAAAGCTTATTAATCTTAGGACGTACCAGGTGAATATGGAGAGCGCTTTCCCTGCAGAAGCGCAGGCAACCTTCCGCAACATGGAAGTGAATGGAAATCCTTGGGGCCTTGGTTGGCAAAAACGCGCTGATTGGGCAAAGGACCTTGATGTTCCAACCTTGGCAGATAATCCAACAGCCGAATATTTGTATTGGCCTGGTTGTTCGGGTGCGTTTGATGCGCGAAGCAAAAAAGTTACGCTTGCGGTAGTTTCGCTATTAAAACAAGCGGGAGTTGACTTTGCTATTTTAGGCAATGAGGAAAAATGCTGTGGAGATTCTGCACGTCGCTTAGGAAATGAATACCTTTACTACCTGTTAGCGGCTGAAAATATTGCAACGCTAAACGCTTACGGTGTTAAAAAGATCATTGTTCAGTGTCCTCATTGTATGCAGGCTTTATCGGTAGACTATCCTCAAATGGGTGGAACTTATCAAGTAATTCATCACTCGCAGTTGCTTAACGAATTGGTAGAAGCAGGAAAGCTTTCCGTATCTGAAAAGGCTTACAAGACTCTTACCTATCACGACTCCTGTTATCTAGGCAGGTATAAGGGCATCTATCAACAGCCTCGAGACTTGTTAGCTTCTACTGGCGCAGAATTGAAAGAGATGAAGCGCAATAAAGACAAGAGTTTTTGCTGTGGTGCTGGCGGAGGCCACATGTGGCTTGAGGAGCCTGAAGGCTTGCGCATAAATAATATGCGCGCTGAACAAGCACTTGAAACGGGTGCTGAGGCAGTGTGCACTGCTTGTCCATTCTGTTTGCGTATGCTTACCGATGGTGTTGCTGCCAAGGAGAGCACGGTTCCTGTAAAAGATATTGCGGAAATTATTTTGGAGAGCAGCAAAGATTATCTTGGCGAAATGAAGAAGGAAAGCTAATGTAACGTATTGAAATAAATGCGTTTTATGAAAAGGCAACAAAAGGAAAACCATATGCTAACGCGGTAAGGAGTTCTATATGCGTGTTGCACCTAAAGATGGATTTATTGAGACTGTTCCTAACAAAAAGCTTCTTGCTCTGCTCGAGGAACATATAAAGAATCCTAATCCGAACCCTCCTGAGCCAAAGCTAGCTTCAACAGTTATGTTGGTTCGAAACTCTGTTCCAGGTCAAACCCCTTATCGTATTGAAGACAATGAATTTCCTGATGACTTTCCGAACAACCAAAACCTGGAAGTGTTTATGTTGCGCAGAGTAAAGTCTATGGCTTTTGTTCCTGATGCGGTGGTATATCCGGGCGGCCGTGTTGATGAGCGCGATTCAAATCCTGATCTTCCGTGGTTTGGGCCAACTCCTGAGCAGTGGGCTGAATACATGAGCATTTCTGTTGATGACGCACGTCGTGTTGTGGTTGCAGCAGCTCGTGAAGTGTTTGAAGAGTGCGGCGTTTTATTAGCAGGACCAAGTGGTGAAGAATTAGTAAGGGATCTTTCTGATTCAAGTTGGGCTGAAGAGAGAAAAGCCTTGGAGCGCCATGAGCTTTCGTTTGCTGATATGCTTATTGCACGAGGCTTGGTTTTGCGCACTGATTTGTTGGGATTAGTCTCCAATTGGTGCACGCCAACCTTTGAACCACGCAGATATGACACGTTCTTCTTTAGCGCTTTGATGCCAGAAGGTCAAAGCGCTGATGGTAATACCTCAGAAGCACAGATTGCGGATTGGGTAACACCAAGTTATGCCATGAGAGAATCGGACAGAGGTTCTTGGCTGGTTGTTCCTCCTACCATTTATAACCTTACCCGCATTGCTCAGGCAAGCAATGCGGAGTTGTTTGTGAACAATAGGGAAAAGGTGAAAAAATACATCTTTGAGCCCACTATAAAGGAAGATGGCGAAATAGTTCTTCGTACTGAAGCATAATATCTTAGTAAAAGCGCGAGTTGCCTTTTGGTGACTCGCGTTTCTTTTAGAGAGGAGTGTGTCATGGCTTTTTTGCCTGATGAAACCCCTTGGACGGGTGGAAGAATATCTGAAGGGGTGTATTGCTACAAAGCAAATAATCCTTCTCCTATGAGCTATGTAGGAACAAATATTTATATAGTAAGCCCTCAGGGATTTCCTGGATTAAATGAGGAAAACACTACAGCGAAAGCCCCCGAAGCCTTAGTAATTGACCCTGCACCAAGTGGCAAGACGGTAGATGAGATTATTGCTCTTACAAAACGCTTAGGGGTAAAAATTGGAGCAGTAGCACTCACTCATCATCATCATGATCATAGCGAAGGCGCCTGTGAGCTTATTGTGAAAAGTGCTCAATGTCAGCAGGTTGATGTGGCAAGCATTCCTCTTTATGCAAAAGCGTTCGCTCTTGAGGAAGCTCAAACAATAGCTACGCAAACTAGCACAGTTCTTCCTCCACAAGCAGAGAAAATCTCTTTCATCCCGGTAGGAGAAGGAAGCGTAATTGAGCTTGCCAAGAAGGTAAACCTGGAAGTGATAGATATTCCGGGACATAGTGCCGATTCGCTTGCTTTCTTATTTAGCCAGGATAAGGTGCTCTTTATTGGCGATATTGCCTTTAGACACGGGCCAACAGTGGTGTATCATCCAGACGGTGTTCTTTGGGACTACATGAATTCCCTTGATACCTTAGATAAGCTTGCTCAAGAAAACCCAGGGATAGTGTTCGCTTCAGGACACGGCACATTAATTGACAATCCAAAAGAATGTATTGATGCAACAAGAACTCATCGTGTTGAACGGCTTAATCAGATTATTCATGCTCTTGACGAAGGGGTTGAAGCTGTTGATGAAGCTTTAGTTGATGCGGTATATGTTGATATTGACCCTCGTTTGAGGCCCGCCGCATTGCGCAGTGTTCAAGCACAGCTTCTGTATTTGCAATCAGAAAAAGAAAAGGCGAAGCTTTAATGGCGAAACAGGTTTTGATGGTGCAATAAAGTGACTTGAAATTCGCGGGGCATAGAAGCAGTGAAGTGTTCTAGCGGTCAAACTCTGAAGAGTGTGGAGTCTTTAGATTTCCAAATCCAAGCTACCATTAAAGCATACGAGATAAAAAAAGATGAATAGTGTGTTTGGAAGGAGTGTTTGTGAAGGGTCTTGAGGGAGTAAAAGTAGTTGAGTTAACAGGATATGTAGCGGCTCCAGCCGCCTTACGTGTTTTAGGCGAAATGGGGGCAACTATATATAAGATTGAGCCATTTTCAGGAGATGAATATAGAACTAATGCTCCTGGTTTTGGCATGGAGCGAAACGACATTGATGATCCCGCTTTCGAACTTGCATCAATGAATAAAAACTGGCTTGCTGTGAATTTAAAGAATCCTGCTGGAATGGAATTTGTTCATAAACTTCTTGCCGATGCCGACATTGTTATTACGAGCTTTAGGGATAAAGCCTTAAAAAAACTTGGCCTTGATTGGGAAACGCTTCACGAAAAATATCCTAAGTTAGTGTATGGCCAAATGCGTGGTTATGGAGAGCGAGGACCTGAAAAGAATTCTCGCGGATTTGACGCAACGGCTTATTCGGCTAGAGGAGGCCTATTTATGAGCTTTCCTCAAAAAGGAGAGCACTTCCAACCTGCAAATATTCCTGCAGCGTTTGGTGACTGGAATGCTTCTATGTGCCTAGTGTCGGGCGTACTGGGTGCTCTTGTGCGTGCTGATAGAACGGGTATTGGCGATAAGGTAACCGTAAATCTGTACCACGTTGCTTGTTGGGCTATGCAAATTGGTATTGCTTCAACTCAGCAGGGTTCAACCTTCCCTCGTTCAAGGGAATCAGCGTCGTGTCCTACCAATAACTCATATCGCTCAAAGGATGGCGTGTGGTTCCTTATTTGTTTTGGTTCTTATGACTTGTACTACGACCATGTGATGAGATGCATGAGCCTTGATGAGATGATAGGAAACCCAAAATACAACAATCTGGCAAAGGTTACCGAAGAAGGCTTAAACAAAGAGGTGTGCAGCATTTTGGCACAACGCTTTGAAGAAGAAGATTTCGAGTATTGGGCAAAGGTTTTTGCTGAAAACGAAGTTCCTTATCAGCGGCTTAATACTTTAGAGGATGTTCTTGAAGATGAAGAAGCGTATGCGAACGACATCTTGAGAAAAATTCCGTATGACTCCTTTGGAGATCAGGCTTTGGTAACTTCTCCTGTGCGCATGAGTTCAGTAGGAGATCCTATTCTTAAACGGTCAAGGCCTGTGGGTTATGAGACTGCTCGTGTAATGGCTGAGTATGGTTATGCTCCTGAAGAAATAAAAGCATTGAACCAAGAGGGGGCAGTTCTTTGCTATGACGGACCAGAACTTCCTGAAAGCGTATTCAAACTGAGTTATGGTCCCGATTCGGTCTGCTAAATCTCCTTTTACGAGGGCGGTTCATTAGGGTATTGTGCTCGTTTGGAAAAAAGCTTTGTAGGAGTAGCATGGCTAAGTTGGTTTGCACAGAATAGCGTGTTAGATCAGTAAAAAATGGACCGCGTACAAGCGGTCCATTTTTTTAGTATTAAGAAGCGCAAAAGCAGATTGTTGATGAGCGAAAAAGCGCTCAACTCTTTTGCTTTTTGATTATTTCTCAGCAGCGTTTTTCTTGCCGAAGATAACCTTAATGCCCTTAATTGCAAGAATGATTGCAAGAATGAACAAAACAATAGCCAAAACTAACTGGATACCTACTGCGAAAGCGCCACCAGCCTGAGCTGCAAGAGCGGCAGAAGGGCCAGCAAGGAGAGTGAACTTAGCCATTGCGGTCTGAGCCAAAGAGGTCAAGGTAACAATAAGCATGAATGCCATTGGGATGTAGAACATCTTGTTGTTCTTGCCTGCGTTACCAAGCCAAGAGCAAACAGCCAAGAGAGCCAAAGCAGCAAGGAGCTGGTTAGCAGCACCGAACAAAGGCCAGATGATAGTGTAGCCAGTCATACCAAGACCAACACCAAGTACTACCGTAATGATGGTAGCAACAAATGGATTAGTGATTACCTTAGCAGCACCGGTGTTCTGCTCAGGAGTCTTTCCTGCAGGAGTGAAGAGTTCCTGGAACATATAGCGGCCAAGACGAGTTGCGGTGTCTAAAGAGGTCAAGCAGAATGCAGAAACGGCAAGAATGAGCAATGCGTAAGCAATGCCTTCAACGTTCTCAAGACCAGGAATGCAAGCGAGCATCTGAGAAAGACCGCCTGCAAATACTGCAGTTGGAGAAGCGTAAGCACCAGAAGAGTACTGGGTCCATACGAATGCAACAGCACAGAGAGAGATGATTGCAACAAAAGACTCGAGCAACATGCCACCAAAACCAATTGGCAAAGCATTCTTTTCGTTGTCAAGCATCTTAGAAGTGGTACCAGAGGAAACCAAAGAATGGAAGCCAGAAACAGCACCACAAGCAATGGTGATGAACAAAGCAGGGAATAAGAAGCCAGAAGCTGCAGCTTTGTTTACTACTGCTTTGCCAGTTGCTGGGTCAATGATCGCATTGCCAGCTGCGTCAACAGCAGCATTAGAAGCGGTGAAGCCGGTGAAAGCAGGAATGCTCAAGTCGGAAGCAGCACCAACGATGGAGGAACCAACTACGCCAATAACGGAAAGAGCAATCATGCCATAGAGCAAGTAGGAGCTCAAGTAGTCACGAGGTTGGAGAAGAATCCATACTGGAGCAACTGCAGCAACCAAAATATAGAGTCCGATGATGAGCATCCAAGTGTTGTAATCAAGAGCAATTACTGGGAAGTTGTAGCCGATTGCAACCAAAGCAACAATGATTAAGATTGCAGTAATAATATTAGCTGCGGCTGGAATCTCTCTACCACGAGTAGCCAAACCGTAGATAACAGCAACAAAAATGAAGAGAATAGAGATCATTGCAGTACGCTGGTTTGCAAGAGCAGCAGCGTCGGACTGGTTTGCAAGACCTACTGCAAAAGTGTTAGCAACAATAGAAGCGAATGCTGCAACAACCAAAACCAAGGTCAAATATGCAAATACGCAGAAAAGACGTTTTGCCGTGTTGTCAATGTTCTGAGCAATTACGGTAGCAATTGTCTGGCCTTTATGACGAATAGAAGCAAAAAGAGCACCAAAGTCATGAACAGCGCCAAAGAAAATACCACCAATTACTACCCAGAGGAGTACTGGAACCCAACCAAATACTGCTGCCTGAATTGGACCATTAATAGGACCTGCACCAGCAATGGAGGAGAAGTGATGTCCCAAAAGCACATATGGCTTTGCTGGAACATAGTCAATGCCGTCCTGCATTTCGTTTGCAGGAGTTGGCTTGGAAGGATCAACGCCCCATTGTTTTGCCAACCAGCGACCATAGAATACATAGCCGCAGATAAGACAGATGGCTGCGATGACCAGAACAACCATTGCGTTCATTAGTCAAAAACCTTTCTAATCTTTCTGAGAGAATTCCAAATTGCGTTCAAGCAATTCTTTACTTCTCTTACCTGCTGGGTTGGTGAAAACTTGTCTTCCCTTTTCTCGAGACAAATCAACAACGGCAAGACGGAAATCTGCCCAGCCGTGAATACTGAAGAGATACGATTTGCGATAACGAGTTTTACCAACAAGCTTGACTGCATCGTCGCTTACAGAATTTGCAACAATGATTAAAGAAATAGCAGTGGCCATGTGGTTTGGACCATGAGGGACTTTTTGAAATGCTTCTTCTTTCATAAAGTCAATGGCTTTTGAAAGGGATGATTCGTCAAGATAATCGTACGCGTCGATAAAGACGAATTCGTGGCTGTTAACCTCCCATAGTTTTGCTCTCTTAACCAAAACATACTGCTGACCATTTGAATGGAATTCGGCGAATCCGGGAAATACGTGTCCTTTAAATTGGTAATTTTCGCGGATGTCAAACAGTGATTTGTGAGCAGCGAGTAATCGGTGTACAAGGGTTTCTTGTAAATCCATAACAGGCTCCTCTCATTACGTATGAATTCAATTCTTTATGCTACTTCTAGTCAAGCTTAACTAATTTAGTACAATTTTGATTTTTTGTTGAGGGAATTATGTATATTGTGTAAATGAAGCTGTTCACTGGCAGAAAAAAGCCCAGTCCCCTTATTTTCCTTGCGAAAAAAATAGTTCTCTGATACAGGCATTAACTCTTTAGGATTTATTAAAAGGTGGGTTACTGAAAGCAACGAAGGATCACTCCGAGCTCCCGTGAAAACAGGAGGCCGTGATATCCACAGACAGAGAGTAATATCCACAGAAGTAATAGTATTGTTTGCGAAACGAGGTCTAAAGATGAAGGGTTTTAACGTATATGAGAAGGCATGACGCTTACGAATAAGGTTTAATATTGTAAAAAGTGCTCCCTAATAGGGAGCACTAGATACGTTTAATTATTCACTGTGAGTGCGAAAGCAGTCAAATACCAAGGTTACTGAAATCAATGATTAAAACTGCCGAATCAAACCCTGAGGTTACTGAGCTTGGCGTTCTGCAAGGCGGCGCTTGAGCTCATCGGAGAGTTGATTGCGCTTAATCTTGCCAGATTCAGTCATTGGGATTTCGTCAATAAACTCAATGAATTCTGGACGAAGACGCTTTGGAATGCCCTTAGAATCCAAGTAAGCTGAAATGGACTCAATAGTTGGTTCGGTATCACCTTCCTGAACAATAAAGGTGCAGATTCGTTCACCAAGACGAGTGTCTGGATAACCAACGGTTGCGTGGTTTCCAACTCCTGGACAGCCGTTAATGTTGAAATCAACCTCATTGGCAGAGATGTTTTCGCCGCCACGAATAAGAATTTCCTTCTTTCTGCCATTAATGCGAACATGACCTTCTTCGTCCATGTAGCATAAGTCGCCAGAGTAGAACCAGCCATCGTCATCAAGTTCTTTTGCTGTTGCTTCAGGGTTTTTGTAGTATCCGCAGAACATGTGAGGTCCTCGTGATGCTTCTTCGCCCTGTACTCCAGGAGCAACCGGATTGCCCTTATCGTCAACAACCTTAACTTCAATACCTTCGCAAGGAATGCCCGACCAAGCGCCGTTCCATTCAGCTGCTTTCGAAGGTGGAACTAAGAGATGAGGGCAGCTTTCAGTGGAGCCATAGCATTCGCACAAAATGATGTCGTGGCCAGCTGCACGCTGAACCAAAGATCCTGGAACAGGAGCGCCGCCACAAACCCACAATTTCAAGGTGTCGAATTTGAGGCCCTTTTCGTCACATACGTTAAGCAAGTCGAAGATGAATGGAGTAGCACCCATAGACCAGGTAACACCATACTTGTTCATCAATTCGATTGCGCTTTCTGCTTCAAACTTCTCTTGTAAAACAACTCTGCTACCCAAAATAAGAGGGGTAATGAGGCCGTGGTTAAAGCCTGTTGCATGGTTAAGAGGAGCGCCCATGAACATTACGTCATCAGAGGTGAGGTCAAGACCTTTAATAAAGGTTTTCTCGCTGAAGAGAAGATTGTTATGGCCAATAAGAACTTGCTTTGGTCTGCCAGTAGTGCCTGAGGTGGAGAGAATTAATACTACCTCATCAGAAGTGCTGCCTGGTTCCTCAGCAAAAGGCTCGTAGGTATCGAGAATTTCGTTAACCGTGATGCAGTCATGAGCAGGAGCAACAATATCAAATACTGCAATTGCTTCACGATTCAAAGAAGGGATATTATCAACGATTGAAAGAATTTGTTCTTCAAAGTCTGTTTTCCAGAAGAAGGTAGGACAGATAAATGCTTTTGACTCAACTACATTCATAATGTATTGCAAGTCGTCACCATTGAAGGTACGAGCAAGAGGATGGCAAACAGCACCAACCTTAATGCAGGCAACGTATACGATGCAGAATTCTGACCAAGGTGGCAATTGGAAGGTAACAACGTCACCATTTTGAACGCCCTTTTCTCTTAACCATGAAGCAAGGCGGGAAGCTTTTTCGTCAATTTCTCCATACGTAAAAGCTGAGCCTTTGTCATCACGAACGTATTCTTTGTCAGACAATTCTGCTACACGTTTGTTCCAAAGATCATTGAGAGTTTCTTTGGTCCAGTAGCCTTTTTCGTAGTAAAGCTTTTTGTTAGCTTCGTTTACTTTAAGTTCAGTAATCATTTAATACCATCCCCGGTAACGAATAATGGACTTGTGAGTGTACATATACCCCTCGAATGAACACACTCAGAATAATACCCCTATAAAGTTATAGGGACAACCATATAAGAAGCATAATTTTTCTATATCATTTACCTATAGGTTTATGTATAAGCGTAGTTAGTGGTATGGTGGAAAGAGTATTTTTGTAAGTATGTTAAATACATTGTGGAAAATGCACTTTGGAGGAAAAAATGGGATGGGAAGAAGAATATCAGCGTAAACTGATGACTCTTGATGAAGCTCTGGATACCTTTATTCCTGATGGTACCAGCGTTTTTATGGGTACCTTTGAGGTTGCTCGCGGCATTATCAATCCAATGTTGGACAGAATTAAAGAAGGTCGTCTTAAAGATATCGATTTATATGGTGGTATTACTAGCGGTCCTTTAAATCTTGACTTCCAGCCTGAGCCGGGCGCACTTCGTTATCACACTCACTTTACGGGAGGTAATGAAAGAACGGGCATGGCCAACCATAGCGTTTCCTATGCTCCAATCCATTTACATAGAACTATGAATTTGGCAGCCGATAGAGACATTGATGTTGCGGTTATTCCTATGACTCCTCCAGATAAGCATGGATATTGCAATATTGGTCACGTTGGTGATCGTCCTGATGGCATCAAGAACGCAAAAAAAATTCTTGCTCAAATCAATCCAAGCACCCCTTGGGTATGTGGTTTAGAGCGCAACCTTCATGTATCCCAGATTGATGGCTTCGTTGAAATTGATCAGCCTATGTTTGAGGCTCCTATTGCACAGCCTACTCCTGAGGAAATTACCGTTGGAAACATTATTTGTGAATTAATCCCTGATGGCTCCTGCATTCAGCTAGGCTTTGGCTCAATTGCTAATGCAATTGCTGAAGGCTTGAAGGCTCGTAAGCATTTGGGTGTTCATTCTGAAATGTTTAACGATGCTATGGCAAAACTTCAGGAAATGGGCGTAATTGATAACAGCCGCAAGAATTATTTGCCGGGCGTTTCTGTTGCTGGTTTTGCATCTGGCCAGCAGTACTTGTATGACTTTATTGACCATAACCCAGGCATGTTGTTTACCCCATATTCTCATGTAAATAATCCTGACTTCATTCGTAAAAACGACAATTTCGTTTCGGTAAACTCTGCAGTATCGGTTGATTTGACGGGTCAAGTATGCGCAGAAAGCATTGGTACGCGTCAGTATTCTGGTACTGGCGGTCAGGTTGACTTTATTCGTGGCGCAGCAGCATCCAAAAATGGCAAAGCTATCATTGCTATGACTTCTATTGCTAATACGAAGAAAGGTCCCGTTTCAAAAATTGCTCCAATCCTTGCTCCTGGTAGCGTAGTAACCACCGCACGTACCGATGTACAGTATGTGGTAACTGAATATGGTTGCGTAAACTTGCAGCACAAGGATATGTATGAGCGCGCAAAGCTTTTGATTAGCATTGCTCATCCAGATCATCGCGATATGCTTACCTTTGAAGCAAAGAAAAACGGTTTCATTTGGTAGTGTTCGCTCGGTGTGTTGATGCGAGCTAATTGTTGCGTGCATTTCTTCACATCTTGCGAATAGGTGGCAGCGTCTCCTTTGTTTGGGTAAACTGCTAAACCTCGAACCGGATTTTGTCAGGACTCCTTAATAGGAGTCCTGATTTTTTTGCGCTTGAAATCGTATAGAAATATTGATTTCTATACTGAAAAGGAAAGTAGATAACCGAAGCTGAAAGGCTATCGAAAACAGGGGCAGTTGGTAAAAGTAAACCACCCAAAAGCCGCGGGGTAGCCAAAAGCCACAGGATAGGCAATAGCCGCCAAGTAGCCATAGCTAACACCGCGAATAGTCAAAAAACCACGGTGTAGGCAAAAGCCAAAAGACGCAGGATAGTTAAAGGGGAGCGCGATGAGTTTGAGAAAAACAGGAGCTCAGCTTGCAGGAAAAGTAATCACCTGGGGCTTACATACGCTTGCTCATAGTCCTGCTTCAAATTTGCCAGGAAAAGTTGCAATGAAGATTGATCCGCAGATTATTGCACACCTTGCACCTGAGCTAAAACAGGGCTCTGCTCTTATTGTTGGCACGAATGGAAAAACTACCACAACGAATCTAGTTGCGGATGCTCTAGAGGCTCAGGGTAAAAAAATCGTGTGCAATAGAAGCGGTGCAAATTTGGCATCGGGAGTTGCAACAACTCTTCTTCAATCAAAGGAAGAAGTTGAGTGGGGCGTATTTGAATCTGATGAGCTGTGGTCGGCAAAAACCTTACCTCAAACGCAATCTGCCTATTATTTGTTGCTTAATTTGTTTCGCGACCAGCTGGACCGGTGTGGGGAGATTGACCGAATTCAGGAAGCAATTGTGTCTGGATTGAAAGAGTCTCCTTCCACAACACTTATTTTTAATGCCGATGATCCGCTGTGTGCTTACATTGCGTCTTTGGTTCCTAATAAATCAATTGGGTTCGGCATTCGCCAAGACTTACATCTCGAGCAAAATACTGTTGCGGATGCGCAAATGTGCCAAGTTTGTTCCCATATGTTTACCTATGAGTTTAGGCAGTATGGACAACTGGGAAAGTATGCCTGCCCTGAGTGTGGGTTTTCCAGACCAGACTTAGATTTCTACGCCGATGAAGTGGAAACAGGGAAAGGAATATCTTTTCAAATTTCTTCTTCGGACGGCCAAAACAATAAAAATAAGGAAAATGATCAAGAGAGTAAAACGCCTCTTTGTATAAGTATTCCTCAAACAGGCACGTATATGATTTATAACGTGATGGCGGCTTATATTCTTGCCTCTCAAATGGGGGTTGAAGATGAGGTCTTTTGCGAAAGTGTACGTGCGTTTAATCCTCATAACGGCCGTCTTCAAGAGTTTTCAATCAAGGGCCGATCTCTTCTATTGAATTTGGCAAAGAATCCAACTGGATTTAATCAGAACCTCAAAATAATTACGCAGGATGAAGGAAAGAAATTCGTTAGCTTTTTTATTAACGACAATGAAGCGGACGGCCATGATATTTCTTGGATTTGGGACTGCGATTTTGAAGAACTTACCGGCCAAAAAGACCTTGTAGTGTTTGCAGGAGGAACGCGCAAAAATGACTTGCAAGTTCGGCTTAAGCATGCGGGAATTCAGGCAACTCTTATAGACGGGATTGAAGACGTGGTACGTAAGGTACTAACCTCTCCGGCAGATTGGAACGTGTACGCTATTGCAAACTACACTGCTCTTCCCAGAGTGAAAAAAACGCTAGAGGCCTTGTGCGATAGAGAACCTGCAGGCGAAGTTGCGCAGGGCACAGAACTCTTTCTGTCTAGTGTGGTTGGAATTGGTGGGACCAGCAAGGACGGCGGAGCTGAAGAGAAGCAGGCTGCTGTTTCTTTTCAAAGTCCTCTTAGAATAGTTCATCTTCTTCCCGATCTTCTCAATTTGTATGGAGACGGAGGAAATGTCCGCATTTTGTATAACCGTTGTATATGGCGTGGGATTCCTGCAGAGGTTGTTCCGGTCCATTACGGGCAGCAAATTGATCTCACTCAAGCAGATATTGTGTTTTTGGGAGGTGCTCCTGACCGAGAGCAAAAACTTGCTTCTCGGGTAATCCTTTCATTGAAAGAAGAGCTAAAGGAATACGTTGAGGCAGGAGGTGTTCTTTTAGCAATCTGTGGTGGCTATCAAATTCTTGGTCATACCTGGTATATAGGAGACGAACAGGTGGAGGGCTTGGGAATTCTTGACGTTGAAACGCTTCGCCCTGCAAAAGAGCACAATCGACTAATTGACAATATTGCACTGGAATCTCCGCTTGCTGCAAGGCCTGTTATTGGATATGAAAACCATGCGGGACGAACCGTTCTTGGAAAAGAGGTGACTCCTTTTGGTAGGGTTTGCTCGGCTACTGGAAAAGGTAATGATGACACATCGGGTTTAGATGGAGCGATTTACAAGAATTGTGTGGGTACCTATTTACATGGACCGCTTCTGTCAAAAAATCCTGAAATTGCCGATTATCTGATACGTCAAGCTCTCAGAAATAAATACCGCAAAGATACTGCTTTGGAGTATGGCAATACTACAGGTTTAGAACGTGACAAAAATAAGAGTATGGAATGCGACAAAGAGATTGCTTTGCTTCTTGAGCCTCTTAGTGACAAAGAGGAACATGAGGCAAATAGAGTTATGGCTCACAGGCTCAAGGTGAAGAATTAGTGCACACAGAATAAGAGTAGATCACAAATGCGTTTTTGTGGGTATAGTGTGCGTTTCCTTACATTTTCGTCACTTAGATTTGCCAAATTTAAAATAATTGACCAAAATAAGGCTCATGGATAGATCAAACAATAAAACAAATCGTCGCGCCAGAAAAACACAAACCACTTCTGGTGCTTCGCCTGTTAATAACGACATTAATGCATACAGCAGAAATGCAGGAAGATATCAGAGGTCTTCTCAGTCGGGCGCTCCGCGTAATCCTCAGAATGAATACAACCAGTATTCACGCAAAAGCGGTGCCTATGGCTCGAGATATCAACCTCAGCATAATTTCAGGTATTCGGATTCAGCAGGATATGGCTATTCTGCTCAGTCGTTCCAAACAGGAATGGATGAAGCGCGTCTAAACCACCTTCGCGAACAGCAGCTCAAACAAAAGAAAGAAAAACGTAAAAAGCGCGGCCTTATTGCGCTTCTCGTGGTGCTCATTCTTTTGCTTGGAACAGCAGGCGTTGCATTTGCCTATATGGTTCAGATCAATAGCAACATGCAGGAAAATGTTGACGAAGATTTGCTGGGAGCACTTACCGTTACCGATTCTCCTTCAGATCCGTTCTATATGCTGCTTCTTGGTGTGGATAAGTCTGAAGAGCGTGAAGGTTCAAACGAGTATGGTGGATCGTATCGTTCAGACTCAATGATTCTTTGTCGAATTGACCCAAGGGAAAAGACAGCAACCATGGTATCCATCCCACGAGACACCAAGGTTACTATTCCAGGACATGGCACGCAGAAAATCAACGCAGCTTATGCGTTTGGTGGACCAGCAGGAGCAATTAATGCGGTTGAGTCTGTCTGTGGGGTAGAAATAAACCATTATGCTGAAATTGACTTTGATGGTTTTGCTGCTGTTGTTGATGCAGTAGGCGGTGTTGAAGTTGATGTTGCAATGGAAATCGACGATAGTTACACCGGACACATTGATGCTGGAAAACAGGTTCTCAATGGTGAACAGGCTCTGATTCTTTGTCGTTCAAGGCACGCTTACGACAAGTATGCAACTGATGGCGATAGTATCCGTGCTGCATATCAGCGTACTGTTATTTCTGCAGTAGTTAAGAAAATGTTGAGTGGTGATATTGTTGCAGCAACAAATGCGGTAAATGCTGCTTCTCAATATATAACCACCGACTTCGATGTTGCAGCAATTCTTGGCCTTGCTCAGAACATGCTAGGAATTGACGTTGATAAAGATATCTACACGGCTCAGTTGCCAACGGTTTCTTCGTATGAAAATGATGTCTGGTATGAGATTATCCAAACATCAGCATGGCAAACAATGATGAATCGTATTGAATCTGGCCTTTCTCCTGCCGAAGAAGATGTAGTTGATTTAGCTACCGGTGTTAAAACAGCAAATTCTGGTTCTGGAGGAGACACAGACGCTTCGTCGTCGGCAAGCTCAAGCTCGGATAGCAGTGTTAGCTTGTCAGGTAAAACTATCTCTATCAAGAACGGTTGCGGCATTAGTGGTGTAGCAGCAGAAGCGGCAGACAAATTGAAGAGCACCGGCGCTACTATGAGTACCGGTAATGCTGATTCGAATGATTACGAGAAGACTTTAATTCTCTACAACGACAGTTCGAATGCTGCTAAAGCAGAAGAGATAGCAAAGATTCTTGGAAAAGGCACCGCAAAACAAAACCCAGGAAATTATGCATTCAACTCTGATTTCTTGATCGTTATTGGCGCTGACTGGAAGTAGGGATGATACGAATAAGCGCAGTAAGAACGAATACGACAAGAGTGAATGCAAAAGTAAGCGCAGTAAAAACTTTAGCGCACAAAACAACATGAACACATATTTGTGAATAACTGAGGGCTCCGGTGGAGCCCTTTTTTATGCGCTGGTTCCGTCTAATATATGAAGCATGAAGGATGCGTCGATAACCGCTATCGGCCAAGTCGATAACTAGCTGTTGTTAAATCCTAGGTTTTAGATAGGAATTATTCCTTTATAGTTCTGTTTAGAAAAACGAACGAAAAACAACTTATTTCATAAAAAAGGAGAACATCATGTCTAACTATCGTTTTGAAACTCTTCAGCTTCACGTAGGCCAGGAGGAAGCTGATCCAGCAACCGATTCTCGCGCTGTGCCAATTTATCAAACCACCTCTTACGTCTTCCATGATTCAGCTCACGCTGCAGCTCGTTTTGGTCTTGCAGATCCAGGCAACATTTATGGCCGTCTCACTAACTCAACTCAGGGTGTTTTTGAAGACCGTATTGCAGCTCTTGAAGGTGGTGTAGCTGGTTTGGCAGTGTCTTCTGGCGCAGCTGCAATCACTTACACTATTCAGGCTCTTGCTCAGGCGGGTGATCATGTTGTAGCTCAAAAGACTATTTATGGTGGAACGTACAACCTTCTTGCGCACACGCTTAAAGACTTCGGTATTGATACCACTTTTGTTGACGCTCATAATCTTAAAGAACTTGAAGCGGCAATTCAGGAAAACACTACTTTGGTATTCCTTGAGACGCTCGGTAATCCAAATTCAGACATTCCAAACATTGATGCCATTTCTGAAATTGCTCACAAACATGGCATTCCTGTTGCAATTGACAATACCTTTGCAACTCCATTCCTTCTTCGTCCTCTAGAGCATGGTGCCGACATTGTTTTGCATTCCGCAACAAAGTTTATTGGTGGTCATGGCACTTCTTTAGGCGGCGTTATTGTTGACGGTGGCTCTTTCGATTGGGCGTCACATGCAGACAAATACCCACAAATTGCAAAGCCTAATCCAAGCTACCACGGCGTTGCCTTTACAGAAGCAGCAGGACCTGCCGCATTCGCAACTTACATTCGTGCGGTTCTTCTTCGTGATCAGGGTGCTTGTATTAGTCCGTTTAATGCTTTCTTGCTTCTTCAGGGAACCGAGACTCTCTCCCTTCGTATTGAAAGGCATAGCGAAAACACCGCTCGAGTTGTTGAATACCTCAGCAACCATCCAAAGGTTGCAAAAGTTAACCATCCAAGCCTTCCTGAGCACCCTGACCATGAGCTCTACACCAAATACTTCCCTAACGGTGGTGCTAGCATCTTTACCTTTGAAATTAAAGGCGGCCAGGAAGAGGCTTGGAAGTTTATTGACAACCTTGAAATCTTTAGTTTGTTGGCAAATGTTGCGGACGTAAAAAGCCTGGTTATCCATCCAGCAACCACTACTCACTCTCAGCTTACTGAAGAAGAGTTGGCAAGCCAGGGCATTACGCCAGCAACTATTCGTCTCTCTATTGGTGTTGAGCATATTGATGACATTATTGAGGCATTAGATAAGGCATTTAACGCAATCTAATTACTTGCCCTTTTGTACAAAAAGGGGGCCGTATTACGGCCCCCTTCAGTTGATACTGTCGTTTTGCTAAAAGTGTAGCTGAAAGGTGTTTTTTCCGGCTGCACTTTTTTTATTGTCAGATAAGCGCAAAGCAGTCAATAGCAAGGTAGACAATCATGTAATTATATAATCATGCATTTGCGAGGCAGGGATTCTTGCGGCCAAGCAATTGTAAAGCAGTTAGGCTACTCTTTGCCGTCCCAGCAGTAGGTGCACAATTTAGCAGGGTCAATGCCAATTGCTTCCTTGAGACCTTCAAGGCTTTGGTAACTCAATGAATCAAAGCCCATTTCTTCGCAGATGCTCTTCAAAAGGCACTTGCCACGCTCTGTTGAGCCATCGGCATATTCGGCAATATGGTTTACTCCCTCTTCGCCTTCTAATTCTTGAATCTTGCGGCGTGCAATCAAATCCATTTCAGATTTGCTTGTTGAGAAGCTGATGTACTTGCAACCATACATAATTGGAGGACAAGCAGAACGCATATGTACTTCTTTTGCACCGGCGCCATACAAGAAGTCAACTGTTTCGCGAAGCTGAGTTCCGCGAACAATTGAATCATCAACAAAGAGAAGCTTTTTGTCTTCAATAAGCTCGGAAATAGGAACTTGCTTCATGTGAGCAACACGGTCGCGGACAGCCTGGTTTGATGGCATAAAAGAACGAGGCCAGGTTGGAGTGTATTTAATGAAAGGCCTACCGAACGTCATGCCGGATTCTTGGGCGTAACCAATTGCATGAGGAGTGCCCGAGTCAGGAATGCCTGCTACGTAATCTACTTCTGGCATAATGCCAGCCGCTTTTTCGTCACGGGCCATGATTTGGCCATTACGATAGCGCATTTGTTCAACATTTACGCCTTCGTAATTAGAGTTTGGATAGCCATAGTAGCACCACAAGAACGAGCAGATTTTCATCTCTTCGCCAGGCTCAGCAAGCACTTTGATAGTTTCAGGAGTTACTAACACAATCTCACCAGGACCAAGCTCGTAGATTGTCTCGTAACCAATTTTTTGATAAGCGAACGATTCGAAAGAGACGCAGTGGCCGTCAGAGTCTTTACCGATAAGGATTGGTAAGCGGCCAACTTTGTCGCGTGCAGCAATAATGCTGCCATCGTCGGTCATAATCAATAAGGTCATAGAGCCCTTGACAATGTCTTGAACGTATTTGATGCCTTCAACTAAGTTATCTTTTTTATTGATGAGGTAGGCAACAAGTTCGGTTTGATTTACTTCGCCCGAGCTCATAACCATGAATTGTTGATCGTTGTTTTCGAAACATTCTTTAAGAATTTCATCATGATTGTTGATGGTTCCAATAGTAGTGATTGCGTACACGCCTAAATGGGAACGAACCATCAAAGGTTGAGGATCTTTGTCTGAAATGCAGCCAATTGCAGAAGTTCCATGAAAGTCATTCAGGTCATCTTCAAACTTGGTGCGAAACGGGGTAGTTTCAATAGAGTGGATTGCGCGTTGAAATCCTGTTTCAAGGTCAAGGACGGTCATACCCGCACGTTTTGTGCCAAGATGTGAGTGATAGTCAACACCAAAATATACGTCAAGAGTAACGTCACGCTTAGAAACAGCGCCAAAAAAACCTGCCATTATCGTGCTCCTTCTGGGGTAAAGAAATGCAGGACACAGTTGATTTTCTTTGTCCGCACTAGATTATAAGCCTTACCTTTCTCGAGCCTGGCCATTATTGAGGATAGACGCACCACATTAACCAACAAACGAGCAATTTTGGCCTACTTTTTACTTATTGGAAACAATTTATACTTGATGAAAGGAGGCAGATATGGGAAGTAGAAAAGGTTCAGCAAAAGCCAAACGACGTGAGGAATTCATGGCCTCGCTTGGTGGCATGGATGATGTCTTTGCGCAGGAAAGCAAGCGCCGCCAGGAAAACTCCCGGAAACGTGAGGCTGCCTTAAGAAATAAAGCGTGCGAATCGAAGAATAGGTATTCATCGAAAACTGAAGCGCAGCTAGCAATTAAATCCTGCGAAGATCACGGAACAACAGGACTGCGCTGTTATCGTTGCGAATACTGCAATGGATGGCATTTGACTTCAAAAAAGTACTGATTGATGAAGCGTAAGTTTGCAATGCTCTCTCACGCTTCATCACTTCAGATTTTCGTAAGTCGAACTTATTCGATTGGCAAGCCGCCTGCCTGCTGAACGCCAGGTACTTCAGGAATAGAGGCGAAGCCAACTTCAAGCTCTTCGTCGGTAGGAATATGGTCAACCATAGTGCCATTCTTGTACGCATCATAGGCATACATGTCGAAGTAGCCAGTACCAGTTAAACCAAAGAGAATAACCTTCTCTTCGCCAGTTTCTTTACACTTAAGCGCTTCATCAATAGCTACGCGAATTGCGTGAGAGCTTTCTGGAGCAGGAAGAATAGTCTCCAACTTAGCAAATTCAACAGCAGCTTCAAAAACATCGGTCTGCTTGACTGCAACTGCCTTCATGTAGCCATCATGAACCAACTTTGAAATGATTGGGCTCATACCGTGGTAGCGAAGACCGCCTGCATGATCAGGGCTTGGAAGGAAGCCATTGCCCAAGGTGTACATCTTGCAAAGTGGGCAAGTTTGGCCAGTGTCAGCGTAGTCGTATGCGTACCTACCACGAGTCAAAGAAGGGCAGGAAGCAGGCTCAACAGCAATAAACTCGGTGTCTGGCTTTTCGCCGGTGAGTTTGTCTTTCATGAATGCAGCAGTCAAACCGCCAAGGTTCGATCCACCGCCTGCGCAACCAATTACGATGTCAGGATACTCTCCAAGTTCAGCAAGCGCTTCTTTAGATTCAAGACCAATAATGGATTGATGGAGAACTACCTGGTTCAAAACGGATCCAAGTTGATAGCGTCCTTTGTTTTCAGGGATATGGAGTGCTACTTCAACTGCCTCGGAAATTGCCGTACCCAATGAACCAGTGGAGTCAGGGTTTTGAGCAAGCATTTTCTTTCCAATTTCTGTGGTGTTAGAAGGGGAAGGAGTTACATGAGCGCCGAAGGTCTCCATGATATTGCGGCGGAATGGCTTTTGCTCGTAGGAGCACTTAACCATGAATACTTCGCAATCTAAGTTATAGTGAGCTGCTGCTTCTGAAAGTGCGGTACCCCACTGACCAGCACCTGTTTCGGTGGTGATAGTGGTTAGGCCCTGTTCAGCACCGTAATATGCCTGAGCAAGAGCACTGTTTAATTTGTGAGAGCCTGAGGTGTTGTTTCCTTCAAACTTGTAATAGATTTTTGCTGGAGTCCCCAATGCCTTTTCCAAGTTATAAGCGCGGCAAAGCGGACTTGGACGATACACCTTGTACATCTCCTGAACTCCTTCAGGGATGTCGAAATAGGGAGTGTCGTTATCAAGCTCTTGGCGAACAAGCTCGTCGCAGAAAACAGGAGTAAGGTCATCAAACGTGGCAACTGCGCCATTTGGAAGACGCATTGGCTCCGGCTTCTCTGGCATATCTGCACGAACGTTATACCATTTGGTTGGAATCTGCTCTTCTTTGAGGTAAGTACGATAAGGGATTTCTTCGTTTGTCATGGTTTAATACCTTTCTTTTCTTTCTGCGCAAGTTTTATCTCACTTAGTCAAGCACTCTTTAAACTTGACTCGAACCCAATGTTGGTTGGCTAAAACTCTGAGACGAATAAAGCCTTGAAGCTATAAGCCAAAACTGGTTTTGAGGGAAATGAGGGCAAAAAGAAAACTCGCCCTTAAATCACAGCTCAAAGCCATGTATTCAAGGACGAGTTGAAATAATTAAACTCGCGGTGCCACCTTGATTCGTCAAAAAGACGCTCTTACGAAATGCAATCACATTTCCGGCAACTAACGTATGCCTGTCACGTCACGGATACTTGCGCGTGCGCGTTCCCCATGCCCTCAGCGGCCCATTTGATAATCTGCGTTCTGCTTGGATCCCAGCACCCCAAGCTCTCTGTGAGTGCACAACTACCGTTACTTCCGCTTCAACGGTTTCGGTGTTTTTTCGATGGCAATAGTGTAGGCGTTTTTGTAAGCTGTTGTAAAGAAAAAAATTCAACAGGGAAGAAAAAAGAGGGCGATTGGCTATGGAGGACGTCAATCAGAAAGATGCTTTAGCAAAGTTTCAAAAGCTTATTGCTGGTGCACCAAAAGAAAGCATTGTCTTTTTTGGCGGTGCGGGTGTTTCTACCGAAAGTGGAATTCCTGACTTTCGAAGTGCAAAAGGAATCTTCAACCAAGCATATCCTTATCCGCCTGAAGTAATAGTAAGCCATACCTTTTTTGAAGAACATCCCAAGGAATTTTTCGAGTTTTATCGTGCTAAGTTTATTCACTTGGACGCGAAACCAAATAAGGCACATCTCAAATTGGCGGAGCTTGAAGCTGAGGGAAAGCTAATAAGCGTGGTAACCCAGAATGTTGACGGACTCCATCAAAAGGGTGGTTGTAAGAAAGTGCGCGAACTTCATGGAAGCGTCTATCGAAATTATTGTCTGAAATGTGGTAAGCGCTACGATTTGACACCTGTTCTAGAAGCAGACAAAAAAGCCAAAGAGGGTAAGGGGGATGGTATCCCTCGTTGTTCGTGCTCAGGTATTGTACGCCCCGATGTGGTTCTTTACGAAGAGGGTCTTGACCAGGCAACTATGGTTGAGGCTCTTTCGGATATTCAAAAAGCAAAAATTCTCATTATTGCGGGCACTTCCCTTAATGTGTATCCCGCAGCGGGGCTGATAAATGCCTTCAGAGGAGAGACGGTGGTAGTAATTAACCTTGAACCAAGTGCTCAAGATATGAGAATTGCTAACGTTTGTCTGCCTTGCAAAGTTGGAGAAGTCTTTGGTTCGCTATAATTGTAAGGAAAACACGTTCATACACTAAGGCCTTAGACCGTTAGGGATGAGTTTTCGCAGACCGTGAGAGCGGTAAGAGCTGTTTGCGTTGGATTGATTCCTTAAGGGGTAGGGCGTTGTATTGCGATAGGCGAAAGGGGCTTTAATGGCCAACTGGAAAGAACATTATGAATCTCGCTGCATTTCCGCTCAGGATGCAATGCGAAAAATCCCACCACATAGCGTTTGCTCAATGGCTGATGGAGCAAGTGATCCTCGTGCGCTTACCCGTGCGGCGGAAGAGATTTACACGGAAATGTTCGATGTTTCCTTTATGCAGGGCCCTCCAGGTGGTCCTCATACTATGTTTGACGAAAAGTATGCAGGCCATATTTCCTATTCGCCATTTGTTGGCCCAATTGCAGCCTATAAACAGTATTGGGAAGGTCTCTATAACGGCTCATGCAATTATTTGCCAACTCACTATTCCAACATTGAGTCTTTGATTGCAAGCGGAGAATATCCGGTAAATGTTGCGCTTCTTCAGGTAACTCCGCCTGACAGCAGAGGATACTGCACCTTGGGAGTAAGCTGTAGCTATCAGCGCACTGCTCTTGAGAAAGCTGATTTGGTAATTGCTCAGGTTAATGCATGCATGCCTCATGTAGGTGGCGAAATGAGCGTTCATGTAAGCGAAATTGACTGGTTCGTATTGGCAGACGAGCCATTGCCTGAAATTCCTGATCCTCCAATTGGTGATGCAGAACGTCAAATTGGCGAGTACTGTGCTTCTCTTATCGAGGACGGTTCAACTATCCAGTCTGGTATTGGCAAGTTGCCAAATGCGGTTCTTGAGGCATTGATTCACAAAAAGGACTTAGGTATTCATTCAGAGCTCTATAACTCTTACATGATGGTTTTGTCTGAGGCAGGTGTCTTAACGGCATCAAAGAAGACACTTAATCCTGGCGTAAATGTTGCTTCGGTTATTCAGGGAACAAAAGAGCTTTATGACTATGTAGATAACAATCCAAGCGTTGCCCTGATGCCTATTTCTTATACGAATAATCCGTATGTCATTGCAAAGAATGACAATATGATTTCTATTAACTCCTGTATTGAAGTTGACCTTTTTGGTCAGGTTTGTGCCGAGTCTTTTGGCTATAAGCAGGCAAGTGGCGCAGGCGGTCAGGTTGACTTTGTTCGCGGTGCAACTATGTCAAAGGGAGGAAAATCCATCATCGCTATTAACTCCACAGCTGGCGGTGGAAAATTCTCCAAAATTAGCTGCTTTTTGAAGCCGGGAAGCATTGTTACTACTTCCCGAAATGATGTGGATTATATTGTTACCGAATATGGCATTGCAAAATTACGTGGAAAAACCAATAAGGAACGTGCGAAGGCGTTGATTGGTATTGCTCATCCTGACTTCCGCGAACAGCTAAGGGATGAATATCAGCAGTATTTTGGTATTGATCCAACCAAATAGCGACTTCATATAAAAAACAACGTGAATAACGCCAAAGAGAATAAACCGTTAGGCTAGAGCGTTTTTGTGAAGCAATAACGCTAGCTGACAAGAGAAACGTGGAAAGTATTAACTATGAAAACCCTTGCAAACTTCTTAGTAAATGCACGAAAGGTTCTCTTTGTCTTATTTCTGGCCTGTACGGTTATCTCAGGCGTTTTGTTTTTTTCGGTCACTATTAATAAAGATATGACCAAATATATTCCTGAACAGCTTCCTTCAAAAATTGGCACTGATTTGATGTATGAAGAATTTGGCGAAAGCAGCCAATTCAATATCATGATTATGGATTTGCCTGATTCACAAAAAGAAGAAGTGGCTGATCAGATTGAAAATCTTCCTTACATAATTTCTGTCCAATACGAAAAAGATAATGCAGACTACAACAACGGTAACGCTACTTTATATGTGGCAATTTCCGAAGGAGATTCCTATTCCCAGGAGGCGCTCAGTGCTCTTGAGGGGATAAAAGCCTACGGTGACCAACAAGGATTTGAGTACTATCTTGATTCGATTGTTATCGATAGCCTTCCTATTGATTTGCTTCCTGTTCTCATACCTGCTTTGATTGTTGTTTTTGCCATCATGTTCTTGATGGCAAATGCATGGATTGAGCCAGTGATCTTGCTTGTAGGGGTTGGCCTGGCAATTATTGTCAATATGGGCACTAATATTGTCTTTGGCAGTGTTTCGGAAACCACTTTTAGTATTGCGGCGGTGCTCCAGCTTATTCTTTCGCTGGATTATTCCATTATGCTCATTACGCGCTATCGTGTTGAGCGTTCGTGCGAAGAGGATAAGCTCCAGGCAATGCGTAGAGCACTTGGTGGCTCGGGCGGAGCAATTGCATCAAGTTCTGCAACAACCATTGTTGGCTTAGTGTGCCTTGTTTTCATGTCTTTTACCATTGGTGCCGATATGGGCTTGGTATTGGCAAAGGGCGTATTGATGAGCCTTTTGTGCGTGTATATGGTAATTCCATTCTTGATTTTGGCATCGGATACTCTTATTAGCAAAACAGCAAAGTCATCGCCAATTCCAAACACAAAATCATTGAGCACTCTTGTGCATAAATTGCGTGTGCCAATTTTGGTTCTTTTTGCGCTTCTGCTTGCTACGGGTTTATATTTCCGCAACTCCACAGGCATTAGCTATTTTATGAAGTCTGAAAACCCTGACAGGCCTGTTATCCAGCAGTACTTTGACTTGGACAATCAAATTGTGGTGCTTTACAAGGCCGAAGATGAGCAGAATTTTGCTGCAGTAGTTGAACAGCTGGAGAATCTTGAAGGGGTTACTTCGGTAAATGCTTATGCGAACACCTTAGGAAAACAGTATGGCGCTGCAGATATGGCCGACAAAACAAACATGAGCCAGTCGTTTGTAGAGCTTCTCTACTACAACTACTTCAATGAAGGAAAAACACCGCAATTGACCGTAAATACGTTTGCAACCTTCATCAAGAATGAAGTACTTACCAATCCTGATTTTTCGAGTGAAATGAATGGGGTGAATACCCAAGATGTTTCCAGGCTCATCTCGCTTACCACTCCAAATCTTATAGAGAAACAACGAACCGCCTCGGATATGGCCTCGTATCTTTCTGGTTCTGGACAATCTATGTCAACCGAAGATGTTCAGCAAATTTACTTAGCGTATTACCTTGAAGAAGGCTCTCAATGTGGCACTATGGCGCTGCCTGAGTTGGTGTCGTTTATGCAAAATGACGTGGCTTCTTCGCCAGAGCTTTCCTCTCAAATCTCACCTGAGGCTTTGGCTCAGATAAACCAATTGGCTTTCTTTACTAAAGTGGAAAACGTAACTACGCCTCTGCCTGCAGATAAGATGGCAGAGATATTTGGCATGGATTCTGCTGTGGTTGGGCAGATTTACGCTTACTATGGAACGTTTATAGCGCAAGACCCAACGGTTTCGGCACTTTCCGTTCAGCAGTTCTTAGGCTTCATCTTGGATGTTCTTGCTCAAGATCCATTGTTTGCGCCTTACTTGGGAAGTGTTGACATGACCCAATTGGCTCTTTTGCGCCAGGTAGTTGACTTGTCAGTTGCGGGAACAGAATTAAGCCCTGCGCAAGCAGCTGCGTTGTTCGGGCTTGAAGAATCCCAAATGAATATGCTTTTCACGTACCGTGCATGGAGTACGCAAGGAAAAGACACGTGGACTCTTTCGTCATATGAAATGGTGTCATTTATAGTTGAAGAATCTTCCGGTGGCTTACTTGATGGTCAACTTGATGCGGCAACTATTAATCAGATAAACGCGTTAAAAACGCTTATGGAGAGCGCTTTAGCGGGAAAGACTTATTCACCTGAAGGACTCGTGGCGCTGCTTTCATCTTTCTCGGATGCTTTTGATGTCCAGTCTGCCAAGATGGTGTATCTCCTTTATGGTTCTGCGCATTGTGGTAATCCTGACTGGACTATGAGCTTAGATCAGTTCATTACGTATATCCATGATGACGTCCTAAACGATAGCCTCTTCGCAAATCAAATAGATCAAAGCGCACGTGACGATATCCAAACTGCCTATACCGAGATGCAGGATGGCAAGGAGAGATTGATTGGCTCTTCCTACAATATGGCGGTAATCATGAGTTCTTTCGAAGATGAAACTGACGAATTGGATGCTCTTCTTACCCAAATCCGTTCTATTTTGGACGATAACTTGGTAGAGAATTATCTTCTTGGTCAAGGCGCTATGGCACAAGAAATGGGTATCACCTTTATTGATGAGTTCAACTTTATCTCTCTTATCACTATTGCTGCCATTTTCTTGATTGTGTTGATTACCTTCAGGTCGTTTGCAATTCCTTTGATTTTAGTGCTGCTTATTCAGTGTGCGTTCTGTCTCACTATGGCCTTCAATTCGATTGTGGGAAGCGACATTTATTATGTGGCGCTGATTGTCGTGCAGGCTATTTTGATGGGAGCAACTATTGACTACGCAATTCTGTTCACCAGTCTGTATCGAGAGAAACGCAAAGAACTTGACGTAAAAGAGTCTCTCGCAGGTGCGTATGCAGGCTCAATTAGAACTATGCTCACTTCGGGAACTATTTTAGTAACCGTAACTGCGCTCATTGGTCTTTTTGTTACTGGAATTACGGGCCAAATATGTCTGGTCATTTCTGAAGGCTGCTTCATTGCGTTGTTGCTCGTTCTGCTTGTCTTGCCTGCACTCCTTGCCATTTTCGATAAGGTTGTTGTGTCGAAAAAGGATCGAAGCAGCAACGCATAGCCGAGCAAGAATAGCTGTCGAATTAGCAGCACATATCTGAGCAGAAGCATGTTGCCAGCCGAAAGTGCATTTTGAAGTAAAAGCGTATCCCGAAACAGCAACGCATAAAACATTACTGCATTTGCGCAGGTCGGAACTGTGTAGCTAAAATCTCTTTCAAAGACCTATTGAAAATCGCTTCTTTTTCGAATGAAAAGACTATAATGAACCTGCGTGAACGTGTTCAGATGCGTTCAGTAGGGGTGTGCACAAGTGCTTTTGTGCATTGTTGAAAGGAGCTCTCTTTGAGTACCGTAGCAATTATTGGCACCTTCGATACTAAAGGCGAAGAATTCTCTTACATTAAAGAACGCTTCGAGGATTTAGGTATCGGAGTATTCACGGTTCATTGCGGTGTTTTTGAACCAACTTTTACGCCAGATGTTTCAAATGCTGAAGTAATGGCAGCTGCTGATATGGATATCAATGAAGTGGTAGCTAAAAAAGACCGCGCATTGGGAACCGATACCATGGCAAAAGGCATTGCGGCTCTTCTTCCTCGGTTGTATGCGGAAGGAAAGTTTGAGGGTGTTTTCTCCATGGGTGGTTCTGGTGGAACCTCTATTGCATCGGCAGGTATGAGGACTTTGCCAATTGGTGTTCCAAAAATGATTGTATCTACCATGGCTTCGGGAGACGTTTCTCCTTATGTTGGCGCTGCAGATATTGTTATGTTCCCTTCTATTGTTGATGTTCAGGGTATTAATAGCTTCAGCAGCACCATTTTTAACAATGCGGTAAACGCTATGGCGGGCATGCTCCAAAATCCAAAACCAGAAGCAACGTCTGCAAAGCCACTTGTTGCAGCAACAATGTTTGGGGTAACTACGCCAGCAGTTCAGTGCGCTCAGGCCTATCTTGAAGATAAGGGCTACGAAGTATTGGTATTCCACGCGGTAGGAACTGGTGGCCAATGTATGGAAGCACTGGTAAACGGTGGCTTTATTAAGGGCGTTCTTGATATGACTACTACCGAATGGTGTGATGAATTAGTAGGTGGCGTTCTTTCGGCAGGTCCTCAAAGATGTGAGGCTGCAGCAAAGATGGGCGTTCCAACCGTTCTTTCTGTAGGCGCACTTGATATGGTCAACTTTGGCCCAATGGCAACGGTTCCTGAGCAGTTTGCAGACAGAAATCTCTATCCTCACAATCCTGATGTAACGCTTATGCGTACCACGGTTGAAGAAAACAAAAAACTTGGCGAAATTATTGCTTCGAAAGTAAATATGAGCACGGGTCCATGTGCGGTCTTCTTGCCATTAAAGGGTGTTTCAATGATTGATGCTGAAGGCCAGCCTTTCTGGGGTCCAGAAGAAGACGCAGTTTTGTTTGAAACAATTCGTTCTGGTGTTAATCCAAATATTGTTGAGCTTCTTGAGATGGATAACCACATTAATGACGAAGAGTTTGCTAAAGCAGCAGCTCAAAAGCTTATTGATTTAATGGAAGCATAGAAGCTTTCCAGAAGTAGGGGTTTTCCTGGTATGGTTGCCGGGTTAGTACGTAAGGTAAGGAGAATCAAAATGCTTGATTTGACTCGTAGTGAAATTCTTGATCGTTTTAAGGCATCTATTGCAGAGGGCAACATCATTTTGGGTGTTGGTGCAGGTACGGGTATTACTGCTAAGTCATCAGAAGCTGGTGGCGCAGACCTGTTCGTAATTTATAACTCAGGCCGTTTCCGCATGGCAGGTAGAGGCTCATTAGCTGGTCTTATGCCTTATGGCGATGCAAACCAAATTGTAGTTGATATGGGCGCTGAGGTTTTGCCTGTAGTAAAAGATACTCCTGTTTTGGCAGGTGTTTGTGGCACTGATCCATTCCGCGTTATGGACAAATTCCTCCAGTCTTTGAAAGATCAGGGATTCAATGGCGTTCAGAACTTCCCAACGGTTGGTTTGATTGACGGCGTATTCCGTAAAAACTTGGAAGAGACCGGCATGGGCTATCAGCTTGAAGTTGATATGATTCGCAAGGCACATGAGCTTGACATGCTTACGTGTCCTTATGTATTTGACGAAGAGCAGGCAGCAGCAATGACCGAAGCAGGTGCTGATTTAATTGTTGCTCATATGGGTCTTACCACCGGTGGCACAATTGGTGCTGAAACAGCTAAAACTCTTGATGACTGCGTAGAGATTATTACAGGCATCGTAAAGGTTGTAAAAGAAATTAACCCTGATGCTTTAGTAATTTGCCACGGAGGTCCTATTAGCCAGCCTGCTGATGCAGCGTACATTATTGAAAATGTGCCAGGCATTGACGGCTTCTTTGGTGCAACTTCTATTGAACGCTTAGCTGCAGAGAAGGGTATTCGCGAGCAGACTGAGGCATTTAAGGCAATCAAGAAGTAAAGAAAGCGTCCCTTAAGAGAGCTCCGGGTGGTAAAAGAACTTCTTTTGCCACCCGGTTTTTTTCTGTAAAAAAGGGCGAGTAATCAGGCAAAAGGGAGTTTTCGAAAGACATCCTTCGACAAAATGGGGCTTTTTAAAAAATTGAATTCTTGAGATGGCTGCAACAAGAACAGGGGGATATACCATCTGAAAAAGGGAGTTCGTTTTTTCTTTCGTTACTTGTGGGAGGGGGATGTTCATGCATAAAGACGAGAGCCAAACTCGCATTATGCTTACGAAAGATAAAACCGAAAAGAATGAAGGTATGTTTCACGGTAAAAGCCAAGAGGGGGCTTGTTCTTATAGTGGACGTTATATAGGATATGCGCGCGTCTCTAGTACCGACCAAAACCTAGAACGTCAACTAAAAGCGCTTGCAGAATGGGACATTGATCGCCATAACATTTTTACTGATAAAGCAAGCGGAAAGAATTTCGACAGACCAGCGTATAAAAGGATGCTTAAAAGATTACGCAAGGGCGACACGTTGGTGATAAAAAGCCTTGATAGATTAGGTCGTAATTATGAGGAAATTATCAAAGAATGGCGTTACTTGGTTAAAGAAAAAGGCTGCAATATTGTGGTAATAGACATGCCCATTCTTGATACGCGTTTTTCTGTTGATGGAATAACAGGAATGCTCATAACCGATATTGTTTTAGAGTTATTTAGTTATGTTGCCCACATTGAACGAGAAAATATTCGTTCAAGGCAGGCTGAAGGAATCCAGGCAGCTAAAGAACGTGGGGTAAAGTTTGGGAGACCAAACAAAAGGCCTGATAATTGGCTACTTTTAAAAGAGCAGGAAGCGCTTGGCTTAGTAAAACGAGAAGAGATAGCACTCAGTGCTGGAGTGGATATCTCAACGGTTCATAGATGGTTTCGTGAAGATAAAAAGCGAAGTCGTGCTCAGTTCGAAACAGAATTATTTCAATAAAAGAGACCTGTTGCTGAAATCCTAGTTTGAACTGGGATTATGTTTTCGATTTTTGGAATAGAATTCGTCAAAAAGTATACTTTTCAAAAATCATTAGAAGTAGAAAGAAAGAGAAGAAAAAACGAATCTTGCCCACAACATATTGGGGAAAGAAAGGATTGAAAAGCTCCTTTCTTTCCCTTTGCAAAAAGTATACTTTTTGCAAAATATTCTTCGGCGTATAGGGATATAAATGATGCTTTGATACCATTGTAGAGAAAAGTATCGAATAGAAGAAAACGTATCGATTGGAGAGCGCTATGGGTCGCGGAAAAGAATCCACAGATATTCTTAAAGAAAAAATGGCAGATGCGCTCCTTGCTCTCATGAAAGAAAAACCTCTTGATAAAGTTACTATTCAGGAAATAACCGAGCGTGCAAAAGTTGGGCGGGTAACGTATTTTCGTAACTTTAATAGCAAGATTGAAATGCTTACTTTTAAGCTTGTGAAACTCTGGGATTGCTGGAGTGAAGAAAATAATTTAAGCCCTATAGATCTTTATTGCCTGGACAATTCCTACGACTTTTTCGCCTTTAACTATCGCTATCGGGACATTATTGACTTGATTTACGCTCAAGGAGCAGAGCTTGCTATTTTTGATGCTGCTTCCGAAATATTCTCTCGTCGTTCATCCCAGGATGACTCGTATATCTTTTTATTCTTGGCGCACGGCTTGTATGGCTGCTTAAGCGAGTGGGTAAAAAATAATTATCGCGAAACTCCTATGGAGATGGCGCAATTTGTGGCTTCAATTGGAAATCTTGCAGCAACCGATAAGCTCAAAGCAAAAAAGATTCTTCCGCGCGAAAATCAAGATTCGAGAGCCAAAGAATCATTGGACGAGAACAAAAATTAATAACTGAAGGAAACACGGCGCGAAAACTAAGAGCCTAAACGAAAGAACCAAATTCTTCTTTTAGGCCATTTTGTGAACTGTCCTAAAAAAGGGGTATAGTTGGGATTGTACGGAATGCCAATTATAAGGCTTGGCTCATGCCAAAAGGAGGGTTTCTATGCTGGTCCTCGTAGTAAATGCTGGTAGCTCATCTTTGAAGTGCCAACTAATCCAAACCGATGGAAAAATTAGTCTCATGAAAGCATTGGGTGAACGAATTGGATCTTCAGAGGCTTTCATGAAAGTGACCTTTCTTCCTAAGGAAACGAAGCACCAGTACGAAATTCCAAATGGATCAGTAGCGTCTGCTTTGGAATTTTTGCTTGATGTTATGGTAAACGAGCCAGATTCTCCTATTGAATCAATCAAAGATATTGACGCTATTGGTAATCGCGTTGTTTCTGGTGGCGAGTTCTTCACTCAATCGGTTCTTATTGATGACGACGTATTCGACAAGATTAAAAGTTGCGAAGATATTGCTCCTCTTCATAATCCTCCAGCAGATGAGTGTATTGAATTATTGAGAAAGCGTCTTCCTCATACTCCTCAGGTTGCTGTTTTTGACACAGCATTTCATCAGACAATGCCTCCAAAAGCGTATCTGTATCCGCTTCCAATGGAATATTACGAGAAGTATCACATCCGTAGGTACGGTGCACATGGAACGTCCCACCGCTATGCCGCACAGCAGGCAGCAAACTTGCTTCAGCGTCCTCTGCGTGACTTGGGTATTATTTCGTGCCATTTAGGAAACGGTGGCTCTATTACGGCAGTAAATCATGGCGAATCAATAGACACCACTATGGGTTTCACCCCGCTTGAAGGTCTTATGATGGGAACACGCAGTGGCTCAATTGATCCGGCTATCGTTACGTACATAATGCGCCGTGAAAACCTGAGTTTTGACGAAATGGATCACATTCTTAATAAGAAATCAGGCATTTTAGGAGTTTCAGGATTAAGTAGCGACATGCGTGATGTTCTCGGAGCGGCTTCTTATGGCAATGAAGCAGCGGAGCTTGCTATCCAGATGTACGTATACAAGATTCAAAAAGCCATTGGATCGTTCTATGCGGCAATGACCAGGACCGATGCAGTAGTAATGACCGCTGGAATTGGTGAAAATAGTGCCGAATTACGCCAGAGAATTTTCGCAGGTTTGGCCCATATGGGAATGATTTTGGATGTAGAAAAGAACAAGGTTGTTGGCGCTATTGGCACCAACCGCATTGTTTCAGTGGATGACTCTCCTATTAAAATCTGCGTAGTAACGACTGATGAAGAAATGCGAATCGCTCGCGAAACCGACGCGCTTGTTTCGGAAATAAAAGTGGTATAAAAGCTCTATGAAGAATGAATAAAGCCTAACGAACAAGAATAGTATTTTGGAAAACTGTTCTTCAAGAGAGCTTTTAACGAAGGAGTAGTCCTATTACCGCTAAGCCACATACTTCTATGAAACGCGTAATCGTGTTGGTTACTCTCATTATTCTTGGCTCAAGCTTTGGAAATCTTTCCCAAACCGCTTCGAATGCTATGTTTACTGGCATAGCGGCGGATTTTGGGCTTGAGGTTGGCTTAGGGCAGTGGGTAACTACTCTTTATATGCTTGTTTTGGGTATCACGGTTCTTCTTGTTGCTTTTTTGATGCGCCGGTTTCCGCTTAAATCAATTGTATTAGCTGCTTTTGCGTTTCTCTTGGCCGGTGCTCTTATAGATAGCATTGCGTGGGATTTTGCATCACTGCTTTTAGGACGTGTTTTGCAAGCCATTGCAGCCGGCATCACTATGCCAATGATGATGAGCGTTATCATGACCTCTTTTCCTCGAGAGGTTCAAGCAACTGCTATGGGAATTTCTGGCATTGCTATGGGTTTTGCTCCTAACGTGGGCCCAACTATTGGCGGATTTATGGCTGAATTCGCTGGTTGGCGAAGTTTCTTCGTTTTGTTGAGTGTTGCTACGGTAGTTTTGATACTGTGCGCCCTTTTCTTTATCGAAAAATCCAACAAGCCCGAAAGAAAAACTCATTTAGACATGGTTTCTTTTCTTTTGTCCGCGGCAGGCTTTTGTTCGATGCTCCTAGGTTTTTCAAATGCTTCGAGTTTTGAAATTGGCAATCCATTTGTATGGGCTCCTGTGGTATTGGGCTGTGTGTTTGTGTTCTTGTTTGTTCGAAGGCAGAAAAAGATTACCCAGCCACTCATTAGCATGAACATCTTTGCTTCAAAGCGTTATGTGATTTCTTTTATTGCAACAATCTTCCTTAACGCAAGCTTTATGGGAATTACGCTGATTCTTCCTTTGTTTATTGAAAACGTATGGGGAGGTAATGCTTTTGAAGGCGGATTATCTTTGGTGTTGGGCTGTGTAACGGCTCTTTTATTCAATCCTCTTGCAGGTTTCCTAACCGATAAGATTGGGGTTAAGCCAGTAGTTATTGTGGGCTCGCTTTTCCTTTTCGCAGGTGCCGTTTCTATGGTTTTCATAAATGGAAGTACGCCATTCTGGTTAATTATGGCTCTGCAGGGAATTCGTCAAATGGGCGTTTCTTCTTTGATTGGGCCACTGACCTCATGGGGTTTGGCCTGTTTGCCGTTTGCTATTATGACCGATGGCTCTTCTTTTAATACGGCAGCGCGACAAGTTTCCGCTTCCTTAGGTACGGCACTTATGGTGTTTGCTATAACGCTTGCTCCAGTGTTGGGTTCTGTCGAACTTGCCTATGCGCTTTCGTTTGGCATCTCGGCATTCTTTGCGCTCGCTACAGCCATTGTCTGCCTTATTTGGATTAATGATAAGGTTGAGAGTTAGACAGACAGAACAATAAAGGGCCAAAAATGGCTCCTTATCTGCGGTTATTATATCCCTCATATCCACACTTGTTCCTACAACCCCACCCTTTATTGTTGTAGCTCAAAACCCGCAGTTTTCCTGCAATCTAAACAAAAAGCCCCTGAAGAACAGGGGCCGAGCGTGTTTATTAGTGAGTATGTCCTAGACGAGTGTGTTTCTAGCTGAATGTTTTACAGCCAAGCACCTTTCTAGCCAGGCAGGTTTTCAGGCGTCTAGAAATGCTTACGCCTTTTCCAGGACAGCGTTAATAATTGCTGGATCCAACTCTGGAAGAGGGATAAATGGATCAGGGTTTGACACATGCTCTTTAAGGAAACGCTCCAACCAAATCATGTCATACCAATTGCCAAACTTGTGACCGCACTTAGAGAAGCAAGCAATTTGTTTAAAGCCGAGCTTTTCGTGGAAGATTTTGCTTGTTTTAGGTACGTACTCATCTTCAGGCTCAATATAGGCAACGCAGGCTAAAACATTAAAGATGTTTTGTGCCTCTAAAATCTTGAAAAGCGCTTCGTACAAACGGCGTCCAAGGCCTTTACCTTTAAAGTCTTTTCGACAATAAATAGAAGATTCTACTGAATGAATATAGGCAGCACGAGGGCGAAATGCAGATGCATAGGAGAAACCAAAAATTTCTCCCTGTTCGTCTTCTGCTACTAAGTAAGGATAAGAAACACTTTTCTCGACAATGCGTTGTCGCATTTCCTCTACAGACGGCGGAGTAATCTCAAAAGTTACTGCTGTTTCTAATACGTAGGGTGCATAAATGTCACGTATTGCGGCAGCATCCTCTGGGGTTGCTAAACGTATCTTTAGTTCAGAACTCATAGCAATCACTCTTTCTGTAGGGAGATAGATACCGTATCGGGAAATAGTCCATATTCCTTGAGAACAAATTGTAGCGGTTGGGGATTATTTCGAAAAGCAAAGCAGTAAAATGCTCTATTTTTCCATGGGTAATTAAACAAAAGCGTTTAAGTATTGGAATATGAAATAGAGACAATTACGGCTTTTTTATTTTTGCTTCGGCTTATGCTTTTGCTCCATACTGCAGATAGTAGGCATCGATAGCTTCTTTGAGAGTGTCATCAATTACCACTTTACCTTGAACCTCTTTGTTGCAGAGATACTCGGTTACTTCCTGCATGTTAACGATAGCAGCAGTAGGGAAGCCGTAGCGTTCGCTCACTTCGTCAAGAGCGCATTTTTCGCCACCCTTGCCAACTTCCATACGATTCAAAGAAACCATAAGGCCTTTAATTTCAACATTAGCCTGACTTGTGAGAATAGGATGAGTTTCCTCAATGGACTTGCCTGAGGTGGTAACGTCCTCAACCATAATTACGCGGTCGCCGTCTTTAAGATTGCTGCCTAAAAGAATGCCGGTATCGCCATGATCTTTGACTTCTTTACGGTTGGAGCAATAGCGAACTTCTTTGCCGTAAAGCTCGTGAATTGCCATAGTGGTAATTACGCTGAGAGGAATACCTTTGTAGGCAGGGCCGAATACAACATCAAAGTCCAAACCAAAGTTGTCATGGATAGCTTTTGCGTAATAGATGCCCAAACGATGAAGCTGGTCACCCGTAACATAAGCTCCTGCATTCATAAAGAAGGGAGATTTTCGGCCGCTTTTAAGAGTGAATTCGCCAAACTTAAGAACTTGGCTTTCAACCATGAACTCAATAAATTCTTGCTTATATGCTTCCATGAAAACCCCTTCTATTTAATAGCATTAAAAAGTAGTACTGTTTGCTAATGCCTAGCGAGAAACTATGAGTTAAGATTAGATTTCAAACAGTGCTGTTTTCTACTATATCAATAGTTGAGGGTAAGCGTTTTGACTTATTAAGAAAAGAGTTCAGAGAAAATGATGATTTCAACAAAAGGGCGCTATGCTCTTCGACTCATGATTGATTTAGCCCATCAGGGCAAAGATGCTAAAACTCCTTTGCGTGAAGTGTCGCAACGCCAGGGTATCTCAATTAAGTATCTTGAGCAGCTGGTAAGTTCGCTTGTTTCAGCAGGTCTTCTCAAAAGCGTTCGTGGTGCTTATGGCGGATACGTAATTGATCGTCCTTTTGAGGAAATAACTGCAGGAGATATTCTACGTGCCGCAGAAGGAAGCACTGCTCCAGTGGCATGTTTGGAAGAAGGTGCAAGCGTGTGTCTTCGCAAGCATGAGTGTGAAACGTTTGAGTTTTGGGCGGGCTTAGAGCGCGTTATTGATGAGTATGTTGATAGCGTGAAGCTTTCAGATCTTATTGCGGGGCGTAAGGGATAATAGGTGCACTGAACTTGAACAAGGAGCACTGTATTAATCATCCAGCACACAGAAAAGCAATTCGTAGTAGCAAGGCATGGGGCAAAGCCTTACTCTCTGCTGTATTGGTGCTTGTTCTTGTTTTTGGCGTGCAAGCGTCGCTTTGTTTTGCTGATGAAGATGAGCCACAAGGAGAATCGCGAGAATTTGTTCGAGCTGAAGAAGTAGACGAATCTGCTGTTCTGCAAAAGGGAATAAACGAGCTCCATGTTGAATCAAAGATTACGGTAGAGGACCTGGCGCGGTTCGCTTCTTTTGAAGAGGTAGAGAGTGGCTTGCAAGACGCCTCGCAAAACGATACTCAGGATGCTTCCCAGAGCAATTCTCTCGGTAGCTCTACAGAGACCCGAAGCACTATGCCGAGTGATTCTCAGGACCTTTTTGAGGTAGGCAACGTGCTGCCTGATACTCAAGAAACAACATCTCAAGCAACAATTGCGCTTACCCAGGAAGAATTCGAACAGCTTTTCTATGACTTCCTTGACTATCTTGAGCTTCAACAGAAAATAAACGAAGAGGGCGCTCTTCAAGATTATCTTGACCGCAAGATTCGCCAAGCAAATAAACCGTTGGTGAATAACGAATCTGCTCCTGAGGTGGTTTTATCTGAGGACCAGAGAAATTCTCTTAATCAGGCAACTCAGGACTTACAAGACTCTGGCTACAACTATGGCTACCTCATGGTTGATTTAGATACGGGCAATGCGCTTTATCACAACATTGACCAGGACGTGTATGGTGCAAGTTCTTTCAAGGGGCCTTTTTGTCACTTTGTGTGTGAAAGCCTTATTGACACAAGAAAAATCTCCCAAAGTTCGGTGGAATCATCAATAGAAAGTGTGATTCTTTATTCTGATAATGACACCTATAGGTCTCTTCGCTATAGATTTAATCAGTTCGGTTTTGCAGACTATCTTGAATCGTTAGGTTTGGATTCTTCAAGTCTTATGAGCGGAGGAAGTTTTCCAACCTACTCTGCGCGTACTTCGGCAATTCTTTGGCTTGATACGTATCACTACCTCGTAGACCGATTCGATAATGCTACGGCGTCGTGGTTTGCTGAGCTCTGCGCTAAAACTGCCTTTTCTCCTATCAGAGAAGGAGTGGAGCAATCATCCGTAGAAGGCCTGGTTTTAAATAAGGCAGGTTGGATTTCTGGAGGAGTAAACAGCATGAGTGATACCGGCCTTATTGAAGTGGGTAATAAAACATATCTGATTTCCATCATGACAGGACAGCCCGATTGTCAGATAAGCGAAAAGCGCGTGAGCAATCTTGCGAAGGCGCTTATAGAGGCTGCGCCTGCTCTTGATCAGGGGGTATATGGAATTGACTAAGTTTTTTGAGCTTAATCCCAACCGCGAGCTCTTGTCTCGTAATTTCTTTAAGCTTCTTTGGATTTTTGTGGCGCTTTCTGTCTGTGGCTTGATAGGTGAAACGCTGCAGCATTTGGTTGAATATGGCGAATGGGAGCATCGTGCAGGATTGGTGTGGGGTCCATTTTCGCCAATTTATGGTAGCGCTGCTGCTTTTTTATTGCTTCTTTTGGAGCCTTTTTTATCGTTGCCAACAATAGTGCTGTTTGCAGTTTCAGCCGTTGTGGGTGGTAGTGTTGAGTATCTTGCTCATTGGGCTATGGAAACCTTTTGGGGCGTAGTTGCTTGGAGTTACCAAGATTGGCCCCTCAATTTTGATGGCAGAACTGACGTAGCTCACTCAATTCTGTGGGGAGTAATTGGCGTTGTGTGGCTTCGTTTGGGCGTTCCTGTATGCGATTGTGTTTTTGAGCGCATAAATGTTGAAAGTATTAGCTACAAAGTGATTTCATCTTGTTTGGCAGTTTTTATGGTGTTCAATATTTTCTTCACAATCACTTCGTTAATTCGCGCTGATGAAAGAACACGCGACGTTCCGCCTAATGATGTTATCGATACTATTTGCGATACATATCTCACTGATGATTACTTGCGGTCGCGGTTTAACAATATGGGAGGCTTAGGCATCAGATAGAGTCAGGCAGTGGTTGAACAGATGTGTGGATAGGTGAATACGCATGAAGCAAAAGAAGTTCATAACGCTTTTGGATTTGTTGAAGGAAGAACAAGATTCTTTTGCGCAAAAACCGTTCGACAAGATGGATGCCTTTGTTCTTTCGGTAGCTTCTTATCTTCAATGGGAAAACTCTCTTGTATTTAAAAACGATTCTTCTTTTGATCCAGACACGTCTCTTTTTCCGGACCAAGCACATAGCCGGGGCGTCTATTTAGGGCAAGCGCTTAACGGAATTCCTAAAGGCCAGGAAGCGGATATTTTTTGGTTTAACGAAGTTGCCAACGAATTCATGGAAGCTTTGGGTAGTTGTCCTCGTTATGAAACCGTGAGAGTGTCTGACGCTGCTTGGGAAGTTGATCCTTCTCAATTCAATCAATTTGCTGCCGTAACGTTTCATATTCCTGATGGTTCATTGTTTGTGTCATTTCGAGGCACTGACAGTACGGTTACTGGATGGGAAGAGGATTTTCTTCTGGCAATTATGAGCCCAATTCCTTCTCAAATTATGGCTACGAATTATCTAAATACGGTTGTTGCTTGTGCGCAGAATGGGTCTTGTGAACAAGAGGTGCCATCCGCTTGTGAGTTTGTCAGTCTTCAAGGGGCGTCTTCGGCTCAGAAGCAAGCCAGCACTCAAGGGATGCCTGTCGAACAAAACGCAGCGTACGCAAAAGAAAACTCTCTTTCGCAAAATGGCAAGCCTTTTGTGGTGCGTGTTGGAGGCCATTCAAAAGGAGGGAATTTGGCTTTCTACGCGGCAAAACATTGTTCAGCAAAGGCTCAAGAAGTTTTGCTTGATGTGTATAGTTTTGATGGGCCTGGTTTTGCTTTTAGTGAGGTTGAGGCCCATAAACAAGAGCAGAAAGAAAAGGCTTTTGTTGCGAAGGAAAAGAACGCTGACGGCTTTGCGCAGGCGGCAACGCAAACAGCGCTACCCCCTTCTGGCTCTTCGCCGGCAACAGTGCAGAACACCCAGCTTCAATTCGTCAAACCTTTACACGGCCCCTATTTCCACAAGTATGTTCCAAGCGAGTCGGTATTTGGAAAACTCTTCTATGACTTAGTTCCTCCTCAGGTGGTTCAATCCTCAGTATTGGGCCTTATGCAACATCAACCGTTTACATGGAAGATTTCGCAGAGAGATTTTGTGTTTGACGAAGATACCACGGTGCTCTCTCGGTTTTCCGAGCAGGTTTTTGATGGTTGGATTGATTCGCTATCTTTGGAAGAAAAAACTCAATTTCTAGGAATTTGTTTCGGAACAGTTGACTATCTGGCAGAACTTGCCCAATCGGACCATATTGAGGATCTACCAGCAGCTCTTCCAAAAGCGTTGCCAGTTCTTGCCTCTTCTCTTAAAACCATGGATGACGAATCGCGGCAGTGCGTCACTGATGTTCTTTCTTGCTTGGCGGGTGAATTTTTCTTGCAGGTCACCAGCTCCATGCATCCTTTATGGAGCAAAAGTTCTTCGTGTTGACAAGCGTTGGCAAGTGAATAAAATCGTTTATTAGCACTCAGATGCTTCGAGTGCTAAATAGGTTTATACGCAGCCAATGCGGTATTTAGGTAATGAACACGGGCATATTGTGCTCTTGGTTTTGAAATAGTAGGAGGAAGAATGAAGCAGTTTAAAACCGAAAGCAAAAAGCTTCTTGATCTGATGATCAACTCAATTTACACCAACAGGGAAATTTTCTTGCGTGAGCTCATTTCAAACGCATCCGACGCAGTTGATAAGCTCTACTTTAAGTCTTTGACAGACTCTTCTATCAAGATTGGCAAGGACGACCTTTCTATTAAGGTAGCTTTCGATAAAGAGGCACGCACTATCACTGTTTCCGATTCCGGTATCGGCATGAGTGAAGAGGACTTGGAGAACAATCTTGGTACTATCGCTCACTCAGGAAGTCTTGACTTTAAGTTGGAAAATGCAGAACAGCAGGGTGAAGAAGTAGACATCATTGGTCAGTTTGGTGTTGGCTTCTACTCTTCTTTCATGGTTGCTCAAAAAGTAACGGTTATTACCAAGGCTTACGGCTCTGACCAGGCATTTTCTTGGGAAAGTGACGGCGTTGAGGGCTACACCATCACCCCTTGCGAAAAAGAAACTCACGGAACCGACATCATCCTTACCCTCAAAGAGAACACTGAGGACGAAAACTACGATCTTTTCCTTTCCGAGTATGAACTCAAGAGTTTGATTAAGCAGTACAGCAACTATGTTCGCTATCCAATTATGATGGAGTGCGAACACCAGAATCCGTTGCCAAAGCCAGAGGACGCAGGCGATGATTATCAGGTTGAATATGAGACCGTTAAGGAACTGGAAACCATTAACTCTATGATTCCAATTTGGAAGCGTAAGAAGTCTGAAGTTAGCGAAGAGGAATATAACGAATTCTATAAGGCAAACTTCCACGACTTTACCGATCCAATTGCAAACATCTCCGTTCATGCAGAAGGTGCACTTTCTTATGATGCGTTGATGTTTATTCCAGGCCGTCAGCCATTTGATTTGTACAGCACGGATTATGCAAAGGGCCTTGCTTTGTACAGCTCCAATGTTCTCATTATGGAAAAGTGCGAAGATTTGCTTCCTGACTACTACAACTTTGTTCGTGGTGTTGTTGACAGTCAAGATTTGACTCTCAACATCTCTCGCGAGACCTTGCAGCAGAACAATCAGTTGCGCGCAATTGCAAAGCGTCTTGAAAAGAAGATTAAGGGCGAATTGGAGAAGATGCGCGACAACGATCGTGAAACGTATGAAGGATTCTTTGAAAACTTCGGCCGTGGCATCAAGTACGGTATTTATTCCTCTTACGGCATGGATGCTGACAAGCTTTCGGACTTGCTCCTTTTCTATTCTGCAAAACAGAAGAAGATGATTACGCTTGACGAATATCTTGAGGCAATGCCTGAGGAGCAAAGCGCAATTTATTATGCAGCGGGCGACAGTGTTGAGCGCCTTGCTAAGATGCCTATTGTTACCACGGTCCTTACCAAGGGCTATGACGTATTGCTCTGCACTCAGGATGTTGATGAATTCTGTATGACTGCAATGCGTGAGTATAAAGAAAAGGCGCTTACCAATGTTGCAACTGGCGAACTTGATTTAGCAACCGAAGATGAAAAGAACGCAGCTGAAGAAATCACTAAAGAAAACCAAGAGCTCTTCACTGCTATGAAGAATGCTTTAGGTGACGAAGTTTCTCGCGTGGCGGTTTCTTCTCGCTTAAGCGATGCTCCTGCATGCATCACTACTGAAGGTCCTATTTCTCTTGAAATGGAAAAGACTTTGAAGATGGGTCCTGGTGGCGAAAATATTCGTGCGCAGCGTGTTCTTGAGATAAATGCAAGCCACGACATCTTTACCGTTTTGAAAGATGCTCAGAAGGCAGGAGATACTGAGAAGGTTGAAAAGTATGCGGGCCTTCTTTATAACCAGGCTCTCATTTTGGAGGGTATGGAAGTTGATGATCCCGTAGCTTTTGCTCAGGCAATCTGCTCTTTAATGAAATAAGCGAGTAATTATTATTTAGTACCCTTGGAAAGCGGGAATATATCTTAGAAACTCAGCAGTAAGCAAGCACCAAATGCTATAATTAATCGAATGATTAGTTAATAAGTGAACTTTATTTGGCATAAAACAGGAAAGGCTCTTAAGACATATTTCCTCTTCAGGAATGAGTCTTGAGGGCCTAGTAATCCTGCAAGTCATTACGTAAGGGTTTGATGGGAATGAAGAAGTATATTCTTGGTGCGCTTACTACGTTTTGCTTAGCGTTTGCTCTTATGCCTGCATTGTCTTTTGCAGAAACTACTGGCAACGCTGATTATCAAGAACTGCAAAACCTTGTTGACAATAATAAGCAAGTAACACTCGAAAAAGACTACACCATTGATACGAGATTATGTATCGACAACCAAAGCCCTGTCACTTTGGACTTAAATGGTCACACAATTAAGTACCTTAACGAAAATGCGAGTGCGAGTGTTATTGAGCTTCAGCCAGGTAAAGAACTGATTATTAATGACTCAAGTACCGCCAAAACAGGCAAAATTACTGGCGGTACTGGAACTAAAATTTCTTCCTTTCTTGAAGGTGGCGCTATCTATCTTTATTACGGCGCAAAGCTAACAATAAATGGAGGCACTATTGAAGGTTGTGGTGCCACTCTAGGTGGCGCTATATTTGCAGGTGCTTATACAGATACCTCAAACATCCATCACCCTGCAGGCACTATTACCATGAACGGAGGCTCTATTGTTAACTGCTCAGCAGCTTCCGGTGGTGCGGTATATGTAAGTGCTGGTGGACAATTCATCATGACAGGAGGTTCAATTTCTTCCTGCTCTGTTACAAATGAGACTGCTGGTGTAGTTGAAACAGGCGGAAAAAATACTAGTTTTACAATATCCAATAAGGCTTGTGTGGACGGACCAGTAACAATTGGTGGCGGTGGCGGTTCGGCCTATCTCTATGCTGATGGCGGAACTATTACGGGCAATGTGTACACCGAAAATGGAGGAAAAGTTACTCGAACACCTACCGGTACAGATCCAAGCACTTATACCACATTTGGGGGAAGCGTTAGCAACGCTGAAGATGGAGTAGGGTTAAAGGTCACTTTTGATAGCAACGGCGGTAGCGCTGTTGCTACCCAAGTAGTTTTTAAAGGTCAAGCTATTAAAAAACCTGCTCCAGACCCTACTAATGATGGATATTATTTCACTGGATGGTATACCGCTGATAATAAAAAATGGGATTTCAGCAGTAAGATTGCCAATCATACAACCCTGATTGCTCATTATGTACAGAAAGATTATACCGATTTACAGGAAGCGCTTAATAAAGGTGGAACGGTTGTCCTTGATAGGGACTATACGGTTAATGAAAACTTGGTAGTTTCCAAATCTGTTACGCTCGATTTGAATGGGCACACCATTAGATACGAAAACCCAAGTAAAAAGAGCAGCGTTATTACAGTTCAGTCAAGTGCGACGTTAACAATCAAAGATTCTAGCACAGGTGAAACCGGTTCCATTACTGGTGGCACAGGAACTGAGAATACGGGGCGCTACAACGGCGGTGGCATTTATATTGCTGGCGGTAAGTTGATCATGGATGGCGGTATAATAACAGGTTGTACCGCTTCATATGGTGGCGGCGTTTATGTTAACAGCGGAAGCTTTGAAATGAACGGCGGAACTATTACCAATTGTAGGGCTGCAGGAGATTCTACAGCACTCTATGTGGGAGCAAACACTTCTTTTACTCTTGCAGGTTCTGCTGTGGTTGATGGCACCATAAAATTAAATCAGGCTTCCATTATGTACGCGAATGGTGGTACTGCTAAGGGTAATGTAATTACTACTGGCGGTGGTGCTATCGCCCGCTCAGCCTCAACTAATGATCCTGACACCTACACTACTTTTTTAGGTAACGATGTCTCGAATATTTCTGATTCTGCCAAGCTTACCGTTACTTTTAATAGTAATGGAGGTAGCGAAGTGGCTACCCAACACGTTCTTAAGGGGTATATCACCTCTAAACCTGCTGATCCTACATGGAGTTGCCATACTTTTAAAGGATGGACCAAAGACGGTAATTCGTGGAGCTTTGACACTCCTGTTGCTGAAAACATAACCTTAACTGCTCAATGGCAAGAAGAAACTAGCTCGCATAGTTTTACAGCTGAAACAATTAAATCTGAAGCATTGAAGACTTCAGGAAATTGCAAAACCAAAGCAGTATATTACTACTCCTGTAAATACTGCGGAAAGGTAGAAAGAAACGATTCTCATACCTTCTTTGGTGAAATAGACGCGGACAACCATATAGACGAGCAAGCTTCTTGGGTAACCACATCAACAACTCATAAGCGAGTTTGGCTGTGTTGCAATCAACCTGTAGCGTCTTCTGAAGGTAATCACGTATGGTCAGATAGTGAATGCACTATCTGCAATTATAAGTGCACTCATTCATATGAATGGCAAAGTGGGGAAGGCGAGTATTGGCAGCAATGCGAATACTGTAATGCTGAAACTGCAAAACAAACTATTCCTACCGTTACAATAAATGGAGCTGATAAGGTTTGCTTAACCCAGGACTACTCCTTTACGGTTACGTTGCCAGAGGGAGTATCCATTGAGTCTTGCAAATATGACTTTACTAATAAAGGCGGTACCTTAACTCCACAAAGTGGCGGCAATTCTTATACGCTTTCCTCAAGCGAGTATAGCCAGAGTGAATCTACTTTTACTCTGTCCGTTCAGGCAAAAACAGCCGATGATTTCACCTTCAGCGCAAATAAAACAGTGTCTCTTTTGAGTGATCATACGGGTGGAACAGCTACGTGTATAACTAAAGCAACTTGTGATGTTTGTGGTGAGGAGTATGGCTCGGTAGACAGTGATAATCATAAGAAACCATTAACATACGTTCCTGAAAACAAACCAACCACTGAGGATTATGGAAATATAGCGTACTGGAAATGTGAAGACTGTGGTGTGTGCTTCGCAAATGAAGATGGCACGAAGAGCATTGATCTTGACGATACAATAATCGAGAAACTTCCTAAGATTATTGAGGGCAATGGACAAACCATCACTCAAGGACAAGGAGCTTCTCTTGAATTTAAATCTAATGCGCGTTACGAAGACTTCCAAAGGGTAGAGATTGATGGCGCAGTTCTCGGCGAGGTGAACTACACAGTAAAATCAGGAAGCACTATTGTTACCTTGAAGAGTGAATACCTTGATACTCTTTCAGTGGGTTTACATAAAATTAATATTGTTTCAATAAGTGGAACGGCTTCCACTACGTTCACTATTGCAGAGCGCTCTGTTAATCCAAGCAATCCAGGAGATTCTGACAACCCAGGCAATTCTGACAACTCAGGAAGCTCTGAAGATTCAAGCAATCAGGGTAATTCCGACGCTCAGAAAAACACCACTGATGGTAAAACCACAGACGGCACTCCTCAAACAGGAGATAATGCAGGCCTTGTTGGTGTCCTAGCGGGTATTGCCTGCGTTCTTGCAGGGGGAGTTCTGTTCGTGCTTCGCGTTCGCAAGAAAGTGTTTTAAAAAAGCCGATAAGTGAATTACAATAGAGCGAAAATGAGTGTCTGACCTGGCTAGATAGGTATTTCTATGCGCGTAAGAAACGAAGAAAAATATCAGCTTAAAAAAACTGAGATTATGGAAAAATGCTACGAATGTTATGCAGAATATGGTCTTAGCGGAGTTGGCATTAAGGGTCTTGCGCAGGCATGTGGTTGTACTTCTGCAGCGCTCTATACCTATTTTGATGACTTGGACGATTTGATTGTTCAATCAACAGCTTATTGCATGAGTAAGGTTGAAGATGATTTCATGGCACTTGCTCCCAGGAGCGCTGATGATATTGAGCGCTTTATTGATGAGGTTCCTTATTGGACCGCAGAAAAGCACGGAGAAAAATATCGCTTGATGTATCAGGTGTACACTCATCCAAAATATCGAGAATACGGAAAAGATTTTTTTCAGAGTGTTAACAAGCGCTATTCGGAATATGCTGAATCTTTAGAAAAGGTGATTGGTATTTCGAAAGAGCTGATTACTCCCTTAATCTTTATCTTTGTTAGAGCATGCGTGCACTATGCCTTATTTGAAGACGATTTTTATTTGCAATCTCAGTTAACCGTTCTCAAGAAAGGGATTGCTCTGTTTTTATCTCAAGACAAATGCGAAGAAAAAGCAGAAGCAATCTTATAAACCGCGTGCTTTTGCAGTAGTGCTGCGAACGGCATCAATAACAGTTCCGCGGAATCCACCTTTTTCAAGCGCTTCTACGCCCACAATGGTTGATCCGCCTGGAGAACAAACATCATCCTTGAGTTTTGCGGGATGATTTTTTGTTTCAAGCACCATAGCGGCGCTTCCGAGTACGGTTTGTGCCGCAATCTTGTAGGCATCAGCGCGCGTGAGCCCTTCTGCAACGCCTCCATCGGCAAGTGCCTCGATAAACATATAGACGAAAGCAGGAGCGCTTCCACCAACAGCACTGGCGGCATCGATTAATTCTTCTTTGAGTTTGATGATTTCGCCAAAACTTGAAAGAATATTTTCAACTTCAACAAGCTCGTCGAAGGTAACGAGCGAATTTGCGCAGTAACTTGTAAGCCCTTCTCCCACTAAAGCAGGAGTGTTAGGCATAGTGCGCACGAGTTTAACGGGTTTTTTGAAAGCCTGAGAAAGCCAAGAAAGTGTTTTTCCTGGTGCAATGCTGATAACAATTTTATCAGGGGTAATGCTGTCTGCAATTTCCTCGATTACGGCAGGATACATTTGAGGTTTAACGCTTAAGAAGATGATGTCGGCTGCTTGTGCGACAAAGGTATTGTTTGTGCTGGTAACAACACCAAGCTTTTGAGCTGTTAGGGCTGCAGTTTCTTCTTTTGAATTTGAGGTATAAATCTGATCAGGATAGGCTAGTTTTCTTTTAAGGATTCCTTGAATCATTGCAGTTGCCATGTTGCCACAGCCAATAAAGCCAATACTCTTCATAAAACCTTCTCTCGTACGCTTTTAAAGAAATCCTATCATTAATCGAGGCAGAAGGACTGGCTAATCAGTTTTTTAACATCCTTTTATAGAGGATGGTTTTCTTGGGTATCTTCGGTAATCTCTTCAAAATGGACTACCGTATGAGGGCCTTTCGTCTCATTCTCTTGATAGTGAGGAAGTGGTTTTCCACAGTGAGGGCAGTAAGCGTAGTCGGGATACGAAGTAGGAGCTTCCTCTTCGATATAAATTTTATTATCACTGCCAGAAATGTAGAACGTGTTGTAGTCAATATCAGCCTGATTCTCTTTGCGCTTGTTGAATTCTTCGATAAAACCTGCGCTGAAAATACCTGCAGGAACTGCAACAATGCCAATAGACAACACCATAGCGCAAAAGCCCAATGCTCTACCTGCAGGTGTTATAGGCGTTACGTCTCCATAGCCTGTTGAAGTAATGGTTTGGATTGCCCAGTAAAGCCCTGTGAAAATATTGTTGTAAACATCTGGTTGTACTGGCTGCTCAAACTGACACATGAGAGCAGACGCGGTGAGGGAAAACAAAAGAAGAATGGCGAAGGCTGCTGAAATTTCGCGAATATTGTTTCTAAATACGCTCACAATAACTCTCCAGCCCATCATGTAACGCGAAATTTTTAGCAGGCGAAGCACTTTCAAGATACGCAAAGAACTGGTCACTGAATTTGGGATTAAGCCCAGTCCATACAGGAAATATGGCAGGAAAGAAAACAGGTCAATTAATCCCATGGCTGAGAAAGCGTAGCGAAGCCTCGATTTGACGGGGCCAAGATGAGGATAGACCATGTCGGCAGTCCAGAGGCGAGCAAAATATTCGATCAGGAAAATGATAGAGGAAACGGAATCAATAACTAAAACGGGAAGCGAATCATTGGTTGGAATAGATGCGTCGTATACAACAAGAATGAGAAAAACATTTAAGACAATGACTGCAAAGAGAGCAATAGAAAGAACGCGCTCAATACCTTTGCATTCGGTATGGCTATCCAGAATGCGAAAGGCAGATTCTTTAAGGGATGCTCTCATAAAGTGGCTCTTTCTCTTTTATTTTGCTGCCTATTATAACCTCACAATTTTAATACATTGTTGAACTTGGTTTTGCAGCACTTTTAGGGGCCATGTTTGCAAATCTTTTGTGTAGGGGAGAAAGATTGTGCACTTCTTCAAAATTTAGTTTAGTAACTAAACTATAATGAAAGGCCTATGAGTAGAAAAAGGACCAACCGTTCATTTATTTGGACTTGGTTTTCTATATACTATTCACGATTAGGAGCTATATAAAAGTGTTTAGACTATGCTGGGCATGGAAAAACAGTAGGTTGTGACGTTTAGACGAAACGTCAGGCTATGCTAGACAAACACGTTTAGACAAACGTAAACCAGCCGCACGTTTATAGGGTTCCTTTGATAACACGCGTAAAGAATGGAAAAATTGTGTTCAGTCGCTTTAGTGTAAAAAGGCCTTATATTGTAGTAGTAGCCGTCATCATTTGTCTTCTTGTTGGTGGCGTATCGCTTACAAAAATCAAAACAGACTTGCTTCCTGAGATGGACTTGCCTTATATGGCCGTTATCACAACCGATCCTGGTGCAAGCGCCGAAAAGGTTGAAAAAGAAGTAACAGATGTTCTTGAAGGCGCCCTTTCAAAAGTGAACGGTGTAACGGGAGTCGCTTCAACCAGCTCGGACAACTTCTCGATGATTTTCCTTTCTTTCGAAGATGGTACCGATATGGATTCGGCGTTGGTAAAGATATCAAGCGCTGCCAATACGGTTTCGTCTCAGTTGCCTGAAACGGCAGGTACTCCAAATTATTTGGAGATGAGCTCGGATATGATGGCAACTCTTTATGTTGCTGTCACCTATGAAGGCAAAGATATTTATCAGATCTCGGAGTTTAACGAAACTACGATTGTCCCAAAATTGATGCGCGTAGACGGTGTTGCCGATGTTTCTACTAACGGAAACGTTGAGCGCACGGTTGAAGTTCGTCTTGATGATGACAAGATTGAACAGGTAAACAACAAGATTCTTTCTAATGTAAATAGCGGCTTGTATGAAGCAAAGGCGCAAATTGATCAGGGTAAGGCTGCGTTAAAAGAAGCTGAAGATAAAATCAGCGAAGCGGAAAAGCAGCTTTCCGAACAGCAGGAAACTACCTTCAATGAATTGGGAGTAGGTACCTCTACGCTCACCAGCCAAATTGCTTCCTTGCAGGCTAACATTACTGCAGCAAAATTAATGCATCAAGACACTACTGCTTTAGAAGCACAACTTGCGCAGCTTCAGGCTGCTCTTGCTCAAGCTAACTCAGGCGGATTGTCTGCTTCTCTTGGCTTTAGTGAAGCGTCAGCACAGCTTGCTGCTTCAAAATCGCAAATTGAGTCTTCGAAAAAAGAGCTCGCTCAAGCTGAAGAGCAGTACAACGCTTCTCGTGAACAGGCCATTAAGTCTGCCAACATCAATAAGCTTGTTGATAAAGACACGCTTTCGCAGATTATTACTGCACAAGATTTCAGTATGCCAGCAGGCTACATTAATAGCACTAACGAAAACGAACAGTGGCTTTTGCGTGTAGGCACTGAAATCTCTTCGGTTGATGAACTTGAGAACTTGCTTTTGGTAACCATTGATGGAGTTGGCGACATTCGTTTATCTGACGTTGCCGACATCACGGTTGTTGATAATGTTGGAGAGGCTTATTTAAAGCTCAATCACCAAGAAGGCGTTATCCTCTCTGTTTTCAAGACTTCTACCGCAAATACCAGCGAAGTATCTCATGCAGTTCAAGACACTATGGAACAGCTGGAGAAAAAATATCCTGGCTTGGATTTGACCGTTATGTCTGATCAGGGTGCATATATCGACCTCTTCATTTCAAGCATTTTGCGCTCTTTGTTGTTGGGTGCTTTGCTTGCAGTGGTGGTATTGGCTCTGTTCTTACGTGACTGGAAGCCAACCGTTATTGTTGCGTTCTCTATTCCATTCTCTGTTTTCCTTGCCTTGGTATTTATGTACTTCTCAGGCATTTCGCTTAACGTAATGACTTTAGGTGGCATATCAATTGCTATTGGTATGCTGGTTGATAACTCCATTATTGTTTTGGAGAACATTTATCGACTTCGTGCTCGAGGCATTCCTGCTCCAAGAGCAGCAGTTCAGGGCGCTAAGCAGATGACTGGTGCGGTAATTGCATCAACGTTAACAACCGTTTGCGTTTTTGCTCCAATTGCCTTTACCGAAGGCCTGGTAAATCAGTTGATGCTTCCATTCGCTTTGACTATTGCGTTTGTTTTGGCAGCGTCTTTAATTATTGCTTTAACGCTGGTACCAACCGCATCAAGCTTTATTTTCCGCAATTACGTACCACGCAATTCCAATTGGTTTGAAAAGCTTCAAGATACGTATGCGCGCGCTCTTTCTGCCGTACTGCGTCATAAAGTAATTCCTCTGCTTCTTGCAGGTGTTTTGCTTGTTGTTTCTGTGGCAGGTGTATTAAATATGGGCATTACGATGATCCCAACTATGACCAGTAAAACAATTGAAGTGAGTGTAATTCTTCCTGAGGAAACAACGAAAGATGAAGCATTCCCTATTGCGGATTCCATTATGGATGCCGCAATGTCTATTGAGGGTGTAGAAAAAGTTGGTGCTATGGATGGCAATTCGTCTGTTTCTCTGGTTGCCGATTTCTCGAGCGGCTCTGGTTCTGTTTCCGAAAAGCTCTACAGCCTGTTCAGTTTCTACATAACTACCGATGAAAGTATTACCGAAGAAGCTCAGGTGCTTGCTATTTGCGATGAGCTTACGGAAAAAACTAAAGATCTTGGCGTTGAAATTATCACCAGCTCATCATCTGAAGACGCAACTAGCTCTATGGTAGGCAGTGGTTTGTCAATCAATGTAAAAGGCGATGGCTCTGATACAAATTTAGTAGCAGTTACTGAAGATATTATGTCTATCGTTGATGAGGTTGAAGGCTACACCGAAATTGATAACGGTCTAGAGGAAGCTGCAACTGAAATCACGCTGAATATTGACCGTGATAAGTTGTCGGAAAAGGGCCTTACGGTAGCTCAGTTATATGCTGAAATTGCAAACCGTCTTTCAACAACCGCAAATTCTTCTAGCTTGGAAGTGGAAGACATTGATACGCAGATTACTATTGTAGATGAGACAAAAGTAATGAATGCGGATTCATTACTGGATACTGAGATTGAAGTTACTGGCACCGATGGTTCAACGAACACAATTCGTCTTGGCGATGTTGCTACCATTGAAATGGGCAAAGCATCTAGTGCTATTAAGCACAGTGGTGGCGTTACCTACATGACAGTAACAGCTGAAGTTGAAGAGGGCTACAATAATGCACTGTTGTCTCGCGAGCTCTCTGAAAAGCTTTCTCAGTACGAAATTCCTGAAGGATATAGCTATTCCATTAGCGGCGAGATTGACAACATTAACACCATGGTTGAAGACATGCTTCTTCTCATGGCGGTAGGCTTTATCTTGATCTACTTAGTAATGGTTGCTCAGTTCCAAAGCCTTCTTTCGCCATTTATTATTCTCTTCACCGTTCCATTGGCCTTTACGGGCGGCTTCTTTGGTTTGTTCTTTGCGGGCGAACAGTTGAACATGCTTGCATTGATGGGCTTTGCAGTGCTGATGGGTACGGTAGTAAACAACGGCATTGTATTTGTTGACTTCGTAAATCAGCTGAGAAGAGGCGGCCTGGAAAAGAGAGACGCGCTTATTGCGGCAGGTAGAATCCGTATCCGTCCAATTCTTATGACGGCACTTACCACTATTTTAGCAATGCTTCCAATGATTTTCAGCACCTCAATTGGTGCTTCCATGGAGCGAGGCATGGCTATTGTTGTTGTGGGTGGTTTGATTTATGCAACCTTTATGACGCTGTTTATTGTTCCTATTGTGTATGACTTGTTGTATCGCAGGGTTCCTCGCGAAGTAGATTTGGGTGACGAAAGCATTGATGAGGATGTAAATGATGCTCAAGAGTACTTGATGTCTTTGCGTGGAAAGCATGCTGCACCTGAAGGAAGCTACGAGACTGATGCACAGGGTAATTTGATTGCAAAAGCTCACGTGTATAGCGGCAGATCGGGCTTGCAGCAGGATGCTTCGCATAAAGCTAAGAAACAGGCTTTTTGGAAGAAGAAATAGGCAAAAAGCCATTATGAGAGCGAAAGAATAGAGCATCTTGCTCTTTAAATATCAGAAACGGCGAGGGTCATTAGAAACTTTTCTTCTGACCTTCACTAAAATTGCAGCCACAGCAAACGCTGATAAAAGCCACGGCAAACGTTGATAGTCATCGTAATATTATCCGGCCTAGTCCTCTAAAAACTTTGGAGGAAGCTTTCGTGTAGGATCGAGCGCATCAATAGCTGCAGCAATTGGTTGCAAAGTTGGGCTCACAAACATTTTGGAAGTGCATTGGGCCATAAGCTTACCTTCTTCATTGTGAATCTTCGATTCGCATAAACAAATACTTCCTCCACGCTTTATTACGCTTCCTTCGCAAATTAGCTTTCCGCCGGAGCATGCGCGTAAATTATTGGTTTGAAGGTCAAGAGTGATAAAGCCGGCATCCTCTGGCATTTCTGAATAAAGCGCCCAATAAGCGCAGGTGTCTAAAATAGAGGCGTATGCGCCACCGTGGATTCCGCCAAAAGCATTTAAGTGGTGTTTATGAACCTCAACTTCAACTCTGCAGTAGCCTATGTCGAGAGCAACAATGTCCATGTTTAGGTGGCGAAAGTAAGGGCCCTGGTTAATTAGTTCAAGTGTTTCTTTAATGTGTTCTGGATTAAGTTTCGGCACTGCTCTTCCTTTCGTGGAGGGGATAGAGAGCTTTTGTGTAAGAGGGGTATTTTTGTTGGAATAACTATCCTAGAGTATTGTATGTTACGAATGGTTTTTGGCTTACAGAGAATTAGTTGAATGTGCTCAAAATGTAACTTGCTGTTTGAAAAAGATGAGGCTTGAAGAGTTGTCATGTGGACATGCTTTAGAAAGCATATATGCTCAGATAGGTAATTCAGAAAGCATGTATGGCTAGATAAGTAAATATGATTGAGGAAATAGAATATAAGAAATAAAAAGCAATTCAAATATCGAGAAGTTTCCTTTATCATTTTGTGAGAAACATGATTATGTTTTCCGTAAATGGTGTTTGGGACCTTGTGAAAGGGATGCTCATGGAGAGATATTACAAAGTTTTTGCTGCGCTTGACGGAGGTAAGACTCAGGCAGAAGTTTTGGACCGTGCAATTCGTCTTGCTGAAGCAAATAAAGCAGAGCTTCTTCTTGGACACGTTATTGATGCGGTGCCTGATGCAATGACGGGTACTGACTATCGTAATCTTGCTGAAATTGTTAAAGAGCGAATTGAAGAAGAGCTTTCAGAACAAATAGAAGCTGCTCGTGAACGCGGCCGCATTTCTAAGATTACCGTTGATGTAAAAGTTGGCCATATTCAGGAAACATTAACTAACGAAATCATTAAGCCATTTGATCCAGATGTAGTTGTTTGCGGCGAACGTGGTCTTTCTAACATTAAGTATGTATTTGTTGGCTCTGTTTCCACATATCTGATTCGTAATTTGCGTTGTGATGTATTGGTTGTAAAAAAGGACTAACTAAGAAAGCGCATTTAATAACCTTTTATGGATACCGTACCAAAGCGGCTCGCCAAACGAGAGCCGCTTTTTTATTCTTGCAAAAGAAAGGGTTACCTCCAGGAGAAGTTGTTTCTGGGGTATACTTTGCTAGACAATCAAATACATAGGGTTACGAGGCTGAAAGGCAATTCATGGCAGATAAAATTGCTATTCTTATCCCTTGCTATAACGAAGAAATAACAATTGCAAAAGTTATTGATGACTTTAAGCGTGTTATTCCTGAAGCAGATATTTACGTATACGACAACAATTCCAAAGATAGAACATCGGAGATTGCAAAAGAGCATGGCGCTATTGTGCGCTTTGAACCAAGGCAAGGCAAAGGTAATGTTGTTCGCCAGATGTTTAGGGATATTGATGCTGACTATTACGTAATGGTTGACGGTGACGATACCTATCCAGCAGAAGCAGTGTACGAGCTCCTTAAACCTCTTCAAGAAGGGGTTGCTGATATGACGGTAGGAGATCGCCTTTCCAATGGTTCTTATGGAGAAGAGAATGACCGTGCGTTCCATGGATTTGGAAACAACCTAGTTCGTTGGCTTATCAAGCAGATTTACGGTTTTGCGTTTGAAGATGTTATGACTGGTTATCGAGCCTTTAATCGCGTTTTCGTAAAAACTATGCCTGTTCTTTCTGAAGGTTTTCAGATTGAAACAGAGCTTTCCATTCATGCAGTTGATAAAAGATTCCGCATTGTAGATGTTCCTATTGAGTATCGCGATCGCCCTGAAGGAAGCTATTCAAAGCTTTCTACATTTGGTGACGGTGCAAAGGTTTTGATGGCAATTACCTCGCTCTTCAAAGAATTGAAGCCATTTGCCTTCTTTGGTTGGATTGCTCTGATTCTTTTGATCTTGGGAGTTATTGCGGTAATTCCTGTTTTGGCAGAGTTCTTTGAAACAGGTCTTGTTCCAAGAATCCCAACGCTTATTGTTACTATGGGCTTGATATTCTGTTCGGCGCTTTCTTTTACGGCAGGTGCAATTTTAGACACGGTTGCCAAAACAAATAGAAAACAATGGGAATTGATGGTATATCAAGCTACTGCAATTGATCAGCGTGTACAGCGTCATAAACAAAGCAAGACAAACGATGCCGAATAGCTTAAAACAGTTTTAACGGGAGTCAAACTTCGAACGAGGGAATTCCTGAAAGCTGTGAATACTTTTGCTAGAAGCAACTGATTATTACGGTATTAGGTAAGGTTTATCTTTACAGAAAGAGGGCAAAATGCCACAGACAAACAAACATTATGACTATCTTGTTGTTGGTGCAGGTCTTACTGCTGCTGTTTTTGCTCATGAGGCAGCAAAACAAGGAAAGTCAGTGTTGGTTATAGAGCGCCGCAATCATATTGCGGGCAACGTGTATACCGAAAATGTTGAGGGAATTAACGTTCATAAGTATGGAGCTCATATTTTCCATACCTCCCTTAAACCAGTATGGAACTACGTAAATCAGTTCGCTGAATTCAATAACTACATCAATTGCCCAGTTGCAAAATTCAAGGGTCAGATGTACAACATGCCTTTCAATATGAATACTTTCGCAAAAATGTGGGGCATTACCACTCCTGCTGAGGCGAAAGAAATAATTGAGGCACAAAAGGCTGAAATCACGGGCGAACCAAAGAATCTTGAAGAGCAGGCAATCAGCTTGGTTGGTCGTGACATTTTTGAGGCTTTGGTAAAAGGTTACACTGAAAAACAGTGGGGTCGTGATTGTAAGGATCTTCCTGCTTCTATTATTACCCGTCTTCCTGTTCGTTTTACCTTCGACAATAACTACTTCAATGACCGCTACCAGGGCATCCCAATGGGTGGCTACACGGCAATGGTTGAGAAGATGTTTGGCGATACTGAAATTCTTTTGGAAACTGAGTACAAAGACTTTATTGCGCAGAATCCAGAAATTGCTGACCGTACTATTTATTGTGGTCCAATTGACGAGTTCTATAACTACCAGTTGGGCAATCTTGAGTATCGCTCTTTGCGCTTTGAAAACGAACGTATTGAGTGTGAAAACTGGCAGGGTAATGCAGTAGTAAATTACAACGAACGCGAAATTCCTTGGACCCGTATTATTGAGCACAAGCACTTTGAGTTTGGCTTAGATGCGCAAGGCAACACTATTCCGGTAACCTACATTACGCGCGAATATCCTGCCGATTGGAAGATGGGTGATGAACCTTATTATCCAATTAATGACGAACGCAACACGAAGCTCTATCAGGAGTACGAAGCACTTGCTGCCAAAGAAGGCAACGTGGTATTTGCGGGCCGTTTAGGCGGTTACAAATATTACGACATGGATAAAGCAATTGACGCTGCCTTTGATTTGGTTAAAGCAGAATTGGACGTTGATTTGCGCGCTTAGGGATTGAGAGAAGTTAGCTGGTGGCCTCTGCGTTTAGGCGTAGAGGCCATTTTATTGTGCGAAGTATTCTTTCTCAACCTTGTTGCGAGCATTGAGGAATATTTGCACAATACGCGGATCGAAATCGGTTCCTGAACCCTTTTCGATAATCTCAAAACACGCATCAAGAGGCAGTGCGTCGCGATATACGCGCTTGCAAGACACTGCATCAAATACATCTGCTACTGCCATAATACGTGCATGGAGCGGAATGTCTTCGCCTGATAAACCATCAGGGTAGCCTTTGCCGTTCCATTTTTCGTGATGGAAACGAGCAACCTCATAGGCAATCTGTTGAAACTCTGGCTCGTCAAGCGTGCAGAAAGTTTCCATGATGATTTGGCCACCTTTTGGAGCGTGTTGCTTCATTATTTCGAACTCTTCAGGGGTAAGCTTGCCTGGTTTCTGGAGGATTACATCGGGTGTGGCAATTTTGCCAATGTCGTGCATAGGTGCTGCTTTGGTTACATTGTTGATGTAGTCTCTTGTCATGACGGAGCGATATTCAGAAAGAGAAAACATTTCTTCCATAATTACGCGTACGTATGCCTGAGTTCTGCGAATGTGGTTTCCCGTGCTGTTGTCGCGGCTTTCAACTAAGGTTGCAAAGCCTGTGACCATCTCTTCGTTATGGTACTGGAGCTGCACAATAGAAGGATCTTCAATAGAAACATACAGACCAACAACCAGCATAGTGGGAATAATTGAGGTAATGAGGATTTCTGGCCAGACAATCTGGCAGGCGCACAGTGCAGCTGAAAGACCTAAAAATCCTGAAATCATACCAAGTTTAGTTCGTTCAATATTGCGCTGTCTCGCAATAAGCAACGCAATGATTCCCATGTAGTAAATTGCCATGGACACATAGCATATGATTGCTGATATACCCATAGAATAGTTAGTTGTTTTGCCTTGGAGGTAATCAAGCTGAGGTAGGAACGCAATAATGATGATGGCGAAAATAATTCCAGGTGTTACTAAAATCCAGCGTCGGGCGGGATTTTTGGGAATACCAACCGTGAGCTTAAGCACGTACATGAAGGCAAGCACAACCGTTGCATTCATAAGGAGGAAGAATATTCCGTGCAAGATCATGTTTACTGAAGTGGGAACTACGTCAAGATTGTTGACCGTCCATGCCGTTGCGCCGTCGAAGATAATAGCCCAAGGGCAGATAATGAGTAGTGCGTCGAAGCTTTTATTGCAGGGAATTTTCTTGCGATTTGAGGTGATAATATAGAACGCTATGAGTAGCAAAGTTAGAAGGAGGCAGCAAAGCTGTGTTTTTATAGTTAGCATGCTATCTCCTCTCACTTTTTAATGTGCTAATAGTACAGCAAGAAAGGTTCTGTTCAGAAAATCCACTTCTGTAAAGCTTTTGCAAGCTCTTTCAAATCGATTGGCTTTGAAAGATGTTCGTTCATTCCTGCAGTTTTCGCGGCCAAAACATCTTCTGCAAAAGCATTAGCTGTCATTGCGATAATTGGAATCTGTTTGCAATACTGGCGTGATGATGCCCTAATAGCACGTGTTGCATCGTATCCATTCATCCTTGGCATTCGAATATCCATAAGAACAATATCGTAATAGCCATCTTCGCTATTGAATACTAAATCAACCGCTTCATCGCCATCGGAAGCACGATCTACGGATAATCCGGTTGCCGTCAGAATATCCAGTGCAACTTCGGCATTTAAATCATTATCTTCAACAAGTAAAGCGCGCTTATTAGTAAGGTTAAGACTCTCAAAGCATTTATACGGATCGGTGATGAGTGTCTCGCCTTCGGCTTCCTCTTCGTTTTCAATCAAGACATTAAAAGCGTGTGCCAATCTTGAGCGGAAGAGCGGCTTGCTAATGAAAGCATTCGCGCCTGCCGCACGCGCTTCAAATTCAATATCCGACCAGTCGTAAGCAGAGATGATAATGATTGGTACGTCATTGCCAACTTCTTTTCGAATAGCACGAGTTGTCTCAATACCGTTCATGCCAGGCATCTTCCAGTCTATAATGCAGGCGAAGTAATCGCGCTTTCTATTGTGACGCTCAGCCACGCGTTCCACTGCTTCTTCACCAGAAGAAACGCCTTCTGCCTTCATACCCATATCGTTAAGGATGCCGCAGCATGAATCCAAACTGAGTTCGTCATTATCTACCACTAAAACGTTTAGATCAATGAGCTTTTCGTTGAGAGATGCTTCTTTTTCTTGGAGTTTTAGATAGATAGTAACTGTGAATTTTGAACCCTTGCCTGGCTTGCTTTCAACTTTGATATCACCGCCCATCATGCGAACGATGTTTCGGCTGATAGGCATGCCAAGGCCTGTGCCTTGAATTTTATTGACGCGAGTATCGGTAGAACGAACAAATGGTTCAAAAATGTGCTCGAGGAATTCTTCCTCCATGCCAATGCCGTTATCTTCGAATATGAATTCATAGCAACCAAATTTATTCTGATTGCTTGGTTTCTCAGAGATTTCAATTCGGATTTTTCCGCCATCAGGAGTGAACTTGACCGCGTTGCCAATCAAATTGACGAATACTTTTTGGATACGCAGGCTATCGCCAATAACTTCTTCGTGTTCAACGTTTGAAAGACTTACTGAAAGTTCATGGTGATGCTCTTCAATTTGGGAAGCAGTCATTGAAAGGAGATTGTCAATCAAATCTGAGAGATTGAACTCCTCTTCAATTAAGTCGACTTTGCCTGATTCAATCTTGCTCATATCAAGCACTTCGTTGATAAGGTTCAACATATGCTTACTTGCGTGTGTGATTTTTGTTAAACAATCTTGTACGCGCTCCGGGTCGTGAATATTGGCCGCTGCAATAGCTGTCATGCCAATGATGCCGTTCATTGGGGTACGAATGTCGTGGCTCATATTGGAGAGGAAATCGCTCTTTGCTTTATTCGCGGCTTCAGCGGCGTTAAAGGCCTCTTGGAGCGCAATTTCTTGCTGCCGCTCCTTCTTAATCAGCATATCCACATTACGGGTGCTTACAACCGCTACGTAATGATCGGTGTTTTCCCATACAAAAGATACGCGTGCTTGTAGGTACACAATGCCATCCTGAGAGCATCGCTCGTAAATAAACGAGTAATTCTCTCCGTCAGTACCCATGTGCTTCAGAGATAGCTTCTCAAGGAATTCATCACGGCTTGCGTCCGAGACGTTCTCTTCGGCATAACTTTGAATACCTTTCGACCAGCAGTATCCGAATTTTTGGAAATGTGCGGCAACTGCTTTGCCTTCTGCGTCTACTGCTCGATAGGTTGTTACACTGTCGGTGCGAGGATTAACAAGTAATACTAAATAATAATCCGAGCCAATACCTTCAATAATCTCACTCTGAGCTTCAATATTATGTGCTTGTTCAAGACGAATTTGCATCTCTTCACTTACGTCACGTAAGCCCATGATAAAGATAACTACGCCATTTTCATCTACTGTTTTGGCTACGTTCATTTCGTAGTAAGACACTTCGCCAAGCATGTTGCGCTGGTAGCTGAGTTTATAAAGGCCAACTTCTGGGACACTCTCGAGCAAGTTTTCAAGGGTTACCGCTTTTTTGATGCGTTCCTGATCTTCTTTAACAACGAAGTTGTTCACGTAGGTGTTAATTACTGTCTCGTAGGAGCTTGAGAACATGAGATTACTGAGAAGATCAGAATTAATACCTACGCCATCGGTTCTGTAAAGAGAAAGCTCTCTTGTTTTAGTGTTGATTTTGAAAAGGCTATGGTATTCCTGGCTTAGTGCGTTGATGATACGATGCTGTTCGGCCTGTAATCGCAAGTGTTCTTGCTCTTCTTTGACCATAGCATCAACGTTCTTGAAAGCAAGGATGAAATCGTGATGGTTGTTAAGAGTCTTTACTATTTGAAGCTGGTAGAACTGGATAGTTCCTTTTCGGTTTACTCGATAATTAAATGAGTACGAGCCTGATTTTTCGAGTAATTCGTCAATGTTTGAAATGTAGCGCACCTTATCAAAGAGAGGACGATCCTCTTCAAGAACATCCTGATCGATGTAGACTGCAATGCTTTCTTCGTAGTTGCCGGAAGCAATCTGGCTTCCGTAGCGGTCTTTTATGTCTTTGCTTAAACGGTAATGGTCGCTTTTGCCAGTGTCTGCATTAATAAGGTAAACATTCTCGTAAGGAAGAGCCAGTGCTTGAATGAGGCCTTGTTGTGTGGCTTCCTGCTCTTTTTCGGTATCAATGTTTCTCAGGCAATATAACAACTTCTCTATCTTGCCATTTTTATCATAAGCAGCAGGGATAAGACTTCCTCGTGTCCAGTTGCCTGTTTGAACTACGTATTCTTTAGAAAGAATAAGTTCGCTACCCATGCGCGCATCAACAGTGTTGAGGGCAAGAAATTCCTTAACCTCCGTTTTGTGTTCAGGCATAACGAATTCTTCTACCATTTTGTAGAGGAATTCTTGAGCATCGTCGACCTTGCCTGTGATTTGCGATCTATCTCCTGTAGAAACGAATTGTTGAATGGTATTTGTAGGTACATCTATGTAATAAAGCGCATAAAATACGCCACTTAGCGCATTAATCACGGTGGTGTGAGTATGTTTTGCCTCGAGGAGAGCTGTGAGTTGCTCATTTTTTTCCTGAAGTACTTTTTGTACTTTAAGTTCTGTCCGCTTGTCTTCTTGGATGCTTTGCTCTTGGCAAGCGCTTGTCACAGGTTGGCTATTTATGGATTGGTCGGCATTGGATGTACTCATGTTGACCCCCGCTGGCTCCATGCAGTAACTATTCTTTTCCTACACTGAGCCCCAAAAACAGAATAGAACTATGGACGCTATCTAATTATAGAGATAACAGTATCAAGTGTCTAACCTGAAAGTATGACGTAGACGGCCTATTTATGCACAGTATTAACGTATGAAGCGAATTGTGCAGGAGCTGAGCTATACTCTCGAGACAAAACGAAGCATCCTAATAGTTGAGCTTGCGGGTAGCGTTGATTTGGCCTTAAATCGGAAGTTGCCTGATAGGCTGTTGCTGGTCTAGCTTAGCGGGGGGCATTAGATTCATTACTCTGGTGTCCTTTTTTTAAAAAGGGATAGCAAGATAAAGAGCTTGTTTGCATAATTGAGTGTTAAAGGAGAGCGCTATTAAAAGAGTACTGATGTTAGCGGGCGCGTGGATTGCCTGTGGCCTTGGCTTTTTAGGAATGTTTGTGCCAGTACTTCCAACTACACCGTTTTTGTTGTTGGCTACCTTTTTGTTTGCCAATAGTTCGCCCCGCTGTCACGCATGGATTATGAAGACAAAAATGTATAAGCTGTACGTAAAGCCATTTAAAGAAAACGGTGGTATTCCTTTTAAGAGAAAAATCCACATTCTTGGTGCGTCCTACACTGTTATGGGTATTAGTGCCATTCTGGTGCAAAAGCCGCTGGTATGGATAATTTTGGCTGGCGTTGCAGTGTTCTTGTTATGGTTGATGTGCTATAGAATTCCAACTATTGAGTACCCTAGCAACCTTGGAGTGCGAATAGAAGCAGAAGAGTAGCTTAAGCAGAAGCGTAGCTCAACGCCCCACGTGACAGTGCGCAGGGGTGCTTATGTGCAGTATGTATGAAGCATGGCACAGCAAAAAGCTAATGCAAAGGCGTTTTAATGCAGAGAATGGCCATGGCAAAGTATACAAACGTTAACGCTTGAGGGCATCCAATACTGCCTTTGGCCCACCAATTCTAAAGTAGTATTTCGCTTTAGTCAGGCGAGTTGTTTTGGTAGGGAACCAGCTTGAGAATTTCTCTGGGTTAGCTATCAAAAACTCCAGGTTTTGAGCTTGCCACGAGCCGAATAATTCAGGCACATACCACCCATTATGTATTCCCTCTTGCAAATCCTGAACCATTTTTGGAAGAAACTCTTTGCGTAAATCGGAAGAGAGCCTGCCATAGTTCCACATATAACTATCGTACTGCTTGCGAAATGCATATTGTTTAAGCAGTGCTTCTTCATTGCGGTTTTCAATGAAGTGAAAAATTTCGTTGAATTCGTCGCAAACACAAAAGGTTTTTGCGGGATTGTTGACTGATGATTGCTCGTTGTCTTGTCGGTAGTGAAGAATTTTGTCCTCAAGCAAGAAGGCGCGCTTCGCCGAAGCCCACACTTTGAAATCAAAACTCATATCCTGAAAGCTTGCTCCAGGGGTTTCTAAAAAGCGAATGTTTTCCTTTTTAAGAAAAGCGCGTTGGTAAAGGCAGGTCCAAATTGAGGGCATTCCTAGTAGAATGTCTGGCTCTTTGCAAGGACAAAATAGGTGGTTTGCCATTGTAGGTTTTACCACTGCAATGGGATTGTCTTTTGGTTTTGGTTTGCTCCAGTAGAACCAATAGTTCGCTTTAACAACCTGTGCCTCGTTTTCTTGAGCAGCGCAAAAGAGCTTTTCTAGCGCATCTGGCTCAAAAAAGTCATCCGATTCCAGGATGGCAATATATTCGCCCTGAGCAGTATCGATACCTAAATTCATGGAAGATCCGTAGCCAGTATTTGGTTTTTCAATGGCTTTGAAGCGAGGATCTTTTTCTAGGTAGTGACGAATAATAGTGCCTGAAGAATCGGTTGATCCGTCGTTAATGCAGAGCACTTCGAAATTCGTGAAGGTCTGGTTGAGCAAGGAATCGAGACACTGAGCCAGGTATTTTTCCACATTGCAAATAGGAACCAGCACGGTGATGGCAGGATTTATAGGAGCTGAAGAGCTTTTGATGAGAGTTACCTCAGAACCTAACTGCGTAGTAATGTTTGTTTGAAGACTTGCCGATTCCTTCACGGAGTTTGTGCCCTTCTCTTTATGCTTGTTCTTGCCTGGCAGGTGCTACGTGCTCTTGCCTGTTTGTATTTATGCCTGATGAGTATTGTGCGTGCCTGTTCGTGGCTAAAGTATATCATTTTGAGCCATTCTCTGATGCTGCTCGGAAAAGGCTTCGCGTAGGATTGAATCCTAGAGTAGCCAATAAACAAACTTTGGTTTTCACTGCTTGAACAAGTGTTGTCTGACGAAACTGATCTTACTTGTTATAACGCGGCGCGCTACTAATGCAAAAATTGCTTTTCTGGCTGGGTACTTAGCCCCTTTATGGCATAGTGTTCGTAAGCAAAAAAGCTGGCGCACAGCGCAGATGTTGGCTAATTCTGTTAGGCATTAAGGGCAACGTTCGTTACTGAAGGTAAGTTGAATGCTCAAGCTATTCTCAATTCTGCTGCGTAATGAATAGCAACGGTTGCTGCCTAACACTAATTAGTGGGGGTAATAAATGAGCGCTTTATTTAGTTCTGACAAGAGCCAAGAGATTCCTTTCTCTGCACAAAACACTAAAGATAAAACCGAGAGCGCAGAGCTAAGTCTTCACGAATTTTGTGACATGGATCAGTTATATAGATTGTTAGACAATTGGTCTAAGAGCTGTGGTATGGCTACTATGATTGTTGACAAAAACGGCAATCCTCTCTCCGAAGATTTTGGAACATCGGAGTTCTGCAACGTAATTAGGTCTTGTGATAAAGGCCAAGCATATTGCATGTCAACATGGAAGAATGACGAGTTTGGTGCTTTTGAGTGTCCGTTTGGTTTTTGGGATTTAGCTATTCCTATTGTCTTGCCAGATGGGCAGATATTGGGGAAAGTGTTGGCTGGTCAAGCTTTGTCTATTTCTCAAAACGATGAAACTATCCTACAAAAGACAAATGAATTGGGATTAGATGAAAACCTTATCAGGGATATTCTTTCTCGTACACCTCGAAAAACAGAAAAAGAAATGCAGGGAGCTTTCAATCTCTTAACTGAAACCCTGCAGTTCTTTATTCGTAATAGTTTTTCCGTTTGGAAAGCCAAAAGCGAACTGAAAAAGACCCCTGAGAAAAAAGACATTATCTTGTCTCAGATTACCCAGATTATGTATGGATACAACCTGACTATTGATCTGGAAACAGAGAAATATACGCTGATTACTGGCACTGGTATGGAGCGTACGGTTAGCGAATATAAGAAGCATACTGACTTCAAAGAACTAAGAGAATTCCACGAGAGCGTTCTTCATCCCGCTTATCTTAATCGTTTTGTTGAGTTAACAAATTTCGAATCCTTGAGAAACATTCCTTTGAAAGATGGCTACCGAGGTTCGCTAGAATATCCGGTTCTCTATCCAGGAGATTTCGAATACGAATGGCATGAGATTAACGTATTTGTTAACACTGAGGAAAACGGTACACGTATTGCAAACATTCTCGGACGTGACATTACCAAAGCGCATAATGCGCAGGAAAAGAACGAGAACGAACTTCGTGCAGCAGCTGCAAAAAATCAGATTCTTTCCGAACTGACGAAAATGCTGTACAGCTACAACCTGACTCTTAATCTAAGAACGGGTAAGTACAGCATGATTGTTGGTAACGGCATGACTAAATTTATGGAAATCTTTAATTCCACCGATGATTATGAAACGGCATACCATCAAAAAATAGCTTATTTGGATCCAGAGTATATGTCTCAATTTGCGGCACTTGCTAGCCTTGAATCTCTTAGAGCAAGAAAAAACTCAAATGGCTTCATTGGCAACCTTGAATATGGCGCATTAACTGATCTTGGTGAAGAGTGGCATGAAGTGAATGTCTTCATCAGCACTGATGAGGTGGGGGAGCCAATTGCCAACATTTTGGGAAGAGATATCACTGAGGCTCATAAACGTCAGGAGCAACGAGAAAATCAACAAAAGGCCTCAATGGCTCGCGACCAGCTTCTTTCTGGTATTACAAAAATGCTGTATAGCTATAACCTTACCGTCAATCTTAATACGTGGAAATACTCTCTAATTACCGGAACTGGTCTTAATAGAGTCACGGACATCATGCGGCAAAACGATGACTATGTACTGATTCATGCCAGACTATTGAAGGCTATTGCTCTAGAAGATCAAGAAAAGATTGAAGGCCTGGTTGGAATTCAGGCTTTAAAGAAAAAAAGAGTGGCAACTGGTTTTGTTGATACGGTTGTCTGCCATGTTCCTATTGATGGAGTTGATGAATGGCATGAAGTAAATCTATTTATAAGTACTGACGAAGCAGGTGAACCTGTTGCAAATATTTTGGGAAGAGATGTTACCGAGGCCCATGAAGCACAAGAGCGCCGTGAAAATGAGCTTAAAGCAGTTGCTGCAAAAGACCAGATTCTCTCCAACATTACAAAAACTTTATATAGCTACAATTTGACTCTTAATTTGGAAAGCGGAAAGTATAGTTTGATTGTTGGTACGGGAATGAGCGACTTCGTGGAGATTTTTAAATCCACCGATGACTATGAAATTGCCTATAACCAAAAGCTTAAATATGTTAGTGATGAGTTCCTTGAAAGCTTCGGACGCTTTAGTAGTCTTGAAGCTTTGAGGTCTAGACAAAATGAAACAGGTTACATTGGAAACTTGGAGTATTCGGTAGAAGTTGAGAGAGGTGTTGAGTGGCATGAAATCAACATCTTCCTTGGAACCGACGAAAAAGGAAATCCTATTGCGAACATTCTGGGACGAGACATTACCGAAGCTCACGAAGAAGCTGATACTAAGGCACAGCTTGAGATTGCAAACGCGGCAAATGCAGCAAAGTCTGCTTTCTTATTCAATATGTCTCATGATATTCGTACTCCTATGAACGCGATTATTGGCTTTAGAGATCTTCTTGAAAAACATCAAGATAATCCTGAGAAACGAGCGGATTACCTGAGAAAAATTGAAGATGCAAGCTCTGTTTTGCTGTCAATCATTAATAACGTGCTTGAAATGGCAAGAATTGAAAAAGGCACCTTAGAAATTGACGAAACTGCATGGAGTGCGGAGCAGTTTAACGACACCTTGTATTCGGTCTTTAACGAAATGATGATGGAAAAAGACATTGAATTTACCAGACAAGTAGTGGTCAAAAACAATTTCGTATTTTGCGACCCAATTAAACTGAGAGAAGTGTTTTTAAATATTCTTTCTAATTCATATAAATACACCAATCCAGGCGGCAAGGTGAATATGCATTTAGAAGAACTTCCTTACGATAGAGAAGGATATGTTCTTTACCAAACCACCATTTCGGATACGGGTATTTGTATGAGCGAAGAATTCTTGCCACATATTTTTGAGGAGTTTTCTAGGGAAAATAATTCTACTGATAACAAGATTGAAGGAACAGGCCTTGGTATGCCTATTGTGAAACGTCTTGTTGAGTTCCTGGATGGAACGATAGAAGTGAAGAGTAAAAAGGGTGTTGGCACAACAGTAATTGTTACCTTACCTCATAAAATTGCTGACAAATCGAAATTGATTACGCGACCAGCTGTTGAAATAGATTCAAATTTATTCCAGGGTAAACGCATTCTTCTTGTAGAAGATAATGATTTAAATGCAGAGATCGCTATTGAAATATTGCGTGAATTTGGTTTTGTGGTTGAGCGAGCTGAAGATGGCCAAATATGCCTCGAAATGTTAATGCAAGCTCCAGCGGGATACTATGGTCTGGTTTTGATGGATATTCAAATGCCAAATATGAATGGTTATGAAGCTACTCGCGAGATTCGAAAAATGAAAGATTCGGAAAAAGCAACAATTCCTATTCTGGCAATGACGGCAAACGCCTTTGAAGAGGACAAACGAGAAGCATTTCGTTCTGGCATGAACGGACATCTTGCTAAGCCAATTGATGTTCGCGAATTGATGCGCGAGTTGGCGGCACTTCTTGGATAGCTGAGCCAAGATGAGATGGGGTACGCCGATGTGAGGTGAGGCGCGCCGAGTTGAGCTGAGTTAAGTAAAGATGAGTCAAGATGAGATGAGTTGAGCTAAGGTGAGTGCGACTCTCTTTGCTTGGGTTTTCTGCTACAATTGGTTCAATAACCAGTAAATATGAGAGTGAAAAAAGCTGGGGAGCCGGAAACCCGGAGAGCTGGATACCTTGAAAGCTAGGGAGCGGAGGACGGCTATGGCAAAGAGAATTTTTGGAATAGCTACAACGAAAAGATTAGCAATGGTTTTTCTGAGTGCTTTTCTATTGGTGGGATTGATGCCTGCGGTTGCTTACGCTTATGAAAATGCGAAAGGGAGCGTAATCTCTGAAGGCGTTTTCAACGAAGAAGTGACAAATTGTGGCAGCATACAAGGTGGCACGTTCAATGAAACGGTAATTAATAAACTCGGAGCCTCCATAACTGGTGGTGATTTTTTCGGAGAAGTAGTCAATAACGAAGAGGCTCGCATTGCGGGCGGCGTATTCCATAAAGAAGTAGTCAATAACGAAGGGGCTTGCATTGCGGGCGGCGTATTCCATAAGACGGTAACTAACAGTGGCACGATAGAAAAAGGAACCTTTTACAGCCAGATAACTGGTAGTGGTCCCATTTCTGGAAACGTTGTGACATTTAAAGACAAAAGCGCTAATTATGTAATCGAGGTTGTGGGTGCTAGTGAAAAAGCTACCGAGCCTGAAAAGCCAACTAAAGTAGGCGCTACATTTACTGGTTGGTATACTGATGAGGGGCTTACCCAGAAATACGATTTTGATACTGTTGTTACGGGAAATATCATTCTTTATGCAGGATGGAATGAGGAGATCCTTACTTATGAGGTTCCTTTCACTACCACTGTTGAATTGGGCGGCAGTGTTGCTCCTGGAAAAACCACTTTTAATCTGGTGCTCTTAACTCCTAACGGGGATAAATTAGCACCTGGTGATGTAGAAATAACTGCTTCTGTTACTACTAATGGCGAAGGTAGCTATTCAGGCACCATGAGTTTTACGGGCACCCATGATCAGATAAAAGCAGTATTTTCATTTTTTGTTGGTGACATAAACAATCCATACGGAGTGTTTGTCCAGCAAGCAAATGAAGGTATGACAAACTGGACTTACGATGAAAAGGTTTGGTGTTTGTTTCTGGCAAACGTCGACCATGATAGTGAGTATGTTGTTATTTTCCCGGCAAGTTGCGAAGAATCAGATAATGGCAAACGCTACTATGTAAAATGGGCGGAGCCTGTAAAAGACCAGATGACTTTCAAAAATATCTATACCGAAAATGCTGGTAGCGCAGCGGAAGGTGACAACAACGCTAATTCGGTAGAGGAAGGTAAGACAGCGAATCCTGAAAAGGTCAGCCAAGATGGTGACGCTATTCCTCAGACGGGAGATAACAACTTCGTTTTAGTGTTTGCTCTGGTTATTGCAGCGGCTGCAAGCTTGATTTGTGCTGGCTTTGGTTTGCGTTGCAAATCTTAGATGATCAAGCAGAAAAAACTCCTAGAATGTCATCATGATAGACTCCCCTCAAGAAATGTGTTGTATCTTCTAAATTTGTTTTTCTTTCCGGGCTCAAAGGTAAAAGTGCAGTTTAAGCGCATCCGTGTAGATTGTAGCTGCTTTTGTGACGAATATGCTCAGGCGGATAGAATAGGAAAACGAGCATAACGCAAATGCGGACAGTGGAGACAGGGTGGCGGCTTAAAAGGAAATGATGAGAAATAGCGCAATGCGAAATACAGGAGATAAGTTTCGTCTGCTATTCGTAGGGGTTTTGCTTTTTGTGTGGGCAGTGGTTATTTTCGCTTTTTCAGCTAATACGGGTGAAGAATCTCAAGGGTTGAGCGATGGCGCTATCGTTTGGATATTGGAAACTTTTGTGCCGGGATATTTTGGGTGGGATGTTGCCAAGCAATTGGAAGTACAGCAGCTACTCAGTTATCCAATTAGGAAAGCCGCTCATTTTGGTGAGTACGCTGTGTTTGGTGTCCTTGCACGTTCTTTCTTTGTTCAGTTGTTTGCGGCTGGTTCTTCTCTGGGAAGGGGCAAGGTAAAAGAAGCTCTTTTCCGGAAAGAGTCGATTGCCGCAATTGCGCTTTCGGTGTTGTATGCGGGTTTTGATGAGTTTCACCAGCTTTTCGTTGGCGGCCGCAGTGGGCAGTTTTCTGACGTAATTATTGACGCCACAGGATCTATAACCGGAATTCTGATTGCTTCCTTAATTTGCTTTGCTAGAGCGCGGCGGGGACGTAAGTGAGGGTTTATCGAAATATGAACCTCAAAATTCAGGCCATCGGTTATAATTGGTGCGATAACCAAAAAGCGTGGAGAGCAAACAGTAAGGATGATAATGAAGAAGAGAATTCTTGGCATACTGCTTAGCCTGTGTATGGTATTAGCACTAACGCCAGTTGTGGCTATTGCGGATGATGAGCCGTTAATCAAAATCAGTGGTCCTGATAAAATCTGCTCAAAGCAAAAGCAGGACTATGAATTTACTGTTACCGCAGCGGAGGGCGTGACCCTTAATAGAACGTTTGATTATGAGAAAGGAAACAATCTCCGCTTGGGAGGTTTGACCGAAGCGGATGGCGGTTTCCGTGGAATTGTGCCTAAAGAATGGCTAAATGGCAGCCAATTTGTTCTGAAAGTGAGTGGAAAAACAGAGAATGAAGCTCCTGTTGCTGCATTAAAAACCGTTGAGATTTCAAGTAATCATATCTTTGTGGATGGCGTTTGTGGCTGTGGTGAGAAGAATTACTATGCCATCACCTACGAATTTGACCACGGAACGCTTTCTGGAGATAATCCCGAGAAGGTTAGCAAAGTCAGCGAGCATATAAACTTTCCTATACTTAATAATTGCGGTGGATACAAATTCCTTGGCTGGAAGATTAAGGGTTCAGATGACGATGCCCTCTATCCTAACGGTAATGACTATTACCCATCTAAGGATATGACTTTTGTGGCTGTTTATGAGGAACCAGTTACCATGACCGTTCCTTTCACTACCACTGTTGAACTGGGTGGCAGTGTTGCTCCAGGAGAGACCACTTTTAATCTGGTGGCATTAGACTCTAGTGGAGACAAGGCAGCTCTTGGCAACGTAGATGTTTCTGCTTCTATTACTACTAATGGTGCAGGTAGTTATACAGGCGCTATGACTTTAACTGGTACATCGGATGAACTTTCACGTATGTTGAGTCGTGAAGTGTTTGTTCAGCAGGTGAATGAAGGTAAAGTAAACTGGACTTACGATGATGCAGTGTGGTGTTTGAAAATCAGTCCTGTTGCTTTAGCCGATACTGATGAATACCTTCCAAGTAATGCCTTAGTCATTCTCCCAGCAACCTATGAGGAAACGCCAAATGGCAAACGCTACTATGTAGAAGATGGTGCGGATGTTGTAGATCAGATGACTTTCAAAAACATCTACACCGAAAATTCTGGTGGCGTAACAGAAGGTGACAACAGCGCTAATTCTGCAAAAGACAGCCAAGATGGTAACGCTATTCCGCAGACCGGAGATAACAGCTTTATTTTAGTGGCTGTTTTGGTTATTGCAGCAGTTTCAAGCTTGATTGGCGTTGGTGTGAGTGTTTGCCGCAACCGCAAGAGAGGCTTGCACGCAAAATAAGAGTAAGCAAATACTTTTAAAGCACAGTAAAGTCTTAATATAAAATGAATGCAAGAAAGCCTAGAAAGGGCAAGAGCTCGATGCTCTTGCCCTTTATAATTAATCGTGCTGAACAACAACGTGGTCACCCTGACCAGTACGCTCAGCACCGACAAGGGCTGCTGCAACGCCTCCCGCAAGGGCAAGGCCAGTTTGCAAGTCGCCAAAACCAGGGCCGCCAATCATAGGACTTCCGCCTTTTTCGTAAAGCGATCCACCAACACCAGAGCGAGCGTGATAGGCGGTATAGTCATAACCAGGCATATCTTTCATGGCTCCATGTTCGCCATAACCACGTACATGACCATAAACAAGCTTTGGGAACTTTGCATGAAGAGTTTCCCAATCACAGCCAAGTTGCTTTAAGAGCTTCGCCAAATTTCTTTCCAAGGTTCTAACACCTTGTGAAAACGCTGTATATAAGCTTACGTGCGTTAATAAGGACGAACAAATGAATTGGAAAAAATATGCCGTTTCCGTTCTGCCTTTTTCAGGCATTGGTCTCGTTTTTATGCTTTCGCTCCTGTGGCTTAGGCTGCTCTTTCTACAGATGTTGTTGAAGATGAGAATTTAGAAAATGCTATCAGTCGAGCACCTGACTATAATGGTTTAGTCTCGCCCAGCTACTGCAGAAAATGGGCGGGGTACAGCACGCGAACCTAACGCATGGCGGATACCTCGGCGTACTATTATTCGATGCTTATGGTTTTCTATCGAATAATTATTCGTCACTTTTAGCCTTAGTTATTTAACCATTTATGGGTTCATTTTTTCACGCGTGTTCAAAATAACTAAACATTGTTATAATACTGAACAAATAGTTAGGAGAAAAAGTGACCATAAACAGAAACGAGTTTAATGCGCTTAGAGTTTTTTGCCAAAAAGCGAACTGTACTCAGAGGGAAATTGCTTCTTCAATTGGATGTTCTTTAGGTACTGCAAACACGACCTGTAAAGCCCTTAACGCAAAAGGGTTGATTGCAAACAATGAGATAACTCCTTTTGGACTTGAAGAACTCGAGCCATACAAAGTGGAAAATGCAGTGATTATGGCTGCCGGGCTCTCTTCTCGTTTTGCACCTATTTCTTACGAAAAACCAAAAGGACTCCTTAAAGTACGAGGAGAAATTCTTATTGAGCGCCAAATTGAACAACTTAAAGAAGCTGGTATTGATGATATTTATGTTGTTGTTGGCTACAAAAAAGAATGCTTCTTTTATCTTGAACAAAAATATGGGGTAAAAATCGTTATCAATAATGAGTACGCTTCTCGAAATAACAATTCCTCTTTAATGAGAGTAAAAAACCATCTTTCAAATTCCTACATCTGTTCTTCCGATGATTACTTCACTACTAATCCTTTCGAATCTTATGTATGGAAAGCCTATTATTCAGCTGAGTATTCTGAGGGACCAACTGAGGAATGGTGTATCCAGACAGGAAATAAAGACCGGATTGTTGGGGTTGAAATTGGAGGAAGCAATAGTTGGTACATGATTGGCCACGTTTTCTTTGATAAGGCTTTTTCTCGACGTTTTGCAAGAATTCTTGAAGATGAATATAGCGATCCAAGAACGGCTGATAAGCTATGGGAAACAATTTTTATTGAGCATATTTCTGAATTCGATATGGAAATGAGGAAATATGAGCAAGGTACTATTTTTGAATTTGATTCTCTTGATGAACTCAAAGAGTTTGACCCGTTTTTCCTCGATAATCTTGACTCAGATATTTTTAAACACATTACTGAAACCATTGGATGCACAAAGAATGAAATCCATGATGTTTATCCACTAAAGCAGGGCCTCACAAATCTTTCTTGTCATTTTTCAACTAATTCTGGAGAGTATGTATATCGCCATCCTGGTATTGGCACTGAAAAGATGATTGATCGTAAAGCAGAGATGAGAGCTCAAGAAATTGCAAAAGAAATAGGTATCGACAGTACTTTTATTTATGAAGACCCTAATCAGGGATGGAAGATTTCTCATTTTATTTCAAATTGCCGCGAGCTTAATCCTCATGACAATAATCAGCTTAAACAAGCAATGAACTTAGCGAAAAAGCTCCACAAGCAAAAAGTCTCTATTGATAGAGCCTTCGATTATTACGAAGAAGGCTTAAAGTACGAATCTCTTCTTCTGAAAAAAGGCCCTGTCGCTGTTTCTGATTATGAAGAAATGGCTCAAACGGCAAGAAAATTGAAAGAATGCACGTTGAAGGACGCTTCCGATGTTTGTCTTTGCCATAATGATTTCTTTAACTTAAATCTTCTTTTTGATGAAGAGGATAACTTGTCGCTCATTGACTGGGAATACGCTGGCATGTCTGATTACGCTAGCGATTATGGAACCTTTGTAGTTACGTGTATGTTGAATGAAGAAGAAGCCGACCTTGCGCTTACTTACTATTTTGGTCGTAAGCCATCTCTTGAAGAGAGACGCCACAACTACGCCTATGTTGCCCTGGCTGGATGGTGTTGGTACGTTTGGGCTCTTCAGAAGGAATCGGAAGGTGATTTTGTCGGAGACTGGCTTTATACCTATTATTCCTATGCAAAACAATATGCCCAAAAAGCTTTAGCTCTTTATGAAATAGAAAACTAAGCATCCCCCCACAAAAAAGGAAACAGAATGAACAAACAAATTGCCCAATTAAAAGAAGAAAGAAGAAGAAAATATCTGATTAGAGGTATTACCTTTGCGACCTTTTCAGGTATTTGTTACGGACTCTATACTGCCTTTTTAACCCTTGCGGAAACTCAGGGAGTATGGGGAGAATGGTTTGCGGGAACTACTTGGGGTATGGGAAACCCTGCACTGAGTGCATTCGTTATCACCTTTGTTCTTGCTGCTCTCGCAGCAGGTATTAATGATTTGTTTAGTGGAGTATGGTCGCTGGTAGTCTGTGCAAAAAACAGACAATTGGGTGATTTGGTAAAAACTATTCGCACAAAACCAGGAATCATAATGATGGTTTGTGCTTTTATTGGCGGTCCTTTTGCTACTATCGCCTACGTTATTGCTCTCAACTCCGCAACTGCATCAGGTAATCCTGGAGTTATTGTTCCTATCGCTGCGCTTAATTGTGCAATTGGCGCTATTCTCGGCCGTTTATTCTTTAAGCAGAAATTAAATGGTCATATGGTTATTGGTATCCTGATCTGTCTTCTAGCTGCCGCAATTATTGGAGGAACAAGCTTTGCGGAAATGGGTCCAGAGGCATTGCTTGGTTGCGTTTTTGCTTTTCTTGCAGCTTTTGGATGGGGCTTTGAGGGATGTGTTGCTGGTTTTGGAACCATTCTTATTGACTATCGAATTGGCATTACTATCCGTCAGCTTACTGCTGGTATTCTTGAGCTGATAGTTGTTTTCCCTCTCATTGCTCTTATTGGTGGTGAATTAGCTTGCGTTCCGGATTTAACTGTTGCGGCTATAACAAGTCCTGCATTACTAATCTTCTTAATCTCAGGCTTCTTTGCAATGCCGGCGTTTTCTTTCTGGTATAAAGGCAATTCAATGTGTGGTACTGCGCTAGGAATGGCTTGCAATGGTATGTATGCTTTCTGGGGACCGTTTTTTATTTGGGTTGTTCTTGGCTTGTTGAATATTGGGGGAATGACGGCAAGCTATCCTCCGCTAGAGCCAATTCAGTGGATAGGTGCTGTGGTAATGGTGTTGGGTATTTTCTGTATTGCCATTAATCCGCGAAATTTATTCAAGTCTAATCAAGCAGAAGGGTAGCCTTATGAAAAACAACTTAATGCCTCTCTACTACGCAATTATTAAACACTTTATGGATGAAAAAGAGTACTGTGCTCAAGATGTAATTGATTCACTAGCTCCTAATTACAGCAATTACAAACTTCTGAACAGAAAGGATGTCGAAGAGGCCCTCGCAACCGCAAAAGAAAACGGACTTCTAGAAGAATCTAATTATGATTTGGATAACGAAGGAAATCTTCGAATCTATTATCGAGTGACCGAATTTGGTAAAGAGATGATTGGAAAATATCTTAGCTAGAAAAAGCCTCTTCTGGGAAACTCGGAAGAGGCTTTTAGTATAGGAAAAAGAGCATTTTACTTTACTGTAGGCACTTTGCTCTCTAAAAGAATTGCGTACTTATTGCTCTGCTCTGTATATAATGTAAAGATTAAAGCTTAAACGCACTCTAAAAGGATCATCTATGAAAGCTTACGTAAAGAAGTTTGCAAATATCTTTTTCTCTGTTGTTTTAGTTCTTGGCTTGATGCCAATTCTTCCTTTCCAGCAGGCATATGCAGTTACTGATACAGACTATTCTGAAGCTACATACAACAAAGCCGATGGTCTTATTGTTGTGTATAACGATGACGCTTTGGATATTTCTGAAGAATCTGCAGGAAGCTCATTGTCGGGCAATGAATCTTTGGAAGAGATTGGTGTAGTTGATCAGGAAGAGATTGAGACAAAGGCAATCACTGATGGTTCAGTAACGGTAGTTAAGGTTTCCGATGATGCTTCTTTGAAAGAAGTAGCTTCTGAGATTGAGAGCCTGCCAGAAGTTGCATACGTCCAGCCAAACTTTGAGTACAGCTTATTAACTACAGAAGTAACTGATCCTTATGCTCAGGGTTCTGGAGATTCTGCATCTAATCAGTATTACTTAAGTTCAACTGGAGCTTATAAGGCATGGGATTATGCTCAGGCAAACAATAAAGTAACAGTTGCGGTTCTTGACACGGGAGTGAATTTAAAGCACCGTGATTTGGCTGCAAACATCGATGTTCAGAATGCTTACGATATTACGTCTATGACCGCTCTTTCTTCTAGTGGTGTAGCAAATAATGGAGATGCTAATGGCCACGGTACGCTTGTTGCTGGCGTAATTGCTGCTCAGGCAGATAATGCTGAAGGTATTGCAGGTGTTTCTTACAACGCAACTATCTTGCCTGTTAAGGTATTTGACAATAACAATAAAACCACCACTGCAGATTTGATTGCCGCATATGGTTATCTCGACGAATTGATTGATTCAGGTAAAACAAACAATTTGCGTGTAATTAATTTAAGCTTGGGCTATTACTCTAATACTCAAACCGAATCTGATAAGGCATTGCAAGACGCTATTAAAACTATGCACAATGACAATGGAGTATTAACTGTTTGCGCTGGTGGTAATAGTTCCAGCAACTCTCCTTGCTACCCATCTGATTTTGATCAATGTCTTTCGGTTGCCTCATTGAACGAGGATGGCACTCTTGTTTCAGGTGGCTCAGGTAAAGATATTGCAGCTCCTGGTGTAAATGTTTTATCCACTAATGCTTCTGGCTCTTATTCTTGCGCTTCTGGTACCTCTATGGCAGCACCACAAGTTGCAGCTACTGCAGCACTGTTATGGGCAGCGGATTCTTCTTTGTCGGTTTCTGAAGTCGTGAGTGCTCTTACCGCTTCATCAAATAAAGACACTACTTCAGTTGGCGCTTTAGACGCTCTGTCTGCTGTAGGAAATGTCCTTGGTATTGATACGGACGATTCTGAAGGGGTAGAAACAGAATCTTCTAATCAGAGTGAATCTAGGGATGTAAATAGTGCTAACAATGTGGCGGAAGAGCAATCTGATGACATTGCGGCGGAATCATCTGAAAACTGGAGCGATGCTAATAGTTGGCGTTATGTAAATGGTGAACTGATGCAAAACCTTGGCCATGAGGCTACTGACGGTTCAGGTGAAATAAGCCTGTTTGCTGCGGAAGCAAATGGAACTTCCTATGCTACCTGGTATAAGAGCAATGGTATTGATTCTTATACTTATCGCGCTAATCCAGATGGCCAGAATCAGATTATCTCTGTTCCTAATACAAAAACCGTTGGCATTGACGTTTCCTATCACAATGGAACAATTGATTGGGCAAAAGTTAAAGCGGATGGCATAGACTTTGCCATTATTAGATGTGGATATGGAAGCAACTTTACTAGTCAGGATGATACTCAGTTTATCAATAATGTAAGAGGCGCTTTGGCTAATGATGTCCCTATTGGAATCTATTTATATTCCTATTGTAAGAACTTAACAGGAAGTGATTCTTCTGCCACCAGTGAAGCAGAACATGTTTTGAGACTTTTGAATAAGGCTGGTTTGTCTCCAAGTGATTTAGACTTGCCGGTATTTCTTGATTTGGAAGAAAGCAGTCAAGCTGCTTTAGGCACAGCCATGTTAGGAAAAATTGCCACTACATTCTGCGATAAAGTATCTGCTGCAGGTTATGAGGTAGGCATCTATGCAAACGGTAATTGGTGGAATAATTATTTGACCAATTCCGCATTCAGTAATTCTAGCTGGCATAAGTGGGTTGCTTCTTATCCAGGAAGCGGAAAACAGACTACCAGCAAGATATCTGGAACTGAGATGTGGCAGTTCTCTGACTGTGGTCATGTTGACGGAGTTTCAGGCTTAGTCGACATGAATTTTGGGTATTTTGATCTATTTAAGTGGCAGTATATTGACGGAAAATGGTATTACGCAACATCTACTGAAAAGGCTACTGGTTGGAGACTTATTGATGGCTCGTGGTATTTCTTCGACAATTCTGGAGCCATGCAGACCGGGTGGACTAGTGATGGAAACTATTACTTATCTTCTTCTGGTGCGATGGTTACAGGTTGGAGCTTAATCGATAGCAAATGGTACTACTTCGATGGCTCAGGCGTAAAGCAAACTAATAAATGGATTGGCAACTACTGGGTAGGCAGCGATGGCGTTATGGCCACCAATCAATGGGTGGATAACGACCGCTACTTTGTTGACGGCAATGGCG
>URBX01000004.1 GCA_900546175.1 uncultured Eggerthella sp. | reverse complement strand
TCGGGTAAGTTCCGACCTGCACGAATGGCGTAACGATTTGGGCGCTGTCTCAACCATAGACCCGGTGAAATTGTATTATTCGTGAAGATGCGAATTACCCACGGAAGGACGGAAAGACCCCGTGAACCTTCACTACAGCTTGACATTGATTGTTGGCTCGATGTGTAGAGGATAGGTGGGAGACGTTGAAGTAGGGACGCCAGTTCCTATGGAGTCAACCTTGGAATACCACCCTCATCGTGTTGGCAATCTAACGTGCGGCCGTTATCCGGCGTGCGGACCGTGTCAGGTGGGTAGTTTGACTGGGGCGGTCGCCTCCTAAAATGTAACGGAGGCGTACGTAAGGTTTGCTCAGAATGGTTGGCAATCATTCGTAGAGTACAAGAGTATAAGCAAGCTTGACTGCGAGACCTACAAGTCGAGCAGAGACGAAAGTCGGTTCTAGTGATCCGGCGGCTCAGAGTGGAATGGCCGTCGCTCAACGGATAAAAGGTACTCCGGGGATAACAGGCTGATCTTGCCCAAGAGTCCACATCGACGGCAAGGTTTGGCACCTCGATGTCGGCTCATCGCATCCTGGGGCTGAAGTCGGTCCCAAGGGTATGGCTGTTCGCCATTTAAAGCGGTACGCGAGCTGGGTTCAGAACGTCGTGAGACAGTTCGGTCCCTATCCTCCGCGGGCGTAAGAGAATTGAGAAGAGCTGCCCCTAGTACGAGAGGACCGGGGTGGACGAACCTCTGGTGTAGCAGTTGTTGACCAACAGCATAGCTGCTTAGCTACGTTCGGAATGGATAACCGCTGAAAGCATCTAAGTGGGAAGCCAACTTCAAGATGAGTTCTCTTTTTGGTAAGACCCCTTGTAGACTACGAGGTTGATAGGCTGCAGTTGTAAGCGTTGTAAGGCGTTCAGACGAGCAGTACTAATTGGTCGAGCTCTTTACTAAGCGAATGTTTTCACTTGGTAAAAGTCGTGATAGTATAAGCGCTATGTAACCTTCAGGGTACGGATACCCTTGAAAACAAAATAGGTTTTCATGTAGGGAATGCCTTGCATGAGCGGAACCATGGAGAGAGGGATCACCCGATCCCATTCCGAACTCGGTAGTTAAGCCTCTCATCGCCGAAAGTACTGCGGTGTAGTCCGTGGGAGGATAGGACGTTCTGCTCATACAGGGCATTTCTTTTTTGTTGTTGCTTTATTTATTTTCCCTTACAATTTTCACTATCCTAGTATCCTTTTTTCTGCATCGTTGATTTGAATAGTTTTCAGCGCTAATGGTTTTTAAACTAACGATATTTCTAAATCTCTTCCTATAATCCAAGGTATTCGCAGTTAAATGAGTGTTTCCTGGGCATAGAGTGTTAATTTATGTTGGCTGTTTTTGGTGAGTTTCTTATCCTTCTTGCTTTGGTTGTGTTTGTATCAACAAGTGATAGAAATTCAAAAAAGTAAATCAAGTTTACTGCTTAAAAGTTTAATATATTATCTAAATATCTTCACAACCCAGTTTTTCACTTGGAGGTTGTCGTGACCGCTGCAGCGAATTTTCTTGATAGGAATAAACTTCAAATATCTAAAACACTTATCGTATTGTTTGTAGTTCAATCGCTGGCGCTCATTCAACCTGGAAAACTTCATGTATTACTTGGTTACATTTTCATTGGCCTTTTAGTTGTTCATTCAATTCAGCATAAAAAATGGTTTATGTCTTTAAAGAAGGGACACTATACAGAAAAACGAATAATAAGAACTGCTATTATTGTAGCTACTTTGCTTCTTTTAGCAGCTCTTTTAATAGGTGGATTTTTTGTTCCTGGTACCACAAAGCAGTTCCTTTCTCAAGGAATTGGATCTTTTGCAGGTCAGCTTCATCTATTTTTTACTGTTGCAACGGCTATCGCTCTAGTCTTTCATCTAAAGTATTCAAAGTCTCTTTTTAGATAATCAGAAATATAATGCAAAGTATTCTTTAGAGAGTTATCTAGGTTATTGGTTTTATCTAAAAGCAATTGTTTTACGATCGCTCTCGTAATAATCCGATATAACAGGGCAAAAAGATGATAATCAATGAGTATGATGTTGTGATTTTGAAAAACGGCCTAAAGGCTCAGATTGTTGAAATTCTCAAAAATGGAGAAATGTTCGTTGCTGACGTAGAAGAAGATAACGGATGGGAAGAAGATGACACTATCTTCGTATCGCCAGACGATATTAAAGAAATACTCTGAAGATTTAGGTAGTTGTTTATTCCTCTCTTTAATTCTCTTTAACTGACCTGGACTTTCTTTATAGTGTTATAGAATGATTGGTGTTGTTGTAGTAATTGCGAATCATTCAATTCTGATAATACTTAGCACTAATCATTTTGTACTGAAATGAGGGGGGATATGGGATTACTTTTCGGCATTGCAAAAGAAATTGCAATAGTTACATTAGCGGGCAAAGCAAACGAAAAAGCTAAACCTTTAGATTCTTTTGATTATTCGTATTTTGTAATACCTCATGACACATTTCGAAGAAATAACTTTATAGTTAAAGATCAAGAAGAAAAAACTCTTTATACACTAAAACCTAATAGGTCAAAGAGTGAAAAAATAAAATCTTATAGTGCCCGTATGGATATTTATGATTCAAATGATTGTCTTTTTGCATCCGTAAAGGCTTACAACACACACAATCCAACAACGTTAAAAACTCTAAATGAATGCTCAGAATATTTGAAATTCTCCATCGTGGATGGAGAAAGTCTTCTTGAAGAAGCTGAAAGCAATCGTATTGCTCTTAGCAAAGAGGAGTATTTTCTAAAGGATAGAGGGTTTATTGTTTATTCTGAAGGTATGGGTCTTAAACACTGGGTTAAAAACAAAGAAGGCGAAGAGATTATTTACTTAGAAGAACCATTACTGTCTAGCACAACAACAATTTCAATGAAAAACCCTGCTAATCTTTTTATCTCAGTTGTAATTAAAGCAATGATAGAGCTGTCTTCGTATGAATATGCAGAATACGGAACCCTTTTTTAGTTGGTAGCATTAATTGATGCAAACAAAATAGGTTACCGCTATGTAATAGCGATAATGTCAATACGTAATACGCTAATTGGCAAGCTGTACTGGTATAACTGGTTGAATCTATACTGACACTAACACAGAGGAAACAAACGTAACTAATGATGAAGCAGGGACTACTCAAAATGAGGAAAATATATCTCGCATGTTTACTCAAGAAGAAGTAAACGAGCTTGTAGGTAATGCTCGAAAAAAAGCGCGCGATAAGTACAAGGATTACGATGAGATGAAAGAAAAGGCTGAAAAGTACGACTCTGATTTTAGGATCTAAACGAAAAGTTAGAACGCTTTAATTCTCTAAAAGAAGAACTGAACAGTCTAAAGCAAAAACGCTCGTGCTGAACTCGTTTCAAAGCAAACAAAAGAGAGCGGTGTAGATGCTGAATTACTATCTTTGATGGCTGGTAGACTGAAGAGGAGATCGTTTCGATATTTCTGACTATCTTGCAAATGTAGAAGTTGCCACTCAGACAGTTTTCGGCATGACTTATTGAGCGACTTCTTAAGCGTTCAGAACATCTGTGTAACTTTTAGCGTTCTTTAAGGAACTGTTTGCGGAGAACTTAAAGTGAGTTTCTTGCGAAATGGTAAAGCGTGTATTTCTATCTCCGATTGATTGGGGAGCAATCGCTCGAGGAAGCATTACAAGTGGTCTATTTTCTATAGGATTTACGTATGCGAACCTAAATGTAACTATGCTATTTCTGTCTGACGAATGCGGCTTGGCCTTCTTTGAGGATTGAGTAGGCTGCCAAAATGCAAGCAGGCAGAGCCATGACGCTTAAGTTGGTGAAAAAGAGTACGGGTAGGGTGACGTACACTGCGAGTCCAGCTGCTTTGTTTTCCTTCGAATGGGGATTTCTGCTTTTATTTCTACCGAGTATGTAAATCAGGACTTTTGCAGTGGCGAGAACGGCAATCGTTGCTATCAACCAGATGTCGAGGTTGCATTTTTCTATAAGGGATAGACAGCAGACGATTGCAAAGGTGAGGTCTGCCACGCTGTCAAATCGAGCTCCAAATACGCTCTCTTCACCGAGTCTTCTAGCAATCGGTCCGTCGATAATATCGCTAATACCGCACCAGAGGTACAGAAGCCAGAAGGTAGGATTGCCTGGGCAGCATATTAGCATGGCCAAAGATGCTGCTATTCTTGTTGACGTAATCAAGTTGGCAAGCATGCTTCTAGAGCCTTCGTTCAATCATGCTGGGACGTTTGTATCGATTGTACCATGGGGGGGTGCCCTACGTGGGTGCCTACCTCGAATCGTAGTCGGCATTGCCGCAAACGACGTTATTAAGAATTATCCTGTTCGTGCCAACGTCTGAGATAATTGCGAAAGAAATCGCAAAAAATGTCCGAACATGCAGAATAGGTTATTGTGCTGCAATTAACACAGGTGGGGTAGTAGAGCTGCCTAGAGCTGTAACCATTGCCAGTCTTCTTTTGTAAGGTAGGTGAAGTGTTCAGTACGAGTATCTCCCATTAAAGGGCAAGGTTTCTCTTTCTCGGTATGGTGGTAGACGAAGCCGCATTTCTCCTGACAGCGACGCGACTTTTCGTTTCCCTCGTAGTACCCGCACCATAATGCGGTACAACCTAAGTCTTCAAAGGCGTGCTTTTGAAGTATGCGAACTGCTTCAGGGATATATCCGTTTCCCCAGAAGGGTACGCCAATCCAGTAGCCTATTTCAAGCTCGGTTTCGCGTGGTGCGGTATAGGATTGCTCGGGCGGAATTAAGCCAATGCTGCCAATTGCGCGCCTGTCTTCTTTAAGGCATACTGCATATGTCTCTGGAGCAGACAGAACTTCTCTAATCACTTCAAGGCTGTGTTCAACACTGGTATGAATTGGCCAACCAGCAATAGGACCTACGTCGGGATCTTTAGCATATTCAAAAAGGCTTTCTGCATCTTCTTCTTCCCAAGGACGTAGAATTAGCCGGGTTGTATAAAGTTCCATTTTGTTCCTCCCTTATCAACTGAGAGTATGTGTTGCTAGTGATAACATAAATTCATGCGAGCAACACCTTTTGCTAATGTCATGATAGTGAGTATAGGAGAAATGTTCATAGACTTCGGGAATATTATTGAGTTAGCGTATTTGATTATCATCGAAACAAAGTCGTCAGACTTATGCGGCTAGTTTTCTTCTTTGGCGGCCAAGTTTGTTTTTGAGAAGAGCTTGGGCATCAGGCTGGTTTATGTTATGAGGGCTAAGGCGACAGCCATATCTCTAAAGTTTTCTATTAAAACCAATGAGATGAGAGCGATTGATTATATCGAAAATAACGAACGTGTGTTTTTTTAGAAAGAATTAAATAGTAAATAAAAAAATATATATGTCCCGAAATCCTTTTACAAAATGCTAATTATGTAAAAAATTCATATCTGACCTGCTGATATGTTGAACATGTTCAGCTGAAATAACATACCATTTACTCACTTGAACTGTGATTTCAAATATCAGTTCCTTTTATTATATGATTAGAAATTTATAGGGAAAAACTATAGTAATACTACTAATTTTTAACTCAAATGATCACTCTCGGCAAAACATTAAATATATTTCAGTCTTGCTTAGCTTACTAATGCCACGCTACGCCTTTAGCTTAGCGGTAAGCCAAAAGAGTAACAAAAAAGGAGAACGTGCAGTGTCTCCCTTTATTGATTCATGTATGCTTGAATGATTATATGGTCTTTGTTGAGACAACTCGTGCTTTTTTAAGGGTAGGGCGTTCTTTGTTCACTTGTTTTATGGTGACAGCTATAAGCACTGTAAAGAGAATATTGATCAAGGATACTGGTTCAAGAATACCTACTACAATTAATGCATATCCTTCGAAAATGAAGGATACACCCGCAATAATTCCCATACAGATTCCCGTAACACTGAAAGGATGTTTGTCGTAGAACCAACGAAATCCTTGAACCTGAAGAACGGTTCCGAATATCGCAGTAAACATACAGAATAAACCTTCGTAACGCATGAGATTTGCTACTGACATGCCGTTATACATGTTTCCGCCATAGGTTTCTAGCTCAAAACCAGCATATTGTTGGCCCTGACCAAAGGAAGCGACGCCTAAAATTGCCCCAATAACTGCGGCAATGATTCCCCAAACGAAAATTGCATTGAATAGTCTATGCATACGTTTCCTTTTAGGGGTCATTGGATAACCATCATCGCCAATACGAATACCGTCCTTATCGTATTTAAGGACGATTGGTCTTTTTTCAGGAGAAGGTTCGGGATTAAGTGCTTTACTTTGATCTTTTGAATGGGGTCTAAGCTTAAAAGCCATTCTTCCTCCTGTGGTAGCTTGAGTTTGAAATAGGACTTTTTAAAGAATCCTTGGATCTTCAGTAACATTTATGGATTCCCAAAAACGAATCTATGCAAACATACTTATTACGTCGTGTATATGCTGTTCTTGTTTCAAAAACTATTAAGGAAATTTCAAATAATTATTGAAACATCAGATAAAGATACAAGATTTTTCTTTTTATTGATTGAGATTCTTTTGAGAGGAAAGCGTCAATTATTTCCTCATGAAAAAAATACCTTGAAGGTTTTCAAAAAAAATAATATGATAAACGTTTAAATAATTTCGGTAAAATTCCACTATTTTGCGGTTTTGACCGATATTGTCTCTTCTTTTTTTCTTAATTAAAATCCCCAAAAGTTAGTAGGTTAAAAAAAGTGCGGTTTGTAACCTGCTATACATTTTTACAGGTTTGACCTGTGCCTTTAGTGTAGGGGAGGGCTATTTGGTCCCTACAAATAGACAACTTTGTTGTCTCGATTAGAAGAAAGGAAGGCGATACAGCATGGCTCACGGTCAGTCTTCATACCATGGCATCGCAGCTCGTATTGACCGTCTCCCTATTTCAAACTTCCACAGAAAGATCTTGTGGTTATTGGGTGGCGTAACGTTCTGCGACTCCGTAGACATGGCTGTTGGTGGTCCAATCGGCATGGTTCTCCAAGCTGAAGGTTGGATGACCCTTGAACAGTTTGCTTTCTTTAACTCCATCACTATGGTGGGATATTTCTTTGGTGGCCTGCTGGCGGGCGCTATATCAGACAGTATTGGACGTAAAAAAGCTGTATTAATTTGCGGTACCGTATTTACCGTATTTTGCTTTGTGGCATCACTTTCTCCTGATGCAAACTTCCTTACTGCATGCCGCTTTTTCATGGGTCTTGGTTTAGGTGCTGCATTCCCTGCAGGCTACAGTTGCTTAACTGAGTACACTCCACCTCAGAAGCGTGGTCAGTATCAGTCTTATGTAGGTCTCATTGCTAATACGGGTACCTTGGTTGCATCCTTCATTAACTTGATGGTACTTCCTATTGCTGGTTGGCGTGAAGTTTTTGTAATCTGTGGTGTTATCGGTGCTGCCGTTATGATTGCATGTTTCTTTGGTCTTGAAGAGTCTCCTCGTTGGCAGGCCATGATAGGCAAAAACGATAAGGCAGACGCTACTGTTTCAAAAATTGAAGCTAAGATTGAGGCAAAGACCGGTCAGCCTCTTCCTCAGGTAACTCAGGAGGAAATTGACGCGCGTGTTGCTGAAGGCGAAGTAAAGCAGCTTCCTTGGAGCTTCTTGTTCCGCAAGAAGATGATTACTCGTACATTGACCGCAATGTTCCTTTGTTTTGCAATGAACGTTTTGGTTTATACCGTTATCTCATGGACTCCAACTTTGTTGAAGGCTAATGGTTTCGATGTTCAGTTGTCCACTTTGATGACTGTTGTTATGCAGCTTGGTATTCCTGTTGGTGTTGGTTTGCTTACGTTCTATGTTGAGAAGGTAAATCGTAAGACCATTCTTATTGTGACCTATCTTTTGATTGCTGTTGCAGGTCCTATTTGGTCTATGATTCCAACCGATCAGCCTTACTTGGTAATGGCAGTTGGCTTCTTTGTATGTTGCTTTACCTTCACTAACTCCGTTACTACTGCTGCTATTTACTTGTCTGAACCTTTCCCTACTGCATGTCGTATCCGTGGTGCTGGTGTTGCAAACGCATTCGGTCGTATTGCTGGCATCATTAGTCCTATGTGGATTGCTGCTCTTATTGCAAGCCCAGTTGGTGCTCTTGGTGTTTATGGCATCAATGCTGCAATCTGTGTGTTTATGGCTATTTGGTTGGGCATCTTTGGCGTTGAGACCCGTGGTAAGACTCTTGAACAGATTACTGCTGGTCTTCTCGATGAAAAAAAATAGTGTTGAAACTCAAATAAATCCGCACAAAAAGCATATGCTTTTTAAATTCTGGAGGAGTTCTTTGGGCAACCAAAGAACTCCTTTTTTTATCCCTGATTAGAGCTAGATTTCTGTGCTATAGCGTCGTTGCTGGCTTTAATCTTTTCGAGTATTCGCTCTTTTTCGCTTCCTTCTGCTGGCGTAGGTTGGTAGTTGTTGTAACTGCTTGTTGAGGATACTGAGGCTGGAATGACATTAATGCTGTCATCAGTTGCAACCTCGTTTCCTGTAACAGTAAAGGTTTGCTGGAAAACCATACAGTCTTTGCTGGTAGGATTAGGATTTCCACCAAAGCAGAAATTGCCAAGACTGTAAACAATATAGCGGCCATTATATTTTTCGTATCCTTGGATAACGTGAGGATGGGATCCGATTACCAGGTGAGCGCCTGCATCAATAGCCGCGTGGCCTAATTCGATTTGTGTGCTGTCGGGAACGGTTTCAAGTTCGGTTCCCCAATGGAAATAGACCATAATCACCTGAGCGCCATTATCTTTTGCCGACTGGATATTTGCCAACATTTCGTCTTTAATATCTGCACCAAGTGCTAATTCATAGGTTCCAATTAAAGCAACTTTTACGCCCTTGATATCCCTATAGGCAATTCGATCATAGCCAAAGCAAGAAATGCCTGCAGATTCAAGGGCATTAATAGTGTCGGTATAGCTTTGTTCGCCATAGTCCTTTGAATGGTTGTTAGCAAGACTTGCTGCTTCAACATTTCCTTGGGTAAGGATTTGAGTATACTCTTCAGGTCCCTTAAAGGCGAAGGTTTTGTCTTGGCGATTAGTTGACTCGGTAAGGGTTCCTTCCATGTTTACAACTGTTAAGTCGTCCGAGCTAAAGATTTCAGCGAAGTTGGCAAGAAAGTAGTCAGGGCTGACGCTTTCAAACTTTTCTGGCAAACTTCCTGAATAGCTAAAGTTTTCATCGATGCCAAGGGTGCAGTCACCTGCAAAGGATACCGTAAAAGACGTTTCTTGAACTGCGGTATCTGTTGCTGCGGGAAGATTGTCTTGCGACTGCTCGTCAGGAGTAGAGGTGAAAAAGAGTGTTTTCAGCGCAAATGCCAACACCGCAATAAGAAGAATAACTACAATCCCAAATACTATTTTTTCTCGTTTGTGAGATTTGTGACCAACGTACGTGTGGGAGTTCGCGGTTGGAGACTGCGCAAGATAGTCCCTACGGTTTGCTGAGTGTTTTGCGTAATTTAATTCATCCCGACTGTCAATAACATCACGATTGCCTCTTGTGAAAGAAGGGTTGTTTCGGTAGGTGCTTGAGTGGGAATGGGTATCCTGAGCGCTAGTTGTATGTCGTGAGCTTTGAGCGTAGGCTCCTTGGGTTGCGCTTGTTTGTCGTGTGTTGCGAGCGTAAGTTTGCTGTGTTGCATTTGTATGCTGAGAGTTGCGTGTGTAGGCTCCTTGGGGAGCGCTTGCTTGTCGTGTGTTTTGTGCGTAAGCTCCGTGGGCGCTGATTGTTCGTTGTGGATTGCGCGAACCAGCTCCGTGAGTGTTGCTTGCTTGCCTTGAACTGTGCGAATAAGTTCCTTGGGTGTTATGTGATTGTCTTGAACTATAGGTTGGAGCGTTGCGAAGAGAGTCGTTTCTGTAAGTGTAGGCTTCTCGAGTGGGAGCATTTTCTCTCGAAAACGAAGCCCTTTGAGAAGAAGTTGTATTTTGATACGTGTCAGTGTTCCGGGAAGAAGTGCGAGTGCTTCGAGGGGTGCGGGATGAAACTCTATATCTTTGATTTGAGAGCGACGGATTGTTTTGTGGGTAACCAGCTCTTCTTGGACGTCTGCTGTCTTCGAAACGAGAAAAATCATCTGGGTTATTCTGTTTCATGCTCTTATCCCTATTCGCGAAACATTTTCAAGCTTGATAATATCAATAATTTTCGGTTTGTGGACACAAAAGTGGTCTTTTGCGAAGGCTTTTCTGAAAGTGCTTTATACTAGTTTTGAAACAATAGAAAGGTGTAGTAAATGATCATTAAAAAGACCCCTGCTCAGATTGAAGAAATGGCAGAGGCGGGTCGATTAAGTGCAAAAGTATTACGCGAAGTTGGAAAAGCGGTACGCCCAGGAGTTTCTACTGCTGAGTTAGATAGACTTGCCGAAATGCTAATTAGAATGGAAGGCGGCATTCCTGCGTTTAAAGGATTGTATGGCTTTCCTGCATCAATTTGCGCATCTATTAACGAACAGATTGTTCATGGTATTCCTAGCAAAGGAGTTATTCTTCAAGAAGGCGATATTATTTCTATCGATACGGGTGCAACGGTTAACGGTTGGGTAGGAGATAACGCTTGGACATTCCCTGTTGGAAAGATTTCTCCTGCAAAACAGCGATTGCTTGAGATTACTGAAAAGTGCATGTGGGCTGGAATTAATGCTGCTCAGCCAGGAAATCGGTTGGGTGATATTGGTGCAGCAATTCAGGAAATAGCAGAAGCCGAAGGATATGGTGTTGTTCGTGAATATGTAGGCCATGGTGTTGGTCGAGTTATGCATGAAGATCCTAATGTACCAAATTACGGAAAGCGTCATACGGGAATTCTTCTTGAGCCAGGAATGGTTATCGCAATTGAGCCAATGATCAATATGGGCACTCATAAGACTAAGCAGATGTCCGACGGATGGTTGGTGGTAACACGTGACGGAAAGCCATCAGCTCACTTCGAAAAGACTATTGCTATTACCGAAGAGGGTCCTCGTTTGCTTACGGTAGAAGACGACTATCGTAGGCCAATTGCTATACCAAATAAATAAGCGCACAAGAGTGCACGAAAAATAAAAAGAGATGAGGATTAGCGAACGAAAAGCTGAAAAGAAGCCTTTCGGCTGACTTTTGAAAGCTAACAGAAAAAGCGATTCGGCTAGCCCTTAGATAAACGCAGCTAAAGAGGTTTAGCTGCGTTTTAGTTTGCCAAGGAATTTGTTTGCAATAGAGGAGAGAACACTAAACTCTTGAACCTTGAGTATTTTGCAAAGTCCAAACGAGATAGCAAGACCAAGACAGCCAAATACGCACACGATTGCTAGAGATCCTACTATTCCAACAAAGCCACCGCTCAGATTAAGAGTGGTATTGAGGGCAGTTGCGCCAAAGTAAACTACAGCCATTGCAACAGCACTACTGCAAGTAGTTTTTATGGCAGTTTCAATTACGCTCTTTATTCCGAAATTACCAACACGCTTAGAAACTAAGACGTTACATACGATAAACATGATTCCATAGAAAATAAGATCAGCGAGCGGGATGCCAATAAGTCCAATTTCAGGATTACTGCAGAAAAGATAATACAGAATTACTTGAGGAATGCGCAGTGCGAAATCGATAATTGCGAACTGAAGAAAGCTTCTAAGAGCCGCAAAAACACGATACATATACATGTAGCCTGCGTAAAATGGCAGACTGAAAATCCAAACAAAAAGAACTTCGCCAACAAAAATCGCATCATCACTCTTAAAAGCGCCTGCTTGGAAAAGTTGCATGAGAGGAATTGCGAGTGCGCCTACCATAGCTGCTAAGGGAATAATAAGGAAGAATGTTGAACTGAGTCCGCTTTGGATAAAGTGCTTGAAACCCTTCCAATCTTCTCTAGCGGCGCAATCGGACAGCTCAGTAAATAAAGTAGTGGAGAGTGATACTGCAATTACGCCATAGGGAAGCTGGTACCACATCCAGGCATAATTCAGGGTAGAAGGTCCATTAGGTGTTGCATCGAGCGAGAAAGCATTTCTGCAGCTAAAAGTAATCATGGTGCCTGCAATGTAGACAAACATAGGAATTGCGACCTTGATTGCTTCTTTAAGCATAGGATCTTTAAGGTTGATATGAGGGGTGTATTTGAATCCTTGCTTTATGAGGGCGGGAATTTGCGCGCCAAACTGGAATACAACGCCTAAAGAAGTGCCAATAGCAAGCCACCACATAGCAAAAGAGGCATTAACGCCTGAGAAGAATACATATCCAAACATTGTGATGATAACCACGATGTTATTTACTACAGGAGCTAGAGCAGGAAGAAGATAATTTCGCTCTGCATTAAGAATGCCTGTGATAACCGCACCTACGCCATAGAGAAGAATCTGAATTGAGAAAACTCTAAAGAAGAAAATGGCAAGATCTTTTTCTTCACCATTTCCAATAGTGAACGTTTGAGTTTCAATGACGAGAGGAGCAAATACTGAGCACGCGAGAGTAAGAAGTCCCAAGAACACTAAAACAATGCTGAGCATATTTGACGAAAATTTATGAGCATCTTTCTCTCCGCCCTTCTCTTTTGATAGAAGATAAAGAGGAAGAAAGGCGGTTGCAAGAAGACCACTTGCTGCTAATTCGTAAATCATAGCAGGCAGGTTGTATGCTATTTGATACGCGGAAGTAAGAAGGGTATTGCCTAGTGCAAAAGCCATTGCCCAAGTTCTTAAGAGGCCGGTAACTCTTGAACCAAGAGTGCAAAGAGTGATAAGGCCAGTATTTTTCATGATTGAAGAAGATGAATCGTTTGCCACGATACTCCTTTGTTTATGAGGCGTTTTTCTCGGAGTTTTTTCTGAGAAAACGAGTTCCTTGCGTGTCTTTGTATGATGTTAGTTGTATTATTTTTGTCGTGAATACTCAAACAGGATAGGTTTTGCTACCTCGATGAGTTTTTCACGCCAACTTATTATTTAATCACGAGTGAGATAGTTTTTTGCATAATTAAGGAAAATTACATATGCGAGTTTTATTAGTAAGGAATACCTACAACAACGAAGCAACTGATGCAGCCTTTATGCTGGCATCCTTTTTTAATATGCAGGGCATTGAGTATGATTCTTATAGTTCTGAAGATATTCTTTCTCCTAACGTGATTATTGACCACAGTGTTGAGGGAGGAAATCCTCATTACGATTTAGCTATTGTGCTTGGAGGAGATGGCACTATTCTCCATACTGCTCTACAGATTAAGTATGCACGTGTTCCTATTTTAGGAATTAATTTTGGCCACTTAGGATTTATGGCTAACAATAAAGCAAACGTTCTTCCTATTGTGATGGACGCTCTTGCAGGAGAATTAAAACAAGAAGTTCGCACTAATCTTCATATTGATGTGTATTGCGAAGAAGACTTCGAGAATATTACTCATGGTAAGAAAGTTGATTTTAACTGTCCTCTTCCTGAGAAACCATCTCATTCTTTTTTTGCTCTTAACGAAGCAACTCTTTCTCGTGGCAACAATGGTCGAATTATTGGCTACTCGTATGCGGTTGGTGGAGAAAAGGTTGCTGATTTACGTGGTGACGGTTTAATCATTGCCACTGCAACTGGTTCTACTGCTTATGCGCTTTCTGCTGGCGGCCCTATTGTTTCGCCAGGTTTTGGAGGTTTGGTTGTTGTTCCTATTGCGCCTCATACTCTCAATTCACGTACGTTATTAACAGAGCCTTCGGATGTTATTGAAGTTGTAATGGATTCCTCTATTGGTAATAGGGAAGCAACTCTGTTTATTGACGGGGAATTGATTGAGCCAAAAAGCCCTATTCGTAGATTAGTTATTTGTACTGGTGAGGATCCGACTATTCTTCTTCGCCAACCGAACCAAAACTTCTATAAAACGGTAAGTCAAGAGTTCTTTTATTCTGGTCCGAATCTTTGGGAGTAGAAATAATTTAAAGCATTGGGAGCGAAAATGATTCAAACCTTTGGGGCGGGAGATGTTTCGAACCTTTGGGATTAGAAACGATTCGAGCCATTGGGATTAGAAAAGGGAAAGAGGGAGAAGTAAGAAGAAAAGTGGTTCCCGATTTGTAAAATCAAAGTTTCTTGAGTGTTAAATACTTAGTTGACTACTCTTATTAAAACCCTCGTTTAGGTACAGTGAAATAACGTTAGAAGGTTTTCTTCTGGCGTTTTTTTATGTGCTGAGATGTTTCGTCTCTTTAACAAACGGTTTATACAGGTGAGTTTTGGCGAAACAAAAGGGATAGGGTTGATAGGAATGACAAAGCATATTTTCGTTACCGGTGGTGTTGTCTCTTCTTTAGGAAAGGGTATTACGGCAGCTTCGCTGGGCCACTTGCTGAAAGCAAGAGGTTATAAGGTCACTATGCAAAAGATGGATCCTTATCTAAATGTTGACCCAGGAACTATGTCTCCGTTTCAGCATGGTGAAGTATTTGTTACCGAAGATGGACATGAAGGCGACCTTGATCTTGGCCATTATGAACGCTTTATTGATGAGAATCTTACCCGTGAATCGAATTTCACCCAGGGTTCAATTTATAAAAGCCTTATCACTCAAGAGCGACGAGGTGATTTTCTTGGAGGTACCGTTCAGGTTATTCCTCATGTAACAGAGGCAATTAAAGAACGTCTTCGTCGTATTGCTGATCAGACAAAGGCCGATATCGTCATTTCTGAAATTGGTGGTACTGTTGGCGATATTGAATCGCTTCCTTTTATTGAGGCGGCTCGTCAATTCAAAAAAGAAAAACCATACGGAGATGTCCTCTTTATTCATTGCACGTTGGTTCCTTATATTGCGGCTGCCCACGAGGTAAAAACAAAGCCAACTCAGCATAGCGTTAAAGAATTACGTTCAATTGGTGTTCAGCCTGACTTTATTGTGTGTAGGTCCGACCACGAAATCAATGACAAGACGCGCGAAAAGATTGCGCTTTTTTGCGATGTTAGAGAAGAGGAAGTACTTTCTTGTATCGATGCGCCTTCTATCTATCAAGTTCCTTTGGATTTGTATAACCAGAAATTTGACGAAAAAGTACTGTGTCGTTTGTCTTTGGAGAGGCGCGATATCGACTTAGGACCACTCACAACCTTCCTTAATAATGCTCACTCTTGTAGTCAGGAAGTTAAGATTGGTGTGGTTGGAAAATATACCAGCCTTCCTGATGCGTATCTGTCAATTATCGAAGCGCTCAATCACGCAGGTGTTGCAAATGGTGTAAAGACAGAGGTAGAGCTCATTGATGGCGAAGAGCTAACAAAAGAAAACGTAAAAGAAATCCTTAGAGAAAAACAAGGAATTCTTATTCCGGGTGGTTTTGGTGAGCGTGCTTTTGAAGGAAAGATACTTGCTGCTCAATATGCACGCGAAAACAATGTTCCATTTTTGGGTATTTGTTTAGGTTTGCAGGCGGCAGTATGTGAGTTTGCTCGAAACGTAGCAGGTCTAACTGGTGCTACTAGCGTTGAATTTGACCAAAATGCCGAATACCCTGTTATTCATCTTATGCCTGAGCAGGAAGATATTGAAGAAAAAGGTGGCACTATGCGCTTAGGAGCTTATCCTGCAAAGCTTTCGGAAGGATCGCTTGCGCGAGAAGTGTATGGACAAGAGATTATCTACGAGCGCCATCGTCATCGTTATGAAGTAAATAATGCTTATAGAGAAGTGCTTTCTGAGGCTGGTATGAAGATTTCAGGCATTTCGCCTGATGGTCGCTTAACAGAAATGATCGAAATTCCTTCTCATCCCTGGTTTTTGGCAAGTCAAGGACATCCTGAGTTTAAGAGCAGGCCAACAAATGCACATCCACTTTTTGTGGGATTTGTTGGTGCGGCACTCACTTATGCAAAGCAAAATGAGAGCTAAAACGCTTATGGTAAGACTGAAAAGGAAGGCGAAAGCCTTTCTTTTTTTCACTAAGAGTGGCATAAAGTGGGATGAAATGTGAGAAATTCCCTAAAAATGTTGCGATTGGGCATGGAATACCGTAGAATAGCCATTACTCGGGAATAGGTCTGTAAAAATGAAGGAGGGAAGATGAGCGCTTTCTCTGGTGAGTTCACTCATAAAGTTGACGCCAAAGGCCGCGTATCGCTCCCTGCTGAATTTCGAAAGACTCTCGGCTCAAATCTCAAGGTAACGCTCGATCCAACGGAAAAGTGCATCTATGTTTATGAAGAGGATGCGTTTGCTGCGTGGATTGATTCCTTGTTTGAGGCTAAGGGCGGTTATAAGCCAACCGATTCCCGCATGATTGCTCAGCGAAGACTTTTAAACGCTCGTGCAAGAAGTTGCGAAGTTGATAACTCGGGTCGCATTCTTCTTCCTTTAGCACAGCGCGAAAAGGCAGGAATTGAAAAAGAAGCAATTATTGTGGGCAACTCAGACCATTTTGAGATTTGGGAAAAAGGTCGCTGGGACGAATTCTGTAGCGAAGTTGATTTGGCTTCGCTGTTCGATTAGGCCCAGGGGATTGCACAATGAAAAACGAATACCGGCATCATACTCCTGTCCTGCTGTCCGAGTGCCTCGAATATTTACAACTAGAAACGAAGCACACATTCGTGGATGCAACACTCGGATTTGCGGGACACTCTTATGAGGCAGCCAAAATTCTTGGTTCGAACGGACATTTGATTGGTATTGATCAGGATGAGTTTGCTCTCAATTATGCAAGCGAACACCTGAATTCAATTGAGGAATCAAATCGCCCTGAGCTTAGTTTTTTGTATGGCAATTTTGGAGACCTAGACGAACTGCTAATCAAAGCTGAAGAGCCATCAATTGATGCATTTCTTTTTGATTTAGGAGTGTCTTCGGTCCAAATTGATACGCCATCTCGCGGCTTTTCCTTTAAGGAAAATGGCCCTCTTGATATGCGAATGAACTCGAGTAATCAAACATTAACCGCAGCAGAGATCATTAACACTTATAACGCAGCAGATCTCACTCGGGTCATTCGACAATATGGAGATGAGAAATGGGCTTCTCGCATTGCAGAATTCATTGTGAAAGCTCGTCAGAAAGCGCCTATTACAGAAAGCGAACAGCTTGTGGATATTATTAAAGCAGCTGTTCCTGCCTCAGCAAGACGAAAGGGAGGCCATCCTGCAAAAAGGACATTTCAAGCTCTTCGTATTGAAGTAAATGGCGAGCTTGATGTTCTGAAAAAAGGTCTTGAGGATGCAATCCACTGGTTGTCTCCTGGTGGACGTTTGGTAGCTATAAGCTATCACTCCCTTGAAGACAGTATCGTAAAAGACCTGTTTAAAAAGTATTCTCAAGGATGCACCTGCCCTCCAGGTTTGCCAATTTGCGTATGTGGTAATAAGCCGGTATTGAAAGTAATAACAAGAAAGCCAATCCTTCCGACTCAAGAAGAAATTGAACAAAACCCTCGTTCTCGCAGCGCAAAATTGCGCATTGCAGAACGAATTGATTAGTTTATTAAACATACGAAACGTATATTGATCAGGAGAGTGTACTTATGGCAGCAATGCCAGCATATCGTTACGATTATGCTCAGCAAACACAGCCTTCTCGCAGAGGTTATGAAGCTCCTGAGACCCCTCAAGTTCGTGTTGTTCCTGGTCGTAAAACCTCTACCAATCCTGGATTAACTGAACGACAGATTTCTGTTGCGAAGTTGGTTGTTATTGGCTTGGTGGTTTTTCTTATTGTTGGTTTCATTCGAGTAAGTATTGCATCAGCTGCATATACAACTGCGTCTCAGGTTAGCCAACTTCGTTCAGACATTTCTGCTGCACGTACCACCGGTGAATCTCTTGTTATTGAGGAAAGCAAAATTATTGGTGATGCTAACACGAAAAGTATCGCTATGGAGAAGTTTGGTTTGGTTGAGCCAGGAGTGTCAACCACTCTTGTTCTTCCAGTGGATATTGTTGCGCAAAACTCCGACGGAAACCTTTCTCTTTCTCAAAGTATAGCAAACGCGGCAATTCAGGGTTAGCCTTATGACGCGTCGATACGATTCAAGACAATCCGGTCCTCGTAATTCGCAACGAGAGGATTATCAGACATCTCAAAGAAGTACCACTAGAGCTTCTTCGCAACGAGGAAGCTCTCGTAATTCTTTTGGTCAAACTTCACGCTCTCGAAGAAATCACGATTTTGAACCTTTGAGAATATGGGCGCCATCCCAGAGTTTTACCGAATTGTTGAAGCCTCATTCAATAAAAAAAGCGACACTTAAAGATCTTCCAAGGGGAGTAAATGGTGACACGGTTTTACGTGATAGTGTTGCGCCTGTTGTTTTTAAAATTCTTACGCTGATTTTTTGTGGTTTTTTAGCTGTTCTTCTTGTCTCACTATTTAATACACAAATAGTAAGTGCGAGCGAAATTCTTGATAAAGGTTCTCCTCGTGTAAGCACGGTAAAGATTAAAGCGCAACGTGGAACGATTTATGACAGAAATGGTGTTGTTTTAGCTACCACTGTTGATGCGGTTAATGTTTTTTGTCATCCAAGCAAAGTTTCTTCAAGTGATGCTGATCGTCTTGCAAATGCCTTGGCGCAGGAATGTGGAGGTAGCGCCGAAGAATATAAAGAGAAGATTATCACTTCAAACAACGAAGACTTCTCGTATATTGTCAAACTTGCAGATGTAGGGGTAAAAGACCTTATTAAAGAACTGCAAATTGAAGGGGTAGATTACGAAGAAACCGTAAAGCGCGTGTACCCTTGCAATGAAGTAGGAAGCCAACTTATTGGTTTTATCAATGCTGATGGTGAAGCAGTTTCAGGTCTTGAACTTTACTATAACGATATTCTTTCTGGTCAGGATGGTAAGAAGCAGATCGAATATTCTTCTGATGGTTTCCCTGTGCCGGGCGGAACAAAGGTTCTTGAAGAAAAAATTGATGGCAAGGACATTGTTCTCTCAATTGATGTTGAAATGCAGCGCAAAGTTGAAGCTTCTCTAGCAGACAAGGTTGAGGAAATTCAAGGCACAGGCGGTACCGCTATAGTAATGGATTCAAAAACGGGCGAGATTTATGCTGCGGCTTCTTGGCCAACGTTTGACGTAACTGATCTTTCAACTATTAAGGATAATGCTGCAACTACTATCCGCGGCATAACGCAAGCTTTTGAGCCTGGCTCTGTATTTAAAGCAGTAACTATGCTTGCGGCACTTGAAGAGGGAACTACCCAAGCAGGTCAAGTGTATTACTGTCCAGAAGAGTTAGAAGTTGACGAATACGTAATTACTGACTCCCACGAGCGCGAAGCTCAGGAAATGGATACCTCAAAGATTATGGCCGACTCTTCTAATATTGGCATGTCTTTGATTGGTAAAGATTTAGGGTGGGAGAAATTCTATAACTATATTCAGACATATTTGGTAACCGACAAAACGGGTGTTGACTATCCAGGAGAGAATTCAGGCTCTATTTCTTCTTGGAAAAACTGGTCTGAAACTCAAGGAATGAACATTACGTTCGGCCAGGGATTAACCACAACACCGTTAGAGATTGTGAGATTCTATGGCGCACTTGCCAATAATGGCTATGCATGCACGCCTCATTTTTTGGTAAGTATTCCAGCCGATGAAAACACTCTTTCTTATGAGACAACAGAAATAGTCAAGAACAAACAAGCAATTTCGGATTTAACCGAAATGCTTAAAGCGGTAGTTGAATATGGTACCGGCACAGACGCTCAGCTTAATGGCTATAAAGTTGCAGGAAAAACGGGAACTGCAGAAGTTGCGTCTGACCAGGGAGGATACAAAGAAGGTGAATACAATATCTCCTTCGTTGGTTATTTACCAAACTCTTCTACCAATTTTGTTTGTTTTGTAGGTGCGAATGATGTTCCTGGAGAACGAAAAACGGTATCGGCATTTCACGATATAATGGCTTTTGCTGTTGATCGCTATAACATTACTCAGAATTGAGGACTGTATGATAAAGACATGTAAGGATTTGTTCGATGGCTTTAACTGTGAAGTCATCGGAAATGAAAACCAAAGTATTACGGGTATTTCGTATAGAAGTGATGCAGTGGAACAAGGCAATGCGTTTTGTTGTATTGTAGGTTTAAAGTCTGATGGTCATTCTTATGCTCAAGATGCTGTTGAAAAAGGCGCTCGTACCTTAATTGTTCAGCATCCTGTTGAGATTTCTTGCACAGAAGAAGTAACTCAAGTAGTGGTAGATGATTCCCGAAAAGCAATGGCTTATGCTGCTGCAAGCTTTTATGGTAATGGTTCAACAAAACTAGACTTGGTGGGCGTTACCGGAACAAACGGCAAAACTACTACTACCTATTTGGTAAACCATATTGCAAAGTCTCAGGGTAAAAAAGTGGGCCTGATTGGCACAGTTGAAATTTCAATTGATGGTCAGGTACAGAAATCTTCTCATACCACACCCGAATCAAGTGACTTGCAGCATCTTTTTGCCGAAATGAACGATGCTGGTTGTGAAGTGGTATCTATGGAGGTTAGCTCGCATGCGCTTGATTTAGATCGCGTATGGGCTTCTCAGTTCAAAGTAACTGCTTTTACTAACCTTACTCAAGATCATCTGGATTATCACAAAACATTTGAAGCGTATTATCAGGCAAAATCATTGCTTTTTAGCAAGGAATATCCTGCTTCTCGCGTTATTAATATCGACGATGAGTGGGGACAGCGTCTAAGTAAAGAATGCTTTGTAGTTGACGGTTCTCTCATTACTACAGGATTTAATCAAGAAGCATTAATACACCCTATTTCAGTTGATTACAAGCCAGATTGTACTGCGGTGGTTCTTTCTGTTTGTGGCGAAGAGTGCCAGTTTACTTATCCGCTTGTTGGAAAGTTTAATGTCGAAAATGTAATGACTGCATTTGGTGTAGCTCTTTTATTGGGCTACCAAAAAGAATCTATTATTAAGGCGCTAGAAACCGCCTCTACCGTTCCAGGTCGTATTGAGAGAATTAAAGCCGATTGTGACACAGACGTTTCAGTGTATGTTGACTATGCTCACACGCCTGACGCGATCATAAAAGCAGTTGGTTCGGTTAAAGAAATAACCAAAGGCAGAACTATTGTTGTGTTTGGCTGCGGTGGCAATCGTGACAGAACTAAACGACCACTTATGGGGAAAGCAGCGCTTCAAGGAGATTTTGCGGTAGTAACCTCAGATAATCCTCGTTATGAAAATCCATTAGATATTATCGACGATATCATTGAAGGAATAAAAGGTAATGAGGAGCGTTATCTTGTTGAGCCTGATAGGCGTAGTGCTATTGCAAAAGCAATCAGCCTTGCTAATCCAGGCGACGCTATCCTTATTTGCGGAAAAGGACATGAAGATTATCAGCTTGTAGGTGATCAAGTCTTGAGCTTTGATGATCGTTTGGTTGCTGCCGAAGAGCTAGAAAAAGCTTTTAAGTAAGAGCGGCAAAAGTTCTCAAGGAGATACTACTATGCGTTTGAGTTCAGATACTATTGCGCTCTATACTCATGCTGAAATACTTGTTGCGGCCGCTGATCCTACTAGAGAAGCAATATCTATAACTTGGGATTCTCGAGAAGTAACCGAAGATAGCGTTTATGTTGCTTTTCCTGGAGAACGGGTGGATGGTCATGATTTTATAAGCGAGTCTCTTCGCAAGGGGGCTCAAGTGATATTGGCAATGACAAAACCTGATGAGTCAGTGTGTAATCTTGCCAAAGAGCTCGGAGCGGCAATTCTATTAGTGCCTTCAACAAAAGAGGCCTTTACGCAACTTGCTAGCCAGTGGAGAAATCATTTATCCGCAAAGGTGATTGTCCTTACTGGTTCAACAGGAAAAACTACCACAAAAAACTTAGTGCGTGATGTTTTGTCTACTACGTATAAGACAGTTGCCACTCGTGGTAATCAAAACAATGAGTTAGGTGTTCCGAAAACTCTTCTCGATGCAACTGAGGAAACAGAGTTCTTGGTTGTGGAGATGGGTATGCGTGGTAAAGGCCAACTAAAATCTCTTTGTGATTTTGTAAAACCCGACTATGCTCTGATAACTAATGTTGGGGAATGCCATATTGAGCTGCTTGGCTCAAAAGAAAACATTGCCCAAGCAAAAGCAGAAGTGCTGGATGCTCTTCGGCCAAATGAAGGTATTGCTGTGGTGAACGGAGCAGATGAGTATACTTCCTATATGGTTGAGCATACGTGCTGTGATAAACGAGGCATTACGCTTGCATATTATGACGGCTCTGGAGAAATGAAGGACGCCGTTGCTTATGCTGAAAATACTTCTTTGGATACACAGGGCTGCCCTTCGTTTTCTCTTTGTGTTGCTGGAGAAAAAAGTGAATGCACGTTAAGCTTGCGCGGAATGCATAACGTACACAATGCATGCGCTGCTGCTGCTTTAGGCTCAGTGTGCGGCGTGTCTTTAGATTGTATTGTTAAGGGTCTCCAGTCGTCTCTTCCAGAAGTTGGTCGCCAAGAAGTTCTGGTAAACGAAAATGGAGTCACTATTATCAATGACGCATATAATGCAAATCCAGATTCTATGAAAGCATCGCTTACCATGTTTGACTCTATGAAGGTTGACCGAAAGCGGTATGCTGTATTAGGTGACATGGGCGAATTGGGTTCATTTGCTCAAGGATGCCATGAAGGAATTGGAACTTTTGTTGCTCAGCTTGGTTCAATTGACTATTTGATTTGCATAGGTAGTTTATCTGCCAATATTGCTTCCGCTGCGATAAAGGCAGGTTTTCCTGAAAGTGCAGTAATGGTTACAAAAGAGCGCAGTGTTGCGCTTACTGAGCTTTTGCACCGTTTAGAGGAAGGAGATGCGGTATTGGTTAAAGCATCTCACTCTATGGAGCTTGAAAAAATAGTAAAGGGGCTAATGATTTAGTATGTTCTCAGCGTTCTATAGTTATCCAACCTTTATGGTTTTTGTTGCGGTATTTTTGAGTGTTTTATTCACTATCGTGTTTATGCCACCGTTTATTCGCTTTTTGCGCTCGCGCACTATTGGTCAGCAGGTTCGTGCCGATGGTCCAGAAAGTCATTTAGTAAAGCAAGGCACTCCAACTATGGGTGGCTTGATTATGTTGCTTGCAACACTTCTTACCGTAATCCTTTTGGCGCCATTATCTCCTGAAGTGGTGTTGGTGTTGGTTGCTACGCTGTTGGTTGGCGTACTTGGTTTAATTGATGACGCTTCAAAGGTAATTAAAGAACGTTCTTTAGGACTTACTCCTAAAGCTAAGCTCATTGGTCAATTTTCCATTGCAGCTTTGTTTTGCTTAGGTGCAGTTAATTGGATTGGTATTGAGCCAACAATTGAAATTCCGTTGGTTTATACCTTTGATTTAGGAATTCTTACTACAACGCTCCCTATTGAAACACCAACAGGTGATTTGAGGATTCCTTGGCTCTATCTAATTTTTGTGACTGTTTTGATTGCAGGATTGAGCAATGCAACAAACCTAACTGATGGCTTAGATGGCCTTGCGGCGGGCACTTCCATGATTGTCTTTTTCGCTATGGCGGCTATTGCTTTTAGATGCAATATGTTCGGAAGCGCAATTATTGCTGCAGCTTTAGTAGGTTGTTGTATTGGTTTTTTGTGGTACAACTCATATCCTGCAGATATTTTCATGGGCGATACAGGATCTCTAGCACTTGGTACCGCTCTTGGCTGTTTGGCGGTAGTTACTAAGACCGAAGTTGTTTCTCTTGTTATTGGCGGCCTTTTCATTATCGAAACTCTTTCCGTAATGATTCAGGTTTTATATTTTAAGAAAACCCGCAAACGTATCTTTTTAATGGCTCCTCTTCATCATCATTTTGAAAAGAAGGGATGGAGTGAGGTAAAAGTTGTAGTACGCTTCTATATTATTGCTGCAGCATTTACCGCACTTGGTTTTGCTTGGTATTTCGCTTCGACATTGGTGGTTTAGTATGTCAGTTTCACAGCTTGAAGTCACAAAAAAATATGCTCCTACATCTTTAGGAGCTGTTGCAATTCTTGGTTTAGGAGTAAGTGGTAGGGCAGTAAGTTCTTACTGCGCAGGCTTGCTTGGTAGCCGCATTGAATCGCTTTGTGTTTATGCGGGAAAGAAAAATGATAAGGCTGTGGCTTTTGCTGGTGAACTTGAAGCTGAAGGCGTCAGAGTTCTTTTCGATACGGAAGAGTTAGAAAGCTCTTATGATCTCTGTATTGTCTCTCCAGGGATTTCTCAGTTTTCTTCGTTTTACCAAAATGCTCAACAGGCATCAAAGGAAGTAATTAGTGAAGTTGAGTTTGCGTGGAGAGAGAGTGAAAAAGAGTCGGTTTGGATTGCTGTTACGGGAACCAATGGAAAAACAACCACTACTTCGCTTATTGCCTCATTAGTAAGAGGTTTTGGAAAAGAAGTATATGCGGTAGGAAATATTGGTGATGCGTGCATTGATGCGGTTGGTCGCAATCAATTAAGCGCTCATACGAACACTATTTACTATGTGGCAGAAGTGTCTTCGTATCAGCTTGCTTCTACTTCTCGATTTGCTCCTAATGTGGCAGTTCTTCTTAATATTACTCCAGACCATATAAAGTGGCATAAGACTCATGAAGCTTATTGTGAAGCAAAACGTAAAATTTACGCAAATTGCTCAGACGGTTGCACGGTTGTTTTGGATGCAACTAACGATACGGTAAGAAGCTACGTGAAAGAGATTAAAGCGCTTTCGCCTGAGGATCGTGGATTTGACTATATTCCTTTAGGAAGCGCAAAAGGGCTGTCTTATAGCATGATTGATGCGTGCGGAAGCGAAAATGCTGCATTCTCTGATGAGGGAATACTTAAGGTTTCTTACAAAGGCACCACCTATGATTTAGGTGACGGCGGTGCTTTACAGATTAAAGGCGAGCACAATATCTCAAACGCACTAGCAGCTGCCAGTGCGGTTACTGCGGCTCTTTCGTGCGAAATGCCAAAGAGCGCCTTTATTGCGCTTCTTCAAAAAGGACTACGTTCTTTTGCTCCTCTAGAACACCGTATTGAGCCATGCGGTTCAATACAAGGTGTTGCTTGCTTTAATGATTCGAAAGCAACAAATGTTGATGCAACGCTTAAAGCGCTGACTTCCTTCTTGCCAATAAAGCCAATTGCGCTCTTTGGCGGAGATGATAAACATACTGATTTGACTGAACTGGTTGAGCAAGCAGAGCAAAATTGCAGTGCAGTTGTTTGTTTTGGTGCTGCGGGCCCTCGCTTTTTCGAGGAGTGCTCAAAAGCAAAAACGCTTCCTGTCTATTCTGCTTCAAACTTAGAAGCTGCTCTTGATGAAGGATTGCGCCATAGTAAACCGGGAGACGTTATTGTTCTTTCTCCTGCATGTGCTTCCTTTGATGAGTTTACTTGCTTTGAGGAACGAGGCGAAGTGTTTAAAAATCTTGTTGCTCAAAGACGTGAACGATTAGGAGCTTAAAACAATTTTATGGCACGGGCGCAATCGCAAATAAAACACACCAGGCCCTCTTTTCATTTGATAGACCGAAATACGCCTGCATCAATTATGATACCTCGTTTGTTGGTCTTACTTTCTGCTGCCTTTTTGACGGTAGTAGGCTTAGTTATGGTCTATTCTTCAACAACGGTTACTTCCCTGAGTAGTAGTTCGGCTTTCCCTCTTGATTTCTTCAAGCAAGTAATCTTTGTTGTTCTTGGTGTGGGAATAATAGTACTGATTGTAAATTTCTTACAAGATGATGATTTATTGGTGAGCTTTACGTACGCCTTTTGGTTTTTCTGTTTTATTCTCTTCCTGCTTACTTTTATTGCAGGAATCGAGAATTATGGTGCACGAAGATGGCTTAACTTGGGCATTGCAAGCATTCAGCCTTCGGAGTTAATGAAAATTGCTCTGGTGTTGATTGTGGCTGAAATGTCTATCAATTTCCGTAAAGGCCAGTATTCCTACGCAGATATTGTCATAAAGGTTCTTATTTTTATTGTAATTCCTTTAGTCATGGTAGTAGGACCAAATGGATTGCGTCTTCAGTCTGACTTGGGCTCTACTATGATTATGCTTCTTGGAATGATTACCGCAATGGCTCTTGGTGGAGCAAAAAAGAAGACTGTTATTTTAGTTGTACTGGGCGTTTTTTTGCTCGGCTTTATCGCTATCGTGTCTCAGCCATACCGCATGGACCGTTTAAGCATGGTCAATCCTTGGGAGAGCGCTGATGATGAAAGCTATCAGTTGATTCGTTCGCTAAAGGCTCTTGCTGCTGGTGGTCTGATTGGAAAAGGAATTGGCGCTTCTTATGAATCTTTTCTGACTTTTTCTCAGTCTGACTTCATTTTCGCCATCGTGGGTGAAGAAATGGGATTCATTGGTGCGGTGGCAGTCTTGGTAGCATTTGCCCTTATTGGGTATGGTGGCTTCAGAATCGCAGGTCGTGCCCGCAGCGATTACCATATGGTTATTGCAGGAGGTCTTACTGCAATGATAGTTGCACAGGCACTCTTGAATGTTGCGTCGGTAATTGGTGTTGGTCCTACTACAGGAAAACCTCTTCCGTTTCTTTCTGCGGGCGGTTCTTCTATGATTTCTTCAATGGGAACCTTAGGCTTTTTATTGATGATTTCAATTTGTTCTGACCCAACGCGAGGAGCGCGTGAGAGAAGAGAAAACAATCTTCAGGTGGTATCTTCTGATTCTCTTAAATTTGAAGAAGGTTATGGACAACGCCCTTCTTACCATGATGACAATCGAAGAGGAAGGCAAGTTGCGCCGCCATTGCAGAATAGAACAGGAACGGTAAACCTTGCCAATCCTGTCCAAAGATCATCTAAAGGAACCGGGTATCCTTCACCTCCTAGGAGAAAAGACCCCTCAAATGATTTAGACTATTCACGGCGAAGAAATTCAAGATATAGATAGAGGTACTTTCATGCGTATTGTTTTGTCGGGTGGCGGCACTGCTGGCCATATTAATCCTGCGCTTGCTTTAGCAGAGGTTCTTCAAGAACAAGGTCATGAAGTATTTTATGCAGGCACTCCAAATGGGGTTGAGGCTCGTCTTGTTGGGCAAACTACCATTCCTTTTCAGCCGTTTGAAGCAATGGGCTTTGATCGTGCAAAGCCTGCAACGCTCCCTAAAGCATTAGCTATTATTCAAAAAAGTACCAAAAAGGCAGTTGTTTGGTTTGAGCAGCTTAAGCCTGATGTGGTTGTTGTGTTCGGCGGATATGTCTGTTTGCCAATTGGTCGCGCGGCAAAAAAGCTTTCGATTCCACTGGTTGTTCATGAGCAGAATTCTGTCATGGGTATAGCAAACAAGTACCTTTCAAAATCTGCAACAAAGGTTGCTCTTACCTATGAAGATGCAGGTTCAGCTATTTCCGAAAAAGAAAAAATAGTAGTAACTGGAAATCCTGTTCGCTCTTCAGTTTTTGTCTCAACGCGCGAACAGGGAAGAGAAATGCTCGCTATTCCTCTTGATGCCAAGATGCTTTTAGTGTTTGGAGGTAGTTTAGGCGCTCGCCACCTCAATACGGCAATTGCTTCTATGAAAAAAGAGCTTCTTGCCATTGAAAACTTATATATTGTTCATATCACTGGTCCAAAAGAATTGGAAACAGTAGAAAAGCAGCTTTCATTAACTGAAGAAGAGAAAAAACGCTATCAAGTCATGGGCTATCAAAATCGTATGGGTGAAACCATGGCGGCGTGCGACGTGGTTGTTTCTCGCGCAGGTGCTACTTCATTAGCAGAAATATCGGCACGCTGCATTCCTGCAATTCTTGTTCCTTTTCCTTACGCTACTGCCGATCATCAAACAACGAATGCGCGTTCGTATGTTGAAAAGGGAGCGGCGCTTATGATGCCGGATGATTGCGTTGAGACAGACGAATTCAAAAACATGGTTCTCAATTTAATTACCGACGAAGACGCAAAAGAGGCAATGCGTAAAGCAGCTGCTTTATTTGAAACGGAAAATGCTGCTGCCAAATTGGCAGATGTTGTGATTAATTCCGCTATTAAGTAGCAATTAGCTACAATAATGGGTCGGATTAGAAAGGCATTTTGGTGAATAACTACATGAAGAAAATTCATTTTATCGGTATTGGCGGCGTAGGAATGAGTGGAATTGCGCTGGTAGCCAAGAATCAAGGAATGGCAGTATCGGGTTCAGACTTAAAAGAGAGTCGTTATACTGAACAACTTCGTGATGCAGGTATTAAGGTGTTTATTGGTCAGAAGGCTGAGAATATTTCTGCAATAAATCCTGATATCGTAGTTGTTTCAACCGCTATTCTTGAAACAAATCCAGAATTAATTGCAGCAAAAGAGGCAAACATCGAAATATATCATCGTGCTCAAATGCTTGCTCACCTTGGTGTCGGAAAAAAGACCTTAGCAGTTGCAGGTACTCATGGAAAAACCACTACTTCTTCCATGGTTGCCTCTACCCTTGACGCGCTAGGCTTAAATCCAACCTTTCTTATTGGAGGCATAGTTCGCGCATACGGCTCTAATGCTCATAGCGGTGATGGTGAATACTATGTTGTTGAAGCAGACGAATCGGATAAATCCTTTACTTATTTGAGCCCTGCTTCTGTCTTGATTACTAATATCGAAGCCGACCACCTTGATCATTACGATGATCTCAATGAGATTTATTCACTTTTTTATGACTTTATGTCTTCAACTCCAGAGAGCGGCTCGTGTGTAGTATGTGGCGAAGACAAGCCACTGGTTGAGCTTGCAAAAAAGACTGGCCGAAAAGTTTATACGTATGGCTTTGGCGAAGGCCACGATACTGGAGTGTTTGATTATGTTCCAAAGGGTGTTTCAACATCCTTTACGGTAGTGCTGCCTAACGGTCAAAAGCTTGCTTGCTCTTTAAAGCAGAATCCAGGAAGTCATAACGCCCTTAATGCTGCGGGTGCTCTTACCCTTTTGTGGTCAGAAGGTATCGATATGGAGCGTGCAGCTCAGGCACTTTCAGACTTTGGTGGCGTAAAGAGGCGCTTTGACTTAGTAGGAGAAGTAAACGGAATTACCATTGTTGACGATTACGCTCATCATCCTACTGAAATTGCGGCAACTATTGCCGCAGCAAAGGCTTTGTCATTCAATCGTGTTCATGTGGTATTCCAACCTCATCGCTATTCCCGCGTGAAGCTCTTTACGGAATACCTAAAAGATGAATTTGCTCATGCGTTCGATATGGCAGACCAAGTTACCTTCATGAACGTATACTCTGCGGGAGAAACACCAGTTCCGGGTGTTTCAGGAGCAACTTTTATGCAAACGGTTTTAGATAACCCTTGTCATCCAGAGAATATTCAGTATGTTGGCAAGCGCCTTGAGGTAGTTCCCTATTTGGTATCGCAGGCCAAGCCAGGTGATTTGATTCTTACGCTTGGTGCAGGAGATGTTACTACTATTGGCCCTGAGTTATTGAATAGCTTAAAAGAGCAGGGAACAGAGGATTAATAATGGCAGCTCGTCACGCTTCAGATTTAGAGCTCCTTGCTTTTGATGAGGAGTTCAAGGGCGATGTGCGTCTCAATGAGCCAATGTCAAAACATACGACCTATCGCATTGGTGGTCCTGTTTTAGCGTATGCGGAAGTCTTTACTATTGCTGCTCTCAATAAGATTCTCTCTATTTGTAAAGAAGAAGGATTGGACTGGGTTGCAGTAGGAAAAGGTTCTAATCTTTTAGTTAGTGATGAAGGTTTTCCTGGTGTTGTAATTTCCTTATCGGGAGAATTTCGTAACTGGAAATTCGATGACGAAAAGGGGCAGGTAACGGTAGGTGCAGGCACTATCCTTTCTCGTCTAGTGCAAGAGGTGTTCCATCGAGGATACTCTGGAATGGAGTTTGCGGTTGGCACACCAGGAACAGTAGGTGGCGCATTGTTTATGAATGCGGGCACTAAAGATGACTGGATTGGAAGCCGTGTTGTTTCAGTGGTAACCCTGTCTCCGTCGAAAGGTTTAAAACGGTATCTTTCCAGAGATATTCTCTGGGAGAAACGATCAACCTCTTTTTCTCCTGATGAGGTTATTGTGGAATGTGAGCTCAAGTTAAAGCCTTCTCTTTCAAGTGCAGTAAATGACAGAATGAAAAGTCTTTTGGAAGCTCGTCGCGCATCTCAGCCTCTCAATTATCCATCGTGTGGAAGCGTATTCCGCAATCCAGAAGGATATTCAGCAGGCTCGCTTATTGAAAATGTAGGATTAAAGGGTTTTAGCCAGGGTGGCGCTGAAATATCCGAGAAGCATGCTAACTTTATCGTTAACAAAAACGGTGCTACTGCTCAGGATGTACTAACGCTTATTCGACTTGCCCAAAGTAAGGTGAAAGAACAATATGGCATTGAACTCCAGACAGAGGTCCGGCTCTTGGGATTCTAAGCCTGCCGGCTCTCGTCAGGGTTCGACTGGAAGAAGAGCTAATCCGGTAAAAGGCTCTTCAAAAGGTCGTTCGGTTCAAATATCAAATCAATCACGCTATACTGGCGGATTTGGAAACTCGTCTTACACGAGCGCTTCCGCACGCCAAAAATCACCTGTGCGAAATACCCCTCGAAAAACATCTCCCTCTTTTCAGAATTCCTCTGGTCAAATGCGAGGGGGACAAAACGCCAATTCTTCTTTTGGAAACTCTTATTCGCGAAAACAATCACAGAGATCTCCTTACCAGGCATCTGATTATTCTCGCGCAAATTATTCTTCCCGAAGCACCCAGGTAGGTAACCGTGGTTTTCAATCTCAGGTACCTTCTCGATCACAGTTACCTCGAGGTAAAAAACCTTCAGTAAGTGGATATCGGGTGCCCGATTATCCTGCTGGCTACAATCAGGCTTCTTACGACAGAGGAGAGGGGCCAGTAGTAGGAAGGGTAGCTCGAGAACCTTTCCCGCAAAAGAAAAAAGGAATTCCTTTTGTGGGAAAGATTGCAATAATGATTGCGATCCTGGCTTTAATTATTGGAATAATTGCATACACTTTTGTAAATTCAGACAGCTATCGTATTAAATCTATCACGGTTGAAGGCTGCGAACATCTCACTAATCAGGAAATGACAAACCTTGCTTCTATTCCTGAAAATTCAACGTTGTTAAACATTAACGAAGCAGAGATTGTTTCAAATTTGAAACATGATCCTTGGATTCGTGACGCTCATATTGAACGTCAATTCCCTGATGGGTTAAAGCTTGTTGTTGAAGAACGAGAAATTTGTGCGGTGTGTGATGTGGTGGTTGATAGTTCAGACACTACTGAAACATGGGCTTTAGCATCCGACGGCATGTGGTTAATGAAAATTCCAGCGAAGGATAGCCCCGAAGCTTCTTCAGTTGCTCCTAAGATCTATGAGGATGTTGAAAATGTATTAAACATCAAGGGTGTTCCGTATGGAACTACTCCAGTAGCGGGAGAGTTTTGTTCTAATGCGAACATATCGAATGCCCTCAGCATCATCGATGGCCTTTCAACAAGTCTCTCAGAACAGGTTAAATCGGTAACTGCGTCGAATAGTGATTCAACAACGTTGACGCTTAAAAATGGAGTTGAAATAGCGTTTGGTGATTCAAACGACATTCGCGAGAAAGAACGAGTTTGCTTGGAGCTTCTCAGTAAATATGAAAATCAAATTGCTTACATCAACGTTCGAGTGGTTAATAAACCAGTCTGGCGCTCTTTTTAATATGCATAAAACGTGTTTTGTTTTGCAATCGTCCTTACCTTGTGTAGAATATACAACGTATATGTTCTAATACGTATACTCCCAGGCTACAAATGAAAACAACCCGAAAGCGAGCAAAATAATGCAACAGATTCATGGCTCTGATAATCTCGCAGTTATTAAAGTTGTAGGTGTTGGTGGCGGCGGAACTAATGCGGTAAACCGCATGGTTGAAGCTGGTGTTAAAGGTGTTGAATTTATCGCAGTTAACACTGACCGTCAGGCACTTATGCTTTCTCAAGCAGATAAAACCATCCATATTGGTGAAGAAATTACCCGAGGCTTAGGTGCTGGCGCAAATCCTGAGGTTGGTTGCCAGGCAGCTGAGGAGTCTCGTGACGAAATTCGTCAGGCTCTTGCTGATGCGGATATGGTATTTGTTACCGCTGGTGAAGGTGGCGGAACTGGTACTGGCGCAGCTCCAATCGTTGCAGAAATTGCTCGTGAAGAAATTGGTGCTTTGACTGTTGGTATTGTTACTAAACCATTTAGCTTTGAGGGTCGTCTTCGTCGTAATCAGGCTGAGCAGGGTATTGATTTCCTTTCTCAGAAAGTTGACACTTTGATTGTTATTCCTAACGATCGTTTGCTTGAGATTGTTGACAAAAAGACTTCAATGCTCGACGCATTCCGTATTGCAGACGACACACTCCGTCAAGGTATTCAGGGTGTTACCGACCTCATCACTATTCCAGGCTTAATTAACTTGGACTTTGCAGACATTCGCACTGTTATGAAGGATGCTGGTACTGCAATGATGGGTATTGGTATTTCTTCAGGTGACTCTCGTGCCCTTGATGCAGCTCAGCAGGCTATCAATTCTAATTTGCTTGAAGCTTCCATCGCAGGCGCATCACGCATCTTGTTCTCCATTGCAGGTGGTCCTGATTTAGCTCTTTCTGAAGTTGACGAAGCTGCACGAGTTGTTGAATCTTGCGCTGATGAAAACGCAAATATTATTTATGGTCAGATTGTTGATCCTGAAATGGGTGAATATATTCGCATTACCGTTATCGCAACAGGCTTTAAAGCAAACGCTTCTCAGTCTTCAATGGACTTTGGTCGTCGTGATAACATGTTTGCTCCTACTGCTAATCAGCAGAGCCCTTATAGCTACAACAACAATCCTGCTCCACAGCAGAAGTATACTCAGCCTCAGCAGAACTATGGCGCAGCAACCCCTCGTTTTGCTGATGAAGACTACATCCCAGATTTCTTGAAGCGTCAGTAGTCTTTTGTAATTAAGGTTTGAAATGAAGTCGACCCTCGATTTGCCAGTACCTACTTTGGCCGAGGGTCGTTTTGCGTCTATTTCTCTCTATACGGATGAGCAGTTGTTCGCTCAAACAGGAATCCGTATTGGCTTTACTACTCGTCAGGGAGGGGTAAGTACGGGTCCTTATGACTCGCTTAATTTAGGAAGTCATGTAAACGACGATTTAGCGTGTGTTGAGAGCAACCGCAATCTACTTAAAACGGCAGTTGGTTTTTCGACGGCTGGGTTAGTGGTACCAAATCAGGTTCATGGTGATGCTTCTTTATTCGTTGATTCTAGCGATATTTCTGCTGTGCAAGAGGCTGCGAGCAAAGGGATCGACGCGCTTATACTGGCTGTTCCGCAAGTAATGGGACTTCTCTGCTTTGCGGATTGTGTTCCCGTAATACTAGTGCTTCCAACTGGGTTGGTTGCTGTTGTTCATGCGGGATGGCGCGGTGTTGAAAATGGCATTTCAGCAAAAACGCTTCAACGAATGATTGATTGGGAATGGGAGAGATATAAAACTGTCCATACTTCAATTCCAGCTGAGCAGTTTTCCTCAAAACTTGTGCAAGGTGCTAATGTTTACATAGGCCCTCATATTCATGGTGAGTGTTTTGAGACGAGTGAAGAAATACGCAATCATTTTGTAAAGAAGTTTGGTCAAGAATGTGCTCTTGATCAAAGGCATGTAATTTTGGAAAAGGCGCTTATGGTTCAGCTTGAACAACAAGGCGTTAGTTCTCAGCGTATTGTGTCGCTCAATAAATGTACGGTTTGCAATAACCATGAATTCTTTTCTTACCGTGGCCAGGAAGGTATTGCGGGCCGCCATGGAGCATTTGCTATTCGTACGCAATAAATAATCTAGGAGATGGTTGTATGAGTACTGCAACTCGTTACCAGCGTCTTCGCAAAGAGCTTGATTCTCAATGTAGGAACGTGGGAAGAGAGCCTGAAGAAGTAACTTTGCTTGCGGTTTCTAAAACAGTAGATATTGATCAGGTTGAAATTGCTATTTCGGCAGGAGCACACGCATTTGGCGAGAACCGTCCTGATGAACTTTTACGTAAAAAAGCTGCTTTTCCGCAGGAAGAGTGGCACTTTATTGGTAACATTCAATCTCGTCGAATTGGAGATATTGTATCAGCTGCCGATTTAATTCATTCGGTATGCAAAGAGTCCCATTTGGCAAAAATTGACAAAGCAGCGTGCGAGCAGGGAAAAGTTCAGAAAATTCTTCTTGAGGTGAACGTTTCAGGAGAAGAGTCAAAAAGTGGCTTTTCTGCTGATGAAGTGTACGCTGTCTTGCTTGCCGCAGCGTCTTTTGAACATGTGGAGGTTTGCGGTTTGATGACTATGGCTCCTCGCAGCGATGAGGATGCTGTGTTATTTACTTTTTCGGGTTTGAAGGCTTTGAAAGAGGAGCTTCAGCAGAAACTTGATGAACAGCAGGTAGGAATCACTTTGTCAGAGCTTTCTATGGGCATGACAGAAGACTGGAAAACTGCAGTTGAATACGGAAGCACTTGCATTCGCTTAGGACGTGCAGTTTTTGACGATTCTTTTGAATAAGAGAGGTTTTTAATAATGGATTTTCCTCGTCCTCAGTTTTCGCCGAGCAACCTTATTGGCGATCTGAAAGACCGATTTTCTGGTTCTCGCAATCAGGAACCATACGACGACTATTACGAAAACGAATACTATGAAGGCTATCCTGAGGTAGGTGACTACGACGTATATACGTATGACGAAGACGAACAGCGCTCGGGCGGTAGCTTTGGAAGAACTACTTACGTGCGAACCGATAGCTATGGAGTGCGTTCTCCTCGTTTAGTAAGTGCCGAAGATGTTCGCGCTACAACTTCAGCGTACGGCGTTGAACCTTCCTATTCTCAGGTATCGGACTATGCACAAAAACCTCGAGAAGCTTCTAGTCCTGCTGCTCAGCGTATTGCTGCAATGGGCCAGTCTGCTCGTGAGAGTCTTTCAAATATTTCACCTTTTTCGCGAAAGCAAAATCAAGCAAATTCTTATGCGCCTCTTGATGCGGAATATGACGATTTTCAAGACGAAATTGAAGAAATGGCAACTCCTGCTTCTTCTCTTAACGACTTTACTTCGGCTTTCCAGAAAGATTCTGGTGTAGCGAAGCCTACCGTGTCAAGTTCGTCCCAATCTAATGTTACCAAAGGTATTTTTGGGGCTCAGCTTGAGCCTAACCGTAAATCTGCAGGACTTGATAATCTCTTTACTCCAACTGATACTGGCTTGAATGCACCTGCTCAAACTGTTGCATCGAGCGGAGGGTCTTCATATGGCCCTCAGAGTAATTCAGGTAAAACGGAAGCGCTTTATTCGTCTGATTACACGAATCCAGTATATGGTTCTGGCAGAGAGTTTTTTGTTATGCGTCCTGTTGACTTCAGTGAAGCAGAAGGCATTGTGCTTAACCTTCGCCAAGATAAGATTGTGGTGCTTGATTTTAAAACCGCCAATCCTGATTTGACTAAGCGTATCTTGGATTTTTCTTTTGGTGTTATTGCAGCCTTAGAGGGTCATATTGAATGCTTGGAAGCAAAAGTGTTTGTTATGACGTTAGGATCTTCATTAACTCTTGAAGAGCGCCATAGAGTTCGCAGACAAGGGGTTATGTAGGCTCTCTGCATTTATAGTGCCTCTTTTCAAAAAAAAGTTTGAGTCGCTATACTGTTTCTAAAGTGTTGGAAGCGCTGATTTGGTGCCGTTTGAGAAAAAGGTTTCTTGTGAGTCTTGCGTATATTCTCGTAACATTAGCTGATACCTACTCGATGGTAATCTTTGTGTACGTTTTGATGTCTTGGATTCCAATGAGTGAAGGCATAATTGCCGATATTTATCAGGCGTTAGGTAAAATTTGTGACCCATTTTTAGACATATTTAAACGTATTATTCCGCCAATTGGTATGATTGACGTAAGCCCAATTGTGGCATTGTTAGTACTTCAGTTTGGCGTGCGTTTTATCGCTGGTATAATTTTGTAGATATTAATCGCAGAAAACGATTAAAGGGGAGATTATGGCAATTACTGCTGAGGATATTCAAAACCAAACATTTAGCATTGACCGTCGTGGCTACAATGTAGACGAGATGGATGTATTCTTGGAGCGTGTTGCTCAAGAGGTTGATGCGCTTAATAACGAAATTGCTTCTTTGCGTCAGCAGCTTGCAGAAATGTCAAGCTCTCCTGCTGTTCAGGCAGAGCCAACAATTATGCAAAACGCAGATTTGGCTGCTAAAGATGCTCGAATTGCTGAACTTGAGCGTCGTCTTGAAGAAAAATCAAGCGATGATAGCGTTATTGCTCAGGCTTTGATTGTTGCTCAGCGCACAGCTGATGAAATTATTTCTAAGTCTAAGGCTGAAGCTGAACAGACTCGTCGTAATGCCGAAGAAGAGGCTCGTCGTATTCTTGACAAAGCAGGTGCTGAAAAACAGCGTGTTGTTGAGCATATTAATGATCTTAACGAAAGCCGTGAGCAAATTCGTATCCAGTATCAGGATTTGCTTAAGGAATTCATTACCGTTGCAACACAGCGTTTAACTGAAATTGGTGGAGATATTACCGAAGGCTTTTCCATGCCAGAGTTGAGCGATGACTCAGCAGATCAGTATGTGGATTCTTCTGCAAATAGCGTTAAGTGGGAGCCAGCAACCGCAACTGCAACCTATACAACCCCAACCGTAAATCCGGTTGTTTCTGCTCCAGCTGCACCAAAGCCAAGTGCTTCTTCTAAGGATTTGTCTGGTTATGGCGCCGCTGATGATTCCTTCTCTTTTGATGAGATTGATTAAGGATTAAGATTTCCGCTTTTGTTAAAGACGGAAGGTAGCGAATCGACTGTAAAAAAAGAATAGCGGATAAAAAAGTGGGCTTATAGGACAAAACGTGTGCTCACTAATCCGAAATAGGTTAATAAAAAAGCGCCCTTGGGATAGAAATTTTCATCTCCAGGGGCGTTTGCTTTTAAGAGCGAATCTATAAGCCGGGTTCTGTTATTGGCAACCATTTATCTCGACTGCTTGTCACCAAGCAGCTCTAGCGCGCAACCCGAATGCACGGAAAGGCAACCGTATAGCATTCCTATTTGCGTTTGCTCCAGATGGGGTTTACCAAGCTACATTGTTACCAATGCACTGGTGCGCTCTTACCGCACCGTTTCAGCTTTTCTCTTGTAGTGGCAGCCTTATGCTGTTTGTGCAAGAGAGTTTTCTTTTCTGTGGCACTTTCCGTCAGGTCACCCTGCCCAGCCGTTAGCTGGCATCTTGCCTTTGGGAGCCCGGACTTTCCTCATGCGTAGCACGCGATTGCCCGATTCGCTCTCTGGGTATTCTAGCAAATAAATGTTTGTTTTTAGCGAAGAGGGGATAGGAAGATGGTAAGAGTGTGATAAGAGGTACACTCTATCTACTCAAATAATCGAAGTACGTTAGATTAGAAATGTGTATCACTAATACTATCTTAAACAGAAAAAGGATTGAATGAATACTGCTTCAAAATCAAAACGATGCCTCATAGTGGGTGCGGCTCCAGCTACTGATACTCTTCTCCGTGTCTTGCTCGAGAGATATACGTTTGACTGCATTATGGCGGTTGATGGAGGATACCAGCTTCTTGATGTAGTGGGAGTGAAACCAACGATTGTCTTTGGTGACTTTGATTCTCTTGGTTATATTCCTGAGGGTGAAACAGTAGAGGTTTTTGACACCCATAAAGACTTTACCGATATGGATTGGGCATTATATAAAGCCGAAACAATGGGTTTTGATGATGTGGTTATGTACGGAGGTCTTTCGGGAAGACTTGATCATTCGGTAGGTAACTTACAGCTGATGGTGAGAAGTGCTTTGCATGGAATGAGGGTTTGGGGTATATCTGACAATCAGGTGGTAGTAAGTCTAGTTGCTCCAGGCATGCTCTCGATGCTTGCGTTCGAAAAAGGTTGCAGCGGAACCGTATCGGTTTTATCTTTTAGTGATGTATGTACAGGAGTCACTGAAACTGGATTCGAATATGGTATTTGTGACGGAAAATGCATTAATTGTGCGCTTTGGGGAATTTCGAATGAATTGATTGAACAATACGCCGAAATATGGCTTGAAGAGGGCTCGCTTCTAGTGTTTTTTCCTTTTGAAGTATTAGAGAACGTATCGTACGGAAGAGACGGTCACCGTTTATGATTTTTGGCTTGAAAGGTTGCAAAGGACAATAGCCCCAATCACACAGAGAATTCCTGCAAGTGATAAATACGTAAGCAACTCGCTGAAACAGAAGATACCAATAATCGTTGCAACAATTGGCTCTACCGTTGCAATAATAGCTGCTTTTGATGCTTCGGTTGTTTTAAGACCAAGGGTATAGCAGAGAAAAGGAACGACGGCTGTAATAAGAGCAGTGAGGATAAAGAACCCGCAAATAAACAGAGGGTCGGTATTTGTCATTATTAGATTAAGAGCTTCAAGAGGTTCGCAAATACATAAACCTCCTATTCCAGCAATAGTGAATGTATACGCAGTAACAGTGTAGGGCGAATATTTTCGCAATGCATACGTTCCTAAAATGCTGTAAAGGCCATAACCTAATCCGGAACACAGTCCCACAATAAGACCAAAGGGGCTGAGTGCGCCGCCAAATCCCGAAGTAAAGACACATCCTAAAAATGCAAGTACTAATGCGATTAGTTTTTTGGGCGTGATGCGCTCTTTGAAAAGGATGGCGCTGAGCATCATTACCCAAATAGGAGAGGTGTAAAGCAGGATTGCTGCTGTGCTCAAACTCGTGATCTCAAGAGCAGTGTAGTAACAAACAGTAAAGAATAATACGCTGCCTAAGCCAAGTCCAAGAAAGAGAGGAATGTCGTTTCTTGCAATTCCTTTTTGTTTGGGGTCCGCTTTTTTCATGATGATCAAAAAGACTACGCCCGCAAGAAAGAGGCGAATCGCTGCAATTTGAAAGGGGTTAAATCCTTCATTTCCCAGAAATCGAGTAAAGAGACCCATGGTGCCCCAAAATATGCCTGCAACGATAATGAGAATAGTTCCGTATTTTTTCATAGGAGTAACTAGATACCTCTCTTGCTGTATTGCCCTTTACTTTAGGGTAAATACCTATCTCTGGGTAGGAAAAGATTTACAATGGGCTAATATGTGAGAGTAAAGGGGAGCTTTTTGTATAGCGCGAAAGGCTGAGAGGGAGCACAGCTCCGACCCACAGAACCTGATATGGGTAATTCCATCGGAGGGAGAATTATGACCCAAATTGATAAAGCACGTGCAGGAATTGTAACTCCAGAAATGGAAATTGTAGCACGTAAAGAACAACGTGATCCTGAAGAGATTCGTCTTGCTGTAGCTCGTGGAGAGATAGCAATCCCTGCTAATGTAAACCATACTTCTCTTAATCCTGAAGGAGTAGGTAATGGGTTGCGTACAAAAGTAAACGTAAACTTGGGCATTTCAGGTGACTTGATTGACTATGATGTTGAGTTTGAGAAAGTAAAAGTGGCTCTTGAGCTAGGCGCTGAAGGCATTATGGATTTGTCTAATTCAGGCAAAACACGAGATTTTCGCCAAAAACTTATTCAGATGTCGCCTGCAATGATTGGCACTGTTCCTATGTATGACGCAATTGGCTATCTTGAAAAGCCTTTAATTGACATTACGGTTGATGATTTTCTTGAGGTAGTACGTGCTCATGCTGAAGATGGTGTTGACTTTGTAACTATTCATGCGGGAATGAATAGAAGAGTTATCGATTCATTTAAAGAAACAGGGCGCTTAATGAATATCGTCTCTCGTGGCGGCTCCCTAATTTTTGCTTGGATGGAAGCAACAGGAAATGAAAATCCTTTTTATGAGTATTACGATGAATTCCTTGATATCTTGCACGAATACGATGTGACTATTTCTCTGGGAGATGCTATGCGTCCTGGTTCAGGATATGATGCTTCTGATGCGGGCCAAATTGCCGAGTTAATTGAGTTGGGCAAACTTACTAAGCGCGCATGGGATAAAGGTGTTCAGGTCATGGTTGAGGGTCCAGGCCATATGGCTATGGATGAGATTGCAGCAAATATGAAGTTGCAGAAAAGACTCTGCCATAATGCTCCTTTTTATGTCCTTGGTCCTTTAGTAACCGATATTGCTCCTGGATATGATCATATTACAGCAGCAATTGGAGGTGCTATTGCTGCTTCTTCAGGTGCAGACTTCCTTTGCTACGTTACTCCTGCTGAGCACTTACGTCTTCCTGATGAAAAAGACGTACGAGAAGGTTTAGTTGCTACAAAAATTGCTGCTCATGCGGCGGATATTGCTAAAGGTATTCCTGGTGCGCGCGATAGGGATAATCGCATGAGCGATGCTCGTCGTCGTTTTGATTGGGAAGAGATGTTTAGTTTGGCGCTTGATCCGGTAAAGCCACGTGAATACTTCGAAAGCGCACCTCCTTCAAATGAAAATACATGCACTATGTGTGGAAAGATGTGTGCTGTTCGTACGGTAAATAACATCATGGATGGTCTGACTATCGACTTGGGCGAAGAAATGCGTTATCGAAAATAACTCTGTATTGTTAGTTATAACAATGGTGCGATATCTGCTCAATTATGGCCGAGAGCTGAAATAAAAAGAGGAATGAGGCTTACGTGGAAAGCGTTTTAACGATAGCTGGTTCTGATACTTCAGGAGGGGCAGGTATACAGGCAGACTTGAAGACTATGAGTGCTTTAGGTGTTTATGCTCAGTCTGCTGTTACCGCTCTTACTGCACAAAACACGTTAGGTGTCCAGGGAATATCCGCAGTTGAACCAGACTTTCTTCGCCAGCAAATAGAGAGTGTTTTTTCTGATATCACGCCTCAGGCGGTAAAGATTGGAATGATTCCAACCCGTGAGCTTGTGAGTGTGGTGGCTGATTGCCTTGAGGTTTATAAGCCTTCAAAGGTGGTGCTTGATCCGGTTATGGTGGCAACGAGCGGTTCGTCTTTGTCTAATAGTGATTCGGTGAGAGCGCTTGTTGATCGCTTGGTTCCCTTAGCAACGATGCTGACGCCAAATATTCCTGAGACTGAAGTGTTGCTTGAATATACGGATTATTACGAGAAAAACTCTTCTCGTACGCTAAAAACGGAAGATGATATACAGCATGCTGCACAAGCCCTTTTGAGCCTTGGTTGTCAGAGTGTGCTCATTAAAGGGGGGCACGCAGTCAATGATGCAAATGATTATTATCTTGACCAAGAGGGCCAATCGTATTGGTTAAGAGCTGTGCGAGTTGACACTAAAAACACCCACGGAACTGGCTGCACTCTTTCGTCTGCTATAGCATCTTTTCTTGCGAAGGGAAACTGGCCTATTGTTGCAGCTCATAAAGCTAAGGGCTATTTAACAGGAGCTCTTAGCTCAGATTTTTCATTAGGAAAGGGAAATGGTCCAGTAAATCACTTGTGGGGACTTCATTTATCCGAAGCACAATTTGCAAAGGAGATTGCATTAAAAGCAACTATCGAAAAAGCATAGATGTTTGCGGGCTTCAGCTCTTTTGATGGTTGTGTCGCGTTGAGTGAGAGCTGCGCTTTCTTTAAGCAGGTGTAATCGAGCTGAACTTAATCTAACTGAGTTTAATCGAAAAAGTGAGGCCTGAAGTGCTTTGCGTATTCAAGAAGGGCTCTTCGTTCGCAAGGAATACGCTCTTGGTACACTTCGTCTAAGAGCTCGTGAAGAACATTGCCAATTTGCGGACCTTGAGGAATACCTAATGCGAGTAAATCATCTCCTTTGATGGGAAGATCTTTTACTGAGAACACGGCCTCTTCTTCAATCATTGCCGTAAAAAGCGCTTCGATAGTAGCAAGGCGTGATACTATTTCTTCAACACACCACGGCGCATGAGCTTTTGCGTCTGCGGTCATCAAATCAAGCATAGTGCGAAATAACTGTTCATCGTTTTCTAGTTTGTTGTAAAGCTTGCGAATTGACTTTTTGGTTGGGATAGGTCGTGTTTCGTGATGTTGTACAAGAAGTTCTAAATTATGCGCCATTTTCTTAGAGAAGCGAAGTTTAGTGCCATATTTCTTTGCAACCAAAGCTCCTAAAGAAGGATGGCCGGTCATATGACCAACTTGCTTTTCGTCAAGGGTGAAGGTTTCTGGTTTTCCTATATCGTGAAAAAGTGCGGCCCACCTATTAAGCGGAATGGGTTTCGTGAGGCTAACGGTACGTGCTGTATGTTCGAGAATATCAAGATGATGCCATTTGCTTTGTTGTGAAAAACCTTTCATTAAAAGAAGCTCAGGAATAATAATTCCTAAGATATCTACGTAGGTATTAAGTGTTTGTTCAATATATGGACCGCAAAGCATCTTGGTGAATTCGGCTTGGATTCGTTCAGGAGCAACGTGATTGAGCAGCTCTTTTAATGCGTGAGCACCTTTTTCGGTGTTTTCTTCTAAAGCGAATCCCGTTTGAGCGCAAAAACGTAAGGCTCTCATGATGCGCAGAGGGTCTTCGGTAAAACGGTCTATGCTGTTGCCAACGCATCTGATTTGTTTTTCTTGTAAGTCTTCTAGGCCACCACAAAGATTCAATAGCCCTCTTTCTGGATGATACGCAAGCGTATTGATGGTGAAGTCACGGCGAAAAACATCCTCATCAATTGTATCTACGAAGATGACCGAATCAGGATGGCGATAATCTCCGTAAACGCCTTCTTTTCTGAAAGTGGTAATCTCGCACGAAAAACAATCCCTTAAAGCGGTGATAGTTCCGTGCTTAATGCCTGTTTCCTTAATGGTGAAACCGGTGTTTTTGAGAAGATCCTTTGTTGTTTGCCAATGAGCGGCGGTTGCAATATCAATATCGGGTGATATTTCTCCGAGCAGAAAGTCGCGAACATAACCGCCAATAATCCACGTTTCGTAGCCTTCGGCCTCAAGAAGATTAATTACTTCCAGGGCATGTTTCGGAAGAGGAATAAACGTGTTTTCGGGAAATGAAAGACAACTGCCGATAAGAGAATCGGCAGTTGAGCGTTGTGATGTATTTACAAAGGTTCTCTTCATAGAGACAGGATACTATGTTTTAAGGTCCTTTCCAAACGGGAGAGTTCCTTTTCGTAGTTTTTTGTTCTTAAAGAAACGAGCTTGATTTTCCCGTCCAAACAGGAGCGCGCTTTTGCTTTAACGGCCCGTCCAAACAGGAGCGCGTTTTTCGGCAAAAGCAGTCGAGCCTTCAATTGAGTCTTCGCTGTGATGGGTGATATCCATGTATTTATCAAGAATCTCCCATCCTTTAGAAGGGTAGATACTTTCTGTTCCTAAGGTTTCATAAAGAGTGCGTTTTGAGTACTGAATTGCTAAAGGAGCTCCCAATGCAATCTTTTCGGCAAGCTCAAGTGCTTTGTCAAGAACGTCTTCTTCAGGAACTACATGATTGATAATGCCCCATTGATGTGCAGTGTTTGCATCTATAGGCTCTGCGGTGAGAAGCAATTCATTAGCGAACTTGACAGGAATATGCTGGCCAATGCGAAGAAGGCTTCCGCCACCTGCAGCAGTGAGACCAACTCGTGGCTCAGGGAAGCCGAAGATTGAATCATTGGCACAAACTGCTAAATCGCAGGAAACAACAATTTCTAATCCGCCGCCAAGGCACTTTCCTTTTACCGCAGCAATAAGGGGTTTATCCCAATACTTGCGCGTCATACAAGCAAAGCCCCAATCTTCCTTTCCTTCAGGAAGCTTATTGATCCCTTTCGAGATTTCTTTCAAATCTGATCCAGCGCAAAAAACATCCCCGTTGTTGGTTAAGATGCATGCGCGAAGATTGTCGTTTGTATCCCAGTATTCCAGTGCTTGAGCTAAGTCTTCACACATTTGATTGTTAACCGCATTTTTTGCTTTTGTGCGGTTGAGGGTAATGATGAAAGCGTTGCCTCGCTCTTCGGTGATAATAGTCTCGAATTCCATTACTCCCCCCTTTGGGCTAATGGGAATGATCCCCTTTGATTCCTATATTGAAAAATAATAACCTTCTGATGAGGAGTAATTTGAAGAATTTAAGCCACTTTTGTAATGTTTATTCTTGCAATCTCTTTATAAAACTTGCTTATAATGCAAGAGAGATAAAGATAGATTTAGTGCGTACTATTCTTGGGTAAGGTTTTCATGATTGACGAGATTCATATTAAGAATGTTGCATTGATACAAGATGCTTTTTTTCAGCCGTCACCAGGCCTTACCGTTATTACTGGTGAAACAGGTGCTGGCAAAACCGCTCTTCTAAACGCTATTAAATTATTAATGGGTGAGAGAAGCTCTTCTTCATATTTAAGGGAAGGGGCGCCTGAACTTCTTGTAGAGGGAAGGTTTTTTAGTAAGTCGGCAACCGTTTGTGATAAGCCTTCAGAAGAACTGCTCAATCACGAAACCGAGGAAGTAACTTTTCTTGAAAACTTTCCCGAGGAGCTGTTAGTTAAAAGAAGAATTAGCTCTAATGGCCGCTCGCGTGCTTATTTGAACGGGGAAATAGCATCCGCAAAAGATTTAGCGTCTGTAGTAGGATCGGAAATTGATTTATGCGGCCAGCATGAACAGCAACATCTTTTAAAGCCAGCGTATCAGCTCGACTGTTTAGATGCTTGGGGCAACACGCAAAAAGAGCTCAGTGCTTACCAGGAGGCTTACCTTGCGTACACGAGAGCCCAGAAGGAAAGAGATAATCTCGTTAAGCGCAACGAAGACAATCAGCTTGAGCTTGATAAAGCGCGCTTTGTAGTAGAGCGAATTGGTGAAGTAAACCCTCTTGTGGGAGAGTATGAAGCCCTTCTTGAAGAAATGCCGCGCTATGAGCATGGTGAAACGCTTTCGCAAAATGCGCATAGTAATCTTGATCTTATAAAAAGAGAGTCAGGAATATTGTCTCAAATTGAGCAGTTGCGTTCTTCAGTTCAAAGCATGGCTTCGCTTGACGAGTCCCTTAGCTCGCTTATTCCGCTTGTGGATGATAGTTATTATGCTCTTGAAGAGGTAAGCAGTCAGATTCATTCGTATGCATATTCGCTAGACTTCTCTTTTGAAGAACTTGAACAACGTCAGCAACGCATGAGTGAATTACAGGGGCTTATGCGGAGTTTTGGTTCTTCAATGGAGCAAGTTTTTCAAACGTTAGAAAGGAATCAGGCCATATTAATCGAGCATGATTCTTTAGATGAAATACTCGCACAGAAAGACCAAGAAGTTGCCTTGCTTAAAGCAAGTATGGAACAGAAAGCGCAAGACTTAAGTAGGGTACGCGCTAGCGCAGCCTCTCGGTTTGCTCAGGCAATTACCGAGCAGCTTATATTGCTTAATATGAAATCAGCTTCTGTTGTTCCTTGTTTTGAGGAATTGCCTCAAAGCCAATGGAGCGTGAAAGGTTCACAAAAATTTGAACTTCTTTTTGCTCCAGGAGAATCTCTTGAACCAGCAAGTCTGACCCAAATTGCTTCCGGTGGAGAAATCAGCCGCGTTATGCTTGCAATAAAAGTATGTATTGGTAGCGTTGATTTAGTAGACACTCTTGTCTTTGACGAAATTGACGCGGGAGTAGGCGGCCAAACAGCTCGTTTTCTTGGCCATGTGTTAAAGAATCTTTCAAAAACTCATCAGGTAATTGTTGTTACTCATTTGGCTCAGGTAGCTGCATTGGGCGATGTTCACTATTTGGTAGAAAAGTCTGAAGGAGCTACCATGCAAACTATCTTAAAACCGCTTTCGCATGAAAAAAGAATTGAAGAACTTGCGCGAATGCTTTCAGGAGAAATTACCGATCTCTCCCTTGCTCATGCAAAAGAGCTTTTAGGAGAGTAATTGTGCTGCAGATTGGATGTCATCTTTCCAGTTCAAAAGGGTATGCCTCAATGGCAGAAACGGCGCATTCTATTGGCGCAAATACTTTTGCTTTTTTTACTCGCAATCCAAGAGGTGGGTCGGCAAAAGCTATTGATCCAAATGATATAGAACGCTTTGATGCGCTTGCCAGGGATTGGGGTATTGCCACCATTGTTGCTCATGGTGCCTATACTGTGAATCCGTGTGCTGCAAAACCCCAGGTACGTGCTTTTGCGTTTGAAGCGCTGAGTGATGATTTGGCTCGTATGGAACATACTCCTGGTCAGTTTTTCAATATACATCCTGGTTCTCATGTTGGTCAGGGAGTAGAGAAGGGCATTGAGCTTATTGCTGAAGTGCTTAATGAAGTTGTAAGACCTGAACAGACCACTACGGTACTTCTTGAGACAATGGCAGGAAAGGGCAGTGAGGTTGGATCAACGTTTCAAGAGTTGGCTGCTCTTATCAATTCGGTTCATCCAGATATTCGCTCCCATATTGGTGTTTGCATGGATACGTGTCATGTTTGGGATGGAGGGTATGACATTGTTTCCAATCTTGATGGGGTTTTAGAAGAGTTTGATGATGTAATTGGCTTAGAAAAACTAAAGGCTCTCCACATCAATGATTCGCAAAATAAAAGAGGCTCCCACAAAGATAGACATGCCCGTATTGGAGAAGGCGAAATTGGCGCAGAGGCTCTTGGCGCTTTCGTTACTCACCCTTCTTTGTGCCATTTACCTATGATTCTTGAAACTCCAAATGAATTGTCTGGTTATGCAAAGGAAATAGCTTTCTTTAGGAATTTATATTCTTGCAATTAAAAACAGCCTTGTTTACTATGGAATTATCTTTTTTATCCCCTCTAACAACATCCCAACTCACAAATTATTTCGTTCTGTTTTTGTGTTGAATGTTGACCTATGCCTAAGGAGTACATGGTGAAATTCTTTTTAGATACTGCTGATCTTGCTGAAATTGAAGAAGCTGCAAGCTGGGGTGCAATCGCAGGTGTAACTACTAACCCTTCTTTGTATGCAAAAATTGGTGGCAAGCTTGAAGACTTTGAAAACCACATTAAGCGCATTTGCGACATCGTGGGTCCTGATTGCCCAGTATCTGCAGAAAGTGTTGCTATGACTCGCGATGAGATTATTGCAGACGGTCGTCGTTTGGCTGCAATTGCTCCAAACGTTGTAGTGAAAATCCCAACCTGTGTTGAAGGTCTTGCAGCAACAAAGGTTTTAGCTTCTGAGGGAATTCCGGTAAATATGACTCTTTGCTTTAGTGTTCCTCAGGCAATCCTTGCTGCACGTGCGGGTGCTCGCTATATCAGCCCTTTCATTGGTCGTTTTGATGACATTTCCGACGACGGTTTGGATCAGGTTGAAAACATCGTATGTGCAATTGCAAACTACGATTTCTCAGATTCTACCTGCAATGGTGAACAGGTTGAGATTATTGCCGCATCTATCCGCAGTGCAAATCATGTAACCCAGTGCGCTTTAATGGGCGCCGATATTGCAACCGTTCCTTTTGGTGTTTTGCAGAAGCTCGTTCAGCATCCTTTGACAGACCGTGGTCTTGATGCATTTATGAAGGATTGGGAGAAGGTGCAGAACGCATAAGTTCGCAACCTTGATTCGAAAAGGAAAGTAATTGACTTCACAAACATCATCTGAGGATGCGCTCTTGCTAGAAGAGCAAGAGCGCATCCTGGCTTCTATCAAAGCTGATATAGCAAACGAAGAGGCTCAAACAGAAGAAAAACCAAAACGAACTCGTACGCGAGCTCCAAAAAAAGCTGCTGAAGATACGAAAGAAGAGACACAAAAGAAGGCTGAAGCTAAGCCAAAAACTACGCGTCGTACTTCAAAAAAGAAGACTGAAGAAGTAGAGGTTAATAAGGGAACGGATTCTGTGGAAGCTCCTGTTTCTTCTCGTGAAGCAGAAGTAAAAGAATCCACTACAACCAAAGAAGCTGCTTCTCAGGCTAAACCTTCTCGTACTCGTCGTAGAAAAACTACACCAAAAGCAGAAGAGGTCCCAACCACTAATGTCACTGGTGAGGCTTTGGATAATGCTTTAAAGCCTGAGGGTGCTAAAGAGCCAGAAGTAAGCGAAGCTGCTAAAGAAGAATCTCAAGACAAGGAAAAATCTCAGAGCGTTTCGGAGCAGAATGTAACAAAAGAAGATTCCGATTCGTCAAAAGGTTCAGATTCTTCCGAACTAGAAGAGCCTAAAGAAGAAAAAGAGACTAAAGAGGAGAAAGATTCAAGAGAATCAAAAGATTCGAAATCGAAGTCTCAGAAACGACAAAAAACCGAGCGTGCTCGTAGGGAAGAAAAGCATAGCAAGGATCGGGAAAGACGTCGTAACCGTCGTACTCATTCCAATAATCGTCGCGAGCCTGTTGTCCCTCAAACTTCACGTGAAGATTTAGAGGCGTTGAAGGTTGTTGAGCTCAGGCAAAAGGCTAACGAGCTTGGCATTGAGCACAAAGGTTTGTTAAAAGCTCAGCTTGTTGAAGCAGTTTTTGAAGCAAGCATAAAAGCTGAAGGTTTTGTAGAAACTGAAGGCATTCTTGATATTCTCACCGATGGCTATGGCTTCTTGCGCACCTCGAGCTATCTTCCAAGCGAAACCGATGTGTATGTAAGTCAGACCCTTATTCGCCGTAATCATTTACGTAAGGGCGATAAAATTACTGGTCAAGTTCGTCCACCTCGTTCGAATGAGAAGTATGCTGCGCTTCAGGAAGTTGCAACCGTAAATGAAGTGCCTATAGATCAGCTCGAACATCGTGTACGTTTTGCCGACTTGACTCCTGTTTTTCCTGATGAGCGTCTAGTTCTTGAACATGGTAAGCAGTCTATTACCGCGCGTGTAATTGATTTATGTGCACCAATTGGTAAGGGACAGCGTGGATTGATTGTGTCCCCACCAAAAGCGGGTAAAACTACTATTTTGAAAAATATAGCTGCTGCTATTTCGGCAAACAACCCTGAAGTTCATTTGATGTGCTTGCTTGTTGATGAACGTCCAGAAGAAGTTACCGACATGGAACGCTCTATCAAAGGTGAAGTAATTTCTTCAACCTTTGATATGCCAAGCGAAAATCACATTGCCTGTGCGGAAATGGTTATTGAGCGGGCAAAACGTCTGGTTGAGAAGGGAGAAGATGTTGTTATTCTTCTTGACTCTTTGACTCGTCTTGCTCGTGCTTACAACCTTGCTCAACCTGCTTCTGGTCGAATCCTTTCGGGTGGTGTTGACTCAACAGCGCTGTACCCACCAAAGAAATTCTTGGGTGCTGCTCGAAATATTGAAGGAGGAGGAAGCTTAACCATTTTGGCTTCCGCTCTTATCGAAACAGGCTCCAAGATGGATGAAGTAATCTTTGAGGAATTCAAAGGTACTGGCAATATGGAAGTTAAGCTTGATCGAAGCCTTGCTGATCGTCGCATTTTTCCTGCTATCGATCCAATTTCCTCTGGTACTCGCCGAGAAGACTTGCTTCTTGACCCGCAGGAAGCTCCTCTTATCTGGGGCGTTCGTCGTATTCTTGCAAATCAGAATAATACTGAACGCGCAATGAATACTCTCATCAAGGCTTTAAAGCAAACAAATAACAATTCTGAATTTTTGTTGCGTACTGCTAAAAAAGCTCAAGGAAGACAGCTTGAAGAAAATCTAGAATTATAAATCCTTGATTTATAATTACACTAATGGTTTTAATAGAGCATTGGGTCTACGCTCAGTACTTGTTACAACGGATAAATAAGTGCCCGGTTAAGTCGGGCACCTTTTTTGAAAAGAGGAGAAATCCCCATGGCAAAAGCTTCAAATAACGAAGTAGTATGGCCAAAAAAAGCGGTCGTTACTGCTGGTATGCCTTATGGTAATAAGCCGCTTCATTTTGGTCATGTTGGAGGCGTTTTTGTTCCTGCGGATTGCTTTGCGCGATTCTTGCGTGATCGTATTGGTGCGGAAAATGTCTGCTTTGTGTCAGGTACCGACTGTTTTGGTTCCCCTATTGAAGAGGGATATCGTAAAGAAGTTGAGGCGGGTACTTTTCAAGGAAGTATCGAGGATTACGTAAAGCGTAATCATACTCGTCAAAAAGCAACATTGGACGCATACAACATTAGCCTTGATATATATGAAGGTAGTGGACTTGGACATTGTGGCGAAGTGCATAGCACTATTTCGGATGCTTTTATTAAGCGTTTGTACAAAAAGGGCTATCTTCAATTAGAAAGCACTCTTCAGTTTTTCGATACAAAAGAAAACATGTTCCTGAATGGACGACAAGTTCAGGGCCACTGTCCTGTTCAAGGATGTAAAAGCGAAAAGGCTTATGCAGACGAATGTGATTTAGGCCATCAGTATGAGCCAGAGGATCTCATTAATCCAATTTCGTCGGTATCGGGTACCGTACCTGAGATGAGGGAAGTAAAGAACTGGTATTTTAATTTGCCAGATTTAGCTTATGTGGTAAATGATTACGTTGATTTAATCAGTAAAGCACCTCAAACGCGTCCGGTAGTAACAAAGACCATTAAAGAGTTTTTGGCTCCTCCAATTATGTACATCAAAGTTGAGTTCTATGACCAATACAAGCAGATAGCCGACAAACTCCCTTCTCATGTTTATCGCGACGCGGAAAAAGGTAAGCAAAGCTTTGAAATTGAGTTTGCTAATGTAAAAGAACGTGATGAAGCTCGTGCAATTCTAGGTTCTGCAGGTATTCGCTTTAGAACAGGAAAAACTCTCGTTCCTTTCAGAATTTCTGGAAATGCAGGTTGGGGAGTAAAGGTTCCTGTCATTGAAGATGTTGATGGCTTGACTTGCTGGTGTTGGCCAGAGAGCTTGTGGGCTCCTTTGTCTTTCACCATGGCTCGCAATGATAAAGAAGGTTATTCTCGTTCACTGTGGAGGAAGTTCTGGTGCGCAAAAGATGCGAAGGTCTTCCAATTTATTGGCCAGGATAATCTCTATTTCTATGGTGTTGCTCAACCAGCCCTCTTTGCTGCTCTTCAAAACGCTGATACGGTGGTAGCAGATGCACCAGAAGGAGAATTGCAACAAACAGTTCTCATTGCTAATCATCATATTCTCTTTGGTGATAAAAAAGCATCCTCCTCTTCTGCGGTTAAGCCTCCAACTGCCGATGAGCTTTTAGAGCACTATACCGTTGAGCAGTTGCGTGCGCATTGGCTTGCGCTAGCGCTCGACCAGAAGTCGGTTGGCTTTAAGCCAAAGGCTTTCGAACCGGATTTGGAAAAACGCAACAATCCTCGCATTGCTGACCCTGCACTTAAAGAAGGCGCTCTTTTAACTAAAGTATTTAATCGTCTTGCGCGAAGCTGCTTCTACGAAGCAAAGAATAATTTTGAAGGCTATATGCCGCTTGGTTCTGTTTCGAAAGAAGTGCTCAACAAGGTCTATGAGATTATGACCGCTTACGATGAAACTATGTATAAAGTTGATCTCCACTCAATTATGACCATCATGGATGATTTTATCCGCTGGTCAAATAAGTACTGGTCAAGTGGTATTAAGCAGGCTGAAACAGAAGGGGACGAAGAGCTTCGTCGTCAAGTATTGATTGATTCCTTCTTCTTACTCCGCATTGCAACTTTGCTTATGCATCCAGTTGTTCCAGCAGGAACCGAAAAAATCTGTGACTATCTAAACTTTGATTTCGAAGACTTCTTTAGTTGGAATTACGATTTTGATAGCATGGAAGAATTATGTACTGCTTCTGAACTTAATGAAGGACGTCACTTGGTAAGAGAGCTTCCTCCAAGAACCGACTTCTTCAGGGCGCATGAGTCTCAATTCAAGAAATAGTATTTTGCTTCAAATCGCTGCAATTTGTTCTTGAAGAATGATTGATGCATGTTATAATCATTTAGCTTGTCTTCATCTTGGTCGGAAACCAAGATGATTCGTTAAGGAGTTATTTACATGAAAAAAGATATCCATCCAGATTATGTTGACTGCACTGTATCTTGCACTTGCGGCAACACCTTCCAGACTCGCTCTACTAAGGCTGAAATTCGTGTAGACATTTGTTCTGCATGCCACCCATTCTTTACTGGTACTCAGAAACTTATCGATACCGGTGGACGTGTACAGCGCTTTGCTGATAAGTTCGGTTCCGCAACTCAGACTGTTGCTGCTCGTGAAGCTGCAAAGAAGGCTGAGCGCGCTGCTGCTGTTGCTGCTGCTGAAGCTGCAAAGAAGGCTGAGCGTGAAGCAAAGGCTGCTGCTAAGGCTGCTCGTGCTGCTGAATATTCTAAGAAGGCAGAAGAAGCTGCTCCTGCTGTAGAAGAGCCAGCTGCTGAGGTTGCAGAAGAAGCTGTTGCAGAAGAAGCTGCAGAATAAAAACCACACACGGTTCATAATTGCTATTCCACCGGCCAGCTTATAGGGCCGGTGGTTTTGTTTTATTATGAAACCTTACTGCGATACGTTTCGCAAAAGAATGTCCATACTTTTGGAGTAGTGCTATGAATGTTGAATTATTGCAATATCCCGAAGATCCTCAACGAGCAGTAGCAACCGCTGCAAGGCTTTGCTATGCTCCTGTTGGCGCAAAGGAATTGATGGAAACTATGCCAGAAGATCGCGTAAAAAGCGTTCTTGCCACTATTATGAAATCAGGCCATTTCTCTACCCTTGAACACGTAAGCTATACTTTTGCTGTTGATGGTGTTTCCCGCGCGCTTACTCATCAGCTCGTTCGCCATCGTTTGGCTTCTTTTAATCAGCAGTCTCAGCGTTATGTTTCTTTTACTGACGAGTTAGAATTTATCAAGCCTGAATCAGTGAAAGCTTCCAAGGAAACAGAAGAGATTTTTGATCAGACTATCCAAGAAATTTCAGAGGCATATCAGAAGCTTTTGGCAGCAGGTGTTCCTGCCGAAGATGCTCGCTATTTACTTCCTAATGCTGCTGAAACTAAGATTGTTATTACTATGAATATTCGAGAACTCCTTCATTTTTTCAATTTGAGGTGTTGTAATCGAGCTCAGTGGGAAATTCGTGAGATGGCTCATAAAATGCTTGAGCTAGTAAAGCCAACTGCTCCTTATATTTTTATGGATGCAGGCGCTTCGTGTGTAAGCGGCATCTGTCCTGAAGGAAAGATGACCTGCGGAAATCCTTATCCAAAAGTTGTACGTGAGTAAATCTGGCATAGCTTAAACATGCTATCTTAAAGCAGCTACCAGGAAAGTTTTTGTATGGGCAAATCAGAAGCTAATCGTGCTTTTTTAGAGGACGGTGCAAATAAGACTCATATTGGCGGTCAGGCTCTCATTGAGGGGGTAATGATGCGCGGAAAAACTCATTGGTCGGTAGTGGTGAGAGATGGCATTGATTCTTATTATTCCGAGTGTAATCCTCTTTCAAAAAAGCAAGGAAGACCAAAGGTTTGCCAATGGCCTTTTATAAGAGGATGTGTGGCTCTTTTTGATTCACTTGTACTAGGGTATAAAGCGCTTGAAGTTTCTGCTTCTCATGCGCTAATGGAATGGGAGCTTGACCAAAACAATTCAAAAAACGATGACTCAAAGAAGGTGGTTCTCGAAAACAGAACTGTTGAAGAGGAGCCTTCTGCTAAAAAAGCGCAAGATGAAGAAGAGTCGTTTGGTACAAAAGAAATGATTATTTCTGCAATTCTTGGCATCACGTTAGGAATTGCTCTCTTCATTCTTGCTCCTGCAGCAATATCTAACCTTCTTATTGGTGACTACGATTCAAATCCATTTTTATGGAATTGTGTTGACGGTGTTTTTCGTGTGGCAGTTTTTATCTTCTATGTGTGGCTCATTGGTCGCATGAAAGATATCAAGCGTATGTTTGCCTACCATGGGGCAGAGCACAAGGCTATTCATTGCTTTGAACATGGCTTAGAACTAACTCCTGAAAATGCGCGAAAGTTTCCTCGTCTCCATGTTCGCTGTGGAACCGCTTTTCTTATCATGGTGATGATTATTGCAATTATTGTGTATACCTTGATCCCTCTTGATGGCTTTATTCAGTGGCTCGGTCTAGAGGACAGTGTGGCAAAATTCCTTGTGGTTTTAGCGTGTCGTCTGCTCTTTTTGCCTCTTATTGCGGGCGTGTCTTACGAAATAACGGTAAAGTGGGCAGGATCCCATCCCGACAATCCGTTGGTAAAAATTATTCTTTGGCCTGGTATGCAAATGCAATATCTCACAACTAACGAGCCTGATGATTCTCAATTGTATTGCGCGCTTAAGGCCTTAGAAATTGTTGCTAAAACTGAAGAAGAACCTTTTTCGTGTTCTTGTGTTGAAGTGTAGGCTTGAACTTTTTTCTCTATTTCTCTTCAAGTTCGTGTATTCTATCGAAACAGTTAGCATAATTTGCTAATTGGTTATACCCCACGCACGTTAAATCTAGAGAAGGGGAATCGTGTGAAATTAGTTGTCACAGAGAAAAACATAGCTGCGCAAAAGATTGCGGAGCTCTTAGGCGTCTCGAAACCAAAAGCCGATAAAGTGTACTCAACTCCTGTATATCGCTTCGAGCGAGAGGGAGAAGATTGGGTAACAATTGGTATGCGCGGCCATATTCTTGAACCAAATTTTGTTCCACAGTTGGTTTTCAAAAAACGAGGTGGCTGGCGCGGCGTTGATGAAAACGGTGAAGTGGTAGAGGCGGATATCCCTAAAGAATTACCTCGTCCTCCTTTTAAGAAAAAGAAGCCATTTACGGTTGATGGTGTTGAGCTTAAGGCCTGGAAAATGGAGGCGCTTCCTTATTTGGTGTATGCGCCTATTGAGAAACTTCCAAAAGAAAAAGAAATCATTCGCTCATTAAAGAACCTGGCAAAAAAAGCCGATTCGATTATTATCGCAACAGACTTTGATCGCGAAGGCGAATTGATTGGTTCCGATGTTTACTCTTGCGTAAAGGAAGTAAACAAAACAGCACCAATTTGGCGTGCACGTTATTCCGCTATTACTAAAGAAGAAATCACCCATGCCTTTACTAATCTGGTGGAATTAGACACTAATCTTGCGCAGGCGGGTGCTTCAAGGCAGGACATTGACCTCATTTGGGGTGCGGTTTTAACACGTTTTTTAACCTTGGTAAAGTTTGCAGGGTATGGAAATGTTCGTAGCTCTGGTCGCGTTCAAACACCAACCCTTGCTCTCATTGTTGAAAAAGAACGTGAGCGATTGAACTTCGTCCCAGAGGATTATTGGGTTATTAAAGGCACCTTTAATAGCGAAAAGCAGCCTCTAGTGATAAATCATGCAACTGCTCGTTTTAAGGAAGAAGCAGTTGCAAACAAGGTTATGGAAGCATTAGAGGGCCAAACTGAGGGAACCGTTGTTGCTGTTGATGTTAAGCGTAGGAAGGTGAACCCACCTATTCCGTTTAATACCACTTCATTAATGACTGCAGCAAGTGCGGAAGGAATCTCTCCTGCAACTACTATGCGTTTGGCTGAAAGCCTCTATATGGATGGCTATATTTCTTACCCTCGTGTAGACAATACAGTTTACCCAAAATCATTAGACATAAAAGGCATTTTGAAGCGCCTTTCGGGTAATCCCGCTTACGAAGAGCATGCTCGTATGCTTTTAAATAAGGCAGACTTAAAGCCTACTCGTGGCAAAACAGAAACTACCGACCATCCACCAATTCATCCTACTAACCTTGCTCGTCCAGGAGATTTGACGCCTCAGGCATATCGCTTATATAACCTTATTTCACGCCGATTTATGGCAACCTTGTCTGATGCGGCGGTTGTGGAGAATACTAAAGTAACTCTTGAAGTAAATAGCGAGCCTTTCATTCTCAAAGGTGATGTATTGGTAGAGCCAGGTTTTAGAGGTATTTATCCTTATGGGCTCAAAAAGGACGAGCAGATTCCTCCAATAGCTAAGGGCGATACGCTTTCATTCCAGGGAGCTGCTATTACTCAGAAACAAACCGAGCCTCCTGCTCGTTATTCTCAAGGTCGTTTGATTTCGGAAATGGAAAAGCTGGGATTAGGAACAAAATCTACGCGCCATTCCATCATTGAGCGCCTTTATACCGTGAAGTATATTCAAAATGATCCTATTGAACCTTCGCAGTTAGGCATTGCGGTAATTGATGCATTAGGAAAGTTTGCACCAAGCATTACAAGCCCTGATATGACAGCAAATCTTGAAGAAGAAATGAGTTCGATTGCTCAAGGTGACCGCGAAAAGATTGATGTAGTAAACCATTCTCGCAACATGCTTTCTCATGAACTTTCTAATTTGATACCTCATTCCGAAGAGGTTAAGGAAGCTCTTGCGGATGCAGTTGCTGCTGATGTGTATGTTGGTCCTTGTCCAAAATGCGGAAAAGACTTGCAATTGAGAACGTCTCAAAAAACGCGCTCTATGTTTATTGGTTGTGCGGGATGGCCTGATTGCGATGTGACTTATCCGCTTCCAAAGGGAAAGATAGAAGCGCTCGAGGAAAAGTGTTCAACGTGCGGTATGCCTCAGATAAAAGTGACTGCATTTCGCTCGAAGCCACGTATCTTATGTATTGATCCAGAATGCGAAACCAATCAAGAACCAGATTTGGAAGTGGGTGAATGTCAGGCGTGTAAAGAGCAGGGTCGTCAAGCAAAGCTTATTGCTAAGAAAAACCCTCGCACGTTAAAACGTTTTATTCGCTGTGAAAACTATGACCAGTGCAATACGGGCTACCCTCTTCCACAGTATGGTGCATTAAGTGCAACTGGTGAGGTGTGCAAAGGTTGTGGTGCGCCATTAGTAATTGTTTCAACGCAGCGTGGTCCTTGGAACTTGTGCCCTAACCCTTCTTGTCCTGAGAAAGAAAAAGCTGCAAAAGAAAAAGCGGAAAAGAAAGCTAAAGGCACAAAAGCTTCACGTAAGAAAACAACCACCAAGAGAACAACTACCAAGAAAGCGACTGCAAAATAACGAGCGAGTTGATTTCGCGTGAAAAACGAAGCGCGTTTGAACTTGATTTCGCAAACTGGCGAAGTGTGCAAGTAGTAATAATAAGATGAAGAGGGTGAATATGTGCGCTCACTCTTCGTGTAAAACTTGATAGGTCTTTTATAATAAGTAAACCAGTCAGGTATTGAATATTGTTTTGAAAAGCCATCTATAACTAGAGGATGTGAAGTAACGTGGCTCATATGTATTTCAAAGTAGACCTTCTTGAAAAGTTCTGTAATGACGCTTTTGAGAAGTTTGGTTTTACGTCACAAGAGGCTCAGACCATTACCGACGTTCTTCTTCTTTCCGATAAGTTCGGAATTGAGTCTCATGGCATGCAGCGTTTGAGTCGTTACCATAAGGGTATTGAGCAGGGTATGATCAAGCCTTCTGCTAAACCAGAAATCATTTTCGAAAGCCCTGTTTCTGCGGTAATTGATGGCCATGATGGAATGGGCCAGCTTATTTCTAAGTTTGCAATGGAAACTTGCATTGAAAAAGCTAAGAAAGTTGGTATGGCTGTTGTTTCTGTTCGCAATTCAAATCACTATGGTATTGCGGGCTATTATGCAAAAATGGCAGTTGATCAGGGATTAATTGGCATGTCCTTTACCAATTCGGAAGCAATTATGGTTCCAACCTTTGCTTCAAAGGCAATGCTTGGATCTAATCCAATTGCGTTTGCTGTTCCTGCTGATCCTCATCCTTTTATTTATGATGCATCTACTACGGTAGTAACTCGTGGAAAACTGGAGATGTATCGTAAGGCAGAAAAAGAATTGCCTGATGGTTGGGCTCTTGATAAAAATGGACGTCCATCCAACGATGCTGAAGATGTTTTGAAGAATATTCTTGCTAAAGCAGGCGGCGGTATTATGCCATTAGGTCAGTCTGAAGAAGTAACTGGATCCCATAAGGGATTTGGTTATGGCATGATTTGTGAAATCTTCTGTTCCATTTTGTCTCAGGGTTTGACTTCAAACCATACCCATACTGATGGCAGGGGAGGAACCTGTCATGGCTTTATGGTTATTGACCCAGCAGCTTTTGGCAATCCGGATGACATGAAGAAGCATTTCTCTACCTTCCTCCAGGAATTACGTGATGCTCCTAAAGCAGAAGGCCATGATCGTATTTTCGTAGCAGGTGATAAGGAAGTTGAAGCAGTTGAGCGTGCAATGACTGAAGGTATTGCGGTTGACGTTAAGACTGTTATTGAAATGAAGCAGATGTGCGAATACTTAAATCTTGATTTTGCTCAGTACTTTGGTGATCTTGATTTGGATGAAAGTGGTTTTACTACTCTCTACTAGAACAAAGTGGAGCAACATGGAGTATACTCTCTTACGTAGAGCAAAAGACAATTGTGCTTGTTACCTATCTTGAACAGGTTATCTTATGAAAATTATTTCTTCAAATACTATTTCAAATGCATTGCTTATGCAGATTCCTCGTTTGGCTAATGTGTTGCCATATGATGTGCGAGAAGCTTTGGAAGCGGCTCGAGAAAAAGAAACAAATCCTCGTGCCCAGATTATTCTCGATCAACTTCTTGAAAATGCAAAAATTGCTGCAACAGACCATGTTCCACTTTGTCAGGACACTGGTACCGTTTGGGTTTGTTTGGAAGTTGGTCCTGACGTAAGTCTTAATGGCAATGTTTTTGCAACTGCAGATGAGGCGGTTGCTATTGCTTACAAGAATCTCAAGCTTCGGAAATCTCTTGTTAAGGATGCACTTTTTGACCGTACCAATACGGGCACTAACACTCCTGCTTTTTGTGAATTGCGCTTTGCTCCGTTTGAGCCAGGCGTTTGTCGCCTCCATATCATGCTTAAGGGCGGCGGATCTGATAACGCAAGCCGCGTAATAATGCTTCCTCCAAGTGCTGGAAAGCAGGGTGTTATTGATGAGGTAGTTAAGTGCGTAAAGGAAAAGGCGGCTAATGCATGCCCTCCTTTGGTTATTGGTGTTGGGGTAGGTTCAACATTTGATAAGGTTCCAAATCTTGCAAAACGTGCACTTATGAGACCATTAAACGTTGAAGCTCCTGATCCTGAGGTTGCTGCTTTCGAAAAAGAACTGCTTGAAGCGGTAAATGCAACTGGAATTGGTCCAGGTGCATTTGGGGGAGATACTACTGCATTAGGTGTTCGTGTTATGACAGCCCCATGTCATATTGCCGCTCTTCCAGTTGCAATTAATATGGGTTGTTCAGCAATGAGGAGGGTTACTGTTGAACTCTAAGAATATCACTTTACCTTTAAGCAGGATTGACGCTCGCTCTCTAAAAGCGGGTGATTTGTGCTATTTAACTGGTACTCTATTCGTATTGCGTGATGCAGGACATATGCGTCTTCTTGAGGAGATTGGCCACGATCACTCTTTACCTTACGGATTGGCAGGCCAGATTATTTTCTATGCGGGTCCAACTCCTGCTGCAGCGGGAAGGCCTTTTGGCTCTATTGGACCAACCACTTCCTCCCGCATGGATTTTGCTGCTCCAAAACTCTATGAAATGGGCATTGTGGGCACTATTGGCAAGGGCTATCGTTCTGAAGAGGTTCACAAAGCTTGCATTGAGTATTCTTCGGTATATTTTGTTGCTCCTGGCGGTGCTGCGGCACTTCTTGCTAAATGCGTTACTTCAGCAGAAGTAGTTGCTTACGATGATTTAGGAACTGAGGCACTTCGTAAGATCACCGTAAAAGATTTTCCTGTTTTCGTCGGTATTGATACCAGCGGTGACGATATTTACGAGATCGTACGTTAGGACAATCGTGTCAGAAGAGAAAAAGGAAGTTGGCGCTGGTATCTTCATTACCTTCGAAGGAGGAGATGGCGCTGGCAAAACAACCCACATCACTTTTTTGGCATCAAAGCTTCGTGCAATGGGTTATGAAGTTTTGTGTCTTCGTGAACCTGGCGGAACTGCTATAGGTGAAGGACTTCGTTCTATTGTTCTTAACCCAGAGAATGGAAACATGTCTGACCAAACGGAGCTTCTTATTTACGAAGCTGCTCGCGCGCAGATTATCAAGGAAGTAATTATTCCTGCTCTTGCAAGAGGCGCTGTTGTTTTGCTCGATCGTTTTTATGATTCAACCATTGCATATCAGGTATACGGAAGAGGCCTACCAGAGAGTTTTGTGCGCCAAGCAAATAGCTTTGCGGTTCAGGGAACTCATCCTTGTAGGACTATTTTGCTTACAACCGAAGCTTCTCCTGAAGAAGGGCTAGAACGAGCAACTCATCATGGAGCTGATCGTCTTGAACTTGCAGGAGTTGATTTTCACGCACGAGTAAATGCAGGCTTTATGCGCATTGCTTCACAAAATCCAGAGCGTATACGCGTTGTTTCTTCAGCAACTGAAAAAAATGTTACCGCTCGCGCAATTTTTTCTGAGCTTAAAGACGTTTTTGGTTGGGGTGAAGATTCTCCCGTTTGGAATGAGAGCTTTTTTGCTCCAATTTTAGAACGAAATACCGATCAAAAAGCTTCCATCACTCAGTTGGAAGGGTAGTTTCATATGCCGGATATTTTTGACGGTATATATGGACAGCCACGGGTTAGGTCTTTTTTTCGAGCAAGCGTAAAAAATAATTCTATCTCTCATGCCTATCTCTTTACCGGACCAGCTGGTTCAAGTAAAACCTTTGCTGCCTGGGCATTTGCTCAGGCAATTGTGTGCGCTAAAAGCGGTTGTAACGAATGCAAGGATTGTAGGCAAGCAAAAGCACATAAGCATCCTGATATTCATTTCTTAACGCCTGAAGGAGCGCGCGGCTACCTTGTTGAGCAAATTAGAGAAGTTGTAGCTGATTCGATGCTTGCTCCTGTTCAGGCAAGGAAGAAAGTCTATATTATTGATAGAGCAGATTTACTGGGTGTTCAACCTGCAAACGCATTTCTGAAAACATTAGAAGAACCTCTTGAAGATGTCGTGTTTATTCTTTTAGGAAGAACTGTTGATGCAGTGCTTCCTACGGTTGTATCTCGTTGTCAACTTATTCCTTTCAGGCCTATTCCCGAATCCGAATCAGTAGGTATTCTTATGCAGCATACGGGGGTAAGCCAGCTAAATGCGCGTATTGCTCTAGCTGCTTGTGATGGCTCTCTTACGAAAGCAATTTCGTTCGCTAAGTCTTCAGAACGATTTGAATTTCGCAGAGAAGTGATTGATGTATTAGAGAGCCTAAGGGTCTGTGATGATGCTGATGTTCTCCAGTACGCTCAAGATTTAATAGAACGCGCAAAGGCTCCTCTTGATAATGTTCGACAAGAACAGAAGGAATACCTTAATGAATCAGCGGAGTATCTTACTCGTTCAGCTATTCGCCAAATTGAGCTGAGAAATAAACGAGCACTCACTCAGGCTACATTTGAGGCACTTGGTCAACTTACTTCCGTAGTGAGAAGTTGGTTGCGGGATATCATGATGATAGTGGCAGGTACGCAAGAATATTGCGTCAATGTTGATAGATTTGAGCAGCTTTGTCAGGCTGCTGAAGGTGCTGATTTGGCGCAGATTATGAGAGCGTTAGAACAGACACGCAAAACAGATGAAGCAATACAATATAATGTGTCACCAGAAACTTGTCTGGATTCACTTCTTTTTACGATAAGAAAGGTTTTATATGGTTCGGGTAGCGCCCATTAAGCTGCAGATTGGACCGAAGGTTCTTTGGTTTGATCCAACCGATATAGATATACATGAAGGCGATAAAGTAATTGTTTCAACCGAACGGGGAAACGAGTTTGGTTGTGCTACCTCGGAAATTCTTGAGGTAAGTGATGAGCTCGTTGAACAGCTTAAGTCTCCTTTGAAGCCAGTGTTGCGTATTGCAACTGAACAAGATTGCGAAAAGGCAGAGGAACTGCGTATTAAGGGCGAAGAGTCTCTGCGGGTATTTAAAGAGTTTGCGCTTGAAACAAACAGTGATATGCATCCTGTTGCGGTTGAGTTCTTGTTTGATGGCGATAAGGCAGTCTTTTATTTTGAGGCAGAAGAACGAGTAGATTTTCGCGAATTAGTACGAAAGCTTGCTGCTCATTTTCATGTGCGTGTAGATATGCGTCAAATTGGCGTAAGAGATGGCGCACGAATTGTGGGTGGTCTTGGTCACTGTGGTCAAGAGTTATGCTGCAAGCGTTTGGGCGGAGAGTTTTCTCCGGTATCTATTCGCATGGCAAAAGAACAGAACTTGTCTCTTAATCCACAAAAAATATCTGGTGTTTGTGGTCGTTTGATGTGTTGTCTTCGCTATGAATATGAGGCATATAAAGAAGTTAATGCTCGCGCTCCAAAGGTAAATGCGAAAATTGAATTACCTGAGGGTGTAGGTAAAGTTCTTGAAATTAATGTTCCTCGAGAAATGGTTACAATTCAGATTGAAGAGGGAAAAACAATAAAGGTCCCTCTTGCTGAAATGGAAACAGTAGGAGACTCAAAGCGTCCAAACAAGATTACTGAAGAGGTTTTTGAGAAATACTCCGAAGTAAAGAAGATTGATATTCTTGAAGCATCGGCTCTGTTTGAAGCGTCGAACTTTACTGAAGAAGATAAGGTTGCAACTAATCCACGAGCTTCTCGTCCATCAGAAAATGAAGAGGCGCCAAAGAAGTCTTCTCCTCGCAAAACTAGGAGAAGAAGAAGCCGAATTGATAGCGATGGAGTTATTCAGGTTGAAACGGGTCCTCAGGTTCAGGATACTCCCGTAAAACACGAAGAGAAAAAGTCAACATCAGAAACGAAAAGATCGTCAGCACAAAAGGCTACTGAAAAGTCGGGAGATAGGGCAGTAGATAAGAATGCCTCTTTCAATCAGCCTTCTTCTTTAAGACGTCAGCGAAATAAGAGAAGACGTTCGGCAACTAATGTTCCTGCTAACAAGCCGGGAAAACCAACCGCATACGAGAAGGCTGCTATAAAAGCAGAAGAGCGTATTCCTGCAAAGCGCCCTGGCCAAAAATCCTCAGGTATTCGTAATCCTCAGTTAGCTAATAAGTCGGGTGCTTCCCAGAAACAAAATTCTTCCCACAAAAAGCAAAGGGGAGGAAAGCCTCAGAAGCCCCAACAGGATCGAATTAGTATCGAACAACAAAATAAAGCAGCTACTGCTGGAAAAATAGAGGCGGCAAATACCTCTCGCAGAACGCGTCGTCGCCGTCATAGCGCAGGAGGGCAATCAAATGAATAACGAAGATTACTCGTTGTTAACCGACCTTTATCAGCTTACTATGGCCCAAGGGTATTGGGAGAATAATAAGCAAGATGAAGAGGTGTGTTTTTACAGTTTTTTTCGTCTAAATCCTTTTGAAGGAGGCTATGCGATTGCTTCAGGCATGGAGCATATGGCAGAGGTTATTGAGGGATTTGGTTTTACGCAAGAAGATATTGATTACTTGGCATCGCTTGATGCGCCAGGTGGTGGAAAGCTGTTTAAACCAGGGTTTCTTGAGTATTTGCTTCACTTAGAGCTTTCGGTAGATATTTGGGCTGTTCGCGAAGGAACGGTTGTGTTCCCAAATGACCCTCTTTTCCGTGTTACAGGTCCTATTATCGAATGCCAGCTTTTAGAGACTGCTCTCTTAAATGCAGTGAATTTTGAAACACTTGTTGCCACTAAAGCTGCACGCATTTGCCTATGTGCTCAAACGCCTGTTGCTGAGTTTGGTCTTAGAAGAGCTCAAGGTGAATCGGGTGGCGTTCGCGCATCTCGTGCTGCTATTGTTGGTGGTTGTGCTTCAACTTCTAACGTTTTGGCAGGTAAGCTTTATAACCTTCCCGTTTCAGGTACCCATTCTCATTCGTGGGTAATGTCGTTTGATTCCGAACTCGAAGCATTTAGAGCTTATGCGAAAGCATTCCCTACAAACTGCGTGTTACTTGTTGATACCTACAATATTTCTACCGGCATCAAAAACGCAATTCAGGTCGGTTTGGAAATGAAAGAGCGTGGCGAAACGCTTGCCGGTATTCGCATTGATTCAGGGGACCTTTCCTGGCAGGCAATTAAAGCACGTGAAATGCTGGATGAGGCAGGTTTAACTGAAACCGGTGTTGTCCTTTCGAACGATCTTGATGAGTGGACTATTAAAACTATTCGCGACTCTGGGGCAAAAGTTTCTTCATGGGGTGTGGGCACTAAGCTTGCAACTTCCTATGATCAGCCTGCCCTTGGTGGTGTTTATAAGCTTGCCGCAAAAAAGGATGCGGAAGGCAAATGGGTTGATTGTATTAAGGTAACAGGAAATACCGCAAAAATTACAACGCCAGGTGTTCTTGATGTTCGTCGTTACTTCTATCCATCAGGAAAAATTGCCGGAGATATGGTGTTTGACATCAATACAGGGGTTCCTATTGAACGTATTGTGGACCCTGCTGATCGTTTCCGTCAGAAGAAGCTAAAAGGATTGAATTACGTAACACTGCTGGAGCCTCTTTGCGAAAAGGGAACAGTGGTGCTTCCGGAAGAATATAAGAATGCTCTTATTGCAAGAGATTACGCAAAAGGTCAGCTTGAACTATTAGATGAAAGCCAAAAACGCCTTTTGAATCCTCATTCCTATCCAGTAGGTTTGGAGTATTCTTTATTTTATAGACGAGATGAACTGATTACTAAATTGCTTGATTTGGCATAATTATTTCTAGGGTAGTACTTAAAAGACAGGTTGCGATTTATATGAATACAAAATGTAATGTAATTATTGATTCATGCTGTGATTTGCCGAAAGAAACTATTGATCGCGAAGGCGTATATTTATTGAAATTCCCTTACATTGATAGCAAGGGAACCCACATTGATGATATGTTTCAGAGTGTTTCTCCTGAGGAGTTTTATGATGGTATGCGCAACGGCGAAGAGCCTTCTACCGCTCAAATCCCAATGGCGGATATTACTGAGGCGTATCAATGGGCTTATGAACAGGGTAAACCAGCAGTTTTTATTTGCTTCTCTTCAGGTCTATCAGGCACTTACGATACCTGTGTGCTTTTGCGTGACCAGTTTGTAGCAGAGCATCCTGACTTTGAGTTACACGTTGTTGATTCGAAGCTTGCATCTATTGCTGAAGGTTTTTTGGTTCATGGAGCGTTGTCTGAGCGCGAAAAAGGCTTAAGTGCAAAAGAGCTTGCTGCATGGGTTGAGGAAGCTCAATACTTCATTAATTGTTCGTTTATGATTGATGATTTAGAAGTACTTCGCAGAGGAGGCCGCATTCCTTCTTCAGTAGCGTTTGCTGGCTCTAAGCTCGATTTGAAGCCGCTTTTAACGTTTGGTCTTGAAGGTACTTTGTCTTTGATGGGCATGGCTCGTGGCCGCAAAAAAGGCATGAAGCAGATGATTGAGCATTACGAGAAAACGCGTATGCAATCGGTTAATTCTTCTCGAATTATTGTCGCTCATGCTGATGCAAAAAAAGACCTCGATAAGCTCATTGAACTTATCGAAAAATCGGACGAAGATGCACTTATTCTTGAATCGGTAGTTGGTCCTGTTATTGGCAGTCATGTTGGTCCAGGAATGGTTGCAATGGTTTTCTGGGGTAGTGACCGCCGAGATTCTGGCTCATTAGCTGATCGCATTGCAAATAAGGTAAAAGGTAAATAATATGACAAACAATTCCTTTGTATTTGTAGGGGACACTTCTGTAGGTGCCCCCTTAGTTTCTCTTCTCCTTCAATCAGGATTTGAAGGTGCGGATTCTCTTGAAACTGCTGATGTAATCTTTACCTATCATGAGTCCCAAACAAGCTTGGAAGATATTTATTATGAGGAACCAGGCTTGCTCTCAGTTGCAAAAGAGGGCGCATGCTTTGTTGATTTAAGCCCATCTACTCCGTCTTTTGCAAGGGAACTATTTGCTATTGCACAGGTTAGTTCTAAATCCTTTGCCGATGCTCCCTTATGTGTGCGCGATGTTACATTAGAAGAAGCTTTTGCAAGCGCTTCTAATCTTCTCTGCTTTGTGGGTGCGGAAAAAGAAACATTTAAAGTTATTGAGCCAATGCTTAATGCGCTTTCGTATCGTCTCTTTTGGATGGGCGCGGTAGGGCAAGGACAAGTTGCAAAAGCTGCACACACCATTCAAGCTGCCTGTGATTTTGTAAGTGTTGCTGAGTCGTATCAAATGTATTGTTCAAGTGCTGATACTGAAGCGTATGAAGATTACCTTGACCTCATGGATTCTGTAGGGATGATGTCTTCTTCGCAAATTCTGCTTGCTGAAGCAATGATTGAAAAACGCTTCAAGGGGTCATTTACGGTAGAAATAGTAATGGGTGAGCTCTTTGCAGCGTTTGCGTGTGCTGAAGAGAACCGCTCGCAGCTTCTTCAAGCAGACGCAGCGTTCCATATGTTTGAATTGCTGGCCGTTATTGGCGGTGCTCAGCTAAACCCTGCAGCGCTCTGTCTTTTATTTGGAAATGAAGCAGAGGCGCAGAAGTATAACCTTAATTGGTCGTTAGCTGACAATCATTATGACCAACATATGTGTGACGATGATTGCGATTGTGGTCATGAAGGACATTCTCATGGTTGTAATTGTAGCAACCATACTCATGGCGATGAGGGTTATGGTCGTTTGGATGATTACGACGGTTTTGGTACCTATGATTTTGACCAGGATGATTTTCGTTATGGAGACGACGAAGAGTATTACTAGCACGAAAGTGAAATTTACGAGTTCTAATGGATTTTTTTGAAGAACATTCTCAATACGCTTCTTGTTCTCTCTGCCCTCATGCGTGTGGAGTTGATAGAACTGCAGGAAAAAGGGGCGTATGTGGGGCTTCGGACTCTTTAAAGTTAGGACGAGCTGCTCTTCATATGTGGGAGGAGCCGTGTTTAGTAGGAGAACAGGGAAGCGGTGCGGTGTTTTTTTCATACTGTCCGCTCCATTGTGTATATTGCCAAAATAAGCCACTAGCTTCAGGCGAAGGAGTGGAGATTTCTGTTGATCAATTAGCGTCACTGTTTCTTCGATTGCAAAATGACGAGCATGCTGCAAACATTAATCTTGTTACACCAACTCACTTTCTTCCCCATATAGTCGCTGCTTTGAAAAAGATTAAAGGCAGCAAACTTACAATTCCGGTGGTTTATAACACCTCAGGGTACGAATCACTTAAGGCTCTTCGCCAACTAAGAGGGCTTGTTGATATTTATTTGACGGATTATAAATATGCTCTGCCAAAGCTTGCAAGAAATCTTTCGCGCGCTCCTCATTACGAGCAGGTTGCCTTAGATGCTCTTGAGGAGATGCTTTTACAAACAGGGATGATTGCTTCTACTAAATCAACTATTGAGCTGGATAGTGATACGGGATTGTTAAAGCAGGGAGTAATTATTCGTCATCTTGTTCTACCAGGCAATCTAGACAATTCTTTCCAGGCGCTCAATGCACTCTATGAGCGTTTTGGTTCGAAATTAACCTTAAGTATCATGAATCAATTTACTCCTCTTGATTATTGTGGCGATTTAAGTGCCTACAACTTAAGGGGTACTGTGTCTGAAGAAGAATATAATCAAGTGCTTGATTATGCTGACTATCTTGGTTTTGAAGATTATTTCTGGCAAGATGGGCCTGCGTGTGAAGAGAGCTTTGTTCCCGCATTTGACGGAACAGGTGTGTATTAGAAAAGACGATACTTGCGCGTAATATTGATAAGGATTTTTTGGACGCATAGAACGTTGGTGTGCTTTTAAGCTGTTTGCAAAAAAGAAAAACCCTCCAAGAAAACTTGAAGGGTTAAAAATTTCTTGCTGGAGCCAGTGACAGGAATCGAACCTGCAACCCACTGATTACAAATCAGTTGCGCTACCGTTGCGCCACACTGGCAAAAGCACTAGCTTATTATACAGAACCCCTTTTGCATTTCAAGAGGAAGTTTGTGCTTATGGAAAAAAATTCCTTTAAGCGTCTTTTTGCCTCTTGAATCCGATGGGCTTCCACCATCTTTGCTTGTTGGATGTGAGCTTTCTTTAGCTTCTTTGTGGCACGCGGAAGCTGATTGAGACGCTGGATAATATCAGCCATTTCTTTTGCGTCGAAGACTTCCTTGCGCGCTTGTCCTCTGAACAGGGAAGGCACCTGAGCCAATGCAAGTGGGGCTAGGCTAAGGGCGCGCCTGAGAATAAGCTGGTCGATTCCTCCTATGCTATGCTATGCTAACCGACATGCATTCGGATGAATAGCCAAATCGGACATCGATGCACTTGTCTTCAAGCTGCTGATTCAGTGTCTGAATACTTCTGGTTCGCATGTCGTTGTTCGGATAGACTCGGCGGCGCTGTCAACCATCAGCCACCGGTAAAAGAAAGGTTGAAGCCATGAGAAGAAAGGACCGCGAAGTTACGGATAAAGATGCCATTCTTGATATCCTGCGGCGCTGCGACACGATCCGACTCGGATTGACTGGCGTGGACGGCCCATACGTGGTTCCCGTTTCATTTGGGCTTGATTTGAGTATCGACAAGCCCGTCGTTTATTTCCATTGCGCTTGCAAGGGCATGAAAGTCGATCTGTTGGCATGCGACAGGCGCGTGTGTTTCGAAGGTGATATCTTTCTCGGCTACGAGGTTAGGGCGCATGGCATAACGACGCGCTACGAGAGCGTGATTGGCTTCGGAGAATGCGAGGTTGTCGAGGACAATGAGGAGATTATCAAAGGCCTGCGGCTGATTTGTGAGCACTGCGGCTTCGAAGACGTGCCGCTCGATACCTGCCGGGAGCTTTCAGCTGTGCGCGTCTACCGTATCGCGCTCGAAGCTATATCGGGCAAGCGCAACTGCTAGTCTTTGGCGACACTTGGTGACGAGCTGCGGCCCGAAAAGACACGAATATCTGCTCGCCATGCGCACCGCCTTTCTCTAGGTCTAGCGTATGCGCTGTGTCACAAGAAAAAAACCCCGCCTAAGCGGGGTTTTAGCTACGAGAACATAGTTACATGTAGCCTATTGTCCGGCTATTGTTCTATCGACATTGGCGATGAGTTCTTTCCAGAGTTTGTCGTATGGACTCCGGCCTCCACCAAGAATGTTTGTTCGGTTCTCTGGATATGGCATGGGACACCTTGATCTTGCCCCGGCGCTCCGAGCCGGGCGACTTTCGGCGCCTGCCCTTGCGCCTGAGCCTCGATGCCCTGTAGAAGCGCTGGCACGAGTTGCGGGCAAGCTCGCGCGAGACCATCGACTTGCTGCGGCCGATGGCCACGGCGATTTCTGTGTTTTTTCTGCCCTCGCGGCGCATGAGCATGATGTCCTCGCGCTCGCATAGCGTAAGATGTCCGTAGTGGCGCATGGTGCCTCCGATTCCCTGGTCGTCTTCGCAAACACCATTCTATCGGGACTCTGCGCGCCTCTTTCGTTTTTCTCCGTTGCACTTAGAGTGAAGATTCAAGCTAGATAAATAAACAACTAGCAGAAAAACAAGCTACCAAACAAAAGAACGGAGACTGTGTACGCTTAAACAGTGCCAAGCTTCCATGAATTAAGATAAGCAACCTGCTCAGGCGTTAATACGTCAATCTCAACTCCTAAAGTCTTAAGTTTAAGCTGTGCAATTGTGTTATCAATATCTTCTGGTACATCGTAGCAGTCAGGAGCCATTTCTCTTGCATGTTTTACCATGTATTCTGCACTCAATGCCTGATTTGCAAAGCTCATATCCATTACTGACGCAGGATGACCTTCTGCGCAGCTTAAGTTAACGAGGCGGCCTTCAGCAAGAAGAACAACGGTGCGTCCATCTTTAAAGGTGTATTCCTCAACTAATGGACGAAGAGTGCGATGTGAAACGGCATTCTCTTCCAACCATGGAATGTTAATTTCTGAATTGAAGTGACCCGAGTTGCAGATGATAGCACCGTCTTTCATGTTTTCAAACATTGGGCCATCAATTACGTTGAAGTCACCTGTTACTGTGCACCAAATATCACATTCTTTTGCTGCTTTTACTGCAGGCATGACTCTGAAGCCGTCCATAATTGCTTCAAGTGCCTTCAAAGGATCAACTTCGCATACGATAACCTGTGCGCCCATACCGCGTGCGCGAGTTGCAAGGCCTCTACCGCACCATCCATAACCAGATACAACAAAGGTGCGACCTGACAGCAGGCGGTTTGTTGCGCGAATAATGCCATCAAGAGTTGATTGGCCTGTGCCATAGCGATTATCAAAGAAGTGTTTTGTCTTTGCTTCATTTACGGCAATGATTGGGTATTTGAGAGCATTTTGTTGAGCCATAGCTGCCAAACGAACAACGCCAGTAGTGGTTTCTTCGGTGCCACCAATGATGGTCTCTAATGCTTCAGGACGAAGGTCGTGGATTCTGCCTACAACATCAGCGCCGTCATCCATGGTAATTTGAGGGAGAAAATCGATAACGGTATCAATATGTTTGTAGTAGGTCTGGGTGTCTTCGCCTTTAATAGCAAAAACAGGAATATCGAAATGCTTTACCAATGCGGCTGCTGTTTCGTCTTGAGTGGAAAGTGGGTTTGAAGCACAAAGAACAACTTCTGCACCACCTGCTTTAAGAGTGCGCATAAGGTTAGCAGTTTCAGTTGTAACGTGAAGGCAAGCGCCAATACGGATGCCTTCAAGTGGTTTTTCTTTTTCGAAGCGTTCACGGATGGTTGCCAATACTGGCATATCACGATCTGCCCATAAGATGCGATCAAGACCAGCATCAGCAAGCTCGATATCTTTTACATCGTAATTCATGCTGGCTCCTTTCAAAGGGTAGCGGTATTTATTTTTGCTCTTCAATTCTAGCGGTTTCCATTAAAACATTCTCAGAATATCTTTAGCAATTTGATAAATAGGAAAAAAATTCCCCCTGTAGGCTTATCGGGAGGTCAGTAAGCTTATTCCTCAGTTCCGCTCACCCTGATTTTTTGTAAAAAAAGCACTTCTTTTTTCAAGAATTGTGTTTTTTAAGAGTCCTTGTTTGCAATTGAGGCTTATTAGGAGTAAAAAGAAAAGCCGCGCTTTGAACAGCAAGTTTTTTGGGGGATAGTTCAGAAACTTTTCCTTAAACAAGATCAATAGTGCCAAATGTTTATTTATTTGTCGTTCATTTGTGGATAGATTGATAATTATTCATTTGTTTATGTATTAGGTTTTATACTGTTTCAAGGTATAACAAAGGAGTGGAATTGGATTTTTTGGCATCAACATCTTTTGTTGATATTTTTAATTTCTGTGTCTTTTTGACCTTTACCTGTTGCTACTCCTATCAGATTTTCTATGTTCTTGTTGTTCTTACAAAAAAGCCTCCTAAGTTAGAGGCAAAAAAGAATCATAAATATGCAGTAGTAATTTCTGCGCGTAATGAGAATGCGGTAATTGGAGACTTAATCCATAGTATTCGTGTTCAGAATTACCCTCAGGAGCTTATTGATATCTTTGTTATCGCCGACAACTGTACTGACAATACCGCTGCAGTAGCTCAAGAGGCTGGCGCAATTGTTTTCCCTCGCTTTAATACTGAATATGTTGGTAAAGGCTATGCTCTTGATTATGGCTTTACGTGTATTAAAGAACACTATGGCAACGAAGGATATGAGGCCTTCTTTATTTTCGATGCGGATAATGTTTTAGATGTTAATTACTTCCGCGAAATGAATAAGACCTTTGATAATGGAGCAATCGCTTCGACAAGCTACCGCAATTCAAAGAATTACGGATCAAACTGGATTACTGCCGGTTATGCTGTTTGGTTTTTGCGTGAGGCAAAGTATCTATCTCAGGCTCGTCTTACCCTCAATACCAGCTGTGCTGTTTCAGGTACGGGATTTTTTGTTAGCGCAAAAGTAATTGAAGAAATGGGCGGTTGGAAATTCCATTTGCTTACTGAAGACATTGAATTTTCTACAAACTGTATTCTCAATGGTAGGCGGGTAAGTTACTGCCCTACAGCTGTTTTATATGACGAACAGCCATTAACCTTTAAAGATTCTTGGAATCAGCGTTTCCGTTGGGCAAAGGGCTTTTACCAAGTATTTGGTAAATATGGTTTGCGTTTAGTAAAAGGCATAGCCAAGAATCCTAAGGGATATCGCTTTGCTTGCTACGACATGCTCATGACTATTGCTCCAGGCATGCTTTTGAGCATTATTACTATCATCTTCAATACCATTATTTTGATTTTGGGACTTACTGGTGCTGTTTCAACTGGCGTGATGGTTTCCTCTTCAATATCTTCGGTATTCTTCTGTCTGTTTAGCTATACCACTTTCATGTTTATGTTTGGTGCTTTGACCACCTTTACTGAATGGGACAATATTCACTCCACCACCAAAAAGAAAATTGGTTACATGTTCACGTTCCCATTTTTCATGCTCACCTACATTCCTATTGCATTAGTTGCTTTGTTCAAGAAGGTTACTTGGAAGCCTATTCAGCACAGCATCTCTGTTGATGTCGAGGAGTTTTCCACCGCTCAATCTAAAACTCAAAGCAATCGCATTTAATGGGGTAATACTTGCCAATGAGCTAAAGTCTACTTTAGAACGCGTGCAAGTGTATATGCATGGATATTCTTAAAACCTCGTTCTTTTAATACTTCCGCAGCGCTCCAAAGCGTTGTTCCAGTGGTAAAAACATCATCAAGAAGAATGATGGAAGTTTTTTCTGTCTGAAGGGTGTTTATTGTCATAAGCCGTTTGGGATTAAGCCTAAACGCCCCTTTCATATTCTCTTGTCTCTGCTGTGCACTGAGTTTTCGTTGGTCTTGGTGAGGGAGTTCTGCTAAGAGGGGGAAATAGGGAAGTGAAGTCAGTGACGAGACCTGTTTTGCAATTAAATCCATATGATCAAATCCACGTGTAGTCTTCGCTTCTTTTCTCATGGGTATAGTCGTGATAATTGAATAAGGATTTTTTAGCTGGGGATGAATTGCTTCAGCTATCATTTCGGCAAATAGGGTAGATAATCGCTGTTCTCCTTTATCTTTGTAGGTGGTAATGATTTGCTGCGTCTTGTGGTCAAAAAGAAGAATTGAGGTTGTTGAGTCAAGAACAAAAGGCATTCGTTTGCGTTGTTGGATAATGTAGCTGTTGCATTCAGTACAGAGATGTATCCCAAATGGTGCTCCACATGCCAAACAGGCGTAGTTTTGGTCAATATAAGAAAGGCTTAAAAGGCAATCTCTGCATACATAGGTTCCTGGCTTATTGCAAAGAGCGCACCGAGTAGGCCAAATCATTTCCGCAAATCCTTCTTTGAGTGCTTCACAACAAGGAGTTATTGCTTTGCGAATGAGGTTTTTTCTTTCGTTTTCTGTTTTATCCAGTGCAGGAGAGAGGTGAGCTGTTTTTTTCATAGGAAAGAGGGTGGCAGAGGTTTTTTAAAGAGAGTTTAAAAAATTTGGAATTAGGTTATTTATGCTCGATAGTTAAAGAAAAGGGTTTTAGCAAATAGATTTTTAATGCAACTCGGTACTCAAAGTGGGTAGTAGAGAATAATTCTGCTAAACTGGAAAAGCTTCTTTTAGGTCTGTAGTTGCGGATTTTTTCCTAGTCCAAGGCAGATGCGGTCAAAAGGACCCACGTAAGTCATTGAGTTTTCTCAGACGATCATGGCGCATCCTAGAGGTAAGTCGTACCGTCCTTTGTAGCGGCATAGGGCCGCGGGGGCGAGAGAATGATGTTGATAGCTTAGTTCCAGTACGCGAGTGTGGGGTCAAAAACTAGGTCAGCTAATTGAAGCGCTAAAGCAGAAAGACTTTTTTGAAAGGATTACTTCATGAAGCCAACAAAACTTCTTGTTTTAGGCTTGGTGGTAGCGTTGTGTGCAGGTTTTACTCTGTGTGGATGCTCCTCCTCAGATTATTCTCCAGAAAAGAAAGAACAAACCATTTCTTCGTCCGCTCTTAAAGAAGATGGTGTTTTGAAAGTTGGTGTTGATTCTTCTAGCGCACCGTATGCGGTTTCCTCTTCTGGTTCTTTGATTGGCCTTGAGGTTGATATTGCTGCTGCTTTAGCAGATGAAATGGGTCTTGAACTTGAATTGGTTGATGTTGGTTCAGATGTTGCTAAAGGCATTACTACTGAAAACGTAGACATTGTAGTAGGTGCTACCACAAAAAATGATGCATACGCATTAAGCGATTCCTATCTTTCTACTGCAGTATGCCTTTTCTCAACCGATGCAACTGCAAAGGCTCCTGCTGATACTAGTGGAGATTATAAGATTGCTGCTCAGGCTTCTTCTATGAGTGCTTTTGACGTGACAGAACATTATGGAGAAACCCATTTGGTTTCCGTATCGAATTTGGCAGATGCATTTACTAAGCTTTCAGATGGTTCTGCTCAATTTGCTGCTTCAGATAGCATTATTGGTAGCTATGCTGCTCATTCTGCAAAGATTTCTGCATATCCAATTGCTATTCTTGGTGACAAGACATATCGTTGCGTTGCGGTTGCTTCAAATAACACAGAGTTACTTAAAGAAATCAATAATGCTATTGCTAGCCTTTCTAAGGGCGGCATGATTAAAGTTATTGAGAAGAAATGGCTTGGAACAAGCGTTGATATTACGGGTTTGGAGCAGGTTACCGTGACTGCTGCTGAGCCTGAAGAAACTACTGAAGAAGAAAAAGAAAAGTCTTCTACTTCAGGAAATTAACCCTTTGTTTTGAAATAGTGACAAACAAAAAAGATCAGTTCTAAATATGAATGAACTGGTCTTTTTTTATGAAAGCAGAATGATTTTTTCTGATTATTAATAAACATAGAAATGCTTTACTAGATTATGGTAATCGAATAATTTTTGAGTGGTTGAAAGGATAGCCGATGGATGAGAGGGACTTTACCGGGCAGCAGGTGTCTAAGGAGTCAAAAAAGAAATCAACAGGTTCTTTTAAGACATTTCTTCTTGGATGCATGGGTGCCATTATTGGCTGCGTGCTAGTTTTTGGGGCTTATGGCTTTATTAATAATTCTGGTTCTGTCGTAGAGCTGGGAAGTAAGAGCGAATCAACCATTCTAGTTAATGGTGAAGACACTACTTTAGCAGAAGCTGTTGCCGCAAAAGTGCTCCCGAGCGTTGTAAATATTGACGTATATACAAACCAATCATCCTTTCCCGTGTTAGGTATTGCACCAGGCTCGAAGACTTCAGCTGACGAGCTGGCTCTCTCGGCTCTTGGTTCGGGTGTAGTTATTTCTTCCGATGGCTATATTCTTACAAATTATCACGTTATCGAAGGGGCGGATGCGCTTCGTGTAACAGTTAATAGTCAGGAATACGAAGCTACCGTAGTAGGCACTGACGAAACGAGTGACTTGGCAGTTATTAAAGCCAATGCTACTGATTTGCAGGCTATTGAAATTGGCAGCTCTTCTGATTTAAAAGCTGGACAATGGGTAATGGCTGCTGGTAGTCCTTACGGTTTGGAGCAGTCTGTTTCTACTGGTATTGTATCTGCGGTAAGTAGAACCACTTCTTCTCTTGCAGTATCTGATTCGGATGCAATCTATTCCAATATGATTCAGACTGATGCGGCTATTAACACAGGTAATTCTGGTGGTCCATTAGTTGATAGCAATGGAAAGCTTATTGGTATTAATACGCTTATTGCGTCTTCTTCTGGTAGCAGTTCTGGTGTTGGTTTTGCTATTCCTGTTGATTATGCTATGGGAATTGCGCAGCAGCTTATCGCGGGAGAGACTCCTTCTCATGCTCAATTAGGAGTTTCGTTATACACCATCAACAGTGCTAATGCTGCTCAGTATGGAATAAAGGTAAATTCGGGTGCCTATATTACTTCTGTTGTTCCTGGTTCTGGTGCAGACAATGCAGGTCTTAAAGAAGGCGACGTTATAACCAAAATCGACAATTCGAAGATTACCAGCAGCAGTTACGCAACAATGGTAATTCGTTCTCATAATCCAGGAGATCAAATTACTGTTACCTACTATCGTGATGGAGAAGAAAAGACTACGCAGGTTACACTAGGTTCTGATTCTTAAAGCTCCTGTTTTCTCGAGTTTCTCTTTGTCTGAGGAGAAGGAGAGAAAGCTTTTAGGTTAATATAGACAGAGCCAAAAAAGCTCCTTGGTTATGAGAAGGGTATAGCTATGAATTCAGATTATAAATATAAGCGCGTTCTTTTGAAACTCTCGGGAGAGGCGTTGATGGGCGATAACGGATACGGTGTTGATCCAAAAGTAGTTGAAGAGCTCGCAGTTCAGATTAAAGAAATCGTAAACGACGGTGTTGAGCTTGCTATTACTGTTGGTGGTGGCAATATCTTCCGTGGTCTTGCAGGCGTAGCAGACGGCATGGATCGTGCACAAGGTGACTACATGGGCATGTTAGCAACCTGCATTAATTCTCTTGCATTGCAGGATGCGTTTGAGCGTCATAACATTCCAACGCGTGTTATGAGCGCAATCGAAATGCGCCAGATTTGCGAAACTTATATTCGCCGTCGTGCTATTAATCACCTCCAGAAAGGTATTGTTACCATCTTTGCTGCAGGTACGGGTAATCCTTACTTCACTACTGATACTACCGCAGCATTGCGCGCGTGTGAAATAAATGCAGAGTGTGTAATTAAAGCAACGAAAGTTGATGGTATTTATGATTGCGACCCTGTTACTAATCCAGACGCAAAACGCTTTGAGCGCATTTCTTACATGGAAGTATTGAATCGCGGGCTCGAAGTGATGGATTCAACCGCTATTTCTCTTTGCATGGACAATAATCTTCCAATTCTTGTATTCGACCTTATGGTTCCAGGCAATATTGCTCGAATTCTTAAGGGAGAAAACATTGGCACAACCGTGTGCATTGATGAATAGTATTAGTTACAATGCATATAATTACTAACCGCATTTGTTAACGAAGTAGATCCTTTGAAAGGGAAAACAATGGTAGATGAGGTATTGTTGAAAGCTGAAGAACGTATGCAGCATGCAATGGAACAGCTTTCTTATAACTTTAGTGGCGTTCGCACTGGTCGTGCAAGTGCAATGGTTCTTGATCGAGTAAAGGTTGACTATTACGGCGCTCTTACTCCAGTCAATCAGCTTGCGGGCATTAAAACACCTGATGCTCATCTTTTGGTAATTGAGCCATGGGATAAGTCCTGCCTTGGTGCTATTGAGCAGGCTATTTTAAAGTCTGATATTGGGGTAACTCCTAGCAATGATGGTTCGGTTATTCGTCTTCCTTTCCCAGCGTTAACTGAGGAACGTCGTAAGGAATTAGCAAAGCAGTGTAAAGGTTTCGCCGAAGAATCCCGTGTTGCTATTCGTGCAGCACGCCGTGATGCGAATTCTGCAGTTGAAAAACTGGTAAAGAATGAAAATCTTCCTGAAGATGACGAGCGTCGTGCGGAAGCTGAAATTCAGAAAATGACCGACAAATATATCGCTCAGGTTGATGAGGCTTTCAAGGCTAAAGAAGCAGAGGTTATGTCTATCTAAACGAGGTTATGATGCGTCGTTCTCTTGATTACATATTCCCACACGTTCCTTGTGATATTGACCTTAATGCGCTCGATACCGAGCGCATTCCTCAACATATCGCCATTATTATGGATGGTAATGGTCGTTGGGCAAAAAAACGTGCCCTAAATAGACTTAAGGGTCATAAGGCAGGAATAGAAGCAGTGCGTGAAGCGATTCGAACCGCTAATGATTTAGGGGTTGACTACCTTACTATCTATTCCTTTTCTACCGAAAATTGGAAGCGCCCTCAAGAAGAAGTGATTGGTCTTATGGATTTGTTTGCCAAGACCATGCTTGCAGAAGTTGATGAGCTTCATAAAGAACAGGTCCGTGTAAAAACCATCGGTGATTTATCTATGCTTCCAAAAGAGACGCGCAAGGCTTTTGAACAGGCGTGGGAAAAAACAAAAGATAACGCAGGAATGACCCTTTTAGTTGCAGTTAATTATGGAGCACGTCAGGAAATTCTTGGCGCAGTAAATGCGTATGTCAATTTAGTTAAAGAAGCTTGTCAAAATGGTCAAGAAATTCCAGCTCTGACTGAAGAATTGTTTGAATCGGGACTTACTACCGCTGGTATTCCTGATCCCGATTTATTGATACGAACTTCAGGAGAATTGCGAGTAAGCAACTTCCTTCTCTGGCAAATTGCCTACTCTGAGTTTTATGTAACCGATGTTTTGTGGCCTGATTTTAATCGATATGATTTATTGCGTGCCGTAATTGCATTCCAAGATCGTGAAAGGCGCTATGGGGCTGTTTAATATGGCTGAGACGCGAATAAGAAAATCGTTCAAACAAACACCAAGCTCTCGCTCTTCTTCGGAAAGCGAGACTTTTTGTAGTGATTCTGACCTTAATCCTGGCCAGATTGATGAATATGAGCAAGTAAAGGTTACGGCTGCTGCTTTAGGGGAAGTAAGCGCAAATAGTGCTCAGGTCTTAAAAAACACTCGAGCACATACCTTCTCTCATTCTTTTGACGAAGAGGGAGAAACCATTACACGCTCTTTGAATAAAGAAGAAACTCGTAGAGAAAAAATAAAAAATAAGGCCGTTGAAAAGACGCCAAAGAAACTAAAAAACCCTTCCGATATGCAAGTTAGAGTTAGAACGGGTACGGTATATATCCTTCTAACGGTTGTCTGCGTTCTTGCAAGTGATGTATCTGCTGCGCTTTATCTAGCAGTTCTTTCAGCAATTTGTGCAAACGAATTCTATTACATGGTTAATTCAGATGCTAAGGTTGCAAACGAATTTTTAGGAGTGATTTTTGCTGCGGCCTTCCCTATAGGAATGTGGCTATTCTCTTTTAAAGGAGTATGCATTCTGTATGCGCTCTTTATTCTGTGTTTGCTTGTTTGGTATGTTTTTTGGAAACATGCTCGCATTGTTGATGTATCAGTAAGTCTGTTTGGTGCTAGTTATACTGGTGGATTAATGTCGTGCGCTATGCTCATCAAGGGAGCACTTCCTGATTATTGGGGTGGTGTGCTTTTGCTGGGTATTTTTGCAAGCGTATGGATTAATGATGCCTTTGCCTATTTAGTGGGTTCTAAAATTGGAAAGCATAAACTTGCTCCAAGCATTTCGCCAAAGAAAAGCTGGGAAGGCTTTATTGCAGGTCTTGTTGCTTCTATGGCGATATGGGCAGTGCTTTGCTATATTCCCTATTTGGATATGTCTCTTGCGCAGGCATTAGTTGCTGGTCTTATCTGTGGCATTTTGGGTGTTTTGGGAGACTTGGTAGAGAGTCGCATTAAACGAAACTCGGGCTTTAAAGACTCGGGTACTATTATGCCTGGTCATGGAGGCCTTCTTGATCGCTGTGATTCTCAGTTCTTAGTTACCGTATCTTCGGCATTGTTGCTTATATGCGGTGGATGTATTCCTTTTGGTTTGTAATTAAATGCTTCTCATGAGGAGGGCGCTATGAAACGTATTGTGGTATTGGGCTCAACTGGCTCAATTGGAACACAGACTCTCGATGTAGTAAGAAGACATTCTGACAAGCTGTCGGTGGTTGCTCTTGCTGCTGGTTCTCGATATGAGCAGGTATTAGAGCAAGCAGAAGAATTTAAAGTGCAAAAGATTGTTATTGGCAACGAATCTTTGCGTGATGAAGTTCTAGCTCATCCTCTTGCACGCGGAAAGGACATTTCCTTTGGTGCCGACAAGCTTATAGATGCATGCCTTTATGATGAAGCAGATATGATTGTTAATTCTCTTGTGGGTGCTGCTGGTCTTCAGGCAAGCTACGCTACTCTTAAAGCAGGTAAAAAGCTTGCACTTGCTAACAAGGAATCTTTGGTAGTAGGAGGAGACTTACTTATGCCAATGTCTACTCCTGACACCCTTCTTCCTATCGATTCCGAGCACGGTGCAATTTATCAGTGCTTGTTAGGAGAGCAGGCACAAGAAGTTGAAAAGCTTTGGATTACCGCTTCGGGTGGTCCGTTTCGCGGAAAAAAGAAAGAGGATCTAAAAGAGATTACTCCTGCTCAGGCGTTGGCGCATCCTACTTGGAATATGGGTCCAAAAATTTCAATCGATTCTTCGACTCTAATGAATAAAGGACTTGAAGTTATTGAAGCCCATCATCTCTTTAATATGCCTTACGAAAAAATTGAGGTGGTAGTTCAACCTCAGAGTGCTATTCATTCAATGGTTGAGTTTACTGATGGATCGGTTAAGGCTCATTTAGGAACAACCGATATGCGTATTCCTATTCAGTTTTCTTTAAGCTACCCCGATCGATGGGATGCTCCTGTTGAACCTCTTGATTTTAGAAAACTTGGTTCGCTAGAGTTTGAAGCGCCTGATACGGAAACCTTTGCCTGCTTAGCTCTTGCAATCAAGGCGGGCACGCAAGGAGGAACGCTTCCTTGTGTAATGAATGCCGCTAACGAAGTTGCAGTTGCGGCATTTTTAGCAGAGCAATGTCCTTATTTAGGCATTGCTGAAGTAATTGAAAAAACCATGGAAGCTGCTCAGGTAGAAACTGTACAAAGTATCGAGCAGTTGATGCAGGTAGATGCGTGGGCGCGAGAGTATGCTCGCAAGTATATAGAAAAAGCCTTTAAGGCATAGTGCTGTTGTTGAATTGATGGAACACTGAACTATATATGGATGCTTTAATTTCGATAGTATGCTGTCTCATTATTTTGAGCGTGCTTGTTTTTATTCATGAAGGCGGTCATTTCTTGACTGCGCGTGCTTTTGGTGTTCGAGTCACTGAATTTATGTTAGGTCTTCCTGGTCCAAACCTTGGTTTTTCTTGGAAGGGGACCCGTTTTGGGGTAACTGCAATTCCTCTAGGCGGGTATGCTATGGTGTGCGGTATGACACCGAAGCGCGAGATTCCTTATTTGAAGGAAATACTTGGGTATGCCTATACTCACGGCACTGTTTCTCTTGAAGAGGTTCAAGCAGCCTTCTCTTTGAGCGAAGAGCAAGCCCAAGAAGCGCTTGAAGAGCTGTGCGAATGGGGCTCGCTTAAGCGGCCTTTAAAAACTGACACGGCTGATCTTTATCGAACTCCCGAAACTGATACTGCGCCAATGGGCACTTCTCACGTTATTGATGACTTAGATGAATTCTTCGAATCCGAGGATAAAAAACAGTATCATTCACTCCCTTTTATAAAGCGTGTGATTATCCTTTTGGCCGGTCCAGCCATGAATCTTCTTTATGCCATGGTGGTATTCGTGATCATCTATTCAGTAATAGGTGTTGATTTGCAGAATACTCAAACAGGCGAGATTGTTCATTATGCTTTATCTCCAATTGAGTCGATAATGGCGGGTTTTAACTATATTGGTGCGGTGTTTGTTGCAATTCTCGGGCTCTTTAATCCGGCTACTGTGGCGGATACGGTATCAAATTCCACTTCAATTATCGGTATTGCGGTTTTATCGAAAACTGCGTTTGAACAGGGCTTTATAACAGTTCTTTCGTTTTCAGCAATTATTTCAGTTTCATTAGGTTTAATGAATGCGTTACCTATCCCTCCTCTTGATGGAGGAAAGTTCGTTATCGAAATTGTGCAAAAAGTTACAAGAAAAAACGTTTCAATTAAAGCGCAAAACGTAGCTTCAACAGTAGGAATGGCGTTGTTTTTACTGCTGTTTGTGGTTATGGTTAATCAAGACGTTCAACGGTTTATTTTTGGTAATTGGGGCTAAAAATGACTACTACTTCAAATAATAAAAAACCCCATCAGATTACGCGAGAAGTGTCTGTTGGAAATGTGGTGATGGGCAAAGGAAACCCTTGTGTGGTTCAGTCCATGCTCAACCTTCCTTTAAATCAAGTTCAGGAGAATATCAATCAAATAAATAGACTTGCTGAAGCGGGATGCGAAGTGATTCGTATTGCAATTCCGTCAAAGGCTGACCTTGATTACTTCCAAGAAATTTGCGAAAAATCATGTCTTCCTGTTGTAGCTGATATTCATTTCAGTGCAGAGATTGCTATCGAAGCAGCAAAAAGAGGCGCTTCGAAACTACGTATCAATCCGGGCAATATTGGAGGGCTTCAAAAAACAATACCGGTGCTCCAGGCAGCAAAAAATGCGGGTATTCCTATTCGAATTGGCGTTAATGCTGGCTCATTAGATAATGAAATATCCAAGCGTACCGATTTAACACTGCCTGAAAAACTGGCAGAATCCGCAGTAGGATATGTGGAGTTTTTTGAAGCGAACGGGTTTAGGGATATTGTGGTTTCGGCAAAAGCTCATGACGTAGTAACAACGGTTGAAACCTATCGTTTATTATCGCAGCGAATTCCGCAAATTCCTCTTCATATTGGTGTTACTGAAGCGGGAACGCTATTTCAAGGCTTGGTAAAATCTGCAAGTGGTCTGGGAATCCTTCTTGAGGAAGGTATTGGTGATACCATGCGTATATCCCTAACCGATGATCCACTTGAAGAAATACGAGCCTGTTGGGCACTTCTAGGAGCTCTTGGATTGCGTCGTCGAAATCCTGAACTTATCTCATGTCCTACCTGTGGCCGTTGTAAGGTTGATTTAATTGCTCTTGCAAAAGAAATTGAAGTAAGATTATCTTCTGTTTCTCAACCTATCCAGGTTGCCGTAATGGGATGTGTTGTTAATGGCCCCGGTGAAGCAGCAAGTGCTGATATTGGAGTAGCTTGCGGTGATGGTGTGGGAGTAATTTTTTCCCATGGAGAAACCTTGCGAAAGGTTAAAGAAGAGGATATTGTTGAGACCTTGATGGAAGAGATTGGAAGACTATGACGAAAATGATTCGTTTGAGTGAGACATACGCTCCAACATTAAAAGAGAATCCGGTAGATGCTGAAATCGCAAGCCATATTTTGTTGGTTCGCGCAGGTATGATTCGCAAGGTTGCATCAGGTGTGTATTCCTTCTTACCTTTGGGCATGCGTGTTCTCTCAAAGATTGAAAATATTGTGCGTGAAGAAATGAACGCAAAAGGCGCACAGGAAATTCTCATGCCTGCCTTACAGCCAGCAGAGTTGTGGCACGAAAGCGGTCGCTGGGATGATTATGGCCCAGAACTTATGCGCATGAATGACCGTCATGACCATGGTTTTTGCCTTGGTCCAACTCATGAAGAGCTAATCACTGCAATTGTTCGTAACGAGCTTCGTTCATATAAGCAACTTCCATGCAACTTATATCAGATTCAATCAAAATTCCGTGACGAAATTCGTCCACGCTTTGGCTTGTTGCGTAGTCGTGAATTCATAATGAAGGATGCTTACAGTTTTCATTCAAGCAAAGAGTCTCTCCAGGAGACTTACGATGATATGTATGAAGCATATGGAAATATTTGTCAGCGTTGCGGTCTTGATTACCGTCCGGTATTGGCAGACTCAGGACAGATTGGCGGTAGTGTAACTCACGAGTTTATGGCACTTGCGGAAGCAGGCGAGGCTGAGTTGGTTTATTGCTCATCCTGCAATTATGCTGCTGATACTGAAGTTGGTGCTTGTAAGTGCCATCCAGAAGAATTCGGCGTAACAGAGCTCACGAAATTGGAAACCCCAGGAGTGGCTTCTATTGCTGAACTTGCTGAGTTTTTGGGAAGTACGGAGAATAAAACCGTAAAAGCGCTGGTAGGCAAAGACGAAGAGAATACCATCGTTGCACTTTTTATCCCAGGTGATCATGAGCTTAATGAGTTGAAAGCGGGCAATGTAATTCCTGGCTTTGAATTGCTTGATGATGAAGAGCTGAAAGAAGCAAAGCTTCCAAAGGGCTCAATTGGTCCTGTTGGTTTGCCTGAAGGTGTGAAGATTGTTGCCGACAGCAATCTAAAAGACATTCTTCACTGGGTTGTAGGCGCAAACGAGCACGGATTCCATTATGCGGGCGCAAAACAAGATCGCGACTTTACCGTTGATGTGTGGGCTGATCTTTGTGAAGCTCGCAAGGGCGATGCCTGTCCTGAGTGCGGTCAAGAACTGCTGAGCGCACGTGGTATTGAAGTATCGCAGGTATTTCAGCTCGGAGATAAATATTCGAAGGCAATGAATGCTGTTTATTCTGATGAAGACGGTAAAGATAAGCCATTTATCATGGGTTGTTATGGTGTTGGCGTAACTCGCACTCTTGCTGCCGTTGTTGAGCAACATAATGATGAACGTGGCATTATTTGGCCTATGAATATTGCACCAGCTCAGGTATGTGTACTTCCATTAGTAACAAACGACGAAGTTGTTATGCCTGTTGCTCTTGAAATTGCTCAGCAGCTCCAGAATGCAGGTATTGAGGTTGCTCTTGATGATCGCAAAGAGCGTCCAGGTGTGAAATTCGCTGATGCTGACTTAATTGGTTGGCCAATTCAGATTGTGGTTGGCAAGCGTGGTGTTGAGAATGGTGTTGCAGAAGTGAAAATTCGTGCAACAGGCGAAAAGAAAGAGATTCCATTCTCTGATATTGATGCGCTCCTTGCTGAAATTGAAGCAGTTGCAGCTCTCTAGTGTAAGTAAGCATTGTTTATTGTTCCTTTTATACGGGTAGTTTTAGCCATTTAAGGAAGAATAGTAGTGTACGTATACTGAAGTGAAATAAAACGTCTGTTCTTTGGGGCAGGCGTTTTTCATCAAAAGCAGAAAAAAGGATTGCTATGGAACAGAGAAAAATTCCTGAATTGTTAGCACCAGCAGGTGGTATGGAGCAGCTTCGCTATGCTATTGCTTTTGGTGCGGATGCAGTATATCTTGCTACAGACAAGTTCGGCTTACGAGCTCGTGCGCAAAATTTTTCTTTAGAGGTTCTTCCGAAAGCGGTTGAGTATGCTCATGCTCATGGCGTTAAAGTTCACGTTACGTGTAATGCTTACGCGCATGATAAAGATTTGGTCGATTTGCCTCATTACGCAAAAGCTCTTGAAGAAGCGGGAGTTGATGCGGTTATTGTGAGCGATTTAGGTGTTTTATCAATCATTCATAAAACCGCTCCTTCTTTAGAGCTTCATGTTTCCACTCAGGCTTCTATTTCAAACGCAGCAGCTGCTCTTGCGTGGTATTCTTTGGGCGCTCGTCGAGTTGTGTGTGCTCGTGAAATGTCTCTAGAAGAAATTGCTGCCATGAAAAAAGAACTTCCAGCAGATATGGAAGTGGAAGTGTTTGTTCATGGTGCTATGTGCATGGCAATTTCGGGACGTTGCCTGATTAGTGATTTCTTGGCAGGGAGAGCAGCTAATCAAGGAAACTGTGTTCAGCCTTGTCGATGGGGTTATACCTTAGAGGAGCCTTCACGCCCAGGACAATTGTTTGACATTGAGCAGGATCAAGGTCTTACTCATATCATGAACTCTAAAGATTTAAACATGCTTGCTCATTTAGATGATCTTGTTGAGGCGGGTGTTGATTCGATAAAAATCGAAGGTCGTGTAAAGAAAGCATTTTATGTTGCTACTGTAGTAAACGCATACCGTCATGTACTTGATGGTGAGCCTGCTGAAAAATGGGAAGGGGAGCTAGAAACTATTTCTCACCGTCCGTATCATACGGGATTTTTCTATGGTCCTGCCGAACAGTCTCTAAGCGATGATATTTATGTCCAGCTTTATGATTGGGTTGGGGAAGTTGTTGAGAGTAAAAAAACTAGGGAAGATTTGTGGGACGTTGATGTGTACTGTAGGAATAGATTCTACGAGCACGACTTCTTGGAGCTTTTAAGCCCTCATGCACCTATTGTTTCGGTGGAAATAAAAGAGTTGCGAGAATGTTTCCCTAATGGCGACACGGTGCCATCTTCGGTAGCAAACAAAGCAATGGGAGTATACCGGTTTACCTGCGATAGGCCTTTATACCAGGGTGATATTCTCAGAGCAAAAAGAAAAAATCCTAAGGTTAAGAATTAGTGCCTTAAATCATTGGTCTGTCTGCGATTTTATTGCTATCATTCGAATTAACCTAGGAAAGGAGTTCTTATGGGACGCAAGGCAACAGAACCAATAACTTTTACTAACATGGATGAACTGGTTGTCTATCTTATGGGTAACCATTCTGTGTATACGGAAGTAGGTGGTCAGCTCTTTTACATCACTGATGTAAACTGCTCTTATTGGCGTGCTCAGGACACTTCATCTCTTAATGAAAAAGATCACTACGTAGATTGCTCTGAACTTGTTCCAACTTTGTCTGAGTTTATTACTCTTCCTTTTGTTGAGGGTAAGTCATTAACTGAAATCTTTGATAGTGCAGTATTTTATCCTTCAGTAAAGGACTAATCTTTCATAGAGGTTAGTTGTTTGGGAGAAAAGAGTTTACTTGACGATTAACCGCTTCTCCTTATATACTGTATGACGCTCAAGGGGCATTAGCTCAGCTGGGAGAGCGCTTGGCTGGCAGCCAAGAGGTCACGGGTTCGATCCCCGTATGCTCCACCAATTATTCAAAGCCTAGTAACGATTGTTGCTAGGCTTTTTTCGTGAAATAGAGTGGGAGTTTAGGCATTGCTGGTGCATTTTGTCCTGTAAGGAGGAGTTTAGGCACAACCTGCGTACCGGTGGGTTAACCCCTTTTTGGTTGGTTTATTCGAAAACTTCGTAATCTTCAAGAGTGTCGTTAAGGTAGTCGCTTACGCAATCAATTGCGCGTCCTGAGACATTCGAGATAACGGTGATGCCTGCAGCATTGAGGGAATCAATTTCTTTATTCTGAATTCTGTTGCAAAGAAGAACTTTCACTTCAATCTGGCGAAGGAAATTTGCTTGTGAACCACAGAGATGGCCTTGGCTAGGAAGGTTACGAGAGGCTACAATTTTTCCGTCTTCAATTTTGTAGTAGTTAAAGTTTGAACAGGCGCTATAGATAGGGCATACGTTCAAACCTTCACTAGCAACAGCAATTTGCATGAGTTTCCTACTAGTTATTCTTGTAATACCTCAGAATACTTTAAGTAACCTTGAGGCATTCTGCCATAATCTTTCGCTAAACGGAAAAAATGGGATACTTTATGGACGTGTTCAAAAAAGACAATGCGTGAAATTAGTTAAATCGCAGGAAGATCGAAAAGGAAATTACCTAAAAAAGGGGATTTTTGTAAAAAAAGTAAAGAAAAACACTTGCGTTTTATTTTGTGCTTTGTAATAATAATCGAGCTGCAAGTCAGCGTGTCCGTCCCCATCGTCTAGAGGCCTAGGACGCGGCCCTTTCAAGGCTGAAACACGGGTTCGACTCCCGTTGGGGGCACCAAGTATTCAAGACTCTGGTAACAGAGTCTTTTTTTATGTAATTTTTCGGATAGATTTCCTTCTGATTACAATGGTTTATCGGAAAAGTATTGTTGAGAATTGATCGTTGTGTAAAGAAATGTTCTTAGAGGAGTTTTAGTGCAAAAGTTAATTGCTCAAATAATGAAATTTGGTGTGGTGGGCTTTATTGCCTTCTTTATTGACTTTGGCACAATGGTTTTCTTGACGGAGGTATTTGGTGTTCCATACCTGATTAGTACCACCGTTGCTTTTATTGTTTCAGTTATCTTTAACTACTTCGCTTCTATGCGTTTTGTGTTCAAGCGAAAAGACTCTATGAGTCGCCGTAGGGAATTTATCATCTTTGTTTTGCTGTCAGTTGTGGGCTTGATTCTCAATGATATCTTCATGTATGTCTTTGTTGACCTCTTCTTGGTTGATTATCGTATTTCGAAGATTGTGGTAACAGCATTGGTTATGGTGTGGAATTTTGTATCTCGTAAGGTCTTCTTAGAAGCTAAAGAATAATTTCTCTTTTCCAGTTAAAATAGAATAATTACAAAAAACGAGCTCCGCAATTTGTTTTAGGCAGATAAGGAAGGAATTAGCGTTATGAACGTTCAATTCAAGACTTTGCGCAGGTTTGGGGATAAAGCGTATATATTGGCCGAGATAACTGGCTACGACGAGCGTCTTCCAATGATTCTTTCTGCCTCAACTGAATCGGGCTTACATATTCCTTCTGACACGTTTGCTTATTGTGCGGAAGATAATTTTCTTGACCTAGAATCTGTTCTTTTTGATGGAACCCTTACTTCTTCCGAAACGGCTCTTTCTGGCGTGCGTTTTCGCACTGCTGCTGAAGTAAGGCATTTCGTAATTGTTCTTCCTTGGCTTTCTATTAAACGCTTTGTTTTGGAATTTCGCGCAATTGACTCAAAAGGTTCCACTATTATTTCATGCGTGAAGAAGCTTGATCTTCCTTCAATTCAGTGGTCAACCATGGTTGCGTCACGATTCTATGATGATGAAGGCAATGCAATAGAAAAGCTTGACGGTTCTTATATTCACGACCGTATTCATATTGACTTCATTCGTGCGGTAGAAGATCAGAACCAAATATTAATTACTGCAGCGGTTGAGATGCCGTTTCACGAGGAAAGTGTTATCGAATTCGACTTCCTTGATCAAAAGGGAAGGCGACTATTTCTTGATTCCTATGTAATTGAAGATAGTGTCTCTCATGCAATTGATTTTGGTTCTTTTGAGAGACGTCATATGGCGGTGAGCTTCTTAATAAATAAAGACCAAGAAGGTGTTTGTTTCTGCGCAACCGATACTCAAGGGGGCGTTCTTCCTGGTTTTGCTATGCTTGGCGAAGGAAGCAAAGAGGCTCTTTTGGAAGAGTTTTATCATAAAACAACAAACGCTTTTGATGATGAGAATTACAATTCCTGGTTCAATGAGGTTCATGCCGTTGATTTGCCAACTATGCTCCAGCAGGTTTCTTCTCGTTTTGAGTATGAGCCATTAATTAGCGTTGTCTGTCTCCTTAATGATGACCCGGTGCATCATCTTTTTGAGCTCATCAGCTCTATGCGCACTCAAACGTACGAAAAATGGGAACTTATTCTAGTAAATATCTCTGAATATCGCCAATCAATTGTTGATATCGTAAGCGCCTTTAAAGATGATCGCATTTATATGATTAATCCTTCAGATGAAGTTCGCCTTTACTCTGGTCTTGCCGCAGTTGAGGGTGAATTTGTTTCTGTTGTCCGCGCTTCAGATAAACTTGCTCACGATGCTCTTTTCGAGATTGTGCGTACGGTAAATGAAACTCCCGAATGTGATTTCTTCTATAGCGATGTTGATACAGTAGACGCTAGCGGAATCCACTCTAATCCAATTTTCAAGCCTGACTATTCTCCAGAAATGCTTCGCTGCTATAACTATATTAAAGGGTTTATCTCGGTAAGAAAAACCTTGATTGATCAGTTGAATATGCATGATTTTTCATATGGTTCTGCGTTTGAATATGACACTATTCTGCAGCTTTGCGAAACAGCGCGAAAAGTGTGTCATGTTCCTCGTGTTTTGTACCATCTTCGTTATGGAGCAAACCCGCTATTTGGTGTCCATTCTCAGGATTCTCAAGAAGAAGGAAGAAGAGCGCTGCTTAACCATTGTAAGAGAGTAGGTATTAAAGCAGAGGTAATCAGTTCGAATATTCCATTCCACTATCAGGTTCGCCATATTACTGATTGTCGTCAGAAGGTAAGCATTATTATTCCTTCGCTGGGGGATATTGAAGTCTTATCTAAGTGTCTTAATACTCTTTTTGGCAGGTTGTCTTATCGGGAGTATGAGGTAGTTGTAGTAGACGCTTCTAGCAATGAAGAGCTGCGCGATTGTTATGGCTCTCTTATTGAAAAGCACAATAACCTTCAAGTTCTGACTTGGAATAACGAGTTTAATCTTGCAGAAATTGCAAATTTCGCTGCAAAAAATACTCAGTCTGATTTCCTGTTGTTTTTAACTGAAGACGCAAAGGTGCTTTCAGATGAATTCCTAAAAGTAATGGTAGGCTATTTCCAATCACCCGAGGTAGGTATTGTAGGTCCAAAGCAGCTCTACATTGATGGTTCTGTTGAAAATGCAGGTATTGTGGTAGGTGGAGAAAAAGTCATCACAACGCTCTCTCGCTATATGCCTCGTGATTGGAATGGCTATCAAAATCGCGCTATTATCCCGCAGAATGTTTCTGCGGTATCAGGTGACTGCATGCTTGTTCGTCGAAGTGTTTTTGATGAGATTGGTGGCTTTACTGAAGAGTTTTCTCTCTCATATTCCGATGTGGATTTCTGTTTGAAAGCAGCTTCAAAGGGTTATTACACGGTTTATACTCCTTATGCAGTGATGAGTCACTATAAGTCAGTTTCTCGTGCAAGAAATTACTCTAAGGCTCTCAGAATTAAAATTCGCAAAGAGGCTGCATTGCTAGAATATTTGTGGCCTGAACTATATGTGAAGGGTGACCCTTTCTATAACGCAAACCTGGATAGTTCAAATCCTTATTTCGCAATGCCTGATTATTCTTCTCCTGAGGAGTACTAAGAATGAATGTCCGTTTGGAAAGTATTTGTCACGGAGATGGCAAAGTTTATCTTCAGCTGGTAATTGACAAGATGCGTCCTGATGCTCTTTTGAGGCTTGAGGCTCTTTTGAAAGATGAGTCGGTGATTCCTTCTCATCTTTTTCCTTTTACGCTAGCTAACGATTCGTCTTTAGCAAACTATATTGTGGTTCTTCCTTTCCTCTCTGTTCGTGAGGTTGATTTAGTTTTTACTGAATACGAAAAGGGAGAACCGGTAGAAACATCATGTCTCACCGTTGAGCTCAACTCTGTCCGTTTGAGAACTCGAATAAATAGCCTTGTACGTAATGAGCTCATTACCGACATGCTGGACATTGAGCATGAATATTGTGCTGAGCGCATGAGCATTTATTTTTCTCACGTCATTGAAACCGAAGATTCACTGGTGGTTAAGATGCTGGTGGATATGCCTAAAATGAACGAGAGTAATGTTCTTGTTCGTTTTATGGATGCGCGGGGAAAAGAGATTGATTTGCCGGTGTTTCCTCTCTTCGAAGAGGTGTGTCCCGCTCAAAGGTTTGGTGATAAAGATCGCCTCCAGCTGGGATTCTCGGTTCTAGTAGATAAGACTGATAAAGACTTTTGCGTTATTGCGTACGACGAAGAAGACCGCATTCCAGGTGGTTTTGGTATGTTTTGTGACGAAACCTATCGTCTGTTGTGGGAGTTGTTTAAGAAAGAATCGTGTCCGGCTTCCGAAGACCCTCGTTATGGCGAATGGCTTAGAGAGCATGAACCTTCCTTAGCCGATATTGCCTTGCAGCGTTCTAACACTCTTCCGTTTAGACCAACTATCAGCTTAGTGCTTCCTCTTGTTTCTTGTAATAAGGAGCGTCTTTGCGAAGTTGTCGATCCGATAATGAATCAAACGTATGGCACTTTTGAGTTGATTGTGGTTGATGCATGTCTCAATGATGACACGTATAAAGACTACTTTTCTCTCTGGGAGGAAGATAGTCGAATAAAGAGAATTAAAATGGATGATTCCTCCACGGCTTCGGCGGTAGTGTTGACTGGTTTGCTTCAATCGCAAGGGGAGTATTGTGCGGTAGTTTCTCAAGAAGTGCTTCTTGCAAGTGATGCGCTCTTTGAGTACGTAAGACGTCTCAACGAATTAAAAGCAGAAGACGATATGAACCAAGCAAATGGTAGTCGCTATAAAACATGCGTGCTCTATAGTGATCATGATGATGTTGACAGTGAGGGATATCAGATTCATCCCCATCTTAAACCCGAGTATTCTCCTGACTACTTATATTCATTTAATTACTTTGGTTTATTTGTAATGCTCTCACGGGGCGTAATTGATTCAATTGCGAAAGAGTACGGCTTTACTGCTCAAGCATTTAGCTATGACTTGGCTTTGAAATCAACCCTTGTTGCTTCATGCATCGAGCACATTCCTTTAGTTCTTTATCACGTCTATCCTTATGAAGAAGAGATTATTTCTTCCAATATGGACATAAATGAGTTTATGGAAGATCGAAACAATCCTCTCTATTTTGGAAGAAAGGTACTTGCGGCTCATCTTTTACAAAAGGGTATTAAGGCACGTGTTCTTATTGATGCTCAGCGTGAGAGCTATACCGTTGACTATTATCTTGAAGAAGATGATTCCTCTACGGTTTCAATTTTGATTCCCACAAAGGATCAAAGTGCTTTATTAGAGAGGTGTATTACTTCCATTATGGAGAGTAATAGCTTTTCACGGTACGAAATTGTAATTATTGATAACCAGAGCGTAGAGCGAGAAACCTTTAATTTGTATGCCGCTTTGCAGAGCTCAAGCAAAGTATCGGTTCGCTTATTTAAGTATGACAAACCGTTTCACTATGCGCGAATGATTAATGCTGCGGCGCGTACTTGTAAAAGCGATTATCTCTTGCTTTTGCATAACGATACGGAAATGATTACTGAAAATGCTCTTGAAAAGCTTATTGGTCAGTGTTCTCGAGGCGATATTGGTGTTGTAGGAGGAAAACTCCTCTTTGCTGATCAAACTGTTCAGCATGCAGGGTATGCGGTTGGAAAACGAGGCCATATTAGTAACATTGGTGCTCACTGCGCAAGAACTTATTCTGGATACGAAAAACGTTTTGTGGTGGCAAATAATGTATCGGCGGTCTCAGGTGCTTGTTTAATGGTTAAACGAACATTATTTGAAAAGCTTGGTGGGCTTGAGGAACGATTCAATATTTACTACTCTGATATCGATTTTTGTCTACGTGTCTTAAAAGAAGGTTATTACGTTGCTATCAATCCTTCGGTAGAGCTTTTCCATCGGGAGCGTGCAACACTTGGCCACGAATTTACGCCCGATCAGCAGTTGCGCATTGAGAAAGAACGCGCTTTTTTCCAGTATCGTTGGCCTCGATACAGTCTTGAGGGTGATCCTTTTATAGGGAGAAACATCAGCTCTCAGACAGGATATTTCTCTCTCAATTTTGATAATTAAAGCCAACAAGGAAAGACGCTATAACATATTGGGATGAAGAGCGCTAATGTGCAATTCTATTCTGTAGCAAACTTATCTAAAGCCTTCTTTTTGTCGTATATTTCGTTACGAAGTAGAAATAATTCTGTGCTTAAATGAAGGCTTAAAGTAGAGGATTGCATAAGGCATTTTTGGAATAATTGTCCTGACAATGAGATACAACAATCCCTGAAAGAAAGGTAAGTCATGGTTTACAACCCACAAAAAGACTTTGTGTTAAAGACAATTAACGCACGAGACGTTCATTTTGTTCGTTTTTGGTTTTGTGACGTATTGGGCAATATGAAGTCTTTTGCGGTAATTCCTTCTGAACTTGAAAACGCATTTGAAGAGGGAATGGGCTTTGATGCTGCCTGCATTCAAGGTTTCTCTTTCTCTCACGAATCAGACATGCTTGCTTACCCTGATCCATCAACTTTTCAGATTCTTCCATGGCGTCCTGAGCAGGATGCAGTTGGAAGAATGTTCTGCTCTATCAAAACTCCTCAAGGGGAAATTTTTGAAGGTGACTCTCGAGAAGTTTTGAAGCGCATTGCTACTAAGGTTCAGAACATGGGTTACACCATGAATGTTGGTCCTGAACTAGAATACTATTACTTCAAGGATTCGAAGGGTACTGAAGTATTGGACAATGGTGGCTATTTCGACTTAACTTCTCTTGACATGGCAAGTGATATGCGTCGTGACACCATTCTTACCCTTGAAAAGATGGGTATTCCCGTAGAGTATTCCCATCACGAAAATGGTCCTTCTCAGCAGGAAATTGATCTTCGCTATTCAGACGCTCTTACTATGGCTGATAACGTGATGACCTACAAGATGGTCGTAAAGGAGATTGCTCATAAGCACGGGGTATATGCGTCGTTTATGCCAAAGCCAATGGCGGACCAGCCTGGCTCAGGAATGCATATTCATCAAAGCTTGTTTGACGAAGAAGGAAATAATGCTTTCTTTGATCCAAACGATCCTGACGGCTACGGTCTTTCAAAGATTGCAAAGCACTACATTGCTGGATTAATGAAGTATGCTCCAGAGTTTTCTTTGATTACGAATCCAACTATTAATTCGTATAAACGTCTTGTTCCTGGAGGAGAGGCTCCTGTTCATATCACTTGGGCACGTAATAGCCGTAGTGCTCTTATTCGAATCCCTGGCTATAAGCCAAACAAGGAATCTGCATGTCGTATTGAGCTTCGAAATCCTGATCCTTCGGCAAATCCTTATTTGGTATTCGCCGTATGCTTGGCCGCTGGCATGAAGGGAGTAGAAGAGGAGTTGCCTTTGGTTGCACCATTTGAAGACAGCCGAATTTTCAGAGCAAGCCGCGATTTGCTTAAGAAAAATAATATTCCGGTATTGCCAGAATCATTAGGTGAGGCAGTAAAACTGTTTGAGCAGTCTGAATTGATGAAAGAAGTTCTGGGAGAGCATATTCACAGCTTCTTAGTGAAGTACAAACAACGTGAATGGGATAAGTATCAAGCATCAGTAACTCAGTGGGAACTTGATAGATATCTATCAGTTTTATAGTAGGTGATTTTTATGCAGCGTAAAACCGTAATATTCATTGCAGACAGCCTCGATAACGCTCATAAATTTCAGGCAGTACTTAGCGGCTTAGATGTTGATGTCTCCGCAGGGTCATCTTTGCAAATGAAGAACATTCTTTCTGCGAATAGATCATACGATTTGGTGATTTATGAAGTAATGAACGATGCTAGTCAAAGTGTTGCTACTGTTGAGCAAGAATTGGCAAATGATGGAGGCGTTCCTGTTCTTTTTATTATTAAAGAAGATGCGCTTTCTTCGTTCCGCTTGCCAGTACAAATAAAGAGTGACTTCGTTGTTCATGGAGCGAGCTCTGAAGAGTGTGCTTTGCGTATTCGCCAGCTACTCTGGCCTGGAAATGAAAGCTCTTCAAGTGATTTCATTACTGTTGATAACATGACCATCAATTTGGCAACGTATCAGGTTACCGTCAACAACGTGCCTTTAGACTTTACCTATTTGGAGTATGCTCTTTTAGCGTTTTTGGTAACCCATCCATCAAGAACCTATTCTCGTGATGCTCTTCTTCGTCGCGTGTGGGGTTTTGATTACTATGGTGGTTCTCGTACGGTAGACGTCCATGTTCGTCGCGTTCGCGCAAAGCTTGGTCCTGATTTGGCACAACGCTTGGAAACAGTACGAGGCGTTGGCTATTTGTGGAACGCATAGTTTAAAAGTATGCCCATAAACACACTGTATATTCGTGTCTCTTTGTCACAGTAAAAAACACCACCCTGTTTTCCTAAAACTGTTTCACAGTTAAGGTAAGGCAGGGTGGTGGTGTAGAATGGCTTCATATTCTGTCTAATAAGTGAGGTATTTTGTGAGCGAAGAGATTCTTGTTTCTGATCAAGAGAGTAATCCAAAAACATATGCAGTTATTGACGGCAATTCATTTATGCATCGCGCCTTTCATGCAGTTCAAGCTTCCATGAATGCGCCCGATGGGACTCCTACCAATGCAGCGTTTGGTTTTATGTCAATGTTTCTAAAGATGATGGAGACCCTTAAGCCCGATGCGGTAATATGCGCCTTTGATAAAGGGCGTCCTCAATTTCGCATGGAAGCTCTTCAACAATATAAAGCTCAGCGCCCTCCTATGGATCCCGATTTGAAAGTGCAGTTCCCTCTTATTGAAAAACTGCTCGATTCTCTTTCAATTCCGGTTATTTCTCTTCCTGGTTGGGAAGGGGATGATATTCTAGGCACCATTGCTGCGCGTAATGAAAAGCTTGGAAACCGCACGTTGTTGGTAACAGGTGATAAAGATGCCTATCAGCTGGCTTCTGACCTTACTCGCATTGTTACAACAAAAAAGGGCATCACTGATATTGCGGTATATGGTCCTGCTGAAGTGGAAGAACGGTATGGTGTCACTCCCGCTCAATTTCCTGATTTCTTAGGATTAAAGGGTGATACGGCTGATAATATCCCCGGCGTTAAGGGTATTGGTGATAAAAAAGCTGCAAGCATGCTTCAGCAATTTGGTTCCATTGAAGGCATTTATGAAAATATTGATTCCTTTAAGGGAAAACAAAAAGAAAACTTAATTAATGGCAAAGAAGATGCTTTTATTTCTCGGCAAGTTGCTACCATTGTCACTGATGTTGATTTCGACTTAGATCTTGACTCTCTTTCGTTCCCTTCTTTCGATACGGATAAGGTAGTTGAAGCCTTCACTGATGTGCGTTTTATGGCTCATTTAGGAAAGGTTTTAGCGCTGAGTCCATCGGTGCCTACCAAACAGACCGAAATTGAGTATGAACCAATTTATACTGCTTTAGAAAGTGATGAGTTCTTTAGCGCGCTTTGTCGGGATTTCGATAATGAATCCGAAGGAGATGGGGACAGCGAGCTTGGTGTTGCATTTTGCAGCGACCCACAAGCTAACCTTTTTTCTTCTGGTTTGGTGGTTTCTCTGAATACTAAGAAGGGTACTGCAATTTTTGATCAGAATACCCGCCATTCTCCTGAAAGTGTTATTGCTTGGTTGCTTTCAAACAGAAACTTCTCGGTATACGATGGTAAAGAATTTGCCCAACTTGTTTTTCCTAAGGATGTAAAAAAAGAAGCGCTTGTTTCCGAGGAAGATCTTCTTAATGCATCGTTTTTTGATATTTCGTTGGCAGAATACGTCTGCGATGCAGCAAAAGGAAACATTACCTTAGAAAACCTTGTCCAAAATTATTTAGGCTCATGCGTGCTTGAAGAACAGGACCAAAACCAGATGCTTGCCTATCGGGCTGCTTGTGCTCGTTTATTGAAAGAGCCGCTCAGTAATCAGCTTAAAGAGAGAAACGCTGAGGAAGTATATTATTCCATCGATTTACCTTTAGTAAGTGTTTTGGCTTGCATGGAGCGCACCGGCGCAGAGATTGATAACGGAATGCTTGCTCTTCTTGGTCAAGAAACGGGAGAAGTTATTGACGGATTAAAGAAGCATATTATTGAAATTGCGGGAGAAGAGTTTAATGTTGACTCTCCAAAACAGTTAGGACATATCCTTTTTGAGGTAATGGGTTTTGATCCGATAAAGAAAACAAAGAGCGGCTTTTCTACCGACGCTTCTGTTTTAAGTGAATTAGCTAAAAAGATTCCTGATGACCAACCTAATATCGCTGAAGAAATCTTGCAATACCGTGAATTCGCAAAGATTAAGTCTACGTATATTGATGCCTTGCCGAAAATGGCTAAGCGAGCAGAGGATGGGAGGGTGCATACCTCCTTTAACGAACGAGTCACCGCTACGGGTCGTTTATCGTCATCCGACCCAAATTTGCAAAATATTCCAGCTAGGAGTGAATTTGGAAGGAAAATTCGCGAATCCTTTATTCCGTTTGCTGACCATGACTATTTTGTGTCGGCAGACTATTCCCAGATTGAACTTCGCCTATTAGCTCATCTTTCTCAGGATGAACACTTGATAAATGCTTTTATTTCTGGCGAAGATTTTCATGCTAATACCGCTTCTCGAGTATTTGGTGTTCCTGTTGATCAAGTAACTCCTTTGATGAGAAGCAAAGCAAAAGCCGTTAACTTTGGCATTGTGTATGGTCAACAAGCATACGGATTAGCTCAGTCATTGGGAGTGTCTTTTGCAGAAGCAAAAGATATGATTGATCGTTATTATGAAGCGTATCCGCAAGTGAGAACTTATCTTGACGAAACAATCGAAAAGGCGCATCAAAACGGCTACGCAGAGACGCTGTTTGGCAGAAGGCGCTACATTCCAGATTTGAAGTCTAGAAATGCTTCAAAACGCAATTTTGGCGAACGAACTGCCATGAATCATCCAATGCAGGGAAGTGCTGCCGATATTATTAAAATTGCTATGAGAAATGTTCAAGAAAAACTTGTAACTTCTGGCAAATCAAGTAAACTTTTGCTTCAGGTTCATGACGAGCTTGATCTTTCAGTTCCTGCAGAGGAGCTGGAGGAAGTTTCCGCTCAGGTTAAGGAGATAATGGAATCTGTTGTTTCCCTTTCGGTTCCGCTGTTGGTTGATGTCTCCTGGGGAAAAAATTGGGCAGAAGCGCACTAATACTGCACTGAGGCGTAGCGAATACTAGTTGCGCATCCATTAAGCGAAAAAAGTGAAAATTTTCTTTCGTTTAGTTGACTTATGCGTTCGATACTAGTATAGTATCGCTTTGCGTTTTGAACATATTAGGAGTAAATCGATGTACGCAATTATTAAAACTGGTGGAAAGCAGTACAAAGTAGCTGCTGGAGATTTTGTAAATGTTGAAAAGCTTGATGCAGAGGTTGGCACCACTGTTGAATTGCCTGTAATCGCTGTGGTAGATGGCGCTCAGGTAGAAGCAGATCCTGCAAAGGCAGCTGCAACAAAGGTAGAAGCTACCATTGTTGAGCAGTTCAAGGGTGAAAAGGCACTCATCTTCAAGTTCAAGAAGCGCAAGAACTACAAGCGCACTCGTGGTCACCGTCAGCAGTTGACCCGTGTTAAGATTACCGCTGTAGGCGCTGAAAAAGCTGAGTAAAAGGAGGGAATTAGAATGGCACATAAGAAAGGTCAAGGTTCCATCCGTAACGGTCGTGACTCCCAGTCTAAGCGTCTTGGTTGCAAGCGTTTTGCAGGTGAAACCGTAACCGCTGGTAACATCTTGGTTCGTCAGCGTGGTACTCGCATTCACCCAGGCGAGAATGTTGGTCGCGGCAAGGATGATACTTTATTTGCAATGTGTGATGGCGTTGTTGAGTACACCAAGGGTGCACGTCGCAAGGTTCACGTTCGCGTACAGGCATAGCTCAACCTTTTAATAGTAAAAATTGTAAGCCCTCTGCATTGCAGGGGGCTTTTTCGTTTAGAATCGACTTATTATGTTTACTGATAAAGTTCGTATATTTGTAAAAGCTGGTGATGGTGGCGCTGGGTGCACCTCTTTTAGGCGTGAAGCCCATGTTCCAAAGGGCGGTCCTGATGGTGGTGACGGCGGCCGCGGTGGTAATGTTATTGTTAAGGCAGATATGACAGTATCTTCCTTAATTGACTACCGCTTCAAACATCATTTCAAGGCTACTCGTGGTACCCATGGTAAGGGTGCTAAACGTCATGGTGCTAATGGTGAGGATTTGATTTTAAAAGTTCCTGTTGGCACTATTGTTCGTGAGTATTCTGAAGACACTAAAGAGGTTGGCGAAATTATTGCCGATCTTACTCATCACGATGAACAAATCATTGTTGCTAAGGGTGGCCCAGGAGGTCGTGGTAACTGTCATTTTGTTACACCAACCCGTCGTGCTCCTGCTTTTTCTGAATTGGGTGTTCCTGCTGAAGAGCGTTGGATTGAGCTTGAAATGAAGCTTATGGCTGATGCTGCCTTAGTAGGTGTTCCTTCTGCAGGAAAGTCTTCGTTGATTTCTCGTATTTCGGCAGCAAAACCAAAGATTGCAGATTATCCTTTTACAACGCTTGTTCCTAATTTAGGAGTAGTTAAAACAGGCGAGTATAACTACGTAGTGGCTGATGTTCCTGGCCTTATTGAAGGCGCTCATGAAGGAAAGGGCCTTGGTCATGAATTCCTTCGTCATATTGAACGAAGCGCAATTATTCTTCACGTAGTTGACTTGTCGGGTGGCTATGAGGGCCGTGATCCTGTTGAGGATTATAAGATTATTAAAAACGAGCTCGCTCTTTATGCACAAGAATTAACTAAGCGCCCAGTAATTGTGGTAGGAAATAAGATTGATGCTCCTGGCGCAAAAGAAGCTGCAGAACGCCTGGCAAAAGAAGTTAAAATGGATTCTTTAGAAGCTGCAGGTGGCAATGAATATATTGAGAGCACTATCAACCCAAAATTGTTCCTTACCAGTGCTATTACGGGTGAAGGCTTAGAGCAACTTAAGCTTGCCACGGGTGCAAAGGTTCATGAGATTCGTGAAGCTGCTCGTAAGGCTCAAGAAGGCATGGAGCATTACGATCAAATCTGGCAGCATCGAGCTGATCAGCGCGAAAAGAAGTACGAAATCACGAAACTCTCCGAGGGAGTATTTCGTGTTTCTGGTAAGCAGATTGAGCGCATGGTTATGCAGACCGACTGGGAGAACGATGAGGCAATTGCCTTTTTGCAACATCGTTTTAAGCGCTTAGGTCTTGATACTGCTCTTGAACATGCAGGCGCTTATGATGGTGATGAAATTCGTATTCTTGGTTACGAATTTGAATTTGAATCTTCTCGCATGTCTGAAGACATGTATGATGGATTGGATATTTAAATGAAGACAAGCACTTCAAAAATTGTTGTTATTAAAATTGGTTCTTCCACTTTAGTAAACAGTGAAGGAGTGCTTGATATTCCTTACCTGGAAAATCTTGCAGAGCAGGTTTTTCATGCACGCGAAAAGGGCTGGAAACCAGTTATCGTAAGTAGTGGTGCTATTGCTTGCGGAATGGGCCCTCTTGGTTTTTCTGAACGCCCAAGCGATATGCCTACTCTTCAGGCAGCTGCGTCTGTTGGGCAAAATATCCTTGCTTCTGCGTATGCGGATGCTTTTTCTCGATATGACATTCTTACCTCAATGGTATTAATTACGCGTCACACTACTGCTCATCGCGATTCGTATCTTCATGCTCGCGATACGTTGAATAGGCTTTTAGAGCTCAACGTTGTGCCTATTATTAATGAAAATGACACGGTTTCTGTTGAGCAGATTCGTTTTGGTGATAATGACACACTTGCAGCATTAGTATCTTGTTTAATCAAAGCGGATCTTTGTGTTCTCTTTTCCGATATTCAGGGTCTCTATACTGCTAACCCAAATGAAGACGCTTCTGCAGAATTAATTCCCGAAGTTCATGCGGTAACTCCTGAAATCATGGCTCTTGCGGGAGGCGTTGGTTCAAAAGTGGGAAGTGGCGGCATGATTACGAAAATCAGAGCTGCTCGAGTTCTTCTGGTTGCAGGCATTCAAATGATTATTTGTCATGGAAGGGAAGAAGATATCCTGGTAAAGGTGCTTTGCGGGTCAGCTCAGTGCACACGTTTTATCCCTTCTTCAATAATTCATGACATTACTCCTAAAAAACTTTGGATTGCCCTTGGAGACAACACTAAGGGAACCCTCGTAGTTGATTCAGGTGCAAAAAATGCCCTGATTACAAGAGGGTCTTCTTTACTTGCGGTAGGCGTTAAGTCTTCTTCAGGTAAGTATGATCCTGAAGATATTGTTGATATTGTTGATGAAGAAGGCCATCTTTTTGCTCGCGGTAAGGCAGGAGCTTCTTCTTCAGAAATTTCTCTTGCGTGCGGTAGGTCTCAGCAAGAAATAAAAGCAAATGAATTGTTTAGGGACTTATCTTCGCGTCCTGTTGTTCATAGAGACGAACTGGTGGTGTTTGAATGAGTGAAGCAAGAAACGCAGCAAAAAAAGCAAGACATGCTGCTCCTTTAATTGCGCTCGCTTCTGAAGAAAAGCGAAATCAGGCACTTTTTGCTATGGCAGAGGGTTTGCGCAGTAATGCCGAGTATATTTGCCTTCAAAACGATAAAGACATGAAAACGGCAAGCGAAAAAGGAACAAAGCAGTCGCTGCTGGACAGACTTCTTCTTACGCCTGAGCGTCTTGAATCAATGGCAAGCGCCTTGGAGGATTTAGCTTCGTTGCCTGATCCTACGGGAAAAATCCTTGAAGAGCGAGAACTCTATAACGGTCTCAAATTGCGTCGCGTTAGTGTTCCTCTTGGTGTTGTGGCAATGGTATATGAAGCACGTCCTAATGTAACTGCTGATGCGGCTGGCATCTGTATTAAATCAGGAAATGCTTGCGTTTTGCGAGGCGGTTCTTTAGCTATCAACTCGTGTGTTGCTATTGCTCATATTCTGGGTGAAGCTCTTGAAAAGGTTGGTTTGCCAAAAGAAGCAATTAGTATTATTGAGTCAACTAATCGCCAGGAGACAAACGAGCTTTTAAAGCTCCGCGGTCTAGTTGATGTCCTTATCCCTCGTGGAGGAGCAAGTCTTATTCAGCTCTGTGTAGAAAATGCTCTTATTCCAGTAATAGAGACCGGCACGGGCAATTGTCATATCTATGTTGAAAAAAGCGCTGATATTAAGCAAGCGCTCGCCATTATTAAAAACGCTAAAACGCAACGTACTGGCGTATGTAATGCCTGTGAATCGGTTTTAGTTGATAAAGAAATAGCAGGAGCGTTTTTGCCACAGCTTGTTTCTTCCTTGGCGCAGTGGAATGTGCTGATTCATGGTGACGAACAGGTTGTGGAGGCTTGTAGTAAGGCAGGTCTTGTTGAAGGGGTAAATTACCTTTTGGCAGACCAGATTGACTGGGAAACTGAATACCTCGCAATGGAGATTAGTGTAGCGGTAGTGTCTGACTACCATGAAGCTATCAACCATATCAATAAATATGGCACTGGTCATTCGGAATCAATTCTTTCTGCAAATCCTGAGGCAATCCAGGCATTTTTCAATCAGATTGATGCTGCAGCGGTTTATTCCAACGCTTCTACTCGTTTTACTGACGGGGGAGAGTTTGGATTAGGTGCTGAAATTGGAATTTCAACTCAGAAGCTTCACGCGCGTGGTCCTTTCGCTCTTGAAGCGCTTACTACCTATAAATATCTCATTGAAGGACAAGGCCAGGTGCGTGGCTAAATGGCCTCAAAACGAATTGGTTTATATGGAGGGACTTTCGATCCTCCTCATTTTGGCCATTTGGTGTGTGCTGAACAAACACGCCAGCATTTTGGTCTTGATGAAGTGTGGTTTATCCCTACTTATCAGCCTGTATTTAAAAAGGGTCAGTTTGTGACTCCTGCTCATCACCGTCTTCGTATGGTTGAGTTAGCAATTCAAGATAACCCCTGTTTTCATATTAATACAATAGAGATTGATAGAGGAGGAGATACGTATACTGTTGAGACCTTGCGTGAGCTCAATGATGCGTATCCAGACTATCAGTTCTTTTTTATTTGCGGAGCGGATGCTATCTTGACTTTGCCAAAGTGGCGCTGCGCAGACGAACTTGTTGGATTGGCAACATTTGTCGGAGTTGATAGACCAGGCAGTTGTTCACTGATTCACTCCTCTGCAAAAAAAACACTTCAGGAATTCTCCGACGCTATCAAGATGATTGAAATTGAAGCGCTCGATGTTTCTTCGAGTGAAGTGCGAGAAGCGGTGGCAAAAAAGAGCTCTATTAAAGGGATGGTTCCTGCTCAAGTTGAGGAATATATTATGACAAACAAGCTATACACCTCTGGTTTTGAATTGTCGGAATTCGCCTACAAAAAAACCGACCTCTCCCAAATATCTTTTTCTCAGGACCCATACAGTAAAGAGAACTATGAGCAGATGAAAATGCTTTTAAAACAGAGAGTAAAACTTTCTCGTTTCGAGCATAGCGTCATGGTTGCAAAGACTGCTAAGAAGATTGCGAAAGCATACGGTTTGAACGAAGAACAAGCAAGGATGGCAGGCCTTCTTCATGATTGGGATAAAGCTTTGACTCCGGAACGTTTAGAAAGTCGTATTTCTGACTATGGTATCCCTGTATCAGAAGACGTTGTAAAAGGGTCTCCTCAAGTTTTGCACGGCATCACCGCTTCTTATGTTTTGCGCGAACAATTTCCTTGGTTAGGGGAAGAGGTTTTCCAGGCAATTAATCGACACACAACAGCTCATGCTAACATGGCTCCTCTTGACATGATTGTTTTTGCTGCTGATAAGCTTGAACCAACCCATCATGTGGAAGTTTATGAAGAAATAGCCAAAAGAATTGGCATTATTTCTCTAAAAGAGCTATTCTTTGAGGTCTATAAGGCGGGGTTAGCGTATCTTATTGAAGCAAATAGACCTCTTGCTCCCGATTCGGTAGAAATATGGAATAATTACGTAAGTTTGAAATAAAGGAGTTACTCAGTGAGTATTGAAGAAAACAACAGTCGTGCATGCGCTCTTATTGCGGCACGTGCTGCTGATGAGCGAAAAGCAACAGACATTATGATTATTCAGGTTGGCGCATTGGTTGATGTGACTGAATATTTCATTCTTGCAACAGGCGCAAATGCACCACAAGTTGAAGCAATTCTTGAAAACATTGAAGAAAAACTTCGTGATGAAGCAGGGGTAAAGCCATTTTCTCGTGAGGTAACACGCGATCATAATTGGGAGCTTTTAGACTACGGTGACTTTGTAGTTAATGTATTCCAGCCAGAAGCACGTGACTACTATCGTCTTGAGTCTCTTTGGAACGATGCTCCTATCGTTGACGTTGAAGAAGCGGGTATTGAATTCCCTGAGTATTCAGAGCGTATTGCAAAAATGCTTGGACGTGACTAAATGAACCGTGTTTTATTTGAGCGCGAACTTGTTTAAATAATATTGCAAACAAAAAAGGGCTATCGTTTTTGATAACCCTTTTTTACTCTTCTTTAGGCACCTATAGATTATCTTTTTGATTTTCGATAAAGACTAAAGGAGTTTTACTGAATTGCGAGCACGGTATAGCCCTGTTCTTCTATGCTTTGCTTAAGAACATTATCTGGTACTTCCTTGCTAAGAGAAACGATGGCAAGACCTTCTTCGTGACTCACTTTTTCAACGGTAACTCCCTCAATAGCCTCAAGAGCTTTTCTGGTGTGCCTCTCGCAGTTCTGACACATCATTCCTTCAATAGTAATGGTCTTTTTCATGGTTGAAATCTCCTCTCTTGAAATATATTCAGATGGTAACAGGTTGATTTGATTGTCGTTGGTGTTTCTTTTGTTTGCCTCTGTTTCGGGATTATGCAGAGAGATTAGGTTTAGGCGAAGAGCGTTTGTGACTACGCAAAAACTCGATAAGCCCATAGCTGCGGCTGCAAACATAGGACTTAATTGCCATCCAGTAAACCCAATGAATAGTCCAGCAGCTAGTGGAATACCAAGAGCATTATAAATAAATGCCCAGAATAGGTTTTGCTTAATGGTGCGCAAGGTTGCTTTGCTAATTTTGATTGCAGCTGAAATATCGGAAAGCTTGTTATTGATAAGAACGATATCGGCGGCATCTATGGCAATATCGCTGCCTGCCCCAATAGCAATTCCAATATCTGCTCGAGTAAGAGCAGGCGCGTCGTTTATTCCATCCCCAACCATTATTACTGTTCCGTTTTCTTGGAGTTGGCGTATTGTTTTTTCTTTGTCTTGAGGAAGAACTTCAGCAATTACTTTATCAATACATATTTGAGTACCAATGGCGTGGGCAGTTGTGGCGTTATCTCCTGTGAGCATAACCACTTCAAGTCCAAGATCTTTCATCTCTTTGATTGCTGATGCGCTGTCTTCTTTTACCGTGTCAGCAACAACAATGATTCCCCACAACGTAGTGTCTTTGGCAAACAGAAGGGGAGTTTTCCCTTCCAAACAGAATGTTTCGATAAGCTCTGTTTCTCTTTGAGAAAGAGGGATTGATTGGCTAATGAACGAATAGCTGCCCCCTAGAAGCTGTGATTCTTGGTAGGTAGCGCTCAGTCCTTTTCCGGAAAGCGCTTTGAAATCTTCAACCTCGAAAGGAGTGATGTCCATCTCTTCTGCTTTGTTGATAATGGCTTTCGAAAGAGGATGCTCGCTTCTTTTTTCTAAGGAATAAGCAAGCTGTACTAGTTCTGCTTCGCTTTTATTATTGCAGGTAATAAGAGTGGTAACTTCTGGTTTTCCTTGGGTAATCGTGCCTGTTTTATCAAGTGCAATAATGGTTGCTTGGCTGGTTTTTTCTAACGATTCAGCAGTCTTAAAAAGAATGCCATGTTTTGCGCCTAAGCCACTTCCTACCATAATTGCTACAGGGGTTGCAAGGCCAAGTGCGCATGGGCAACTAATGACAAGAACGGATACTCCTCGTGCAAGGGCGAAACCTGCTTCTTGGCCTAGAATAAGCCACACAATAGCAGTTATGATTGATAAGATAATTACTGTTGGAACAAAGATGCTCGATACTTTATCGGCAAGTTGTGCAATGGGTGCTTTTGATGCAGCAGTATCGCTTACTAACTGAATGATTTGATTTAAGGTTGTGTCTTTTCCTACCCGCGTTGCTCTGCAAGTAAGGAATCCGGATTGATTAATGGTTCCTGCCCATACGCTAATACCGCTCTCTTTTTCTGAAGGAATGCTTTCTCCTGTAAGGGCAGATTCGTCAACGGAACTGTTTCCTTGAATTACTATTCCATCCACAGGAATCGCTTCCCCTGGACGAACTACAAAAAGGTCATCAATCTCTACTTGCTCAACCGGGACTGTTGTTTCTGCTCCTTCTTTATAGAGTGTTGCTGTTTGAGGGGCAAGATTTAAAAGCCCTTTTAAGGCGTCGGTAGTTTTTCCTTTTGAGCGGGTCTCTAAAGTTTTTCCAAGGGTGATAAGAGTAAGGATTGTGCCCGCTGACTCAAAATAAAATTCGTGTTGGAAATGCCTTGCTGTCTCGAGGTTTCCTGTGTTGATTGCATCGGCAAGTCCAAAAAGGGCAAAGACGCTGTAGAGAAATGCGGCACCACTTCCAAGGGAAACAAGCGTATCCATATTGGGAGCACCACAGAAAAGACTCTTAAAGCCACTAATAAAAAAGCGTTGATTGATCACCATAATAATTATAGTGAGAAGCATTTCGAGAATACCGAGAGCTATAGGGTTGTTTTGAAGAGTGTCTACAAGAGGCCAACCCCACATTTCAACACCCATTGAAAGATAAAGCAGTGCTGATAAAAAGCAAAAAGAGCTAATAAGACGCTTTTTCAGAAGCGACATTTCGGATTCTATTGGCGATGCGGTATCGCTATGAACTATAGAGAAATCTTGAGTAGTTTCTTCTTGAAGAGTTGCGTCATATCCTGCTTTTCTTACCGCTTCAATTACTTCATTTGGTGAAGCGGTTCCTTCAACAACCATTGAATTAGTGAGAAGGCTTACCGAAACAGACGTTATTCCCGCTAAGTTGGCTACCGCTTTTTCTATTCTTGCTGAACAAGCAGCGCAGCTCATTCCTGTTACTGTGTAGTGTTCCATGGGTATCCTGATTTCTATTTCATAAGTTTTTGGAGTGTTGCAACTAATTCGTCAATGGTTTCGTCATTTCCCATGCGAATGTCTCGTGCGACACAGCCCCTTATATGACTTGCAAGTAGTTCTTTATTGAATGAATTAATTGCAGCGCTTACCGCTGAGGACTGAACAAGGATGTCGTTACAATAAACGTCCTGTTCAATCATTTTTCGGATTCCGCCAATTTGTCCTTCAATGCGGTTTAGGCGGTTAATAAGCTTCTTTTTCTCGTCTTCTGTACGTATAGTTGTTTTACTGCATGCACCGCATGTTTCGTGAGACATGTGAACTCCTTACGTATAATATACCCCTAGGGGGTATATTATAGAGCGAAAAGCACTCTTTTTAAAGAGTGCTTTTAAATAAGAAAAAGCAAGAAATAGGGGCTGTTTTTCTGCTGAAAAAAGTAGGCGCGATCGCGTCATTTCTGGCAGTAAGAGACTTCTCTCTTTTCTGCTCTTGAAGAGATTTAGAGCTTTCGTTCAAGAATGCTAACTGTCTCTACATGGTAGGTTTGAGGGAACAGGTCTACAGGAGTTGCCTTAATAAGCTCATATCCTTCATTTTCAAAGCGAAGGATATCTCTTGCCCATGTTGAAGGGTTACAGCTTACATATGCAACTCGTTTAGCTTTCGAGCGAGCAATGTCGGAAGGTACATTTTTTGCTAAGCCTGCTCGTGGGGGATCAACGATAAGAGCATCAAGACTGCCAAGACCTGCAAGCTCTCGTGCGCTATCTCCTCCAATAATGGAAATATTAGTAAGGTTGTTAAGCTCAGCATTTCTTTTTAAGTCTCGAACAGAGGATGCCGCTGATTCAACGGCATAGACTTTTTTTGCGCAAGATGCCATTGAAAGGGCAAAGGTACCTACTCCGCAATATAAGTCTGCTACGGTACTCTCTTTTGTAATACCAAGGCCTTCAAGAGCAAGGGAGACGAGTGTTTCTGCTTGAGCGGTGTTTACTTGAAAAAAGCTCGGGGCACTTGCTTTATAACGAGTTTGACACAACAGCTCTTCAAAGCAGCCTTTTCCGTAAAGCGATTCCACGCCTTTGATTTTACGTTCTTTTCCTGGTTGCGCCATAACGCGAACAATACTTGTGCAGGGAAGAGCGCTTTTTATGGTTTTTACTGCTGCAGCACGAGGAAAAGCTCCTGGTTTGGTCCAGAGAGCAACTTCGCAATCTTTAGTGCGAAGACTTCCTCGTACGCCGATGCGAATAAGGCCTAAATCTTGGGTCCCTTGCAAGTAAGCTAGCGCCCCTTTCAATGCTTGCGGTGCTTTCTGGATTTCTTTTACTGCAAGCGGGCAAGTTTGTGGCGTAATTATTTCCGAGGATGCGTGTTTATGAAAACCAACTTGGAGGCGGTTTCTTTCATCGAATCCGCATGCAAGTTCAATTTTATTTCGATAGCCAAGCTGTCGTTTTGATCCAATGCATTCGCCAACAATCTCATTTGCTTTCTCGGGATCTTTTTTTCCTACGCGGATAAGTTGACTGAGGACGTCTTCTCGTTTTGCGCGTAATTGCTCTTCGTAGGTTATGTGCATCCAATTGCATCCACCGCAAGTACCCGAAAAAGGACAAGCTTCTTTAGTTCTTGACGGGCCTGGTGTGATTACTTCTTTAATGATTCCTTCTCTATAAGAAGCGGTTTCTTTAGTGAAGATAACGTCACAAACATCTCCTGGTGCAGCGTGGGGAATGAATACTACTTTTCCGTCTTTACATCTACCCAGTGCATTTGGACCATGGGTAAGCTTTGTTATCTCAATACGTTCTGTCACTCGTAAACCTCAGTTTTATGTCAATTCTGTAATCTTCTAAATGATACCGTATAATAGTCCAACACGCCCCCTTAGCTCAGGGGATAGAGCATCTGCCTCCGGAGCAGAGTGCGCAGGTTCGAATCCTGTAGGGGGCGCCAAAGTTTATAAGTATTGTTGATAGGTAGGAGATGTTATGGCTCTCTATACGCCAGAATATAAGCCTAACGGAAACGAAGTAGCAATCATTAAAACTTCTAAAGGTGATATCCGTGTAGAACTTCATGGAAATGATGCACCAATTCACGTAGGAAATTTTGTTGAGCTTGCACAGAGTGGCTTTTATGACAATTTAAAGTTCCATCGCTATGTTCCTGATTTTGTAATCCAGGGTGGTTGCCCAAATACGCGCGATTGCGATCCTGATCAAGTTATCGCAGGAGCAGGTAATCCATTTATGGGCTTTGGAACAGGTGGTCCTGGTTATACCATTAAGCAAGAATATACTACCAACCCAAACAATAAGCACCTTGATGGCACGCTTGCTATGGCTCGTTCCCAGATGCCAGACTCAGCAGGCTCTCAGTTCTATCTTTGTTTAGGACCTCAGCCATTCCTTGATTCAGGTTACACGGTATTTGGTCAGACCGTTGAAGGTTTGGATATTGTAAAAGAGCTTCGTATTGGCGATGTTATTGAGACTATCGTTATTGAAAATGCAAACTAGGTTTTAGATACGCTTTCGTGAACGAATCTTCTTTAAGTGTGATGTAAACCGGCACCTTTTTCCAGAGCACTCTTGGATGTGTTTGAGTAAAAAAGAGGGGTCTATGTTGCTTTTGCGCATAGGCCTCTTTCTTTACTCGCATATATTCCCGCTTTCCGCTAGAATAAAAGGGATTAACTCGCTTTACGGGAGGATAAACGCGCTATGAATAATGAGTTATTTCAGCAAGCGCATAGCTCATACCTTTCAAAACAGTATGAAGATGCACTTGTTCAGTTTACTGAATGCTTGCAGGATAAAGATTATGAGTTTGCACCTGGCGAACTTGGCCTTCTTTATCACCAAATTGGAAATTGTTTAGTTAAACTCCATGATCCAAACGAAGCAATTCATGCTTATTCTCAAGCAGTTCTTGACGAAGGATATGATTCTCTTGCAGCGGTTCGCTATAACTTAGGTACCGTATATGCAACTCAAAATGATTACGAAAATGCAGCAATCTATTTCAAGCAAGCTGCAGATGATCCAAACTACCCAACTCCTTATAAGGCATTTACGGGTTTGGGTAATTCTTACTTAAAGCTCGGTCGTTCAGCAGAGGCAGGTGCAGCATTTCGTAATGCTGCTCTTGATAATGCAAATCCTGATCCAACAAAAGCATTGCTTAATTTAGGTGTTTGCTTTATGGCACTTGATCGTCCAATGGATGCAATTGCTTCATATGAAAGCGCTCTTCAGTTTGATATGGCTCCTGAGACGCGCAATATGATTTTTGCAAACATGGGTCAGGCATATGTCGCTGCGGGAAAGATGAACGCTGCGGTTCGTGCTTTTGAATCTGCGTTGGCGGACAAAACCTACATTTTTAACGATGCAGCAAATGTTGATTATCAACGTGCTGTTGCAGCGGTGGCTGCTGGCGCAACCGATGAAGTAGTAAAACCCCAGGAAGATCTTTCCGGCTTGGATATTTCTAGCGATGGCGTTCCTTATGAAACTGAGCCTGTTCAAGATCTTGCTGATGCGGGCACTACGGTAATGTCTGAAGCAAGCATCATGCGTGGTGTTCAAGAAGGCCAGCTAGCTGCCGAGTCTTTCTTTGTTGACCAGGGTCAAAACCAGAATTTTGAGAACTGGGGCATGGAGGTAAGCACTAAGAAACGCAAGAATCGTGGTTTGAAGATTGCAATTGTTGTAGTTATCCTTCTCATTGCGCTTATTGGCGGTGCTGCTTTTGCTTATACCCAGGGTTATGGTTATCCATCCAAGGAAGAAGTAGTAAAGCAGCTCTTCGAAAACCCAGAGGGTGCTGAAGTATATGCTTCGTCGGTTGATGATACGAAGAAAGTTCGTATTGTTGATGCCGTTCCAGCCGATAGTACTATTGAGATTGTGGGCGAAGATGTAGAGATGGGCTCTGCAAAGGTTTACGTAAATGCTGAAGTTGAGGGCGGAAGTAAAGTACCTTATGAAGTTTCGCTTGCTCGTGACGGAATTGGTTGGAAAGTTACAAACGCATCCTTGTACTTCGCAAGCCAACACTCCTAAGTTTTTCTTGGCAAAAAATCTTTGCAAGAACCTAAGAAATGGCGATAATTGTAGCGTTTGAAATACGTATCTATTAGGTGATAATCCCCAAAAAGGGGTATGAAAATGAAAGGAACCAATAATGGCATTGGAAAAGACTTACACCATGATTAAGCCTGATGGCGTTCGTAACGGACACATTGGTGAAATCGTAAACCGTTTTGAGCGTGCTGGCCTCAAGGTTGAGCGCATGGAGCTTGGTATGGTTACCAACGAGCAGGCTGCAGCAAACTATGCAGAACATGAAGGCAAGCCATTCTACAATGGTCTTATTGAGTACATCACTTCTGGTCCTGTAGTAAAGATGGTTGTTTCTGGTGAAGGTGCAGTAAAGAAGGTACGTTCTTTGATGGGCGCAACCAATCCTGCAGAAGCAGCTCCTGGAACTATCCGTGGTGATTTCGGTCTTATTATGGACGAAAACGTAATCCATGGTTCTGACTCTGTTGAGTCTGCAGAGCGTGAGATCGGCATCTTCTTTGCATAATTCCCTATAACAAGAATAGAGAAGAATCTTTGACTATTCAGCCTCCCATTTCTCTACTATGAGAATGGGGGGCGGTTCAGTTTTAGGGAACTCTATTTATAAGAAACCTTTCTTTTCATTCTTTTTCTCTTTTTACCTTTGTTTTGTCTTGGTAGAATTGTAAATTGCAGTAAATGGCTTTAGAAGCGTTTGGTTACCTTGTGGATTTATCTAGAACGAGCTTTGTTCGTGGTAAAATCGCACAGTTACGCGTAGGACTGTAAGGATTTTTTACATGTCAATTATGGATTTTATTCAGAGTGCAACTAATTCTTCGTCATATGATATGGCAATCGACTTAGGCACCGCAAATACACTCGTTGGCATTACGGGACAGGGCATTGTGATTAATGAACCTTCCGTTGTTGCTATTGAGAGAAATACTAATCGTGTTCTTGCGGTTGGTCACGAAGCAAAGAATATGATTAACCATACGCCAGATACATTTTCTGCAGAGCACCCTCTTCATGATGGGGTAATTGCTGATTACGATGTAACTGAAGCTATGATTTCCGCTTTTATCAATAAGGCGGCTCCTCGTCGTTATCCATGGCAGCCTAAGCCTCGTATTGTAGTTTGCATTCCTTGTGGTGCTACTTCAGTAGAGAAGCGTGCAGTTTTTGAGGCTACTATCCAGGCGGGCGCTCGACAGGCTTATCTGATTGAAGAACCCATGGCTGCAGCCATGGGTGCAGACTTGCCAGTAACTGAGCCAACTGGTTCCATGGTTGTTGATATTGGTGGCGGAACTACCGAAGTAGCTGTTATCTCTTTGGGCGGTATCGTTACTTCTTCCTCACTTCGTTTGGCTGGAAACAAGCTTGACGAGGCAATTGCAATTCACTTGCGTGATTTGTTAGGCATTAAGATTGGTGAGCGTACTGCAGAAGTAATCAAAATTAAGATTGGTTCTATTTTGCCATTCGAAGATGGTCGTGAACGTGACATGATTATTTCTGGCCAGGACGTATTGACCGAACAGCCTAAGGAAGTAACTATTCAGTCGGAAGATGTTCGCGAAGCGCTTCAGGCTCCAATTGATGAGATGGTAGTTCATATTAAAGAAACCTTCAAACAAACTAATCCTGACCTTGCGTCAGACATTATTTCTAATGGTATTTTGCTCACTGGTGGCGGCGGATTGCTTTCTGGTCTTGATCGTTACCTTACTTCTAAACTGGAGATTCCTGTTTGGACTAGCGAAACTGCTCTGACGAACGTAGTTAACGGCTGTTTGAAGGTTTTGGAGACCCCAACTGCACTTAAACAAACATTAATGCGTTCAAAATAGGAGTTATTAGGCAATGCCTCTAAAAACAAACGGTAGACGATTGCAATTCGCAGGCCGGCTAGGGGGTGGCGCCTTGTGTGTTGTCCTTCTAGTACTCTCTCTTGCTTTGGTAGTTTTGTACACAAGGGAGGGTGATGAAGGTCCACTTCATTCTCTTCAAAATACTACTTCTGGATTAGTGAGCCCGTTTAGTGCTATAGGCACTACTACAGGCTCATTAGCCGTGTCTGCAACCACAACGGTTGAGGATTTGACTGCAACTGACGTTTCTATGAGTAAGTTGCGTGAAAATAATGAAAAGCTAGCACAGATGGTTGTTGAACTTGAAGAATATCGTCAGGAAGCTCAACGACTTGAATCATTGTTGAATCTTAATGATGCGTATGGTTTCACCTCAACTTCTGCACGCGTAATTGGCTATTCTACCGATTCTTTCAATCGGGTTATTACTATTGATGCAGGTTCGGCCTCTGGTGTTACTGCGGGTATGCCGGTAATGGGATCTACTGGAGTAATTGGTCAAGTCATTTCGGTAACTCCCTATACTTCCCAAGTTCGCTTAATTAACGATGCTCAGAGTGGTATTTCGGTATTAATTCAGTCTTCTCGTGCTGAAGGTATGCTCACTGGTTCAGTTGAGGGTACCCTCTATTTAGAAGGTATTGACGATTCCGTAACAGTAAATGTGGGCGATGCGATTATTACTTCTGGGCTTGGTGGTGGCTACTATCGAGGCTTGGTAGTAGGTACTGTTGCAAAGGTTGAAACGCGTCCTGGTGATGCGCTTCGCACTATTGTTGTTACTCCAAACGCTCAGCTTGGTTCAATTAGTGAAGTGCTAGTTGTTCACGGTATGTCTAATGCTGGTGCTGCATCCGATAATCCAAACGAAGCGAATGCAGTAATTTCATCAGTAACTCCAAAAGCTTCGTCTCAGGAAGGAGAGGGTCAATAATGCCAGCAATTAAAAGCCAGCTCATTCCTTTGATTTCTGCGGTTGTGTGTGTGGTGCTTCAGATTGTGGTAGCGCCTATGATTTCACTCTTTTCTGTAGTGCCAAATTTTATTGTGGCTTTCGTTATTGTTCTTTCAATTATGAGAAAGCCTGACAGTACTTATGGGTATGCTTTTGTGTTGGGCTTGATTTCCGATCTTCTTGGTTCAGGCCCAGTAGGCTTAACCTCTTTGCTTTTGTTGCTTATTTCATTTGCACTATCACGTGGTTTTGAGGTAATGGATAAAAGCTCTTTGCCAATGTCGTTAATTGCTTCGGCGGTTTCTCTCTTTGCATTTTTGCTGGTATACGTGATAGTTTTATTAATTACGGGATATCAAGCATTATTCTTAGAGCTCTTTGTTGGTCGCGTTATTCCAGAAGTGGTATACGACTCCGTAATTGCTGCAATAATTCTTGTTATTACGATAAAACTGGGGCTTTCAGCTGAACAGACTGATGCCTGGACCGTATCTTCTGGTCGTTCATTTCGATAGGGGATGAGAAGGCTGTGATAACTGCCATACTTGTTACCCTTGCTGCACTTGTTGTATTGGGCATTATTGCTATCGTAGTATTTCGTGTTCGTTCCAATACATCCCAGGTGAGGACCCGCAAAAAAATGGGGGTTAAGAGCATTATGTCTGTGGGCGTATCGGCTCAAGCACCTAAAGTGGGTTCCTTTGGTGGTAAGTCTTCGGTAATTACTTCATCCCCTTCAAAAGTTTCACAAGAAAGCATGCGTTCCCGTTTTACTGCGCTAGGGGTTATTGTAGCGGGCGTGTTTGGTGTTCTAACCGCAAAGCTTTTTTCTATGCAGGTCATTGAGTCGGCTTCGTATAAACAAGAAGCGGAAGAAAACCTGTATACCACGGTAGCTACGCCTGCACCACGTGGCGTAATATATGACTGTGACGGCGTTGCTTTAGTTACTAACCGTCAAGTTCAAACGGTTCTTGCAGATGCTGATGTAGCTGACAATTATGATGTGGTTCTTCGCTTATCGGCGCTTTTAGGCATTCCTTTTGATATTGTCCTCACGCGCATTAAAGACACATCATCTGGAGCACAAAGTCAGCGTGTGGTTGCAAGCGATGTTTCCTTGCGTTCGGTAGCTTTTATCGCTGAACACAAAGAAGCGTTTCCTGGAGTGACTACCGAAATTCGAACTACGCGTACGTATCCTTATGGTGCTCTTGGTTCACATGTTCTGGGTTATGTGGGAACTGCTTCCGAAGATGATATGAAAAATGTTGCTGAGGGGCGAACCGTTAATAGTGGTGATGTGGTTGGTAAAAGCGGCATTGAGCAGGCATACGACGACCTGATTGCTGGTGATCATGGTCAACGTGTGTTGGTTACCGATGCAAGCGGCGCTGTTAAACAGGTTGTAAGTGAGCTTGAGCCAACTAAAGGTAATGATATTTATTTAACTATCAGCTCGCAGGTTCAATACGTTGCCGATACCGCTCTTCGTGATTTGGTGCAAGGTGGCGTAGGCACTGCTGCAAGTGTTGTAGTAATGGATGTAGAAACTGGTGGCATTCTTGCGCTGGCTAATTATCCTACCTATGAGCCAGAACAGTTTATTGGTGGTATTTCGCAGGATATTTGGGATGAATATCAGACCGAAGAATCTCATTACCCTTTGATGAATCGCGCTATTGCGGGTACCTATCCTGCGGCATCTTGTTTCAAGGCTTTTTCAGGCATGGCAGGTCTGACGTATGGGTTTGCAACGGCAGACAAAGAATGGGATTGCGAAGGCACCTGGACGGGCTTCGGTGAAAAATATCCTCAAAAATGCTGGAATCATTCTGGTCATGGATACTTAAATTTGCGTGGCGGCTATGTTAATTCGTGCGACGTTGTTTTTTATGAAATTGCTAAGGACTTCTACAATGCGCGCGCTTCGATTGGTGATACCGCATTGCAAGATTTCATTAAGCAGTATGGTTACTCTAACTTGACTGGTATTGATATTACGGGTGAAGCAGCAGGTAGAATTCCAACTCCAGAATGGAAAGAAGAATACTTTAAGGATGTTCCTGAAGAAGCGCAATGGCTTCCTGGCGACATGTCGAACATGGTTATTGGTCAGGGTTATGTTTTGGTAACTCCTTTACAAGTATCTCGTTCATATGCTGCAATTGCTTCAGGTAAGCTTCTTACTCCGCATCTTTTAAAGGAAGTAAGAAACTCTTCGGGAGATAAGGTTCTTGAAAAGGGCGCAGAAGAAATTCATTCACCTGAGGTTTCGGAAGAGAATCTCCATATTGTTCAAGATGGACTGTATGCTGTTGCAACTGAAAACTCTGATGTTTATGGGGACTTCGGTTCGCTAGATTTTTCTGTTGCGGCAAAAACCGGTACTGCTGAGGTGGCGGGCAAGCAGGACTTTGCGTGGTTTGCCTGTTATGCACCGTATGAAAACCCTCGTTATGCGTTAAGTATCTGTATCGAAGAAGGTGGTTCTGGTGGTGCAGTTGCTTCTCCTGTAGCGGCACGTATTATGGATGCGGCAATTAAATATGACCGAGGGGAATTATCAATAGATCTTCAACCAATTGAAACAGGAGGTGAGGTTGCAAATGGCTCAGATGTATCAGATTAATTCGGTACAACCCCGCGATCCTGATTTGTTGAAGCAATCTCAGCCTCGCCGATTTAAATATTTAAATCCTTCTTTTGCTTTTATCGCAGCTTGTTTGGTTATATACGGACTCATTGTTCAGTTCTCAGCATGTGCTTCTGACGTTGATTACAGTTTTTCTCGCCAAGCAATAGGTGTAGGATTAGGCCTTATCTTTATGATTGTCATAAGTCGTATTGATTATCATGCGCTTTCGGGCCTCACGATGGTGTTCTTGATTATTAATGTCGTGCTTATTCTTTCGCCTCATTTACCTTTTATTGGCGTTGAGTCAAAGGGTGCGCAATCGTGGATTAAGGTTGGAATCCAGCTTCAGCCAGGAGAATTTGCGAAAGTTACCGTAGTGCTTTTGGCTGCAAGCGTTATGGCACGTTATGGGGGAAAGCTTGATGATTTACGCGAATACCTCAAGTGTGTAGGTATCTTAATTATTCCTTTCATTTGCGTTATGACGCAACCAGATGCTGGTACTGGCATGGTTTATCTCGCCATCATTGGCTTTGCGCTTATTGCTGGTGGTGCTAACTGGCGCTTTATTGTAGGAACGGTAGGCATAATTGTTGGAGCTGTTGTATTGCTCTTTCTTGTAGACCCGCTGGTGGATAGTATTGCAGGAAAAGACGTTTTACTTAAAGACTACCAACGCTCGCGCTTGCTCGTATTCTTGGATTCTTCCTACGACACCTCAGGTGATGGTTATAACTTACAACAGGCAAAGATTGCTATTGGTTCAGGCGGTCTTTTCGGAAAAGGCTTTATGCAGGCAACTCAGTCTTCTTTAGGCTTTTTGCCTGAAGCACCAACCGACTTCGTATTCTGCATCCTTGCTGAAGAGTTTGGTTTTGTGGGAGCAATAGTACTTCTTGGTTTGTACATTGCTTTAATTGTTGTCTGCTTAAAGATTGCGCGTAATTCCAACGATTTGTTCGGCACTATTATTGTGGTTGCTATTGTTGGTATGTGGATTTTCCAAATTTTCGAAAATATTGGAATGGACATTGGTTTGATGCCTATTACAGGCATTCCTCTTCCATTTGTTAGTTTCGGTTCCTCCTTTATGTTGGTAAACTTTGTAATGTTAGGTTTAATTAATTCTGTTTGGGTTCACAGTAATCGCTAGCGAGAGGGGCGTACATGAAAAGTCCTATTGATATTCCAGAATTATTCAGTGCTGCGTTAGATATTGAGCAAGCAAAAAAGACTCCTGTTTCAGTAAATATCCTCATTGATGAAACGGCTAGTCCTTCATTCCAATCCTTTGTAAGAGCAGGATTTAATACAGAGTCGCCAAACGCTCGCGTGATGGTGAGCTATTTTCCTACTCAAACCCCCGATCCATCTCTTAACTGCGATGTTGTCGTAATTGCTGCAGGCGAAAATAAAGACCTTGTTGATATTGCAGCAGCATTTAAGGCGGAAGGTAAACCAACTCTTATTGTTACTATGGATGCAGAAGGCCTTGAAGAGATTGCAAAAGAGGCAAATAAGCCATTAGATGCGCGCGATGTGGTCTCTGCAAAAGTGGGTCAACCTCTTGACGAAGATATTAAGGGCGAACTTGCTGATCAAATTGGTTCTTGGGTTGCAAAGTATGCTGAAGACAAAAAACTGGCGTTTTCTTTAGCGTATCCATTTGTGCGTAAGCCTATTGCGAAAGCTTCGGTAAATCTCACTGCTGCAGAAAATGCCGGTGTTGGATTAATTGCTTTTTCTCCTGCTGCCGACATGCCTATCATGACCGCAAATCAAGCAAAGATGATTCTTCAGATTGCTGCAGCATATGGTCAACCACTTTCTAAAGACCGTGTAAAAGAAATTGGTGCCGTAATTGGTGGCGCATTGTTATTTAGGGGTATTTCTCGCCAGGTTGCTGGTCTTATTCCTGCCATTGGCCCGGTAATAAAAGCTGGTATGGGTTATGCAGGTACTGTTGTGGTAGGTAATGCTGCTATTGACTACTTTGAGAATGGTGGCGATATGGCTGGCCTTGCAGCAGTAGTAAGCGATGCTCGCCAGGGTGTTATGGAAGCAGCAGGATTTGTTGCAACTCAGCCTCTCTATAAAAAAGCAGTCTCGGTTGCTGGTCCTAAAGTTGCGCAAGCTGGAGAGAAGGTTGCAAGGAGGATTGCTCCTATTTCTAGCGAAGCAATGAAAACCCTTCTTGTGAAAGTGGATAGAAAGAAGCAGTAGAGAGATTGTGGCACACGCAATAAAAGATTTAAAAAGCTGAGAAATAAATAATCAACTTTTTTAATATTTTTACTTGCGTCCTGGTTATATATCGGTATAATGAATCTCGCTGCAAAGGCAAATGGGGTGTTAGCTCAGTTGGTTAGAGCGCCGGCCTGTCACGTCGGAGGTCGCGGGTTCGAGTCCCGTACATCCCGCCAGTTTAATTATTCAAAACCACCTTCGGGTGGTTTTTTGTTTTAGTTACTGTTTTTGTATAGACTCTAAGTATATGTTTTCTGCTTTTTGATAGGTGATTGATGCTATAGTGTTAGACACCTATTTTCAAAAGGTATTGAAATTAAATAATAAACTACTGTGAGCTCTACTTAAGTAGGCAGAAAAGTTAGATATAAACAGCCATGACGGATAATGAGAACAAGAAACCTATTGAGTTAGTCGTTTATGACTTTGACGGTACTTCAATAACGGGAAATTCTCCTGTTATTCTTGTTCGCTATTTGTGGAATCATAGGCTTTTGCGTAAGACGGTTTTAACCCGTATTGGCTTTTGGGCACTTCGATATAAATTTCGCTTACCTCAAAATGAGAGTTACGTCCGTGGCTTAGTCTTTTCGGCTTTTGAAGGAATGCCAAAAGAAGAGGCTGATGCGTTTCTGGTAAAGTTCTACGAGGAAAAAATTGAACAGCGTTTTCGCTCTTTAGCTCAAGATTCCATTAATCGTCATCGTGAATCAGGACGTGTAGTGTGGATGGTTTCCGCAACGTTTGAACCAATTGCACAAGAAGCTTGCAAAAGGCATAACTATTCCCGGCAGTTTTCTACGCGAATGTTAGTTGACGAAAACGGAAACTATACGCGTAAAGTTCTTGGTCTTCCTGTTGAGGGTGAAGAAAAGCTCCGTGTTATTACCAAAGCAGCAGATGAGGAATTTGGTAAGGGAAACTGGAGTTTGGAATATGCGTATGGTGATCATCACTCAGATAAGTTTATGCTTGCTGCTTCTAAGCATCCTTGTGCTGTTTCGCCCGACAAACCATTAAAACGTTACGCCAAGCGTTTTGGTTGGACTATTCTTGAGTGGCGTTAAGTATTATCATTATTATTTTTCTTTTGTAATTTACTTGGTAGTATTGTTGGCACCCTATAATAGGTGCCAAATTAATTATTTGAATTAGGAGGTGCGCTGCGTGGAAAGCATGAATTATAGTAATATTCCTTCTTCTAACAATCATTCCAACTCTTCCAAGGATTTTTTGCAGCGTGCAACTGCTGCTGTTAACGCTGGCGATAAAGTGCTAGCAATACATTTATATATGGCCGCTTTTGAACGTTCATTACAGGAAGATATTAGTCCGAGCATTGAATCTCTTCAGGGTGTAGAGAGAGCATGGTCGCTTGCCGTTGAGACAAAGCAACGAGCTTTAGCGGAATATATCTTCGAAAGAATGGAACCACTTTGGACTGAAGAGCAAATGCTCAAGCATGCTTCTGAATTACAATCACTTTCTCTTGATAAGCTTGAAGAAGTTGGGGTTCCGCGTGAAGCAATTGAGGGCATGATTAATTTCATGAATCAGGATCTTTCAGAAATCATTCCTGGTTTGTCAGATTTAGCAGATCTTCCTGGGGTAAACCTTGATGTGAAGTTTGAAAACCCTTCAGTAGATGGTGGGTTAGCGCCTACATTCCCAACTTCCTTTGACGCCCATAGAGTATCTGCTTCTTCAGAAAATAAAGAACCTGCTCGTTCGAATGAAGAAGCTAAAAACGATTCCTTCAAAGAGCCAGGTTTCCTTAATTGGAAGTCTCCAAATACTCACGTATCTGAAGAGGACCAGGCTTCTCAAAAACCTAATCAAGAAACGAATGGCAAAGAGGAATTGAATAAAGCGTTGAATCTGGGCGCTAATCAAGTTGAGGGCTCATCGGTAGTTCCAACCATTTCGATGCCTTCAGGTCCAATGCCTCAAATCATCATTCCTGCAAAAAAGAATCGTCAGGCAAAACAGGAGACTAAACCATCTCGTCCGCGCTTTAACTATTCTTCCATTACAGGGTTCGATTCCGCTATTGAAGATATGAAAAAGCTTGGTGTGGGAAGAAAGAACGATAAAGAATTTATTGAGTTTATTAAGTCATTAAACTTCCGTCACGGACTTCCTGGTATGCCTGGTTTAGGAACACTTATTTTCAGCTGCCCTTCTCGCGATGACGCAAATTACTTTATGGTTGCAACGGTAGGGGAGATGGAAGTACCTGCTGTCCGTTTGCGACTTGATCAAAATGCGCAAGGACAAACCATTCTCTGCGTAATGTCCTCACCTGATTTTAAGCAAAAGCTCAATACTATTTCTCAAGTTGGCTTTTCTTCACCGTGCACAGTGATCCTCGAGGATTTGGATTTATGGGATTTCCCTGAGCCTGAATTCCATTCTGATAATGAGTTGTTCAATCTTGCTCAAATGCAATTGACAAGAGGTGCGCGTGAGGCTCTTGCGCTTGTAAAAGCAGCGCTTGATTCTCCTGAGGTAACAGTTTTTATCTCCGCTCAGCATGTTGAAGAAATTGATCCTTTCTTTATGAGCTTGATGAACTCGTTTAGGGTAGTAGAGATGGATTTGCCTAACGCTGACGAACGCCGCAAATGCTGGCGTGCTGCTCAGAGCGAACATCCATCTATGCGTGGCCTTGATGTGAATGAGCTGGTTGCTTTTTCTCGAAACATGTCACGTTTTGAAATCTATGCCGTATCACACGAGTTGGTCGAAGATGCTTATCGTACCAGCATGATGAAAAATACCTTTGTTGCGGTAGGAACTGATGATGCTCTAACTAGGCTCTCTAACTTCTTGCCACTGGATTCTAAGGAATATAAAGAAGTGGAAGATCAAGTTGTTGCTGATTTTAGACTTGCTTTAGACAAGCTCGAACCAGAAGACTTTCTTGATTAAAGAAAAGGATGAAAGTGGCTGATAAGTCCAAAGTGACTCATAGTAAAGAAAGCACTTTATTGAGCAATTCGGATAAAAACACTGACAAGCTTTCAGATGTTTGTTTTCGCCAACAATTTATAGAGAAAGTATACGAACAGGGAAGAGTCTTATATCGAGACCTTCCCTGGCGTTATATTGATGACCCCTACCACGTTCTTGTGTCGGAAGTAATGCTTCAGCAAACGCAAGTGTCTCGCGTGCTGAAGTACTGGCAATCGTTTATTGCGCTCTTTCCTACTCTTGATGCGCTTGCTGCGGCAGACACTTCGCTTGTTTTAGAAATGTGGCAAGGTTTAGGTTATAACCGCCGTGCTCTCATGCTGAAACGGTGTGCAGAAATATGTTCCGAAAAATACCAAGGTGCACTTCCTGATACGTATTCTGAACTCATTGCCTTGCCGGGTATTGGAAAAGCAACAGCAGCAGGAGTCCTTTGCTTTGCCTACAATAAGCCGGCGCTTTATCTAGAAACGAACGTTAGAAGCGTTTTTTTGCACGAATTCTTTCCATTAGACGAAGAGGTATCAGACAAGCAACTAGAGCCTTTAGTTAAGAGTACTTGTCCGTCCGATAATCCACGTACCTGGTATTACGCCTTACTCGATTATGGAAATTATCTCAAAGCAACCCTGCCAAATCCTTCGCGAAAATCAAAGCACCACGTAAAACAATCAACTTTTGAGGGTTCCAGAAGGCAAAAGCGTGCTGAGATTCTTCGTTTTGTTCTTCAGAGCGAAGAAGGGGTTTCGTTTGAAGAGCTTTGGGAACACCTCAATGCGTTTGAGAAAAAACATCAGCGTATCGCCGTTGAGGAAAATCTCGTGCGTTTAATTGTTGATGATTTAGTAAAAGAAGGATTCTTTTGCTGGGACGAAGCAATAAAACGATATTGCTGTAAATCCTAAGGAAGAGAACTCCTGCAAAAAGAGCCTTATATAACAAAAAAGGTTCATAGAAATAAGAGCCTACTTGGTTGTAGGCTCTTAGTGTTTTTGCGAGTAGTTAGTTTTACTTGAAAAGTTGCGTGGCTTATCGTTCAACTTGGTAGGTACCTAAAACTTTTACTTCCCTTAATTTAAGTCGTAAGCAATCAAGTGCTGTTTTTACGAACGGGTCGCAGGGACTTCCTTCAATATCAACAAAGAACATGTAATTGCCTAATCCCTGCTTGGTAGGACGCGATTGGATTTTAGACAAGTTGATATTGGCATAGGCAAATTCTGAAAGAATCATCAAAAGTGCACCAGGGCGATCGCTTTCCAAAAATAAAGCAAGAGAAGTAATGGTTTTTCCTTCTTGTTTAAGCGGTTTAGAACCTTGGCGAGATATGAGGACGAATTGGGTTTGGTTTCCGTAATGATCCTCTATTCCTTCTTGGTATATTTTGCAACCATAAAGTTGAGCAGCGAAAACGCTTCCGATTCCTGCAATGTGCTTGTTGGCTGCCGCAAGACGAGCTGATTCCGCGGTGGAAGAAGCGCTGATACGTTCAAGAAGGGGATAGTGCTCATTAAGAAAACGGCGACACTGTCCCATTGCTTGAGGATGAGTTGCTACTGTAGTGATGTCATTAATTGATGCTTCAGGATGAAGAAGAAGGCAATGGTGAATGTCAAGCACGATAGAGCCAACAATTGAAACGCCGTTGCGAAAGGCAAAGGCATCAAGGGTTGCAGTTACTGCACCTTCAAGAGAATTTTCAATAGGCATTACGCCATATTCGCTTCTTCCTGTTTCAACCGATTCGAATATTTCATTAAGTGAAGGACAAAGAACAAACTCGGGGTTATCACACTGCAGCTTTTGAGCGAATAGTTTTGCAGCCTCATCTCCATAGGTTCCTTCAGGAGCAAGAAATGCGATAGTGGCTGTTTTTTCCATAGAGGTGTCCTTTCTAAAGTAATGAAGGCTATTGTAAACCTGTTTTTCGGTTTTAGACAAAGAGAGCCAAGGATTGGTAAGAAAGGACGGAAATAATAGCGCTCTCGCTTCTTTCATACAAAAAAATAGATATTTGCCTTGTTTATTTATGGGGGCGAGATTTGCGAAAAGAAGCAGATAGATGCTTATAAATCCGGTGAAATACTCCTTTGTGTTACAGGCTAGAAACGCTGTAACATTTTCTAACCATTTGCGTTTTTTTAGTGTATCTTGTTAAAGGTTTAATCAACAATGTGTAACAAGTATTTTTAGCGGACGTACGACACACTGAAGGAGGTGTGCACATGGTAACACAGGCTACCAGCCCAGAGTTTATGGCTCGTCTTGAAGCACGTGGTGTTTCTCGTCGTTCCTTTATGAAGCTCTGTGGTTCACTTGCAGTTGCAGCTGGTTTGACTGAGCTTGCTGCTCCTCGCGTTGCTCGCGCTATCGAAAATTCCGTAATTGGCGCTGAGTCTGGTAAGTTGTTCCCAGTTATCTGGATTGAAGGTGCATCATGTACCGGTTGCACTGAGTCTTTTGCTCAGGTAGACGCTCCAGATCCTGGCCAGGTTGTTCTCGAAATGATCTCTTTGAATTACTCTGAGACTCTTTCTGCAGCAGCTGGTTGGTCGATGGAAGAAGCTAAAGAGCAGACCATCGAAGTAGGTAAAGGTAAGGCACTCGGTGAAGAGGGCGCTTACATCCTCATTTATGAAGGTGCAGTTTTGGAAGGTTGGAATGGTCAAGCATTGCGCGTTGCCAACAAGCCTGGTACTGAGCACCTTATTGAGGCAGCCGAAGGTGCAGCAGCAGTTGTAGCTTTGGGTTCTTGTGCAGTTAATGGTGGCTGGATGGGTGCAAACCCTAATTCTTCTGGCGCATTGGGTGTACAGGCATTTTTGAAGAAGCATGGCATCAAGACCCCAGTAATCAATGTTCCTGGTTGTCCTGCAAACCCAGAATGGGTTGAGGCAGTTCTCGTTGATGCTTTGTTCCTCGGTTCATTACCAGAACTCACCTCTGATAATAAGCCAAAGGTTATGTTCGGTCAGACCATTCATGACAACTGCGAGCGTCGCGGTCACTTTGAGAATGGTGAATTTGTTTACGCATTTGGTACTCCAGAAGAAGCAAAGAACTACTGCTTGTATCCAATGGGTTGTCGTGGTCCTCAGACCAAGGCAAACTGCGGCATTACTCTCTGGAACCATCGTCGTTCTTGGTGCGTAAAATCAGGCGGTCCTTGCATTGGTTGTTGCACCGCAGATCCAAACGATCCAGGTCACAACTGGGTAGAGACCAACACTCCTTTCCGTGCTCGCTTCCGCGATTTGCGTATTGGCAGCTTGACTGTACAGCCTGAAGCTATTGCTTGGACTGTTACTGGCTTGCTTGTTGCTGCATTGGCAATCCATGGCTTCGGCATGAAGAAGACTGGCCGCACCGATGGTGGCGCAGACTTCGAAACCGTACGTGAATGGGACGCAAAGAATCCTGATCAGGCAATCGGCCGTTATGATGAGGGTGTTCTTGAAGAAGCAGCTAAAAAAGCGAAGGGAGGCAAGTAATCTATGGCACGTTCTGTAATTGACCCAATTACTCGTATCGAAGGTCATCTTCGTGTTGAGATGGAAGTAGAGAATGGCGTAGTTTCTAACGCTTGGGTTTCCGGCGGTTGCTTCCGTGGTATGGAGCTTGTAGTTCAGGATCGTACTCCTGAGGACGCAGCTCATATTGTTCAGCGTATTTGTGGTGTTTGCCCGGTTTCTCATAGCCATGCTGCAACCATCGCTGCTGAAAAGGCATACGGCATTACCATTCCTAATAATGCACGTATCATCCGTAACCTCATTGAAGGCGGACAGTTCCTTCACTCTCACATTTTGTGGTTCTATCAGTTGGCAGCTTTGGACTATGTAAATCCATTGAACGCTCTTACCGCAGACGCTGCTGCAGCAACTGATCTTGCTAAGGCTGCAGGTACTTCCTGCAACACTGACTTGGCTGCTCTCCAGACCAAGTTGACCACTTTTGCAAACAATGGCCAGCTTTCCATTTTCTCTGGCAACTGGTTCAAGAATGGCGATGCAGCATCTGAGTTCAAGCTTCCTGCAGAACTCGACCTTATCTGCACTGCTCATTATCTTGAGGCTTTGACTATGCAGTCTAAGGCTTCCGAGATTTGCGGTTTGCTTGGCGGCAAGATGCCACACGTTATGACTATTATTCCTGGTGGTACCGCTTTTGTTCCTACCGAGGAAAAGCTTGACGACCTTTATGCTTTGGTTCATGAAGTACGCGACTGGGTAGTTGCAACTATGCTTCCTGACGTAAAGGCAATTGCTCCTTACTATCTTGATGCTTTGAAGTTTGGTAAGGGCTGCGGTCGTTACATTGCTTGGGGTGTATTCGAGGATTCTTCCTTCGAAATGAGCAAGCGCTATCTCCCATCTGGCGTTATTGATGAGAACTTCAATCTTTCTGAAGTTGACGAAAGCGCTATCAAGGAATACGTTGGCCACTCCTGGTATGAGGGCGACTCTAACTTGAACCCTCGTGAAGGTGAAACCAAGCCTTTGTACACTGAGTACTACAAGAAGGGTACTGAGTTTACTGAGAATGGTCATGAGTACGGCGAAATCAACGATCGCTATACTTGGAATAAGGCTCCTACATACAATGACAAGCCAATGGAAGCTGGTCCACTCTCTCGTGTTCTCGCAGCTTATCTCCGTGGCAATAAGTTCATCAAGAATGCTGTTGACGGTATTTGTGGCGACCTCGGTCTTGCTCTTACCGACCTCCAGTCTACTCTTGGTCGTGTAGCTGGCCGTCAGGCTGAATGCCTCTACATTGCTGAATTGATGTGCGAATGGGTAGACGAGCTTATTGCAGCTTTGAAGGAAGGTGACTCTGAGTACTTCCGTGCACCTGCTCGTATCACTGGCGACGGTACTGGTTTCTGGGAGGCACCTCGTGGCGCTCTCTACCACACCGAGCATGTTAACAACGGTAAGATTACTGGTTACCAGATCATTATTCCTACTACTTGGAATATTGCTCCTATCAACAAGCAGGGCGAGCATGGTCCTATGGAGCAGGCAATCATTGGTTGTCCTGTAGAAGATGTGGAAATGCCAATCAATGTATTGCGTACTGTTCACTCCTTCGACCCATGTACTGCATGTGCTGTTCATGTTAGCGAGCCAGCAACTGGTAAGCACTTTGAAACTGTTACTAGCCCATGGGGGGTGAAGTAAATGGCACATTTAGCTCATTATAAAGAGGCACATCCATTGCCATTCGCAGTTACTCACTGGATTAACCTCATTTGTATGGCACTCCTTATCTTTACCGGCTTTATTATTCATTTCCCATTTATTGCTGGTCTCACTGGAGTTGCACGTGGTTTGCACGTATTCTGCGGTATTCTTCTCTTCTTGAACTTCATTGTTCGTGTTGTATTGGCATTCCTTGTACAGTCTGCACCTACTGGCGGTACACGTAACACCGTTCGTGACTACAAGACTTGGTTGCCACAGAAGGACAATCGTCACCAGGGTATTTCTTGGATTAAGTACTACTTATTCCTCAAGAAGGATCATCCATTGTCCGCTAAACTTGGTGTTCCTCAGAAGCTTTCCTACCTTGCTGTTGGCGTATTGATCCTTATCATGGCTTACACCGGTTTTGCTTTGTGGATTCCTACCGCTGACTGGGCAATCTTCGCTGCAGGCACTGCAGCTGTTGGTGGCATGATGTCTATGCGTATCATTCATTACTTCATGATGTTCGTATTCATCTGCTTTACCTTCATCCATGTATACTTGGTATTCATCGAGGGTACTGAGAATGCTAACCTCATGTTGCTCCGCAAAGAGCATGGTGGTTATGTATACGACCCAGAGCGTCACGTAATTGTTGGTGAAGATCACAGCGTTGGTAATCACTAATTACTTTGAAATCATTTAGATTTCGCGCAAGCCTAGCTCAATGAGCTAGGCTTGTTTTTTTGGCTTAATATTGTTGCGCTTGCCTATTTGAACGTTTTGGTCTTAAGGTTTTCCCTTATCATGAGCAGGGAATATATGACAAGAGCGCTTTAGGAGAAACCCTTGGCTGAAATTGAAAATGAAAAGATACAGGAGGAATCTTCTCCTGAAGAAATCAAAGAGAAAGTGTCTTCGGAACAAATACACAAGGAAGCTTCACTGGAGGAAATCCAGGAGGATGTATCTCCTGAAGAATTAGAGCAGTTTAAAAACGAACTTCTAAAAGACCTCCCAAAAATTAATGCTGGCGCGGCAATTATGCCTGCAGTATGGGGATTAGGTCATGGATCTTATATTACTATCCTGTTTTACCCTATGTGGCTTTTTGTGGATAATTTAATATACAGCGCATATGCTAATCCTTCAATTTTCAGTATTTCATTTGCGGTAATCGCTACGGTAGCAATTTTGGGCGTATCGATTTTTTATGGTGCAACTGCTCAAAAGAACGCTTACATTCGTTATTTAGTTAAAGGAAAAACGAAAGAACAGTGGGTTTCTTCTGAGAAGAAGTGGGCAATTGCTATGATTGTTATTGCAATTGTGGCGCTTATTCTTGCTACCTGTTATAACTTGACGATTCGTCCTACTCTTGGAAAATAAGATGAAAATTGCGGTTTTTTGTGTAGGTAACCGTTTAATGCTTGATGACGGAATTGGTCCTGCCGTATATGACGAGATTGTAGAAAACTATCATATTCCTGAAGAAGTAGATTTTTTCGATTTGGGATGTATGACAATGGATATGATTACCATGGTTGGTGATTATGATCTCATTATTACGGTAGATTCCATTGACGGTACCGGCGCGGAACCTGGAACGGTGTTCCGCTATAAACCAGGAGATTTGGCGCGTGTGTCAGGTTTCCGCTCTTCTCTTCATGAACTTCGACTTGCTGACTTATTCGATGCAGCCTTTCTTCTCGGCTATAGTGCTGAAGGGCTTTGTTATGGCATGCAAGTTGAGAATCTTGAACCAGATGGTTTTATCGAAGGGCTAACTCCTAAGGTTTTTGAGCGCCTTCCTTTCTTGGTTGAATCGGTTGTTGCTGAACTAGATAGAAGGGGATATCCCTTAACAAAGAAAAATGAGAAAGATTAATAGGGTAAAACAGCACTCTTTCAGCAAGACAAGATATATCTCACTCTCACTTATTCAAGCTCAGCATGTGGGCATAAATCATTTAAGAAGCAATCTTTGCAACGAGGCTTTCTTGCGATGCAATATTCTCTTCCAAAGAGAATCCATTGGCTATTAATGGATTTCCAATACTCTTGAGGATAGAGCTTTAGTAAGTCTTGTTCGGTTTTTAAAGGATTATCGGCAAAAGAAAACTTCAGTTTGTGAGCAATGCGAAAAACGTGAGTATCAACTGCGATTCCTTCTACAATACCAAATCCTTCGTTTAAGACGATATTGGCGGTTTTTCTTCCCACGCCAGGAAGGCTTACCAGTTCCTCCATTGTTGAAGGAACTTCACCGTTATAATCTGTGATAATTTTTTGAGCACAGGCAATACAGTTCTTAGCTTTATTGCGATAAAACCCGATAGTTTTAATAATCTTTTCAATGTCTTCTCTCGATGCGGAAGCCATTTTTTCAGGTGTGCCATACTTCTCAAATAAAAGGGGAGTAACCTTATTTACCGCCGCGTCGGTTGTTTGCGCTGAGAGAAGGACTGCTATGGTTAGCGTAAAAGGGTCATGAAAGGTTAGAGCTGGTTGGGCTGCAGGATAGTGTTCATCCATGCGTTTTGCTACTTCTAATGCGCGTGCTAGTTTAAGCGCTTTCTTTTCCGGTGCCATTTTCCCTCCATTTATTCTCACCTATCTATTGTAAAGCTACTTTATTTCAGCTGTAGTAAACTACCATAAGAAATAATAAGGAGACAGCATGCTTATTTCCCTTTTAGCAAATTCAGTAGAATCTTCAGGTTCGGTAGAGCATTTTTGGACAAAATTAGATTCATTCGAAGATGCAACCCTCGGTGTTGCTTCTTCAGCACGCCCATTTTTGGTGGCAGCTCGTTTTGCAAAGCATCCCCAAACAACTCTGGTGGTAACAGCGGGCGAAGAAGCAGCCGACTCGTTTTTACGTATGGTTTCCTCATTTATTGGGGAAGATAAAGTATGCCGTTTTCCTCTTAGAAGTGATAATCCCTTTTCGCTTGAGCCAAAACGAGACGTAAAAGAAATTGCTCAAAGAATGGAGGCACTCTGGGCTCTTCAATCTCAAAAAGAGATGTTGGTAGTAGCTTCTGCGCGTGCATTGCTTTGCAAAATAGTACCTAAAGAAAACAATTGTGCAAAGCCTTTAGTTTTGTTTGAAGGTGCAGATTTGTTCGAAGGAGAAATAGAAGACCTGGAATGTTTCGAGGATCTTTTTCCTCGGCTAGTCGAAATGGGTTACGAGAATACCGAAACACTTGAAGGACCAGGCACATTTTGTGTTCATGGCGGAACGGTGGATGTTTTTCCGGGAAATTTAAAACACCCAGTGCGTCTTGATTTTTTCGGAGATGAATTAGAGGAGATAAGAAAATTCCTTCCTTCTACCGGTCAGACCATAGGTTCAGTTCCTCAGCTTGAAATCTATCCTGTTCGGGAGTTTAGTGTAACTTCGAAATCAATTAAAAAGGCTCAAAAAGCATTAGTTGTTCCTGCTCAAACTAATTCTACTCTTCGAGAGCTTTATTCAATTCTTGAAGATGATACGAAAGAGTATCCAGACGCTCTTCTTCCGTATTTTTATGACCATTTAGAAACCGTTGCTGATTATTTAGGATCTGATTGTCTAACTGCTTTAATTGAGCCAAGATCCTTGTTTGATGATGCGCTTCATTATGCTGACGAACTTGAAAAAAAATCGCAAGGCACTTCTGTTCCCTACGAAAGCCTTTTTACGTTGCCGCAGAAGCTAAACTTTGGAGCTTGCACAAGAGCTACTTATGTATCTATCATGCGTGTTGGTGTTGAACTTGATGACGAATTGATTGTAAAACGCGTTGACGTTGCTGGCGATCCTGAAAAACTCTACGGACGATTGATGTCTTTGACTCAAGCGGGATTTGCAATTGCTTTTTCAATACCGAACTTCCGAGCTCGAAGCGAGATAAAGCTCGAGTTGGTTGATAGGGGTATTCCTTTTGTTGAGCATCTTGATGTGATGGAGGATGAAGTAAGTTTCGAATCAACTTCGAAAACAAGTCATTCAAAACGAGGTGTGGGCATAAGACTAAAGCGCGGAATGGTTACCGTGGTGGATGTTGATATTCCCTTAGGAATGATTTTCCCTGCTATGAAGCTAGCGCTCGTTTCTCTTGCAGATACGCAAGGCTCAATGGCTTCTCGCAAAACACGGCGTGTTGATATTACTGAAATAACATTTCCTTACAAGCCAGGTGATTATGTTGTCCACGCTGCTCATGGTATTGCCTTGTTTAAGGAAATTGTTCGCCAAACAGTAGGAGGAGCAGAGCGAGATTATCTTCTTTTGGAATATGCCGAAAATGACAAGTTGTATGTTCCTGTTGAACAGTTAGACCGAGTTACTCGTTATGTTGGCCCTGAAGGATCTTCGCCTCGATTAACCCGTCTTAATACCTCAGATTGGTCAAGAGCCCTTACGAAAGCACGAAAAGCAACAAAGAAGCTCGCATTCGACTTAGTTGATGTATACACGCGTCGTGCTGCCACAAAGGGTTACCAATACCGAGAAGACACTCCTTGGCAAAAGGAAATGGAAGAATCATTCCCTTATCAAGAAACACCCGATCAGATTGCTGCAATAAATGATATCAAGGCTGACATGCAGTCAGCTCATCCTATGGACCGTTTGGTTTGTGGTGATGTGGGCTTTGGTAAGACTGAAGTTGCACTTCGAGCTGCGTTTAAAGCAACACAAGACAACAAGCAGGTAATGGTGTTGTGTCCTACTACTATTCTTGCACAGCAGCATTACACGACATTCCATGATAGATTTGAACCGTTCGGAGTGCGTGTTGATGTACTGTCTCGTTTTAGAACTCCTGCTCAGCAGAAAGAATCGCTTGCTGGTTTTTCTGATGGTACCGTGCAAGTTCTTGTAGGAACTCATCGTTTGCTATCGCGCGATGTTAATCCTAAAGATTTAGGATTGGTAATTATCGACGAAGAGCAGCGTTTTGGTGTAGGCCATAAAGAGCAGATGAAAAATCTGAGAGAGTCAATTGATGTTTTGACTCTTTCGGCAACTCCTATTCCACGCACAATGCAAATGGGTCTTTCGGGCGTACGTGATATGAGTATTATTCTTACTCCTCCTGATGATAGGCGTGCAGTAAAAGTCCATGTTGGCGAGTGGGATCCTGATTTAGTCAGTGATGCAATTCGTAGAGAGCTTGCGCGCCAAGGACAAGTGTATTACGTGAGCAATCGCGTTCGCACTATAGAAAACGCGGTTGAGCGCGTTAGAGCTGCTGCAGGTGAAGCACGAATTGGTGTCGCTCATGGAAAAATGACAAAAGAACAGCTTGAACGAGTAATGGAAGACTTTGCTGCAGGAGAGTTAGACGTTCTTGTTGCTACTACTATTATCGAAAGCGGCATTGATAATCCACACACGAATACGCTTATTATTGAAGACTCTCAACGCCTCGGTTTAGCCCAAATGTATCAGCTCAAAGGCCGTGTTGGTAGGTCTTCAACCCAAGCGTATGCTTACTTTCTTTTCCCAGACAACATCCCGCTTACTGAAGATGCCATGGCTCGTTTAACCGCTTTAAACGAAAATGCTGAACTGGGCAGTGGTATGCAAATAGCTCTTCGCGACCTAGAAATACGTGGAGCGGGAACTATTTTGGGTGCAGAACAGAGCGGCAATATGTCGGCGGTAGGTTTTGATTTATTTGCTCAAATGTTAGCTCAGGCAGTAAATCTTACACGAGAGGGAAGTGTTATTGGAGACAATTATCTTCCTCCTGCTTTGTCGGATATTGTGATTAACGTTCCTGATCATGCTTATATTCCTGAAGAATATGTTCCTGATACTGATGAACGCGTTTTGTATTATCGTAAGCTTGCAAGCGCAGAGAGTGTTGAGGTAGTAGACGAGATCTTTAACGAACTTCTAAAAGCTCACCCCGAAATGCCTCAGCCAACGTTTAATTTGTTCGAAAAAGCGCGATTGAAGGCTTTTGCGAATGAAAAAGGCATTAAAACTATTTCGTTAATGCCAGGAAAGCTTATTGTTGAGCCAATTCTCATTTCTAAATCACAGGCTGCAACTTTGCGTAGAAGAGCGGGAAGGTATCTAGCAGACAAAAGAAAGATGATGGTTCCTTCGCGACTCATTTTTAATGAGGGCGATGAAAATAAACTTCATGCAGTATATGCTTACCTGGATACGCTTTTAGAGGAACGTGACGGCTAGAACTATAACCAAAACAACCATAACAAGGAAAAAGATAAAGAAGATTCCGAAGAGCTTCATTAAACGGGAAAGACGTTTAATCTCGGGGTCAATATCGAGTAGCGCAATAAGCTCTTCGGCAGCAGTATCGTCAAGAGGAATATTGTTTTCCTTTTTGTAAAGACGGATTATGTATTTTTCAATAAGGAGTTCTGCGAGATTCTTTTTCTTTTCAGTCATAATATGTTTCAATTCTTAGACATAGACTTTTTTCGAATTTGTAGTGAGAGAGGCATTACAAAGTTCTACATACGTACCTTCTTTTAATTCAATACTAATGTCCTGGTTGGGACCGTATTCGTAGGCTCCTTCAAGCAGGCTCTCATCAGTGTATAGTAAGTCGTTCCAAATAAAGTAGCCGTAGATTGAACCATCGTCAGGAACGTTCAGGTGGTAGGTTCCTTCAGGAATATCACGTCCCACTTCATAAAGACCCGGACCATACGGGCTTGAATAAGTTAGGGAAAGGTTGTCTCTTAAGGTAAAACCTTCCTGGTTGTCACAAATAAAAACTTGACCTTCTTTTAGCTGTGCAAGAGTGAATCCTTCGAAAAGGATGGTTGCGGCAACATCAAAGGTGCCTTCTTGGGAAGAAGGGGAAAGAATAAAGTAGACGTATTCCTCTGCTCTTGTGCCTGCTATATAGTAGGTGCCTGGATCAAGGTCTTGTCCAACATGATAAATACCAGGAGATGCTATTGAGTTATCAATACTTTGATTGGAGTAGTAAAGAGTTTTTAGGGTAGCGAGCTCTTCTTCGGTGATGCTTTCATTGGAGTAGTAGGAAAAATCGAAATAGTCTCTAAAGGCGCTATTTTCATTATCGGAACTATTAAATTGATGGCTAACATCTCCATCAAATTCGCGATTGTCATCGTAGGAATAGTAATCGAATTGGTAACGGTAGTCTTCAAGGGTTTTAATAAATGAATCAAGCATAAGACCAAATCCAAGAATTTGGCCACCAAATACTCCCACAAACGCAAGAACAATGAGAAGCTTTTTTAATAAGCTCATTTTTTCTTTTGGGCGCGTATTAGTGTTGTCGTTCATAAGATTCCTTTAGTAGCGATTCATTTTATTATGGTCTTTCTAAAATGAAATGCCCCTATCAAAACGATAAGGGCAAAAATAATTAAGATTAAGGGATAGCGAAGACTCTTTTTTTCTGGCCTTCAACATTAAACGAATAATGGTATGGCCTTAGGAGCGATGAGCTGTGCAGGTAAACTTTGCAATTTTTGTTCCTAAATCGTCAGTGATATCAACGGTGTAGAAACCAATAGTTCTTCCTGCTTTGTCTGCAGTGCAGGTTCCAATAAGCTTTGTGCCCTTTGCGCCCGTAAAGAATTGGATGCCGCAATTGATTGCAACTGAGGATTTTCCGTCAAGATTTGCAGCAACAGCCATAGAGAAATCGGCTAAGGTAAACATGGCACCACCCATTACACCACCGTTGGCATTGAGATGGTTAGGGGTGATAGGCATTTCGCAAACAGAATAACCAGCACGCGCTTCAATGATTGAACATTGTGCCTGGCGAGCATACGCATCCTTAGCAAATTCTGCTTGAATCTCTTCAAGAGTGTTTTCTTCTGTTACCATGTTTCCTCCTTTGGTATAAGTCTTTCTGCATCATCTTCGATATAAAAACAAGCTTCTTTAGGACAAGCTTCGATGCATGCATTGCAACTTGCACAGTGCTGATGGTTAGTTACGGCCTTATTAGTCTTTTCAGAAAGCAATCGAGCAGCCATAGGACAAGCCTTAACGCACGCTCCGCAACCATCACAGAGTTCTTCATCGGTCTCAAGATAGTAGTGAGTGATTTCTTGAGCCATATCAGGCCTCTTTTCAAGCGCTTTAATAAGCATGGTTAAACGAGGCACTTTGAGAGGGTATGGTTTATCTGAAGGAATGATAGGGAGTCCAATTTTTCCTTCAAGGCGAATGTAGCCAGCGGCGCGCATTAATTCACGATTCTCGGCAAATTCATTTGTGCTTCGCTCGTTTCGTGTTCGATAGTCTCCTGAGGCAATAGTGACGGCTTCTTTTGCGCTATTAGTAAAGAGTGCTCGTCTGTCATAGTCGGAATTACTGTGTCTGATTCTTCCTAAAAGATTGCCTGTTTCGGGAATTTCGTTGACGAATTGAAGCCTTTCCCCGGTCCACTCTTGAGCAACGGAACTTACATAGTCAAAAAGCCGTTTTCCTGACGAATTGGTGATTGTGCAATTGTCGCAATATGTCTCATCGCAATAGACGCTTACGGGAACACCTACGCTAAGTACATAGGTGTATGCTTCAGGGGGAAATGCAGCAAGGCATGGGAGTACAAGGACGTTTTCCTGAGGCTCAAATCCAGGAAAAATATGATCGGTGCATGTGATAAAAATCTCTCCAAATTGTTCGGCAATACGATCAATTCGTTCTATCAAATCTTCGTAGGTGATTCGAGAGCTCGTAAAGCCGTCACATACGCCAACACAAATGCCGCATCGTGAACATTTCTCCGAATCGAGGGTACAGATTGATTCTTCGTTAAAAGAGAGTGCTTCTTGAGGGCATACAAGTTCACACTTGTTGCATTCAAGCCCTGATTTTCGTACACAAAACGTTTTGATAAAGGCTATTTCGTTTCGCGTCCTTGCGCTTGCGGCAAGCTTTGATTCGACAGGTTTTGTGGGGGTTGTTGATGATACAGCTTCAACCTCCTCAGAATCTGAGGAGGTTGAAATGACAGAAGACGACTGTCCGGAACCATCAGATGCTTCTGAGTAGGAAGCTTCTGAGGTACTTATGGATGCTTCATCTTCTTCTATGGTCATAGTGGTTCCTTTTAATGGATGTGGTTATGCGTTAAATACTTCTTGCAATGTGTAGTCAATGCGCGCAACAACGTCTTCGCGATTCATAAGTTCGATACTCTCAAACAATGGAGGAGAAACCATGTTGCCTGTTACTGCTACGCGAATAGGTTGGAAAATAAACTTTGCTTTAATGTCCATAGTTTCTGTAAGGTCACGACAAGCATCTTGAAGTGGGTCGCATTTCCATTCGCGAGATTCATCGGCAAGAATAGCGCGAACTGCTTCAAGAACTTCCTGAGCGCGTGAACCTTCTTTAGTGAGAACTTTGCTTACCGATTTCTCGTCCAACGATACTTTTTCGCCTCCAAAAAGATAGGCGAGTTTTTCTGGGCCTTCAGTGAGGTGTTTCATGCGCTCGGCAACAAGAGGGTACAACTGCATAAACCAGCCGTGGTTTTCGTCAATGTCTTTCTGAGTGCAAAGCCCCGCCTCAATGAAGAATTGAGCAGATTCGCTAACCCATTTTTCTGCGCCCATATTCTGGATGTAAACGCCATTCATCCAATCAAGCTTAGCCTCATCAAGAATGGCATCCTTACGAGTGATGCGATCCAGAGAGAAGGATGAGCAGAGAGTCTCGCGGTTAATAATGGTAGTCTCACCATCAAGAGACCAACCCAAAAGGGCAAGGAAGTTAACAAGGGTATCAGGGAGATAGCCCATGGTTTTATATTGTTCAACTGAAGTTGCATTACGACGCTTGGATAGCTTTCTACCGTCTGAACCAAGGATCATGGAAAGATGAGCGAATGTTGGGACGGGAAGGCCAAGAGCTTCGTAAATGAGAATCTGACGAGGGGTATTAGAGAGATGGTCGTCACCCCTTACAACATGAGTGATTTTCATGTTAGCGTCATCACATACTACTGCGAAGTTGTATGTTGGAGTTCCATCAGATCGAACAAGGATCATATCGTCCATTACTTCAATAGGGAAGCTCATATCGCCATATACGGCATCCTTAAACTCGATAGGACCATGATTTTCAGGTACTTTAAGACGCCAAACGTGTGGTTCCCCCGCATCAATTCGAGCTTGAGCTTCTTCTTTTGTTAGTGCACGGCAGGTGCGGTCGTATCCGGAGTAACCCCCTTCGGTTTTTTCTGCTTCAGCACGCTTTGCATCAAGGTCTTCTTTAGTGCAGAAGCAAGGATAAACCGCATCACGTTTTTTGAGGTCTTCAAGTGCGGCGGTATAGGTGTCAAATCGCTCAGTTTGGAGGTAAGGGCCATAGTCTCCTCCCACTTCAGGACCTTCATCCCAATCAAGTCCAAGCCAGCGAAGAGAGCGTAAAATAACCTGCTTGTTTTCTTCGGTAGAACGTTCAGGATCGGTGTCTTCAATACGAAGAATAAAGGTGCCACCAGTTGCTCTTGCAAGCGCCCAGTTGTAAATTGCGGTACGTGCGCCGCCAATGTGAAGCTCTCCTGTTGGAGAAGGAGCAAAACGAACACGAACGGGAGTGTTAGTCATGTAAGAAACCTCTTTCAAGTCTTATAAAAGGTGCTTATATAGCTACCTGATTGTACCTATAAAGGGATATTTTTTCATCTCACTATAATACGACATAAATGCCCTTGATAATCATAAGTCCTTTGTAATGCGCAGGGGAAAATGGGTTATGGTAATCATGCGGTTAGAATGCGAGAGCTAACTCGCTATAATGGTTGGTAGAACACTTCAGTTTTTAAGAGGCAATAGTGTAGTAATAGGAGTTTGTATGAACTATCAGGAATTACAGAATGAAATCAAAAATGCAATGCGCGCAAAAGAAGCAAATAAGCGTGATATTTTGCGTATGGTTCATGGCGAAGTAAAGGCAATTGAGGTTAACGAAAGAAGAGAAATTACCGAAGCTGATGTTGATGCCATGATTAAGCGTGTTATTAAGCAGACAAAAGAAACACTTGAGGGCTCCATTAAAGCAGGAACAAATCAAGAACGCACTGATAAACTTGCTGATCAGGTTGCTATTTTGGAATCATATCTTCCTAAGCAGCTTGAAGGAGACGAGTTGGTTGCTTTAGTTGAAACTGTTTTGGCTGAAATGGGAGCAACTTCTAAAAAAGAAATGGGCAAAGTAATGGGTGAGCTTACCAAGCGTACGGGTGGCAATTTCGACAAAGCCGCTGCTGCAAAATTGGTTGGTTCAAAGCTTGCTTAACTCTTAACTTGTCCAATTAGTAGTTTTATAGAGTGGTTAATAAGACACAATAGCTAGCGGACAAATTGAAACAGGCGAAGCGTATTTTTATAACCGTATTATTGACTGTCGTCTTTGCTCTGCCTCAAAAAATGAAAGCTCCAAAAACCTTTGGAGCTTTTTTGATTTATGGGACCTAAAGTTTGAGTACTTTTCCTAATAGGCAGGCAATTATGCTCACTATGATTGAGGAGATGGCCCAAAGAAAAGCCATTGCTGCCCAAAAATTTTCAGGAAAAAGCTGAATTAGAAGAGAGCGGGCGTCGAAAAGCCATGTTCCTTGTGCAAAGAAACATGAATGCATGAAAGTGAAAAGCGAATCGAAGTCTAAGAGCGCCCACATTCCCAGACCAACAATGATGCCAATAGTAATAAGGCTTGCAACTTGGAGAACGTTTCCTGCCGATTTTCTTCCTTGGATAATTACCAACGCTATAAGGCCAATTAAGCCAAACGCACCTATTACTCCTGTTGAAATAGCAACGGTTTGAAATACGGGAGTGCAGTCTCTGAGATGACTGATGGCATCAGGAGTAAGAAGGTATCGCTGTGTTTCTTGAGGCGTGCTTAAACCTAGAACGACCTGATCGAGGTCAGGGTAATTTCTTTCAAGAATGGAATGAATAGTATCAACAAGATACGACTCTTCGCCTCCTTCAACACTAAATACACGAACAGCTTCGGCAATAGTAGCCATATCTTCTTCAGGAAAAATTGCGCTATTCCAGTTTGAGAAGGTATGTCCAATACTCTCGGTTGCTTGTGGTGTTGTACATAAAAACAACCCACTAGTAAATAAGGCATAGGTTAAACAGAGAGCGGTTGCTATGCGTAAAAGAAGAAGGGGAATGCTTTGTAAAACTTTCATTGTGTGAGTTAGTAAATCCTTACGAGTTTTTATTCAAACACATGCAGGGTAGCTGAAGTAATACCTTTATGTTCTTTGCTGATAGTAGGAAGTGGTCCAAGGCGAGAGAAAACGCCGGCAAACACTCCGTCAAAAACATAAAGACCACTCAAGTTGTTATACATAAGACCTTCAGTGTTTATTTCGTCATCACTTAGGGTTTCAATGAGGGTATCAGGAGGAAGGGTGAGTGTTTTGTAAGGAGTGATATAGGTTTGGACAATAAAAGGTTCTCCTGCAGCCGAATTCGCAAACGTATCAATAAGGGTATTCCATTCTTCGGAAGTAAAAGATTTTCCGGCATACACATCTTTTGCACCATAGGCATCGGTTGGTTTAATAATCCAGGAATCTTTATGGGTACGAATCTCTTCTAGGTCTACTTGCTTGTCGTCAAGGAATAGTGTTTTTGGAACATGACGCTCAACAAATTCAATCTCTTCTTCGGTAAGAAAAGCTTGCGTTTTTGGATGGCGTAATACGTCAAAGATTTGTTTATCGTGGACAAGATGGCCGGCAAAACTACCAATGAGTGCTACTTTTTCTGCTTTTACTGCAGAAATGAAATCTTGCGATTCGTCCCAAAACTCAATAACATCATTAGTAACGCTCCGTCGCCAGATAGCATTAATTTCCTGGCCTTCTTTATTGCGAAGAACCTCTCCATCGAATGATAAATCTCTTACATCGCAAATTACGCAGTCGAAACCTCGCTCTTTGAAGTAATTGCAGAAGATTTTAAACTCATCAACAACTGCTCTTTCAAGGTAGTCGCAAATAGCAAAACGAGGATTATCTACTTTATGTTGATAGGTCTCATAAATTGAGATAAACGTATCAACCCATGCTTCAAATACGCTGTTAGTTTCAAGAGGATGTTTTGCTTGAAAAGCTTTAAAGCTAGCAGAATTCTCAATGCTATGAGTGATTTCACGGTTCTCATTCATGCCCGCAGAACCATCACCATTTAATTCGCAAAAACCAATTTCGAAAGTGTCTTCATTAAGGAATACATCGAAACGACCAAAAGGGAAAAGGGAGTCATATCCGCGTGGGATGAGAATTAGTTCTTTTAGGCGGTCATCAAATGAATAGACATCGCGGTAGTCTGGATTGTTTAGGTAGTTGTCAATAACCTTGCACACAATACGATGGGTGGTTTCGGAAACCTCTTTGAAGGTCTGCCATGTTTTGTCGTTAAAAAGGCGAGGAATAAAAGAGCAGGCAACAACTTTCTCATGAACGATAGCGGTTGATTGCTTCATATAGGAAAACGCATCTCTTCGTCCTTGGATATCTCCTTGTAAGGATTCAATAGTTTGGAAATATTCATTAGTGAGAGAAGTATTGCTTGTCATTAAAACTCCTTGTATGGGTAAGGTTGGATGAGGGCGAAATGGTTCGCCCTCGCAGACGTTTTGAATTGTAAAGGTTTCGTTTTCTTTTTCTTTGATTAACTATAAATAGTTCACATCATTTTAAAGAGTGCTGTTTTGAAAAAATGAGGCTGATGGCGAATAAAAAACGGTAGATTTTTGAATAATGCAACTAAAGAAAACGAATTGATTAGTTTGTTTGCAATAGCTAGTGTACAGTTTTTGCGATGCCACGTTTTTGGGTACAGAATGATTATCATGGGCTATACTGAATCCGATAATAAGAGAAGATTGGATTGATTCATTATGTCTAATTTACGAACCTATTTGTTTACGAGCGAATCAGTTACTGAGGGTCATCCAGATAAAGTCTGTGATCAGATTTCAGATGCAATTCTTGATGCAATTTTTGAAAAGGAAATCGAGCTTGCAAAGAAGGGCTACATTTCTCCTTCTGGTCAGCCTGCAGATCCAAATAATGTTCGCTGTGCTTGCGAGACCATGGCTACTACGGGTGTTGTTTTTGTTTCGGGCGAAATTCGTACGCAGGCATATATTGATGTTCAAGAAATCGTGCGTGATGTATTAACTGATATCGGCTATGACCGTGCAAAATATGGATTTGATGGCACCACTTGTGGTGTTCTTAATGCCATTCATGAACAGTCTCCTGATATTGCAATGGGAGTTGATAAGTCGTTTGAGGCCCAAAAGGGCGAAGCTGAAGATGTTTATTCTGAAATTGGTGCTGGTGACCAGGGTATGATGTTTGGTTATGCGTGCAACGAAACGCCAACCTTGATGCCTCTTCCAATCTATTTGGCTCATCGCTTGTCTGAACGTTTAACATTCGTTCGCAAGCAAGGCATTCTTGACTATCTTCGTCCTGACGGAAAGACTCAGGTAAGTGTTCGCTATGTTGAAGACAGGCCTGTTTCGGTAGAAAAAATCGTTCTTTCTACTCAGCACTCTGAAGATGTTGATTTGGAAACCCTTCGCGCTGATATTATTCGTGAAGTAATTGAGCCAGTGTTTGAAGCCCACGGTGTTGATAAGACCGATGCGGAAATCTTCATTAATCCAACAGGCCGTTTTGTAATTGGTGGTCCTATGGGCGATGCAGGTCTTACTGGTAGAAAGATCATTGTTGACACGTATGGTGGCATGGGACGTCATGGTGGCGGTGCTTTCTCAGGAAAAGACTGCACGAAAGTTGATAGGTCTGCTGCATATGCTGCTCGTTGGGTTGCAAAAAATGTAGTAGCAGCTGGCTTAGCTGACCGATGTGAAGTTCAGGTTGCCTATGCAATTGGTGTTGCTCATCCTGTCTCTATTATGGTTGAAACCTTTGGAACCGAAAAAGTTCCTGTTGATGCTATTGAAAAAGCAGTGAAGGAAGTGTTCGACCTTCGTCCTGCTGCAATTATTGAAGCTCTTGACTTGAGAAGGCCAATCTATCGTAAAACTGCTGCATATGGTCATTTTGGTAGAGAACTTCCAGAGTTCACCTGGGAAGCTACAAATATGGTTGATGCGTTACGTGCTGCTGCCGGATTGTAAGAAGGCGTATTTCCTTTGCTTTGTTTTTTGTCCGGTAGCGGGCTTATTTGTAAGCGTCAAAACCACCGCGCCTCATCGCCTTGCGCTCTGCGACGTTCATAAAAATCCTCCCATCGTTGGCGACGGGAGGATTGTCGCGGATACGGATCAGGTTGTTAAGACGCGGTGGTTTTGACGCTTACGTTTCGCGTATATAGCATCGTCGTTCAAAAGAACAAAGCGAATCCGGTAATTCGTGATCAGAAACGATTTTTCTCAATGATTATGAAAAGCCTGATCAAAGATATTATCTTTCAAGAAAAAGTTCCTACGGAATACGACCATCTATGCATATTTACCGACACTATCCCGGTTCAAAAAAAGAGCAATGCCATTATTGGCTCGATTAAGACAAATCTAAAGGAATTCCTTGGAAATAAGGCTGGATATACGCTTAGGCCAATGGAATCAAAAAGCGACTTCGGTTTGCAAGCCGCCGACTACTGCTCTTGGGCGATTTTCCGCGCATGGACAAACAATGATTACGATAGGCATAGTGAAATCGAGCAGGCAATCGTACAAGAATCCGACTTCTTTAGAAGCGGGACGATAACCTACTACTAAAAAATGACCACCCCGACTATCCGCTATTCGCGGAAGAGCAAAGGAGCTCTTGTCGTCGGGGTGGAACCTTTTACATCGTTAGAATATCAAACGAATCTGTATATGACCATAGCCGCACACCGAATGGTTACAAAATCGTTGCCACGAGCCCAATCTGCCTCCCGCGTTAGCGTCAGATTCCAAACGACAAATGACAGGAGTGACGGATGTGACGGCGAGAGAGACATGCACCCATCTAACATCACAAGACATAACCTTTAACCTTCAAAAAATGCTAAAGAGATTGACATCTCTCTCTGAAAATTACTATCGTACGCATGTTCAGAGAGGAGCCCGATGAAAAACGACATTCTTGGCGAATGGAGATGCTTCGCGCATCAAGCAACGCTTGGTGAAACCCCCATTAGACGCTGGGTCGATAAGTACACCGATTACACGTTCTACGCAGGAGGTACGGGATCGACAAAAAGAAAAGGCCTATTCGGTAGAACCGTCACAGCTGATTTTGTTTGGGAATACGATTATGCAAACGATGGATTCGTAATTTTTGTCGGCGATATCTTATGGGCAACTTGCATGCTCGATGGTCCAAACTCCATGATCATGAGGATCGCGGCAGGGCTGGATAAAGGTGCCGGCTATTTCTATACCAGAGCCTAATCTGAACGTACGCCAACAACCAATCCATTGAAAGGGTTTCTTATGGGAGTCAATTTTTTGGGAACATGGACAAGCCGCACCATCGATTACCTTCGCGCTTCAAAGCCAAGCGAGAAAGACACCCGTTGGACCGTTTTCCTCGGAGGAGACGGAACGGGGTACATGAAAGTAAAATCGTTAATCCCCATTAAGCAGAAGTTCAAGTGGTTCAAAGTTGATGATGATAGCTTTTTCTGCGAAGGAACAGGAGGGTCTTCCCTTCGGTTAATGGGCGTTTACGATAACGGGGAATTGCTCGTTCGGGACGATAATTTCCAATATCACCTTTTTCGACAGCCTTAGCAAGCGAGTATCACCTATGCCGTATTCAGGGTCAGGATTCAAAAACAAGAGAACAGGGAAAACCGTATCTCCCAAAAGGGCACGGCAGCATGTCGGCCAAAAGCTCGACGGGTACGAAAAAGCCAAGAGCAAAAAGACCGGCAACTATTACATGAAAAAATCCAAATAGCGCAAAAGAGCCACGAGGCTCCTTTTTCAATGCGTTCTAGCGTAAGCCTCAAAAGTAGCGCGTATTCGCTATAGAATCGGACGCCTCCCGATAGCCTTTCGGGAGGCGTCCTGCTTTATCCCGGATGTCTTTCGGGATGTTTCCTAGGAATCCTCCCAGTCGCGGCTCGCGTTGTTGGCGACCTCGTCGTCAAGGACGTCGCGGTCGATGTCGACGATTGGGTCGTCGGCCGTCTCTGCGGCCTTGGTGGCGGCCTTAGGCACCATCCTGCAGGATTCGGGCACGTTGCCCGACCATGGCAGGAAGGAGTCCACGACGGCGTCGGTGAGCTCGCCCGCGTTGGGCATCTGCTCCAGCAGCCATTCGACGTACTTGCGGGGGTTGAGGCCGTTGGCCTTCGCGGTCTCGACGACGCTGTAGACCGCCGCGGACGCCTCGGCGCCGCGCACCGAGTTGCTGAACAACCAGTTTTTGCGGCCGATCACGAACGGCTTGATGGCACGCTCGGCGATGTTGTTGTCAAGCTCGAGCCTGCCGTCCTCCAGCACGTTCATCATGTACGGCCAGCACCAGATGGCGTATTCCAGCGCCCTGTGCAGCGCAAGCCCGGGGGAAGCCTTCGGCAGCTGGGAATGCAGCCATCGCCAGAAGGACTCCATCAGCGGGCGCAGCTGCCCGTCTCGCGCCGATTTGCGGGCGTCCGGGGCCATGCCGTCAAACTTGGAGTCGGCGGAGAACATGGCGTCGATGCGCCTTCTGGCCTCGAGCGCGACGCTGCCGGCCGATTCCGCCTTCGCGTCGCCGCCGGCGACCTTCACGATCTCGGCGAACTTGCGGCGAACGTGCACGAGGCATGCGGTGTTGGTGACATGTCCGCCGTTCTCCAGGCTGAAGTAGGGCTTGTAGCCGTCGGTGGTGAGCGTGCCGGACCAGCCGCGCAGGAAGTCCTCCGCGACGGAGCGCGACCTCGTGGGGGCGTATTTGAATATGAAGACGGGCACGTCATGCCTGGACGAGCAGAACAGCCACATCCTTGATTGCCTCGACGGCTCGCGGTTCGGCTCCTTGAGCACCTGCACCACCGTCTCGTCCGCGTGGGCGAGGTCGTGGCTCAAAAGCTCCGCCCTCATCCTGTCGTGAACCCTGGAAAGCCAGCGGGCATGCACGTTCATCACCCAGTTGGCCATGTTCTGGCGGCTGACCGCCACATCCATCGCCCTCAGGTCGGCCTCCATGCGATAGAGCGGCAGCGCGTTCACGTACTTGCCGTTTATCAGCCAGGATATGAGCGACGCGG
>URBX01000003.1 GCA_900546175.1 uncultured Eggerthella sp. | reverse complement strand
CACCAATCAATGGGTGGATAACGACCGCTACTTTGTTGACGGCAATGGCGTATGGGTGCCTTCTGGATGGGTTGTAGTTAACGGAAAGACTCTATACGTTTGTTCTAATGGTTTTGCAAAATCCTGGAAGACAATATCCGGCAATATATATTATTTTGATGAGAATGGGTATCTTCAGACTGGTCTTAAGACTATAGATTCGAAAGAGTATTTCTTCAACTCGAATGGTACCCTTGCTGTTAATACATGGGTAAACGTTGAGGAGAAAAAGTTCCGGTTTGCAGGTTCGGACGGAACTTTTGGAGCGTTTCTTTTGGTTGATGAAGACGGAAATAGGGTGCTAGTAGATGAAGTCGGCAATGTGTTAACTGGCACACAAGTAATCAATGGTGTCACCTTTTATGCTGATCAGGCAACTGGTTTTTTGAAAAATGGCTGGGAAACTGAAAGTGACGGAAAGAAGTATTATTTCGACGACTTCGGAAAAGCTGCTACTGGTTGGAAGTTAATTTCTGGCGCGTGGTATTACTTTGATACTGATGGGGTAATGCGCACGGGGTGGCTATATGATGGTTCTTGGTACTTTTTAAAAAACAATGGAGTAATGGCTGCTGGTGAATGGGTAAATTTGGAAGGTAATTATTACTACCTTTATAGCAATGGAGTAATGGCCGCTAACACCTGGATTACTCAAGGTGGAAATTCCTATTATGTTAATAGTTCTGGAATATGGACTAGCACCGAGAGCCGATTGACGTCGATGGCCTATTCTATGTCAAGTTCTACTAACTGGTTAATTTTGGTTGATACTATTGATAATAATGTGGGTATTTTTTATGGGTCGACGGGAAATTGGAATCTTTATAAATACGTGAGATGTTCTCCTGGTGCTCCGTCAAGTCCTACTGTGAAAGGTTATTTTACGGTTCAATCAAGAGGAATCTCTTTTGGTTCTGGATATACTTGTTGGTATTGGACTCAGTTCTACGGAAATTATTTGTTCCACTCTGTGTTATATAGCCCAGGAAGTATGACCAGTCTTATTGATGGTCGACTTGGCTATAACATCTCCCATGGATGTGTTCGTTTGGATATTAATGATGCAAAATGGATTTATGACAACATACCTAGCGGGACAAAAGTATATGTTTTTTAATGTTATCTGTTGGCTTTATTCGTGACTCTATGTCCTTATTTGTAATACTTACTTTACTCAATTTAACAGTTTGCTATTGAAAAAGCATGAGCGTTGTTGTAACGATTTTGTAAAGTCGGTGTGTCATGGATTTCAATACGATTGGAAATTGAAGCTTATTGGTTTTGATTGACTGTCCAGCTAAGATATACAACTCAAATGATAAGTGGACTGGCGGTAATATAGGCCTACACTTTGGATAGAGTCGTGATTGTACATGCTGGTGTTGAATCTAAATTTAAAACAGTATTCTATTTATTATCAGATTTACTGTCCGAGTACATATGCTATTCTTGATGCTCGATTAGACATAAAAACTCTCAAGGTTGTTTAATCTTAAGAGAAAACAATATGAAGTGAATTGGTGATGATGCTTCATGTTCTATTACTGTGAATATTTATTTTAGTTAATGGTTAGTCAATAAATAATATAGTACTTTTTCCAAAAAGCTTAATGTTCGTTTTATGGTGTAGGTAGTTTTTTGAAAGAGGAAATAATAATGAATCCTATTTCTTTAGATGAGCTGAAGAGAATTGAGCTCGAAATAATGGATGAAATTCACTCCATTTGTTTAGAACATAATCTATCCTACGTTTTGGCTTATGGGACAGCTTTGGGCGCGGTACGTCATAAGGGATTTATCCCTTGGGATGATGATTTAGATATTCATATGCTCCGATCTGACTACGAAGTATTCATTAAGAACTTTGAGCAGTGGAAAAGCTCCAATAAGTATTCGCTTTCATTTTGCAGAACAAATTTTGCGCCATATCCTTTTGCGAAAGTCGTAGATTCAAGAACGATTGTTTTTGAAAAGGGAATCCGTAGAGCAATTAATAAAGAAATCTCTGAGGGTATTTGGGTTGATATTTTTCCGTTAGACGAAGAGCCTGTTGAAATTGAGAAGGTATATCAAAAAAATCGCAAACTTCGTTTAAGACGCGGACTAGCTATGGGAAATCCAAAAGATGAAGACAGGCTTTGGGCTCGAATTGTTAAAAGCATTATCGGCCCATTGGCAGGGGGGGGCAAAAAGATTTGCAAGCTTGCTTTGGCTATCGACAACAATGCACTTGCTTGTAAAAAGAATAACTCCCCATTCTATTACGATATTGTTGGAAATGAAAATATTGATATCAAGTGGAAAAAAACATTGTTTAAGCCAATTCTTACAGATTTTGAAGATAGAAAATACTTCATCATGTCTGGGTATGAGGAATATTTGGATGTGACGTATGGTGATTGGAGGGTTCTTCCAGAAGAGTCAAGTAGATTTGCTCATGCGTGTGAGGTGTATTATAAGAGCTAACACTTTATTATTACTTTGTAATTGTTTTACTATGAAATGATTAAACTAGCATCTTGAGTTTTGAGATAGGTAGCATTATGCAATTTTGTGTGACTTCATATAACCAAGAAAATCTCATCATCCAAACTCTTGAAAGTATTAAGTATCAAGTTGAACATTTTCAGTCTAATGAAAAACCTTCTTTTGCCCTTTTTGATGATTGTTCCTCTGACATGACGGTTGAATACGCGACAGCGTGGATTGAATTAAACAGGTCTTTGTTTTCTGAGGTTTCAATTTGTCCTAGTCAAAAGAATAAAGGGATTGTAAAGAATTTTTTGTCGGCTGTTAGAAGTAATCCGCAGAAATACTGCAAGGAGATTGCTGGAGATGATTTATTTGCTCCTTTCGACATTCGAAAAGCTTTTCCTAATGAGGGAATTTGTCTTACTCCAACAATCCGGTTTTCGGGGGGTAAGCAAGAATGCATTTTTAGCCCTGCTTTAGATTTGATTTCAAAAGAGCGTGATCCTCAAAAAGGTTTTGAAAAAGCAAAGAAATTTTTTTCTTCACGTCGGTTTATTGAGGCGCCAGGAGTGTTTTACTCAAAATCTTTCTTCTTTAATGAAGGTCTTGTAAATTACTTAGATAAGTTTTCGTGGATTGAGGATGCCCCGACTTGGTCATATTTCTTCGAACAGGGATGCTTTGAACAATCTGTTTGTGTTGATTTGACTCCTTATACGCTCTATAGAACTAGTGGGGGAGTCAGTGATTTTGAAAGTGAAGCTGAATGCATTTATAACGAAGATTGGAATCTTTTAGAAAAAGATAGAAAACCTTATTTTTCAGGTTTAAAAAAGATAGAATCAAACGTTATTAATGTTGGTCTTTTTGCGTACGGAAAGATCCACCAAAATGACAATAAGTCGTATACTACCAGGATTAATAAATCTTTAGATGAGATTAGTGAGTACATTTCCATAATTGAAGGACTAGCTGAAGAATCGAAAGAATTAGTTCTGAAGAAAATATAGAATTGAGGATATGAAAAAAGGAAATGATATGACATATGCAGCTATTCTTGCGGGTGGTTCGGGTGTAAGAATGGGAAATCCAGATAAACCAAAGCAGTTTTTCATGCTTGGAGAAAAACCGATTCTTATCCACACATTAGAAAAGTTTTGTTCTAGCAATCTTTTTTCGAAGGTTGTTGTGTTAACTCCTAAAGTGTGGGTTCGTCAAACGTGCGACTTGGTTGAGCGTTATTGTCCTGAATATAGGGATGTTGTTGAAATCATTGCTGGTGGTGCAACGCGAAACGATACAATAATGAACGCGATTCGTTATATTGAAGAGAACTACGAGGTAACAGATGAAACTATTCTTGTTACTCATGATGCTGTGAGGCCGTTTGTTAGTTATCGAATAATCAAAGAAAACATTGAGGCTGCAAAAAAATATGGTGCTTGTGATACTGTTGTTCCTGCTACGGACACAATTGTTGTTAGTTCGGAAGGGGAATATATCGACGAAATTCCTTCTCGAAGCCAACAATATCAAGGTCAAACACCACAGTCATTTCTTTTGAATAAGCTCAAGAATTTAGCTATTTCCTTAAACGAAGAAGAAAATAGTATTCTGACTGATGCATGCAAAATCTTTGTACTACGTGGAGAGAAAGTATTTCTCGTTCGTGGAGAAGAAGCAAATATAAAGATTACTTATCCTCATGATTTACGAGTTGCAGAAGCTTTAATTGGTGGGGCAAAAAATGCTTAATTGCGTTTACAGATTGGAAGAGCCTCGCACTATTGTTCCAACTTTTATTGAAATTGAAGCTGAAGGCAAGGTAATTGTCCGCCCTACGTTTCTTTCGATTTGCAATGCGGATCAAAGGTATTATCAGGGTACGCGAGGCAAAGAAGCAATGGAGAAAAAGCTTCCAATGGCATTAATCCACGAGGGAATTGGAGTTGTTGTTTCTGATAGGTCTGGACTTTTTGAAAAAGGGCAGAGAGTTGTAATGCTCCCAAATAATCCTGTAGAGGATGATGATTTCATTGCCGAGAATTACTTAACCTCAAGCCAGTTCTGTGGAAGTGGTTATGATGGTTTTATGCAGGAGATAGTGGCTTTACCAAGTTCTAGGGTTTTACCCATTCCTGAAGGGATTATTGACGAAGTTGCTGCTTTTACAGAACTAGTGAGCGTAGCTGTTCACGCAATAACTCGGTTTGAAAATATTTCTCACCCTCGGCGTGACAGGATTGGCGTATGGGGGGATGGAAATTTAGGCTATATTATTGCTCTATTATTGACTCGTCTGTACCCTGAGTCAGAGATTATTATTTTTGGTCGCAATGATTACAAAATGGCTGATTTCACATTTTGCTCCGAACAAAACAACGTAAACGATTTAACGGGCGTTTGCCCCATTGATCATGCTTTTGAATGCTGCGGTGGAGAAGGAAGCATTGCTGCAATAAGACAGATTATTGACGTAATAAAACCAGAAGGAACTTTAAGTATACTTGGGGTAACAGAGAATGAAGCTCCAATTAATACTCGTATGGTTTTGGAAAAGGGACTCCGCATATTTGGAAGTAGCAGAAGTGGCCTTGCTGATTTCCAGAGAACGATAGAATTGTTCTCTAAATATCCTGAAATCTCGGGATATTTAGAATCTCTTGTAGGAAGAGTTGTTCCTGTTAAGACAATCGCTGACATTGCAAAAGCTTTTGAGTTTGATATGGAAAAATCGTCAGGGAAAACAATTATGCAGTGGAGAATGTAGAATATTTTTTGTTGATTATTGAGAAAACCGATTGAGTTGATATGCAAGTTATTAAGTATATGTTTCAGCCGCATGGTGATGACAGGGGGCAGCTTGTTGCTCTTGAAGAATACAAAGATATTCCTTTTGAAATTAAACGCGTTTACTACATGTATGACACTGGAAAAGGAGTAAGACGCGGTTTTCATGCTCATAAGAACTTAGAGCAGATTCTTATTTGCATCCATGGTTCTTGCAAAATTCTTTTGGATAATGGTCAAGAGAAGAAGATTGTTCCTTTAGAACGACCATATGAAGGTCTATATGTAGCCAACAATATGTGGCGTGAAATGTTCGATTTTTCTTCTGACGCTGTTTTATTGGTGCTTGCTTCTGAGTTATACGATGAAGCTGATTATATCCGTGATTATGATGAGTTTTTGTCTTTTGTGGCTAAGGATAAGGAATTCTAATGCATGTTCCTTTTGTAAGTTTTAAAAAAATCGAAGAAGAATTAGATAGCGATTTGCGTTCTGCATTTGAGCGTGTTTATGAAAATAGTTGGTATATTTCTGGAAAAGAAGATATTGATTTTGAAAGAAAATTTGCTGACTATTGTCAGTCTAGGTACTGCATTGGATGCGGTAATGGCTTAGATGCGCTTCTTCTTTCTCTTAAAGCTCTTGGCATTGGCGAAGGGGATGAAGTAATTGTGCCTTCAAATACCTTTATCGCAACAGCTTTAGCCGTTTCTTATGCAGGTGCAACTCCAGTTTTTGTTGAACCAAAAATTGAAACCTTTAATATTGATTGTGACAGAATAGAATCTGCCATTACGGCTAACACCAAGGCTATAATGCCGGTTCATTTATATGGGCAGCCTGTTGATATAGATCCTATTATTGAGATAGCTAACAAACATAACTTATACGTTGTTGAAGATGCAGCTCAGGCTCATGGTGCAAAGTACAAGGATAAAGCTGTTGGTTCTTTTGGAATTGCTGCTGGTTTCAGTTTCTATCCAGGAAAGAACCTGGGCGCTCTCGGAGATGCTGGAGCAATAGTATCTAATGATAAAAACCTTGCTGAAAAAGTAAGAGCTTTAGGAAACTACGGATCAGACTATAAATATCATCATATTTATCAAGGTAACAATAGTCGTTTAGACGAAATTCAAGCTGCTTTTTTGAGTGCTAAGCTTGATCATCTTGAAAGAATGAATGAAGAACGTAGAAGAATTGCCAATAGATATTTAACCGAAATTAATAATCCAAAGGTAATACTTCCGAAAGTGATAGATGAAGTGGTTCCGGTATGGCACATTTTTGCTATTCGTTGCAAGTTGCGAGATGAATTAGAGTCTCATCTTGAAAAAAAAGGAATTCAGACAGGAAAACATTATCCAACTCCAATTCATCTTCAGGAGGCGTACAAGAGCCTTGGCTTTAATGAAGGGGATTTCCCTATTGCGGAAGAAATTAGCAAGACAGAGTTGAGCCTTCCTATGTTCTATGGATTATCCGATGAGCAGGTTTCTTACGTTATTTCCGCAATTAATGAGTTTTAAGGTTTTCTTAAATGATTAAAGAGTATAACGAAGCGTTTAGCGAACAATGGGATGAGTTTGTTTTTGAAAAGTCAGTAAATGGTAACTTTTTGCAGAGCAGGCAGTTCCTTAGTTATCATCCGGATGATCGATTTTTAGATGCCTCCTTAATGTACTTTGATGCAAAGGGGAATCTTAGGGCCGTTATTCCTGCTGCAAAGATTATCGAAGGTTCTGGAATGATGGAGTTTGTTTCTCATCCCGGAAGTACCTATGGCGGTCCAGTTATTGATAAAAAGACATGTGGCATAAAGAGAGCTCAAGAGTTGTTAGATGAGCTTATCGAGTATTTAAAAAATGAGGGTTATTCCAAGGCTGAATTTAAGTTGCCTCCAAATTTTTTATGGAATTACGAAAGCGCTTCCTTATTCGAATATTTGTTTTCATATAAAAAATTTAAGGAAGAAATCGAACTAACAACATATATAGATTTTTCGTTTTACAAGGAAAAGACAGTTAGTAATTTTTCTCAAGGAAAAAGAACTAATATTAACAACGGAATAAAGCAGGGGCTTAAATCAGAGGTGCTTTCTTCAAAAGAACAAGCGCAGGAATTTTATGTTCTTTTGTGCGAAACGCTAAAAAAGCACGATGCGAAGCCTGTTCACACATTTGAAGAACTTTGGAATTTATATTCAGAGAAATTAGTAGGAAAAACAGAACTATTAGGCGTGTATAACGGAGAAGAGTTAGTTGCCGCAGGATGGCTGTTTTTATTCGATAGCCAGAAGGCAGTTCATACTCAATATTTAGCCGCAAATCCTGATTACGGCAAGTTAAGCCCGATGACATTTCTTTACTACTCAGCTATTGAATATTGTCGCGAGCGAGACATTAGGTATCTTTCCTGGGGGATATCAACCGAAGAACGAGGCAAGGTCTTAAATCTTGGCTTAACTGAAAGTAAAGAGTCATTTGGTAGTTTATTTGACGTTCATAGAAGATATAGCATCAATTTCTAATTAATCGATATGTCTAAGAAATCATTAAAAGAAAAGGTTTTTTCGGGCGTACTGTGGTCTATGGGTGAGCGAGTTTTTGCTCAACTTATTGCTCTAGTAATCCAGATTGTTCTTGCTCGTATTCTTATGCCAGAAGAATACGGTGTTATTGCGATTGCTTTGGTTTTTATTTCGCTGTCGAACGTGATTGCAACAAGTGGCTTAAGTATGTCTTTGATTCAGAAAAAAGATGCTGATGATTTGGATTTTTCTTCTGCGTTCTATCTGAATTTAGTTTTTGGTTTAGTTCTTTTTGCGATTGTGTACTTTACGGCTCCTCAAATCGGAGATTTTTATGGCAATCCTCTAATAACTGATGTGCTAAGAGTATTAGGTATTAGTATTCCATTTTCGGCGATTGTTTCTGTTCAAAAATCTTATGTTTCTCGAAAGATGCTTTTTCGAAGATTTTTTGTTTCAACATTAATCGGAAACACTGCTGCAGGTATTTTGGGGATTATTGCCGCTTTTTCAGGATGGGGAGTTTGGGCGCTTGTTGTGCAATCGATTTCAACTGTTGTTTTTGATTTAGTGATTTTGCTTATTACGGTTGAATGGAGACCAAAGCTTCTTTTTTCTATAGGGAGAACAAAAGAACTATATTCTTTTGGATGGAAAGTGCTAGTAAGTAATTTAGTATATGAGTTTTTTCGTCAGTTGAGGTCTCTTGTTATAGGAAAAGCATACTCAGCTGAAGATCTTGCTTACTATAATCGTGGTGAAGTTTTCCCTTCCCTTATTTCGGTGAACATGGATACGTCTCTTCAAACAGCTCTATTTCCTGCAATGTCGCAGCTGCAGGATGATGTTGATAAATTGCGAGACGTTCTGAAGAAGAGTGTCACTGTAGGGTGCTTCGTTGTTTTTCCTTTAATGGCTGGTCTTGCTGCGGTGGCGGAACCGTTAATCTCTGTTTTGTTAACAGATAAATGGCTTCCTGCGGTTCCATTTGTTTGGTTTTTCTGCATTGCGTATTCGATGCAGACTCTTCAATCTGCAAATCTACAAGCTATCAGAGCAGTAGGAAAAAGCGATATTACTTTAATTCAAGACATTGTGAAACGTGTATTTGATATTGTTCTTTTAATCATTGCAATACCGTTTGGAGTGTATGCAATTGCTTTAGCAGCTGTTATTGGATCGGTGTTCTCTACAATTGTAAATGCTCTCCCTTGCAAAAAAATGTTCGGTTATGGTTTCTTTCATCAGATTAAAGACATTATTCCTTCTTTAGTAATTGCTGTCTTAATGGGTGTCGTTGTCTGGTCGATATCTTTATTAGGAATTCCGATACTGCCTCAATTGTTTATTCAGATTATTGTTGGTATTGTTGTTTATGTAGTCTTGGCTCGAATTGCAAAGATTGAGAGTCTTAACTATATTTCTGATATTATACGAGGCTATATACCTAAAAAAGAAAAGTAGAAACAATGAAACAGCTTAAATTGGTTGAGATTCAGCAGAAGCAATTAGCAATTTTAGATTATGTTGTATCTGTTTGTGAGGCGAATGATATTCAGTACTACATTATTGGAGGCACTTTAATTGGCGCTGTGCGCCATAAGGGTTTTATTCCCTGGGATGATGATATTGATTTATTCATGAAAAGAGATCAATATGAAAAATTTCTAAAGTGTTTTCCAGCTGATGCTCCATATAATTTAAAAACACACCAGACCGATGCTCTTTACTATTATCCTTTTGGAAAAGTTGAAGATAAAAAAACACTCTTTATTGAAAACGTGGAACGTTTTAATATGAAAAAGATGGAGAAACTGGGTGTAAATATTGACATTTTTCCATTGGACTACGCTCCTGAAAACATCTTTTTTAGAAAAATCCTCTCAGTAAGGAAGAATATCCTTAAAGAGCTTTGCTATGAGAAGTATGTTTCATTGAATAAAAATGGGGATCCTTTTTTATATAAAATCATCCGCTTCTATTATGAAAAAATCAAAGGCGTACGGTCTTGTTCTGACTATCTTGAAGAAATTTCACGTTTGATGCGAAAGCAAAAGGTTACATCTGTTTTGTATGACTCTTGGGTGGATAAGTTTTATAAAGCTGAGTGGTTTGCTTCTAGCGTTAAACTTGATTTTGAAAGTCGGAAACTAGACGCTCCTAGTGACTGGGATGGTTTTTTGACTTATTGTTTTGGTGACTATATGACTCCGCATGTAGACGATGCTGAAGGTCACGGAAAAGCTTATGAAATCTGATGTGGAAGTAAGTGTCCTGGTTACATTCTATAACCAGGAGAAATGCGTTGATGTTGCTCTACAGAGTATCATGAATCAAGTTGTGACGTTTGATTATGAGGTATTGGTTGGAGATGACGGTTCTTCCGATAACACAAGAGCACGCATTGATGGATGGGTAGAAAAGTACCCTTCAATAATAAAATGTTTTAGCTGGCCCAGAAACCAAAAAATAAAATACGAAGCGGTTCTTAGAGCATCAAATAATCGTTTAGGATTGCTTGCCGAGGCAAAAGGAAAGTATGTTGTTTTCCTTGATGGGGATGATTATTTTACGGACAATTCAAAGCTTCAGCTACAGTACAATGCTCTCCAGAATAATCCGGAATGTGGGTCTTGTTGCCATAATTTTTCCTATGTAGACATAGCTGATTCGAATACTGTAATATCCAATTGTTCTCTACGGGATGGCATCGTTCAATTTCATGACTACTGGCGCAATGAGTATATTCATGCGGAGTGCTTCATGTTTAGAACTCCTTCATCGGAAGCTTTTTTAAACATAAAAAAATGGAAGAATTTCGATGACTGCAATATTGTTTATTTTTTGGCACGAGAGAATCCAATTATTTATCTAAATAGAAGCATGGTTAATTATGTTCAAGAGGAGACAGGATCTTGGTTAGGGAGGCCTGTTGATGACAGGAACATTATTAGTCTAGTTGACTATTTTTTAGAACTGGAAGTTGACTCTTCTTTTGAGCAGGTAAGTACGTATCGCCATTCTTCCGAATTGATTTGGCTTTTGAGGGGTGGTTATTTGAAGCTGAAGAGTCATATAGCCTACAAAAAGCTTCTTACTTACTCTCAATTTAGAGTGTTTGAAAAGAAGTATTTAAAAGACTCAATTCTCGGTCGTATTCATAGAGTTGTACTGTTGTTCGAAATCTATCTCAAAGTTTTGTTTGGAAAACTTTAGTTCCAATCTCTTTTGCTACTCTAGATTGAAAGAAGCCAAATTACTGGCCATACTAAATGATATTTTTCAGCAAAGTGATAAAGTTTCAAAGTATTTCGGATGTGGTTTTGCTCGCAGGATGGACCGCCTGCTTTCACAAAAGGGTTGTTAAGATAGTTTACGAATGTTTCTTTTAGACATTTGTTTCTAGCGTCTAACAGGGCTCGTGCGTTTTTTGGTTTTGTATGCCTAATGTTTACAAGCAATCCGATTGTCAAGGATTGATAGAAAGTATAAACAAGGCAATCAAGCTGATTGCTGTCTAGGCTTTTCCATTTCCCTTCTTTATAAAAAGCGTAATGGCTTTCAATATACGTTTCGAACTTTTTTACCTGGTTATTTGCTCTAGTGATTGAATTCTCATTAAGTACATAATGATATCCACAGTAATCTATCGTTTTTAGAGAGGCACCGGCCGTAAGACAGCGATAATTAAAGATGACATCTTCGTAGTATCGAATTCCGTGAAAAGAAAGATTGTTTTCTTTTAGAAATTTTAATCGGAAGGCTTTTGTGCATGCGGAAGGGAAAAGCCATGGTCCTTCAGGGGTATTTGAAGGCTGATTTCTTTTTTCCACGTTGGGTTCGTTGCGAACATAGCCTCCGATTATGATGTCTATGTCATCAGTAACAGCATTGACATATGTTTCTACATAATCACTGTCGAGATAGTCATCGCTATCTAAAAAGAAGACAAATTCACCATTAGCTACAGAGATACCATAATCGCGTGCTCCACCCAGCCCTCGATTTTCTTGATAGTTAAAACACTTAATACGTGAATCTTTTTCAGCTAGTTTTTCCGCGATTCTAATAGAGTTATCAGGAGAGCAATCATCAATGCATAAAATTTCAATATTTGAATAAGATTGAGAAATGGTTGATATGAGGCATCTTTCAATAAATGGTTCGACATTATAAATAGGTATAATGATAGAAACTAAAGGCTCGTTTTGCATATAAAAAACCTTCCAGTTGTTTTGTCTGTAACGTAATTATAAGGCGGTTTATCCGAATGTTTTCAGCTCAAGACCATTCTTTTGTTATCTGCGCATACGGCGAGAGTAAATATCTCGAGGAGTGCATTCAATCGTTGATTAGCCAGAGAATAAAAAGTAACATTCTAATTGCTACATCTACCCCAAATTACTTAATTAATAATCTTTCAAAAAAATATAACCTACCACTCATAATAAATACTGACAAATCGGGTATTGCAAGTGACTGGAATTTTGCGGTTTCTTGTGTTGATACTCCGTTAGTAACCATTGCTCATCAGGATGATATTTATGAACCAGAATACGTAGAGAATATCATTGAAGGCATAAATAAAGCTAAAAATCCTTTGATTGCATTTACTGATTATGGGGAGCAGAAAAATGGAATCTATTTTTCCAACAACCATATGTTAAAAGTGAAGCGTTTTTTGCTCAAACCATTGAAGAGTAAAAAACTCGCTTCAAAAAAAGCCATGAAAAGGCTAATTCTATCGTTCGGAAATCCAATCTGCTGTCCTTCAGTGACATATAATCTTCAGAGGCTTCCACTTCCTCTTTTTGAAAGTGGGTTCAGAAGCAATCTAGACTGGGAAGCATGGGAAAAATACTCAAATTTAGAAGGCTCCTTTGTTTATATTCCGAATTTAAGCATGTATCACCGCGTGCATGAAGATTCTGAAACATCGGCATGTATTGTGGATAATGTACGTACCGAAGAAGACTATCAAATGCTTAAGAAGTTTTGGCCAAGTCCTATAGCGAAAGCAATTAATTGCCAATATAAAAAGAGCCAGAAAAGTAATGGTGAATAATAAAGAATGTAAGTATGTATCAGATAATGTTAATGTTTGCTTTATTTAAGAGCTGCAGGTGTTTAATTTGACCTTGCTACATAGGGTATAATAAATCAATTATAGGATTTACTGTGGAGTTGGGTTTGATTCAGAATACATCTACCAGAACAAGCAAAGTGTTGATTGTAATTCCTGCATATAATGAGGAAGAGAGTCTTGTTCATACTGTTGAAGAGTTAACTTTATATTTTGATACCTTTTCGCAAGAAAATATTCTTGTAGACTACATTGTGGTAAATGATGGTTCTAATGATTCAACTTTAAATCTTTGCAGACAGAATGGCTACTCTGTTCTAAATCTTCCTATCAACGTTGGTCTTACAGCAGGCTTTCAAACAGGAATGAAATACGCATATCGCAATGGTTATGATTTCGTAATTCAGTTCGATGCAGATGGTCAACATAAACCTGAGTATCTTCAAGAAATGGTTAAGGTTGCCCTTGAAAAAGAAGCTGATATTGTAATCGGATCTCGCTTTGTAACCGAGAAAAAGCCTGTTTCTATGCGCATGTTTGGTTCAGCTATTGTTTCTGCAATGATTAAACTCACGTCAGGCAAAAGGGTGTCTGATCCAACGTCAGGTCTTCGTCTTTTTGATAAAAAGATGATTGAGTCGTTTGCTACAGATAATAACTTTGCTCCAGAGCCAGATACTATTGCATTTGTTCTGCGAAAAGGAGCAAAAGTAGAAGAAGTCCAGGTTGAAATGCGTGAACGTTTTGCTGGTGAAAGCTATTTGACCGCAATTCGTTCAATGTCGTACATGATGCGAATGGGATTATCAATTTTGCTTCTTCAATGGGTAAGGAAATAGCATGACTTTGCTTTTTAGAATATGCTTGTTTATTGGCGTAGTTTTTATTACCGCCTATATCTTAAAGAAAACAAGGAAAGCTGCTATTCAGGTGACGGATGTTATCTTTTGGGCGGTCTTAGCGGCATTGCTACTAGTGCTTGCTGTTTTTCCTCAAATAACTTTCTGGGTTTCTGATTTATTAGGCATCCAATCTCCAGCTAATTTGGTATTTCTTTGTGCTATTGGCCTCCTTCTTTTTAAACTTTTTGTACTTAATATGGAGGTGTCTACTCTAAAAAATAGAATTAATGCGCTATCTCAAGAAATTGCGCTTCATGAGAATGAATTACGCAAGGAACTAGATAACCTTAGTAAGTAATAGAAAGGCTTTGTATGAAAGGTATCATTCTTGCAGGTGGTAGCGGCACCCGCTTATATCCTCTTACGACGGTTACTTCAAAGCAGTTGCTTCCAGTATACGACAAGCCAATGATTTATTATCCTTTGTCAGTTCTTATGATGGCGGGCATTAAGGATATCCTTATTATTTCCACTCCGACTGATCTCCCAAATTTCCAGCGTCTTTTACGTGACGGTTCCGACTACGGTATCAATCTTTCTTATGCAGAACAGCCTTCACCAGATGGCCTTGCTCAAGCTTTCATTATCGGTGAGGAATTCATTGACGGAGACTCTTGTGCGCTCGTTTTGGGTGACAATATTTTTTACGGCAATGGCCTTGGTCGCCATCTTCGCCGTGCGGTAGAAGATGCTGAGACAAAGGGTGGAGCAACAGTCTTTGGCTACCATGTAGATGATCCAGAGCGCTTTGGCGTTGTGGAATTTGACGAGAACTTTAATGCGGTATCCATTGAAGAAAAGCCAGAAAACCCTAAGTCTAACTATGCTGTCACTGGTTTGTACTTCTATGATAACCGTGTTTGCGATTTTGCTAAGCAGGTAAAACCTTCCGCTCGTGGTGAGTTGGAAATTACGACTTTGAATCAGATGTATTTGGTAGACGGCACCTTAAATGTAGTTACACTCGGCCGTGGTTATGCTTGGCTTGATACGGGTACCATGGAGTCCCTTTTCGAGGCTTCTGAATTTGTTCGTGCTGTTGAGAAAAGCCAAGGCTTAAGCGTTTCGGTTATTGAAGAAATTGCTTACGAGAATGGTTGGATTTCCAAAGAACGTTTGCTTGAAAGCGCAGAGCGTTATGGTAAGTCTGTTTATGGTCAGCACTTGAAGAAGGTTGTGGAAGGCAAGATTATTCCTCATAAGGAGTACAAATAATGGCTTTGAAAATCCTAGTTACGGGCTCTAAGGGTCAGTTAGGTAACGAGCTTCGTCGTTGTTTCGAGACGGGAACTGCTGAAGTTGGTCCAATTCCTGCAGTTTATACTGATGCTGAAGTAGATTATGTTGATGTTGACGTATTGGATATTACTGATTATATAGCGGTTAATGATTGTATTGCTCTTGGCGATTATGATTTAGTAATCAACTGTGCAGCATTCACCAACGTTGATGGTTGCGAAGCAACTGAGGATGTTGCGTATAAAGTGAACGCAGAAGGTCCCGCAAATCTTGCTAAAGCATGTGAGGTTATTGGTGCGAAATTCGTGCAGGTATCAACGGACTATGTTTTTCCGGGAAACAACCCTGTTCCTCGCGTTGAGTCAGATGAGGTTGGTCCTATCTCTGCATATGGCAGGACGAAGCTTGCAGGCGAGCAGTCGGTTCAGAAAAACTGCACCAAAGCGTTCATTGTCCGTACCGCATGGCTCTATGGTTATGTGGGAAAGAATTTCGTAAAAACCATGCGTGCTCTTGGCTCGAATCATGAGCAGATTACGGTTGTAAATGACCAGCTAGGTAATCCTACTTCTGCAAATGATTTGGCTTATGAAATCTTAAAGATTGCCGAAACTGAAAACTATGGCATTTATCACTGCACCAATGAGGGCACTTGCTCTTGGGCTGATTTCGCTACAGCAATTATGAAGGGCTCCAGCCTTCCATGTGAGGTAATCCCTGTAACAAGTGCTAAGTATAAAGAAATGAACCCCCAGAGTGCTGATAGGCCAGCATATTCAAGCTTAGTTAATCAGCATCTTATTGATACGGTAGGTAACGAGATGCGTCCTTGGCAGGATGCTTTGGCAACCTACTTGGCTAAACTCCCAGAATTGGAAGGTTAATGATGGCAGATTTTGCTCCAAAGAAAATCGTTGTTACGGGCGGTTGTGGCTTTATTGGCTCAAACTTTGTTCATTGGGTTGTGGATAATCAGCCTGATGTTCATGTAACAGTTTTGGATAAGCTCACCTACGCAGGTAATATCGAAAACATTGCAGGTATCCCAGAAGACCGTATGACTTTTGTTCATGGCGATATTTGTGACGCTGAGCTGTTAGAGAAGATTGTTCCTGATGTTGATGCAATTGTTCACTATGCCGCTGAATCCCATAACGATAATTCCATCGTAGACCCTTCTCCTTTTTTGCGTACTAACGTAGAGGGAACCTATCAGCTTCTTGAAGCATGTCGTAAGTACGGCAAACGCTTGCATCATGTAAGCACCGATGAAGTATATGGTGACCTTGCATTGGATGATCCTGCTCGCTTTACGGAGGAAACCCCATATCATCCATCAAGTCCTTATAGCTCAACAAAGGCTAGCTCTGATTTGCTGGTTCGTGCTTGGGCTCGTACTTTTGGCGTGGCGGTAACCATTTCCAATTGTTCTAACAACTACGGTCCTTACCAGCATGTTGAGAAGTTTATTCCTAGACAGATTACCAACATTATTTGTGGTATCAAGCCAAAGCTTTATGGTGATGGATTAAATGTTCGTGACTGGATTCATACCGAAGATCATTCTAGCGCTGTTTGGACTATTTTGACCAAAGGCCGTCTTGGCGAAACCTACCTGATTGGCGCAGATGGTGAAAAGAACAATATCGACGTTCTTCATGCTATTCTGGAAGGTATGGGTAAGGACGTAGATGATTTTGATTGGGTAAAAGATAGGCCTGGTCATGACCGCCGTTATGCTATTGATGCTACTAAGCTTCGCACAGAACTTGGTTGGCAGCCAAAGCATACCAACTTTGCCGAAGGCTTGGTAGATACTATCAAATGGTATCAGGAGAATGAAGCTTGGTGGCGTCCTGCTAAGGAAGCTACTGAGGCAAAATATAAGGCTCAGGGACAATAATACTCTTTTTCAAAATTCTAACTGTTAAGCAGTGCTTCTATTGAGGTACTCCTTTTTGTTTTACAATGAAAAAGTTAGTGAAAAAGAAGGGGAAGGAATGTCTGAAAACGTAATTCAGTCAGGAAACTTTACATTTACAAAAACTTCCATTGAAGGAGTGATAATTGTAGATGTGAAATCTTTTGGTGATGACCGCGGCTACTTTATGGAAACCTATAAAAAGCCGGATTTTATTACGGGTGGCATTGACGCTGATTTTGTCCAGGATAATCAATCCTCTTCTGTGAAGGGTGTGTTAAGAGGTCTTCATTTTCAAATCAATCATCCTCAGTCAAAACTTGTTCGCGTGGTTTCCGGTGAGGTGTTTGATGTTTGTGTTGACCTTCGTGAAGGTAGCCCTACTTATGGAAAGTGGGAAGGTGTGGTCCTTTCTGCGGAAAACAAGCGCCAGTTTTTTATCCCTCGTGGTTTTGCTCACGGTTTCTTGGTTCTTTCTGACACTGCAGAATTCTGCTATAAGTGTGACGACGTGTATCATCCAAACGATGAGGGCGGCTTACTGTGGAACGATCCCGCTATCGGCATTGAGTGGCCAGCGATGCAGGGCGATAATGTGCTTGACCCTTCAAAAATAATATTGAGTGAAAAAGACAAAGTTCATCCGCTACTTGTGAATTAAAGAATTACTCAATAATTTTATAAAGCTTCATTCTTCCGTTGTTTAGGATGAGGGAAAGTCCTGGTGTTTCGTCGTTAATTTGATTAATTCCAATCCAATCATTTTTGTTATAAGTTGGAAACATCATTTCTGAATCAATCGTATTCGATTCAAGCAAAAGTACGTACTGGGCGCCTACTTCTCTTACTGCTTTTTGCACTTCTTCATTGGTTGCAATATCGCATAAAAGCATACGAATAAGCATGCTGTTTTCAGTTTCGATTTCTTCTGAATACCCGCTTATGCTTCGGTAATATACGTTAATGTTATTTTCTGCATATGAAAACAATGATCCATCATATGGCTGATTAATAATTATTGATTCATTTCCTGTCAAATCAATAACATTATTGACAAACTCTTCTTCTTCTTTGTCGTAGTAGTTTAAATCACTTTCGTTCGTTATGGCATATTCGCTATCTTTTATAATTCCAAAAGGACTAGTAATTATTTTATTTCCAAATGTGAAATTTGGTAAAAAAGTAATAATCGCAAATACAAAAACTGTTGCAATGCTACATGCCCTAACCAAATGAGTTTTTTTATGCTTTACAAGTGTTGATTTGATAAAAGACAGAACTGAATATAAGCCTACTGTTGCTAGCGGGATAGCAAACAATGCGCAAAACCCTGCAACTCTGTATGGATCGGTATACCAAAAACCAGAGAAAACGTGTTTAATTGTCGAACCAGCTTCGAAAGATGCAGAAAGTACATATATCAAACAAGCGAGTGCGTAAGAAATAATTAGCCAGGTTTTATCGGTTTTTTTCAATAATAGAATTATGCTTCCGATAATAACTAACGCAGCTAGTAATAATTGTGGTTCGATGTTGGTAAACGTGATTGAAAGGGCATCTAGAAATGCTTCAAGTTTGCCAGAAATAGGACTCCACTTGTAACTGGTAACAGCTGACAGCTGTGGAAGCTTATAAAGAGCAATCCAGATTGCTATTATGAATAGCGTTAGAATCCCTCCAATAATAAGGCGTATGTTGAGTTTTTTTTCAGGCAGTTTGATTCTTTCGGAAAGTAAAAGTGATCCTTTTGCAACAAGAAAAGGAGCTAAGAAAACTGCACCAGAAAAAATTGAATTAGGCTGAATAAATACATAAGAGATTATAGACAGTATTAATGTGAGGCCTGCAACTATCCTATCATGCTTGTGCGATTCGTTTGAATCTCCTAAAAGAACAATAAAGGAGCTAAGAAATATTGGAAGAATACATAAAGAAGCAGTGTTTGGAAAAAGTGGCCAATACTCAATTAAACCCCAAGGAAATGCTGTGAAAGAAACGCAAAGAATAGATCCTAAAAGAATAAGCTGTTTATTATGAAACAGCGTTGATAGCAAAAGAAAAACTGCTAAAGGAAATACTATCGAAGTGAAAACGAAATTTACTGCATTTGAAGCAATAGGTATAGAAACTCCACCAATAAGGGAAGTTAAAGCTACTAGAATGTGCCAAGCGGATGGATAATAACTTGAATCGTTAAAGGCTGCAGATTGTGAAGATTCGTCTAAATAGAGACTTGTGTTTAGTGAGGACCAATTTCCTGAATTAATGAAGCTTTGTATAAGATTGTAATGAAAAACATTGTCATATGTTTGAGTGGTTGAGTCTAATGAATATAAAGAACAGACGAAGATAAATAGTCCGGCAAAGATTCCGAAAACTATATATATAATAAGTGAGGAAGTTGAGCGCGAAGAGTTATATAACTTATTGCTTTCGGTCCAGCAAAACGAACCGCTTGTTAAGTCCTTGTTCTTTAATTTGCCTAAGATAAATAATCCAAGAGAAATAAGCGCAACAGGAATAAAAATTGTATATTGAGAAGCGAAGATATTAGCTTTTGAATAAACTATGCCAAGTATAGAGTATGCAAGAATACTAATAATTGGGGCTATAATGATAGAGATTTGTCTGTCGGTTTTTATAAACCGAAAAAAGAAATAGCCAGGAATATAGAGAATTGCTACAACAATGATAATGCTGATAGAAAAATCAAACCACATAGGTAACCTACTTTATTGATGAATAAACCTTCATTAGTCTATCATTAGCGTTTGTTTCAAACTATATTTCAAGAATAATCTAAGAATTATTCTGTGTTCTGTTGGGAGTATTTATGGCTCAATGTGCCGTTAGTGTATTAGTTCCTGTTTACAATGTTGAACGATATTTAAGACAATGTCTAGAGAGCCTCAGTTATCAAACCCTTGATGATATTCAGATTATCTGCATTGATGACGGATCTACTGATAACTCACTTGAAATTCTTCGTGAATTTGAAAAGAGAGACTCTCGTTTCGAGATAATTACGAAGCCAAATTCTGGATATGGTAACTCAATGAATAGAGGTTTGGCTGCTGCACGAGGTGAGTATATTGGTATTCTCGAGTCCGACGACTTCGGTGAATTCGATATGTTTGAAAAGTTGTACAACCTTGCAAAAGCGAACGATGCCGACGTGGTGAAAAGCAACTATTACGAGCACGTGACTGGCCGAAAAAAAGAGGATGATACGCTCCTCTTTAACCTCTTAGACTGTCATTTCGGCACGGTCTTTGAGCCTGCCGAAGACCCAGCCGTTTTGATGAGCGCTCCTGCAATCTGGAGCGGCTTGTACAAGAAAAGCTTTCTTGATGAAAACAATATTTTCTTCCTCGAAACTCCGGGAGCATCGTTTCAAGACACCTCGTTTCATTTCAAGGCTTTCGCAACGGCGAAACGGTGCGTCCTAACCGAAGAGGGATATTTGCATTATCGAATTGATAATGCAAATTCATCAGTAAAGTCTCAGGCAAAGGTTTTTTGCATTTGTGACGAATATGAGGAAATGCGTTTTTACTTGAAGCAGCGTTCTGATGTTTACGAAAAGGTTAAATATCTGCTTCCTAAGATTCAATTTGGTGGCTACATTTGGAATCTGAATCGTTTGGTCCCAAAGCTTCAATATGATTTCTACTGCAAGTTTGTCGAAGAGTTTCAGAAGTACCAAAAGCAGGGTCTCTTGAAACAAGAACTGTTTTTGACGGACAACTGGACTATTCTTGAGGGTATGCTTGCAGACCCTGAGGGATTTTTTGAAAAGCACTATGGTCCTCGTGATGTTAGCGTTACACGTGCGGTTATGTTCGGCAAGAATGCCGAAAAGAGGGCCGCATTCTTCTTGAAGGCTCTTTTAGATGCTTCAGAAAAGAATGACGAGTTGTTTTACATTTTTAATAACGATGCACTTCTTGAAGATAAGCGCATCGTAGAAGTCTTGACTAGCGATTCTCGTCTCTATAAGGGTGAAGATCTGTTTACCAATGCGGTGTCTTGTACTATTGACCTTGAGCAGATACGCGGTAGTCGTCTCGAAGTGATTTATCTTGGTGATGAAGAATTCGAAGACACGGGCTTTAACTGGGTGATTGACAAGGTGAAAGAAGCAGGCGCGTCTGAAAATGTTTCAGAAAAACTACTAGGTACTGTTTTCGGTAGCTACGATAAGAACTACTTGGACTCGATTGACGGCTCTATTGAGTTTGCGTTTTTGTTGATGAATGCGTATGGCGCTTCGGGAAATCCTTTTGGCGTAAAAACAGGACTTATCTCTGAGAGCTATGGTGTTGACGAATGTGAGCTTCAAGCTAAAGAATACGAAATGGCTTTGAACTCGTTTAATGCAGCAATGCATGTGCTTCAGAGCGAGTGTATGAAAAAAAACTCTCACTACCGAATTGCGCTTATTGATGCGCTCAATTACTTCTGGAAAGAAATTCGAACCGTATTTCGATGCATGAAATATAACGAACGTCTTTGTTGCAACCTGCAACCTACGGCAGAAGTTTTTGAGACGGTACAGTGTGCCGGAAATGATGATAGCGCTGAATACCAATTGTCGGTTATTGTTCCTGTGTATAACGTTGCTCCTTATTTGCCTAAAGCAATTGAATCTATTCTTTCGCAGGATATTGATGATTTCGAAGTGATTTTTATTAATGACGGTTCAACAGACGAGTCGTTAGAAATTTTAATGCAATATGCCAAACGAGATAATCGCATCAAAGTATTCACTCAGTTGAATGGTGGTGCTGGCGTAGCAAGAAATAAGGGCATCGCGCTCGCATCTGGACAGTATCTGGCGTTTATAGACCCAGATGATTTTTATCCAAATGAGAGCACTCTATCGCTTTTAGTGAATAAGGCAAAAGAAAATGATGCAAGTATTTGCGGCGGTTCATTTATGGCGTTTAATCCTTCAGGTGAGGAGAAAACGATATTTAGAGGAGAAGAATCTTTCTATACGTTCAAACAAGAAGGATGGCGCCGTTTTTCTGAAGATGCTACTGACTATGGATGGATTCGCTTTATTTATTCGAAAGAGTTCTTACAGAACAACAATTTAACCTTCCCAGAACGCACTTTCTACGAAGATCCAGTATTTCTTAAAAAAGTAATGGCGGTTGAAAATAATTTCTATGCGGTGCCGGATATTACCTATTGCTATCGCAGTGATTATAAAGAGGCATCATGGCCTGCTTTTAAAGCGCGAGATTTAGTGAAGGGTCTTTTCGAAAACTTGTCATTTGCGAAAGAGACCGGAAATGCTTCTCTCTATTCTAGATTAATTATGAGAATTGATAATGATTTCCGTTTGCCCTTAATTGAAAACTGCAACGATACTGAAGTATTCCTTGGCTTGATGAAAATTCAGGAATCAATAGATATTTCTCTCATTAATTTCGTGAGAGAGTCAGGCGGTCTTTATTTTATGCTGAAACCATTAAATGATTTTAGTAAAGGTTATCACGACACTCGTGTTGTGCGTATTGCAAAGAGAATCGAAAAATCTTCAATCTATAAAGGGATTCAGGAAAAAGTATTTAACTTAAAAAATAAAAAACGCTAGCGTATAAGCTTCCGACTTAAATTAAAGCGGGCTTGCTCTCGGGAAGAGAGCAAGCCCGCTGCCTTTTCGTGCTTTGCTCGACATCTTTATTTTTCCTGTTGCGCTTCGTGGTAACACTTCGCTACTAGTGTTTTGTCTAAGTCATTAAACTGGGTATTGTTTCCAAAGAACACAATCTTCTCGAGAGAAGGGTTAGTGCGAATGAAACTGAATACCCTGTTGACGCTGTCGAGGTTTTGATTGTCTTCAAACAACACAATCGCGTTTCGGCTTGCAGCAAAAGAACCTGCACTCAGGAAGTCAACCGGATTCCAAAGTGGAAGCAAGAAGAGCTGAATATCTTCGTCGTCCACTGGAGTTTCATCCATAATCCAGGAATTAATCAGGTCGTTAGCTGCATAAGCATCCTGGCCCGTAAAGCGGATGGTCTCGATTCCGGCTTCTCTGAATGGCTCAAGAGATTTATCAGGGAAGGACTTGAATCCTCCTACAATCAGTACCTCCTTAATATTTGCGGCGGTAAGCCTGCTCACAACTTCGCTATCAATAACGCCTGGAGTCTTGTTGAAGAAAATAGGTAACTGTTCTTTGCAAATAAAAGGAAGTAAACAGAGCATGTCGTTTAGGCAGCCTGGGTAAGTAAGGACTGCGCACTTTGCGCTTGCAAGTAATTGTTCCGAATCGAAAATCTTCTTTGCAAGGGTAGACGGATCGTTTTCGTCAATTCGAGATATCGTGGTTGAGGATGCTGCTGCAGTCACGGATTCCTCAACTGCGTTCGCAATCAATTCCGAACCGCCAAATAGAATAATCTGCTCAGGTTTGAGTTGCTTGATTTTCTGCTGAACAATGTCGGGAAGATGATCTTTGCGAGTTAAAAGAATTGGCGCGTTCGTCGCACTTGAGTAGGAGTTAGCCAGCAAACAAACGTCAATATTGTCACCTGGCGCTAAAAGGATACGTTCAACCTGCTCGGCACCCTGGATAATTTCGTCAAGGACCTTAATCGAGGTTGAGTAGCGGTCATCGCCTGAGATAGTTTCGATGTTGCTCTGACCTGGATTAATGGGGTTCTCCAAAAGATTAAGGATTTCCTTTTCAGACTCGGGCGATCCAGTATGACCACCAAGAACGCGATAGATTTGACATACTTCGCTTGCGGTACCCACGATTCGCTCTTGACCTTTTTCAATCCAAATTGCTTTGTTGCATAAACGTTCAATCTGGTCGGTGTTGTGGGAAACAATGAGAACAGTAACCTGATGTTCTTTAATTAAGGTCTGAATACGGCGCTCACACTTTTGTTGGAACATAAAGTCGCCAACAGAAAGAACCTCGTCAACAATCAAAATGTCAGGAATGATAACGGTTGCAATCGCAAACGCAATACGTGCCACCATGCCAGACGAGTAATTCTTAATTGGCATATCAAGGAACTTGGAAATTTCAGAAAAATCAACTATTTCATCAAAGTGCTCGTCGATAAATTGCTTTGAATAGCCTAGTAAAGCACCATTTAGATAAATATTTTCTCGTGCGGTTAGGTCCATGTCAAAGCCAGCGCCTAATTCAATAAGGGGGGCAATGCTTCCATGAATTGTTGCCGACCCTTCACTTGGTTCAAGTACGCCAGCAATAATCTTCAGAAGAGTTGATTTGCCAGAGCCATTAGTGCCTAGAATTCCGTAAACATCTCCTTTTTTCACCTGAAGGTTGATGTTGTTTAGCGCGCGGAATTCCTTAAAACGCAACTCGCGTTTTGCAAGAGCAATCGCATACTCTTTAATGCTGTTGAGCTGCTCACTGGCCATGTTGAAAACCATCGAAACATTCTTGACATCAATTACCGTTTCTTTATTTTCGTCGTTGAAATTGGTTGTAGATTTGATTGATGAAGTATTTACGATTTCAGGCATATTGATATTCTTTCAGGAAATTAAACATAAAGAATAAATTTGTTCTCGAGCTTTCTAAAAACAATGAATCCGACAACTAAGGTAATGACGGAAATACCTAGACAAAGAAGATTCATTTCTAAGCTAGGTGTAACGTTCCAAAGAACAATATCGCGGAAATACGTTACGAAATGATACATCGGATTGAATTGCATAATAGTCATCATCCAGTCAGGAAGAATGCTGACTGGATAGAAGATTGGCGTCAGATAGTTCCAGGCCGTAATGAGTACACCCCAAAAATGAATAACGTCTCTGAAGAATACAGCTAAAGCAGAAAGAAGCATGCCAAGACCCATAGAAAACAGGGTGACGTAAATCAGAAGCAGTGGCATGAAGAGGAGATTCCAAGTTGGGATAACTTGGAAGAATAGCATTACTGCGATAATCGCGATGAGCGCAAAGCAGAAATTTACTAGCGCAAACAGTACCTTTTCGATAGGGAAAATAATCTTTTCGATACGGATTTTTTTAATTAGCGCAGATGAGTCGATAATTGAGTTCATGGCTTGCGTGGTTGCTTCACTCATTAAACCAAAGAGGGTACTTCCCAAAATCAAGTACAACGGGAAGTTCTCGATTTCGAAGCGGAACATGTAACTAAAAACAGCAGCCATAACGCACATCATAAGCAATGGATTTAATACGGACCAGAGAACACCAAGTACGCTACGACGATATTTAAGTTTAAAATCTCTGCTTACCAGAGAAGAAAGGATGAATTTATTTTTTTGAAGGTTATTGTTTTGATTAGACAAAAGCTTCCCCTTGATTATCTGTCGAAATAGTTTTAAGAAGGTATTCGCGAACCCCTTCTTTATCGAGGTATTCTTTTGGAAAATGGCTCAGAGTAAGCATATCATTTCCCAAGAAAGGCCAGCCTGGATATAATAAGTCGCACATCTTTTCAGGCTGAGCGTAGTCAAAAAGTTCAAATCCTTCGTAGATATTTTTTGTTGCAGGGAAGAAGATCTTTTGAGAGAAAACCAATGGCTGACAAGAGCCTCCTGTGTAACACTCAAAACCAAAACCGAGAGCTTTGGCTTCTTTCTTAGAGCAGAAAATTCCCTCTTCGATAGCGCGAGCGCGATATTTAGCCAAAGTGTCTTCAATTCCTTTGATGGTTTGAAGAGCTGGTTCCAATTCTTGCTTTGAGCGGTTTACGGGGAATGGTTCAACGACATCGCCGCTATCAGGAGAGAAGAGAAGGGGATTATTCTTCCAGTAAGAAAGCGAGCCGTAAAGTTTCTCGGTAAGCTCTTGCTTATAGTCGGAGTTAATAGCTTTTAAACGATTGTCGGTTTCTTGTGAACTGCTTGAAACCCAATCCAGTGGAACAATATCGACAAAACAAGGATTAAGTGGATTTTTTTCACTAAACCTATATTGTTTGCAGGTAACAAATGCATCGTAAACAAGTGAGATTTGGAATTGATTGCTTTTGTTTACAAGAAAAATAAGCTTGTTAAAGTCCTCACGCGTCATTACTACGTCAAAGTCGTCATCCCAAGGAATGGAGCCATTTCGACTGGTCATTGCTACAGCAGAACCCGCCCAAGGCCAATAAGTAAGACCATTGTCTTCGCAAATCTTTTTTAGTTCGAAAGCGAGTTTTGCGGTTGCAAGCTGAACGAGCCTGATATCACCCTTTGCTTCAGGAATATTACGGAAAAACTGAAGTTGTGCTTCACGTGCAGTATTAAGATTCGCTTGCAAACGATAGATTTCTTTAAGATAAATTTTTTGATGCTCACTTTGAGTGCGAACATTCATTTGTAATTTTTGAATTTGTTTTTCCAGCGTTTCGATAGTGGTAGCTGAATTGTTTATGCTGTCCTCGATGCGGTCTAATTGTTGAAGTGTGGCATCTTTTGCTTCATGGAAGGATCGAGATGAAGGTGGAAGTAATCTCATTTTAAGTGTTCTGAGAATATTCACAGGTACCCTTCCTTATTATTACAATATTTGTAAAAGCCAGTCGAATAATTCTTTTTATCATCTCATTCTAACAATTTTAAATAATAAAGCGAGGATTACACGAAGATTGTCGTGCAGTGATGGAGAGAAGGCTCATAATTATTGTGTTGATTTTGAATTGATGGCAGTAAGAAAAAGCGGTTATTTGCGGGGGTTTTATGCTTTGAAGTGGTGTCTGTGTTGTTTTTATGCACCGGGTTACTTCTTGAACAGGTTTTTTAACTGTTCGATAAAACGCATGTTATTAGTCTGTGCTCAGTGACGGAGCTATGTGTTTATATAAAATCACAGTCTTGGCTTTTTTATTAGCTTCTAGATTGGCTATACTGATTTGTACACGCAAAAAGCCATTAAGGATTTATACATGCTCTACACACTTGCAAATGTCGTTTTTAAACCAATTTCTGCAGCTACCGAACATCCAGAATTGTTTTATAAAGCCACAGAGTCTATTGAAGATGGCGTTCTTAAAGCAGGCATCTCCTATGACTTTTCTACCTATTTCAATTCCCTTTCTGTTGGTAAGTGGAAGAAATATTCCATTGCAGAGCGTTTCTTTCTTCAGATTTGTTGCTCTTCGCCAATGTTTGAAATTGAGCTAGTTGAGATAAAAGAGAGCGATTCTCAAGAAGGTGCAGCTGTTTCTTCTTTAGGCGTTTTCTCTTCATCTGCTGCAAAAGTGGCAAAAAAGGATGGTGAAGAGACCTATTTATTTGCTATTCCCGAAACGCAAGCTCCAATTGTTGCATTCACCTTCCGTCCTATGGAGGATTGTGTTGTTGAAAGCGCTTGTTATTGCGCTGAGGTAGACGAATCGAAGCTCAATGAAGTAAATCTTAATGTGGCAATGACTACTTTCAATAATGAGCAGTATGCGTTGCCAAATATTGAAATGTTCCGTGAATTGATTGACGGCAATAGTGATTTGCAAAAGCATCTTCATGTTCACATTGTCGACAACGGTCGTTCTTTGGATGTAGATGCCCTTTCTGACGAAAACATTTCCGTTCATCCAAATGACAATGTTGGTGGTGCGGGTGGCTTTACTCGAGGAATGATTGAGTCTTTGAAGCTTGGTAATCAAACTCATGTTTTGCTTATGGATGATGATGTCTCCATTTCTCCGGAAAGCATTTTGCGTACGTATAATTTACTTCGCTTGCGTAACGACACTTATCAAAAGGCATGCATTAGTGGTGCAATGTTACAGCTGGAAAATCCAATTCATCAGTACGAAGATGTTGGGTATGTTCGTAAAGACGGACGTTATTCTATGGTCAAAGAGAAAATTGATATCTCTAAGCTAGCTGATTTGGTCAGAAACGAAACCACCTCAACTGAAATACCAAATGCCTATGGTGCTTGGTGGTATTGTTGTATTCCAATTGCACTTATCGAAGAAAAAGGACTTCCGCTACCGCTCTTTATTCGCTGTGATGACGTTGAGTATGGAATGCGCATTAAACCAACCATTATGACCATGAATGGTATTGGTATTTGGCATTCTGCCTTTGCTGGCCGTTTCCGTGCATCTGTTGACCACTATCAGTACACACGGAATTTCTTAATCTTGAATGCAGTAAACAATTGCAGTTCTGAGCAATTGTTTATGCTTCGCTTTAAGAGAACTTTTAATCAGGAAATTCATACGTTTGCATATGAAAATGCTGAGCTTCTTCTTGATGGGTTGGCTGACTATCTTAAAGGCCCAAACTTTATTGCTGAAGCTGACGGTTCAGCAATGATGAAATCTAATGGTGCTCGAAATGAAAAGCTTTTGCCTCTTGATGAGGTTGAATCTCAGCTTGGAGTGAAAATATCTGATTTGTATGAGGCGCCATGTAGTAACAAGCTTACGCGCAAGGAAGCCCCAGGAAACAAGATTACTCGTTTTGTTTCATCATTTCTTTATGATCCGCACTCCGTTCCATTGACAAAATCAAGTAGTACTCCTGTAGTTGTTTCCTACGATGGTCATAGCTATTTAAGCAATAAGACAAAAAGCGCGAGAATTGTTGTTGCTTTAAACGAAGAGGGCGGAACTGCGGGAATTCGTTATCGTGATGATGCTCGCTATGCTTCCATTATGAATCGCTATAAAGCGTTGCTCTCACAATATAATTCCCAGAAAAAAGCCTTAGAGCAGGAATATAAAAAAACGCTTCCTGAACTTACTTCGGTTGATTTTTGGAAGAAGTATTTGAAAATTGGCTAGGAGCTGAAAAGCTTAGCTAAATTTTCAAAAGCGAATTTTGCCTTATGTAATAAGGATTTGATTCCTTCTTGTTGGATAAACCCATTAAGTTATCGCCTCGTCTTTGCCTTAGTAAAGAATCCTGAGGCGTGGCGTTTTGCAAAATGAATACCTTTTGCAAGGGTTAACAGCTTTTTCGCATTTCGCTCTTTCATAGGCTCAAGGCAAATATCCAAAGCTTTGTTTCCTTGTGATTGCGCATAAGGAATAAGTTCATTGAATAAGGGAGAGCTGAACAAATCTTCGCACCACTGGCGTTTTTGTTGCTTGGACAAATTGCTTTCAGCTTGTTCATTGCGCTCCAGTGCAGAAAGGATATAGCGGGCATATAGTCCGCCTAAGATTGAGCGGGTTTCGTTATTGAGTAGACCCCAAGATTCTTGCTGGTCTCGTAATATTTGAATACGTCGGGTATGCACCTCAAAATATTCAGGAACAAACTTGTTGGTTAAATTTGTTTTTTCGCGTTTTGCGTAATGGTAAGGACAGCCATTGGCGAGGTTCACGCAGGAAACGTCCTGTATGGCTGCAACGTTAAAGACAATATCTTCTATAAGAGTGACGGTTTCAAACGATAGTTGGTTTTCTTTAAGGTAATCAGCACTGTAAATCTTGTTCCAAGCGTAACCTAGATGGGTATTGATTTCTAAATCTAGAGCAACTGAACGGAACTGATCTTTTGTTAGATGCCAAAACGGGCTTCTAGAAATATCTTTACCAAGTGTCTTAGAAGCAATTTCCGAAAGGCAATATTCTTCTTTTTGAGTAACTTGGTTTTGATCGTTATAGAAATCGTCGGTATGGCCAATGATGGTAATAGGGGCAGGTGAGGCTTCAAGTGCCTTATAGACGTTACTCAACAAACTGCAGTCATATCTATCATCCGGATCGGGAATCCAGAGATACTTTCCTTTTGCTTCCTTAATTCCAGTATTTCGTGCCTCAGAAAGCCCTTTGTTCTGTTCGTGGTGAACAATGCGGATGCGGGAATCTGTCTGAGCTTTTTCCTTAACAATGGCAATGCTGTTATCGGGCGTGCAATCATCAACAACAATTAGCTCCCAGTCTTTGAAAGTTTGAGTTTGGATGTCTTCTAAGGCATCAGAAATATACTTTTCTACGCCATAAGTAGGCATGATGATGCTGAAAAAAGGGCTGCTATCTGCATTTTTATTTTTCATAGTATGCGGCAAATTCCTGTTCTAGTAGGTGACGGAATGGGTTTGGTAAAAAAGTTAGCAGGGAAGCGCATAAACGATAATTCCGCCAACAATTAGCGCTAGGGCAAAAAGTTTCTGTTTTGAAACGCGCTCATTAAAAATCAACACACCGAAAAAAGTAACGTAAAGATAGCTTGTTGTTTCTAAAACGGGACCCATAGAAAGAGGAATAACCTTAAATGCCCAAACAAGCATAATGGTAGTAATGAACATTATTCCGTATGCAGTAATAACGCGTACGTTTAGATATTCTTTTAGCGCATTTTCGTGTTCTATTAGGGCTTCTTTTTTTAAGAGAACCTGCGCTACGGAACTCAAGAAGACAGCAAACGCTGCTAAAAGAATTGAAGGAAGCATCTCTATTGTCATTTAGAGGCCTCTTTCTTTCGTTACTTCGTTTGCATGATGAGCTGCGTCGTTCGCATCAGCACGAGCAAACAGAACAACACCTAGAATAATAATGAGAATGCCAATTACTTTCGTTAGGGTGACGTCTTCTTGAAAAAAGATTACTCCCCACAAAAGTCCCCAAAAAACGGTAATAGCTTTATTGGAAAACGCGGTAATGAGCGGTAGCTTTTTTATGACTTGTTGCCAACCGAGTGCATAAAGACCAAGCATGCCAATAACACCACAATAGAAAAGATAAAACAATGGATCACTAAGTTCATATCCAGCTGCTGCTTTTGCAAACAAATCACTTAATGAGTAAACCATGAGAATTACGTGCAGCAAAAGAAAAGTCTTTAAAGAGGCTCTTCTTTTTTCAGACTGTTCAATGCTCTTTTTATCTTTTGGAGTCATTATTATCCTGATTAGGCTTCGTTAAAAAAGTCCAAAACGGTTTTAATTACATGATTGCGATCTTCTTTAGTGAGCTGGTAATAAAGAGGAAGACGCATAAGTCGTTCGCTTTCGGAGGTAGTGTACACATCTTCGCCATTAAAGAAACCAAATTTTTTACCTGCTGGCGCAGAGTGAAGAGGAACATAGTGAAAAACAGCGCCTACGCCATTTTCTTTACAGTAGTTGATAAATTCTGTTCGATGCTCTAAATCCTTACACTTGATATAGAAGAGGTGAGCATTGTGAGTACACTTCTCTGGAATGTGAGGAAGTTCGACATAACCTTTTTCTTCAAGGGGACGAAATGCTTCCATGTAGGTATTCCATGTTTCAAGACGGTTATTATTGATTTCGTCTGCAATCTCAAGTTGAGACCAAAGATAGGCAGCGTTAATGTCGCTTGGGAGGTAGCTCGAACCGAAATCAACCCATGAATATTTATCAATTTGGCCGCGAAAGAATTTTGAACGGTTGGTGCCTTTTTCGCGAAGAATCTCGGCTGGCTCATTGTTTTTTGAATCACGGATAAGAAGAGCGCCGCCTTCTCCCATAGAGTAATTTTTTGTTTCATGGAAAGAGAAACAGCCGAAATCGCCAAAGGTTCCAAGAGGTTTTCCCTTGTAGAAGCTCATTACTGCTTGTGCAGCATCTTCAACTACCTTTATTGAGTGTTTTTTTGCAATTGCCATGATTGCATCCATGTCGCAGCCTACGCCTGCATAGTGAACAACTGCAATTGCTTTTGTTTTTTCGGTAATTGCTTGTTCTATGGCTACAGGGTCAATATTCATGGTTTTTGGATCAATATCAACAAAAACAAGCTTAGCGCCAACGTTTACGAAAGCAGTTGCGGTAGATGAAAAGGTGAAGCTGGGAAGGATTACCTCATCACCTGGTTCAAAATTACAAAGGTGTGCAGCCATTTCAAGTGCTGCAGTTCCGCTTGTGGTGAGAAGAACCTTTTGTGAACCGGTTTGATCTTGAAGCCACTGAGAGCATTTTTTTGTAAAAGGACCATCTCCGCTTACGTGTTTGTTGAGCAAAGCTTGTCCAACATATTCGGTAGAGGTGTCAACAATTGGCGACACATTAAAGTCAATCATGAAAATGCTCCTCGTGGATTGCACTCGATGAAATTAGATAATATCTTAGTTTAACTCATTGATTATACTCTCAATGATTGATGAGCGAAGTCATATAATAGAGCGGTTATATGAAAAACGCAGATTATAACGACTCGTGAGACATCTTTTGTTTGCTTGTCTGCTAAAGAAGGACGTTTTTATGAAAAAACTCGGCATTATTGGTGCTAGTTATTTGCAATTGCCCCTTATCCTAAAAGCTCAGAGCCTTGGTTATGAAACTCACGTTTTTGCTTGGGAAGTTGGCGATGTGGGTGAGAGTGCAGCGGATGTTTTTTATCCTATTAGTATTACTGAGGTTGATGAAATTGCAGAAATATGTCGTGGTCTTAATCTTGATGGAATTTGCACGGTAGCATCCGATTTAGGTGCAGTAACGGTAAATTATGTTGCTCATCAGTTGGGGCTGCCAGGTAATTCTTTGGAGGCAAGCTACAAAGCTAGCAATAAACACGCTTCACGTTTGGCTTTTGATCAGGGTGGAGACCCTTCTCCAATAAGCCGGTTGGCCTCATCAGTGGAAGAAGGCCTTCAAATAGCAAAAGAGCTCTCTTTTCCTCTTATTGTTAAGCCAACTGATCGTTCGGGAAGCCGTGGTGTATCAAAGATTTATTCTTTAGAGGAACTTCCTCAGGCGGTTTCTGCCGCAATGGAGGTTGGTTTTGAAAAGCAAGTGGTAATTGAAGAATTTGCTGAAGGTCTTGAATATAGCGTAGAGTGCGCAACTCAAAACGGTCAACATCATTTACTGGCAATTACTCGGAAGTTTACTACGGGCGCTCCTCATTTTATCGAGACGGGACATATCCAGCCTCCAATGTTGTCTTCGGAAATTGAGTTTAATGTCAAAAAAGTTGTATTTCATGCGCTGGATAGCCTTGGAATAACTAATAGTATTAGCCATTCGGAGATAAAGATTGATGACGAAGGAAACATCAAAATTATTGAGATTGGTGGCCGAATGGGTGGTGATTGTATTGGCACCCATTTAACTCCTCTTACAACGGGAGTTGATTTTGTAAAATGCGCTATTGATCTTGCTTGCGGGAATCCTCTCAACCTTGAAAAAAACTCGGAGTATAAGCCAGGAACTTGCGCCTTCATCAGGTTCATCTTTTCGCAAGATGATCTTGAGGTTTTAGAACGTATTAAAAAAGAAAGACCTGAACTAATTTACGAGATTGGTGATATTGAGCCGCTTGACCATGAAGTCTCTGACAGCAGTAGCCGATTTGGCCACTTTATACTGAAGTCAAATTCCCTAGAAGATTTGAAGCCTTTCTTCCCATCTACCAAGTCTTGATGATGTTTATTAGTCCAACTTGGCAATTTTGCTCTTTTTGGTCTGGCCAGTTCTTGTTGGTGTTGGTTAGTGATGCTGTAAATTTTTAATATGCTTTGCGTTTTGATACCATGGATTATTAGTTCATAAGTAATAGTTAGATAGAGAGTTCTTCTTTATGAAACAACTTATCAGTTTTGTCATTCCTTGCTATCACAGTGAAGTGATGCTTAAGGACGTTGTTGCTGAGATCGTTAAGACCGTTGAAAATGACGGGAGATATGACTGTGAAGTTGTATTAGTAAACGATAATGCCCCTGATGCTACATGGCGGTTAATCAAAGAGTTATGTGAGAATGATTCTCGCGTAAAAGGTGCGTGCATGATGCATAATTTTGGTCAGCATGGTGCTTTGATGGCGGGATTTAATCTTGTATCTGGCGATATCGTTGTGTGCCTTGATGATGATGGCCAAACTCCTCCGCGGGAATGCTTCAAACTCATTGATGCACTTGATGATGAGGTTGATGCTGTTTGTGGTGATTATCTTGACAACAAATTTGCGAATGGTTTCCGTGCTTTAGGAAGTAATATTAATGACTTAATGGCGCGAGTATTGCTGGGAAAACCAAAAGATTTATATCTATCAAGCTATGTTGCAATGAAGCGCGCTGTTGTCGACGAGATTGTTCGCTATAAAGGTCCTTTCCCTTACGTTGATGGCTTGATGCTTCGTTCTATTAACAAAATAATCAATGTTCCTGTTGAGCATAAAGATAGAGCTGCAGGATCAAGCGGTTATTCTTTAACGAAATTGATTCGCCTTTGGATGAATGGTTTTACAGCTTTTTCAGTAAAGCCACTCCGTGTTTCCACGTTGGTTGGTGCTATCTTTACCGTTATTGGGTTTTTGATTGCAATTATTGCGGTCATTCAAAAACTTGTTCTTGGTGATGCAATCGATGCTGGCTGGACAAGTATTGTCTGTTTGATGCTCGTTATTGGTGGATTAATCTTGGCTATGCTTGGCATGGTGGGGGAGTATGTTGGAAGAATGTATATGACAATGAATTCTTCTCCGCAGTTTATCCTGAGAGAAACTATTAATGTTTCAAAAAAATAGGTTATGAAGTGAAAAAGCGCCTCACCTGAAGCGTTTTTTTCGTTACCTGTATGCTTTGTTTGTTTTTTGTAAGCTATTGTGCTGTTCCGCTCTTCTCTTTGCGACGATAGCCAAGAATTGTTCCTACTAACAGAAGCAGTCCTATTGCAGTAAGAAGCATTCCTGTTTTTAATCCTGGAGTGAAATAGGTTAGTTCTATTTCATGGTGTCCTGGTTCAAGTTCGATAGACATGAATGCGGTATCAGTTTTGTCAATAGCTACTTCTTCTCCATTATCGGTAGCACTCCATCCATCTGAATAAGGGATGCTGAAGTAGAGACGTTTTGTTTCTGCAAGATCAATGCTTCCCGACAAACAATCGTTGCCAGTTACGGTATTTTCAAGAGTGTCTTCGCCAAGAGCAATTACCTGATTATCGAAAGAATCCATTGGCTGGCACACAACACTGAAGTCGTCAAAAGAATAGGTGCCTGCATGGGAAAAAGTCAGAGTGATTTTTGTCTGAGGTTGCTCAGAATATCCAAGGTTAAGTGCCCACTGGGTTTTGCCGCCATACATGTGCCAACTGGAGATGGAATTAATAATCTGACGGTTTGCTGAACCGTTATTTGCCTTTACTGATATGCTGTAATCTTTTGCGCTTTCAAAAAGCATTTCTTCTACAAAGGTTTTTGCTTTTTTGTACCAAGGGTAGTTATTCCAGGTCTCCTCATCAATTAATTGCATAGGTGAAGCGGGAGATAAATCTAGACCATTAATTACAAAATAGGTTTCACAGTCAGAAAGCCCTTCCGCTTCGAGCGTTACGGTGCCACCCGCAGCAGACACTACAAAAGAGTCTTCAGCAACGGTTACACCAGAAGTAGAAGTAATAGAGTTTGCTACCGTTTGACTTGTTATGACAGGGTCGATTGTTTCAAGGTTGGAATTTGCTGCAATATCATCATCTACTACTGCTCCCTGAAGAAGCGCTTCTTGTTTCTCTACTGGTGAAAGTGCATCATAGGTGCTGCGAGCAATAGTATTGCTATAGGTAAATCCAAGAGGAAGAGTATATGTGCCTTCATAGACATTAGAATTACTTCCACGAACGTTGCCTGTTGAGTAAAGAGTTGTGTAGTTGTAAGGAAGCGTAATGCCTTTTTGATTAGGAGCAAGATAATACTTTACGTTATTAAGAACTTCTAGGGCAGATCTGCCACCGAGATTTTGATACATGAAGTTGATGTTGTCGCAAGCAACGCCAAGTTCAGTATGATAAGCGTCAATATTGTTGTTGTAGATGCTGTTGTAGAAGTCAATACCAGCAATGTCTAATATAAGACTACTGTTATATATGCGCTCCCACGTAGGTCTATAACAGGTATTGCCAGAAGGGTCAGCATCGTAGCGCCAATAGGTGTCGTCTTCAATCTCTGCAATCAAGTGATCTGGATTTCCCTCGTAATAGCGCTCCCAAGTCTGTCCAAAAATAGCACTATTCTTTGCCCAACCATTTTCATCGCTAGAACAGAAGTAGAAAGCATTAATAGAGAGGCTAAGTATTAAAACTGTAGTAATAGCAATGCGACGTTGGAGTTCTTTTTGTTTGGCCATATAAATAAAAACTGCCAAAAGACCAACCATTGCCGCAAATGCAGCAATTACTGCTTCGGTTCGAGAAAGAGAAACAATAAAAACGAGCAAGCCGTAGATTACTACCGCGGCAAGAATTCCCTTCTTTTCTCGTGATGAAAGTTTTTCAAGATGAGGAATGGCAAGGACAACAATATAGGAAAGAAGCATGGTGTATACCCATGTCCAACGATTAGTTGCATAGTTCATTCCGTTAAAGAAACTGCCTGCTGCAGGAAGGAGCACAAATAAGGTAAGAACAATAAAACCAATCTTGAAACGGGTAAGCGTTTTCTTCTGAAGAAAGATTGTTACAACAGCTAAGAAAGCAAGACCGCCATAGCCAATGTAGCAGTCGCTACCTGCATAGGAGCTACTTATGAATCCTCCTAAAGATTCGCCATAGAAGCGCAGACTATAAAGAAGAGGAACGTTTGCAATTGCACTGGTTGCGCGATCGGTGCTCAAAAGTTGGGTCAAGCTAGGAATAAGAGAAATGCAAGAAATAAGAATGCCAATAATAAGAAAAGCAGCAAACTTTGCAGTCCAAATAAGGAATCCTTTTACAGAAGCCTTGCCTCTTTCTTCTTTCTCGACAGTAATTGCGCGAATAATGCAGTAAACGAGCAAGAAAATACATGCGGTATAAGAGAAATAATAGCTAACAATAAAAAAGAGCGCGGTAGCCAAAATGAATACTGTTGGCCGTTCTCTATTAAAAATCTTTTCTGCCCCTAAAAGGAGAAGGGGAAACATGATAAGTGACTCGATACTTTGAGGCCAGAAGGTTCCACACAAAGCTGTTGCAGCAAAACAATAAGTTAATGCGCCACAAAGCGTTGCAAAACGGCCGTTTCCTCGATAAAGAGAATAGAAGGAAAAGGTAAGACCAGCTAACCACATGCGGACAAAGATCAAGATGGAAAAGCCAAGATCGGCATACTCAGGAGGCCACAAAATGGAAAAGAGATTTAGCGGGTTCCAGAAAACATCATAAGTGGATAAGGTGTCCATGCCATAGCCGGAGTTCCATGTCCATAATTCTGGATTAAAACCTTGGCCGGTAAAAAGCCCTACAACAATATTGCGAAGCCATTCTCCTTCATAAATGAAAAAGGGAACATATTGATGGAGGCCATCAACAGCCCAGATAGGAAGCCGTCCATTTGAAAGAAATACTCCAAAAATAAAAAGAGCTATGATGAGAAAGGTGATATTAAACGCCTTGAAGTATGTTTTCCGGTAACGGCCTGGCTTTTCTTTTTCCCACTGAAGAATTTTTTCAGCTCTGTAGCATGCCCAAGCATACGGTGTTCTCATAGGGTAATTGTTCCTTTTTGGTAACGTGTTGTTGTTTATCTCGATACTTGCTTTGCTTTTAATCGCGCAAAAAGGTTAGTGTTGTTCTCTTTTACCAGGGAAATAACCTTGCTCTCAGCTTTGATTAAACGGGCATTGTTCATTTTGTACGGAATAAGCATTGCTTTCATCATTGCAGAAGATGGCTTTGCTTTAAGCAGTGCCTTACGAGCTTGAGGAGTAGATATAATCCGCTTAATCTCTTGGGTCTTTTCCTCATTGGCAAGGGTGCAATTCTTATTAGTAAGGTTTTCAACGCAACCAACCAAGCGTTCGGTATAGCGTCGTGCAAGAAAATCTTGAATCTCTCCGTTCCAATAGCGCACCTCAGGTGATTCATATTCCCAGTGCTTATATAAATCACAAAGCCACTGGTGTTCTTCTTCGCGTTTTTCGTACATGTCGGAGCGATAGCGGGTGTTTTCACTTTCTGCTCTTGCGCGAAGGAAGTGGTAATAATGACCGTTTAAGGTGCCTACCTTACTGATATTGCGAATGACATCCAAGTTGAAAGGCAAATCATCCCAAAAAGTAGCAGGGAAGAGGATGTTGTTCTCGGCAAGGTAAGAGCGCCTATACAATTTATTCCATGGTGCATACAAAAGCTGTGCGTCAAATAATCTATGAGCTTTGCAGCGGAATTCCTCCTGGGATTCATATACGTAGGTTTTGACGTTGCGTTGCTCCTGGTAGTACTTATCCTCCGCATAATAGGTATCAATATAGAAACCAGTTACCACCAAATCAAGCTGATTGTCTTCAGCAAAGCTAAACAAATCAGCAAGCATGGTGCTCTCACACCAGTCATCGCCATCCATGAAGTATAGGTAGGTTCCCTTGGCAGCCGCAATTGCAACATTGCGGGCAGCAGCAGCTCCAGCATTTTCTTGATGGATTGCGGTAATGCGGGAATCTTCTTTGGCAAGATTGTCGCAAATTTCACCACTGTTGTCGGTGCTACCGTCATCGACTAACAGTATTTCGAAGTTGGAAAACGTTTGAGCTTTGAGAGACTCAACAGCTCTACAAAGCCAGCTTCCAACGTTATAAACTGGAATAATTATGCTAATAGCAGGGGATGTGGTTACAGCCTTTTGGGTTGATGCTGTCATTCAAATCCTTTCTGCGTGAAAACGAGCTATATAAAGTATTCTGTGAGCGCTTTTGAGAAGCTTTCAATTTGCCAGAAAACTTCCTTGTGAGCGTTTATTTATTTTAGAAAGAAAAGCCAAGAAAGCCGCGTGCAAGTGATATTATTTGCACATTTTACACGCACATGGGTGGAGTTTAGCTATTATCGAGGGAAAACGATATAATCAAACGTTGTTTGTCTGAAATTGTTGTTTTAAGCAAAAGGGCACAATCGTGTGCTGAACGCAGGGGTTAGCACACAACGTTTTTCGTTTGTATGGGTACGCTGCATGTTTTAATGCGAAGACAAGCAGTCAATAGCGCTGTTGTTTCGCACTTTTATTAAAACTGCTAATGAGAAAATATAAGGATAAGCAGTCAATAGCCCTAAGAGATAGAAAGAGGAAGAAGTGAGCATTTTTGTTGCAGTGGTGACTTTTGCAGTTGCCTTACTTGTAACGCTTCTTTGTGTTCCTCTTGTGTCTAAACTAGCATTTCGTCTTGATGCAGTTGATTATCCAAGTGCTCGTCGTGTAAACAAAAAGCCTGTTCCTCGAATGGGCGGCGTTGCAATGTTTGTAGGAATGGCAACTGCATTTTTAGTTCTCATTGTGGGCATACATTGTTTTGGTTGGGAAAGCCCTCTTAATCAGGAACTGCGAGAAGACATTAATTTTGTAGGTGTTGCAGTTGGCGTTGTTCTTATTTTCATCGTAGGAGTTATTGACGACATTGTTGAGCTCCGCGCTCGCGTCAAGTTTATTGGCCAAATCATTGCTGCGTGCATCGTTGCAGGATCGGGACTTCTTTTGGCAAGTGTCCACAATCCGTTTGGCGGCTATATTGAATTCGGCATTTTTGCCTATCCTCTAACCGTGTTTTACCTGGTTGCTTTCGCCAACGTAATCAATCTTATTGATGGTTTGGACGGCCTTGCTGCGGGAATTACGGCAATTTCAGCAGGCACAATCCTCATTTTGTCAGTAGTAACAAATAGCGTATTTGCAGCACTTTTGTCTCTCATTCTTTTAGGTATATGTCTGGGCTTTTTGAAGTACAACTTCAATCCTGCAAGTATCTTCATGGGAGATTCGGGCTCTTTGCTTTTAGGCTTCATGTTGGCCATCATCTCACTTCTTGCAACTGCGCGAACCGCCGCTCTTGTTTCTTTGTTGGTACCTGTTGTGGCGGCAGGCGTTCCAATTATGGACACCGCATCGGCAATTATTAGGCGAACTCGTGCTCATAAAAGTATTGGCGAACCCGACAAGGGTCACATCCACCATAGATTGCTGGAATCGGGCTATTCGCAAAAGACAACCGTCTATTTTATGTGGGGTCTAACCGCGCTCTTTGCGTTCTGCGCATTAGTGTTTATGAAATTTGATGGCGTTGTTCGTCTCGTGTGCATTACGGTTGCAGTAATTGCGGCCGCTGTTGTTATCTTTAAGCTTCACCTGCTAGACCCTGTTCTTATCCATCATTTTGCTCCGCGTGGAAGAAAAAATGGATCTGGAGGCGTAGCAGCAGGAACTCATTTCAAGCAATCTGACGAAGAAGATCAAGATTGGGAAGTGGCTGGCGAACGTGCCTGGGAAGGCCGCATTCGCAATGAGAAAAAGGACTCCTAACGCTCTTTTTCATGGAGAAATTACGGAATTTTTCTGAAAAAGCCCATTTCGGAAAAATATTTTTCTGTACGCGTTGAATTTCTTTTCAATGCGGTATACACTGCAAAAGTTCGCTTTCAAAAGCCCCGTAAAAGTAGGGTGAATGACAGCACGGAAAAGGGAAGTCCAGACCTGAAGTACGTGTGCTGGCGTAGGAAACCGGCAGTCAGGAGGACCTACACTTTTGAAAACTAACACCCGAAAAAACAGTACGCTTCAAACTGGTTTTTCAAAACGTAATTTTTATTGGAGGAAACATTGAAGACTTATTACGCAAAGCCTAATGAAGTTCAGCGTGAGTGGCTTCTTATCGACGCAGAGGATTTGGTTCTTGGCCGCCTCGCAGTTAAGGCAGCTACCATTTTGAAGGGCAAGCATAAGCCACAATACACCCCACACGTTGATACTGGCGACTATGTAGTTATTATCAACGCAGACAAGGTCCGCATCACTGGCAAGAAGGCAACCGATAAGGAATACTATCGCCACAGCGGTTATCCTGGTGGATTGAAGTGCGAGACTTTCCAGGAAGCAATGGAAAAGCACCCTGAGCGCGTTATTGAACATGCTGTTAAGGGCATGCTCCCTAAGAACACTCTTGGTCGTCAGATGGCTAAGAAGCTCAAGGTATATGCTGGCGCAGAGCATCCACATATGGCTCAGCAGCCTCGCGAGATCAAATTGGAGGATAACTAATGGGTGAAGCAATTTACTACGGTACTGGCCGTCGCAAGAATGCTGTAGCTCGTGTACGTCTCGTACCAGGCTCTGGCAAAGTAACTGTAAATGGCAAAGATGGTCTTGCATACTTCGGCCGTCAGGCTCTTGTTGATTACGCAAAAGCACCTTTTGGTGTAACCGATACCATGGATCACTTCGACATCATTGCTCGTTGCAATGGCGGCGGTGTTTCTGGTCAGGCTGGCGCTCTTCGCCACGGTGTAGCTCGTGCTCTTCTTGAGGCAGGCGATTATCGTGCAGAATTGAAGAAGGCTGGCTATCTTACTCGTGACAGCCGTATGGTTGAGCGTAAGAAGTATGGTCTCAAGAAAGCTCGTAAGCGTCCTCAGTTCTCTAAGCGCTAAGTTGAATTTCGAGAGGTTGCTAGATACGTGCAACTGGCAGCCAGAATCTCTAACTTGGGAAATTCAATACGAACTTATTGTTCATACGAATTGGCAGGGTTCCACAGATGTGGGGCCCTGTTTTTTTTGTTGGCTGTTAATGGGTCTTTAGGGGCGGTGGATAAAAGCTGAGTGGCATAAAAAACGTGAAGCCACAGGCAAAAAGCTCATTTGCTATTTACGGTATGGAAATCCCTATAAAAGTACTAATTCAGTTCCTAACTTGTAGATGTTTCATGTTTCGTAATAGGGCTTTGTACAGGGAAGCTTTTATCTTTTAGAATGAGGAAAACGAAAGTAAGGAATCATTATGACTCAGGACGTAAACAGCCAAAATCCCTATGCGAAAAAAGATAGCGAGCCTCAATTTCAGTCAATCGTAGAGCAGTCTGCTGCATATCAGGCAGCGCTTGCACGTGAAAAGGAAAAGCAGGAAGCGGAAGCGAAAGAAGAGAAAGCAACTCAAGCGGTTTCAGACGCTCAAATGGAAGTGGACTCTCAACCTTCTGCTCAGCCTCAGTCTCAAGCATATAATCCGTATGCAAATCCTAATAATCCTTATGCCCAGCAGGGTTCTACTCAAAATTCGTGGGCTCCTCAAGCGCCAGTTCAGCCTAATCAGGTTCCTGGCTCAAATAATGCTACGGAATCTGGCCAATTATCAGGTTCTGCCGGAGAAAATGGGCCAGACTATTCGCCAGAAAGCATGAACTTCTTTAAGAAAGACGATCCGAACGACATGTCTCCTGGTCTTAAATGGGGAACTCGTATTGGCTGGTTTGCCATTGGTTTAGTGGGCGGCATCTTCGGCATTATGATTGCTTGGATTAGCGCTGCCTCGTTAGGTAAGAAATATCGTCGTCAGGCAATGATGGCTGCATGGCTTGGTCTTGTTGCTCAGGCGCTTCTCTATATGTTCTTGACGTTCTCGGGTGTACAGTTACCTTTTGCACCGCAAGCTCAAACTGGTACTGAATCTTCTGCAGCTGCAAGCGCTTCTTCTGGCAACGCAAGTGTTTTCGGATAGGCCGTTTGAAGGTGGGTTGTGCCCAAAACTTTGTTGGGGATAATCATGCGAAGTGCTCAGTTTTCCACTGGAGGCAACAAACTACGAAAAAAGTGCCGATACGCCTACTTTGTGGCAAAATAAACAAATTAGGAATTTGCAAAAAAGATTCCCCGTTGCATTAAAAAGCGTTCAATAAAAGGCTGCATAATGCACCATGATTAATAGAGGAGAAGTTAATGCCTAACGTTTCTGAAATCTATGGCTCAAAAGTTTTTAGCGAACATTTAATGAAGGAACGCCTTCCTTCTGCTACCTATAAGAGCCTTCTTAAGACAATTCGCGAAGGCTTGCCTCTTGAAGCAGACGTTGCTAACGTTGTTGCTCACGCCATGAAAGAATGGGCAATTGAAAACGGCGCTACTCACTATACCCATTGGTTTCAGCCATTGTCTGGTATTACTTCCGAAAAACATGATTCTTTCCTCAATCCAGCGGGTGATGGCACTGCAATCATGACTTTCTCAGGAAAAGAGCTCATTCAGGGCGAACCAGACGCATCTTCTTTCCCAAATGGAGGCCTCCGCGCAACCTTTGAAGCACGTGGCTATACGGCATGGGATCCAACCTCTTATGCATTCATCAAAGATGATGTTTTGTGTATCCCTACCGCTTTTTGCTCTTATACCGGCGAAGCACTGGATAAAAAAACGCCTCTCCTTCGCTCTATGAAAGTTATTGATGAGCAAGCTCAGCGTGTTTTGAAATACTTTGGCGAAGATGGACAGCGCGTAATCACCACTGTTGGTGCCGAACAGGAATACTTCCTCATTTCTGAAAAAGATTATGAGCAGCGTCAGGACCTTATTATGACGGGTCGTACCTTGTTTGGTGCTCCACCTTCAAAAGGTCAAGAACTTGACGAACATTACTTTGGTGCAATTCGCCCTACCGTAAGCGCATTTATGAAAGAGCTTGATGCGGATTTGTGGTCGTTAGGGGTTTCTGCGAAAACTAAGCATAACGAAGTTGCTCCTGCTCAGCATGAGTTGGCTCCTCTGTTTACTAACTCCAATCGTGCAATTGACGAAAACCTCCTCACTATGGAGAAAATGCGTTTGGACGCTTCTCATTATGGTTTGGTATGTTTGCAGCACGAGAAGCCATTTGAAGGAGTAAATGGTTCTGGTAAGCACAACAACTGGTCTATGTCGTACGGTTCAACCAACCTTCTTGATCCAGGTACAAACCCTGCGGAAAACTTGCGCTTCTTAGTATTTTTAACGTGCGTTATTGAAGCAGTTGACGAATATCAAGAGCTTTTGCGCATGTCTGTTGCTTCAGCAGGTAACGATCACCGTCTTGGTGCTAACGAAGCTCCTCCAGCCATCATCTCAATTTTCTTAGGTGATGAATTGGGCGCTATTGTTGATGCGCTTATTAATGGCGATGATTATCATTCAGCTGAAGCGGTTGCAATGGATTTGGGAGTTGACGTATTGCCTAAATTCCTCAAAGACAACACTGACCGCAACCGCACCAGCCCATTTGCTTTTACGGGTAATAAGTTTGAGTTCCGCATGCCAGGCTCTGCTGTTAATTTGTCCGACTGCAACACCATCCTTAACACCGCAATGGCGAAATCTTTGAAGTCTTTTGCCGATGCTATGGGCGATGTTGAAGGGGAAGCATTTGAATCAAAGGCACTTGCTCATATTAAGAAGACCTTAACCGATCATCAGCGCATTATCTTTAACGGTAATGGCTACGATTCTTCCTGGGAAGAAGAAGCAGCACGCCGCGGCTTAGTAAATAATCGCAATACTGCAGAGGCACTTCCTTGTTTTATTGCTCCAAAGTCTATTGAGCTCTTTACCGAATTTGGTGTTCTTACTGAAACCGAGGTTCATTCTCGTTATGAGGTTAAGCTTGAGAAATACAACAAGCTTTTGAATATTGAAGCACGAGTAATGATTCGTATGGCACGTCGTACGTATTTACCTGCAATTTCTGATTATTCTGCCGAAGTTGCTTCTAACATTGTAGCTATTCGTGAAGCAATGCCATCCGCTGACTTAACGGCGCATGAGGCGGTTTTGCATCACCTTACGGTGGGTATGGCAAACACGGCAAAAGCAATTACTAACCTGGTCGAGCTTCATGATAAAGCCGAGCTCGTTGCTGACGCACAAGAGAAAGCCTATTTGTATGCAAATGAAGTTATTCCTGCAATGGAAGCTCTTCGCGCTGAAGTGGATGATCTTGAATGCTATGTTGAGAGAAGCTACTGGCCTGTTCCAACATATAACGATATTTTGTTCTATTGCTAAGCGCTCTCTAATTCAAAACGCGCTAAGTGTTTGAAGAAAAAGACTTCTTCTCAAGTTCGTAAAGCTGGTAGAGCGAACGATATAATTTTTTCGAGAACACTATCTTGAAAAACGTTTGCTCTACTGGTTTAAGCTGTTTAACAAGATTATCAGGATTAAAAGAATACTCAGCTTTGAAAAGAAGGCCTGTTTCCTTTATTAGATTAAGTGTATCGATAAAAAATGAAAAGCCCAGGTTAATCCTGAGCTTTTCTTGCTTTGATTCGTGTCTTCAGTTTACAGCGTTGATTGCAGAATGGGGTTCCCCGGTAGGTTACCTGTTCTCCATGCAACCCCGCAAAAAGACTTTATGCGTAGAAGAGGATGTCGTTGTAAGAAGGAACTGGCCAATCGGAGCTAGGGACAAGAATCTCTAATTGGTCAACTTCAAAACGAGCAGCCTCCATGAGAGGAACAAGTTCGTGAGCATAAGCATTTGCAGCTTCCTGAGCATCTTCAATCTCAACAATTTCCTTATGCTTTGCAACCAATGCATCAAATGCAGCCTTTGTTGCGTCCAAACCTTGCTGAATGCGTACAAGATGTTCTTCCTGAGTCTTGGTGCTCATCTCAGGCATTACCTGCCTAATAGACATGATGTGATCAGCAATCTTGGAAGCGTAAGCGCTGATTGCAGGAAGATAGAGACGACGGAGCATGCGGCGCATAGTACGTGCCTCAATGTTGAGAAGCTTGTTGTACTTCTCAAGTTCAACTTCGTAACGGCTGCGAATCTCAGCCTCATTGAGAACGTTAAATTCGCCAAAGAGTTCAATAGACTTAGGAGCAATGTAGCTAGGAAGTGCGTCTGCGGTAGTCTTGTTGTTTGCTAAGCCGCGACGTTCTGCTTCTTCTTCCCATTCGGAAGAATAGCCATTGCCGTTAAAGATAATGCGCTGATGCTCGGAGAGAGTTTTGCGGATGTAGCTCAAAGCCTCATCTTCGAAGTTCTCTGGGCTAACATCAGCCATAGCGTCAGCGAAATCCTTGAGGCTCTTTGCCATTGCTGTATTGAGAACCGTGTTGCAGCCTGCAAGGTTAACAGCAGAACCTGGCATACGGAACTCAAACTTGTTACCAGTAAAGGCGAATGGGCTAGTACGGTTACGGTCGGTGTTGTCCTTAACGAAGTTTGGCAATACATCTACGCCCAAGTCCATGATTGCGCGCTTGGTGCCTTCGTAATCATGATCGCTGATTAAAGCGTCAACAATGGCACCCAATTCATCGCCCAAGAAGATGGAGATAATTGCAGGAGGAGCTTCGTTAGCACCAAGACGGTGGTCGTTACCTGCTGAAGCAACAGACATACGCAAGAGTTCCTGGTAGTCGTCAACTGCCTGGATAACACCGGTCAAGAATACCAGGAAGCGCAAGTTCTCAGATGGGTTGTCGCCTGGGTCAAGCATGTTCTTGCTGCCTGCAGAAATAGACCAGTTGTTATGCTTACCAGAACCATTAATGCCTTCGAATGGCTTTTCATGCTGCAAGCAAACCAAGCCATGGTGGCTTGCCAAAAGGCGCATCTTTTCCATGGTAAGAAGGTTCTCATCAACGCCACGATTTGCTTCGCTAAAGATTGGTGCCAACTCATGCTGTGCAGGAGCAACTTCGTTGTGCTTTGTTTTTGCTGAAACGCCCAAAGCCCACAATTCGTCGTCGAGCTCTTTCATGAATTCGCTTACAGTAGGGCGAATTGCGCCGAAGTAGTGCTCTTCCATTTCCTGGCCCTTGCAAGGGGAGTATCCAAACAAGGTACGACCGGTAAGAATCAAGTCCATGCGCTTTTCGTACATTTCTTCAGAAATAAGGAAGTATTCCTGCTCAGCACCAACGGTGGTAGTAACACGCTGCTTTTCTTCGCCAAACAAAGCAAGAACGCGATTTGCCTGTTCATCAATAGCTTTCATAGAGCGAAGGAGTGGCGTTTTCTTGTCCAGTGCTTCACCGTTGTAAGAACAGAATGCGGTAGGAATGCATAAAACCTCGTCTTTAATGAATGCGTAAGAGGTTGGGTCCCATGCGGTGTAACCACGTGCTTCGAAGGTAGCGCGCAAGCCACCAGATGGGAAAGAGGATGCGTCAGGTTCGCCCTGGATAAGTTCTTTTCCCGAGAAAGACATGATGGCGCTGCCGTCATCCTGTGGATTTACGAATCCGTCATGCTTTTCTGAGGTGATGCCAGACAGTGGCTGGAACCAGTGAGTGTAATGGGTAGCTCCCTTTTCGATAGCCCATTCTTTCATAGCATGAGCTACAACATTTGCAACTTCAAGCTGAAGAGGCTCGCCTTTCTTTACTGTTTCCATGAGCGCTTTGAAGGTATTCTTTGGAAGCTTTTCCTTCATGACACGTTCGTTGAAAACCATTGAGCCATAGATTTCTGGAACATTACTCATTGCTCTATCTCCTTAACTCTTAGAGTAATTTCATAAGGATTTTTCTCACTGTTCACAATAGTTTCGAAAAGTTTCCTAATGAAAACGAGAATGTTTCATTGATGAGTAATGTATGTTTCTAATGGGTTACGCATAGATGCTCATGAGTGCTTATCGCAGGGGGTATGCACACAGGGTTTGCGAATATAAGCGAAGCTTTGGGGTTATAGGAACAGATGTGGCTATAGGAACAGATGTGGATATGAGGGGACTATTTATTATTGTTGGATAAGGGGCCTGGCACCGCTATTTGTTCCCTGGATGCTCTTGGTTTACCCAAAAGAAAAAGCACGCCAAAAAGACGTGCTTAAATACCGTTAGTTCACAAACAATGTCCTATGTGTGCGCTCTAGGCAGGCTATTGCATGAGCCGCATTATGTAAGCGAAGCACAAGTATCATTCCGTTCGGTAATTCAGGAAGTATGCTGTTTTAGCTAGGTTGCTCTAGCTAGGTTGCCCGCAGTATTTTGTAAGCGCAACGTAAGTAGTGCAAATGTGAGTACTACTTAACAACCAAAACAGGAACTTCTGCAGAGCGAAGAACAGCATAAGAAACAGAACCAAGTGCTCCACGGATAGCGCCTAGGCCACGGCAGCCCATAGCAATGAGGTCGCAACCAGAATCTTTTGCGGTATCAAGGATAGTTTCTACGGTGTAGATGCCGTAAATAACCTCTGCGGTGACGGTGCATTCACAATCGCCAATCACTTCGTTAACGCTTGCAGTAAGCCGTGCAGTTGCCTCTTCAGTACGTGCAGAAACTAATTCAGCAAAGTTTTCTGGTGGAGTAACAACGCCAATTGTGAAGCCGCTGGTTTGGTTCATGCTGCTGTATACCAAATCTTGTGGTGGTGCAGAAACTTCAATTACTTGAATCATTGTATCAGGAGCTGCAATCTTTACCGCTTCGAGAAGAGCAGCTTTTGCGTGATCAGATTCGTCATAAGGAACAAGAATTTTTTTGTAGGACATAACATCGCCCCCTAAGTTGAAGAAATATACCCTGCCTTTATTATAAGGAATTTTGAACGTGTTATCGGAAAAGAAATTTTGCATTGTTGGACACGTGCATGAAAGCCCTCTTTCTGTATCAATTCTGTGCGCTTAAGTAAAAAAGCGAAATAGTTGTTGCTTTATCACTCTACTGTGCTAAAGTGAATGACCGTAAAACTTGTTGGGTTGTTTTCCTTTCGCAATGCAATTCTGTGAGTTTCCAACATTCTTGGTTTCCTGGCAAAACGAACCAGGAATTTATAGGTAAAATAAAATGCTTTGGAAGAGTAAAAACTAAACCTGAAGTTTGTATATAGAAAAGAGAACGTAAATCATGAACTATGTAACACCAGTTGGTTTTCGCGATGTGATGAGTGATGAGGCTTTGGTCCGAGAAGACCTCACCCAACGTGTCCAGCGCCTCTTTGCTGAGCAAGGATACTACCCAGTTGAAACACCAACTTTGGAAGTTTTGAATGTTATGGAGGCAGGTGGACACACCCCTGAAACTCCGTTTAAATTCTTTGACTCTCGTGGTGATTTGCTTGCAATGCGCCCTGACGTAACTATGCAGGTTGCAAGAATGGCTGCAACGCGTTTGAGCTTCGAGCCAGGTCAGGCTCCTTTGAAATTTCGCTACACACAGCGCGTTTTTCGCGAAAATACGGTAGAAGCAGCTTCCCGAGAATTAACGCAGGTAGGTGTTGAATACTTGGGCGCTTCTGGTGTTGAAGCGGATACTGAAATCATTACCTTGTTTGCAAAAGCGCTTGAAGCAACCGGCCTTTCTCAGTTCAAGATTGCTGTTGGTTCTGCTCGTGTTCTCACTGATCTTCTTGCTAAGTCTCAGGCAGATGAAAAATGGCAAGCTGAGGTAATTCGCGCATACCATAATTCAAACTTGGTTGAGTTGGCAAAGCTTACCAGCAATGGTCAAGCAAATAGTGATGTGGCAAAGGCTATCTTTCAGCTCCCTAATTTACGTGGTGGCCGTGAAGCGCTTGATGCGGTAAGGCAAGTGGTGGTTCCTCTTCAGTGTGAAGAAGCAATCAATGAACTTGAGGCAATTTATGATGGATTAGTTGCAAGCGGTCTTGAAGAAAAGATCCTGATTGACTTCTCTGCAATGAGTTCCCTTGATTACTACACAGGCATTGTGTTTGAGGCTTATGCTCCTGGATTGGGTTCACCGCTTGGTGGCGGCGGCCGCTATGACAACTTACTTGCATCTTATGGTGCCGTTTGCACGCCTGCTGCTGGGTTTGCTTTCTATCTCGAACAGACCATGGCAGCGTTTGCGGCAGAAGAAAAAGAGCAGCATCCTCTTCGCATTGCGGTTCCAAAAGGTTCTTTGAAAGAAGATACGGTCCAAATGCTTGAAAAGGCTGGTTTGGACGTTGAGGGCCTTTTGGATTCGGGGAGAACCTTAATGCTTCACAACAACGAAGTGGAGTACATCATTGTTCGCCCTACCGATGCACCAACTTTTGTAGCTCTCGGTGCAGCCGACTGCGGCATTTGCGGTGAAGACTCTTTGGTGGAAGCATCTCCTGACGTAGTTGAGCTTGTTGACTTAAAGTATGGCGGTTGTCGTTTTGTGGTTGCTGAAAGTGCAGGAACCACTGAAGCGGTTGAAAAGCGCTACCGTAAGCTGGGCTCCATTCGTGTTGCTACAAAGTATCCAAACATTACGCGTGCTCATTTCGCAAAGCGTGGTATGCAGGTAGAAATTTTGAAGCTTCATGGCAATATTGAGCTTGCTCCAATCACAGGCATGGCTGAGCGCATTGTTGACATTACTGCTACTGGAACTACCTTGCGTGAGAATAACTTGGAGATTGTGGAAGATGTTCTTGATTCCACGGCTCGTTTCTTCGCAAATCCATGCTCTTTCCGTACAAACCCTCGTGTTGGTAAGTTGGCTGACACTCTTTATAACCTTACAAAGGAGAACTAATCATGCGTCGTATTGAACTTGCTCCTAACCAGATCTTTGAAGAAAAATTGCTTAATCGTATTGGTGCTTTTAATGCTGATGCGCTTATTGCAGCAACTAATATTATTGAAGAAGTTCGCCAAAGGGGCGATGAAGCTCTTCGCGAATTTACCGCAAAATTTGATGGAGTGGACATTGAAAACTTCCGCGTAAGTGATGAAGCTATTGAAAAAGCACTGGCTCAGGTTGACCCAAAGGTTGCCGCTGCATTGGAAATGGCAGCAGACCAAATTCGTGATTTCCACGAGCGCCAGAAACAACAGAGCTGGTTTACTATGCGCGAAGATGGCGGCATGGTAGGCGCAAAGGTTGAGCCAATTGATGCGGTTGGTATTTATGTGCCAGGCGGAAGGGCGCTGTATCCTTCATCTGTATTGATGAATGCAATTCCTGCATCGGTTGCAGGTGTTAAGCGTATTGCTTGTGTAACTCCGCCAACAAAGGATGGCTCGCTTGATCCTGCAATTTTGGAAGCATGTCGCATTGCGGGCGTAACTGAGATTTATTCAGTAGGAGGCGCTCAGGCTGTTGCAGCACTTGCTTACGGCACTGAATCTATTCCTGCAGTTGACAAGATTACTGGTCCCGGAAACGCATTTGTTGCTGCAGCAAAGAAGATTGTTTCAGGTGATGTCGGAATTGACATGATTGCAGGCCCTTCTGAAGTATGTGTAGTAGCAGACGAGAATGCTCTTCCAGAAATGGTTGCAATTGATTTGATGGCTCAGGCAGAGCACGATCCATTGGCAAGCTGCTATTTGGTAACCTTCTCTTCCGAGTACGCTGATGCAGTTGAGGCGGCTATCGCAGAGCACTTAAAGCGTTCAACTCGTGCTGAAATTACCAGCGCATCTCTTGATAATCGTGGTCTTATTGTGGTGTGCAACACTATGGAGCAGGCAATTGAGACGGTGAACGTTATTGCTCCTGAACACTTGGAGCTTCACCTTCCAAATCCAATGGAGCTTTTAGGTGCTATCAGACATGCGGGAGCTATCTTTATGGGTGAATGGACACCAGAGGCAGTTGGTGATTACGTTGCTGGCCCAAATCACACCTTACCTACTGGCGGCACTGCTCGTTTTAGCTCACCTCTTTCGGTTGATGAGTTCGTGAAGAAGTCTAGCGTTATCCAGTATTCTGCTGCTTCTTTGGCAAACGATGCTGATGCGATTATCACTATTGCTGACCACGAAGGCTTATGGGCTCACGCAGAGAGTGTTCGTTTGCGTAAAGCATTGTTGGAAAAGGGCGAATAGAGGTAACTATGAAAACGGTACGTGCATCCCAGCCCGTATTGGACGGAATTGTCCCGTATGATCCAAAATACTTACCTGCAGAGACCTTACTTTCTGCTAACGAGAATCCTCTCAATCTCCCTGAGGATATTGTTGAAGAAATAATCACTGAGCTCCGTATGTGCGCATTTAATCGCTATCCTGATCCGCTTGCCAATGAACTGCGCGATCTTATTGCTCAGGCAAACGGGTTAAAGCGCGAGAACGTTCTTATGGGTAATGGCGGTGATGAGCTCCTTTTCGATATGGCATTGGCGTGGGGTTGTGAAGGACGCAAGTTTCTTACGGTAGTGCCTACGTTTTCAGTCTATCAAGCAAATGCGCTACTCAATAAGACCGAAGCGGTGCTTATTGAACGTAAGGATAATTTTGAAATTGACGAAGAGGCAGTGTTAGAGCGCGTAGCTCAAGGAGACATTGACTACGTAATTATCACCAGTCCTAATAATCCAACGGGCACTTGTGCACGCGTTGAATTTATCGAGGAATTGCTTAACACTACCGACGCGCTTGTTATGGTTGATGAAGCGTATAGCGAATTTTCGAAGCGCACCTTAGAAGGACTGCTCTCTGAGCATAAAAACTTATTACTTTTGCGCACGTTTTCGAAAGCATATAGATTAGCAGGCGTTCGATTGGGTTATATTTTGGCTCACGAAGACGTTATTAAGGAATTTATTAAAGTTCGCCAGCCTTATTCGGTTGATGCGGTATCGCAGCTTATTGGCAAGGTGGTATTTACCAACCGTGATAAACTTCAGCCTGCTATTGATGAGATTATTCGCCAAAGAGGAATCATGGCTCAAAACCTTGCAGGACTTGAGGGTGTTGAAGTGTTTGATTCTCAAGCAAATTATCTTTTGATTCGCCTGCCAGACGCCGATAAAGTATGGGATGCTTTGTATGAAAAAGGCATCTTAGTGCGAGATTTTTCAAAAGCGAAATACTTAACTAACTGCTTACGTATTACGGTAGGTACCGAAGAAGAAAACAATAAAGTGGTAGCTGCACTTGCAGAGATTCTTACCGAGAGGAAATAGCCATGGGACGTTTGGCAACTATTTCTCGCAAAACAAAAGAAACGGATATTACGGTCACTATCAATCTTGATGGTACAGGCAAAACCTCTATTGATACGGGCGTGCCTTTTTTTGATCACATGCTGGATGCTTTTGGCAGACATGGCTTGTTTGACCTTGAAGTAAAAGCGGTGGGGGATATTGAGATTGATGCCCATCATACTGTCGAGGATACCGGCATTGTGCTTGGTCAGGCAATAAAGCAGGCGCTTGGTGATTGCAAGGGTATTTACCGCTATGGCTCTTCTATTCTCCCAATGGACGAAACGCTTGTCATGGCTGCTATTGATATTTCAGGTAGAGGTCAGTGCCACTGCTCTCTTGATATTCCTGCCGAATCCGTGGGCACCTTCGATACCGAATTAGGCGAAGAGTTCTTTATTGCTTTTGCTACGAATGCGGGTCTTACACTTCATCTTCGTCAGATTTGCGGACGTAATTCGCACCATATTTTGGAAGCGTCTTTTAAGGCGGTAACTCGTGCTTTGAAAGAGTGCGTGGCAATTGACCCGCGTATCGCAGACCAGATTCCTTCCACTAAAGGAGCACTGTAAATGACTGCACGAATTTGTGTCATTGACTATTTAAAAGGAAACTTAGCAAACGTTCAGCGTGGCTTGGCAGACGCGGGCTATGATGCGTTTATTAGCTCAGACCCTGCTGATATTCTTAGTGCTGATGGCTTGGTGTTGCCTGGTGTTGGCTCTTTTGCTGATGCAATGACTACCATGAATGAGCTTGGTCAAAGTAAGGCTATTCGCACCCGTGTTGGCCAGGGCGTTCCTTTTTTGGGAATTTGCTTAGGACAGCAGCTTATTTATGAGTGGGGAACAGAAGGCTGCGCGGAAGGCGAGCGCATGGCTGGTCTTGGCCTTATAAAAGGCGAAGTTGTGCGTATGCCTGCCTTTACGAGTGAGGGCGAGAAGCTTAAGGTCCCTCATGTAGGATGGAACAGCGTGGAGTATAAGGGATACAGCCCTCTTTTCGACGGAATTGAGGATAACTCCTATTTCTATTTCACGCACTCATACATTGGTGTTCCTGCCGATGAAGCGGATATCGCAGGAGTAACAGTGCATGCGCAACCATTCGTAAGCTCTATTCATCATGAAAATATTTATACAACTCAGTTTCACCCTGAGAAATCTTCTTCAAAGGGCATGAAACTTTTAGCAAATTTCGGCAAACTTGTTGAGGAGAGTCTCTAAATGATTCTTGTTCCTGCAATTGATATTTTAGGCGGCCGTGCAGTTCGCCTGAAAAAAGGTGACTACAACCAGGTAACGGTATATAACGACGATGCTATTGCGCAAGCACGTGCATTTCAAAAAGCAGGTGCTCAGCGTGTGCATATTGTTGATTTAGATGGCGCACGAGATGGTGCTCCTACAAACTTGGAGCTTATTAGTCGCATGGTTGCTGAGCTTGATTGCGAAGTTGAGGTAGGCGGCGGTATTCGCTCTATGGAAACTATTCAGCGCTATGTTGATGCGGGTGTAAAACGCATTGTGCTTGGATCTGCTTTGGTAAAAGATAGAGCATTTGCCGAAGAAGCAGCTGCAAAGTATGGCTCTCTTATTGTTGCCGGAATTGATGCAAAAGAGGGTATTGTTGCAACAGAAGGATGGCTTGACACAAAAGATGGTGTCCCTGCTGAACAGCTTATTGCGGATTTAGAGGAAATGGGAATCACTAGCCTAGTGTTTACCGACATTGCGCGTGATGGCATGCAAACGGGAATCGATGCGCAAGCATATGCCCAGATGGCACGTAAGTTCCCTCAGGTAAAGGTTACTGCTTCAGGCGGTTTGGCAAGTTTAGAAGACTTGCGTAATTTGGTTGCTACGGGGGCTCCTATTGAGGGTGCTATTACTGGCCGTGCTATTTATGAGGGTGCTTTTACTGTTGAAGAGGGAATTGCTGCTATTAAAGAGGCTGAGGCAGCTTACTTTAATGCAGCAGGCCCAGACCGTACTCAGACAGCGTAGTAAGCGGAGGTTGAAATGCTCACAAAACGCGTGATTCCTTGTTTGGATGTAAAAAATGGCCGCGTTGTAAAAGGCGTAAATTTTGTAAATCTTCGTGATGCGGGTGACCCTGTTGAGCTTGCAGCTGCGTATGACAAACAGGGAGCTGACGAAGTAATCTTTCTTGACATTACCGCAACTCATGAAGGTCGCAAAACTACTATCGAAATGGCCAGCCGTGCAAGTCAGGAAGTCCATATCCCGTATGCGGTAGGCGGAGGCTTTTCTTCAGTAGCTGATATGCGCACCATGATTGCTGCAGGTGCGGATAAAGTTTCACTCAATTCTGCTGCCTTGCGCGACCCTTCCTTGATTACGGCAGGATCTCTTGCTTTTGGTTCTCAGGCAGTGCTTGTTGCTATTGATGCAAAGCGGGTACCAGGTAATCCCAACAAATGGACTGCGTATGTAAAGGGCGGTCGTGAGGATACGGGAGTAGATGCAGTATTGTGGGCAGCTGAAGCAGCTAAACGCGGTGCGGGTGAAATCCTTCTTACTTCTATGGACTGCGACGGAAGTAAAGACGGCTTTGATCTGGCGTTAACCCGTGCAGTTGCGCGAGCAGTAGACATTCCTGTTATTGCTTCTGGTGGCGTTGGTAAGCTCGAGCATTTCGCTGAAGGAATTATCGAAGGAGAGGCCGATGCGGTATTAGCAGCATCTGTCTTCCATTTCGGTGAGCTTTCCGTCCGAGAAGTAAAAGAGTACATGGCATCCCAAGGTATTCCAGTTCGCCTGTAAAGTGGTTACAACTCAATGAACTTAAACCAGTTAACTAAAGGAACTACTATGAGTGATTTCGAGCAGCGTAATCTATCAATTGAAGAGCTGAAGTATAACAGCCAAGGCCTCATTTCTTGCATTGTCCAGGATGTCAAGACAAAAGAAGTGCTTATGCTTGCTTGGATGAACGAAGAGTCGGTTCGAAGAACTCTTGAACAAAAGACAACGTGGTTTTGGTCAAGAAGCAGGAATAAGTTTTGGCATAAAGGTGAAGAATCAGGCAATGTGCAAGAGTTAGTAGAGCTTCGCTATGATTGCGATGCCGATTGTCTCCTTGCTTTGGTAAAGCCTGCGGGTCCTGCGTGTCATACGGGTGCGAATACGTGCTTTTACCGCAAATTTTAATTTTTCGTCAAGAAACCAAGGGCGAGTTGTCCCAAGTAGTCTTTTTGCGTTATAGTGGCAGATACAGATTTTTGCGAAGACGAAGACAGCGCGTTTTATAAGAAATGTTCTGCAGAGAAAAGCTCCTTGGCTGTGAGAGTTTGAACGTTTGAAACGCGATTCCCTTTATCAGCATGTATTCTGAACACAAGGTTGGCTTTGTGCTCTTCGGATGGCTCGATGAGCTGCGATGTTGGCGTGCTTTGGTGGATGTCCAAACAATGATGTGCTCAATATGTCGGCAACATTTTGCTTGGCGGATTGGGCAGCATTTGACAGGCATCCAAAAGGTTTTGGCAAAGCGCAACGGGTGAAAAGTAGGAATGCCGTTTGTTCACGACACGAACGAAAAATAAGTGGGCGCATGTGCGTCAATCAAGGTGGTACCACGGGAACCTTTCTCGTCCTTGTTTTGCAGGGAGAGAAAGGTTTCTTTTTTTTATAGAAAGGTTTAACAATGGCGATTATTGAAGAAGTAAAAGCTCTTCATGTTGAAACTATGGCTGCAATTAAAGGCGCCACAGATTCAGATTCGTTGGAGAAGATTCGTATTGCAGTTGTAGGTAAGTCAGGCTCTTTGACAGGTTACTTGCGTGCAATGGGTCAGATTCCAAAGGAAGAGCGTGCAGAAGTTGGTAAAACGGTAAATGCAGTGCGCAATGAGGTTGAGGCTGCTTTAGCGGAGAAGAAGAAGGCTCTTTCTGCAGCAGAGCTTGAAGCAAATATGGCTTCTGGTGCAGTTGATGTTACCTTGCCAGGCCGCGTTCAGCAGATGGGTACTCGCCATCTGATCAACAAGATTACCGATGAAATTTCTGACATCTTCCTTGGTTTAGGTTATACCGTTTTGGAAGGTCCTGAAGTTGAGACCGACTATTACAACTTCGAGGCGTTAAACGCTCCTGCAGACCATCCAAGCCGTTCAATGCAGGACACCTTCTATATTCGCGATCTTTCAGGCGAAGAGTCTGCAGTTCGCGGTGAATCTGATGTTCTTTTGCGTACTCAGACTTCCGGTGTTCAAGTTCATGCAATGGAAGATAGAGAGCTCCCAATTTACATGATTGCTCCTGGTAAGGTATACCGTCGTGACGTTGCTGATCCTTCTCATTTGCCACAGTTCCATCAAATTGAAGGTTTGGTAATTGATAAGGGCATCACCTTCGGTGACTTGAAGGGTACCTTGGATTATTTCTGCAAGCAGGTATTTGGCGAAGAGCGCAAAACCCGTTTCCGCGCTCACTATTTCCCATTCACAGAGCCTTCTGCTGAAGTTGACGTAAGCTGCGGCATTTGTCATGGCGAAGGTTGCCGTATGTGTAAGGGTACTGGCTGGATTGAAATCCTTGGTTGCGGCATGGTTGACCCTAACGTATTGCGTATGAGTGGCATTGATCCGGAAATCTATTCAGGCTTTGCGTTCGGTGTGGGCGTTGAGCGTGTTGCGTGCCTTAAGTATGACGTGCCAGACTTGCGCATGCTTCTTGAGGGCGATATGCGTTTCCTTCGCCAGTTCTAATTTAAAAAATCCCCACCACTTTCGTTGTGTTGTTTCGTAAAAGAGAGAATGACTTATGAAAATATCTTTGAAATGGTTGAGCGAATACGTTGAAGTTCCAACTGACATCAAAGCGTTCTGCGATAAATTAGACCTTACTGGTACAGGCGTGGAGGGTGTTGAGCGAACAGGCGATTCATTCAATAACATCGTAACAGCTCAGGTTGTGGAAAAAACTCCTCATCCTGATTCCGACCACATGTTTGTAACGAAGGTTAACGTTGGCAATTACAATGTTGATAAAGACGGTAACCCTGAGCCTCTTCAAATTGTATGTGGTGCTCAAAACTTTGAAGAGGGAGACCATATCATCACTGCGTTGGTAGGTGCAGTGCTCCCAGGAGACTTCAAAATTAAAAAGTCAAAACTCCGTGGTGTTACTTCAAATGGCATGAACTGTTCTGCGCGCGAATTAGGCTTAGGTTCAGACCATGATGGTATCTGGATTTTGCCTCAGGATGCTCCAATTGGTATGCCATTAGCGGACTACTTGAAGCTTTCTGATACCGTTCTTGATTTGGAAATCACTCCTAACCGTCCTGATTGTTTGTCGGTTGATGGTTTTGCGCGTGAAGTGGGCGCAATGTATGGCGTGCCAGTAAACTCCTGCCTTGATGAGTTGGCTGGCAAGTTCCAGGTTGCTCATAGTGGTGCTCCAATTGAGGCTGATGCTTCTATCACTATTGAAGATGAAGTTCGTTGTCCTCGTTATGTTGGCACCATTATTCGAAATGTTACCGTTGGCCAAAGCCCTGATTGGTTGGTACAACGTCTCGAGGCTATTGGTCAGCGCTCAATCAATAATGTTGTTGATATCACCAACTACATTTTGTTCTTATTCGGTCAGCCTTTGCATGCATTCGACTTAGATAAATTGAAGAATAAAGAAGGCTTGGCTAATGTGGTAGTTCGTGCTGCTCAAGAAGGCGAAAAGCTCACTACTCTTGATGGCGAAGAACGTCTACTTACCTCCGATATGACTGTTATTGCTACTCCTGAATTGGGTGCAGTTGCACTTGCAGGCGTAATGGGTGGTTTGGAAACCGAGGTTACCGAAAACACCAAGAACATTTTCTTGGAGGCTGCAACTTTTGAGCCTGGTCGTACTTCTCGAACAAGCCGCAACTTGGGACTTATCTCTGAATCTTCTATGCGTTATGAACGTCGCGTTGACGACCACGGAATTGACTTGCGTGCAAAAGCAGCAGCGGTATTGATGCAAGAAGTTGCTGGTGGCGAAATTGCTTATGCAATGTATAACGCAAATGGCAACATTGATAAGTGGCCAAATCAGTCTAAGGAAGTTGAGCTTCAGTTCCGTATTCCTCGTTTCCAGGCTATGATGGGCGCTGAAATTCCTGAGGACTTCATTGTTGATACGCTCCAGCGTTTGGGTTGCAGGGTATCTTCTGGTCAGACTGAAGGCGTACTTGAGGTAGTATCTCCAACCTTCCGTCCAGACCTTGAGCGTGAAATTGACTTGTACGAAGAAGTTCTTCGTTTGTATGGCATGGACCGTATCCCTCCAACCTTGCCTGGTGGTCGTGGTCGTTTCGCTGTTCGCAGCGAAGAGCAAAATAAGCGCGCACTTATTAACAACACCTTGCGCGCTTGTGGCTTGAACGAAACCATGACGTATTCTTTTGTGGGCGCTAACGATGTTGAGCTTTTACGCATGAACCCAGAAGGTTTGGGAAGTGCCGTTGAGCTTCTTAATCCAATGAATGCCGATCAGTCGGTAATGCGTCAAACCATTATTCCAGGCTTACTTCGCAGTGTTGCCTACAATCAGGCTCGCGGTGTAAAGAATGTTCAGCTCTATGAAATTGGTACCGTATTTTCTGCTGCTCAAGGCCGCAAAAAGCCAAAAGAAAAGTCAAAAGTAGCAGGTGTTTTAGCGGGTGCTATGACTAATCCTGGTTGGAATGTAGCTGCTCAACCATTTGATTTTTTTGATGGAAAGGGTGTAGTTGAGTCTCTTTTACGAGAGCTTGCTATTCCAAAGGTTCGCTTTAAGGCAGCAGACAAGGACGTTTTGAGCCATTTACAGCCAGGTCGCGCTGCAGAAGTGTATTCTGGCGGAAGCCTTCTTGGTTGGGTAGGAGAGATTCATCCGCTTGCCTGTGAGGCTTTTGATGCAGCTGCTCCTGTTGTTGCTTTCGAGCTTGATATGGATGCGCTTATTAAGGCCTCTAAACCTGCTCGCGACTATGTTGACGTTCCGGTATTCCCGGCAGTAACCATGGATGTTGCCTTTGTGGTTGATGAGGATGTAACAAACGAGCGTCTTATTCAATGCATGACTAGCGCCGGTGGAAAGCTTCTTGACTCTGTTGCCTTGTTTGATGTATATCGTGATGAAGAGCGTGTTGGCGCTGGCAAGAAATCCATGGCGTATGCACTTGAATATCGTGCGGCAGATAGAACCTTAACTGCTGAAGAAGTTGATAAGCAGCATGCTCGTTTGGTTAAGAAGGTATGCGGCGCAACAGGCGCTGAGGTTCGTGGCTAATCACGTTTAGGAGGGGAATGATGTCTCCGTTAAATGACTTAAAGACACTAAAAGAGCTTCTTGATGCAGGAGCAATTACTCAGGAGGAATACGACAGCAAAAAGGCTTCCATTTTAGCTGAACCAACTACTCAGAGTCAGCCTGTTGAGTACATCAATCAGTATCAGCAGCCTGTCGAGTATGAGAAAAGCAAGATTGCAGCAGGCCTTTTCGCTATCTTGCTTGGCACGCTTGGAATCCACAAATTCTATTTGGGCTACACTACGCAAGGTGTCATCATGTTGTTGGTTTCTTTGTTAACTTTCGGCATTGGTGCGTTTGTTATGGCTATTATTGGCTTGGTTGAGGGCATTATTTATCTCACCAAGAGTGATAGTGAATTCAACCGGATTTATGTAGAGAACCAAAAAACGTGGTTCTAAGCATCCCAAAGGCAGTCTAAAAGAATACACGAGGACTTTTTTATGATTATTCCTTTTAATGAACAAGCAATGGAGATCTTTCCAAATTTTAAGGGAGGTCCAAAACATATGCAGGCAAATATGTTTTTTGATGGAACGAATCGTATCCTTCGTGCCTGCCTTGAACCAGGTGCGGGTATTGGTGAGCATACCCATACTGAAAATTGTGAAATTATTTACGTACTTTCAGGAGAAGCTACCTTTGTATGCAATGGGGAAACCGAGATTGTTGTTCCAGGTCAGGTGCACTATTGTCCAAAGGGTTCAACGCATAGCCTTATCAATAATGCCGAAGAGGATTTGCACTTCTTTGCGGTAGTTCCAAATCAATAAAAGATGGCCCGGAGATAGTAATCTCCGGGCCAATTTTTTTATTGTCTTAGGCAACTAGCTAAAGTGGTGGTCAATTGACGCTACTAAAGACGATTCCTTGGATTTTATTTTTTTGCAGGGAAAAGAACAGGGCCTAGAGGCACTTCGCAAATACCTTCGAGAAGAGCACTTGCAATAACAAACAAGCCGCCTACACCGGTAAGACCAAACAGTACGCCTGCTGCATAAATAAGACCAGAAACCATCTCAGGAGGGCAAAGGCTCATGCCTGTAATTCCATAGATGATAAGGCCAAGTGCAGGCAAGAAGCTTGTTGCCCAGTCAACTAAAGTTCCATGAACGTATGCAGGTAGCTCAATAATGAGGATAATTCCAATAACCATATTAACGATACCAAAGACAAATGGATCGTAGGTGAGTACGCCTTGAGCCTGAAGATATGCCATGATGTTGCTTGCACCGCCTACGCCACCGAAAGCAATAGCAAAAATCATCATTGTTTGGCCAGGAAGGGCAATGTTTCTTTTAATCAGAATTGCTGCACCAAAGAAAAAGCCAATAAATAAAATTACCTGAACAATACCAAAAGCTAAGCTAGTAGACGCATCGCCTACTGCAAATCCGCATCCTTGCGCAAAGCAGATAAAAGAGAAAATAGTAAACACAGTTGCAGGAACAGCAAGAGGCTGGCCCCATTTAGTGTTGTTATACGTTTCATTAACTTCTTGCATAGTTGCCATGATTATCCCTCCATCAAGAAGTGAGGCACTTCACGAAGCATTACCTTCAAGTCTTCTGCAGCAACGCCTCCATTCAAGTGCTCTTGAACATTGCATGCATAACCGCGAAGAGCGCGTAAGGATGGGAACATGCCCTGGTCAGAACTCATTACGTAGTCGGAAGGTTTTGTACCAGAATTTGCCATGAAGGAGCGCATAGAGCGATCACGGTCGAATTCGTAGAAAGACTTTTCCATTTTTACGCCAAGACGAGCCATTTCTTGCTGCATGGCAATAGACATTTCGCTTGTTCTCCAGTCAATGTGCTGGTAGACCATCTTTCTTACGCCCATTTCTTTTGCAGCGCGGAAAAGCTTGAGGCCTTCGCGATTATCAAGATGACCAGAAGCAAGACAGATGTCAGCATCGCGAATAAGCTCGAGAATTTGGAATACTTCTTCTTTAAGATTGCCCTCTGCATCAAGAACGGTGATGCCTGGCTTGCCTTCCAAAGTTTTTTGAGGCATGCCAGCTATTTCAGTTCCGTAGTGAGGGTAAGGAATTGAGCTATCCCAAATTTGGAAACCATTCTGAGATTCAAGAGTTGGCATAAATACGGTTTTTGCACCAGCCATAATTGCTGATTCAACTGCAACAGGGTTCAGGCCGCCCACATGATAGTTGAGGCAGATAGAGCCATATACTTTAAACTTGTCTCCTTTTACGGCGTATTTCTGAGCAATTTTTGCTCGAAAGAAGGTGCCGAATTCGTGACATTTGATTACTACGCCATCAAGACCCGCATCTTCATATTCGCGAACTAATTCGAAGTCATCTAAAACGAAACCATCATCGCGAGTTGGATTTGCATGAACGTGGGTGTCAATCGCACCCTGGAGAAGTTCGTATGCTTGGTCTGAGACGTGGTAGTTTGCCTCAGAGAAGAATTCATCCTGGGTGTCAAGTAAGGCGAAGTTTGGATTGTAGATAGTGCTCATAAAGTCCCCTTTCAAATAATATTACTTGAAAGAGGGGGTTCGAAGAGAAATGGCGCCCATGAAACAACCCACCCAGGACCTGTTTTGAATTTGTCTGGGTGTGGTTGTTTCAAATATCTTCCGAAGCCCCTCTATTTCTGATTTGTTTAATCGGAAATTCTACGGAAGTAAATGTTTACTTATGCTCTCATTTTACTATTCGAAAAATTGAAAATAAAGCAGATAACAAATCTGGTTTTGAATGAGATGAACGTAATTAATAGTTTTCTGAAATGAAAAAACAAGTCAATAACCAGCAATTATATAAATTTGAGGGGTTTTAAAGATAAATTTATTCTTCCTCTTCTTCTAGTTGCGCAATTGCCTTACGGCGGTCATAGCGTTGGCGATACACATGATTGAGAGATTCGGCTTCAATAAAAATTGAGGTGCACTGAGGATACTCTTCAGCAATTTCTTCCTCAATACGGTCAATTGCCTGAAGAATGTCTCCTTCATCAAGTTCGTCATCAAAGGTTACGTCTAGGGTAAGAATCAAGTCGTCAGGCGACATGTACATAGACAAGATTTGACCACATTTGATAACTGCTGGATCGCTTTCGACAATAAATTCCACGTTTTCAATTGCCTTCAAGCCAAGACCCTCGCCAATAAGAAGGGATCGGGTTTCTTTTAAAAGAATAAGAGCAACAACGGCCATGATTACGCCAATGATAATAGAGGCAATTGAGTCAATTTGAGGAATGCCAAGCAAGTCGGAAAGCACGATGCCAACCAGTGCAATAACCATGCCTAATACAGCCGCGGTATCTTCGAGCAGGACGGTAAAGTTGGTAGGCGCTTTACTTTCCTTAATGTAAGAAGCAATAGACAATTCTCCACGAGCGTTATTAACGTCTTTCAAGGCAATAGCAAGCGAAACGCTTTCAAGTAGGATACCAATTACCAGAACAACAATAGCAATCAGAGGATTAGTTAATTCGTTGCCACCTGCCATGAAGGACTGGATACCTTGAATAATTACAAAGCCACCACCAAAGAAGAAGATGACTAAGGAAACTACAAAGGTGTAGAAGTATAAAAGACGGCCATAGCCGAAAGGATGTTGGAGTGTTGGAGGTTTTTTCGATGCTTTTGTTCCGATGAGAAGAAGGCTATCGTTTGCTGCGTCAACTAAGGAATGGATGCCTTCCGAGAACATAGCTGCTGAGCCAGTCATTACGGCCGCTACGAACTTTACAATAGAAACAAGTAAGCCCATACATACCGCGGCTGCAACGGTGAGATTGTTGTAGAGTTTCTTTACCGGAGATTCTTCTTCTTTTGAGATGTATTCTTTACGCTTTTCTAGAGCAAAAGAATCGGTATCGGTAACGTTTTCGTCAATGTTGTCTTCAATGTCGGGATCTCCGTGAATATAGGAAATCTCAGGGTTAGGTTCGGTCGGGCCAGAACTGTCAGAATTCATTTAGGATAATTCCTCCTTAAGGTTGGGTTTTGTTTTACAAAAAATACTAGCGTAAGCCTTTATCTTAAAGGGCCGATGAATCAAGTAATCACAAACAATCCAGTAATTAGTGCGTTACCCTAATATCTCTTCGCCAAATGCGTAGAGCTGTTCGTTGGTGTATTGAAGTGTGTAGCCGTTATTGATGCAGAATGTAATGATAGCGTCTCTGCGATTTTTGACATACAAAGGATTTGCTCCCGCGGCATGAAGCAGGCGGCTTGTCTCTTTTAAGGATAAACTCATTGCGAACGCTAACTGGAGCACCTTGTCCCGTGATGCGCCCCTGGAGCCCGTGAATATTTGGTAACCGTGGGTATCGTTTATTTGTGCTTCACGAACCACTTTTGAACGCTCTAGGTTTTTTTGGGTAAGGTACTCTTGTAGGAGTTGAGAGAGTGTTTTTTCTGAAAATGTGTGGGAGTTGAGAAATGATTCAGGGTTGGGCGAAGCAAGAAGCTCATCAAGGAGTTCTTCAGTCAAAGGATCTTGATTGGTTTTGTGCTCTGACATACGTACGCTTTCGTTTTGAGTTTAATAGCCTAGGAAAAATTATACCGTAGGTAGCTTTATGCCAGGTCAGCATTTAGCCAGGTAGGACGGTCGTTTAATGGGGATTTGCTGTGCGTCATCGTGCGTTTTGGTTTATTGCTTTTCTGATTAGGTGAACAATTTTCGCATTGAAACAAATAGTCCTATTAATTGAGTGTCATGTTGCTGGGCTTTTTTAGTGTTAGAGAAACAATAATCAATTGCGTAAAAGGTTTTTAGTCTTAGCTGACAGCTAATGAATTCTTTTGTCAGTTTTCTCATAATTGCATCTAGTCTTTTAAGGAAATTCGTATGTTTGGAGGGATTATGGGGGAAAGTTCTGAGAAGAAAAAGGGCGGAAAAGGCAAGATTATTGCAATTGTAGTAGTGGTAATTATTGCGCTCGCTCTTATTGGTGGAGCGGGTGGTAATTCTTCAAAATCCAGCTCTTCGTCTTCAGATTCTACTAAAACCGAGCAGGCAACAACTTCTTCTGCAAAAAAGGAAGAAGCATCGGTTCCTGTAGAGTACAAGAACGCACTCAAAAAGGCTCAAACCTATAGTGACGTAATGGCTATGTCAAAGCAGGGTATCTATGATCAGTTGGTAAGCGAATATGGGGAAGGCTTTACCGCAGAGGCAGCTCAGTATGCAATAGATAACTTGGACGCTGACTACAAAGCAAATGCTTTAAAGAAAGCAAAGACTTATCAGGAGTCCATGAGTATGTCTAAATCGGCAATTTATGATCAGCTGGTAAGTGAATATGGCGAGAAGTTTACTGCAGAAGAAGCTCAATACGCTGTTGATAATTTGCCTGCTTAAACAAAAGCTCGTTGCTATGTTTTTTGAGAAATGCCAGGGATATTTTCCCTGGCATTGTTTTTTATTTCTGAAACTTCTTATTGCGCTATAAGAGAGATAAGCCCAACAAGCAGAACTCCAAGTAATTCTGCTACAACAAAACCCACGATATTTACCCAAAGGTTAGGTTTGCTGTATCGGGGCACCACCTTTTCTATAAGGTCTTTAAAGCTCAACAAATATAAAACGGGCGCAATAATAAAGAACGTTACCGTCAGGTAGGCTGCTATTCGGAATCCAAAGGGTGCTGAAGAAAGCGAGGCGTTCTCCGCGGGATTCAGTGCTCCTGAAATTGAGGAAACGAAGAAAAGAGCAAAGAACACAAGAAGGACAATATCCCATGCTGTCTTTACCAGGGTGAGTGCTTTTTGTGGTAGTTTGGCGTTTTTAGTACGAGTAACACTCTTTGGTGAAGAAGGTTTCTGGGCAGTAGTTTTTTGTTTGGTGTTGTTGTTTTGTTCGGCGTATACTACCGCGTCTCTAAGTTCCAAAACGCTACCATAGCGGTCGTGCGGATCAAGAGAGGCCGCACGTGCTATCACTTCGCTAATGTTTGGGTTAATAGCTTGATGGCAAAAGTTCTGTTCACGGTCTTTGCTTGTAGGATCTTTTTTCGTAAAGCAGAAAAACAGGAGAAGAGCTAACGTGTATTCGTCGGAGCGCGTGTCAGTCTGGCTGAATCCAAACTGCTCAGGAGGCGCATAGCAGCGCGTTCCAAAATGTTGAGTGTCGGTTTCGGCTTCATCTTTGAACGAGCGGGCAATACCGAAATCAATAAGCGTGACCGTTTTTCCTGAAACCATAATATTGCTTGGCTTGAGGTCCCTATGAATAATAGGTGGCTCAAAGCGCTCGTGAAGCTCATTGACTGCTTCGCAAACTGCACTGAACAGCGCAAGTATTTCGTCTGTAGTAAGGGTAGTGGTGGTAATAACCTCTTCAAGTGTTTTGCCTGAAAGGTATTCCATGAGAACAATTCGAGAGTCCTGGGTTTCGTAGTAGTCGAAAATGCGAGGAAGATGATTGAATCGTTCTCCGTTTTGTTGGGCTTGCCAGATTTGTTTGTAAGCAAGGCCTAACGAACTGGTAGCTTGAATCTTTTTGCGAACAAAGGGTCCAAAGGTTGCGTTATTTATTCCCTGAAAGTTTACTAGTTCCGTGGTTTCGGCAGGAGATTGTTTCATTGTTTTCTCAACACGAAAGCTGTCGTTTCGTGCAAGAGAGTTCAAATATGATTCCAAGTCATTATTCATGGATGACATAGTACCACGCCAAAAAGGGATTTTAAAAAGCGAAAGGCTCCTTGTGCGGAAGGAGCCTTTCAAATAGAGAAGAAAGTAGGCACTCTCTAGGAGGCTTTCAATTCGGAAATTAAAGCAGGGACAACTTCCATAACATCGCCAACAATGCAGTAGTCGGCTACTTCGAAAATTGGTGCATTAGGGTCTGAGTTAATAGCAATGATTGCATCAGAATTATTCATGCCTGCAATATGTTGAACAGCGCCTGAAATTGCGCACGCAAAGTATAAACGAGGAGCAACCGTAGTGCCCGTTTGACCTACTTGCCTGCTTTGAGGCATCCAGCCTTGGTCAACAACTGAACGAGAACAACCAACAGTTCCGTGAAGAACTTGCGCAAGATCTTCAAGAATCTTGAAATTTTCAGCAGATTTCATGCCGCGACCACCTGAAACAATAACGTCTGCATCGGCAAGAGAAATGCCATCTTCTTTCGTTTTTGCAATAAACTCTTTCACAGTGACGCGATTGTTTTCTGGCTTGATTGTCTCGAAAATGACTTGAGCCTTATTGGTAGGATCTTCGTTTGGAAGAGGCATTACCCCAGGACGAACCGTGCCCATTTGAGGGCGGGTATTTGCGCAGAGAATCTGAGCGTACAAGTTTCCGCCAAAGGCAGGGCGCTCCCACACTACATTTTGAGTTTCAGTATCAACTGAAAGGCTGGTGCAGTCTGCAGTTAATCCTGTGTTTAAGCTTACGGCAACTTTAGAAGCAAGGTCTCTGCCGTTTGCAGTTGCGCCAATAAGAATGGTGTTTGGTTGATAGGTTTTACAGAGCTGAACAAACGCATCGCCATGGGTGTCTGCAGTGTAGTATTGATATTCTTCGCCATTGACGGCATAAATCTTTTTTGCTCCATAGCGCTCTGCAGTGCGAATAGCAGGAAGAGGATCCTTTTCGATAACTACCGCACAAACAGTTCCTTTAAGGAGTTTTGCAAGAATAGTGGCTTGGCCAAGAAGTTCGATACCAACTTTTTTAGGTTTTCCTTCCAGGCATTCAAGGTAGACCCACACTTCATTACCAGGAGTCTCTAAAGGGTTATTAAGGGTAAGAGTTTCACAGGATGGCATGAGGCGGTCCTTTCTAATTAACCAGTTTGGCATCTTTAAGGAGCGTATGAAGTTCTTGAGCTTGCTGGGTAGGCGAGCCTTCAATTTGAACCCCTTCGGCAGTTCGTTCAGGGACAAATGATGCTTTTACGCGGGTAGGTGATCCTTTTAATCCGATTTTTAACGGGTCTATTTCTGCTTCGAGCACTTCAAACGTGAGTTCAGGAACTTCTGCTTCAAGAGAATCGAGCGTGCTTTGAATAGAAGGGTATCGAGGTTTATTGGCCTCTTTTACTACAGTGCACACCAAAGGAAGCGTGGATTGAAGAATTTCGGTTCCGTCATCGGAAAGACGCTTGATTTCAACAAGCTGTGCTTGTATTGAAGCACTTTGGTTATTGGAAGTTGAACCGAGCGCCTCGTTTTGAAGCAAACCATCCAAGACAGATATTTCAGTAATTTGACTAACGCGAGGGTAATTTAGATGTTCGGCAATTGATGAGGCGGTTTGCCCAGTGTCTCCATCAATTGCCTGTTTTCCCCCAAGAATAATATCGAAACTTCCCAGGTGCTTAATTGCTGCTGAAAGGATATGGCTTGTTGCGTAGGTATCCGAACCGCCAAATTTGCGGTCGGTAATGAGGTATCCTTTATCGGCACCCATGGAAAGAGCTTCGCGAATAACTGCCTTAGCTTGTATGGGACCCATTGAAAGCGCGGTAACTTTTGCTCCGTAACGGTCCTTAAGCTGGAGAGCAAGTTCCAAGGCATGTTTATCAAATGGATTCATGATACTCGGAACGCCCTTGCGGATAAGGGTATTTTTTACTGGATCAATCTTTATTTCAGTGGTGTCGGGAACTTGTTTAATGCAAACCGCAATATTCATGATGCCTCTATTCTGCTTCTAACTCACGAGCAATAGTCATGCGCTGAATTTGATTGGTGCCCTCAAAAATTTGGAACACTTTTGCGTCGCGCATCAGTTTTTCTACTGGATATTCGCGGCTGTAACCATTTCCTCCCAGCACTTGCACTGCGTTGGAAACCACTTCTTGCATTGCATCGCCAACAAAGGCTTTGCAAATGGCGCCTTCTTTACGAATAAGGCTTCCTTCGTCAATGAGCTTCATGGTGTTATGGACAAGACAACGGGAAGCTTCTGTCTTAATTGCCATATCGGCCAAAAGTCCTTGAACAAACTGATGATGAATAATTGGTTGGCCAAATTGCTTGCGTTCTTTTGCGTAGGCAACCGCTTCGTCGAGTGCGCGTTGCATAATGCCAACGCCCATTGTGCAAACAAAAGCACGAGAAAGATTGAGTGCATTGAGGGCAATTCCCATGCCTTTATTTACTTTTCCAAGTACGTTTTCTTCTGGCACCCAAACATTGTCGAGGATTACCTCAGTTGTGTTTGATAAGCGAAGCCCCATCTTGTCTTCTTTGGCTCCAGGCGTAATACCAGGTCTGTCTGCTTCAACAATAAAGGCAGTGATGCCTCTTGATCCTGCTTCTGGTTCGGTTTTTGCAAATACGATGTAAAGAGAAGCAAGAGAACCATTAGTGATGAAGGTTTTAGATCCGTTAATCATATAGCCACCTTCATGTTTAGTGGCGGTGGTGTGCATGCTGGCAATATCGGAACCAGCATTTGCTTCAGTGAGTGCGAATGCAGCAAACTTACGCTGGTTAATGACTTCTGAGAAACGCAATGCTTGTTCTTTTGTTCCAGCAAGGATTACATTGCGAAGAGCAACAAAGGTCGTGACAAACGTGATTGCATAGCCCGCATCAACTCGTGCTAATTCTTCAAAAATCATTGCCGTAGTTTGATAGTTGAGGCCTGTTCCGCCGTACTCTTTAGGTATTTCAACGAGATGAAGTCCTAAATCAAAGCCCCACTTGAACAGTTCTTCGGGGCAAGCACCATTTCGGTCTGCTTCAGCAACGAATGGTTTGATTTCGTTTTCGGCAACTTCTCGAACTAAGTTAAGAAGTATGCGCTGTTCTTCTGTTTGGATGATTGCCATGATTCTTCTTCCCTTAATTTATATTACTTTTCCTATAGAAAAAGGAAAATTAATAGGAACTGACGAATATATTACACGTAAGGAAAGATTAGGCAATGTGCTTTTGCATAGAAAAAAAAGATGAAATTACAAAGAGAAGGGATTCTTCGAGTGAGAAACGAAATGAAGGGTGATGCTTTCATGGAAGATAACAGCACTGCTTTTTCGCGAACTTTTACCCTCAAGCAGATGCACGTAATGCCTGCCTGAACAGCCTTTTCAGTTTTTACCGAAAAGCTGAAAATTGGAAATGAGAAAAGCGACAATAGCTATCGAAGCAAGGAATGATTGATGTCTTTTTCGTGAGAGAAAAAACCTATAACCAATACTTTACAATTTATTGATTTGTTTTATAGATTTAGCAAGTTGCTCCATTTTTGCGGGCGAGCGGATGGGTAATTGGATAAGAACATGAGCGAAAGCGTGGGCAGAAAAAGCGAATGGAAAAAGAAAAACTTGGGCAAAATGAGCCGAGTGAAAATGGCGAGTGAAACAAACTGAGTGAAACAAGATGGATGAAGCACGCGAGCGAAAAGAAGCTCACCAAAGGTGGTGAGCTTCTTGATGGCAACATTATGAATGTCTGGTTTCTAGAGAGCCGAGCGCGCAAAAGCTAAAAGGTTGCGTGCTTGGATTCCAAAGCCAGTGCTTGCTGGATTTCAAAACTAGCGCTCTGATTCCAAACCAGCATGCGCTTGAACACTAAAGAGATGTGTGCTTGGCTAATGGTTTAATTCGCCAAACAGAAGAGACTAGTCAAAAACCTCCACTAAGGTAATTTCGAAGTTTAAGTCTTTGCCAGCCATTTCGTGGTTCATGTCAAAAACAATGTTTTCAGAGTCAAGACTTACTACCTTTGCAGGGAAAGGACGGCCGCCAGGGCCCTGTAAGTATACGGTTTCTCCAACAGGAAGATCTTCTGCGCCTGGAAGGTTTGCAACTGGAACGGTCTGAACCATTTCTTCGCTCCATTCGCCATATGCCTGAGCGGCAGGGATATGAACCTTTTTGGTTTCGCCAGGAGCCATTTCGTTTACAGCCGCGTCAAAACCTTCAATCATCTGACCAGCCATGCAGATAAACTCGAGTGGTTCGCCGCGATCGAAGCTGGAGTCAAATTTTGTGCCATCATCAAAAGTGCCAATGTAGTGCGCGCGAACGCGCTTTCCTTCATTGCTCATGTAGTTCACCTTTCAAAGTGTGATTAAGCTTTTACGTTTGTGTCCGTTCATTATAAGGAAACACGAGGAGATTAGGATAAAAAATGCCTAATCCTTTCATAGTTATGCCGTTTAAATAGTAAGGATTGGTGCTTGGCAATCTTATATAGAGAAGCCTTGGCAAAAAGAGTAAACTTTAACGATTATGAGAACTTGCCGAACTGTTCGAAAAATGCTCAGCATTTGAGGTTTGAATAGGATGGCAACAAGACACTGGAAGGTGAGAAGAATGGGATTAAAAGTTGGAATTGTGGGTGCAGCTGGCTATGCAGGGGCAGAACTGGTCCGACTTCTTTCCCGACACCCTGAGTTTGATCTTGTTTGCGTTACGTCAAATTCTGATAAAGGCCAGAAAGTAACCGATTTATACCCAGCACTTCTTGATGTATGTGACCTTGTTTTTGAGAGTCATGACACTGAAAACTTAGCAAAGTGTGATGTGGTATTTATGGCAACCCCTCATACGGTTGCTATGGATATGGTGCCTGAACTGCTTAAGCGTTATACCGCTGTTTTTGATCTGTCGGCAGACTACCGTTTAGATAATGTTGAAACCTTTGAGAAATGGTATGCGCCTCATACTTCTCCTGAGTTGTTGGAGATTCGTGCTTTTGGTTTGCCTGAGCTATTTCCTCACGACTTGCATCAGATGAAGCACGTTTACGATTCAGGTTGTGAGACTTTGGTGGCATGCGCAGGCTGCTACCCAACAGCCACGTCTCTTGCTGCTATGCCTGCAATTGAGTTAACCGAAGGCGTAGTTGTTGTTGATGCTATTTCAGGCATTACAGGTGCTGGGCGTACACCAAGTCAGCGTACTCATTTCTGCAGCGGTAACGAAAACTTTGAGGCATACGGCGTGTCGAGCCACAGGCACACTCCTGAAATCGAGCAGATTTTAGGTCTCGAAGACCGCTTGGTCTTTACGCCGCATCTTGCTCCTGCTTCAAGGGGATTACTCTCTACGGTGACTATGCGTTTGACTGAAGAAGCATTCGAAAACTTTTCGCTCGAAGATATTCATAAGCGCTATGTTGAGAAATATGACAATGACCATTGTCCGTTTGTTAAGGTGTTGCCACTTGGTCAGCAACCAAAAACCTCTTCGGTAGTAGGAACAAACTATGCTCACATTGGTCTTGCGCTTCACAAACCAACTCGATCTTTAATTGCTACTTGTGCAATTGATAATCTACTGAAAGGCGCCGCTGGTCAGGCGCTTCAGTGTGCAAATATCGTGTGTGGTTTCCCTCAGACTCTTGGCTTGGAGGCAACGGGAACCGCAATTTAACATCAGCCACGAAAAGAAGTAGGTTTAAGTGGTGGGCATACCAACAATAAACCAGCCTTCTTTTCTTTATTGGATAGAGGATTAACTATGACAGTAACTTACGAAACCATTGAAGACGGAAATGTTTGTTCCGCTCAAGGCTTCAGGGCGGGAGGGATTCATGCAGGCTTTAGAGCTGAACCAACACGTCTTGATGTGGCATTGGTAGAAGCAGACGAATTGTGCCCTGCAGCCGCTACGTTCACCAAGAATGTGTTCTGCGCAGCGCCTGTTACCGTTTCTCGGGAACATTTAGATAACGTGAATTATGGATTTGCTCGTGCAGTGGTAATCAACTCTGGTACCGCAAATGCTGCAACAGGTTATATTGGTCTGGAGGCTTCTCGGGAAACATGCGCTATTGTTGCAGATTCAGTTGGATGTGCCGAAGAGGATGTTTTGGTGGCTTCAACTGGCGTTATTGGCCAGCTTCTCAAAACGGATCCATTCAAAACGGCTATCCCTTCACTCCATGAAAGCCTTTCAGCTGATAGAGGTCATGAAGCTGCTCGTGCAATCATGACTACCGACACCGTGCCAAAAGAGGAAGCAATTTGCTACAAAACTCAAGACCCAACATATCAAGGTGCAACTTTTACGATTGGCGGCATGTGTAAAGGCGCAGGCATGATCATGCCAAATATGGCAACCATGATTGCGGTACTTACTACCGACGCTCCTGTTTCTTCAAAAGCACTTCACAGCGCACTTGTTGAGGCAGTAAACGTGAGCTTTAATAAGGTTACGGTTGATGGTGATACTTCAACCAATGACTCCTGCTTCATTTTTGCTTCTGGTAAAGCGGTTTTGCCAGATGCTCCTTTGATTGAAGAAGGTAGCGTTGCCTATGAGGAATTTGCTGAAGGCTTGAAGCAAGTTGCCCAGAAAATGGCACGCAAGATGGCATCTGACGGTGAAGGCGCAACCAAGTTAGTAACGGTAAAGGTGACTGGTGCGGTAAATGATGACGAGGCGGAGCTTGCGGCAAGAACTGTAGCAAACTCTCCTTTGGTAAAAACTGCAATTTATGGCCATGACGCAAATTGGGGTAGAATTGCGGGTGCTTTAGGCAGGTCAGGCGCAACTTTTAAGCAGGAAGATGTTTCTATTGATATCATGGGAATTCCTGTTTGTCGTGATGGTTTAACTGTAGAATTCAGCGAAGAGGAAGCTTTGCGCAGATTCGAACTTCCTGAAATTGTTTTGGAAGCTGATTTGGGTGCTGGCAGCGGCCAAGCTACCATGTGGACCTGCGATTTTTCCCACGACTATGTATCAATTAATGGAGACTATAGATCATGAAATATGCAAAAGATACCGGAAGGGTTCTAGATCCTATAACAGCAGATGTTTTAACTGATGCATTTCCGTGGATAAAGAATATTACGGGTAAAACGGTAGTAATTAAATATGGCGGCGCAGCAATGATTGACAATGAGTTGCGCGATGCGGTGATGAGCGATATTGTCATGCTCAAGATTATGGGCGTTAATCCGGTAATTGTTCATGGCGGCGGCCATGCTATTAATAAGAATATGGAAATCTTTAAGATTCCTTTTACGTTTAAGAATGGTCAGCGTGTTACTTCCGATGAGGCTATGGAAGTAGTGAAGATGACCTTAGTTGGCAAGGTAAACGAAGAGCTTGTTCGCTCCATGAATGCTCATGGCAATTTGGCTGTTGGCATCAATGGTTCCGATGCGGGCACTATTATTTCGAAAAACCTTGATCCAGAACTTGGACGTGTTGGCTTTGTTAAAGAAGTAAACGCAGATCTCATCAACACGCTTATCGAAGCAGATTATGTGCCAATCATTGCTTCAGTTGGTTTAGGAACTGATGGCGGTTCCTACAACATTAATGCTGACATTGCTGCGGGTTCTATTGCAGGAGCAATTGGCGCTCATAAGATTCTCTTCTTGACTGATGTTGATGGCTATTATGAAGATTTTGAAGACAAAACTTCTCTTGTTTCCAACATGACACTTGATGAAGCACGAGAATTAGTTGAGTCGGGCAAGGCTGCATCAGGTATGATTCCAAAGCTAAATTCCTGTATTCATGCGTTGGAAAATGGCGTATTCCGTGCTCATATTGTCAACGGAACAACTCCTCATGCTATCTTGCTTGAATTGCTTACTTCCGCAGGTGTTGGTACGGTAATTCATGCAACTGATGAAGCTTGTTTGTACGATACGCATCCTTTAGGAATTTTGGCTTCTCGTCTAATCGAAAACCTTTAGAATATCCGGATACTCGTGAAAGGAATTCTCCATGGGATTTAATGAAACTAAAAAACTAGAACAGCGTTTTGTAATGAAAACCTTCGCTCGCAAACCAGTGATGTTTGTTGAGGGCAAGGGAATGGAATTAAAAGACGATTGTGGTAATACTTACTTGGATTTTATTGCGGGTATTGGAGCCGATTCCTTGGGCCATTGTCATCCTGCGGTAGTAAAAGGCATTAAAGAACAGGCTGAAAAACTGATTCATGTTGGCAATTACTACTACATTGAGCATCGTGCTGAAGTAGCAGAGATTATTTCTAACATGCTTAACGAATGTGTGCCAGGATTCTTCCGTGCACCATGGCCTGTGTTCTTCGCAAACTCTGGTGCTGAAGCTAACGAATGCGCTATCAAGCTCGCTCGTTTGTACCAGCGTAAGGTTAACCAAAACCCAAATGCTCAGACCATTATTACCTTTGATGGCAGCTTCCATGGCCGTACTCTTGCAACACTTGCAGCAACTGCTCAGCCAGCAAAGCAAGAAGCATTCCAGCCTTTGCCTCAGGGCTTTATGAGTGTTCCAATGAACGACTTAGAGGCTATGCGTAAAGCACTCTTCGACAATATGGGCACCATTGCTGCTGTTATGATTGAGCCTATTCAGGGCGAAGGCGGCGTAAAGCCTTGCGATGGAGACTACATGTTTGAAGTTTGCAAAATAGCACGCCAGATGGGTGTTTTGATTATTGCAGACGAAGTTCAGACTGGTTTTTATCGCTGTGGTGAAAATCCATTCATGTTCCAGAATTTGGGTATCACTCCAGACATTATCACTATGGCAAAGGGTATTGCTTCCGGTTTCCCAATGGGCGCTTGTGCTGCTCGTATTGAGGTAGCTGAAGCATTTGAACCTGGTGATCACGGCTCAACCTTTGGTGGTTCTAACTTGGCAATGGCTGCTGCTCATGCAACCTTGTCAACCTTATCAAAGGGCGCTTTTGACACTCGTGTAACTGAAACGGGCGATTACTTCGCAGAGAAACTCTCTCAGTTAGATGACATTGTTGAAGTGCGCGGAAGCGGTTTGATGATTGGCGCAGACTTGAAGGAAGATTTGGACGCTCATCGTGTTGTTGAAGAAGCTCTTGGTGAAGGCTTCGTTATCAATGCAACTGGTCCTCATACCTTGCGTTTCCTTCCTCCATTGATTTGCGAAACCTACCATATCGATCAGCTTATTGACGCTTTGCCTGAAATTTTCGAAGAAGCACGCGAAGAAGATTAAGAGCTTTCAAAGTAAAAGGCTTGCAAAGTTTTCTCTTTTATTAATGCATAGTAAAAGAGAATGATTTACTATTACAAAGTTACGGTACTTGACTAAAGAACAAACGAAAGAATACAAAAGCCAAAGAAAGGTAAAAACGATGGCAAAAGATAAATGTGTTCTTGCATACTCTGGTGGTCTTGACACTTCAGTATGCATCAAATGGCTCCAGGAAGAAAAAGGCCTTGACGTAATTGCAGTTGTTGGCGAAGTAGGCCAGGAGCATGACGGCCTTGAGGCAGTAAAGGCTAAGGCTTTGCGCACAGGCGCTCTTGAGTGCTATGTTCTTGATATGCGCGAAATCTTCGTAAACGAATACTTGGATAAAGCTCTTGCTGCAAATGCAATGTTTGAGCAGAAGTATCCATTGGTTTCCGCATTGTCTCGTCCGCTTATCTCTAAGCATTTGGTAGATATTGCTCATAAAACGGGCGCAAAATATATTGCTCATGGCTGCACTGGTAAGGGAAATGACCAGGTTCGCTTTGAGACTTCTATCAAGGCTCTTGATCCAGATATCGAAATCATTGCTCCTGTTCGCGAATGGGATCTTAAAACCCGTAATGAGGAGATGGACTGGGCAGCTGCTCATGGTGTAGAGGTTCCTACTTCTAAAGAGAATCCTTACTCTATCGATGACAACCTTTGGGGTCGTGCAATTGAGTGTGGTGTTTTGGAAAACCCATGGAACATGCCTCCAACCGATATCTACACTATGACTGTTCATCCTGAAGAAGCTCCTGACCAGGCAACGTTCGTTGAGGTTTCTTTCAATGCAGGTATTCCTTGCGCTCTTGATGGCGAAGAGATGTCTTATTGGCAGATCATTGAAAAGATGAATCAGATTGCTGGCTCAAACGGTTTTGGTCGTATCGACATGATTGAAAATCGTATGATTGGCGTAAAGAGCCGTGAGTGCTATGAAGCTCCAGGCGCTTTGTCTCTTATTGCTGCTCATCGTGCATTGGAAGAGATGTGTCTTGAGCGTGAAGTAATGCGCTATAAGTATCATGTAGAGCTTGATTGGGCAACTCTTGTTTATAACGGACAGTGGTTCAGCCCACTTAAGGCAGCTCTTGATGCATTCTTGAAGCAGACTCAGAAGTGCGTAACTGGTACTATCCGCTTGAAGTTCTACAAGGGTACTTGCACGGTAGTTGGTCGCAAGTCTGACTTCTCTTTGTATGACTATGGTTTGGCAACTTATGACTCAGCAGACACCTTTAACCATGCAGCTGCAAAGGGCTTTATTGAGCTTTACAGCCTGAGCACTACCACTTGGTCTGCAAACCGTCGTACACAGGGAATTACTGACGGCGAATAATTAGCAGGTTAAAAGGGAATCGGGAGATACTTCATGGCTTTATGGTCTGGTCGTTTTGAACAGGGAGTTAGCGAATTTACTCAGGAATTTGGCGCTTCGTTGATGGTAGATAAAGCAATGTACCATCAGGATATTGCTGGTTCTTGTGCTCATGCGCGTATGCTTGCTGCTCAAGGTGTTATTTCAGAAGAAGACGCGAACAAGATTGTGGCTGGTTTGGCAGAAATCGAAGCACAGATTGATGCGGGAGATTTTCAATTCGACATCAATAATGAAGACATTCATATGTCAATTGAAAAAGTTCTTACTGAAAACATTGGTGATGCGGGAGCGCGTCTCCATACTGGCCGTAGCCGTAATGATCAGGTATGCACCGACACTCGTCTTTACGCTAAAGAGTTAGCTCGTGAGCTACTCCAGGTTAACATTGCGCTGAGAAGCGCTTTAATGGGTGCAGCAAAGAAGTACTTCGGAGTTATCCTTCCAGGATATACTCACTTGCAGCATGCTCAGCCAGTACTTCTTTCTCACCACTTTATGGCTTACTACTGGATGTTTACTCGTGACTTCCAACGTTTGTCTGACGCGTTTGCTGCTGCAGACATGAACCCTTTGGGTTGTGCTGCACTTGCGGGCACTACCTATCCACTTAATCGTGAACAGACCACCGAAGATTTGGGCTTTTCAGCAATGATTCCTAACTCTCTTGATGCGGTGTCTGATCGCGATTTTTTGCTTGACTTGAACTATGCCTGCAGCGTTTCTATGATTCATCTTTCTCGCTTATGCGAAGAAATTATTCTTTGGTCTACCTCCGAATTTGGCTTCATCACTTTGTCGGATGCGTATTCAACAGGCTCTTCTATCATGCCTCAGAAAAAGAATCCTGACTTTGCAGAGCTTATCCGTGGAAAGAGCGGCCGTGTAGTAGGTGACTTGATTGCTCTTCTTATTACCTTGAAAGGTTTGCCTCTTGCTTACAACAAGGATCTTCAGGAAGATAAGGAAGGTGCCTTCGATGCAGCAAAAACCTTATATGATTGTTGTATTTGCATGGAAGGCATGATTGATACCATGAAGGTTAATGAAGAGGCTATGCTTGCTCAGGCAAAGAAAGGCTATCTTGCTGCAACTGATGTTGCTGACTATCTTGCTAAAAAAGGCATGCCTTTCCGTAATGCTCATGAGGTTGTTGGCCATTTGGTATTGCTTTGCGATAAGCGCGGATGCGATTTGGACGACCTGTCTTTGGAAGACTTCCAAAACGAGAGCAGCCTTTTCGAAGCTGATATTATTGAATGCTTAGATTTGGAATCTATTGTTGCAGCACGCACTACTTATGGCGGAACAGGCCATAAGGCGGTAGAAGAGCAGATGGAATTGGCTTCAGGTCAACTTGAACAGGATAAAATTACCCTCGAAAATATGTAGGTCTTCCGCTAATCCTGTTATATCTGCGTAAACCTTATTCTGTATTTATCGGGCGTGGTAGAATGATGATTATCTGTAATTTGGAGGTAATATGTCATCCCACGCTCGTCATTCGAGAAACTCAAAAAAACGTCAACCGTTTCTAAAGTTTTTAATTGCTTTAGGACTTCTTGTTATTCTTATGGGCATTGGCGGCATTGCTGCCTTTGCAGTTGGTGCTTCGTGGCTTCAGGATCTTCCTGATTACGAAGATTCAAGTCAGTACAACTATTCTTCAAAAACAAAAGTGTATGCAAATGACGGGGAAACCCTTCTTGCAGAGTTTTATCTAGAGAATCGTGAGCCAGTGGCTCTTGATCAAATTTCTGACTATGTAATTAAAGGCACTATCGCAACAGAAGACGAACGCTTCTATGAACATAGCGGTGTTGATATTTTAGGTATCGGTCGTGCGCTCTTGGTAAATATTACGGGTGGCGCTAAAGAAGGCGCTTCTACTATTACTCAGCAGTTCGTTCGCAATACGGTTCTTGCTGAAGAGGCAACTGAATCAACCTTGAAGCGTAAAGTTCGTGAAGCATACATTTCTTTGAAGCTTGAAGAGATGTATAGCAAGGATGAGATTTTAAACATGTACCTCAATACCATTAACTACGGTAGTGGTGCGTATGGTATTGAATCGGCGGCTCTTCGCTATTACTCTAAACCGGCATCTGAGTTGGATATTGTTGAATCGGCCACTCTGATTGGTATTCCTCAGTCTCCAACGTACAACAATCCAATTGATCACCCTGATAACTGTCTTGCCCGTCGTAATGTTGTTTTGCAACGTATGCTTTCAAATAACGTTATTACTCAAGAAGAATATGATGAAGCAGTTGCTACTCCATTAACTCTTAACGTTACTGATAGTGGTGAGGCAAACGACGGCATTTATAAGTACGAATACTTCACCAGCTACGTTCGTGATTCCTTGTTAGAGGAATACACTACCGACGAGCTTTTCAAGGGCGGTCTTACCATTATTACTACCTTAGATCCTGACACGCAGGACAAGGCAGAAGCGGCTGTAAACAACTACGTTTCTCGTTTGAACGATAATATCGAAGGTGCTTTAGTTGCAGTTGACCCAGACACGGGCTATATTAAAGCTCTTGTTGGCGGTCGTGATTATCGCGAGAATCAATTCAACTTAGCAACTCAGGCAAAACGTCAGCCAGGCTCGTCTTTTAAGACCTTTACCACTTTGGCAGCTTTGGATAAGGGTATTTCTCCTGAAACAAACTTAGATTGTGAAGGAACTGTCAATATTAACGGATGGTCGGTTCATAACTACGGTAATAGTGATTATGGTGTTCGTACCTTCGCAAATGCTCTTGCTATTTCTTCCAATACTGGCTTTGCTGAACTCGTAACTGAGATTGGTCCTCAAGCTTTAGTTGATATGGCTAAGAAATGCGGCATTGAACAGGATCTTCAGGCATATCCTTCATTGACCTTGGGCGCACAAGAAGTAACTGTTCGTGAAATGGCCCAAGCGTACGCAACTATTGCAAATGGCGGTACGTATCGCAAGGCAATTTGTGTTGAAAAGATTATCAACGCAAATGGCGAAGTAGTATTTGAAGCTGATACTACAGGCGAAAAGGTACTTGATACCTCACTTACGCAGGCGGCAACCGATATGCTTCGTGGCGTTGTTACCAGCGGTACTGGTCGCGGTGCTTATATTGGAAGTCAGGACGTTGCGGGTAAAACTGGTACTTCCGAAAACTGGCGTGACAAATGGTTCTGCGGAATTACCCCACAGCTTTCAGTAGCTATTTGGATTGGCGGACGAGAAGAAGTACAGATGTCTTCTTCTATTTCTTGTGATGGTATTTTCGGCAACTTCATGAGGGCTTATATGCAGAATCATGATAGCGAGAAATTCCCAACAAGCACTACCCAGTTGAAGTACACCATTTTCGATATCGGTCATGGCGCTTATAGTGACAACGAAGATAATCCTGAGAAGGAAGGCGAAGAGGCGCCAGCAACAGAAGAAGAAACAACTACTGAAACTCCTGAAGAAGGAACAACTCCTGAAGAAGGAACAACTCCTGGTGAAGGAACAGGTGGTGCTGGTGGCGGAGCTGGCACTGGAACCGGCGGTGAAACGGGATCCGGTGGTGGCACTGGAACCGGCGGTGGTGCTGGCGAAGGTTCCGGTGGAGGTGCTGACCCTGGTGGCGCTGGCGGTGAAGGCGGTACCGGCTAAGGTGTCCGCACTGGTGACGGAGGTTACACCGGCTAAGGTACTGACTCTGGTGAATCAGGCGGAGAATGACTCTCATAAACTACGGGGCTCGAGAGTTTGCTCGCTCGAGCCTCTTTGTAATAACGTTGGTTAATGATTATTGATACTCTTGGAAGGAACTCATGAAAAAGCGCATTATTCTTGCATGTGTGTTGTGTATAACATGTCTTTGTTTGCTCGTAGGCTGTGGTGCTTCTGCGGCTCAGAACGATGAACAATCAAAGAATCGCCAATATATGACTTCAGTAAACTCAATTATGGACACCATCAAGACTGACTTGGAAGGCTTTTCTGACGTAGTGAAGTCGGGTGAAGTTGTCTCTCTTGACTCTCAGCTCAAAGATGTTCAAAAGCAGGTTGAGAACCTGAAGGCTCTTGAGGCTCCTGAGGATTTGAAGAGCGTTCACGAATCTTATGTTTTAGGCGCTGAAGAACTTCAAACCGCTCTCAATGAGTATGTCGATCTTTACCAGAAAATGAAGCTTGAGGGAGGAAGCCTTAACGCTGATTCTCTTGCTTCTATTCAACAGCATTATGATGCAGGTATAGCAGCACTTAAGGATGCCGATAATAAAGCAAGCCAAGCTTAAGACAGGTACGCTTCTCTAAAGCACCAAGGCGTGTCTTCTTTGAGTTTGCCGGCAATCAAGAGTGCTCGTGTGTAAACCGGTGCTTGCTTATTAGTTGAACGAGTGCTTGCATTAAGCGTTGTATTGGAATGGATAAAAGAATTCAAGCTCTTTTGTCTGTAATAAACGTAGTGATTAATAGGAATACGATCATCGGATAACGGTGGTCGTATTCTGGTGTATTGAGATATAAGGAAAATCATGACACAAAACACAATTCCTTCAGTAGAACTCCTTGCTCCTGCGGGAAATATGGTGTGCCTCCATGCGGCAGTACGCGCAGGTGCTAATGCAGTATACCTAGGTGCGGGATCGTTTAACGCACGAAGGGGTGCGGATAATTTTTCGTTAGAGGAATTAAAAGAAGCGTGTGATTACGCTCATCTTCGTGGGGTAAAGGTCTATCTCACCTTAAATACGGTGGTTCTTCCTTCTGAACTTCCTGATGCAATGGAGCTTGCTCGCCAGGCATATCGTGCTGGTGTGGACGCTTTTATTGTTCAGGATTTGGGTATTGCTCAGGAGATTGCTCGTACCATAAAAGGAGCTCGTCTTCATATTTCTACCCAAATGAATATTCATAATAGTGATGGTTTACGTGCGGTTGCTGCATTAGGGGCAAAGCGCATTACGTTAGCTCGTGAACTTTCACTTGAAGAAATTCGTGTGCTAGCTGATGAAGCAGAAGAGCTCGGCGTTGAGTTAGAGAGCTTTGCACACGGTGCGCTCTGTATTTGCTATTCGGGCCAATGCTTCATGTCTTCTTTGATTGGTGGCAGAAGTGCTAACCGTGGACGTTGCGCACAAGCTTGCAGGCTTCCGTACACCTTGCATAATCGTGCCTTGCATACAAAAACTCTTCCTTCGCCAGGAGAGCATCTTTTATCACCAAAAGACTTATGTACTGCACCTATTTTGTCTCAGTTGTTAGAGGCAGGCGTTACTTCATTAAAGATTGAAGGCCGTATGAAATCTCCTGAATACGTCTCGAGCGTAGTGGGAGTGTATCGTCAGATTCTCGACCGTGTGCTTGAGAGTGCTGCTCAGAAAAACGGCTTTTTGGAAGATGATGCTCAGGACAATGTCATCCAGAATTGTAATGCACAGGAAGATACTGCCCAGAGTAACGAACTTCAGGCTCAAGCAGGAAGCTTCGCAAACAGTACGGTAAGCCCTGCTCCAACCGATGAAGAAATGCAGATTCTCTCAGAGGCTTTTAGTCGTGGTTTTACCACTGCATATTTGGAGGGGAATCGTGGTAACGAAATTATGAGCTACGGTAGACCAAACAACCGAGGTGTGTTTATTGGTCGCGTTGAGCAGGTTTCAAACCAGGGAGTAGTTCTCAGTGTTGAGGACGAAATCAATCAGGGTGATGTTATTGAGTTCTGGACTAATCGAGGCCACTTTACTCATGTTATTAATGAAGTTCGCCTTAATAAAAAAGGACAGCTTCTGGTTAAACCAGAGCGTCCGGTAGGTAAGGGAGATCGCGTTTTCCGTGTTCGTAATGCAGCAGCTGCATTTGTAGATGATGATAAAGAGCCACGTGTTCCTATTCGTGGTTGGGCAAACATACGCATTGGTATGCCGCTTATGATTCATTTTGAAACGCTTGATGGTGCATATGCTGCCGAGCTTACCGGCAGTGACGTTGAGCCTGCACGTACTAAAGCGATTACGAAAGAAGATGTGTACAGCCATATTAATCGTATGGGTTCAACTCCTTTTGTTATTAAGGAACTTGATATTGAACTTGACCAGGGTGCAGGAATTGGCTTTTCTGCCTTGCACAAACTTCGCAGTGCGGTAGCTTCTCAGCTCGAAAGCGCTATTCTTGAGCACTATAACCAGCGTAGCCTTGAGCGCGTAAAAGAGCGTCCTTTTGACCCTCGTATTCGAAAAGGAAGTTGTAAGGTAGCTGTTTTGGCAACTAATCCTGCAACTGCACGTGCAGCAAAGAAGGCTGGCGCGGATTTGATTTACGTTCCAGTTTTGAATTATCGTCGCGGCGAAGCAATTATTGCAGGCCAGCTATCGGGTACTTCTGAACAAGCGGGCTATCCAAATAAGTGCATTCCTGTTTTGCCAACAGTAAATCATATGTTTGACGAACAGAAGCGCAACGGATTCGATATCTATAAGCGTGTATCTGAGGGAAAACAAGTAATGGCAGAAAACATTGGCCAGCTCCTACACTGCGCGGAAATGGGCGCATTGGTGGAGGTTGGTCCACATATTCCGGTTACTAATCGTCTCGATTTGCAGACTATGGCAGATTTTGGCGCGCAGAGAATCTGGTTATCTCCTGAGCTTTCTCTTGTTCAGATTGAAGAGCTTGGCGAAGTGAGCCCGGTTCCTTTAGGAGTAACCATCATGGGTGCTAATGAACTTATGATTACCGAACATTGTTTGCTTATGAGTCAAGGACCTTGCAATCAGGATTGTAAGAATTGTGCTCGCAGAAAGAGCCCTCATTATCTTAAAGATCGTAAGGGTTACGAAATGCCGGTTATTACCGATTGCAACGGACGAAGCCACTTATACAATGCCGTGCAGTTAGACATTGCTCACGTAATGCCTGAACTTATTCGCGCGGGCGTTTCGGCGGTAATGGTTGATACTACTTTGATGAATGTTTCTGAGGTAACTAAAAAGGTAGCTCGTGCGGTTCGTGCGCGCGATATTGCCCTTAAATCGGGAGATAAGGTTTCTAAGGCAGAAGGAGCAACATCTGGTCACTTGTTCCGCGGTGTTTCATAGAGACTGTGATAGAATTTCTTGCCGTATAGAAAGAGGATTACATGATTTCAGCAGAAGAACAATTCCATATTATCCAATCGGGCGTTGCTCAGATTGTTCCTGAAGAAGCCTTAATGAAGAAGCTTAAAAAAGGAGTACCTCTCAATATTAAACTTGGTGTAGATCCAACTGCTCCTGATATCCATATTGGCCATGCAGTTCCTTTAAGAAAGCTTCGTCAGTTCCAGGATTTAGGTCATAACGTTATTTTGATTATCGGTGACGGTACAGCGCGTATTGGAGATCCTTCAGGCAGAAATTCTACCCGTCCTCAGCTTTCGGGCGAACAAATTGTTCATAATGCTCAAACCTATGTTGATCAAGCATTTAAGATTCTTGATCCAGAGAAAACCACTCTTCGTTTTAACTCCGAGTGGATTCTATCTCTTGGTATGGAAGAACTTCTCAAGATAATGGCAAACTTCACTGTTGCGCGCATTCTTGAACGTGATGACTTCCATAATCGTTACACCAGCGGATTGCCAATCAGCTTGCATGAGTTTATGTATCCAGTTATGCAGGCATACGACTCAGTAGTTATCGAAGCCGACGTTGAACTTGGCGGTACTGACCAGCTCTTCAACTTGCTTGCAGGCCGTGAGCTTATGGAAAAATCTGGCATGGAGCCACAGGTTTGCCTCACCTTGCCTTTGCTTGAAGGTACTGATGGCGTTAAGAAGATGTCGAAGAGTTATGGCAACTATATTGGCTTAACTGATGAGCCTGCTGATATGTTCGGCAAAGTTATGTCCATTCCTGACGATATTATGGTTAAGTATTATCGCTTGGCTTCTACCGTTTCTGTTGACGAGATTGATCGTATTGAAGCAGGTCTTGCTTCTGACGAACTTCATCCAAACAAGGTAAAACGCGCTTTGGCTGCTAATATTGTTTCTGCTTATTGGGGAGACGAAGCTGCGCAGGCTGCAGAAGAAGCGTTTGACAACTTGTTCAAGAGGCACGAAATACCAGAGGATATTCCAGAATTCGCTGCCGACTTAACACCTAATGCTGAAGGCTTAGTTTACGTTGCTAAGATTATTGCTGATGCAAAAATGACTCAGTCTGTTGGTGAAGCACGTAGGTTAATTGACGGCGGCGGCGTAAAAATCAACGGAGAAGCATTGGCTGCTAAATCCTACAACGTTGCGCCAGAAAAACTTGAAGGTGCGGTTATTCAGGTAGGCAAGCGCAAGTTCATTCGCTTGGTATAAAGCGTAAAGGCATTTGCGCTTACAGAATGAAGCTTTCCAGGTCCTCAGGAACATAGACTGCTCCCGAGAAGTATTTCTTCGCTTCAGCGGTATAGAGCTCTTTTCTATGAGGATAGGTATCTTCTTCCGTGTGATACAACACTAAATTCGCTATGTTAAGCATTTCGGCCACTTCTGCTGCATCTTTTGCAGTGGAGTGGCTTATTTCATAGGGATGGTATTTATCTGCTTGAGAAAATAGACAGAAAGCTTCATGAAGAAGCCAAGTACAGTTGCGAACAAAAGGCTCACAACAAGGGCGATAAGGCTCGTCCCCGCAGCAGGCAAGTGTTTTGCCGTTCTCGAAGGACAAAACGAATCCAAACTGGGTAGCTTTCTGAGAGCCCATATCAAAGGCTTGAGCAGTATTGCCAAGAGCAAAAAACGTGTCTTTATGATTAAGAGCTATTAAGTGGATTCGCTTGTTTATAAGTTCGCTTTCAACAGGACGAAGGAGGTTGGTTGCCATCTGCGTAAGAAGGTCAATTACCTCGGTATGAGAATAAATTGAGACATCCCCTTCGAAATTGTCATCAATAATATCGTTAGCAACTCTGCGAATGTACCAAATAATGCCCAAAAGATGATCGATGTGCTTATGGGTAACAAATACGGTGCGAATGTTTTGCCAGTCATATCCTGCTTTTTCTATTTGATTAAACAAATAGTTTCCGCCGCCTCCATCAACAAGAAAGAGCTCCTGGTTTTCCTCAAGGAGAAAGCAGGTGTTGAAGTATTTGAAGGTAAGCGCATGGCCTGTGCCAAGCAAGGTAAGTTTCATGGTTAACCACCAATCTTCTCCATAAGGATGATAGATTCCACATGGTTGGTATGAGGGAACATATCTACCGCTTGAATACGCTTGATTACGTATCCTTTATGAGCAAGATATTCCGCATCGCGTACTTGAGTTTTTGGGTTGCAGGAAATATAGACAATGCGTTTTGGATTCATGGCAGCTGCAGCCTCGAGAAACGTTTCAGTTGAACCTGCACGAGGTGGATCCATGAGCAACACGTCAATTGTCTCTTCGTTAGAAGCAAGGCGATTCATGAACTCGCTGGCGTCTTCTGCAAAGAATTGTGCGTTCTCAATTCCGTTATGCAGTGCATTGTTGCGTGCATCTACAATAGCATCTTCAACAACATCCATGCCAATTACTCGTTTAGCACAAGCTTGAGGGTTTTCGGGAAGACCTGCTGCAGCAACTAATCCGATAGTTCCTGTTCCGCAATATGCATCCAATACCACTTCACTGCCGGTGAGTTGGGCAAAATTTATTGCACTTCGATAGAGCACTTCGGTTTGAGTGGCGTTGACTTGATAGAACGAGTGGGAAGAAATGCGGAAGCTTAAGTTGCAGAGGGTATCAAGAATGAAGCCAGGACCATATAAAGTGCGTTCTTTTTCGCCCAGAATCACATTAGTTTGGCGAGTGTTTATGTTCTGAACTACCGTTGTGATAAATGGACATTTCTTTACGAGTTCTTTCGTAAACGCTTTTGCACGAGGAAAAATGTTTTCGTTGGTAACTAAGGTAACCAACACTTCGTTACTGTTGTGACCTACACGCACAATAGCATGACGCATAAAGCCTTCACCGGTGTCTTCGTTATAGGCATCAATATTGAAGCGCGCCATAAGATCACGGATGGTAAGGATAACTTGTTTGGCATTCTTGTTTTCAAGGAGACAAGAATCGGAAGGAATAATTATGTGGGTTCCTTCTTTATACATGCCGCATAGAACTTCATAGGGAAGCGTTTTATGTCGGGTGTTTTGCTGAGCTTGTGACTTTTTGAGTTTTCGTCCAGGAGCATAAGGAGAAACCACTTTGTTTCGGTAATAGAACGGATTGTCCATACCAAGGATTGGCTCAACTACAGTTGCAACACCAATGAGGTGCTCGAACAGCCCCATAAGGTAGTCTTGTTTTTGCTTAAGCTGTTTTGGGTAAGGAGTTTGCAGATGCTGACACGCTCCACATTTCTTTTCAATAGGGCAGTACGGTCCTATTGACCTTGAACTCTTTGGTTGAGTTTTTGATTGCAGGCGTGGTTTTTGCTGCGGTTTTGAGCGCTTTGGTTTTGAGTGCGATTTTGCTTTTGATTGTGGTTTTTGTTTATGTTGTTTAATGCTCATGCTTACCTCTAAAACGAATGGGACTTTCATTTTAGAAGGAAAGAAGCCTTTTTAAAAGCGTTGCATCTGCGTTCGAAATAGAATCAAGAGAATAGTTTGATAACTCAAGGAATCGCGCTAACGCTTTGAGGCGAGTTTCTGCTTCCTGAGGGCCAATGTTTTGAGCTGTACAAATGCTATGGTAGAGCGTGTGCGCATTCGCTCTGACAAATGGAAGCCAGGCATTGTCCTCGAATATCGTCTCAAGATGGATGATGTTTTTTGAACTGTAGCTCAATACGCCAACAATACCAGAAATGGCGTATTCAATAATGAGACGAGTAGTTGGTTCGAAATCTTTCTCTTCAACGCCTAAAACGATTTCCCAAATACGCAGAACCGTCATTTTAATCTTATCCATGATAAGACTGCCACCACCGCGCTCGGCAAGTGTTTGAATACGGCTTAAATTTGGAAGAATAGAGTTTAATTCTCGAGGCATCGATATGTCTCCACAAATAATGCGTATTACCCCTCGTGAGACCAGGCCGTTAGTAAAGAACTCTCGATTGATTGCTTTTTCAGCAAGATCATTAATATCGTCAAAGTGGTAATAGAAGGTACCGCGATTGCACTGAGCTTTTGCGGCAATCATCCCAACCGTTATTTCATGAAAATTGTAATCCTCAAGAAGCTCCCAAAATGCCTGATAAATACGCTCTTTTGCGTCAAGAGTTTCAGAGTCTTTTCTTGGTCTTCCCATTGATACTCCTATCGGGTAAATGTATTCATGATAAGCATTTGTAGGCGGTTTTCAATATTTGCAAAACTTACATCCGGATCGTAGTCCAGTGGAAGAATTTGTGCTTCAGGGTAGAGTTCTTTTAAGCGCTTGCTAATTCCGCGGCCTACTACGTGATTTGGCAGACAAGCAAACGGCTGCAAAATGATAAAATTCCTGCAGCCTTGTGCGGCATGATGAAGAATTTCGCCTGGAATAAGAACACCTTCTCCCGCATCAAACGTGTGATGGATGATTGGGTCACTTGCTTTAATGAGTTCATCCATGCGAACGGCTGGCTTATAGAGCGGATGGCTTATTGCGATCTTGTCAGTAATATCGTGAGCGTAATTAAAAAGCTTGTTGGCAATGTCATACCAGTTTTTCTCTTTTTTAGAGATATCAACATGGTATTCCTTAACCTGAGCATCTTTGTAGAAGTATGATTTTCGAATAACGTCAGTCATGCGCGCTTCAATAACTTCCATGCCATTATCTTCAAGGTATTTCTCGATATCGTGGTTTGCGCCAGGATGGAAGTTAAGGAGATATTCGCCCACAATAAGCACTGAAGGTTTTGGATTAGAGCGGTCGTATTCGATGTTCTTAAAGAGTTCAATTCCTTTTTTGAAGGCACGTTTAGCTCCGGAAACACCGTGTTTTTCAAGACCTTTTACTAACCCGTCCAGAGCGGTATTAAATACCGAAATAGTAGAACCAGGTATTATTTCGTACGGACGAATTTTTCGCAAAAGCTCCTCATACACATCAATCATAGGAAGTGCGATTGCCATACGAATACAGGTTCCTAAGCTGAAGAAAAGGCCAGGGTGGAGATTCTTTTGGTCAACATCGTCGTTGGTTATGATAGGGACATAGTCAAAACCAGCTTCGTCAAGTGCCTTGCGAAGGAGCGCACCATAATGAGTTAAGCGGCAATCACCAATATACTTTCCTGTGCCAATGGCAATTTCGTGTGGGTCATACTTTCCGCTTGTGAGAGAGGCAAGTGATTCGCCAATGGTCATTTGGGCAGGGAAGCAAATATCGTTGTGGACGTATTTTTTGCCAAGAGCAATAGCTTCTTCTCGACCAACTTCCATGGCTTCAGCTTTTACGCCTTGTTTTGAAAGAGCTGCGCTCATGATTTTCGCAAAAGCATGAGAAGTATTTGGCACCAAAATGGTCAGACGCTTGCGGTCTTTTTTAACGAATTTTACGGGATAGGGGTCTTCTAAATCATGAAGAACAGGGGCTTTGCAAAGAGCCTGCTTCATGTATGAGGATTCAATAAAAGAATTAACACGAATGCGAAGAGGTCCTCTAATGTTGCTTTCGTCTAGCTTCAAAATGAGCGGAGTTTTATGGGAAGTTTCTCGCATAAGGCGAATAATTTCGTCAGAGAGATATGCATCGTGACCACAGCCAAAGCTTACAATTTGACAGTATTCCAAGTTCGGATTCTTTGCTGCAATAATCGCGCACGAAAGCATGCGTGCATGGAAATTATTCACGATGTCTAAACGAGAATGACTTAAATCAACTTGGTTTACCCCAGGAACCGAGTCTACGGTAAGTACTGGAATACCTAGTTCAGTAAAGAGACTTGGAAGTTCATGATTGATAAGCGTGTCATTATGATATGGCCTACCAGCAAGAATTACTGCTTTATTATTGCTGGCTTCAGCCAGAGCGATAATTTCAGAACCCTGGCGAATCAATTCGTTCTTAAAGAATGCCTGAGCACGAAGTGCTTGCTCGATGGCTTTTAAGGTTGCTTCTTGGCCGATGCCAAAAGTTTCTTCCATGTAGAAGCAGAGCTGGCGGTTGCGATCTTCTTCGGTATACCAGTGCCAAAGAGGGTTGTCGAAAGGAATATTCCATTGGCGTTCTGGATTATCGGAATTCTGAATAACAAGCGGGTATCCTTTTACTACTGCGCACATGGAACGGCTGGTTTCTTCCGTATTCTCTGATTCGACGGTAGTAAGGACTGGCATGAAAATGCGGTCAACGCCCTGTTTGGCCAAATTGCGCAAATGGCCATGGACGAGCTTTGCGGGGAAGCAAACCGTGTCTGATGTGATAGCTGCGAGACCATCTTCGAATAGCTTTTGAGAGCTGGGGCTTGAGATTTTGACGGTAAAACCAAGGCTTCTAAAGAAGGTTGTCCAGAAAGGCGCATTGTCCCAGAGCGCTAAAACACGGGGAAGGCCAATAGTGACATTGCGAGGTGGAAGCACCTCTTCGCAGTCGTACTCTTTAAATAAAAGCTCTTCGCGAACCTTAAACATGTTAGGAACCGCATTAGTTTTGGCGGTTATATCTTTAAGCTGGGCGCGTGCGTGCGAATCTTTTGGACTTCCAAGTACTTCGCCTTTGGCACAACGGTTGCCCGTAACCCAGCGCTCTCCATCGTTAAAAGTAATGACGGTGCGGTTGCATTTATTTGTGCAGAAAGGGCAAGGATAGCCTGAATCTTGCGTATACGTAAACTCATGAAGGGAATCAAGGCCGATAAATGTTGATGGTTGTTTGCTTGATTCCATGTGCTCTTTTGTGAGAAGTGCAATACCAATTGCGCCCATGAGGCCAGGATAAGGTGCACGCGTAACCTCCTTATCAAGGTATTGCTCTAGTGCGCGGAGTACCGCATCGTTTCTAAAGGTGCCACCTTGGACCACAATATGGTTGCCGAGTTTTTCTAAGTTAGAAACACGGATTACTTTCGTAAATACGTTTTCGATAATAGATCGGCAAAGACCAGCCATGATGTCGTCAGGAGTTTTGCCATTTTTTTGCTCGGACACGATACTGCTGTTCATGAAAACGGTGCAGCGGCTGCCTAATACTGCAGGATTGGTAGAGTTAAACGCTGCTTGCGCAATTTCATAAACAGGAATATTAAGGGATGAGGCAAATCCTTCCAAAAATGATCCGCATCCAGAGGAGCATGCTTCATTTACCACGATGTCGGTAATGATTCCGTTGTCAAGCCAAATAGCTTTCATGTCCTGACCGCCAATATCAAGGATAAAGCTTGTTTCAGGAACGTATTTGGTTGCCGCTTTAGTGTGTGCTACGGTTTCAACGGTATGGTAGTCGCAATGATAAGCCTTGTTGAAAAGAAGCTCACCGTATCCCGTGGTGCCAACACCCAAGATTTCAAGAGTAATATCAAGAAGCTCGTATTTGTCTTTAAGCTCAATCAACGCATTTGTTGCAATGTCAAGGGGCTCTCCTTCATTGGAGGAGTAGAAACTATCAACAAGTTCTCCTTCTTCATTTACTAAGGCAAACTTTGTAGTAGTGCTTCCTGAATCAATGCCTAAATAGGCGCGAATGGTTTGGTTGCGGTATTCTTCAATGTTTGGCCGTTTTGGTAGTTGATGTCGCTTGAAAAATTCGTCATAGGCTTGCTTGTTCTCGAAAAAGAGTGGAGCAGGGGCATAGTCTCCTTCAATGGAGCTGTTGTAGCAAGAAAGCTTCTCCTGAAGCTCTTTCAGGTTTTCAACTGCGGATGAATTGTTCCCTGAAAGAGAAAGAGCTGCACCACGAGCAACGATGGTTTCCGGATGATCAGGGCGAATTACTTGCTCTTCGCTCAGACAGAGGCGTTCTTTAAAGACTTCAATCAGAGTTGGATTAAAAGTAAGAGGGCCTCCCTCAAATACGACGGGAGGGTTAATGACAATTCCTTGCGCTAAGCCGCCAATGCTTTGTTTTGCAATTGCATGAAAAGCGGAAAGAGCAATATCAGATTTTGGAACACCTTGATTGAGAAGGGGTTGAATATCTGTTTTTGCATATACGCCGCATCGTCCTGATACATCGTAAACGGTAGTTCCCTGAGAAGCTAAATCATTAAACTCTTCAATAGGAACTTTGAGTAGGGCAGCAATTTCATCAATAAAGGCGCCGGTACCGCCAGCGCACGACCCGTTCATACGCATGTCTGAAACAGAAAGATTTCCTGTTTCTTTATCAGTGTGGAAGAAAATCATCTTTGCGTCTTGTCCGCCAAGCTCAATGGCGCTTTGAGTTTCAGGATGAAACGTGCGCACGGCAAGTGCGTTTGCAACAACTTCCTGGATGTAAGGAACGTTAAGATAGCTCGCAAGAGCCCTACCGCCAGAACCGCAGAAAGAAACGCGGAAATTGTTATCTGGGAATCGATCAATGACTTCTTGGAGAATTTTTATAACGCTATCGGCTTGGTAAGCATGATGGCGAAGGTAGTGGGTGAATTTAACCTCATTCGTAGAGGGATCTAAGACTATCACCTTTGTGGTAGTAGAACCTACATCAATGCCAAGATGGAGAATGGAAGGTGTTTCCGTCTTGTTATTTAGTGTCATTTTTTCATCCCCTAAAAAGCAAATGCTTGCGTTTATTTATGGGCAAGCAAGTGTTTCATCTTTAAAAAAGAGTGCATTATTAATAATTATTTGCAGAGTGTTTCAAACAGTCCTTTTGCTATTAATTGTTCATGCTGTTGTTACTATACTATACAATGTGTTGAAAAAAATTAGACAATATGACTACTTTTTGTTTAAACAGGGTTTTGGTAGGGGTTGGAGCTGCTCCTGTTGTTTCACGAGAGCCGTGGACTTATGCCTTGCGAACCCTAAACCGCACTTTGGCAGAGTCAAGACAACACTTTGGTTGGATTTTTGTTACTCAGGCCTTTTCGGGTCTAGGAAGATAACCGAGCCCTAGCTAGGACTAAGGCTCGGTCTCGCTGGGGATTAAGAACGATACTTTCTTACAGTCATGGCGCGCATTGCATTGAGAATGGCAATAATACATACTCCTACATCACCAAATACCGCAAGCCACATATTCGCAATGCCTAGTGCGGCAAGAATGAGGATGAGAAACTTTACTCCCAATGCAAAAATGATGTTTTGCCATACAATGCCCATGGTTTTGCGGGCAATGCTAATAGCGGTTGCAATGTTTGAAGGTTTGTCATCCATGAGAACAACGTCGGCAGCTTCAATGGCGGCATCGGATCCAAGAGCCCCCATAGCAATACCAACGTCTGCACGGGTTAATACTGGAGCATCGTTTATGCCATCTCCTACAAACGCAAGAGATCCTTTTCTGTTGTTTGTATTAAGAAGCTCTTCGACCTTGTTGACCTTGTCTTCAGGTAGGAGCGAAGCGTGATATTCGTCAATACCTAAAACATGAGCAACCTTTTGTGCAACTGTGTGCGAATCGCCTGTGAGCATGATAGTTTTCTTAACACCAAGAGCATGAAGATCTTGAATTGCTTGAGCTGCATCTGGTTTTGGTTCGTCAGCAATAATGAGAGAACCGTAGTAAGTTTTATCAACACATACATGCACAAGCGTGTCATCATGCTTTTCTTCAGGAAGCGAGATTCCCTGTTCAGCCATCAATTTTGCATTACCGCAAACAACATTCTTGTTTTGAACGGTAGCGCTTACCCCGTGACCGCTTTTTTCGATGACGTTGGTGATTTCGTCTTCGCTGAGGTTATTTTTGCAGGCTTCTCTTATAGACCGCGCAATTGGGTGAGTTGAGAACGCCTCTGCTTGAGCTGCATAAAAGAGCAACAAATCTTCTGACACTCCTGGCTCTGGACAAAGTTTAGTAACGGAGAACCTTCCTTGAGTAAGAGTGCCTGTTTTGTCGAAAACAACTGTTTCTGCTTTTGCAAGGACTTCCAGGTAATTGCTCCCTTTTATGAGAACACCCAAGCGGGATGCTCCGCCAATCCCTCCAAAGAAAGAAAGAGGAACTGAGATAACTAAAGCGCAAGGACATGATACAACTAGGAAGGTAAGTCCACGCTCTACCCAAGTTGAGAAGTTTTCTCCTAATACAAGAGGAGGCACCAGAGAAATTGCCAAGGCTGATAAGGTGACAATCGGGGTATAGTAGCGCGCAAAACGGGTAATAAAATTTTCAGTGCGTGCTTTCTTATCGCTTGCGTTTTCAACTAATTCGAGAATTCTAGAAACGGTGGACTCTTCGAATGGTTTAGTAACGCGGACGGTAAGTGTTCCTTGTAAGTTGATACATCCAGAAAGAACTTCTTGTCCGCACGAAACACTTCTAGGAAAAGATTCTCCTGTTAGCGCAGAGGTGTCCAATTGGGTTTCACCTGCCACAACAATGCCATCAAGAGGGATTCGCTCGCCTGGTTTCACAATTATTTCGTCACCAATTTCAACTTCATAGGGATCAACTTGAACAAGTTTGCCCTCAACGGAGATATTGGCGAAATCGGGAGCGATATCCATTAATTCGGCAATTGATTTGCGGCTTTTACCCACTGCGTAATCCTGGAAGAATTCGCCTACTTGATAAAAAATCATTACGGCAGCACCTTCTGCCATATGAGGATTTGAATCAGGGAAGAAAACAAGAAGAAATGCGCCAATGGTAGCAATGGCCATCAAGAAGTTTTCATCGAAAACTTGACCATTAAGAATGTTACGACCTGCTCGATATAAAACGTCATAGCCCACAATAAGGTAGGGGATTAAGAACACCGCAAACTCTGCGTAAAGAGCATACGGCATCTCAAAGTATGCTTCCAAAGGAAGGAGAAGCGCTATAACAAATAGCGCAAGTGCGCTACCAAGGCGAAGAAGTTCTCTTTTTTGTTTTTGTGGCATGGGTAATCCTTTTGAATAATTAATAAACGGCCAGGCGTGAATAGTGAGAAAACATCAGAGGCACTGCACGGGTAAAAAAGCATGAAGTCTGTGAGTGGAGCAACACCTTGGCACGAAATGCGTTACCTAATAATGCGACAGTCCTTTTCTATTTTGGAGATTTCCTTTTGTGCTTTTTCAAGGATTTCATCCCAAGAATCTTCTTGTGTTTCCAGAATGAGTTTTTGAGTCATAAAAGTAACTCGTGCGTTCGATACTTCGGGAAGTTTGTTGAGAGCGGTTTCCATTTTTGCTGCGCAATTTGCACAATCAAGATTTTCAAGTTTAAAGGCTTTCTTCATAACAAATCCTTTCAGGGTTTTAACAGCGGGCTAACTCTAGCAATTGCGTTACGGGCGTTATTCGCAAATATGGGTCATACCCTGCGCCAGTATGGTAAAGACGTGGTTGTCGGCAAGCGAGTAAATGATGTTTTTGCCTTCGCGTTGGAATTTAACCAAACGTGCTTGCTTTAAGATTCGAAGCTGATGAGAGGCGGCCGATTGGCTACAGCCTGCAACCTCGGCAATTTCAGCAACACAGAGTTCAGTGCTCATTAAGGCGTAAAGAATTTTTATGCGGGTAGTGTCGCTGAAAACTTTAAACAGATCTGCTAACTCGTAAAGCAGCTCATCATCAGGGAGCTCTTCGGTGGAGAAGTTTTCAAATGCCAAGTCTTCATGAGAGGCTTCTGCTTTAGAGAGCTCCTCACCAAGGAGATTTTCTTCATTAGAATGAGATACTTTGTGCTTATGGGTATATGCTTTCATCTTTACCTCTTAACATATGAACATCTATTCATATGTTAAAGCGAAATCGAGAAGTTATCAACGGGGAATAGGGGATTTTTTATGCCGGATTTGATTATTTCTACTAGAATGTCAGCTTTAGAGGAGTAATGCTTCTATACTTAGCAGGATATGAGCTCCCAGACGTTTTATTGATAGAGGTGTAATTGTGAAATATCGTGCAACAATCGTTTCTCCTAAAGGAGCCGCACCTACTTCAAGTATCATTGAGTTTGAAAGCGAACATAGGGCAGGATCAAAACTAAATATCCAAGATGCTCGATACAAAATGCTAGAGCTGTATGGAAGCAAAGCAGTGAGCTGGACAGTAAAAGATATCGAAAAGGCTTCTGTTAAAGAAGAGGGAATTGCCGAACAGCTTATGCTTGATTTTCGCGAACCAGTAAATGAACAGAAAAAGACGCGCAGTAGAATTAAACGAGGCATTTCGTAACAACGTTTCATTAATACATGAGAAAAAGCGCAGAGAGGAACATCTTCTCTGCGCTTTTATGTTATATAAGCCGTTTTTGTCGGAGAATCATTGTTGGGATGACGGATAGGAATAGGGAAGCTGGAAAACAAGAGAGCAATGGATTGCAAGGGAAGCAGCGAACAGCAAAGGGAACAGCGGTCAACAAGGGGGACGGTGAACAACAAGGGGAGCAGCGGTCAACAAGGGGGACGGTGAACAGCAAGGGAAGCAGCGGGCAGAATCATGCCCACTGCTTCCTCGAACTATTTAACCAGATAGTTATCGAGTATTTTCTGAGTGTGCTTCTTGTTTTTGAGCGCGCATCTTTTTTTCCAAAGGCAGAACAGTACGGTTAATCCTGCGAGTAGCGTAAGTGCTGTTCCTAGAAGAAATGTGGAGTCTCCTGTTTGAGGAAGGGCAGCACTTTCTTCAGGATTCTCAGGTTCTGAAGAAGCTTCAGGCGATTGCGGATTGATGGGTTCATCAACTACGAATACATGCGTAATATCTACTCCTTCTAAGACTTGAAATTCAACAGGTTCACATATTTGATACCCTTCAGGAGCGTTTGTTTCTTTTAATTGGTAGATTCCTGGTTCGCAGTTAAGCAGCCACGGAGTACTTTCGGTTATCGTGCTTTCTACTTCAGTCCAAGAAATCGCGTTAGCTTGTTCGTCTAAAGATTCATCGAGATTTTCGTGTGAATTATTGTTCGTATCTGATTCTGAAATGCCTTCTGAATCTTTTTTGGATTCAGCGTCCTCATTGATTTCACTTGAATTCTCTTTTCTTTCAAGGGTTATAGAAGCCCCTTCAAGATTGTATTCGCTATTATCTTGAGTGCTGTCGATTTTATGAATGATTACCTGTGGCTTTTCGTGGTTGTCAATGGTCCCTAAATCAAGTGTGAGATTATTTCGGGTAATAGTGACAGAAAAGGTAATCAGGTTGAATTGTTTGTTTGCCTCACAAGGAAGCTCTTCAATCAAATAAGTATCATACGGAAGGGCTCCGAGCGTGTTAGATACAGATGCTGTGCGCTGGTTGTCTTTGTCTTGGCCAAACCAAATGCCATCACGACAAGTTTGTCCTTTGTTGGTGTTATGGGAATGCTTGTTCCAAAGATTGTCGGTATTAGCCATGCCATTTTCGTCGGTTAGAAGCGTATGCGATTCCCCTGTGGTTAATGAAGTAATGCGAAAAGGAACATTTTGTAATCGCGATGCGTCGGTATGGGAAAGTTTAGTAAAAGCAAGATCCCCTCTGATTACTTGCTCGTTGAAAACAACAGGCTGAAAGACTTCTACGTATTCGCTGGAAGAGTTATCTAAAGAATCTTCTAGCGAAAAAGACGAAGAAATATCAGAAAAGGCAATAGGGGAAAGATCGGACGTTGAGGGCTGCGTAATTTGCTGGATAAATACTTCTTCGGAGCAGAGATATCCAGGAGATGCTTTAGTCTCTTTTATTACGAGAGTGCCCAGAGGAAGAGTGATATTTCCTTTCGAATCTCTGTAAAAAGGACTTCCTTGAACAAGGTGCTCCTCATCAAGATACGCTTTGCCTTCTTCGTCTGTTTTGACAGTCCACGTTCTCTTAGGCGCACCTGCAGATTCTGCCTGTGATGCTGAGGAGAAATATTCGTCATAGTAAGAGAGAGAAAATTCAGCTCCAGCTAAAGAGGCGCTACCTAAAGGAGTATTTGTCTGGAGCTCTTTATCGTGCTTCTGGATAGCTAAATCAATCAAATTATTGTAGGGAAGATCCTCGAAAGAGACTGTTTTAGTTTCGCCGGGATTGATAGTGACTGTTTGTGCTTGAGCAAGCCCGTAGCCGCAAGGTGCTTGCGTTTCAACAATAGTGTAAGTGCCAGCAGGGAGGAGAGGAGATTTTTCCGTTCTGCCTTCCTCATTAGTGCGAAGGGAAGCAACTACTGCACCGCTTTCATTGCGAATTTCGAAACAGGCGTCCTTAAGGCTATAGCAGTTGTTATTTTGCGAAAGAGACGAGTTGCCAGACAACTTGATGAGGTCAACGTAACCGCCAAAGCTTTTTTCAATGGTGCACTCCATGCTTACGGTTTGATAACCAATCAAGCCAAGGCTGTTGCTTGGTCCGCCTGGTTTCGCAGCGCCTGGAGGAACAATGTGACAAGAGTAAGTGACTTTTCCTTCAGACATATCAATGCTCTTTAATGTTGCGGTGTAAGTAGCGGTGGTATAAGAAGGAGCTGCTGCGCTTGGAAGAGAACAGGTTCCTACGCCAGCACATCCTTTAAGCCCTCCTGAAAAGTTTGATACATTAAAAAGAGCAGGGTGAACATTCCATGTTGCTCCAATGTAGCAAGTTCCGGTTAGTGTACGGGGAATGTCTTTTGTTGGATCAACGGTTGTTGTTTGAGTTGCATCGGTGAGCTTGTACTGGGCAATTACAGTAGTAGAACTTGAGAGCGGAGCAGTAAAGTCAAAAGACTGATTTGTTTTTGAATCAACCCATCCGGTGAATGTGTACCCAGCTTTAATTGGAGTTGGAGGGTTATTTCCATAGGTTTGTAAGAAGCTATTGCCTTGCGCGACCTCAATAAGTAAATCGGGAGTGTTGCTGTCATCACCAAACACAATACGGATTTGGTTAAGCCCTTTAGAGAAAGAACCTGTTATAGTCTGACTTTTTGTTATGGGGGTTGAAAACCAATCAAAAACTGCACCAGACTCATCGTGCCAGGAGAGCTGAAAGCCTTCAGCTTCCTTAGATTCAACTAAATCAGCTAAAGGGGTTTCCCCATTTGTGTCTTGATAGTAGACAGGGTTAACCTTTGCGGGTTGTCCTATTTGAAAATCGTTGTTTTTTGAAGAAAGCGAAGGAATAGGTTGCTCGAACCCTTCTACTTGAATGGAAATGACAACACTGTCAGCATCTTCTATTGAGGGATCATCTTCTGTTCCTAAAGCGCAGACAGCGCGAGGAACAAGCGCAAATAGGCAGAGGAAGGCCCCCGCAAGGATTAGCCAGACAAGCATCCATTTTCTTTTAAGTAATGTGAGCTTAGGGGAGTAACGGCTGAAATGAAACATAGTGCCTCCTTAGTTTTATAGGGGGGGGAGGCTTGCTCTGATAATGGCCGGAAACGAATGAACAGGATAAGAAAACAATGCGGAATGCAGAACTGCATGATGATTGAATCAGAGCAAGCCTTCTGCTAGGCATCTTTCCAAACAAATCTCAAATTAAGCTGATTCTTTGTTGAAATGAAATTCAACTTTTCGAAAAGAGCCGTGTATCTTTATCCAGAGACACTTCACAGTATTCTGACGGGTATTTGTATAAGTTTTGTGTAGAATTCTCCTTCAATATACCCTACAAGAAAGGCTGCTATGAGTATCCAAAACTCTACAGAGGCTAAGCCAAAGAAGCGAGGAAACTTTTCCGGTTCTTTTGGTTTTGTAATTGCAGCTGCTGCTAGTGCGGTAGGCCTCGGAAATATTTGGCGATTTCCTTACTTGGCCGCAAAAGATGGTGGCGGCTTATTCCTCCTTGTTTACCTCATTCTTGTGGTAACGTTCGGTTTTGCTTTGTTAGCGTGTGAATTGGCAATTGGTCGTTCTACTAGACAAGGACCGCTAACTGCATACGGTCAAGTACATAAGAAATTTGCGTTTGCAGGCTTCTTCGCTTTTTTAGTTCCTTCAATCATTCTTCCTTACTACTGTGCAATTGGTGGTTGGGTTCTTAAATATCTCGCCGTATTTATTACGGGTGGCGGAACGCTTGCAGCGGGAGATGGCTTCTTTACTGGTTATATTACGAGCTATGGAGAGCCTCTTATTTGGATGGCAATCTTTATTATTGCTACTACGCTTATCATCCTGAAGGGTGTTGGCGCAGGTATTGAACGTATGAGTCGTATTTTGATGCCTGCTCTTATTGTTCTGGTTATTGGTATTTCAATTTTCTCATTAACCTTAAGCTATACTGATGCTTCTGGTGTTACCCGTACCGGCTTAGAGGGCTTAGCAGTATACGTAATTCCTGATTTTGCAAACGTAACACCTGCTATCTTGCTTACAACCATTGCGGACGCAACAAGCCAGTTGTTCTTCTCCATTTCCGTTGCAATGGGTATCATGATTGCGTATTCCTCTTACGTTAAGAAGGACGTAAACCTTACTAGTTCAGTAAACCGTATCGAATTCTTCGACACGGGCGTTGCATTTCTTGCTGGTTTGATGATTGTCCCTGCAGTATTCACTTTTATGGGTACTGAAGGAATGTCGGCTGGTCCTGGCTTAATGTTTGTGTCTTTGCCTAAGGTTTTTGAAGCAATGGGCTTTGCTGGTCCAATTGTGGGCACCTTATTCTTCGTGTTGGTAACCTTTGCTGCAATCACTTCAGCAATGTCTATTATGGAAGCAGTTGTTTCTTCTGTTTGTGATAAATTCCACCTTAGCCGTACAAAAGCAACGATAATTGTTACTGTTTACGCTTTGGTTGTTGGCGCAATTGTATGTCTTGGCTATAACTCATTCTATTTTGAACTTGTGTTGCCAAACGGTAGCACTGCTCAGATTCTTGATATTTTTGACTGGTTATCAAATAGCGTATTTATGCCATTCCTTGCTTTGGTTACTTGTATCCTTGTTGGCTGGGTTGTTGGTCCAAAGTTTGTTATCGACGAATTCGAGCAGGGTGGTAAGTTCAAATTCCAGCGCCGCACTTTGTTTGTGGTAATGGTTAAGTTTGTTTGCCCAATTATGTTGTTCGTATTGCTTCTCCAGTCTTTTGGAATCATAGCCTTGTAGCATTTCGTGACATAAAACAGTTTTTTAAAGAGCCTGCAACGCGGGCTCTTTTTTTGTCTTACAATACAAAGAGGGATACTAATTGCAAAACTGCGATTGGTAGAGTTAATCGCTAGGAGGGGTATATATGTCTAATTTGACCAACGGCTTAACCGATATCTTTTTGGCTGGCGTAGGAGCTTTGGCTATTACCGGTGAAAAAGCAAAAAATGTTGTGGACACTCTTATTGAAAAAGGCGAACTTACCGTAGAACAGGGTAAGGAAATTAACACCGAGCTTTCTCATAAGGCAATGGATTCCTACTATAACCTTCGCGAAGATGCTCTCGAAAAACAAATGGCTCTTATGTCTGATGAAGATCGCGCTGCTTTCGTAGCTTCTGTTTTGAAAGTCGCAGAAAACGTACAGGCTTCTAAAGAGACTTTGACGCAGGATGCACAAGAAGCTGCTAATAGTGGCTCTGAACAGGATAAAGAGTAAATAAAAGCACTGTATATTAGGGCAACGTTTGGTTGCCCTTCTTTTCTTGTGCAGGTTTGAAGCACTTACGTCTGTAAGGCGCAGTTTTGCGCTTTTTTTGAGAGTGAATGGCAGGACTATGGCCGATAACACCCTTCTTTCATATTTTTTTAAAGACTCTGATGGTCTTACTCATGAGGAGCAATTTCACCTCACGAGAAATTCGCGCTCAAAACGCCTGAGAGAAATGGTGCGGATTATTCGCAAGCATAAGGTCATGAAAGGACTGAGTCCCGAGCAGTTTCGCTTAATCCTTGAAGATTTAGGACCAAGCTTTGTGAAAATTGGTCAGGCACTTTCAACTCGATCCGAGATTCTCCCGCGAGCATATTGTGAAGAGCTAGCCAAGCTTCAAACGCAGTGCGTTCCTATGCCGTTTGAACAGGTGAAAGAAGCTTTGCGGGCAATTTATGGGCAGGAATTAATTTCAAGCACCTTCGCAAGTCTTGATCCAGAACCTCTTGGCAGTGCCTCGTTAGCTCAAGTTCACAAAGCTATCTTGAAGAATGGTGACGTGGTTGCAGTAAAAATCCAACGTCCCGGCGTGCGAGAAACAATGGCTCAAGACATTGATTTGATGCGTAGTTTAGTGAAGCACGCCAATCGTTTCATTAAACCAGAAAATCAAATGGTGGATTTTCGCGGTATTGTTGAAGAGCTTTGGAATACCTTCCTTGAGGAAACAGACTTCACAGTTGAAGCAAAGAACCTTCAGCGTTTTGCAGAGAATAACAAAGACGTTGTATATATTCGCTGTCCAAAACCGTATACAGAGCTCTGCCGAGAAGAAGTTTTGGTTATGGAATATGTGGATGGTATTCCTATTAACCATAAAGAAGAGCTCTTGGAAAATGGGTATGATTTAGAGGAAATTGGCGAAAAGATTTTAGATAATTACGCTACTCAAATTCTTGATCACGGTTTCTTCCATGCCGATCCTCATCCCGGAAATATCGTTATCAAAGGTGGTCAGATTGTCTATCTTGACCTGGGCTTAATGGGTTATCTTTCTGTACGCGATAGGGGAAATTTCCGTCAGATTATTGAAGCGGTTGGGCAAAAAAGCTCATCGGGTTTGAAAGATGCTTTAATTGCATTTTCTACCTCTCATGACCTAAAGGCAATCGACCATTCTCGATTCTTGGCTGAACTTGATGTGGTTGTTGAAGGTTATGGCTCTTGTGATGTAGCGGATATTGATATTGGCGCTATGCTTACCGATATCATGTCTTTAGCGCAGCAGTGTAAGGTAACCTTACCTTCTTCGGTAACTGATGTCTCACGAGGTATTGTGATTATTGAAGGAACATTGTCTGAGTACATTGGAAACTTCAACATTATTGACATTATCAATAGTCACATAATGCGAGATAAAACCTCTCAAGAGCAGTTAAATGCTTCGCTTCAAGAATTAATCATGGCTCTTAATTCTGCAAGTAGAGGTCTTGTTGAGGCATCTACTCATTCAGGAGAAGCATTGCACATGCTTACGCGTGGTCAGCTGAAAGTGAATATGAATATGCTTGGCTCAGACGAGCCGTTTCAAAAGCTCTCTCGAATTATGAACCGCTTGGTAATAGGCGTTATAGTAGTTGGTCTGTTAGTCAGTGGTGGCATGGTGGCTTCCATAGAAGGAATTCCACAGCTGTTTGGTATTTCAGGACTCTCAGTTATCGAATTTATCAGCGCCTTTATTCTTTCGGCTATTATTGTTGCCGACATTTATAGGGCACCTCGTTAAAATAGGGCGCTTTATTAAGTGGGCGCTTTGATTAAAGTTTGTTCTATAGCTTGTGATCAATTAATAAACCGCCCGTAGGCGGTTTATTAATTGATTCGTTTTTATAATTTTGCTTTTCGATTATGCCTCGCTTGGTACTTCAGCGTCTTTTCCTGGATTGAAATCAATATTGTTCTTGCGGCGTGTGTAGTAATCTGCCGTTGCGGTAAAGAGAACGTCGGAAGAAGAATTAAGTGCAGTTTCGCAAGAGTCTTGAATAACGCCAATAATGAAGCCGATAGCAACAATTTGCATAGCAACATCGTTGCTGATACCAAAGAGAGAACATGCTAACGGAATCAAAAGCAAGGATCCACCTGCAACACCAGAGGCACCACATGCGCTAACAGCGGCAAGAACAGAAAGAATAACAGCAGTAGGAATATCAATACTGATGCCTACGGTGTTAGCTGCAGCCATAGCCATAACGGTAATGGTAACTGCTGCACCTGCCATGTTGATGGTTGCGCCTAAAGGAATAGATACGGAATATACATCTTTGTTTAAGCCTAACTTTCGGCAGAGTTCCATGTTTACCGGGATGTTTGCTGCAGAAGAACGGGTAAAGAATGCAGTCAAACCAGAATCTTTCAAACAGCGCAAAACAAGAGGGAATGGATTTTTGCGAATGAAAATTGCCGACATGATTGGATTTGCAATCAAGGCAATAACAAGCATGCAACCTACTAATACAAGGATGAGCTGACCGTATTCGGTAAAGATTTCAACGCCGTTAGTAGATACTGCGTCATAAACCAAGCCGAGGATACCAAAAGGTGCAAGGCTGATAATCCAGCCAACAATCTTGGTAACTGCATCAGAGATGTTAGTGAACACTTCTTTGGTATGTTCAGAAGAAGCACGAAGAGCAATACCCAAGAGTGCGGCCCAGAACAAAATTCCTAAGTAGTTTGCGTTCATAATAGACTCAACAGGATTCTTGAAGATATTCAACACTAAAGCGCTCAATACTTCGCCAACTCCCTGTGGAGAGGTCTGCTCAATAGTGGAGGCATCAAGGCCAGTAAGGGTAAGAGTGGTTGGGAAAAGGAAGCTACCGCATACGGCAACAAGGGCAGCAAGGAAGGTTCCGCAAACATAGAGAAGAAGTACGAACTTCATGGATCCTGCAGCGCGGGCGTTAATGAGGGAACCAATAACTAAGAAGAATACTAAGATTGGTGCGACTGCTTTCAAGGCACCAACAAAAAGGCTACCAAGCATAGAAATGAATTCAATTCCAGCTGGAGCAAATAGGCCGAGAAGTGCACCAATAATTAAGCCTACCAGGATGCGCTTAATCAAGCTGATGCTATTCCATTTTTCGGCAATAGCTTTCATGTTTTTTCGCTCCTTTAATAAAACGATATTGCGTATAACAGAGCAATTATAGCGGTATCTAAGAAAGAGTGCATGCCTTATTTAGATACCGCACGGTAGAAGCGAAATAGTTTTCCCTGATAGGAAGGTGTTTACTGTTTTTTATTTCCTTTAAGCGGTTTGAGCTCCCAGTCATTTACCACATAAAAACGACGTTTATTTTGAGTAATGGTCATGCCCAATCTGCCTTCGTTAATAAGGTAGATTAAGTGTGCGAAGGTTTCTCCCATTGAATAAAACTTTTGATCAAGAGTCCATTCATCCCAATTAGGATGTTTCCAGCCAGCATTGCGCGCAATATCAATAATGCTAGCATGTCCGTCTGACACGATGAAATACAGTTCTTCAAGACGCTGTTCGTGGTGCTCTTTAAGGTAGTCAACACGCTCTGCAAGACCTGTGAAAGGATGGCCGTGGCCAGGCAAAATAAGATCAACATCCAAATTGCGAACCTTGTCGAGACTCTTGAAGAATTCGGCAAGTGCGTTGTATGAAGGTATCCAGCTCATGATTGTTGGGGTAATGCGCTCAAGGATATGGTCGCCCGAAATAAACAGCTTATGCTTTGGCTCGTAGAGACAAATGTGCCAGTCATCATGACCAGGAGTGGTGATAACCGTAAAGTGAAAATCACCATTATGATACACATCGCCATCATCTAAGAAGAATAAATCTGGCTGGTTTTTAATAGGAAGTAGTTCGTTTGAGATAGGGTATCTCTCTGCATCGCGCTCCTGAACCGAGGTATCGCGCTTGCTTGGGTCAATAAGGTGGCAAAGGAGAGGGTTGAATACGGTTGATTCAAGACCAAGCAGGTTTTTTACCTCAACAAAAGAATGCATATGTGCATAGATGCGAATCCACCTTCGCCAAATACGATCCAAATTGCCCGTATGATCAGGATGGGAGTGAGTAAGGATAATCTCAACACTTTCCCAAGTTCGTCCTAATTGTTCGAGTGCTGCCTCGATTGCTTTTTCGCAATCAGGATGATTAAGACCAACATCGACAATGGTTGTTTTGTCGGGACCTAAAATGAAGTAGGAGTTGCAATAGTTGAGCGGGTTTCCCGGGAGAGGAATTTCAACGCGGAAGATTTGTGGATAAATCTCTTCGATAACAGGAATAGTACTCATAACACGACTCCTATCGCTTAGAGGAAAGTGGTGCTAGCAAAAAAGAAACGGTCAGTTTACGCGTAGCCATTTAACTGAAATGCTCTTGTACTTTCCTCAACTAACTTGTGTAGGCCAGGCATTGCTGACCTTTACTGGTTATTCTAGGCCGTTTATTTCGTATTTGTGTCTAATCTCTGCAAAATCTTGAACAATTATAGAAAGATAGGAAAAATAGGTATTCTTGAACCTTTTGCTCGTTTTGAGAAAGGGAAAATGTGGCAATAGTTGATTTATTTCTTGTAGGTATCGGCCTAGCAATGGATGCGTTCGCAGTGTCAATTTGCAAGGGCTTGGGAATGAAGAAAGTTAATTATGGGCATGCGTTCATAATTGCATTATTCTTCGGCGGCTTTCAGGGTTTGATGCCATTATTAGGCTGGGCGTTAGGGCTTCAGTTTGAGCAGTTCATTACGTTGTATGCTCACTGGATTGCTTTTGCTCTTCTTGCCATTATTGGTGGCAAGATGCTTTGGGAGGCTTTTCATGAGGAAAGAGAATGCTCTGTAGAAGGATGTGCGTGCGAAAAGCTGGATTATAAAGAGCTGGTAATGCTGGCTGTTGCTACTTCTATTGATGCGCTTGCAGTGGGCGTTTCGTTTGCTTTTCTGCAAGTAGACATTCTTCCTGCGGTTGCCATTATTGGTGTGGTTACGTTTGTTATTTCGTTTGCAGGGGTTGTTGTGGGTAATCATTTTGGTTCTCGTTACGAAAAGCCTGCAACCATTGTAGGTGGCTTGGTTCTTATTGGTATTGGCATCAAGATAGTGTTGGAACACTTGTCTATTTAACGCAAGCAAGCTCCTTTTATTCTCACGAAAGCGTGTTTCTTCAAGTAGAATTGAGAGCACGATATTGTTTTCGAAATCGCAGTACCTATTTGTATAGCACCGATGAAGAAAGGGAATAGCATGGGTATTCTTGTTCGCCTTATTCAGGCGCTCCCTCTTATTATTATCCTGGCTGTCCTTGCTTTGGTGGTGTATGTCTTTGTTTCTTGGGCAATATCTCCCACTAAGGCAAAAGAAGTGCTCATTAAACTATTTACGGTCCTAAATTCTGCTCTTTCCGTTATCTTCGGTATTGCAAGTGCTTATGCGTTGTTTGAAGGCAATGAAAAAGTGCTTGAACTAGCGGGAGCCTTCTTTATAGTTGCTGCGGTTGCGCTTATTATTACCCTGATATGTCGTTGGCGCTTCATTAAAAACCATCCGGACTATAAAGAAAAAACTACGCCAGCAAAAATTCTTGATAAATAGTTGTTCATGCCCGGAACAGAAAGAGATTTTCACATGAATATGGTTTGTTTGGACCTCGAAGGGGTACTTGTGCCTGAAATCTGGATTGCATTTGCGCAAGCAACGGGAATCCCAGAGTTGGAACGTACCACACGTGACGAGCCAGATTACGATAAGCTCATGAATTATCGTTTGGCAATTCTTGAAGAACACGGTCTTGGCCTTAAAGAGATTCAGGAAACCATTGCTACTATTGATCCGCTTCCCGGTGCAAAAGAGTTCTTGGATGAACTCCGCCGTACTACTCAAGTAGTAATTATTAGTGACACGTTTTATCAATTCGCCGGTCCGTTAATGGAGAAGCTTGGTTTGCCTACTCTTTACTGCAATGAGCTTTTGTCAAACGAATCAGGAAAGATTACCGGCTATAAAATGCGCTGCGAGCAGAGCAAACTTACTACCGTTCGCGCATTACAATCATGTGGATTTGAAACTATTGCTGCTGGTGATAGCCACAACGATGTTGCTATGATTCTCGCTTCCAAAGCAGGATTTTTGTTTAAGAGCACCGATGCTATTAAAGCAGCTCATCCTGATGTTCCTGCGTATGAAGAGTACGATGAACTTTTGGCAGCAATCAAAGCTGCTTTATAATCAGCGAGGAAATACTCTAGTCTTTGTCTAGCGGTTCTGTGATTTGAAATGGATATCGAATACTTACTAGCGCTTCAGCAGTTGCGTCAACAAGTTCCCGATGCGGTCAATAGCTTATTTTTCTTTCTGTCTGAACTGGCAGGAGGCATGCTTCCTGTTTTTGTTGCAGCAGTGATTTTTTGGTGTGTTGATAAGAGGGCAGGCTATTTTATTACGCTAGGGTATGTGGGTAGCAGTTTCCTTAATCAGACTATCAAAAACATTGCCTGCGTATACCGCCCTTGGATTCTTGATTCTCGTGTTGTTCCCGTACCTGAAGCGCTCCCAGATGCTACTGGTTATTCGTTTCCGAGTGGTCATACCAGCAGTATTACGGGTTTCTGTGGAGCGGTTGCAATTTGGTTCAGGAAGTACAAAATGCTAGTAGGGGTAATGATTGCCCTTATCATTTTGGTGGGATTTTCCCGAAATTGGCTTGGTTGTCATACTCCTCAGGACGTTATCGTAGGCATAGCAGTGAGCGCCCTTTTCTTGGGGGCCAGTTGCTTTGTTGTGCGCTATCTTGAAAAGCATCCCAAAAAAGACGTGGTTCTTTGTGTTGGAGCATGTTTGGTTGCGCTGGCAACGCTTCTTTTTATTTCGGTTCGCTCATATCCTCTTGATTTTATAGAGGGAGTTCTCTTAGTTGATCCTTGGGTTATGCAGACCGACTGTTTTAAAATTACGGGAGCTTTTGTTGGTTTTTGCATAGCGTGGATTATTGAGCGTAGGTTTATTTGTCTAGAGAATGCATCATCTTTCAAAGCCCGTTTGTTCCGTTTTATTTTTGGATGCCTTGTACTGGGGTGCGTGTATGCGCTTTTAAGCGTTGTTCTTGCTCCACTTGATGCTCATGCTCATAAATTCATTGAATATTTCATGCTTTGTATCACGGTTATAGTGGTTGTGCCGGTAGGTATTAAGGCATTCGAAAAGCGTTTTAATACTCAAGAATCTGAAAAATAGTATTACTCTACAGTAAAAATTCGATGCTTCCACAAAGGATGCCAATAACCATTCCTGCAATAACGTCTTTTGGCCAGTGGACCCCTGTGATAACACGGAGAGTGGCCAAAAGAATTCCCATGCAAATTATTGCAATTCCCCAAAGAGGTGATCCGGCGCACGCAAGAAAGGTAATAGCGATAACAAAAATGGAGAACACGTGACGGCTTGGGAATGAATGCCCCTTGGTGTTTTTCGGAATGATTGGAGGGGTTTGGAATACTTCGTATGGCCGCGGTGCATTGAGTTTATCTCTGAAAACACTCACAATCACAAAGGAAGCAAGAGGTACGAGTAACGCCTTGAGAAAGTGTGAGCATAAAAGAGCATTAACAGGGTTGGAAAGACCTTCATTGGTAATGAAAATCCAAATAAGCAAACAAGGGTAAGCGAAATAAATGCTTTTAGTTATTACGCTGTTGGTGCCAGAGGCTATCTTAGTGCGGGAAGGATTGTCCCTTAAAATGCCTGTCATATGTAGGTAGGTTTCTTTATTCATGAAATTATTGTATCTAACAAGACAAGAAAAAATTTCAAAGAAAGGTTGATGATCCCGCTATTTCGAAAAAAAGCACTGGCCCATGAAGGCCAGTGCAATAGGTACGTAATAGCTAGTGAAGTCTAGCGCAAAAACTAGTAGTTCTGAGCGCTAATCTCGAAGAATGCTTGAGGATGTGCGCACACAGGGCAGATTCCAGGAGCTTTGGTGCCAACTACGATGTGACCGCAGTTACGGCATTCCCAAACAGAAACGGTGCTCTTTTCAAATACCTGAGCAGTTTCAACATTATTGATAAGAGCGCGATAGCGTTCTTCGTGGTGCTTTTCAATTTCGGCTACCATGCGGAACTTCGCAGCGAGTTCAGTAAATCCTTCTTCTTCTGCGGTCTTAGCAAAACCGTCATACATGTCGGTCCATTCGTAATTTTCCCCTTCAGCAGCAGAAGCAAGATTCTCAAGAGTGTTTCCAATGCCCCCTAATTCCTTGAACCACAATTTTGCATGCTCTTTTTCATTTTCAGCAGTTTTGAGGAATAAGGCTGAAATTTGTTCATAGCCTTCTTTCTTTGCTACTGACGCAAAATAGGTGTATTTGTTGCGTGCTTCGCTTTCTCCTGCGAATGCAGTTTGAAGATTTTTTTCAGTTTGAGTTCCTGCATACTGAGACATAATGATCTCCTCCTTGTTCGAAACAACATGTTAATGAACATGTTCTGTCTGTTTATTGTAGCACTGGAAAGAAAGGAGGCTTTTCTTCAATTTTTATTGCGCCATAATGATTTAGTTATCTGCTCGATTTGAAGAAGGAAGAAGAAGTGAGTAAATCGTCTTCGAATAAAAAATACAGCTATTTTTTAATGCTCGGTCATCTTGCAACCGATTTGAATCAAGGAGCGCTCGCAGCAATTTTTCCGTTCCTTATTCTTTATGGGGGTTATAGCTACTTCCAGGTGGCGGTTCTTCTCTTCGCTGCAAATATTGTTTCGGGAATCATCCAACCTTTGTTTGGTTATCTAAATGATAAGAAGCCTCGTCCGTGGTTAATGGCCTTAGGAGTTTTGTTTGCCGGCTTTGGTATGGCGGGTGTTGGCTTTTTTGAGAACTATTATCTTATTGTTGCTTCAGCTATGGTGAGCGGTGTAGGCATTGCGCTATTTCATCCTGAAGGCGGACGTTTAGCAAATTTAGTTGCTGACACCAGCAAAGCAAGAGGCATGAGTGTTTTTGCGGTTGGAGGCAATGCGGGATTTGCTATAGGACCTATTCTCGTTGCCGTATTTGTCTCTCTTTTCGGTCTTCATGGTGCGCTTATTTTTATTCTTCCTAGTGTTTTATGGGCTGCACTAATGCTGCCAATGAACAAGACCTTTCTCCTTTTGGGAAGCGCCGGAGAGGCAAAAATTCCTCAAAACGCAAATGAGCATTGGAGTGCATTTAGCATAGCTATGTTCGTAATGTCCTGTAGGTCAATTATCACGTACGCCTCATCTGCGTACATTCCTCTCTTTATGGTTGCTATGCTTTCTACCAGTGAAGCAGTTGCTTCAACCTCTATTACGGTTCTTTCTGTTCTTGGCGCAGTAGCTACCTTCTTCTCGGGACGAGTGAATGACAAGATTGGCGTAGAAAAGCTCATGATTGGATCGTTTGCTCTTCTGACAGTACTTTTTATTGCATTTTCGTTTAATTCTTCTCTGGTTATTGCGGTTGTTCTTGTTGCCTTAATAGGCGTCTTTAACAATGCACCGTATCCTTCTGTCGTAGCTTGTGCGCAGGGGTTTGTTCCAAACCATTTAGGTATGGCATCGGGGTTGATTTATGGCGTTGTTGTGTGCGTTGGAGGTATCGTGTCTCCTTTGTTGGGAAATGTAGGAGACACGATTGGATTGGTGCCGCTTATGATGTGCGTTGCGGGTTTTGCGCTTTTGGCACTGGTGTCTTCAATTGTGTTGAGTGTTGCACTCAGATACGTGAAAAAGCAAGACGTTCAGGCTTTTACTGGCGATAATAGGTAAGGAAGTCAGAGAACTTATTCATTGCATCACTGAGAACTTCAATTCGTGGTAAATATACAATGCGGAAGTGGTCAGGTTGTTTCCAGTTAAAGCCGCCACCATGAACAACTAGAATTTTCTTCTCGCGCAACAAATCAAGCGCGAACTTTTCGTCATCAACAATATTGAACTTTTTTGTATCAATCTTAGGGAAGATGTAGAAAGCAGCTTTTGGTTTAACTACACTAATGCCCGGGATATCTTTCAGGGCATTGTAGATGTACTCGCGCTGTTCGTAGATGCGTCCTCCAGGAACAATGTAGTCCTTAACGCTTTGATGCCCACCAAGAGCGGTTTGTACAATTGACTGAGCAGGAACGTTAGAGCAAAGACGCATATTCGAAAGCATATTGATGCCTTCAATATAATCATGTGCAATTGCTTTATTGCCGCTTAAAATCATCCATCCAATTCGATAGCCTGCAATCATGTGAGATTTTGAAAGGCCACTAAAGGTGACACAGAACAGATCAGGGCAAAGAGAAGCAATGGAGATATGCTCTTCGCCATCCATAACTAAGCGGTCATAGATTTCGTCAGAGAAAATCATAAGCTGATGCTCTCGGGCAATAGCAACAATCTCTTCAAGCACTTCTTTTGGATAGAGAGCGCCCGTTGGGTTGTTTGGGTTGATGATAACAATTGCTTTTGTGCGATTGGTAATTTTCTTACGAATGTCATCCATGTCTGGATACCATTCAGCTTCTTCATCGCATATATAGTGAACAGGGTTGCCGCCCGACAAATTAACGCATGCGGTCCAAAGAGGGTAGTCTGGCGAAGGGACAAGCACTTCATCGCCGTTATCAAGTAATGCTTGCATGCTCAAATTGATAAGCTCGCTTACGCCATTGCCCGTATAAATGCTGTCCATAGATACATTAGGGATGTGCTTGAGCTGAGCATACTGCATGATTGCCTTGCGAGCAGAAAAGAGACCTTTTGAATCGGAATAGCCTTCGCACTCGGTAAGCTGACGAGCCATATCGTGCACTACTTCATCAGGTGTTCTGAAGCCAAACGGTGCTGGATTGCCAATGTTGAGTTTCAAAATGTTCATACCGCGTTCTTCCATGCGGGATGCTTCGTCAACAACTGGGCCACGAACATCGTAGAGAACATTATCAAGTTTTGAAGATTTATTAAAATGACGCATTGAACTGTCTTTCTTGGTTAGGTCTTTTGAAGACTTTTGATACAAAGTGGTGTCTTGATGGCTTGCTACGTTCACGGCGGCAGCTGCCGAAGTAGCAAGTGGACCATCTTTGTCTGCGGGGGTGCTTTCAGGAGCGCCTAAAAGCCACCCTGGTTCAACAGAAAGGATTTGCGCAAGAAGGTTCAAAACAGAAGCGCGCGGAATTGTTTTTCCCGAGACATACTGGCTAACCTGGCTTTTTCCGAGCTTTGTTCCCTTGCTTGAAGCAAGTCTGATTAAGTCTGCTTGGCGAATGCCCGCATCAGCCATTGCTTGCTTGAGTCTATGAGAAAACGTTTCTTGTTCCATAATTCCCCAGGTTCAATTTCGATAAAAAAGAAGGGATTTCATTTGTTTGGAGGTGTTTTACCGGCAGTAAAACAAGAAATCCCTTCAAAATTGAACTAATTTTACCACTAGTAGAAGAAGAGGCGCATGAAAAAGTTCAAAGTAAAAGGGAAAGGTTCAATTTATAAGGAAATACAGTTAAAGCAAATTAATAGGGTTCATTTTGCTGCTTCTTCTCGCAGGATTTTCGGTTTAATTGGCTGACTTTCAGCTAGAAAGTTCAATTATCTGTCTTTAATCAAAAAACGAGGTGATATGAACTGTGACAAAGTTCGATTCGCTATGAATTTGATCGAGCGTTTTAACCGTGTCGTCTACTAATGCGATTGCTTTATCAGGGAATAATCGGGCTAGCTCTTCAAGAAAAGAGAGCTTTTTGGTTTTGTCTTCAACAAAGGCAATATGAGAGGCATCAATTAGGTAATGGCGCATAACAAAAGCTCGTTTAGCTTCTTGTTCGTAATCGTCAGCAACCGAACAAACATATACGTGTTCTTTAGGCATTTTGGCTATAAAGGTTTGAAGCGTAGGAAGAGGGCCTACCGTGCAGTAAGGATTATCTTCGGCGGAATTAAATGCTTCTTCCCAAATGTCAGCACTATGGCAGAAGTGAGAGAATTCATAGGATGCTAAAACACCATCAATATCAAAAACCACTACTTGATCTTTTAGATACTCGCGAAATTGTTTAGTCATGTATTTCCCCTAGTTTTTCTGGGTGTTTACGAAGCCAAATGAAGATACCTAAACAAATAAACACCGAAACCGAAGAGCCTACTGGTACTGCAAAGCCCATAGGCCAAAGTGTATCAAGAAACGTTACTGAGGCAAGGTAGGAAAGTGGTACACGCGCGCACACTATAGAGATGCTGTTATGGATAAAGGAAATGATTGACCATCCATAGGCGGTGAAATATCCACTAAAGATAAAGTGGATGCCTGCAATTCCCGTATCCCAAACATATCCCTGAAGATATTGAGCTCCAAGTTCAACAACATGAGGATCAGGACTAAATAGAGAAATAAGTCCTGCTGCACAGAACTGGACCGCTATTGCTATTCCAAAGCCATATACGATTACTATTGTCATGCAATAAGAGAATGTTTTGTTTACGCGGTTGTGGTTTCCTGCACCTATATTTTGCGCTCCTACTGCCGACATGGTAGAAAGAAGCGTTGAAGGTACCAGGAATAATAGGCAAATAATCTTCTCAACAATGCCTACTGCTGCCGCATCGTCAAGACCGCGCATGTTAGCGAAAACGGTTATACAAAGAAAAGCTATTTGAATGAAGCCATCTTGCAAGGAAAGAGGAGTGCCTACTTTCAAGATGTTTTTCATATGCTGCTTTTGAGGACGAAAATCCTTTCGTTTTACTGAGGGAAGAAGAGCCTTTTTCCAAATAGCAATAAGAGCAATTCCAACGCTTAATGCCTGAGAGATAATGGTTGCAATTGCGGCACCAGTAGCACCCCCGTTAAAAGCGCCCACAAAAAGGAAATCAAGACCAATATTAATTACGCATGCGATTGCTACAAAATACAGAGGAGTTTTTGTATCGCCGAGCCCTCTGAAAAGTGCTGCAATGACGTTATAGGCAGTGATAAACGGAATGCCTACAAAGCAAACTACCAGATAGTAAAAGGTTCCCTCAACTGCTTCGGTAGGAACTTGCATAAGGCGAACAATAGGATCGGTTAACACCAGAAGAAGCACACAGAGAAGCAATGAGAACATCAAAAAGAGTGTTGCGGTGTTTCCAATATAGACCGATCTGTTTTTTGAATCGCTGCTACCAACGGTTTGTGCAATCATGACCGTTGAGCCCATTGCGAGCCCCACAATAACTACGGTAATCATATGCATTACTTGGCTTCCCGTAGCTACTGCGGTAATTGAAGCCGTGGTACTGAATAGCCCCACAATAAATAGGTCTACGGTTCCATAGAATGTTTGAAGAAAATAGGCAAGAAGATAGGGAAGTGAAAAGGTGGAAATTGCCTTTAAGACGCTTCCCTTTGTTAAATCTTCTGCCAAAAATCTTCCTTAAAACAGTGCATTAAAGTGCGCTAATAATTGCTTCTACAGAGCCCTTCGCATCTCCTAGAAGCATATCGGTATTTTCGTTAAAGAATAACGGATTCTGAACGCCTGCATAGCCAGTTCCCATAGAGCGCTTGGAAACAATAACTTTTTGTGCTTCCCAAACGTGAAGTACTGGCATTCCGGCAATTGGTGAGTTTGGCTCAGTGGTAGCTGCTGGGTTAACGGTGTCGTTTGCGCCAATAACTAATACGACGTCCACGTCTTCCCAATCTTCGTTAATCTCATCCATTTCATATACGTTATCGTAAGGAACTTTAGCTTCAGCTAAAAGAACGTTCATATGGCCAGGCATACGACCTGCTACTGGATGAATGCCAAACTTTACATCAACGCCTTGGGCAATGAGTTTGCGGGTAAGCTCCGCAACAGGATACTGAGCTTGAGAAACTGCCATGCCATAGCCAGGGGTAATAACAACCTGCTTTGCACTGCGAAGAAGCTCAGCAACTTCTTCAGGGGAAGTTTCAGTATGAGGAGCGTATGTTTTGCCTGAATCTGAGGTGCTTGCAGAAGTGTCTTGACCAAAACCACCCAAGATAACCGAGATGAAAGAGCGATTCATGCCTTGGCACATAATGTAGGAAAGGTATGCGCCAGAAGAACCAACTAAAGCACCTGTGATGATAAGGAGATCATTTCCCAGAGTAAAGCCCGCCATTGCTGCTGCCCAGCCTGAATATGAGTTCAGCATGGAAACAACAACAGGCATGTCTCCGCCACCAATTGCTAAAACAAGGTGGGCACCAAGAATCAAAGAGATAACGGTAAGAATGATTAGAGGGAGAAGACCTTCAGCAACACCGCGGGTGGTAATAAGCCAGCCAATAAGCACAACTGAAGCAATAATGATTCCTAGGTTGATGATATTGCGGCCCGGAATCATTAAAGGCTTACCATCCATCTTTCCAGACAGCTTTAAGAACGCAACAATAGAACCAGTGAAGGTAACGGCGCCAATAAAGATTGCTAAACCAACTTCGCCTAAATGATAAGCATTAGAAGGAGTGTCGGCACCTGGGATGGTAAGAAAGGAATTGAATCCAACCAGTACGGCAGCGCAACCAACAAAGGAGTGGAGCATGGCAACTAGCTCTGGCATTTGGGTCATTTCTACCGTCTTTGCACGCCAAACACCAATGGCAGCACCAATGAGAAGAGCAACTACCATTAAAACAATAGAAAGGATAGCGCCAGTATCGTCGGCTGCAACCGTATTAAGGATAGTTGCGACCAAGGCAATGGTCATACCGCAAATACCCATGTAGTTTCCTCGTTGTGCCGTTTTTTGCTTAGATAATCCTGCGAGCGCAAGAATAAAGAGCAGAGCAGCAAGAATATAAGCAAGAATTTGGAAACGGGTAAGAGAATCAAGTACTTCAAGAGGAGTATTGAAGCTCATTTCTAAAAGAGTATTCATTAGTCTTCAGAGCTCCTTTGGAACATCTTCAACATTCGATGGGTTACCAAGAAGCCGCCGAAAATATTAATTGAAGCGATGGTCATAGCAATAAAGGAAAGAGCCGCAATAATTGGATCCGGAGAGCCAATTTGTAAGATTGCGCCCACAATGATGATGCCTGAAATTGCGTTAGTTACCGACATGAGTGGAGTATGAAGCGTGTGGGTAACATTGGTAATTACATAGAAACCAACAACACACGCGAGTTCAAATACAACGAAGTGGCCAGACATTTCTTCAGGAGCTCCAACAATAAGAGCAATACCTAGAATGCCTAGAAGAACTTTCCACCAATGTTTTGCGAAAGCAGACTTTTCCTTTGGTTCTTCTTCTGCCTGAGGAGCTACTTCCTCGGTTTTCGAAGGTGCGGCAGATACTTGTACTGGTGGAGGAGGCCACATGCCTTCACCCTGAAGAGTAACCGTTACTCCACGTACAATTTCGTCTTCTTCGTCAAGAACAAGCACGCCGTCTTTGTTTGGCGTGGTGAGCTTGAAGAAATTGACCATGTTTTGACCATAGAGTTGTGATGCTTGGCCAGGAAGTCTGCTTGGAAGATCGTTGTAGCCAATGATGGTAACACCGTTTTCTGTTGTGAAAACTTCGCCTGGCTTAGTAAGAGCGCAATTGCTTCCTTGTGGAGAAGCGCCCATGTCAACAATAACGGATCCTGGTTTCATTCCTTTTACTGCCTCTTCGGTAAGAAGAAGAGGGGAAGGGCGGCCAGGAATCTGAGCAGTGGTAATAATGATGTCGTTGAGAGCGGCTTGCTGAGCGTAAACCTGGTTTACCAAGTCCTGCTCGTTTTCTGACATCTCCTTTGCATAACCGTCGGTAGATTCTTGTTTTACGGGAATCTCTACAAAGGTGCCACCCAAAGATTCAACTTGGTCAGCAACTTCTGCACGTACGTCGGTTGCAGAAACAATAGCTCCCATTGAGCCTGCTTGGCCAATAGCTGCCAAACCTGCAACACCAACGCCAATTACATATACTTTTGCAGGAGGCATTTTGCCAGCTGCTGTAACCTGACCACCAAAAAGGCGGTCGAATGCGTTTGCTGCTTCAATAACAGCACGACAGCCACCAATGTTTGCCATGGAAGAACGAACATCAAGTGACTGAGCGCGTGAGATACGAGGAACCATATCCATTGCTAAAGCGGTAATGCCCATTTGCTTGAAAGTTTCAATGTCTTGAGCATTGGCTCCTGGATTCATGCGGGCAATAAGAGTTGCTCCCTTTTTAATAAGGGAAAGTTCGTTAGAGGTTGGCGTGTCCAAACAGATGATGATATCTGAACCCCAAACTTCTTGCTTTCCAACTATGGTAGCGCCAGCCGCTACATATTGGTCGTCAAAGTAGTTTGCGCGATCACCGGCTCCTTGTTCAACACAAACATCGTAACCAAGTTTGATTAATTTCGTTACGGTGTCAGGAGAGCCCGCAACAAGCGTTTGTCCCGCAAACGGTTCTTTCGGAATACCAATCAGCATGGTATAACTCGCCTTTCTTTCTATAAAGTTCTACTGTTGGGTAGTAAATGACTGAAAAAATGTGATTAGTCACTCTACCATAATGGAGTTGTTCAACCCTTTCTTGTTGAGCTCTGCTAGGCTAGGGGGTTTAATTGAGGGTTAGACGACAATCATTGGCATGTTTCGCGCGTATCTCTTGTTAATGGTTCTTGCCGGTATGTCTAGTTCTAAACGCTTTTGTGCAAGAAAGAGAAAAGATTGACGCTATTCTTTTAAACGCTCCTAGTTTGGCGAAGTTCGTATAGGGCTTCAAGCTCTCTATTGGGTTGTTATTGTAGTTCCTTATTGGAGAGTTGGTTAGAAGGTAATGAATTGTTTAAAGAGGTTTAATTGGCTCAATATGTCTATAAACTGTATTTATAAATCCTGTTCAAATAAGGATAAATCTTTTTCAGTTGTGACCGTGATTCCCGCATCGATGATTGCCTGAGCAGCTACCCCGTTACCTGGTACGAGCGTTTTTGAAAAGGACCCATCGTATATTTCCCCAACGCCACAACTGGGGCTTTTTGATTTAAGAATTACGGCATCAACCTGTGCTTTTTGAAGACGTGAAAGAGCCTTCTGCGCTCCATTGCAAAAAGCGTTAGTATTGTCTGCTCCTTCAGTATCTATCACTTTTAATAAAGGCGCAGTGGTTTGGATTTCATTTGCAGGGTGAGGAATTGAAAGTCCCGCCATGACTTCAGGGCAAAAAGGAACCAGAGTATGGTTGTCTTTGAGTGCAATTACTGTCTCGTTTGGTTTGGATGTTCCATCGTAGCGGCAATTCTTTCCTAGAAGACAAGCACTTACTCCGATAATCACGGCCACTCCTTTATTTAAGTAAAGCAGCTCAAAAAACCATGAGCTGCTTTTTGCTGAATCATGCTTCCTAATTGGTTAGTTTTGTGAGGTATTGTTTATCTAAGAGAACACTTGCCCTAAGAGATAGCTTTGCTTAAGGGATGGCTTGCGAGCAGCCTAGATAAACACTTTTCACTACTTAGATAAACTGCTGTTCACGCTGGGAGTTTTCGAATGTAGCACGACCCATTCGGACACCACCAAGCACGTGCACATGAAGATGAGGAACTGTAGTTGCAGAATCAGGGCCGGTATTTATTACGCATCTGTAGCCCGATTCATAGACGCCCTTTGCTTTAGCTACTTCAGGAACAGCTTTCATGAGATGACCCAGTACTTCTTCAGGAACATCATTTTGTAAGTCATTGAAGTGCTGCTTTGGAACAACAAGGGTGTGGACAGGAGCTTCTGGCTCAATGTCGTCGAATGCGTATACGTAATCGTCTTCGTAGACTTTCTTTGAAGGAATTTCACCTGCAATAATCTTACAGAATAAACAATCGCTCATAAGAGTCCTTTCTCTCGTGAAATTTATTATAGCGAGATTTTTCTCAGGAATGAAAGCGTCAAAACACCAATAAAAAAGCCCAAGAAGTTCGCTAAAAGAGCTAACCTGGGACATTTTTAGTACAATGAAAAAAATGCGGAAGTGCACCGTGTGGGAAACAGACTGGTGAAAACAAGGCTTTGAACAGGGGATTCAAATAATAGAGGAATGCAATTATTTGCAGAAAAAGCGGATTTAATAAAGCCAGGTACGTTTCTGTAAAACACGGAAAACATCATTGAATAAATGATCTAACAGGGGGTTACGTGTGTCGGGCAAAAATAATGCGAAGTTAAAAATCTTATATCTGCGTACTATTCTTGAGGAAGAGACCGATTCGGAGCACGGCCTTACCATGCGGCAGCTTATAGAAAAGCTTGCTGAATATGGAGTTACTGCAGAGCGTAAAAGTGTCTATCGCGATTTGGAAATCCTCAAAGAATTTGGCATGGATATTCAAACATTTCAGCGAAATCCGGTTGAGTATGGTCTTGGCAGAAGAGATTTCAGTATTTCAGAGCTGATGCTTCTCGTTGATGCTGTTGAGTCAAGCAGGTTTCTTACCGAAAAGCAGAGCAACACTCTTATTGGAAATATTAAATCGTTAGCAAGCAATGCTCAACGTGAAAAACTTGATAAGCAAATTCACGTAGTTGGAAGAATAAAGACAAAAAATAGAAGTGTTTTCTCAACTATTGACACTATTCATCAGGCAATTCAGGAAAAGAAGAAAATAAACTTTTATTACTACAAATTCGGTCCGGACAAGGAAAGAATTCTTCAACATGGAGGAAAACCTTATCTTTTGACGCCCGTAAAAATAGTGTATGCCGAAGGCTTCTACTATCTCACTGCTTACACAAAGAAGTATGACGATTTTTCCCATTATCGAATTGACCGCATAGAGAAGATTACTGTTTCTAATGAGCCGGCAGATCGCAACGAGAGAATTGCAAACTACACTTTCAATGAGAATGAATACCAGCTTTTCGGCAGTTTTGGAGGTGAAGCAGTATCGGTTGTGCTTGCGGTTAAGGCCGATAAGGTTGATATCGTGCTTGATAGGTTCGGGAGTGAAGTAATGCTCTCCAAAGAGAAGGATGGGATAGTGAATGCGTATGTAACTGTTTCGAAAAGTCAGCAGTTTTATGGTTGGATTGCAGGCTTGGACAAGGCAGTTACTATTGCTTCTCCTGCTTCTTTGGTGCAGGAATACCGGGAATACCTACAAAAACTTATCAATGATTAACTCGTAGTTAACCTGACTGAAACGTTGGCTGTAAACAATAGAAGAGAAAATAAACAGCCAATAAAGGAGGCTTTAGTGGTAAAGGTTAACGAGAATTATCAAAAACTGCCTGGCGCGTATCTTTTTTCTGAAATTGCACGCAGAACAGCGGTGTATTCTGAGGCACATCCCGAGGCTCAACTTATCAAAATGGGCATTGGTGACGTTACACGTCCGCTTGCACCAGCAGTTATTGATGCAATGCATGCGGCAGTTGACGATCTTTCTAAGGCTGAGACCTTTTACGGATATGGCCCTGAACAGGGATATGATTTTCTTCGCGAAGTAATTGCAGAAAAGGATTTTGCTGATCGCGGAGTTGATATTGCGGTAGATGAGATTTTCATTTCTGATGGTGCGAAATCCGATTGCGGCAATATTGGCGATATTCTTGCGGTAGATAATGTGATTGCGGTGTGTGATCCGGTTTATCCTGTATATGTTGACACGAATGCAATGGCTGGTCGTGCGGGTGAGTACGACGAGGCTACTCAGAAGTGGAGCAACATTTATTACATGCCAACTACCGCTGAAAATGATTTTTCTCCCGCAATCCCTGACACAAAAGTGGATGTGATTTATCTTTGTAGTCCAAATAATCCAACGGGTACGGTTCTCAATGCAGATCAGCTTCAAGCTTGGGTAGAGTATGCAAACGAAAACGACTCAATCATCATGTTTGATGCAGCCTATGAGCGCTTTATTGTTGAAGACAATGTTCCTCATTCGATTTTTGAAATTGAGGGAGCTAAAACATGCGCTATCGAATTCCGCTCTTTTTCTAAGACTGCTGGTTTCACTGGAGCTCGCTGTGGCTATACTGTTGTGCCTAAAGAATTAATCCGAGAAGGCCAGAGCCTTAATGCTTTGTGGAATAGGCGTCAGTGTACAAAATTTAATGGCGCTTCTTATGTCATCCAGCGTGGCGCAGAGGCAATTTATTCGCCAGAGGGTACAGCTCAGATTGAGGAGACCATTGATTATTATCGCCGCAACGCATTAGTCATTAAAGAAGGCTTAGAATCTGCGGGATTTAAGGTGTTTGGCGCTGTAAACAGTCCTTATATTTGGTGTAAAACTCCTGAAGGAATGGGCTCATGGGAGCTTTTCGATAAGCTTTTGCACGAGGCAAACATTATTACTACCCCAGGAGCAGGCTTTGGTCCTTCGGGCGAGGGTTATATTCGCCTGACTGCTTTTGGTGATGCCAAGGCAACAAAAGAAGCTATGGAGCGAATCAAAAAGCTCTCTTTCTAAATTGAAGATAATAAGGCTTAGACCTATAGAAAAAAAGCTTCGGAATTGTTTCCGAAGCTTTTTTTGTGTTTCTTTCTATCTCTGAAAGGCGTTATTTGTATGTTTATATCTTCGAGTTGTTATTGCAAAAGAGCGATTAAAGAATCGAAACAACCCATCCCTCAGGGCCTTCAATATTGCCTGCCTGAATACCTGTTAAGGTTTCACGAAGCTTTTTCATAACTGGACCAGAGGTTTCGGATCCGTCAGGGAAAGTAACGTCAACGCCTGGTGCTTCAATATGGCCAACAGGAGAAATAACTGCAGCGGTTCCGCAGAGGCCGCATTCTACAAAGTCACCATTAAGTACTTCTTCAAACTTAACAGGACGCTCAATCACCTTCATATTAAGGATCTCTTTTGCAACTACTACCAAAGAGCGACGAGTAATAGAAGGAAGAATAGAGTTAGTTGCAGACTGTGGAACAACAAGGTTTCCTTCTTTGTCAACAAAGAGGATGTTTGCGCCGCCAGTTTCTTCAACATAGGTGCGGCTCTGAGAATCGAGATACATATTTTCTGCATAGCCAGCAGCATGTGCCTTTTCACCTGGATAAAGGCTCATTGCGTAGTTGAGGCCTGCTTTGATGTTGCCGGTACCATGAGGAGCAGCACGGTCATAATCAGCAACGGTGATGGTTACTGCAGTGTCTCCACCCTTAAAGTAAGGGCCTACCGGTGTTACCAAAATGCGGAACTGATATTCGTCAGCAGGCTTTACGCCAATAACGTCTCCTGTTGCAAACATGAATGGGCGAACGTAAAGAGTTGCGCCTGAACCAAAAGGAGGAACCCAAGCTGCGTTTGCACTGACAACTTCTTTGACTGCTTCAATAAACTTATCTTCTGGGAAAACAGGCATGCATAAACGGCGAGCAGAATCTGCCATACGTGCTGCATTTAAGTCAGGACGGAAGCATACAATTTTTCCGTCTTCGGTGGTGTAAGCCTTCAAGCCTTCAAAAACGGTTTGTGCATAGTGAAGAACGCCTGCACATTCACTCATTGGAAGAGAGTGATCAGCGGTAAGACCGCCTTCTTCCCATTGACCGTTTTTGAAATTGCATACATAGCTGTAGTCAGTCTTCAGGTAACCGAAAGGAAGGCTGCCCCAGTCTAAATCTTTCTTCTCCACTGTTCTCTCCTTATATGTGACTGAATTAATGGATTAATTTTACTCTACTGTGCGCTCGTTCATAAATATTATTTTCCCTTAACATATTCCAGGTCATTTTTTTGAAATAAGTGGTAAGTTTTCAATTGCGTATGGGACATACGAATCATATAGTGAGGAATTTATATGGAACCAAAATGCAATCTTATTATTGACTCCTGTTGTGATTTGCCAATCGATTTAATTCCCGATAACGTAACAGTGCTCAATTACTCTTACATCCTTGATGGAATTACCTACTCAGATGATTTCTTCCAGTCGGTATCGGTTAAAGAGTTTTATGACACTATGCGTGCAGGAGCAACTCCTACTACCTCTCAAATTAGCCCTGCGGTATTGGAGGAAGCGTTTCGTAAGGGTTGCGAAAGTGGTCTTCCAACAGTTTATTTCTCCATGTCAAGCGGTATTTCAAGCAATGCTGAATCGGCAGCAATGATAGCGGCTATGGTAAAAGAGGATTATCCTGAGGCAGGGCTTTATGTGGTAGATACGTTGCTCGGTTGTACTCCCGAGGGCGTTCTTGATTTCGAGCTCATGCGTTTGTTTAGTAAAGGCTTTAGCGCTCAGCAACTTGTAGAATGGGCGAAAGAAGCACGCTTTCATGTAAATACACTCTTTATGGTTGATGACTTGAATGCTCTTCACCGTGGAGGACGTTTACCAAAGAGTGTTGCTACGGTTGGTGATGCATTGAATGTAAAGCCTCTCTTAAATTTTTCAACCGATGGCACTCTTGGATTAGTGGGAGTTGCCCGCGGCCGAAAAAAGGGTATCAAGCAGATGGCGCAGTTCTTCAAAGAGAATTATGACGTAAATAGCAAGTTTGTTTTAATTGGTAATGCGGATTGCCCTGAAGAAGCAGAGAAGCTTCGAAAAGAAATTCTTTCTATAGATCCCGCTGCTAATGTTTTTGTCCACACTATTGGCACCACTATTGGCTGTCATGTTGGTGCCGATATGATTTCTATTAGTTTCTGGGGCGAAGATCGTAGAAAGGCTATGTCAGTAGCTGATCGAATTGCTGCGAAAGTAAAAGGTATGTAGGAGAACAAGTTTTACGGGCTCTTTTTTCGGAGAATTTCCTTTTATTCATTGCGAGCTTTCTTCTAGGACCTTTTCTCCTTGTGACAGGCTAATCATTTTTGAGTGGCTTCCTATTATTCGTGGTGGGCTACTCTTTCGTCTGTTGTCTCTTGCTTTTTGTGGCGAGCTGCTTTTTCTTGGGCATTTCGCTTTCTATTGCGCATATTTATGACCGTACCTTCCATCCCATAAGGAATGTAGGTAATGCTTTCTAGGTCTTCGGGAAGATAGTCAACAAGACTTACTGCTGGTTTCGGCTCCCAATTCTGAGGAACGGGACCTGGTTTTGCGCAAAGCGCGTACACAAGAGCTCCTCGATCAATGAGCTTTTCTTCGTAAGCACTGGTTGTGTAGGCAAGTTTATTGAGCCACTCGTTTTTCTGACTGCTGTTATGCAAGTCTCGTGTTTGCCACAGAATTTCATAGCCTGTGTGGGCGAGTTGCTCGAGCGCAAAATCGAATAGTGGTTGACTGTCGGTTTTTAATTGAATGACACCCGTTTCTCCCAAACAGGCGCGATAGTTCATCAGCCACGTTCCCTCAACAATGCGATTGTGGGCTTCCTTCTTTTTTGGATAAGGAGTAGGGAAGTTGATGTGAAGAACGTCAATTTCTCCTTCGGCGAAATTATTGTGAACGTACTGGGCAGAATCAAGTGCAAAGAAAACATTAGGAAGTTTTTGGTTCCCTGCTTTTTCTGCTCCCATTGAGACGCACATAGGTTCTCGGTCAAACCCAATGAATAAATCCTCGGGAAGGCTCGAGGCAGCACGCGTAGTCCAAAGGCCTTTTCCGCAGCCTAAATCAACATGAAGCGTTTTGGCTTCAGGGTATAACAATCGCCATTGACCTTTATTGGTTAACGGATTTGCTGCAACGTATTGAGCGTACTGCTCAAGACGCTGGTTGGTAAGTTTTGGTTTCTTAAAGTGTGCCATAGAAAGAATAATACTCAGCCTTACTCTGAGTGGGACTAGGTTTTCATTAAAAGGTTCGAGAGTATTATTCTATGGCTTCTGGTTGCAGTTTCTCCTATAATTACAGGGACTTTTGTCTCGCTAAACCACAGGAAGAACCAATGATTTATTCAAATATTTTGGAAGCAGTAGGAAATACTCCTCTTATTCGCTTGAATCGCATAAGTGAACCAGATGCTGCAGACATTGTTGTTAAGTTTGAGGGCGTTAATGTTGGTGGCTCTATTAAGACGCGCACTGCTCTTCAAATGATTAATGCTGCTGAAGAAAGCGGCGAAATCACTCCTGAGAGCATTATTGTTGAGCCAACAAGTGGCAATCAGGGAGTAGGTATTGCGCTCATTTGTGCAGTTCGTGGTTACAAGGCGCGCATTATTATGCCTGATTCGGTGTCGGAAGAAAGAAGAAAGCTTGTTTCTCAGTATGGTGCCGAAGTGGTGGTTATCCACGACGAGGGAGACATTGGTAAGGCAATTGAAGAATGTATTGCCACGGCTAATAAGATGGCAGAAGAAGACCCACGTGTATTTGTTCCTCAGCAGTTTGTGAACAAAAATAACGTGATGGCTCACAAGCTTAATACGGCAAAAGAGATTTTGAGCCAAATTGGTGGTCCTATTCACGGATTTTGTTCTGGAATTGGTACAGGAGGAACCATTTCGGGTATGGGTCAGGTATTTAAAGAAGCCTATCCCGAGATTGTTATCTGGGCTGCTGAGCCAGAAAATGCGGCAATTCTTTCTGGAGGCCCTATTGGAAGCCATATCCAAATGGGTATTGGTGATGGCCTTATTCCTGAAATTCTTGATACGTCGGTATATGACGATATTTGTGTTATTTCCGATGAAGAAGCGCTTGAAACATCCCGCGATCTTGCAAGATTGGAAGGTTTGTTGTGCGGTATTTCTTCAGGTACAAACGTGGCAGCTGCAAAGCGTTTAGCTCGCATTTTAGGCCCTGGCAAAACCGTAGTTACCGTTTTGCCTGATACGGGCGAGCGCTATTTCTCTACTGAATTGTTCGAGTAGGAAACGTAGACTGAATAAGGCTCTATTCCTTGAGAAATCCAGGATAGCTTTAGGCTGATAAAGTAGTATTGCTTAGATTAATAACTAGTTATTGAAACCATGAAGAACTAAGTTTATCTGGTTCTTTTATAGTTAGTCATAGTATTTTTGTATAACTGCATGAAAAAAATGCTCTTGAAAAGAGGTGCGTATGCCTATTAGAATTCCTGCTTCACTTCCAGCTCGCATGCAGCTTGAAGAGGAGAATATTTTTGTTATGTCGGAGCTTCGTGCTCTTTCTCAGCATATTCGTCCGCTGCGGGTTATTGTTCTTAACTTGATGCCGTTAAAGCTTGATACTGAAGTGCAGTTACTCCGCAAGCTTTCTAATACTCCACTTCAGATTGAAGTGCAGTTTATGTATACCGCAACTCACGTTGCAAAGAATGTTCCTGAAGGACATCTTGCAGCGTTCTATACCACCTTTGAAGAAATTAAAGACCAGCATTACGACGGCCTTATTATTACTGGTGCGCCAGTTGAGAAAATGCCTTTTGAAGAGGTTGATTATTGGCCAGAGCTCGCTGAGATTATGGACTGGAGTCAGACTAACGTTCATTCTACGCTTCACATTTGTTGGGGTGCTCAGGCAGGATTGTACTATCACTACGGCATTGATAAATTTATGCTGGACAAGAAGATGGCAGGTGTTTTTGAGCATAAGGTATTAAAGCCATTTAGTCCGCTGGTTCGTGGCTTTGATGATAAGTTTATGGCTCCTCACTCTCGTCATACTTCTGTATCTGAAGAAGCAATCATCGCTCACCCAGATTTAGAGCTCATTGCTACATCAGAAGAGGCAGGTGCTTTCTTGTTTAAGAGCACCGATAGCCGCAATTTCTTCATCACTGGCCACCCAGAGTATGATCGCGATACGCTTAAAAATGAGTATGTTCGTGACATTAATAAGGGAATGGACATGGAAGTTCCTCTCCATTACTTCCCTGATGATGATCCAAATCAGGAGCCATGGCGTTCTTGGTGTGCTCATGGTCAGCTGCTTTACACAAACTGGTTGAATTACTACGTTTATCAAACCACTCCTTATGATTTGAACAAGGCAGGTGTTGATTTCGAAGACTTCGACCATAAGGGAGAACGCTTCTTCGTTTCAGTAGTTGGACGCAACCAGGTAGGTATTCTTGCAGGCATTTCAAGCGTTTTGGCTAATGCGGGCGCAAGTGTTGATGATATTAGCCAGAATGTGGCCGAAAATTCTTTCAGTATGAATATGGTTATTCATTTTGAGAATCCGCTTGTTGATCTTGATACCGTTCGAGAAATGCTTAAGGATGCAGGCAAAGAATTTGACGTAAAAATCAATCTGATAAGCGCTAATTTCTAAGTATTGTAACGAAAGCGTTTATTGGGCGGTTTGTTGAAACTATTTCGTACGAAACCGGCAGAAACTTTTTATTGAATTACTGCGCAGGATAGTCGTGCATAGGCGTAATGCAATTTCGAAAAAATATTAGCTAGTTAGTAAAGGATATCAGTATGACTTCTCTTGATACTCGTTGCGTACAGGGTGGATACCAGCCAGGAAATGGTGAGCCTCGCCAGGTGCCAATTATTCAGTCTACAACCTTTAAATATGCCTCTTCTGAGGAAATGGGAAAACTCTTTGACCTTGAAGCAGAGGGCTATTTTTACACCCGACTCCAAAACCCAACTAACGATTATGTAGCAGCAAAAATTGCTGAACTTGAGGGCGGCACCGCTGCAATGCTTACCTCTTCTGGTCAGGCAGCAAACTTCTTCGCTATTTTTAATATTGCATGTAACGGCGATCATGTGGTAGCTTCAAGCACCATTTATGGTGGAACCTTCAATTTGTTTAACGTAACTATGCGTCGTATGGGCATTGATTTTACGTTTGTTGATCCAAACGCATCTGAAGAAGAATTGAACGCTGCATTTAAACCAAACACAAAAGCAGTTTTTGGTGAAACTATTGCAAACCCAGCATTGTCCGTTTTGGATATTGAGAAATTCGCCAAAGCAGCACATGCTCATGGGGTGCCTTTGATTGTTGACAACACGTTCCCAACACCAATTAATTGTCGACCTTTCGAGTGGGGAGCCGATATCGTAACTCATTCCACTACTAAGTATATGGATGGTCACGGAACTGGTGTTGGCGGTGCTATTGTTGATTCTGGCAATTTCGACTGGATGGCTCATGCAGATAAATTCCCTGGTTTATGCACGCCAGATGAAAGCTATCATGGCGTTACGTACGCAGAGCGTTTTGGCAAAGAAGGCGCTTTTATTACTAAGTGCACTGCACAGCTCATGCGTGACTTTGGAAGTATTCAAAGCCCTCAAAATGCGTTCTATTTGAATCTTGGCTTGGAAAGCCTTCACTTACGTATGAAACAGCACGTAAAGAACGGCCAGGCAGTTGCAGAATTCTTAAACGATCACCCAAAGGTAAAGTGGGTTCGTTATTCTGGTCTTCCATCTGATGAGTATTACGAAGTTGCTCAGAAGTATTTGCCAAACGGCGGTTGTGGCGTAGTAAGCTTTGCAGTTGAAGGTGGTCGTCAGGCAGCTGAAAAGTTCATGGCTTCCCTGAAAATGGCAGCAATTGCAACTCATGTTGCCGATGCGCGTACTTGCTGTTTGCACCCAGCAAATGCAACTCATAGACAGTTGAGCCCTGAAGAATTGGTTGCATGCGGTTGTCCTGAAGATATGGTTCGTTTGAGTTGTGGTATTGAAGGAACAGAAGATTTGATTGCGGATATTGCTCAGGCCCTTGAAGCTATTTAAGTTCAAGGGCTTTGCCTTTATTCGTTCTTGAGATTAGGTGCAATTAATCCATTTGCTACAGAAGTAACTGCAAGGCGAAGGATGCTGTCATATCCTGTTTTCGCAAGAATGTCGGAGATGTGGCGTTTTACTGTTCCTTCGCTCATGTAAAGTTCAGCAGCAATTTCTTTGCGCGTTTTGGTCTCGCAAACAAGTCTTAAAATTGAGAGCTCTGTTTCTGTCAGGGAAGAAATAATATTTTCCTCTTTAGGCGCTTTGTTTGGATAGAGAGAGTAGCCAAACATGGTTGAGCGAAGCGCCGTAATGAGCTCGTCCGTTCCTACATTTTTATAAATAAAACTATCGGCACCAGCTTCTTTGGCTTGTTCAACAAAGGAAATTTCAGGCATGCCTGTCATGAGAACAACCTTGATGTGTGGTGCCTTTTTCTTGATTTCTCTTGTTGCGGTAATACCGCTTGAGTCGTGCTCGGTGCAGATGTCCATGAGGATAATGTCTGCTTGCTTTTCTATGGCGGTTTCAAGAGCAAGGGAAGCATCGGACAAGGTGGCAACAACAACAAAGTCTGGCTGCATATTGATAGCCGCACTTAACGATTCGCAAAGAATAGTTTGATCTTCTACAACAATTGCTTTAACCAAAACGTGAGCCCCTTTCCTTATCTTGTGTGCTCTAGTTTATGCCGATTATCCTATCAAGACATTTCATATTGATTACTGTATCGTTTTATGGGGGATTCCGGCGAAAATAACAAACTTTCCATCTTTGATAGATACGTCAAATGTGCCATAGAGTGACTTTACGGCACGGCGCATTCCTTTAATGCCTGTATGTTCTTCAATGGTGTTCGTCTTGCAAACCCCGTTATCAGAAATGCGTAAATAGCTGAAGCCTTTATCTTCCCAAAATTCTACGAATATATGATTTGCTTGTGTGTGGCGAATGGAATTTGTGCATGCTTCACGAAGTATTTGAAGGAATACTGTGGTGCTATCTTGATCTTTTGGGAGAGCACCTGATATCTCAATAGAAACATTTGCTAAGGCAAACGAATTGATAAGGGAATCAAGCATGAGTTTGCTGTCAGGTTTTTGTATGGAGTCTAAGTCTTCCATTAGGGTACTTAAGAGGTTGCGCAATTCGTGCAGATCATCAAGGGAATCCTTCTTATCTTCAATGTATCTATGAAGAATTGACAATCGGTGACCAACAGTATCGTGAACATGAGATTGAAGCTGAAGATTTACTTCATTTTCCGCAGATTTGTTAACTTGCTCAAGCGAGTCATTTAGTTTATCTGCGGTAATAGCAAGTTGTTGGTTAGTAAGGTCAATATCCTGATTGAGTTGTTCTTCAACGGTGATATTCTGTGCTACCACTCTTGTGTAGATTTGATTATTAATCAGGATAAATGAGTGGGTGAAAAGCCACAGCTCTTCTTCGATTGTGAGGTATTGAAGTGTCAATGAGTTATCTTTTTCAGGATTTTGGATTTTTGCTATCTCTAAGAGTTGGCTCGCCAAATTAGAGACAGCACATAAATCGGTTTGAAGATGAAGACGAGAAAGGCAGTGTCTCATCTTGTCATTGATTGCCAGGATGTGCTCGCGTTCATCAGCGAAAAGAACCCCGCTTGGAAGCAGTTTAAATGCCTGTTCCAAAGAAAGGTACGTCAAATAATTACGTTGAAGCCTTTGATTGTTTCGGTAAAGAATAACCATTCGAGCAACAGCAACAAGGCAGAATCCAATAATAAGGTAATCCCCTAGTCTACCAAGAGGGATTACTGCTTGGATAAACGGAAACACCGCCAAAGGAATGTCGAGAAGAATTAACGGGTTTTTCCGTTGTATTGCACAAAAAAGTGAGCTGAATACTCCTGTTAAACAAAGGGAAGCAGGAAGCCAAAGTGGAATATTCCAAGACAGGAAAGTAAATTTTTCTAAGGTGCTATTTCCTAAAAGCGAGCTTATTACAATGGTTTGGAAGAAAAAGGTATACGTCATCACTGTTTCGTGGAAAAAATATCCCTTAAAGAATTGGTCTTTTCTTCTATCAAGTATTTCAATCTGGTATCGAGCGTTTGATAGGAGAGCGAAAAAGAGAATGACGAAGAGCGCTATTTTTGCGAGTAGCGGGAGGGTAGAGGTAATCATTTTTCTTCCTCCTCGGTAAAAGCAGTAACGCTGAAGTCTATTGTGCCCTCATCTATTACAAGAGAAATGTCTTTAATCTGAGGAGGTGTAGGCTCTTCAAGACGTTTTTTCATAGCAGCAATGTGTTTTTCAGTATCAGGAATAGCAGGTTTTCCGTGTTCAACAGCAATACGCAATCGCGCTTCAGTGTTTGATATCTCATTGATGGAAATCATGAGAATAACGTCTTCATAATAAAGAATTGCCAGGATAAAAATAAAGAAGTAATCATAGAGCGAACTTACCGCTGCTGCACTTAAACCTTTTGGAGCGTTAACTAGGCATGCGCAGGTAAAGCCAATAGTGCGCATATCAATACTTGCTTCACTAATTACTAGATCAAGACGCTTGCTGTCAAACGCCTCAATGCTATTTGCTGCAATAACAAGACTGCACTTGCGTTTCGCGTAGGAAGTAATCATCTTTACTTCAAAAAGGGTCAGCTCTTGCTCTTTTTTACTGAGCGTGTCGTGGTTTTTGATCAGGTAGTCAAACAGGTTGTCAATTCTTGAAAGTGCTGTTTTGAGCGCTTTTCTGATTTCCGACATCAAACGTTGGTTGGTTTCCTGCTTTTTTAATTGTTTTTGTATGGCAAGGGTATTGTGTAAAGCCAATACTTGAGCTTCTAGGAGCTCTTGCTGAGACTCTAATTCAGCGCGCCTGGTAATAACAGGGTCGATATTTTCGCCAAGAATAACCGATCCTCCTGTTACTTTGTAGGTGTGGTAAAGGTAGTTTGGATAATCGGATAAATGGAATGAGTTCTTGCCGTTTGCGCGGTTGAGAATAGTTTTTTGAAAGAGTTGTTGTTCTTCTTGCGAGGTGAGCTCAGAGGCCTTTTCGGTTTTAAACGCTTTTCCAGGAAAGTGGGGGTAGATAAAAAGCTGGAAAGGAAGTTTTATGAGAATTTCTTGGTAATTTTTTGTAGAAGGAAGAATGCCAAAAAACATACAGCCCTCAAGAAGGAGGAGGAAGAGCCCACTGTAAACAAATACCGATTCGTTGGTGTTAATTGAATGACTCTCAATGAGGCTAATAATTGAGCAGAGCGCAATAAGGAACAGGGCAATAAATAAATAACTCAGGCCAACACCGTAGGTTTCTTTTTTCGCTGAGGAAGATACTGCAATAAAAAACGATACGAGCTGTGCGGTAATCCAGCCGTAAATAAGAAAAAACCCTCCTTCGTAAGAAAGAATAGCGAGTCCGTTTTTATTTGCTGAATCAAACTGAAATATCAACTGGTGGAGGTTATTGGTGAGAGCAAAAAGCGAAAGCGCAGTACTTGCAAAAACTAAAAAGATAAATACTACGCGATAGGTCTCTTTCTCAGAAAAGTTAATAATTCTCAATGAGCAAAGAAAAAGAAGCGTTGGTATAAGAATAAGAGGAACTAAGCGCGCTGAACAGAGAAAAGCTAAGAGAAAAGTGGCATCTTGGGGAGCAAAATAACTGATGAATGCCATGATATTCCACACGAAGAGAGTGGCCACAATTAGGGTGCATAAGATTTGAATAGAGTTATCAGTGCACCGCCTTTTCATGCGGGAGTACCACATGACTGAAGCAAGACAGAAAAAGAGAGAGATTACAATTGAAGTTTGGTTCTGCTCTTCGTAAAAGGATTCATTGAGAGGAGGGGTAGTACTCGCAAGAAAGAAGAATAGAAACAAAAAAAGAAACACCACAAGATAAGGAATCCACCCAAAGGATTCTTTTGCGGTGTAACTGTTAAAACTCTTGCTCATGGCTTTATATTTTACCAATATAAAGAGACCTTGTCTTAAAGACTCGTTGCCCTCGTTAGGCTTGGGTAAAAAGAGGTATTTTCTTTTCGTTTTCTGCGGAAAGATTGCGTTTCTCTTCGGCAGCTTTAATTGTTCGTGATCCAGCTTCAAGGAGCTCATCGGCGGTGGTATATTCCATTATTTGAGCACGCCTTCGTTTTGCGCTCTCTTTCAAATCACCATGTTCAACTGCGCGCATAAGAATTTGCATGCGATGCTCTACATCTTCGATAATGTCCGAGCAGTTTTTAAGCTCGTCGGCCATGTCAATGCCTTCAACAAGATACTTGCTTTTATAGCGAAGAGTATGTTCAAGAGAGGCCCAGAAGTCCATGGCAATGGTGCGGAATTGGATTTCTACGGGAACAAATACTTTTTTATCAAGGAAGTAGATGGGTGTTTTCACAATAATATGGAGGCTACGATACCCATTAGGCTTGGGATTTTTGATGTAGTCTTTGATTTTAATGATTTCCATATCATCTTGAACTTTAAGAGACTCAACCAGAGCATAAACATCGTCAATATAGGAAACAATGATACGCATGCCTGCAATGTCGAGCACGTTCTCTTCCATTGAAGAGAGAGTGGTAGGTTTGCCATACTTCTGAAGTTTTTCGTAAACACTTTCAGGTTTCTTGATTCGCGTTTCAATGTGATGAATAGGATTACGGTTAAAACGATATTCCAAATCCGCGTCAAGAATTTCAAAACGTGTTTTTACATCAAGTAATGCGGCTTCATATTTTTTATAAACTGAACGGGCGGCTTTAATAAAAGCGGCCTGATGAATTGCCTTCTGAGTCTCAATTGTGAGTTTAGGTTGGTTTGTTGACACGATGACCCCTCTAGCTAATGGCTTGTACCAAAACGTGTTCAAGCACAGTCTACTGTATAAAAGGTTGCCTTATTGAAAACGGCGGCAGTTCCTACGGTATTTTCAACAAATAGTCAGAAAAACTCTAAAACTTTTTCTTGACCTTTGGACAAAACAATTGAAGTGTTGAATTAAGCTACTTCGGCTCCAAACAAAGAGGTGTCTGTGTTTTTAAATTGAGGTTCATATATAATTGACTGAAGCAAGCGGTTATTCGCATAAAGCATCTCTTTGTGGTGTCAATCAAATTGCACCACAATAAAGCCGTCAAGGGGGAGTACCATGGCAGAATTGCGTACCAGAGAAGTCGAACAGCTTCTCTCTGTATTCTCAGGACTTAATGACAACGACAGTATCTTTGCACTTTTTGAAGATTTGCTTACCGTGAGAGAAATAAAGGATGCTTCTCAACGCTTAGAGGTTGCTCAAATGCTTCGTGATGGAAAGTCGTATACTGCTATCGAGCAAAGCACAGGCGCTTCTGCAACTACTATTGCACGAGTATCAAAAGCATTGAATTATGGTGCTGGGGGATATTCGGCTGCTTTTGAAGTGCTAGACAAGGTAAAGAATGAGAACGGCAATCTTTAATCAGGCAAAACAATCCATACGAGTAGTTCTTATTGCAGTACTTACCCTGTTGCTTTCTTTTGTTTTTCTGATTTCGCAAACGGGATGCTCGGTTGCTGATTCAAAAGGATACAAATTAGTGCGTCCGGGAACATTAACGGTGGTCACTTCGGCCGACGCAGAGCCTTTTGAGTATTGGAAAGATGATCAAATCGTAGGTTTTGATAGTGCGCTTGCTCAGGAATTGGCTTCTCGTTTGGGTTTGGAAATTGTTATCGAGAACGCTCAATTCAACGAAATTAAAAAAGCCATGGAGTCGGGTCGTACGTACGATGTTGCAATTGCTTCTTTCTCTATTCCTTCCGAACAGCCAGAAGGGGTTGCTTTTTCAGAGGCGTATTTCTATGGCGACAACGCTCTTATTGTTCGAAGCGATTCGGTATTTTCTGACGAGGAAGCCCAAGCTTCTGATGGTTTAGCGGCAGGAAAAACTGAAAATGGAGAGACTCAAACAGCCCAAGGCGTGGATGCTCAAGATTCAAACGCGGGAAACTCCGATGTTGAAAAACAGACTACTGAAGAATCTGTCGGTAAAAAATCGGATGGTTTAGTGGCAGATACACAAGGAAAAACCGAAACTGATACGTTTGTAACGCTTGATTCTTTAAAAGAGAGAAGAATTGCAAGCGTAGCGGGATATTCTCAGGTTCAGTATGCAAAAGAAACTTTTTCTGAAGATGTTATTGAATATTCATCCGCACAAGCTTGTTTAGCTGCGCTTGAAGCAGGAGAAGTTGATGCGGTTGTCTTGGAGTATTATCAGGCAAAGGTTCAAATTGCAAATTATCCTGCGTTAGAGATATTCGCTCGCATTGCTTCTACGGATTCTTATGGCGTAATGGTGAATAGTAAGAACGCAGAACTGCTTGAAGATATTAATGAAGCTATTCAAGCAATGAAAAAAGATGGTACCTTGTCGCGACTCGAGAATGAGTATCTTCGATAATCTAGGTAAAAAAGTCCCCACAAAAGCCTCAATCAGTACTTTTGTGGGGAACTAGTGGCATTGATTTACGTCAAGGCCACCATGAATGTCTCTCATTCCTCAGATTTGGTTTTAATCTGAGGGCGTGATTACTTCTTGAAAATGCTCTTAATTACTGCAAAGGAAACAAGAGCAGCACCTGCAATTGCAAGAACAGTTGTTAGGGCAATTTCTTTAACAGGAGCAGAATCAGCAACAGCTACCTGGTTATTGGTGCAAGCTGCAGGAGCTGAGTTTGCAGCAACTTGTTTTGCGGGAGCTTTCTCTGCAGGAGTTTTTGCTTCATCAGCGGCACCTGGCTTCTTCTCTTCAGGAGCTTCTTGTGGAAGAATGCTGTTAATCCAGTTAAGTTCTGCGTAGAAATCTCCTGGGCCAGCAGCTGCGCTCGCAAGAACAAATCCTTCTGCAGTTTCAGTAATAGTGAACTGAGCTTTGCTTACATAAGTGGTAGTGCCTTCCTCGGTTGCACCAAGAGTGCGGGTATCACATTCTTTAATTGCTTCAATAACAACCGCTGCAGGAACAGTAAAGCTCGTAGGATTTGGTTTTACCGTGCTTGGACCAGCAGGAAGCGCAATGATTGTTGCAGGAACTGGAACCGATTCTTCTTTAGGTGCGCAAGCAGGCTCTTCGTTTGGATCTTTTCCGTTTAAAACGCCTTCTACCCAGTTTGCTTCAAAAAGAAAATCGCCAGTACCAGCAGCTGAGCTAGAAAGTTCAATGCCGCCTTCAACTTCGGTCAAAAAGAAAGTGATTGCTTTGCGAAGGTAGGTTACTTTTTCTTCTTCGCTCACAATGGTGCGGGCCTTAGATGCGCTAATGCCTTCTTTAACCTGAGCAGCAAGCTCAGCAGTTGCTTCAAAAGTTCTTGTTTGCATAACAAATCCCCTAATAATTGCCTATACGGTTTGCCTAAACAAATTTTCCGTTTGCAACTCAGTTTAGTCAAGTCGGCCTATGGAAAAAGGTGAATCTATTGGTTTCTTTAAATGATGAATACGTAACAAATTGCCAGATAATTTACTTGAAAGGAATGGATTGGTGTATTTGTTTTCCGTTGCCCGATAATTTTTTCCCGAAACACCTTTTACTTATTCTTCTGGGGGTTTTAAGTAGGACTAAATAATAAACTAATGCAGTTTGACAATTGACTATGTGAGAGGGGAATTCTTGCGTGCTTGATACAAGCATGGCGCCCGTCCTTACTTTTAGGTTATAAATAAGCACTATTCGAATCGCAATGCACTCACATTTTTTGTGGTTGGACAGATTCTGAAACTATGAAAGGAATTTGATGGAGCAATTTACCGCCCTCGTCAATGATATCGATAGCCTGGTTTGGAGTATGCCGCTGGTATTTCTCTGCTTAGGTGTTGGTCTCTTTCTCTCTATCCGGTTAGGTTTTCCGCAGCTCCGTTTGTTTGGAGATATGATTCGTCTTCTTGCCAAGGGTGATAAATCTGCTGAATTGATAGCAAGTAGAAGTGGTAAGCCAAAAGGTATTTCTGGATTTCAGGCTTTTGCCACTACCGTAGGCGCTCGTGTTGGAATGGGTAATATTGCAGGTATTGCCTCTGCAATTTACTTTGGTGGTCCTGGTGCAATTTTCTGGATGTGGATTATTGCTATTATTGGTGCTGCTTCTGCTTTTACTGAAGCAACTCTTGGTCAGGCTTACAAAGAAAAAGACAAAAATGGGGTATTTGTTGGTGGCCCTGCTTATTACCTGAAAAAGGGTTTGAAGTGTAAGCCTTATGCGATTGTTTTTGCAATTTGCGCCATTCTTGGACCAGGCCTTTTGCTTCCGGGCGTTCAGATTAACTCGCTTGTTATTGTCTTTGAAGAAGCCTTTAATGTTGACCGAGTTATTGTAGGTGCTGTTTGTTGTGCCATTCTTGCTTTCGTTGTGTTTGGATCAATTAAGCGCATTGCTCGTTTGGCCGAATTAGTAGCTCCCGTTATGTGCCTCATTTATATTGTGTTGGCCGTCATTATTTTGGGCTTGCATTTTTCCGAAATTCCTGCTGCTTTTAGCATGATTATTTCTTCCGCAATTGGCGCAAATGCTCTCTTTGGTGCAATTATTGGTTCTGCCATTTCGTGGGGCGTAAAACGTGGTATTTATTCCAACGAGGCAGGCATGGGCTGTGGTGCTATTGTCTCTGCAGCTGCTGAATGTTCTCATCCTGCGAAGCAGGGTCTTATCCAAGCATGCTCTATTTATGCAGACACGCTGTTAGTTGGCACCGCAACTGCATTGATTGTTATTTTGACCGGCATGTACGATGTAGTTGATGCGAATGGTGCTTTTTTGGTAAGTCAAACAGGTGGTATTGAAGCAGGTATTAAGTGGACTCAATTCGCACTTACCAGCACCTATGGTGATTGGTGCGGACAGCTTCTGGCTATCATCATTGTTTTGTTCGTATTTACTTCCTTGACCGGCTATTGTTATCAGGCTGAATCAAACGTTAACTATTTAACTAACGGTTCCAAAAAAGCAATTACCGTTGCGCGCGTAGTGTTCATTTTGGCTTCGTTTGCAGGTGCGGTTATTTCGGCCGACGCTATGTGGGCAATGGGCGATATTGGATACGGACTTTTAGGTTGGGCAAACATTATTGCTATTGTGCTTCTTTCAGGTAAAGCGGCAGCAATTCTGAAAGATTATGAAATACAAAAGAAGCACGGCTATGATCCGGTATTTAATCCTGAGAAATTCGATATCAAGGATGAAACGGGAGCATGGGATGAGTACAAAGAGTTTCTCAACGATCCGCTTCTAGGCGATGCAGTCAGGAAGTAAAAAAGCACGCAAGCCTGAGTGTTTCAAAACAGTAAAACTGAACATGTTCGTAGGTAAAACAACTCCTTTTACCTATTATCTATGCCTTTATCATTTTTCGATTTCTCGGTAGGATTGCGTTATTCTAAAATTTGTGAATCAGTCATAAATATGGAGGTGTATATATGTCCAGGCAGAAGGTTGGTTTCACTGAAACCGTCTTGCGCGATGCAGGCCAGAGTCTCATTGCTACAAGACTTTCCTTTGACAAGATGGAACCTATCCTAAAAACAATTGACCAAGCAGGTTATTACTCAGTTGAATGTTGGGGTGGCGCAACATTTGACGTTTGCCTGAGGTATCTCAACGAAGATCCTTGGGAGCGCTTGCGTAAGCTTCGCGCCGCAATGCCAAACACAAAGCTCCAGATGCTTTTGCGCGGCCAGAACATTCTTGGTTACAAGCATTATTCAGATGATATAGTTAAGCGTTTTGTTCATGCAGCGGTTCGCAATGGTATTGACATCATTCGAATTTTTGACGCATTGAACGACTTGGAAAACCTCAAGGTTGCTATTGAAGCAACTCTTGAAGCAGGCGGAACTCCTTCTGGTGCTATCAGCTATACCACAAGCCCTGTTCATACCTTAGATGCGTATGTAAAGATGGCAAAAGAACTTCAAGCAATGGGCGTTTCAACTATCTGCATTAAGGACATGGCAGGTATTATGACCCCTGACAACGCTTACAAGCTGGTTGGCAGCATTAAAGATGCCGTAGATTTGCCTCTTGTTGTTCATACTCACAGCACTACTGGCACTGCATTTATGACCTATCTTAAGGCTGTTGAGGCAGGTGCTGATATTATCGATACCGCAATCTCACCATTCTCTGGTGGTACTTCTCAGCCAGCTACTGAAACTTTAGCAGTAAGCCTCAAAGAGCTTGGTTATGACATTGACCTTGACCAGAAGACCCTCTTTGCTATTGCTGATTACTTCAAGCCAATTCGTAATGAGTACCTTGAAGACAGCACATTAAACCCAATTTCTATGGCAACTGACACTCAGTGCCTTGACCATCAGATTCCTGGCGGCATGTTGTCTAACCTCTTGTCTCAGTTGAAGATGATGAACGCTCTTGATAAGTATGAGGAAGCTCTTAAGGAAACCCCACGCGTTCGTGCAGACCTTGGTTATCCTCCATTGGTAACTCCAACTTCTCAGATTGTTGGCAACCAGGCAGTTAATAACGTTTTGGTTGGCGAGCGTTATAAGAATGTTTCTAACGAAGTAAAGGCATATTGCCGCGGTGAGTATGGTAAAACACCTGCTCCAATTGACCCAGAAATCTTGACTAAGGTATTGGGCGACGAAAAGCCTCTTGAAGGCAGATATGCTGATACTCTTCCAACTGATACCTACGAAAAGGCAGCTGCTGAGCTTGGCGATCGTGCACGTTGTGAAGAAGATGTATTGTCTTACATTGCATTCCCTCAGGTTGCTGAAGCATTCTTTGCTGCTCGTCAGGAAGAAGAAGAGAAGCGTGTTTCCTACAGCATTAGGGCGGCAGAATAATGGATGCTTCTGTAGTTCAAATGGGTATGGGGGATTACCTCTTTTATTCCGTATTTGGTATCTGTCTGGTATTTGTCGTTCTTGCTATTCTTATTCTCGTTGTTAAGATTTTGATGGCAGTAACCGACAAGCTTGAGAGTAAGAAAGCAGCTGCTCCTGCTAGTGAGGCAGCAACTGCTGCTCCGGCAGCTGAGCGTCCCTTGGCACCTGGCTCTGCGGGTGATTTGAAGTTATACGACACTGATCCAAGAAGTGCCGCAATGATTATGGCAATTGTTGCTGATGAATTAGGTAAACCTTTGAATGAACTGAGGTTCATCTCCATCAAGGAGGTCAAATGAAATATATCGTAACCTTAAAAGACAAGACCTATGAGGTTGAAGTCGAACAAGGCGAAGCAATGATTATTGATGAGTACGAAGCAAAAGCTCCTGCAGTTGCTGCTCCTGTTGCAGCTGCTCCAGCCGCGGCTGCTGCTCCAGCAGCTCCTGCAGCAGCTCCTGTTGCAGCAGGTGATGGTACTCCAGTTGTTGCGCCAATGCCTGCAGGTGTTGTATCTATCAACGTAAAAGTTGGAGATGCGGTTGCAGAGGGCGATGTTGTTGCTGTTGTTGAAGCAATGAAAATGAACGTTGACGTTAATGCTCCTTGCGCAGGCACCGTAAAAGCTATTGTTGCTTCAGTCGGTCAGACTGTTGACACTGGCGAGACTCTTCTTTTGATTTAGGGGCGTACCAGTGGAAAATGTAGTTGAAGTTTTAATGCGAATCTGGGAGACGTCAGGTTTTAGCATGATCTTTACTGACTTCCGTCAGATTATCATGCTTGCCCTAGCCTGCTTCCTTCTTTATTTAGGTATTCGCAAAAAATTTGAGCCTCTACTTTTAGTTGGTATTGCATTCGGTATGTTGCTTGCAAACCTTCCTGGTGGCGGCATGTTCCATCCAGAATTGTGGGACGGATATATTGCTGGTGATGTAACGGTAACTAATGTCTTCCATGAAGGTGGATTGTTAGACATTTTGTACTTGGGTGTTAAGACTGGCTTGTACCCTTGCTTGATTTTTATTGGCGTTGGTGCAATGACCGACTTTGGCCCACTGCTCGCAAATCCTAAGAGCTTGCTTTTGGGTGCAGCAGCACAGTTGGGCATCTTCGGTGCTTTCTTGCTCGCAGGTGCAATTGGTTTTGCTCCAAACGTAGCTGCTTCTATTGCTATTATTGGTGGCGCTGACGGTCCTACCGCAATTTGGCTGACTTCGCAGTTAGCTCCTGAATATTTGGCAGCTATTGCAATTGCTGCATATTCATATATGGCTTTGATTCCTTTGATTCAGCCTCCAATTATGCGCTTACTCACCACTGAGAAAGAGCGCCAGATTAAGATGGAACAGTTGCGCACTGTAACCAAGACTCAGAAGATTTTGTTCCCTATTATTGTTACTATCTTCGTTTGTTTGTTGCTCCCATCTGTTGCTCCATTGCTTGGTTGCTTGATGTTGGGTAACTTGTTTAAGGAGTCTGGCGTAACTGATCGTTTGTCTGACACTGCTCAGAATGCTTTGATGAATATCGTTACTATCTTCTTGGCAACCTCTGTTGGTGGTACCGCTTTGTACTATCGCTTCTTGACTATTGAAACTCTCGAAATTGTTGTTCTTGGCTTGTTGGCATTCTGCTTGGCAACTGCAGGTGGTTTGCTCATTGGTAAGCTTATGTGCAAGATTTCTGGTGGCAAAATTAACCCGCTCATTGGTTCTGCGGGCGTATCTGCGGTTCCTATGGCTGCTCGTGTTTCTCAGTCGGAAGGTCAGAAGGCTAATCCAAGCAACTTCTTGCTTATGCACGCTATGGGTCCAAACGTTGCAGGTGTTATTGGTTCTGCGGTTGCGGCGGGCTTTATGCTGGCAATCTTCTTGTAGCTAGGATTTCTGCACAGTTTGTGTATTTGCTGAAACATATATACGAGTTGAGAAACTCATCATCTCTATGGCACTCTTCGGAGTGCCATTTTTCTTCTGTGCCATGTGCGTTATAGTACGTGATACGGTATATCACGCGTTACGCTGTGCTGTGTGATACGCTATATTGCGCGAAAACGTGCCACTTCATCGTCTCTTATACAAAAACAACTACAATAGTCATAAAAGTTGAATCAGAGCCCTTCTTCTTTGAACAGAGGGCTTTAGTAAAGGAGGAATCATGGCCGACCTTATTAAAACTCCTGGAACTGATGGTAATAAGTATGTTCCTTACTGTGAGCGTACGGGCGAAGAATCAATTGTATTTTTCACTCGTGATTTAAGCGCAGAGGGCCTTCGAAAGATTTATAACCGTGTGTCAGGCGCCATTAAGGGCAAGGTTGCGGTAAAGCTTCATACAGGTGAAAAAGATGGTCCAAACATTATCCCTCGTCCTTGGGTTAAAGAGCTTTTCGAAAAGGAACTTCAGGATGCAACTATTGTAGAGACCAATACGTATTACGAAGGTGATCGCTATACCACTGAAAAGCACCGTGAAACTATTGAGCATAATGGTTGGACCTTTGCGCCGGTTGATATTTTGGACGAAGAAGGCGTGACTAACTTTCCTATTACTCAGGGCAAATGGTTTGAATCTATGGCGGTTGGTAAAAATCTTTCCAACTATGACTCCTTGATTGCGCTAACTCATTTTAAGGGCCATACTATGGGCGGTTTTGGTGGCTCAAATAAGAATATTGGTATCGGTTGCGCTGATGGTCGTATTGGAAAAAGTTGGATTCATACTAATCCGGGCTCAATGAATATGTGGGACATAAACGAAGAAGAGTTTATGGAGCGTATGACCGAATCAACCAAATCGGTTATTGAGCATTTTGGTAAGAATATCTGCTTTGTAAATGTTATGCGTAATATGTCGGTAAGTTGTGACTGTGAAGGCCTTTCTGCTGAACCAGTTGTTACTCCTAATGTAGGCATCGTGGCTTCGCTTGATATTCTTGCTGCTGATACTGCTTCAGTTGACTTGATTTATGCAATGAAACCAGAAGATAATAAGAATCTCTGCGAGCGTATTGAAACTCGTCACGGTCATAGGCAGCTAAGCTATATGAAAGAATTAGGAATGGGTAATAACCGTTACCAGCTTATTGATATCGATAATGAGGATGCGGTCATTACGCCTGAACAAGGAGTAGCTCACGTTGTTCCTTTTGTTCTTGAAGCTTAAAAACCGCCGGCGCATTTCATGAGCATTTTGACTATCTCTTTACTCTATATCTTTTAATATGGATGGAATGTTTGTTGATACAGAAGGTGAATTATGAGAGACCAACTTAAAGAGTTATCCAAGGATGAATTGATTGATCTTTTAGAGATGATGTCAAAGAACTTGGTTGCGATGGATGGTGTTTGGTTCCAGTCTTTGGAAAAAGCTCACGGCATGGATGTCGCAATGGAGTACGACAAGAAAGCATGGGAGAATTATTCTCCTGCAGAAGCTAAACGCTTGAAGAAGTATTTTGGCATGGAAGAACACCCTGGTCTTAAAGGGCTCGAAAAAGCAATCATGTTTGGTTATAACACGTTAGCAAATGAAGCCGAGGTGTATTGGGAGGGAGATTCTTTAGTGTATCGAACGGTAGTATGCCGTGTGCAGACTGCTCGTGCTCGAAAAGGAATGCCTTACCATCCTTGTAAGCCAGTTGGTCTTATTGAGTATTCGGGCTTTGCAAAAGGAATCGATGATCGTATTAAATGCGAATGTATTAGCTGCTATCCAGATGTGACTGATGAAACCTGTGGTTGTGCATGGCGCTTTACTATTGAAGAGGAGTAGCTTCCAAGCCTTGCTCTCTTAGGTAAGACTTAAAGTCTTTTACAGGAAGAAGGAGTCATGACTCTTCAACAGCTTCGCTATCTTATAGCAATCAGTGAAACGAATTCTATTAGAAAAGCTGCTGAGGCTCTGTTTATTTCTCAGCCAAGTTTATCGGTTGCAATTCAGCAACTTGAAGAAGAGCTAGGCATAAAAATTTTGAACCGCTCAAGTAGAGGGGTTAGCCTTACTCAAGAAGGAGAGGAGCTGGTGGGATATGCTCATCAGCTCCTTGATCAAGCTAACGCAGTAGTGGAAAAATTTTCTGGCGAAAAGGGACGTAATGCTCGTTTTTCTGTTTCATGCCAGCACTACTCATTTGCCGTGGAAGCTTTTGTAGATGTGGTGAGGGAGTTCGGAGGGGATTCCTATGATTTCACCCTTCGTGAAACTCAGACATATGAAATTATTGAAGATGTTAGTCGCTTAACGAGCGAGATTGGCATTATCTACCTTTCTCCTGAAAACGAGACCGCTCTTACTCGCTTGTTTCGTCATGAAGGCTTGGAGTTTCACGAGATCATTACCGCAAGGCCTCATGCCTTTATTTCTTGTTGCCATCCTCTTGCAGAGAAAGAGGAACTCACGTTAGAAGAATTAGATGCGTATCCTTTTCTTTCGTTTGAGCAAGGAAGCCATAACTCTCAGTATTTCTCCGAAGAATTGTTGAGTGCTCTTGATTGCAGCAAAAATATAAAAGTACGCGACCGAGGCACTTTATTCGACATGGTAATAGGACTTGATGGGTTTACGGTAAGCTCAGGAATTATTTCCCAGCATCTTAATTCCGACGACATCGTGGCACGACCTATCAGGATGGAAGGTATAATGCGCATTGGGTACATTATTCGAAAAGGCTCAGCGCTCAGTCAATATGCTCAGCGGTATATCGAGAGAATCAAAGTTCATACCTGTCAGGCATAACCCAAATAATCACAGCGTTAGGGGAGAAAAATGTTAGTAGTTACTACCGACGTAATTCCAGGTCATGGCATTGAAGTTGTAGGCTTGGTACGTGGTAATGTTGCGTATGCAAAGAATATTGGTCGCGACCTTATGGCTGGACTTAAGAATATTGCGGGTGGAGAGATCAAGTCTTACACCGATATGGTTAACGAAGCGCGTGATATTGCAGAGCGCCGCATGGAACAGCAGGCCGAGGCCCTAGGAGCTAATGCGGTAGTGGCAGCTCGTTTTCAAACCTGCGCTGTTGCAGACGGCACTATTGAAGTAGTAGCTTACGGAACAGCAGTCCGCTTGCTCTAAACTACGTGATGGCTTATTGGTTCTTCTTTTTACGTGCGTAGGCAATCCAGTAGAGAAGACCAACCATGATAGAGCCACCAATAATGTTGCCAATGGTAGCGCATCCCAGGTTGTAGAAGATTGGTCCTAAATCAACTTGAGAGATGTTTGCCAGATTGGCGCCGTAGCCGCACATTTTCGCAAAAAGACCTTCGAAGAGGAAGAACATGTTGGCTACGCAGTGCTCAAATCCGCACGCAACGAAGGCAGTGATTGGCATAACGCAGGCAACAATCTTATCTACTAAGGTGCGTGCGCCAAAAGTCATCCATACGGCCAAGCAAACTAAGAAGTTACACATGATGCCTTTACAAATTAAGGTGAAGGCATCAGGGGTTACTTTTGAGATAGCAATGCTACACATTGCTTCGCCAACCGCGCCGTTATTCATAGCGGCCATTGCTGATCCGCACACGATGCCTGCTAACAGAATGGAGCCAACAAAGTTTCCTACGTATACAATGACCCAGTTTTTAAGCATTCCCTTAAAGGAAATTTTCTTGCTTCCTAAGCCGCACACCATAAGACAATTGCCGGTAAATAATTCTGAGCCACAGACTACAACAAGCATTAAGCCAACCGAGAAGCATGATGCTCCAATAAGACGTTTGAGCGCGAAGGTTAATTCGGTATCACCTTGAACTAAAGTAAAAAGCGTTGCGCCGCATCCGATAAATAAACCTGCTGCAATTGCCAGCACAAACATAGTGATTCCGTTCATGCCTGCTTTTCCAACAGAAAGACTTTCTGCTTTTGCTTCAATCTCGGCAGGAGAGAGAACATCGGGCTTTAGAGCCTTTATCTCCTGTTCCGTTAATGCCATTGAGGTAACTCCTTACTATCAAGTTTTTCGTTAATCATGTGGCTATGAATTGATTGTCGTTTATTTGCTAAAAATTGTTAGACCTTAACTCTTGAAAGGCCGATTTTGTGCGTGAAGTGTCTTATTTTAGCAATGAGGGTTTAGTGGTACGCTTCTTTTGGTGGATAAGGAGATTAATTTGGAAGATCAGTTTGAAAGAACCAGAGTTTTATTTGGCGATGAGGCGCTTGAAACGCTTGCAAAAAAGAGTGTTGTCGTTTTTGGTGTAGGAGGAGTGGGGGGCCACGTGGTGGAAGCTCTTGCTCGTGGAGGAGTAGGAAGTATTGCGTTAGTTGACCACGATATCGTCTCTCTTTCCAATCTAAATAGGCAAATAGTGGCTACTCATAGCACGCTCGGTCAACTTAAAATCGAGGTTGCCAAACAACGCGTTCTTGATATTAATCCAAACTGTAATGTAACTACCTATCCGCTTTTCTATCTTCCTGAAACTGCTTATCAGATTAATCTTTCTGAATTTGATTACATTGTTGATGCGGTTGACACGGTTACCGCAAAGCTCTTCATTGCTCAACAGGCAAATAAGGTTGGCGTAAGCCTTATTTCAAGCATGGGAACAGGGAACAAACTGGATCCTACGCGTTTTAAGGTAGCTGATATTTCTCAGACATCAGGAGACAAGCTTGCGCGTATCATGCGTAAAGAATGTCGTAAGCGGGGCATCGAAAAGCTAAAAGTCGTATATTCCGATGAGCCTCCCGTTGTTCCCTTAGCTTGCTTGAAAGCGAAAAAGATAGAAGACTCAACTGAAGTAGAGGACGCTAAAAAAACAGACCGCGCAGAAGAAGCAAAAGGCGAGAAAGAAGCGCAAGGCGCAGGAGGGGCAGGGGAGAACTTCTCTTTAAAAAGAAAGAAGGATACTCCTGGATCAACTTCATTTGTGCCAAGTGTTGCAGGGTTGATTATTGCAGGTGAAGTGTTGAAAGATCTGACTGAAGCTGAGCGCGCAAAAGCTAGAAATAGCACAGCGTGCCAATAGGGAGCACAAATCAACGCATGGAAATGCTGGCATTCGTTACTGCTAAACACAGATGAGCTTGCACGAAACAGTAAGCTAACGCGAAGGAAATGAAGCAGTAAGCTAACGCGAAAGAAATGAATTTGAGTAGCAAAGTGATTTCCATTAATGCAAAAAATAGTAAAAAACTAGGTTAAATAAAAATTCAATAAAGCACATTTTCTTTGTAAGAGGATACAATGGTATCCAATTATTTTTTAGCACATCAGGCGTACGCCAGGCACGTCTTCTACGAGAAAAGAGCATCTATATGAATATGATTTTTGACCGGAAGCTTCCTATTCCGATGGAAACAAAGGAAATGTATCCTCTCACTCAGCATGTAGCAGAAGCTATTGCAAAACGCCGTGCAGAGATTGAGAAGATTTTTAAGGGCGAAGATGATCGCATCGTTTTAATCATTGGTCCTTGCTCTGCAGACCGCGAAGATAGCGTTATGGATTACCTTTCTCATTTGGCAAAGGTACAGGAAAAGGTTGAAGAGCGCATTCTGATTATTCCTCGCGTTTACACCAATAAGCCTCGTACAACAGGTAAAGGCTATAAAGGTCTTCTTCATCAGCCAGATCCAACAGGCAAGCCTGACTTGTTTGAAGGCATTGTTGCGTGCCGTAAACTTCATATGCGTGCAGTTGCAGAAACGGGTATGTGTACTGCTGATGAGATGCTTTACCCACAGAACTATAAGTACCTGGATGACATTCTTGGTTATGTTGCAGTAGGTGCTCGTAGCGTTGAAGACCAGGAGCACCGATTAGTGTCAAGCGGCATTGAGGTTCCGGTAGGCATGAAAAACCCAACATCGGGTGATCTCAACGTAATGATGAATTCAATTATTGCAGCACAGAGTCAGCATGACTTTATCTATAGAGGTTGGGCTGCTCATTCCATGGGCAATCCGTTGGCTCATGCAATTATGCGTGGCTATACTGACGAATATGGTGAAGCGCTTCCAAACTATCATTATGAGGACATTATTCGTGTTGCAGAACAGTACGAAAAGCATCCTGAGCTTTCAAATCCTTCGGTAGTTATTGACTGCAACCATTCAAATTCTAAGAAAGACCCACTTCAGCAGCCTCGCATTGCAAAAGAGGTTCTGAATTACTCAAAGTATAATTCTGAGCTTAAATCTCTTATCAAAGGCTTCATGATTGAAAGCTATTTGGAAGATGGAAATCAGCCAGTTGATGGTGGTGTGTACGGAAAATCCATTACTGATGCATGCCTTGGCTGGGAAAAGAGCGAGTGCCTTATTAGAGAAATGGCTGAATTGGTATAACGCATACTGTTTTGGTTTTTTAAGCATGTTTTGGCGAGCCTGGGGTTCCGGGCTCGCTTTTTTTGCACCTCTTGCTGGAGAGATAATGTGGGTAGGCTTGAGGTTTCAAGTTCGCTTTTTTACTGTCATTTTTGTGGGTAATGCTGCTTAGTTTTCTTTTTTGAAACAGAAGAAATGATGAGCTTATAGAGAAAAATGGCAAAATAATTCATTTCTCAAACAAAAGTTTTCTTTTTCGAAACATTGTCATTAAGCCCTTTTGGGTATATTACTAACGGACAAATAGTTGCTGGAGTATTCTAGGAGGAATAGGGCATGAAACTCGGCATTCTTGGATATGGAAATCTTGGTCGCGGTATCGAATCTGCAATTCGTCAAAATGATGATGCGGAGTTGGTAGCGGTATTTACGCGCCGTGATCCTTCTACCGTAACAATTCAGACTGAAGGGGTAGAAGTTGTAAATGTTTCTGAAATTGAATTGTACAAGGACAAAATTGACGTTTTAATTCTTTGCGGTGGTAGCGCAACCGACTTGCCACAGCAGACTCCTGAATACGCAAAGATGTTTAATGTAATTGACTCCTTTGACACTCACGCAAACATTCCTCAGCACTTCGCTGCGGTTGATGCTTCCGCTAAAGCAGCAGGTAAAACTGCACTCATTTCTGCTGGTTGGGACCCAGGCATGTTTTCATTGAATCGCCTCTACGCAAACTGCATTTTGCCAGAGGGTAACGATTACACCTTCTGGGGCAAGGGCGTTTCCCAAGGTCATTCTGATGCGGTTCGTCGTATTAAAGGTGTTAAAAACGCAAAGCAGTACACTATTCCTGTTGAAGATGCACTTGAAGCAGTTCGCAGCGGTGCAAATCCTGAGCTCACTACTCGCCAGAAGCATCTCCGTGAGTGCTTTGTTGTTGCCGAAGAAGGCGCTGATTTAGCTCAGATTGAAAAAGAAATCGTAACTATGCCAAATTATTTTGCCGATTACGATACAACGGTTCACTTCATTTCCGAGGAAGAATTTGCGCGTGATCATAGCGGCATTGCTCATGGTGGCTTCGTATTCCGTACTGGCGTTACCGGTATTAACAAGGAAAACAAGCACGTTATCGAATACAGCCTCAAGCTTGATTCCAACCCAGAGTTTACCGGCTCAGTAATTGTTGCATTTGCGCGTGCAGTTGCTCGCTTAAATAATGAGGGTAATACTGGTTGTAAGACCGTATTTGATGTAGCACCTGCTTACTTGAGCCCACTTTCTGGCGAAGAGCTTCGTGCTCATCTCTTGTAAAAAAGTGAAGCAAAATTGGGCTTATAGGAGTTTATAGGCTCATAGAACAAAAATGTTACTTATAAAAAGTGGCCTTGCGGGGTCACTTTTTTGCCTCTTGCTCCTTTAGTCTTTAAGTCTCTTATGACCCTCGATTGGTCTAAAAATTTTCTAAGATTCTTGCTTGGTTTTCTTGAGCAAGCTTCAAACCTTTTTTCACAAAGTTTGTTCCATACTTTTTACGCACTTGCCAAGAGTAAGAATTGCGAAAATCGGTTAGTTTTTCTTTTTGGAAAGCAAGGCAATCGAACACTTCTTTTTCAGCATTGATATCGGTGAAGAAACGGGTCATTTCATCAAGGATTTTTAGACTAGCTTTCTCTACCGTAGAAACCGTTGCATCGGGAAGAACAACCTTTGCAAGGCGTAGATCGTAATGGCTGGCACTTTTAAAGTTTGCAACTGCCTGTACCTGAGCAACCGCATCAAGTTCCAGCTTGGGGAGGGAAGCAAGCCAAATTAAAAAGAGCTGCGCAAAATGAATATCCTCCTCAAAGATGCCATGGAGAGCTAAGGGATTAAGGTCTAAGCAACGTAATTCGATATGGCTAATGTCTCCCTGAGCGAGCTTCTCAATCTGATATTCGCCACGTGGTTTTAAGCGAACAGGATAGTATAGTTCGCTTGGTATCCGAATTAGATGAGCGTCTACATAGGTTTGAATGCTTTTCGCATAGCTAAGGGGACTTTCGTAGCTTAAAACAGGAGTAAAGAAGTTCCAATATCCCAATTCGCTTGAACGAACCGAGCTTATGCCGGTGAAAACATCCTCGTCAAAAGCTCCTTCTTCTATAAAGCTCGAATCAAATACGGGAGAAGATGCAGTAAGGGCATTAATAATCCAGCCATACGCAACACACTTTTGAGCAAGATCGAGATATAAGGCATCTTTATAGGCGGTAAAATCAGAAACCTCTTTTGCTTGAGCATCTGCTCTTATGAGTTCTTCGGCAAAGGAGTAGTTAAAATGTATGCCGCAGAATGTCATTTTGTATCTACCATAGCGCGAGGATAGATGCTCGCGATAAGTGGTTTTTTCCTGTTCCTCTCCGTAAAACTGAGCAATAGGAATATCGTTCTCATTGCGAATATAAGGGGGGTTGGAAAAAGGCCAAAGGAGCTCAGGCTCATCAAGGGTCTTGAGTGTTTTGTGAATAACCGAGTCATACTGAGCAATTTCCGCTAATGCTTGTGAAGGCGTTGGATTAATGCCAGTGTTAATTTCTGTTTGGTTCTCTGCAAAGTCCCGAATGATGTTTTTGCTTTCTCCAAACGGATGGGCGGTTTTTGCGAGAAAGCCGTCGGAGGTAATTCGCAAACTTTCTCGCTCGAGACCAAAGTTGCCTTTAAACAATAACTCTCTTACTGATTCGTTATTCACGCTAAACATAACAACTACTTCTTTGTTTCAGGGATAGGTGCTTTTCCTTCAGCGCGGAGGCGTTCGAGGCTTTCAAGCGCAATCTTATGTGCTTCTTCTGGAGCTGCAGCCGGTTTGCCTGGCTTTGTTTTGCCAAAAAGGTTGGTATAAGAGCCGTCAGCCCAGATAATGTTGCGGCCCAACAAGACAGTGATTGCGGCATAAATTGGACTTAACAAGTTAACAAAGGCGAATGGGAAGTAGAAAAGCGGATTGATTCCCAAGATGCCCATCTGGTAGGCGCCGCATGCAGTCCAAGGGAAGAGCGGTGACCACATAGTTCCTGCGTCTTCAACTGAACGAGAAAGCATGGTGCGTGAGAGACCCAGCTTGTCGTATTTGTCTTCATACAGTGGAGCAGGAACGCCAATTCCTAAGAACTGGTCGCACATTACTGCATCGCAGAAGATTGAAGTTCCCAAGGTGGAAAGAATTAAGCTCTTGGTGCTTTGGATACGTTCTTTGATTGTTCTAAAGATGCGGGTAATGGCACCACAGCCTTCAAGAGCACCGCCGAATGCCACTGCAAGCATTACCAAGGAAATAGTCCACATTTGGTTTTCTAAGCCGCCTTTCGATAATGCTTTATCGATGAGCTCGTTCCCTGTTTCAATGCCAGGTCCGTAGTGGAGAATTGAGAAGATCTCAGCAAGAGTGAGGTTTGAAGTTTGGAAAAAAATGCAGAACAAAACACCCACAACAACAGAGATTGCAATACCTACCAAGCCAGGAAGGCGCAAAACACACACTGCAATAACAACTACAATTGGGAAAAGAAGAATAGGGCTAATGTTGAATGTTTCCACCAGAGAAGTCTGAATGCTTGCAACAACGGTTGGATCGTATGTTGAGGCGTCAATATTAATGCCAATAATCGTGTATAGCACCAATGAGATTACGAATACCGGACCAGTTGTTGTGGCCATTGCACGTACATGATCAAAAAGAGAGGTACCCGCAACAGCTGCTGCAAGATTAGTTGTGTCAGATAAAGGAGAAAACTTGTCGCCAACATAAGCACCTGAAATAACCATGCCTGCAGTAATAACAGGATCGATTCCTAAACCCGCACCAATGGTCATAAACGCAATGCCTACTGTTGCAGTAGCAGTCCAGGATGATCCGCATGCCATACCAACAAGAGCGCAAATTACGCAGCCAGCTGGCAAGAATATGCTTGGCGTAAGGAACTCGAGTCCATAATAAATCATGGAAGGAATAGTTCCACTAATCATAAACGCAGCAATCAAGAAACCAACCATACATAAGATAAGGATGGCTTCCATAGAAGTGGTAAGGCGCTTTAAGATGTCGGAGAACATGGACCTAAAATCACGTCCGTATGCAACACCAACTAAGCAAGCCACCACAATAGAGCAAGCAAGAGGAAGATGAGCTGCATCATAAATGTCAGAGTCGGCGATAAAGACGTAAATGTACATCATTAAGACGACCATTGAAATGATAGGCAAAAAAGCCGCAAAAAGGCTTGGGAGCTTTACTTGTTTTCCGTCTTTAGGTGGCATTATTTCTCCTTGTTTTTTTTCTTTAATCTCATAAATTTTACTCTTTACTGCAATAGAGAGCTATAGCAGATTAATGAGAGAGATATTTTTTTGGGAAGGTATTGATGATTCACGTACGTTTTGCCTAAGGCTTTGCAAAAGAGTCATTTAACAGGGCGTGCTTTTTGTGTAGTCATGCGGAAAGGGTGTCAGGAAGGATGCTCGTGTTTTGTCTACGACTGCGGAGGAAGCACAATTACATCATAGCGAATGGCTTTTCCTTCAAGTGAGTAGGTTGGTGAAATAGAGCCAAGATAAGGGCCTTTGGCAGGACGCTTTATTATTACTTTTCGTGGGTGAACGCTCAGCGCTGCTTGGATGAGTTCTTCTTCGTTTTCGCACGGTTTCTCTAATTGATGAATCACTTGGAATTTCTTTTTTACCGAAGCGCTTTTCTTTCGCTCTGGAAACATTGGATCCAAAAGAATCACGTCAGGAGAAGATGAAGTGTCGCTAAATGAATTGAGTGCTTCAATGCTATCCTCCTCAACTACGGTCATGCGATTGGTGATAGGGCCAAGCCAACGGTCGTTTTTTACGCGCTGTATGCTGTCTTTGAGAAGAGCGGCGATTATGGGGTCTTTTTCGTAAAGAGTTACTGAAAATCCTGCTGCAGCAAGAAGAAGACTGTCTTGGCCAAGCCCTGCAGTTGCGTCAATTGCGGTAAGCGGGTGATCTGTGTTTTTGATTTTTGCTGCCTTAACTAAGAGTTCTTTTTGGAGTTTCCCTGGTTTGATGCGGTCATACATTTTGACGTAGTCACCATGAAGCGTCATGGCTCCATCAGTGAGAGATAGTCCTTTTTTATCTACTTTCAGTACTAACCCCTGAAAATCTTTTGATGGAGGCGAAGTGATAAACACCGCCCCAAGATGCTGTGCAAGCTTTTCAGCAGACTCAAAAAAAGCTTCCTGTTCGGCGAGTACTGCCACCGAAAAAGAAGGTGATTTATCTGCGAAAAGTGCTTGTGGCAAGGTGTCTTGTGTTGTGATTGTATGCGTTATGTCGTCTTTGCTTATACTGCACTGCTCTACGCAAGGGTTCTTATTGCAAGAAGATGGATATGTTTTATCGCTATTCATGGATTTCATTGTAGCTTTTTTCTTGGTTATTTCGTCAGTTATCCCAGTTGTTATACTGTACCAATGATGAAAACAAAGAGAAAAGAGTCGTGATACAAACTTTTCTCTTACAAGATAGGTTTAAGAAAAGGAAGTATATGCAGAGTTTGGCTTTGCGAGCTCATGTTCTAGAAGATTCTTTGGTTATTGCAGATGAGTTCGAGATGGGTGTATGGGAAGAAAAACCGCTTGTATGGCGTATTCTTGCCGTAGAAAACACAAAGGTCCTAGCCATTACCGTAGACGCTTTAATCACCAGTGCTTTTCATGATGGTACGTCAGGTTCAACTTGGGAGAATTCTAGTGCACGAGCATGGCTCAATGGCCCTTTTCTTTCAGAGGCTTTTCCTGAAGACATTCGCAATGCGCTTCAGAAGAAAAGAATTACAAATAAGGGAAACGGTTCTTTTGACGGAAACGATGAAGCAGATACGCTCGACACAGTCTTTCTTTTAAGCATTGAAGAGCTGGAATCTCTGATGCCTTTCAAAGCAAGCCGCACTATTGAAGGGGCAAATGGTACGTGGTGGCTTCGTACGCCGGGCTATACCAGTGATTTTTGCGCAACTGTTCAGCAAGATGGTTGGATTAATGAATACGGCTACCAGGTAAATCAAGAGTTTATCGCTCTGCGTCCGGTAGTAGAAATTGAACTTTCTGAAGATATGCTTCTCTTTCCTGAAGATGTGCTACCTGAGCCTTCAGTTGGCGCGCAAGCTTTAGATTTTGATACGGAAGGCGTGTTGGAGATATCGTTTGCTCAAAAACCTGACCGAACTCATTGCCTGAGTGAATATCCTCTAACAACTGCTTCTGCTTATGGCGAAGAGCTTATGCTCGAAGTGCTTGAAGAGGAAGATTTATCCCTTGCTCTTGAGTTTTTGCAATGGTTTGGTGTTGATCAGTCGTGGGAGTCGTGCTTGTCTGACGAGCTTTGTAAGGTTTCTGAAGAAGGAGACACTCAGGCTATTGAAGTGCTCTTTGATGTTGCAGGAGGGATTGAGAATTCCGGAAAAGCACTTGCGAGAGCGCTTGCGTGTGGTAATCAAAGCGCTGCGCGTTTGTTAATTCGCAAAGGGGCAAGTTTGAAAACAATGGGCAAGAAGGCTCCTTTAATAAACGACACTCCCGGATTAGCAAAAGAGCGTCGTAGTCATTACCTTGCTGAAAACGGAAACGTATATGCTTCTGTTCTTGAAGGCGAAAAGGCTCGCTTGTGCATTAAAGAGCTTATCTCTCAAGGGGTGCTTAAGGGTGAAGATTTGCGAGGAATTTTGTTCGAAGCGGCAAAAAACGAAGAACACAGAAGCTTATTTGCTTGGATTATGAATCCTGATAGTAATCCTATTCCTGGATTGGGAGCTCGTTGGGTAAAGAAGCATCTTGTTGTCGCCAAAAAATCCCCTAAAAGCGATGTTTCGGTTTCGGCTGAAGGGTTGCGTTTGTTCTGGCATCCTGAACTGCTTAAAGAAGATCCGGAAACGGTACGTTGTATTGCTCCTTACTTAACTGATCCAAACATGGATGGCAAAAAAGAGCTCATTTGTTTTATGGCTAAGCAGGGATGGACCGCCGAACTAAAGCAGCTTTTGCAGGGAAGGAAAGTCTTTACTCCCCGCATGATTGCTGCTGCGTTTGAAGAGTCCCGAAAAGCGCGTAATCGTGAAACAACTGCCTTTCTTGCTGATTTTCTTCGCACTATTGGGGCGGGAAAGCTGTTAGAAAAGCAGGATGAAGCAACTCGCACGGAATAGAGGAGCACTATAGCCACGGATTTTATTTGTGGCTCAGGTTTTTGCGGAAATTCTTCTTGAGCTCGGGATAGAATTGACGCGAGCAAAAGAGGAATACCAAACTTGCAAGAGGAAAGAACGGTTGAAGAATATGGCGGAAAATACAATAAAAGTCGCAATGATTACTGGTTACTTGGGAGCAGGAAAAACAACGCTTCTTAACCACATTCTTACTAACACTGAAGGAATTAGAGCTGCCGTAATAGTTAACGATATTGGTGAAGTGAATGTAGATGCAAGCCTTATTGCTTCTTCAGGAGCCCTTACTACCGTTGACGACACGTTAATCCCTATGACTAACGGCTGCATTTGTTGCTCTCTTTCTGAAGACCTTGAAAATCAATTGCGCTCAATTGCTAACTCAGGGAATTTCGATTACATCATCATTGAGGCATCGGGTGTGTGCGAGCCAATGCCTATTGCTTACACAATCTCCGCTTTCTTTGAAGAAAAATCAGAGGGCGATACTCCTATGATTCTTGATAACGTAATTGCTGTTGTTGATGCAGCTCGTATGTTTGACGAATTTAATGGAGGCAAGGCACTTCTTGAAGAGGGCATTGAGGAAACAGACATTGAAGGATTACTGATTCAACAAATTGAATTTTGCTCTACCTTGATTCTTAACAAGGCGGATCAAGTTACTCCTGAACAGATGGGCGAATTGCGCGCTTTGGTTCGGAGCCTTCAGAAAAAGGCAAAAATCATTGAAGCAACAAAATGTTCTGTTGACTTAGATCAGATTCTCAATACCGGACTATTTACGTTTGAAGGAGTTTTTGACTCGGCTGTCTGGGTTGACGCCATGACAAACTCCGACGAATATGAGGACGATTCTACTAATAATTGCTGTGGTCATGCGCATCATGATCACAGCCATGAGCATTGCGGGCATGACCATCAGGGAGATGATTGTGATTGTCATCAGGCAGACCATGAACACCATGGACATCATCACGAACACCATGAGCCTCACCATCATCATGAAGGTCACGAACATCATGAGCATCACCATCATCATGGGCCTGGTTGTACCTGTGGCTGCAATCATGATCATTTAGAAGATTACGGAATAACCACCTTCATCTATGACCGCCGTAGGCCTTTTAGTCATGACGCGCTTAATGCAGTAATTGAGAAGTGGCCTGAGGGAATTATTCGTTGTAAGGGTCTTCTCTGGTATGAAGGCGATGATTATTCCTGCTATTTGTTCGAACAGGCAGGAAAACGTTTTTATCTTGAGGAGAATGGCCCTTGGGCAGCAGTGCTTCCTCAAGATGAATTGGACGAAGTTCGTAAGACTAATCCAGAAGTATTTGAAGATTGGGACTCCGAAGTGGGAGACAGGCGCACAAAACTGGTCTTTATTGGTAAGAATATGGATAAACAGGAGATAATTAGCTTACTTGACGCTCATTTAAGCTAGCGCCCATTTACTCATAAAACAAAGTGACCTCTGTGATGTTCTTTTAACCGAGAGGTTAACAAATAAGATGCCTACGGAAATGTATTGTTTAATAAACTTATATTCCGTAGGCATCTTTCATTCCGGAGCGCTTTTGCCGCTACATCTAGCTTTGTTTAAGGAATGAGGGGCGTGTTTTTGCCGTCGGCTTTATTAATCTTGGTATGAGGCAATCTCTTCTTCTAACGCAGAGATTTCGGACAATAAATCGTTTTTCTCGTCAGTGTCTTTTACCAAGATAGGATGAGGATATGCTGCAAGAACTCGTTTTTGAGGAAGGATATCTCTGTTGTTTGCAACGGTGTCCTCTTTTGATTGAAGAGGAGTCAAGGTTGCAAGTTCAAGACTTTCTGCTGTGGAAATAAGCGCAAAGCCTGCAATTCCGGTACTTGATTGATATGCCTTGGACATGCCACCATCAATAACAATAACCTTGCCATTGCACTTTACAGGATCTTCGCCCTCTTTTACTTTGACAGGGGTGTGACCACATACGATGCGGGAAACGTTCGGGTCCATACCGAAGTCTTCAAGAATTGCGTCAATAACCTCCTCGTTTTCGTAAAGAGAATAGAAAGAATTCTTAACTTCTTTACGAGCAGCTTTATCTGCAATGAGATAAAGCTCGAATGTAGCCATTTTGCTTTTTGCGAAGAGGGGAGATCCTTCTCCAAGCCAAAGATACCAGAGTAAATCAAGGCCTTGTTTTTGGGTCTCGGGGTCTTTGTTGAAGAATGCGTCGCGGACATAGCCGTCAATTGCATCAAAGAGGGCTTTGCCTTTATAAGTTTTGCCATAGAACGATACTTCTTTCATGGTGCCATCTTCGTTGAGAGGAACGCAAGCATGGAAGAGGAGCATATTGTTGGCAATCTTGTAGAGGCTACCTGCTTCAATGAAGAGCTTGATATGCTTTTGGAGACTCTGGCAACTCTTAAAGGCGCTTACTAAGGAATTGATAACACGCTTTTCTTTTCGCGTTAATTCAAATGGATTATTTGGATCAACGGTAGGGAAGACTTTGTCGGTTAATTCATATTCAACACCGTCAAGCAGTACCGTTCCTCGTTCGTAGTCAATCTTATCTAGCAAGTTGCGGTCTTCAAGATTAAATGAAGGGTTTTCAGCAATGAGCTGAGCTTCCACTTTGAATTGGATAATAGCCATTGCTTTTTGGATTTTTACACTGCGCTCGTATTCTTCTTCTGAAATGTCGGGAGCGCCTTTGAGGCCGAAGGCAACACAAGGGTCGTCCTTGTAGGCTTTCTTTGCAAACGAAGTGAGCTCGGATAGATCAATTCCGTAGTTTTCTTCCAGAATGGATAAATTGCCGTAGCGAGCACAAATACGTACTACATTCGCAATACAGCCTGGTTGGCCCAAAGATGCACCCATCCAAAGAATATCGTGGTTGCCCCATTGGATATCAAGAGAAGGGTGGCTCATAAGTTCATCCATAATGAGATTTGGACAAGGACCGCGATCGTAGATGTCGCCTACCAGGTGAAGCTTTTCGTAAGAAAGACGCTGAATAGCATGGCAGAGCGCGAAAATTGCAGGTTGTGCAATGCGCGAACGCGCAATAGCGCCGGCGCGTTCAAAAGCCTGTTCGTTATTGAGGCTATCAACCATGAGGACGTCAACAACAGAGTATGCTTGACCGGTAACAGCGCTTTTGACTTCAAACAGTGTGTAGTTTTTTGCAATGTGATTATAAAGAACGCCCAGCTGACATAAGAGGGCAGTCATTGCCTTTTCTTCGTCAGGCCATACGTTCAGTAATTCTTCAAGCTTTTCCTCAGGATAGTAAATAAGCGTTGCGAGCGTAGCGCGTTCTTTATCAGATAAATCCTGCTCAAAAAGTACATCAATTGTGCTGCGAATAGATCCACAGCCGTTTTTGAGCACATGAGCAAAGGCGGTGTATTCGCCATGGATGTCAGAGAGGAAGAGTTCGGTAGCTTTAGGCTTGTTAAGCTTTTCTTTAGCATGACCGAGCTCTTCTTCCAGGTAGCGTTTGAAGGAAGAATCGAAATATTTTTCCTGGTTTGCAGACATAGGAATCTCCTGGTTTAGTCGTAACGCTCGTCAATTACTCGTTTTGTCTTCTTTTCGGAACGTGGGAGCAGGCCTTCTTCAACAACTTTAACTAATGGAGTAAAGCCAATAACGCTCTTAATCTTTTCGGCAAGACGCTTAGCTAAGTCAAGGAAGTCTACCGTACCGTTAGTCTCAACATAGATACGCATTGTGTCTTTGCCTTCAAGGTGGGAGATGCGAATTTGGTATTCACTAGAAACCTCAGGGAATTGAGCGAGGATTTCTTCAATCTGATTTGGGAATACATTTACGCCTTTAATCTTCATCATGTCATCGGTACGACCTTGGATGGTGTCAATGCGAGGGAAGGAACAGCCACATGCGCATTCGCCTGGAATGATGCGAGAAAGGTCGTGAGTGCGGAAACGAATGAGAGGAGCGCCTTCTTTAACAAGGGTAGTAATAACAATCTCTCCCCATTCTCCATCAGGAACTGGTTTGCCAGTTTTTGGATCGATGATCTCGATAAAGATATAGTCGTCGAAATAATGCATGCCGCACTGTTCGTCACAGCTGATGCCAATGCCTGGACCATAAATCTCAGTTAAGCCATAAATGTCATAGAGATCAATTCCTAAGCCTTCATGAATAGTTTGGCGCATGCGCTCAGACCAGCGTTCGGAGCCAATTACGCCTTTACGAAGCGCAATGTTTTCTTGGATTCCCTGCTTTTCAATTTCTTCTGCAAGAAGAAGAGCGTAGGAAGAAGTAGAGCAAAGAACAGTGCTCTGCATGTCCTGCATCATTTGAAGCTGCTTTGGCGTGTTTCCTGGTCCCATTGGGACTACCATTGCGCCAAGCTTTTCAGCACCATTTTGAAAACCAATACCTGCCGTCCAAAGACCATATCCAGGGGTGATTTGAATGCGATCTTTATTGGTGATGCCGGCAATTTCGTAACAGCGCTTGAACATAATTGCCCAGTCGTCTACGTCTTTTGCGGTGTAAGGGATGATGACCGGCTTTCCTGTAGTGCCTGATGAAGAATGAATGCGAACGATTTCTTCTTCAGGTACTGCCATTAATCCCAAAGGATAAGCGTCACGTAAATCAGCTTTTTCGGAAAAAGGAAGGTTGTAGAAATCTTCAGCGGTTGTAACCGAAGTGATGCCTGCCTCCTTGAGTCGCTTGCCATAAAAATTATCAGCAACTAAAAGCGCCTGCACTCTTTCGTTTACAAGCTCAATCTGTTGTTGAGAAATCTGCATGAGTTCTCCCTTCATAGGTTTTATTGAGCAGAAATTTCAATCAAATAACTATGATAAAACACTTGTTTGGGTGTTTAAAAAAATATATAAGGACGATGTTGTTTTTTCTTCGATAAAGCACTCAAAGAAAGGAGCGCTCAGAGTACTATAGGGAAGAAAACTAAGAGAGGTGTCTTTGCTATGTTTAATTTTGATAAAGAGGTAGATAGGTCGGGAACCTATGCCCTTAAGTGGGAGTGGGCAAATTCAGGAGAATTGCCTATGTGGGTTGCCGATATGGATTTCGAAACAGCTCCCGCAATTCAAGAGGCTATTATCCGCCGAGCACGGCATGGTGTTTATGGCTATACAGTTGTTCCCCAAGAGTTCAAACAGGCTGTTTGTTCTTGGTGGAATCAAAGGCACGATTTATCTCTTCTGCCTGATGAGGTGCTTTTTAGTAGTGGAGTTATGCCTACGGTTGCTGCTATTATTCATGAATTTACACAAAAGGGCGAAAAGATTGTTCTTTTGGCACCAAACTACAATTGTTTTTATAGCACCATTAAAGAAAACGAACGCGAAGTATACGAAAGCAATCTGATCTACGAAAATGGCACGTTTAGTATAGACTTTGCTGATTTAGAACAGAAACTTGCTCATCCCCAAACCGCCCTTTTTATTTTTTGCAATCCCCACAATCCTACGGGAAACGTATGGAGCAGAAACGATATTGCTCGAATTGGCGCGCTGTGCAAAAAGTATGGTGTGCTTGTTGTTTCTGATGAGATTCATTGTGAGGTAATGAAGCCAGGAATAAAACATGTTCCTTTCGCTCAAGTAAACGAGGTTTGCGCCAATCTTTCCATTACCGCCGCATCTCCTTCAAAAGCCTTTAACGTGGCGGGTTTGCAAAGTTCATATGCGTTTACTAAGAATAAAGAGTTGGTTTCAAGGTTGGCTCAGCGCTTACATATTGATAAAGTAGCGGAGCCAAATGTGTTCGCAATTGATAGTACGCTTGCTGCTTATCAAGAAAGTGAAGCTTGGCTTGATGAAGTAAACGCTTATATTCAGGAAAACAAAGAGTTCGTTTATCAGTATATCGAGGAGAACATTCCTGAAATTAGTGTGGTGCAAAGTGATGCAACGTATTTACTATGGCTTGATTGTTCGAAGATTACTGATGATGCCAAATCCCTTCAGCGTTTCTTGCGAGCAGAAGTGGGCCTTTTCGTAACTGAAGGAGCATTTTATGGTGAGGCGGGTAGCGCCTTTATGCGTATGAATGTTGCTACTACAAGAAAAAATGTTGAGGATGGCCTTGCTCGGATGAAAAAGGGAATTGAAGCATTTTGCGCTCAGTAAGAGCCATTGCTTTTTTGCTTGGGAGAAGGGTTTTGCGTCAGTTCGCAAACGTATTTCCTTTTTTTCAGGCCATCCTCATGCTTGTTTATGCGCGAGCGCGCTCGATGAAATCAAAAGTTGTATTCCAGTATTTGTCTCCTAGGACGGTGGAAGATTCTCCGTGTCCTGCGCCGTCAACAACGAGCATTTCCTTGTTAGTGCCTGGTTTTGCATCGTAGAGCTCTTGGAGCATTTCGAAAGGAACGAAGTCGTCGGCGGTTCCATGGATGAAGAGCATTGGCTTTTCGCACTGTTTTACCTGGTTAAGCGAGGATGCTTCTTCGAAAGAATAGCCTGCACGAACGTTAGAAATGCAGCTTGCTACCGAAAGGATAGGGAATTCAGGCAAGCCGAAGCGCAGTTTTAATTCGGAAGCAAAAATGTCCCATACGCTGGTATAGCCGCAGTCTTCAATAAAGGCAATCACGTTGTCAGGCGTATCTTCGCCGGAGGTCATCATGGTTGTGGCAGCACCCATAGAAACGCCATGGAGCACAATTTCGGCTTCAGGATCTTGGTTGATAATCCACTCAATCCAGTTGAGAATGTCAAGGCGGTCAGGCCAACCCATTCCAATATAGGAGCCTTCGCTTTCTCCGCATCCACGAAGATCAGGGGAAAGAACCTGATAGCCCGCATCATGGTATCGTTGGCTGTAGTTAACCATTGAGAGGTGGGTTCCTCTATATCCATGAATGGTAATTACCCATTTGTGAGAGTTTTCAGGGTAGTAGAAGCCGGTAAGGCTAAGGCTATCATCCGAGGTGATGGTTATTTTCTGTTCAGTTGCTGTCTCAGTGAAATTTTGCGTGAGGGCAGCTTGTTTTGCTTTATTGCTATCGTATTCCGATTGAGTATCGGTAGAGGTTTCTTCTTCAAGAGAAACCTGCCTATTACCTCCATCGCCTGAACGTCCTACAGCGTAGTCGAACAGATAGTTGCCCACGCCAAATAGGGCAACAAGCGCTACCACAATAAGGGTAACAAGGGTAATGACAATACGTTTTGTTTTCTTATTTGGGTTAGCCAAAGGGTATTCCTTAATTCTGTTGATAACGTTTGACTTCTATTGTAAAAGTATAATGATACAAAAGTATCATTCAGAGAAGGAAACACAAGCTTACCACATTTATAGTTTTCCTTTGGCGCCGATTATTGTCCTTAGCTCCTGAGCTTACGTTCGGTTTGTTCAGAGAAGAGTATTCTCTATAAGGAAAGAAAGGAAGTGTATGAACGTAGGCGTTCTTTGTATAAATACTGGAACTCCAGATGAGCCTTCAATTGAGGCAATTGGGCGTTACTTGTGGGAATTTTTGATGGATCCTGCGATAATTGGGGCCCCTTTCTTTATTCGAAAGCATATTGTTGGCAAGATTGTTAAAGAGCGTCCTTATAAAACACTCCAAAATTATCAACAGTTTTGGACTGAAGAAGGTTCCCCTTACCGTATCATCTGCGAAAAACAGTGCAATTTATTAGAAGAAGCATTATCTGATTTCTTTTCGGGCTCGTCTGAGCAGAAAAATACCGTAACGGTAGTGAGTGCAATGCGTTATGGTAATCCTTCAATTTCGTCAGGCCTTAAGAGGCTTTATGAGGCTGGTTGCGATACTTTAGTGTTCTTTCCTACCTACCCTCAACAGGTAAACGTATGTACAGGGAGCTGCTTGAAAGAAGCGCACCGAATTCTTGAAGAGATTAAAAACCAGAGAGGTCATTCTTCATGGAACCCTACGGTGTATGAAGTTTTAAATTTTTACCATCTTCCTGCGTATCGACAAGCACTGGCAAAAAGCGTAAAAGAAGCATGGGAGTACACTCCTGGCTCAAAGCTTCTCTTGAGCTTTCATTCAACATTGGTTAAAGACATTAAAAAAGGCGATGTGTACCAAAAGCAGACAGAGCAGACAAGAAAAAATCTTGCGTGTGATTTAGGTATTCCCGACCAAGATGTTTTGTTGGGGTATCAGTCTCGTTTTGATTCTCGAAAATGGTTACAGCCTTTTGTTGAGAAGAAGGTTATTGAGCTGGCTCAGCAAAACGTGTCAAACCTGTGCGTAGTCTGTCCGGCCTTTATTACTACTAACACCGAGACAGAGATAGAAATAAAACGGGACTTAAAAGCAACGTATTTAAAAGCAGCCAATTCGGGTGCTCAATTTGTCTACGTTGAAGAACTTAATTGTGCTTCAGGTTTAATTGAAGCAATGAGAGATGCAGTTATTCAAGCACTTGGTCGTTAGTGCTTTTGTCTTGAGCGTCTTTATTGTCGATGAAATCCTTGCTGGTTCTGTGAATACAAAGCGCTCCAATAGCAAATGGTGCCCAGAATAACAAACCGCGATATACCAGAGAAATTGCGGTAGCAGTACCAAAGTCTGCGCCGAAGGCAGTGAGCATAAGAACTAAGACAGCCTCAATAATGCCAACGGTTTGAACCACAATCATTGACATGATGAATCCAGCTACGTAAGCAGCAATGATGCCAGCAACATTAAAGAAGCCAAAAGAAATACAAACAAAAGTAATGCTTGCTGCTTCACACAAGAATAAGGCGAACATACGGGCAAACATGCGCGCAACCTTATGTGGGTTAGATGCGATTGTTTGAGCAGCTTTTTGACACGAACGGGCTGTTGAGCTTGCCCATTCTTCGGATACTTTTGATTTGAAAAGACGCCATACTGCATTGCGAATTCCCACAAAGAAGAGGAGTATTTTTTCTAAAGTCCAAGGGTGGCGATAGCTTAAATACAGCGCAATAATAAAAACTAGAGCCAGCGCATAAATGACACAGCTACCAATTATTAAGAGATTTGAAAGCTGATTGTTGATTGCGAGAATAATCATGCCCACTGTTTGAATCAGGGCAAATGATCCAAAGAAAGTGATTTTATCCAAGAAGACAAGACTGATAGCGCCACCTGTGCTCGCCCCTTTTTTCGTTGCCCAGCTTGCCAAATAGATTGAGCCAGCCATGCCTGCGGTAGGAGCTGTGTCATTGATAAAGGTGATAGACATGACAATCTCGATCATCTTTGGCATCTTGATGTCGGCACCTACTGCCTGAAAACCTGCTTTGAAGGCCCATGCATACATAAAGTAGCGGCCGCACAATACGATAATGGCAATGATAATGAACGCAGGGCTTGCTCCAGTAAGGGCATTGACAAAAGATTCAAAAGCCTCGGCATGAGTTGCGAAAATAATGATTACTGCTACTACAATAATCGCCGGAATTATGAATTTAATTTTACCCTTCATGGTTCTTGTTAATCTTTGAAAGCTTACGTGAACTTAAAGCATTTTCTTGCAACAGCAAAACCGATTTCGAAAAGCTTATTGCCAATTGTTCCTGGATAATTTGAACCGCACCATAAGAATGTACGGCGAATTTTTTTATAGGTTGCGTAATCGTGATCATGGAGATACATCCAGATATCCATACGCTTGGTATGTTTGCTTCTTTCTGAAGAAAGAAGGGAATAGACCGTGCATGCTGCCATTAAAACCGTGAGCTGATTGCGCATCAACTTACGTAAGCGAGGAATAGTAACATCTTCCTCAAGTTTGTAATGACTGATAATGATCTTAGTTACCTTAATATGCTCATCAATGCGACGAACAATGTTTTGCACATTGGTTGATTGGTCCGCTCTGCCTACAAAATAACGATACAAGTCAATATCTAAATACATAAGCCCTGTTACATGAGGAAGAGGGACGTAAGCATAGATAGTATCAACGTAGTAGGTATGTTCAGGTAATTCCAAACCTAAGTCAAGAAGAAGCTGCCTGCGGTAGGTCATTGCATGCATGGTGATATTTTTGTGATAGGCCAGATGTTTCATGCTGTCCCATCCGCTTAATCTTCCCGTGCAGTTTTTAAACGCATGGCGATACTCAACTTCAATTTGGGTGTTTTCCCATTCGTTTTCAATGACGTAGTTTGTGACAATGAGATCAATTGCGTGTGAGCCTTCTTTGCGAATTACTTCAAGAAGTTTCAAATGGGCTTCGTTGTCAACCCAGTCATCAGAATCAACCACTTTGAAGAAAAAGCCTGTTGCAGCATGAAGAGCTGCCATGCAAGCACCCCCGTGGCCTTTATTTTCCTGGTGGATTACCTTAATAATGTCGGGATACTGTTCTGCCCACAAATCGGCTTTTTCAGGAGTGGAGTCAGTTGAACCGTCATCAACGATAATAATTTCAATATCGGATGCTTGTGCTTCAAGAAGGGTTTCAATACAGTGGTCCATATATTCAGCTGAATTGTAGCAGGGAACTGCATATGAAATAACTTTTTTCGTCACTTAAAGTAGCCCTTTCAAAATAGAAGCGCTCTTAAGGATACCGTTTTTTTGCATATCTCGCAAAAAACAAGACGGTGAAAGGGTTATCTTCATAAAATATGTGGACTCTTTATTACGGAAGGCACTGAGATTCGATAGCATAAAGGGACGAATGCGTTCTGAAAAAGCTTTTGGAGAAACCAAAAGTTTCTTGCGTGTTTGGGTTTAAAGTATAAAGCTCTTTTGGCAAAGGTGATTACATGGGTTTTGGTATTGATAACATAAGCGACGCAGCAAAGCGCATTGCTCCTCACATTATTACGACTCCTTTGGTGCGTCTTGAAAAGCTTGATACTTTCTTAGGATGTCAGGTGTACGCAAAACTTGAGTGCATGCAAAAAGCTGGAGCGTTTAAGCTAAGAGGAGCAATGAATGCGGTTCTTTCTTTACCAAAAGAATCTCTTGAAAAGGGCATTGTGACCTGTTCAACGGGAAATCATGGAAGAGCGTGTGCTTATGCGGGAAAAATGCTTGGTATTCCGGTTACGGTTGTGGTTCCGTATGGCGCTCCAGAGATTAAGGTTGAAAACATCAGAAAACTTGAGGCTGAAATTGTACAATGTCCTGCTGTTGAGCGCTTTGACGTAGCTGCTTCAATAAGTAAAACAACAGGAAAAAAATTCATTCCTCCTTATGACGACTACAATGTTATGGCTGGTCAGGGAACTGCTGGTCTGGAAATAATTGATCAACTCCCAGGCGTTGATGGAGTAGTTGTTCCTACAAGTGGAGGAGGCTTGCTTTCGGGAGTATGTTGCGCGGTAAAGTCACGTAACAGTTCAGTAAAGACCTATGGTGCAGAACCGGCTGTCATGGCTCGTTATGGCGCAAGTCTTTCTTGTGGAAAACCTGTCGAGTTGCCTCAAGCTCAAACCATTGCTGATGCGCTTTTATCTAATCATCCGGGAGAAAAGTGTTTTGAGGTTGCTAAGGGATGTGTTGATAAGGTGGTTGCGGTATCTGATGAAGATATCTTAAGAGGCTGGAAGTTACTTCTTTGTGAGGGAAGCATTTTTGCTGAACCTTCAGCGTGTATTGGTATTGCCGCTGCACTTGCAGGCTCGCTTCCTCTTTCTCCTGATGAAAAGATTTGCTTCTTGATTTCGGGAGGCAATTGTTCGGTTGAGCAATTAGGTATTCTTTCTGCAGTTAAGCTGTAAAGGCTGGCAAGGGTTGCTCTTTTTTCGTACCATTGATTAGGTATTGGGACAAACGTGCCTACTGTCAAAAAAGGGGAAGCGCAAGGCCAGCTTTTTGAGCTAGCGTTTAAAACACCGCTCTGGCGCATGGGCTTGACCAGGGCGTTGTTGCGTATATAAAGGGGTTCTATGAGTAAGCTTAAAGAACAAATTTACATCGAAGAAGTATCGGGTCATCATGCTCGATATAGAAGATTAGTTTCTTTTACTCACTCCTCGACAAGAGCCGCAATGGTCATGCTTTTAGGAGCAGTAATTGCAGTTATTCTTGCAAGCTCTCCTTATGCGGCTGATATTCTTCATTTTTGGCATACCGAAGTGATGATAGGATTTGGCACTTCAGTTGCTAGTATGTCGCTTGGCCACATAATTAACGATATGTTTATGGCCATCTTCTTTCTTCTGGTTGGCTTGGAAGTTAAATATGAGCTTACGGTTGGCGAATTGACTAATATTCGCCAGGCAATCTTGCCTGTAATTGCAGCAGTTGGTGGCGTGGTTGTTCCGATTATTATTTACGTGTCACTGAATGCTTCTTCGCCTGAAACTATCAATGGATGGGGAGTGCCTACTGCAACAGACATTGCTTTTGCTTTAGGTATCATGTCGCTTTTAGGAAGTAGAGTTCCAAACGGCGTAAAAGTATTTCTCTCTACGCTTGCGGTAGCGGATGACATTATTGCAATTTTGATTATCGCAATTTTTTACGGCCATGCTCCTTCGCTCGGATGGCTTCTTTGTGCAGGGGTAATCTACCTAGTTCTTATTGTTTTCAATAAGCGCCATGTTTATTCGCTTGCTCCTTATTTAATTGGAGGCGCTCTGCTTTGGTACTGTGTTTTCTCTTCAGGAATTCATGCAACCATTGCAGGAGTTTTGCTTGCGTTTGTTATCCCTTCGTGCAGTTCTATTAATATTCGCAAGTTTACCGATTGGTCCCGAAGGAAAGTATCTGCCGCGGACTCAATCTTTAACCCTGATGAACCATTGGTTTCTCAGAAGGAATACTTGGAAACGGTGCAAAATTTAAGTAAGGTTTCCAAGCATGTAACACCTCCCGCAGTTCGCCTAGAACATCGTTTATATCCATGGGTGTATTTTGGCATCTTGCCGCTTTTTGCGCTTTCTAATGCAGACGTTGCCGTATCAGGTGAGGCAATTTCTCAGGCGCTATCATGCACTGCACTGCCAGGAGTATTCTTTGGTCTTTTGATTGGTAAACCATTAGGAATTTTGTTGGCTTCATTCCTGGTAGTAAAAATTGGAAAAGTGTCTTTACCCGAGAATGCGAATTGGGGTCATATGATTGGTGCCGCAATATTGGGCGGTGTTGGCTTTACAATGGCGATATTTGTTGCCAATTTGGCCTATTCTGATCCGTCTCTTGTTGCGTCGGCAAAAATTGGTATTTTGGCAAGCTCTCTCACTGCAGGCATTCTCGGATTTATTGTTCTCCTTGTTCAGGCACGAAAAGCAGAAGCAAAGGGCGTGAGCTATGTTCATTCCTCTACTAATTACGAGGAGTTGCTTGCAGCCGATCAGGAAGAAGCGCGTAAGTCAAAGCGCTTCGTGAAGAAGGTTCTCAAAGAGCGAGAAGCTCAAGCTCAAATGAATCATGATGAACTCGAGTCGGAAAACTCTAAGCTCCCTGAGAACCGTGAAGGGTAATTAGATTTAAACAAAAATGCCGCTCGTTCTTTCAGCCTACGTGAGGGAAACTTTATCTTCGTAAACTAATTAAGAGACTGTATAAACTTCTTAATTTGAGCATTTACAAACTCAGGGTTATCTAGGTTGGAGAGGTGGCCTGCATTTGGAACCCAAACCAGATTAACGCCTTCTCTGGCTTGCCACTGCTTGTTGTAGTGTCGTGTTGAACCAGCAGCATCTTTTTCGCCACAAAGAACAAGAAGAGGACAGTCAATAAAGTAAGCCTTGTTTGCTCGTACTGCTTCACAAAGTGCCTTATAACCTTTATCGGCTAAATGGCAGAACTCTTTTTGGTCGTAAGAGGCCATAAGGTTTTTCATGTAAGCCTGACCGTGAGGAGTAGCTGCATTGCCAGCGCTTCCCCATTCAATAAGAAGCTTCCATGGGATAGAACGATACATCCAGTAGGTGTTTTTCAGGAGTGCGAGCTCAGCTTCTGTGTAGTAGGAAGATTTTAAGCAAGCAGAGTCTACAGAAATAAAACCTTTTGCTTCTCCAGGATACGTATCAAGGTACATTTGGGAGAGATAGCCGCCCATAGATTGACCAATAAGAACATACTGGGTAATGCCTTCCTTCTCCAAAATATCGTGGAGATAGCAAGCATTTTGGTACAAATTCTGTGAACCGTCCCATGGCTTTGACTGTCCATGAGCAGGTGGATCCCAGGTAAAAAGGTTTACTTTGCCTATAAATTCTTTAATTTGTTCGTCAAAAAGATGATGGTCAGCAGTGAGACCAGGGAGCATTACGAGCCAAAGGTCATCTTTTCCCTGATTGTTTGTCCAATAGCGAATTGGACCATAAGCGGTAGGAAATATGCACTCACGAAGCATGGAATACCTCCTCAGAATGGGATTTCTTTAACTGAGATATCTAAAGTCTAACATCTTTTACTTCCTCTAAACTTACGCGATTGTAAGTTATTCGCACTAGAGAACTTTCTATAATGAAGGGCGGGGAGAAAGAGGTTACCTATGTGCAAAATTGGCATTGTTGAAGATGACCCAGTTCTTTGTGTTGAGCTATGCCGCATTCTTGAATTGCAAGGATATACTGCGGTGTCGTGCGAAGATTTCCTTTCGGCAACTCAGTGGCTTTTAGCCAGCAACTTCGATTGTGTAATTCTTGATTTGAGCCTAGCAGGAAGCGATGGCTTGTCTATTTGTAGGCAACTTCGCGAAAAGAGCCAGGTCCCTGTCATGATTCTTACTTCTTCTGATTCCGAATTTGATGAAGTGATGGGAATGAATCTGGGTGCCGATGATTATATGACAAAGCCTTACAGGCCTGCTGTTTTGTTGGCTCATATTCAGGCACTTTTACGGAGGCCAAACTTGGAGAATGGCGGTTCAAAGGTAACGTATAAGGGAGTAACGCTTGATTTGTTAAAGGGTCTACTCTTCTATGAGGGGAAACAGGCCGAGTTAACACGAAACGAGCAAAAAATTCTTGATATTCTCCTTTCGAATCCTGGTCAAATAATTACGCGCCATGAATTAATGTGCGAATTATGGGACACCGATTCTTTTATCGATGACAATACGTTGACGGTCAACATTAATCGGGTGCGAAAGGTTCTTTCAAGTTTGGGGGTACCTGAAGGTTTTCTCCAAACAAAACGAGGGCAAGGATATGTGGTATGAGTAACAAGCGGGACTTTGGTGAATTTGGGCTTGTTCAGAACTCTGATGATTGTGCGTGCACCCAGGACGTTGACGGATTGGGCTCCACTAAGGACTCTAACAAATTCGGCCTGGCCCAGAACTCTGACAGGTTCAATCCGGCCCAGAACACTGATGAGTTTTGGTCTGCTCGAAAACGTGATACTACGTACTGTTTCAGACTCTATCTTAAAGACCGCCTTGCGCAAGTAGGAGCGGTTATTGTTACCCTTTTCTCACTGGCGGGGATGCTTGTCATATTTGGTTTGGAGGGCCATCCGGTTATTGCTGCGGTGGTTTGTGTTTTTCTGGGATTCCTTTTTGTTTTTGTGGTGGATTATGGAAAAAGGCGGAGGTACTACCGAAGCCTTGAAGAGCTTACTCGCACCATGCAGCAGGTTAGTCATTTTCATTCAATGGTAAAACAACCCCATTTTCTTGAAGGGGAATTGTGTAACGAGGCTCTGGATCATTTATTTAAGCTTGCCCAAGACGAGCTAATTGCGGCTCAGGAGATAAACCAGTCATATAGCCATTATGTTAATACCTGGGTCCATGAAGTCAAAACACCCCTTGCGGCGGCAAAGCTTATTTTGGCGCGCATGAAGGGAGTGGATGCTACTTCTCTTCGCAAAGAGGTAGAGTCAATTGAGCGGCAGGTTGAGCAAATTTTGTATTATTCGCGTTCAGCCTCTTTGTCAAAAGATTTTCTAATTCGAAAAACAAATCTTCTTGAGGTTGTGCAGGAATCGTGCAAACGAAATCAAAACCTTCTCATCTCATCAGGTGTTTCTCCTGTTATTGAAGTTGATAGAACGCTTGAAGTGGCTATTGATAAGGCATGGCTCATCTTTGTCATATCGCAGCTGGTAGTTAATTGTGCAAAATACGGTGCCAAGAGAATTACGTTTAGTGCCACCGAAAAGAAAAAAGATACGCTAACAACTGTTTTGTTAGAGGTAAAGGATGACGGGTGGGGGATTCCTGCCGAAGATATGCCCCGCATTTTTCAGCAAGGGTATGTTGGAAAAAATGGCCGTTCTGAAGGCTCGGCAACCGGAATGGGTTTGTATCTTTGTGCATGCCTTTGCGAAGCTATGGGTCTTTCACTGGAAGTTTATTCGGAGGAAGGCGTAGGTACTCGGGTGGTTATTGGAATATCTTACAACCGGGTAAAAGAGTCTATGCTTACAGCTCTGTAAGGTAAGGGTAAGCTTAATCGATGGCTGCCTTCTTCTATTCTTGCGAAGATTGGGATAGTCGAAAAGAAAGGAGCTTTTATGGCTGAAATTCGTACTACCCCTCATCAGGATCAAGATTCGTTTTACGCACTTCAGGTTCGTCAACTTGAACGAGTGTATGGAAACAAAGGAAACATCACCCATGCATTAAGCGGCATTTCTTTTGATGTGGAAAAAGGTGAATTCGTTGCAATTATGGGTCCTTCTGGATCGGGCAAAACAACGCTTCTTAATTGCATAGCTACTATAGATAAGCCAACAAGTGGTTCGGTAGTAGTAGGGGGAGTTTGTACTACACGTTTAAGCAAGCGTCAGATTACCCGCTTTAGAAGAGAAGATTTAGGTTTTATATTTCAGGATTCAAATCTGATTGAAACTCTGACAGGATATGAAAACATTGCATTGTCTCTTAGCATTTGTGGATGGAGCGCTTCGCAAGCTTCTATAACTATTAAAGGAGTAGCCGATCTGCTCAATATTACTGAAGTACTTGATAAATTCCCTGCTCAGATGTCAGGTGGGCAACGCCAACGCGTAGCAGCAGCTCGTGCAATTGTAGGAAGCCCTAAGTTGATTCTTGCCGATGAGCCAACCGGTGCTCTTGATTCTCATAACGCTACGGTGATGTTAGAAACCATGGAGCGAATTAATCAGAGCATGGGAGCCACTATTCTTATGGTTACCCACGATGCATATGTTGCTTCTTGGGCATCCAGAGTGCTCTTTGTGAAAGATGGAAAGCTTTTTACTGAACTGTATTGTGGAGAACAATCACGCAAAGAAATGTTTTCTCGCATTATGGAAGTTCAAGCATTGCTAGGGGGCGGTGTTAGTGAAGTACAGTAGGCTTGCTTTCCGCAATGTAAAAAGAAGTATTAAAGACTACGCTATTTATTTTGTGACTCTCGTGTTTGGTGTGGCAGTGTTCTATGCCTTTAATTCCCTAGAGTCTCAATCAGTGTTGCTTGATATTACGAGCGATACTAAATCGCGCATGCTTGATATGACCGTATATTTCATGGCCTTGTTCTCGGTTGTAATTGCACTGGTGCTGGCTTTTCTTGTGGTGTATGCGAATAGGTTTATTATTAAGCGAAGAAAGCGCGAATTCGGCACCTATCTTCTTTTAGGCATGAGTCCTCTTTCTGTGTCGCGTATTCTTCTTTACGAGATGCTTTTCGTAAGTCTTGTTTCGTTGGCAGTTGGTTTGTTTCTTGGCATTTTGATTTCGCAAGGTCTTTCTTTTGCGACTGCGGCACTTATGGGAACTACCATGAAGGGCTACCATTTCGTTTTCTCTGAAAGCGGCATGATAAGCACTTTAATTTGTTTCGGTGTATTATTTGTTGCTTCTCTCTTGCTGAATGTTTTCTATGTCTCCAAGCAAAGCATTGCGAATTTGCTTGTTGATCGCAATCTGGTATCAAAGGGTATTGCTGTGCCAATTTGGGTTCGTGTAATTGGGTTAGTTATCTCCTTGATTATTTTGGCTCTTTCATATGCCGGCTTGTGGAAAAACCAATTTGTTAATTTAGACAACGAGTTTTTAGTTATTACGTTACTGATGGTAGTGGGCACTATTCTGTTTTACTGGTCAGCTTCATCGGTAATCATTTCCTTCTTGGCTTCACGAAAGAAGTTCTATTTTAAGAATCTGAGAAGCTTTACCTTGCGTCAAGTTTCAACCAAAATGGTTGCTTCATTTTGTTCCATTTCGGTAGTTTCTATTATGTTGTTCTTTGCTATTACTGTAGTTTCGGTTGGTTATGGTGCAATGGAACTATTTGTGGGAAACCTTAATAAAGTTACTTGCTACGGCGCAACAATTACCGCATCATACGCAACTCCTCTTCGAGAAAATGACTCTTACGAGGCACGCAAGGCAGCACTCGAGGGGGAATATGATTACGTAGTGAAAGAAACCGAGCGGTATAACGGCGACCTTAATGCTGCTTTTAGCAATCAGGCTGAAGGTTGGGACGAGCAGATTTCTGGCCACGCTCAATACGATGTATATGATATTGCGGGGCTTTCTTGGAATGATTTAAGTAAAGAGTACGGATTTGAGAAGGAATTTAATGAGTCTGCTTCGGGAAATTACCGACACGATATTCAGGTAGTTGGTGTTAGTCAGGTAAACGATTGTCTCAAGCTAGCAGGAAAAGACCCTGTCAGAGTAAACGAAGGCGCGTATCTTATTCTTAATAGTGTTGAAGGTTTAAATAAGCTTGCTCAATTAGTAAATGACAAGGGAGTTGTTCTTCCTATTGCTAATAACCAACTGTATCCATCTGATGTTGTTTTGTATGAGCAAATACATGTAAGCATGATGGAAGATCAAGCCTTGGTAATTGTGGTAAACGATGAAGTTATCGAAGAGCTAAAAGCTCTTGGTGCGCTTCCTTCCTATCGCTATCTAGATGTTATGCCTGCTCACGATAACGCTGCGCTTGATGCCTATTTGTTGGATTATGAAGAAAACACGGACATGATTCCTGTTGGATATGTCGTGCAATATCTAACAGCTAATGAAGTAATTGACCAGGCTGGTGGGCTTAAGCTTCTCATTACGTATTTAGCTCTCTATATTGGCTTTGTTCTCTTGGTTACAACTGCGGCAATTTTGGCTATCCAGCAACTCAGTGAAACAACCGATTCGCTTCCTCGATACAAAAAGTTGTCTTCATTAGGTTGTGATACTTCAAGCATATTGGGAAGTCTTCGTTCTCAGACGCTGCTGTACTTCTTGGCACCTCTTGTGCTTGCGGTTTGCCATTCGTTCTATGCAATCTTTGTATTGAATAACGCACTATTCAAGCCTTTAGGAGTTGATCCAACAACGGGTATCGTCTTGGCTTTAGTATTCTTGGTGGGTGTGTATGGCCTCTATTTGGCAGTAACCTACACTGCTTCTAAAACTATTACCCGAGAGTATATTGAGTCGTAATCTTATAAGCAGGCTTTCTTTTCTGCGGACTTCTTTTTCAGGTCTTTCTAAAAATTGGTTGACAGTGTGTATACTGTGTATATACTGTACATATAGCGTATATACACTTTAGTAAGGAGGAGAGGATGGAAATCATCATCTCCAATGGAAGCGACAAGCCAATTTATGTGCAGATTGAAGAGCAAATTCGAGATGTCATTTTATCGGGAGAGTTAGTTGCGGGTGAGGCACTTCCCTCAATTCGATCTCTTGCGAATGATTTACGAGTAAGTGTAATTACCACCAAGCGGGTATATCAAAACCTTGAAGAACAAGGGCTTGTTGAAACCGTTCAGGGTAAGGGCACGTTTGTTTCAGCAAAAGGGTTGGAACTCCAGCGAGAACAGCGAATCATGGCTGTTGAAGCTAATCTTCGTCACGCATTAAGTGGAGCTCAGGCTGCTGGTTTAAGCCTTGATGAGCTTCATGAAATGTTGGATATTTTGGCGGAAAGCGAGTAGAGATGAAAAGCCTGCTTAAGGTTACTAACGTCACAAAGATCTATCATGATTTTGCCCTTAAAGGGGTTAATTTAGAAATCGGACCTGGCGAAGTTGTGGGACTGGTTGGCACAAATGGTGCTGGCAAAACCACGCTCATCAAGAGCATTCTTGGCCACATTTTTATTAATGAGGGAACCATTTCGCTGTTTGACCAAGAGGCTAACAGAGGGGCTACAACTCAAATGAGAGAAAAGATTGGCGTTGTGTTTGATACAGGAATGCTTCCAAAAGCTTTTTCTCTTTCCGATGTGGTCAAACTGATGAAAGTCTCTTATCGGTCTTGGGACCCCTATGAGTTCAAGCGCTATTACGAGCTGCTCAATATCTCTTCTTTTAAGAAGACCGAAGAGTTGTCGCGCGGTAACAGCATGAAGTTGAGTATTGCTTGTGCACTTGCTTCAAAGCCTCAGCTTCTTCTTCTTGATGAAGCAACTGCTGGCCTTGATCCTATGGTTCGTGAAGAGGTATTGCAGGTTTTGCGTGATTATCAAACGGAGACTGATTGCGGAATTCTTATGTGTACTCACATTACGAGTGATTTAGAAAAGATTGCTGATCGGGTTATTTGCCTTGATGAGGGACAGATAGTGTTCTCATGCAACCGCGAAGACATTACCGATACAGCTGGTCTTGCTCGCTGCAGAAGTGTTGATGTTGAAGCGCTTGGGGAAATGGGTTACTTCATGTCGGGAGCTATGCATTATGAGAAGGCAGGATTGGGAATGAATGTGCTTGTGCCTGACCGTTTTGATTTCAAAAAGGCATTCCCTGAGATTGATTGCGATCGCTGCACTATTGAAGATTACATGCGCATTATGTTGAAAGGAGAAGTACGATGATTAAGCAAGTAGTGTCTGATGTGTTAATTGCGCGGAGTGGAATTGTTGCTCAGATTCTTTTAGCTATTGTTATCGGCGCCTTTTGCGGTCTTGTTTGCGATGAGCCTCTTATGGCATTCTCCTGCGCCTATGCAATTCTTGCCTTTGGCCACTGTGTTGGAATGCCTTTGTGGGATAGCCAGAACAATTGGGAAAACTATCGTTTAGCTATGCCTTTTTCGCGTAGCCAAATTGTAAGAGGTCGCTACGTTTCTGCATTGGTGTTCATGGTTGTTGGTTTGTTGTGTGGTTTTGCATCGCTTCTTTTAGTATTAGGTGTTGCGTATAGTGCAGGCGGAGTGTTAGGTATCGAAGGCGCTTTCGCAGAAACTTCGCTTCTGTTTGGACAGGGAATGATGGCAGATTTCCTGTCCGCGGTATTTGTTGCAGGAATTTCGATAACTATCATGCTTCTTGTTTGCAATTCTATTCAGTATCCGCTTGCGTTTAAGTTTGGTATGGAAAAAGCAGGTAGGTACATTCCTATCGTGGCTGTTCTTATTATTGCAACTATCGTAGCGTTCGGTTCCTTTATGAATCCAGAAGTAATCATTGTTGAGATTTTTGCTCAGGACCAAGTAGTAATTGGATTAATTGCGTTGGTAGTAGGTTTTGTTATCTACGGAATAAGCCTCATGTTGAGCATGCGTTTCTATTCAACACGAGAGTTGTAAGAGATTTTTCGTAACCCAACAAAGTGGATATTTCTCATTTTCAATATGATGAATCCTATCGTGGAAATATCCAATAGTTCCTCACACAGGATATAATTCGAAAAAGAATGATAGGCATACTATTTTGCAATCCGAATTGCTGTGAGCGAAGGGACGAATTATGGCAACCGTATTAGTTGTTGAAGACGATAGAAGTATGAGAATGCTTACGGTTGCTCGCCTGTCGGGCAAGTATAACGTTCTTACCGCAAGCGACGGTCTTGAGGCATTGGAATTGGTCCGCCATGGTGGCATTGATCTTATCGTGGCGGACATTATGATGCCGCGAATGGATGGGTATGAGTTACTTGAAACCATTCGCAAAGAAGGGGTGAACACTCCTTTCCTTATGCTTACTGCTAAAGAAACGCTTGATTCAAAACGCCTTGGCTTTGAGCTAGGAGCGGATGATTATCTTACGAAACCTTTTAATTCTGAAGAGTTACTCTGGCGCGTAGCAGCGCTTCTTCGCCGTTCAGGCATTTCTGAAAGTAGAAAAATCACAGTTGGAAATGTAACAGTTGATTCTGAGCGATATGCAGTTTACTCCGATCAAGAATATATCGAACTTCCTCGAAGAGAGTTCGATCTGCTCTTTCAGATGCTTTCTTATCCTGGTCAAATTTTCTCTAAACGACAACTTATGGATAAGGTTTGGGGCATTGCTTCAGAAAGCGGGGAAGAGACGGTAAAGACCCACATCAGTCGATTGCGAAACAGACTTGCCGATATCGAAGAGTTTTCCATTGTGACCGTAAAAGGTTTGGGCTATAAGGTGGATATTGCCGATGAAGCAAACAACAAAGGCTAAAAATCAAGCGTATCAGGTTCGAGATTTGGTAAAAGAGCAGGCAAAAGAGCAGGCAAACCAAGCTACAACAGAATTTCTTAAAGCAAAAGAACAAGCGCAAGTTTTTTTAAAGCGCAACCTTCCTCAGGTAATTGTGCAGGGAGTTATCATTGTTGCGGTTTCGGTTGCTTCGTACTCGCTCATGACGTGGCTTGTTACGGAAATTGCAGGCGTGGAAGACACCTTCCTGGCAGCACTGTATGAAATCCTTGGCACGCTATTTCTTATGGTTATTGCGTTAGTTTCGGTTAATACCTATATCTATAGAAGCAGATTTAAAGAGATTGACACCCTGTCGGAAGCAATTTTCAGTGTTGCAAATGGAGATTTTCAGTATCGAATTGAGTATCATCCGCGTGATCCTATGGCAGGTGTATACGAGAACTTCAACAAGATGACCAGTGAACTTGCCAGTGTTCAGCTGTTGCAAAATGATTTTATTAACAACTATTCTCACGAATTTAAGACACCTATTGCTTCTATTGGTGGTTTTGCTGAATTGTTGTTAGAGAAAGATCTCTCTAAAGAGCAACAGCAGGAATATCTCACTATTATTCGCGATGAATCGGAGCGCCTTTCCACTCTTGCCTCTAATACTATTTTTCTCTCGAAGCTTTCAAACCAGCAACGCATTGGAGAAACTGAAGTGTATAACCTTGGCGAACAGCTTCGTCAATGTGCCATTATTTGTTCGGGCGCTTGGATGGGAAAACATCAGGACTTTGAAAGCGATCTCCCCGATGTGGATTTTGAAGGCAATAAAGAAATCATGTCTCATCTTTGGCTCAATCTTCTAACGAATGCAGTTAAATACACGCCTGAGGGGGGCACAATTACTCTTACTTTGGAAGAGAGCCCAAATTCGGTGCTTGTTTGTGTGCGTGATACTGGAGAAGGAATGTCTCAAGCAACCCAAGCCCATTTGTTTGATCCGTACTTCCAAGGGGATTCCAGTAGGTCGGCGCAAGGCCTTGGATTAGGGCTTTCTATCTGCAGCAGAATTATTGAGTTATGTAAAGGTTTCATTACGGTTGAAAGTGCCGTAGGGCAAGGAAGTGCCTTTTTTGTTACGCTCCCAAAAAACACCTCTTCTGCGAAATAAGTTACTTAATGAGCTTTGGGTAAGTAGTCGGATTCGGATGCATGAAAAAGCATGGAGTTTTTACGTAAATTAAATGTAAACTTTGTCCTCATTTGGTTTACCAGAACATTACCAGAAGAAAGTATTCTACTTTTAGATAGGTAAAAGTATTCGTCTGTATGGAGACCAGAATGTCCTTATTGCTTGTTTGTGATTCTTCCAGTGATCTCTACGATACTGAACTAGTTAAAGGAGAAGTGTTCTTAGAAACCGTTCCTTTTTCTATGCTCATTGGTGGAAAACACTATGTTGACGACGAATCTCTTGCTTTAGAAGATTTCGTAACAGATATGGAGAATTGTAAAGAGTTGGGAAGTTCGGCATGTCCTTCTCCTCAGTCATGGGCAAGCAAATTTGAAGAAGCCAACGAAGTTATTGCTTTTACCATTTCTTCAAATCTTTCTGGCAGTCATAACAGCGCTGAGTCTGCGCGAGAAATGATTCAGGAAAAGTATCCTGAAAAGAAAATTGAAGTTATTGATAGCTTCTCAACAGGCCCAGGCATCATTATTTTGATTGATCGCTTATTGGAGTGGCGCGCTCAAGGGGAATCCCTCGAAGATATTGTTGTTCATCTTCGTAAATACGTTGATGCCTGTAATACCGTTTTTGCTCTTTCATCTTTTGGCAATTTGGCAAAGAATGGTCGTGTTTCAAAGACGGTAGGCATTATCGCTACCCATTTGCCTATTTGGGGGGTTGGTAGAGCATCTTCTGAAGGAACCATTGAAATGGTTGGTAAAGCAAAGGGCAAAAAGGGCGTTTTGAAGATGATTGTTCAAGAAATGGAAGATAAAGGTTTCTCGGGCGGAAATGTAGTTATTAGCCATTGCTTTAATCCTGAGTTAGCTAAAAAGTTGTCCGATCTTATTGTTGAGAATTGGCCAAGCGCTCAAACGTCCATTTATGAAACACGTGGATTAGACAGCTTCTACGCTGAGAGAAACGGCTTAATTATTTCATACTGCTAAGCGTTTTTGTGTGGCTTACGTATTCTTGTTGCTAACTTGTTTTGTGCCGGTTTCTTAGGTATGTAAAGATGTTTTGTTTGTCTCAGGCGTGAGCTTGAGTATAGAAAGCTTGAGAGGCTAAAAGCAGGAAAGACAAACACGTTATTAAAAAAATGAATGGTTTTTATAAGCAAAAGACTCATTAAAGAGTCTTTTCTCTTTGGTGCAAAAGAAGTATTCTTTTGGCTTGGGGGGAAATTCAATACTTCATGGTTATTCTATGTTGAAAAAAAGTCAGTCTTTTGGGGCCTTTTATAGGCTTTAGTGGAGGAATCGGTGGCCTTAGTGTTTTCTATAACGCTTGCCGTTTTTGCATACATACTTTTCTTCGCATACGACTGGGTAAGTGTGCGTAGGCCCCTGGTAGCTCATACCTCTCTTCTATTCGGTGGGGGCGTTGTTCTTGTTGTTGTCTCGACCCTTATTCTTGTTCTCAATTCTTTAGAGCTGGTAAGTTTCTCATGTTCTCTTATTGTCGGGTTAGTGCTTACTGTTGTCTCTTTTGGAGCAATGCTTTGGTCTTTGGTTTTTTCTCTTCCGAAAGGAACCTATTCTCAACCAGGAGAGCGCAGAAGGGTGTACGAGGGGGGAGCGTATGCTCTGTGTAGGCATCCAGGTGTTTTCTTTTTTTGTTGCCTTTACATAGGTTTATTGATTGCTTTACCTAGTTTTGTCAACTTTCTTGGGTTTATTTTTCTCTGTTTAGGTAATGTTGCTTATATGCTCTTTCAGGACAAATGGACCTTTCCGTTAATGCTTGAAGGATACGAAGAATATAAGAATCATTCAAATTTGTTTATTCCTCGGGTTAGTGCTCGCATAAGAGCTTAAGAAAGAAGGTGAAGAGCAGTGGCTGAAGATAAGTTTGTGTCTTCTCGTACCCAAAGTGAGCTTTGGGATGAATGCTGCGGTTTTCTCACTCTTTCACTTGAGCAATATATGACTATTCAGAATCGTCTCTTATCTGAGCAGATTTTGGTTTGGACCGATAGTCCTTTAGGGCAAAAAATTACTAAAGGAAGATATCCTCAGACTATTGAAGAATTCCGTCGAATAGTTCCTTTGACTACCTACGAAGATTATGCAGATATATTACTTGGCCGCCGAGAAGAAATGCTTCCCGAAAAGCCAGCAGTTTGGATTGAAACTACCTGGGAAGGTGGCCAGCATCCAATAAAGAGTGCTCCTTACACTCAGGCTATGCTTGATACATTCCACAGAAACGCCCGCTCTCTCATTATTTTCTCAACCGCAACCGATTGGAAAACATACACGGTTGGTAAAAATGTGCTGTCGGGCTTAGCTCCTCTTCCTTATTTGACAGGCCTTATGGGCCAAATTCTTGACGAAGAGTATGGCTTTACGATGCTTCCTCCTCGAGAAACAACTCTTTCAATGAGTTTTTCTGAAAGAAGCAAGCTTGGCATTAAGATGGGGCTTTCAGAAGGTATTGATTATTTCTTTGGATTAGGAAGCATTAGCTATTTCTTAAGCAACCAGATTGGTAAATCTTCAGGCTCCTCTAAAAAGGATCTTTCCGCAAAAGCACTCTTGCGCATGTTGAAGGCTAAGGCAATAGCCAAGAGGGAAGGTCGTGAAGTTTATCCAAAAGACATCTTTGATTTAAAAGGTTTTGTGTGCGCGGGTACTGATAATGCTTGCTATAAAGATGATTTGGAAAAGCTCTGGGGCGTTCGCCCAATGGAGATTTTCGCGGGAACTGAATGCAGCTTAGTGGGAACAGAAACGTGGAACCGAAAAGATCTCTATTTTTACCCCGACGTATGCTTCTACGAGTTCCTTCCTTTGGAGTGCGTGAGGCGTACTGATAAACATATGCCTACTCTTACTATGGATCAGGTTGAGCCAGGCGGAATCTATGAGCTGATAGTAACCGTTTTTAAAGGCGGTGTTTTTGCGCGATATCGTATGGGGGACGTGTATCGTTGTGTTGGTATTGGAGATAAGAGAGATCATTCCTCGCTTCCTCGTTTCCGCTATATCGACCGCGTGCCAACCATTATTGATATTGCGGGTTTTACCCGAATTACTGAAAACTCAATAAAAGAAGTGGTGGCGCTTTCCCGCCTTCCAATTAAACAGTGGTGTGCAGCAAAAGAATTTGATGCACAAACTCATCATCCGTTCCTTCATTTATATGTCGAAATGGAAGCGGAGGAAGTGCTAGACGTTGCCTTAAGCGAAGAATTGCTTCGCAGACACTTAGAGGTTTATTTCAGCTATCAAGATAACGATTACGACAATCTGAAGAAGATTCTTGGAATGGAGCCACTCCGTATTACTTTTGTACAGAGTGGAACATTTAAACAATATGAGGCGTATACGGGTGCTCCTATCGAAGCCATGAATCCTCCTCGAAGAGAAATTCTTTCTCTTCTTGCTCACCATTCAGGAGGGCAGGTGTGGTCGTTATGATGTCCGGATTTGCTATTGTCCCTCTGGTGACCTTTTTCCTCTATGTATTTATGCTGGGTATTTTTATCTCAGCAAAGAAAAACGATTTAATTCGTTCATTTATGGTTTTCCTGGCTTTTATGGCTCTCTGGTCGGGCGGATCATTTCTTATGCGTATTCAGTTTATGGATATGGTAGAGCCTTGGTATCACCTTTCATTTGTGGGAATCTGGATTGGTGTAATTACCATGGACATGCTGGTATGTAAGTTTGCGGAAACTAAGTTTTCCCTTGTTGAATATGCAATTTCGGGCCTGATTGTTCTGATGCTGATAGCAAACTTCTTTACGGGCACGTTCTTAGACGCTCCAACGCCTGTATATCTTGAAAATGGACAAGTATCGTTTGTGTATACCATGACTATCGGTACTTATCTTATGTATGGTTTGCTGGCTGTGTGTTTTGTCTTTATTGGTGGTCACGTAGTGGAAACCTTGCGCAAGCAGCTGATGCCTCCGTCGGCTATTCGTGTCCTTATATTGGGAACTGCAATTCTAGTTTTAGGTAACGTAATAATTATGCTGCCTCCATTTAGCGGTATTCCGTTGGATATTGTAGGAGGCGCATTCTTTGCTTTAAGTGTTTTCATTGCTCTCTATTACAAGCATTTGGTTTCTTTGTCATTGGCTTTTTCTCGTAAGACCTATGCGTTAATTTCTTTCATTTCGTTACTGTTTTTCGTTTTGTTTGCTGCTCCTGCTATAGAGGCGTGGATTAGGGCATTGCCTGCTCCGTTTTCGCAGGCAAGTATCTCTCTTGTTGCTATTGTTTCTGCGGTTTGGGCTGTTGTGGTGTATTGGTTGGTATGTCACATTAGCGAAAAGCTGTTCCTCCGTGATTTCAACGCGCGTGTAAGCGGCTTGCAGGAATACCATTCTGAGATTTCGCGCAGCTTGGAAATCTATCAGGTAGGCGATTACTTCTGCAGACAAGCATTAAAGGACTTCCGCGATATTCGTGCTGCTCGTATGTGTGCGGTGGATAGTACAGGTAACTTAGTAATTGTAGGTAGTTCAAGCTCTTTCGAAGTAGGAAGAGTGGTAGTTAAGTCTTCCAGCGTAATTCTTGATTGGTTTGCGCTTCAGAGTGAGCCTGTGTTTATGGACGAATTTGTCCACAGTAACGAATATCGAGGCTTATGGGAAGAAGAAAAGCGATACTTAAGCGCTCTTTCAGCTGACTATATTGTGCCTCTTCGTGATGATGGCGAATTGCTTGGCGCAGCCTTTTTAACTTTGCGCTCAAAGGAGCGTCGTTTACCCGTTGCTGATCAGGAACATCTGATTAACATAATGATGCTTACGGCTTCGTCTGTTCGCAATAGTATCTTGTATGAACGCGTGGCTAAGGATGCAAAAACTGACGATCTGACTGGCTTGCTTAATCGAAAGTATTTCTTGTCATTGATTGATGAGTTGTATGGAGCAAATCCTGCTGGAGCGTTGAGCCTCATTATTGTAAATGTTGATGACTTCAAGCTCTATAACCAGCTTTATGGTGAGCGAGTAGGCGATGAAGCGCTTAAGAATATTGCAGATATTATTTCTCATTCGATACCGGAAGGTTGTTCTGTTTCACGTTATGGTGGAAAAGAATTTGGCATCTTAATGCCTGGTTTTGACACTCGTAAGGCCTATCAGCTTGCTCAAAACCTTCAGCGTCAGATTTATGACTTAAACCGAACTCCTTCTCAGGAATTGGGTGCTTTAAAGATTATCACCACAAGTATTGGTATTTGCAGTATTCCGTTTGGCGCAAGCAATGTAAAGCAACTTATTGCTAATGCGGATATGTCGGTATATCAAGTTAAGCAAAAGGGCAAAAACGGCATCAAGGTCTTTTCTGTTAGTGACATAAAAGAAGGACGTGCTCCAAAGACTCTCGATCGTCAAGGAACGTATTCAAGTTACGAAAGCACAATCTATGCATTGGCTGCTGCTATTGACGCAAAAGATCACTACACCTTTACACACTCAAACAACGTAGCGTATTATGCTTCTGCTTTGGCGCGCGCTTGTAATCTGGATGAAGATACTGTTGAGATTATCCGTGAGGCTGGCCTTCTTCACGATATTGGAAAGATTGGTATCCCAGAAAACATCCTCAATAAAAAAGATCGCCTTACTAACGAAGAATACGAAATAATGAAAAAGCATCCCGAAAATGCCGTTTCGATTATTCGTCATTTGCCAAGCTTGGATTATGTAATTCCTGCGGTAGTGGGGCATCATGAGCGTTGGGACGGAAAGGGATATCCACGCCAGCTTCAAGGTGAAGACATCCCTTTGAGCGCACGAATTTTGTGTGTTGCAGACTCTTTTGACGCTATTACCACTAAGCGCGTTTATCAAGATATTCGCAGTCTTGAAGAGGCTTTACGCATTCTTGAAGAGGGAGCAGGTTCTCAATTCGACCCTCGATTGGTTCATCTGTTTGTGAAAGAAATACGAGAGGGCCATATTGAAATGCAAAACAAGCAGTCAGTTATGGAATCGGCATAACTATTTCATGCGAAGCTTGTAGAGTCCATGGTGATTGCAGAAATAATACAGTTCGTTAGTTTGCCTAATCTTAAAGCGAGCTTCAACAGTGCTTTCAGGATATAACTTCGTAATGGTAACGCTATTATCGCAAACACTTGCAATGAATGACAAATAATGAGTTTTTGTCATTGGGTGAGTAGTGGTAACAAAGTACTCATCTTCAATTCTTTCAACATGCAAAACATGACTTTCATCAAACGAAGGCCCGTCTTGATAGGAGCTATTTTCTTCAGAGGTCTCTTCAAAGGCTTGTTCTTTTTTATCAGGTTCTTCTGCCTCAAGAGGAAGAAGAGAGATTCCGCAGCAGCTTATAAACCCTTGTCCAGTTGAGTGAAAGATGTTTCCGCAAAGAGGGCAAACATAAAACAGCGTTTTTCTCATATTTGCACTGCGGTTGTTGTTTACGCTATTTGTTCCAGTAAGTAATTCCGCAACGGATATTCCTAAAGTAAAAGCGAGAGATTCAAGCAGGGTAATATCAGGATACCCTCTATTAGTTTCCCACTTCGATATAGCCTTATCGCTCACTTCGAGCTTCTCGGCGAGTTCTTTTTGAGTAAGACCTTTTTTCTGTCGAAGTTCTTTAATGATTTTTCCTGTCAAAAAGTTTTCCATACGATTCCTCTCTCTCGTCTGGCTTAACTTTCTCACGAAATAAGACCTTTTCCTACCTACGCTTTGTAGAGTGCTTTGAAGCTTCTGCTTTGTCGATAGAAGCGGTAGCTTTACGCTCCTGAGGTATTTGTTCGAGCTTACTGTTGAGAGCGATATTGATTGTTTCAAAAAACTCGGATTACTCAAAAGATAAAAAATGAGTAAAGATTTCTAATATTATAAGTAGAGCAACAAATTATATTTGTAGGTTTATATCTTTTTAACCATATTTCTATAGTAATTGGCCGCTTTGTTTCTTGTTTGTTTCGCTCGTATCGTATAATTGACCAGTACATTTTTTTATGTGCCGGGTTAACAAATTTTTTGGTTCCTCGTGTTCTGCGGCATGGGGACGAAAGTGAGGAAGATTCATCGTGAATACCTACGGAATTGAGGCTTTAGGCATTACTGCTCCAGCAAATGTTTATCGCAATCTTGAGCCAGCAATTCTTACTGAAAAGGCTCTTGCACGTGGTGAAGGTACTTTAAGCCGCACTGGTGCTCTGGTTGTTGAAACGGGCAAATACACCGGTCGCTCCGCAAACGACAAATTTATCGTTGACACTCCTTCAGTGCATGAAGATGTACATTGGGGAGACGTTAACCGTCCAATTTCACAGGATAAATTCAATGCTCTTTGGAATCGTGTTGCTGAATACATGAACGGCAAAGACGTATTTGTATTTGATGGCTTTGCGGGTGCTGACACTACCTATTCCAAGAATTTCCGTGTAGTAAACGAGCTTGCATCTCAGAATCTTTTCATTACACAGCTTCTTCGCCGTTTCGAGGATAAAGCTGCTTTAGATACTTTTGAAGCAGACTATACCATTTTGTGCGCTCCTGGTTTTAAAGCAGATCCTGAGCGTGACGGTGTTAATTCTGAAGCTGCAATTCTTCTTGATTACGAACAACATCGTGCTGTTATTTGTGGCACTCGGTATGCGGGCGAAATCAAGAAGACCGTTTTCTCTATCATGAACTTCATCTTGCCTCTCCAGGGTGTTCTCCCAATGCACTGTTCTGCAAACTGTGACGAAGAGGGCGTTTCTGCAATCTTCTTCGGTTTGTCTGGTACTGGCAAAACTACCCTCTCTGCTTCTCCAGACCGCATGCTTATTGGTGATGATGAACATGGCTGGTGCGATGATGGTGTATTTAACTTCGAGGGCGGTTGCTACGCAAAATGTATCGACTTGGATCCAGAGCGTGAGCCAGATATCTACAATGCAATCAAGTTTGGTGCTTTGGTGGAGAATGTTGTGATGGATCCTGAGACTCGCGAATTTGACTTCTTCGATGACTCTTTGGCTGTTAATTCCCGCGTAGGTTATCCAATTGAGCACATTAATAACACCGAACCTCATGGCAAGGGTGGCATTCCTAAGACTGTTATTTTCTTGACCGCTGATGCATTTGGTGTTTTGCCTCCAATCTCTAAGCTTGACCGTAATCAGACCATGTATTATTTCTTGTCTGGCTTTACTTCAAAGGTTGCAGGCACTGAAATTGGCATTAAAGAGCCAGTACCTACATTCTCAACTTGCTTCGGAGAGCCATTTATGCCTTTGGATCCTGCTCGTTATGCAGCTATGCTGGCCGACCGTGTTGAAGAATCAGGTGCTCGTGTATTCTTGGTTAACACAGGATGGAATGGCACTGGCGAGCGCACTAAATTGAAGTACACTCGTGCAATGGTTAATGCTGCACTTGACGGCTCTATTGACAATGCTGAGTTTGTAATTGACCCATTGTTTGGCGTTGAAGTTCCTACCACTTGCGAAGGCTGTCCAGACGAATTGATGATTCCTGAGAAGATGTGGGAAGACAAGGAAACTTACAAGGCTGCTGCTCATAAGCTTGCTGTTATGTTTAATGAAAACTTCGAAAAGAAATACAGCCATGTTTCTGACGAAATTAAGGCTGCTGGCCCTAAGGCATAAGCTTTTCGTTGTATGTATAGATAAACCATTAGTTGTTTTCAGAGGCGGGTATATTCCCGCCTCTTTTTTCTTCAAATTTTCTTTTGTTCGAGAAATTTGCGTATGGGTATATTCGGATTGCTTTTTCAAAAAATCTAGATTCTTCCTGTAACCCCTCATTTCTTACTATTATGGTATTTGGACGTACTCGCGGCAGTAGTGGATATGTTAGAATCTCACGAGTTAAAGCTCAAAAGCTCACAGGATAGCAGGCATGGTAGATTCGTTTTTATACGTAACAATAGTGACCCTTTTAGCGGGTGCAGGAGGAACTGGTCTAGGCGGCCTAGTTGGCGCTTTAGTAAAGAAGGACTCCAATAAAACGGTCAGCCTGCTTCTTTCTTTAGCGGGTGGCGTTATGATGGCAATTGTCTGCTTGGAGCTTTTGCCTGAATCGGTAGAAGCCGCGCAAGAGGTTTCTTTAGCTGCGGCCCCTTTTGTTGCTTCAGTATTTGTGATTATTGGTGTGGCTGTGGTATATGGTCTCAATTTCATGATTGACAAACGAACCTACAAAGAAATTGAGCATACCGCTAATCCTGATCATCCTAAAACCCACGATGATATTGACGAGCTTATTCATGCGGACCACTTAAACCAACACATTCAGCACCAAGATAGGGGAATTGCGCTTTTTGTTGCAGGTTTTGTAATGGCTTGCGCAATTGCCCTTCACAATATTCCTGAAGGAATGACTATTGGAGCAAGCTTTATTTCTTCTGATGACTTGTATTTAGGTACGGGTCTTGTAATGGCTATTCTTATTGGCATGCACAATATTCCTGAAGGAATGGCGGTTTCGGTTCCTCTTATTGCAGGAGGAATGAACAGGGTAAAGGCGGTGCTTATTACTGCTGCGTGTGGTGCTCCTACCTTATTTGGTGCATGGCTTGGTTTCTGGCTGGGAGATATCGGACCGCTTGGTCTTTCGCTTAGTCTGGGTCTTGCTTCTGGTGCCATGCTCTATGTAGTATTTGGCGAAATATTGCCTCAGGCAATTTTGATGTATCGCAGCAAGATTCCTACCTTCTTCGTCTTACTTGGTGTATTGATTGGTCTGGTAATTATCTATCTTTAATTTAAAGTCTTTTTACCATCAAAAAATAACCTTCATTTACGTGTAATTCATTGAGGCGTCCATCTTCTGGGCGCCTTTGTTCTAGCTTTGCAATCTTTGTTATATTTGTTATAGTACATATATAACAAATTGGATTTTGTTTGGAGGTGAAAAGATGCTTCTCAGTATAGATAAGATGAAATCGGATCCGTTGTATCTCCAAATACGTAATCAGCTTGTGTCGGCAATTGCAAAAGGTCAATTAGAGCCAGGAGAGGTGCTCCCAAGCGTTCGAAGTCTTGCTTCTGATCTTGGAGTCAATTTACACACGGTGAACAAAGCATATGCTCTTCTTCAGGATGAAGGATATGTGATGATGGCAGGAAGAAATGGCACTATTGTTGTCGAGAGAACTGCTCCGAAAACTACTCAAGAACAAAGAGAACTTGATAATGCTATCAAAGAAACACTTCGTCAGGTTTTCATGGATTATTGCGCAAAAGGAGGCACAGTAGCTTCATTTGTTGCGCTGGTAAATAGGATTGTAGAAGAGGGGGAGGAGTGATCACTATGAACGGAACAGGGGTAATTGTTGGGGTACTTGTTGCAATCATCCCTATTTGCGGAATACTACTCGCAATCATGCCATGGCTTATGCCGAAGTATGAATGTTTTGCGGTAACAATTCCTGAAGCAGCGGCAAAAGATTCTAGGCTTCTTCGTTTGAAGCGTGCCTATGCACTTATTCAGCTTGTAATTTCAGCACTCTTTACTGTATTTGCGCTCCTTGCAATTCCTCAGGCTTTAGCCAAAGACGATTCTCTTGGTTTTTCTATTATGTATTTGCTTGCGGTTTTAGTGCCAATGGCTTTGAGCTTTGCTTTGATGCTGTTCTTTAGAAAAAAGGTAAAAGCTATAAAAGACCAAGAAGGTTGGAAGGCAAGTGGTTCTGAAAGTGCCGTGTTTATTGGAAAGCAAGCTGCTGAAACTCCACGGCCACTTTCTATAGCTTGGAACGTTTTGTACATTCCTCTTTGGCTTCTTAGCGCGGTGCTCATTATGGTGTTTTATCCTCAAATGCCGGAGCAATTGCCTATGCAGGTAGGGTTTAATGGAGAAATTAACCATTGGGTAGAAAAGTCGTATCTAACCGCGTCATTCCCTTTGTTTGTAGAGGTGTTTATTGCAATTGTTATGATTATTTCTCACTGGATGATTATTCGCTCGAAAAAGGTTCTGGATCCTTCTCGTCCTGCAACAAGTGCTTATGCATACGGGGCGTATGCGCGTGCCTATTCTATCTTCCTCTTGATTACTGGTTTATTGATCAACGTTTCTTTAGGAGTCTTTTTTGTTCTTGCTGAGGCAGGCATTATCTCTCTTCTGGATGCTGCAGTCTTTTTGATGGTGCCTATCACTCTTATTATTGGAGGAGCAATCGTGATGTCGGTTGTATATGGCCAGTCTGGCGCTCGTGTATTTAAAGGTATTGAATCTCAAGGCGAAATGTCACGTGATGAAGATGAGTTTTGGAAGCTAGGCGTGTTCTATGTTAATCGTAATGATTCGAGCTTTATTGTGACTAAACGTTTTGGTGTTGGTTGGACAATTAACTGGGCGAATCCAAAAGGTTGGCTCATTATGGGATTAATTGCGGTTGTGACCATTGTCTTTTGTCTTGCAGTGTTCTCCTTGTTCTAAGAAGAACTCTTGTTCGTGAAGCTATGAACGTTTTGAACGGGCAGTGTTTTTTCTGCTCTTGTTTGGGGCAGGTTTATGGTTGGCATTCTGGGATAATTCTTGCTTGCCCTGTGTCTGTCTAGATGGAACGTGCTTGCCCTGTGACTGCCTAGACGGATTGTGCTTGCTCTGAGCCTGTTGAGAATGCTTTGATTTTTGAGAGCCAGGTTTTTGTTTGTTTGACGTATGAGTGTTTGGCTTGCTCTGGTCAAACTTACGGGAACCTGGCTTTTCTGGGCGGACAAGGCAATGCTTTTCGTAGCCAATTAAATCTTCTCTACCAGCACGACGTAGCGCCTCTAAAACCAGCTTCTTGTTTGCAGGATTTCTATACTGAATAAGTGCTTTTTGCATTGCCTTCTCATGAGGATTGCGAGGGCAATATACTTCTTTCATAGTTCGAGGGTCAACCCCTGTGTAGTAAATACAGGTGCTAATAGTGCTTGGAGTAGGGTAAAAATCGCTAATTTGTTCTGGATTGAAACCCATATCTCTGCAAAATTCAGCAAGCTCAATAGCCTCGTTTAAGGTGGAGCCAGGATGCGAACTCATAAGATAGGGAAGGATGTATTGTTTTAGATTCAGCTCTTCGTTAGCCTTATTAAATTCTGAAACAAATTCCTGATAGAGTTCGTGGGAAGGTTTGCCCATAAGCGCAAGAACCTCGTTGCTTACATGTTCGGGAGCAAGACGTAGCTGTCCGCTCACATGGTATTGCGCCAGTTCCTTGAGGTATTCTTTTCCGTGTTTGTCATAAAGAAGGTAGTCGAAACGAATCCCACTGCGCACAAATACTTTCTTAACACCAGGAAGTTTGCGAAGCTTTCGTAAGAGCTCAAAGTAGTCACGGTTGTTCACGCGAAGACTCTTGCATGGTTTTGGGCTAAGGCAGCGTTTATTGGTACAGGCGCCTTTTTCAGTTTGTTTTGGACAGGCGGGTTCCCTAAAGTTTGCTGTTGGACCGCCAACATCATGGATATATCCCTTGAATTCGGGATCTTTTATCATCTCTTGAGCTTCTTCAATGATGCTCTCATGGCTTCTGCTTTGAATAATTCTTCCCTGGTGAAACGCAAGGGAACAGAAGGCACATTCGCCCATGCATCCTCTATTGCTTGTTAAGCTGAACTTAACTTCCTTAATGGCAGGAATTCCTCCATCTTTTTCATAGGTAGGATGATAGGTGCGAGCGTAGGGAAGACGATAGGTGGCATCCATCTCTGAAGTGGAAAGTGGCCGTTGTGCTGGGTTTTGCACTACGTACAGAGCATCTGTTTCATAGTGCTCAATAAGAGGCTTTCCTTTATACGGATCTAGATTTTGATATTGAATTTTGAAGCTTTTCGCATAGTTAATTTTGTTGCTTACCATCTCTTCATAGGAAGGAAGAGCTATTCCCTCGTAAGCAATAGCGGGATTTTTTGTGCGAAAGACAGTTCCTTTAATCCAGGTTATTTCTGAAATGGGGATACCTGCATTGAGTGCATCTGCAACTTCTACAATGCTCAGTTCCCCCATGCCATACAGCACCATGTCGGCATTTGCATCAAGAACAATTGAACGTTTGAGTTTGTCAGCCCAGTAGTCGTAATGAGCAAGTCTTCTTAATGAGGCTTCTACTCCGCCAAGAATAATAGGGACATCTTTGTATACGCGCTTAATAAGATTTCCGTATACTACGCAGGCATTGTCAGGGCGTAATCCAATTTTGCCACCGGGTGAGTAGAAGTCTGTTTTCCGCCGCTTTTTCGCTACGGTGTAATGATTAACCATGGAGTCCATGTTGCCTGCTGAAACCAGAAACCCAAGACGAGGCTTGCCTAGAGCAGAAATGCTTGCAGGATTTTTCCAATCGGGCTGGCTTATTATGCCTACTTTATAGCCATTTGCTTCGAGAGTGCGGGTAATGATTGCCATGCCGAATGAAGGGTGATCCACATAGGCGTCACCACAAAGGTAAACAAAATCGCAGGAATCCCAGCCGCGTTTTTTTATATCGGCAGGGGATACTGGCAAAAATTTTTCTTGGGAATCATTCATATGGGTATTATAGCGTTGACTCTCCCCTTAGGGAGTGCTTGATAATGAGGTTGTCGCGACGGAAAGAGGGAGACGAACGTGAAAATCGGAGATTTTTCTAAGCTGTCACAGATAACCATCAAAGCACTTCGTTATTACGAAAAAGAGGGACTTCTTGTTCCAAATTCGGTTGATTCATTGACAGGATATCGTAGTTACTCAACTAATCAACTCATTGAGGCAGCGCGTATCAAGTCGTATCGCCAACTGGGGTTTTCTATCGAAGAGATAAAGCAGGTGGTTTCTGGCAAAGATTTCCAACGAGCTCTTATTAATAAGGCCCAGGAATTAAAAGCCGAACAGGAAGATATCTCATTTCGCCTCTCCTTAATACATCATTTATTAGAGGAGGAGAATATGAACTACCAAGTAACTCAAAAGCAGATTCCTGCTCATATTGTGTACTATTCCGAAACGGTTTTGGATTCTTATTCTGATGCCATGACTTGGATTCCGAAGGTTGGTGCAGAAGTAAAAGAATATAACCCTAACCTGAAATGTGTTGAGCCATCTTATGAATATATCGAGTATCTTGATTGCGAATACCGAGAAACTAATGTGAAGGTTCGTTTCTCTGAAGCAGTTGTTGATTTTGGAACTGAAAGCGAGAATATTGCGTTTAAACAGATTCCTGAAACTAAAGTGCTGAGCATTTATCATCGGGGACCTTATGAGCGTTTGGGAGAAGCATACGCATTTATCTATAAGTACGCAGAAGATAATGGCTATGAGGTTGCTGGCTATTCTCGAGAAAGATATATCGACGGTATTTGGAATAAGCCTTCGGCAGAAGATTGGCTTACCGAAATTCAGTTACCTATCAAATAGATCAAGACTTCTAAGACACCTGTCTTTCTTTAGTAAAAAGAGGTAGAGAACAACAAAAGCGCGTCAATTGCGGCGCGCTTTTGCATCTTTTGTTTTATAGGGGAGCAAAGGAAAAATGCACTCCTACTATTCTGCGACCAAAGATTGAGGTAGCTATCTGTTCTCCATTGAGCTTGATTAATCCGACCAGTAATCGCTTGGTTTGTATTTCTTTACTAATTCAAGGCGAAGATCTTCAATGGTAGAACAGTTTGCAATTACGGTGACTGGCTCCTTTATAGTTGATAGAGTAGAAATAAGTGCTTGATAGTTGGTTTCAACGGTAAGGTTGTTCTGTGCTGCTCCTGCTTTCAGGAGACAGTCTTTCATATCCTGATAACAAGGGCCGCCTACTATTACCTGCGTATCAGGGTTCAGTATTTTTTCCCAGCGAATATCTTTAATCCAGTCAGTGTATATGCCGTCCATGATTTCGTTTCCTAACAGGCATACCAGATGCTGAGGAAGATGTTCTTCTGAAAGAAGCACATTAATAAGCTGGTTAGCGCCAGCAGTGTTTTTCATTAGGAGAAGTCGCGTTTCGGTTCCTTCGATATCAAATATCTCGAAACGATGAGCAGCATGTTTAAAGTGGCCAAGGGCGGCACTTGCTTGGCTGCGTGAAATTCCTGCAGTAGTAAGACCGGTAAAAGCTGCGGCTGCATTATAAACGTCATAGCCTGCTCGAATGTTTGCTGAAAGAGTTATTTCTTCGTCAAATACTCTTAGAGTAAGGTCGCAGCTCTTTTCCTGTTTGTTGGTAATTGCGGTAACTGCAACATCAGCTCTATGATGAGTGAACCCACAATGAGGGCAGGAGAAGTCTCCAAGGTGAGCAAATGTTCGATGCTTATAAGAAAGAGGCTCTCCACACTTGATGCAAGCTACTTTTTCATCAAAGTCTGCAATGTCTCCCTCGTAAGCGTTGCATTCCATGCCGAACCAAATAACCTTGTTAGGTACTGCATCTGCAATAGAGGCAGTAACCTGACAGTCGGCGTCAAGAACAAGTATTGTGTCAGGCGACTGCTTGATTGCTTCGATGATGTAGTCTCGGGCAGTAGTCCAGGTTGGATAGCGGTCAACCTGATCACGGTAAAGATTGGTTACTACTAAAACCTGAGGAAGGGTTGCAGGGAGAAGAATCTTCGTTGCTCCTTCATCGCTTTCGATAATAGCCCAGTCACTTTTTCTTTTTCCGCCTAATGTGCTGTCAAGGCAGAGTGTTGTAGCAATACCTTGCTTTAGATTGGTGCTTGTTGGATCGTAGGCGGCAGTTCCAAAGGTGTCAACGATAGCTTGTTGAACCATATGGGTAGTAGTGGTTTTTCCATTTGTACCTGTTATTACCAAGGTATGGTGATCTTGGCTAAGCTCTTTGATGAGGTTAGGACTAACGGATAAGGCAAGTTTTCCAGGAAGAGCACGTGCGGTTCTTCCCATTGCGCGCATAAGAGAATGGCTTGCCTTGCAAACAGCAATAGCTACAGAAGTTTTAATGCTCATAGATGAGTACCTAACTATATTTGTGGTTTATTTCTTGTAAAGGATACCAGATGGAAATGAGGTGGTGAATGTAGACCTAATTTGATTCAAGTTCACCACTGCATTCCTAATTGCGCTGTTGGCTCCACAAGGGCGCTACTGGCTGTGCAATTGCGCTTATGGTTCTGTAAGGAGGCGCTTACAGAGCTAACCTTTACAGATTTTTACTTCACGCTCACAAGAGCTTTAGTAGGAGATCCTTCTCGTACAATAAACCTTCCTGGTGCTTCAACTCTGCAGGTGAGCCCCGCGTCAAGACGTTCGTAATAACGCTGTCGGCTTGAGTCTATGAAGGCTTTAAACACAAGGCCCATACGAGTGCGGAAGAACTCGGGGTGCCACTGAATACCCATAAAGAACAGCCGATCAGGCATTTCGATAGCTTCAACAAGGCCATCAGTTGCATAAGCGCATGCACGAAGATTTGGAGCAATGGTTTTGATGCCCTGATGGTGCATAGAATTGACCGCTAAGTGTCCTGTCTGAAGGATTTTGCCAAGATTGGTATTTTTGTCGATATTCACAAAGTGGCTTGGGCAATCATAGTGATCATGCTGCCAATGTTTGAGACGAGACGCCTCTGAGCTTTGCATAATGCCATATTCCTTGGTGGTTCTTGCCATTTGGAGTCGATCTTCATGACAAGAAGGATGTCCCTGGTTTTCATATACGCAGCCAGGGCACATTGCTTTCTTAACATCTTCAGGAGTAAACTCAGTTACTTCTGTTGAATCGTGAGGCCCATCGGGAATGTAGATTCCTTCAATTGCCCACTTGTTACCGCCAATAGAATGGTGCTCTTCGGCTAAATCTTGGTACAGTGTTCCGCCAAAGTGAACATTAATCATCTGCATGCCGCGACAAACGCCCAATACGGGAATGTCGTAATCGTATGCATAGTTGAGAATGCGATTTTCCATGCGGTCTCTATTTGGAGTTAGCGGTGAAAGCTTTTCGCTTCTTCTTGTTTCTCCATAGCATTCTGGGCTAATGTCGTGACCACCCGTAAAGAGGAAGCCGTCAATTTGAGGAAGTAGATACTCGTATATTTCCAAGTGATCGGTCATTGGAAGAATGAGAGGCATGCCGCCCCATTGTTCAATTGCCAAGCTGTAGTTCTTCTTTAAACGAACAGTGTCTTCTTCGGGTACGTAGGTTGGAACAATGCCAATCAGGGGAATATGTTGGTTTTTGTTTTGGTATGCGCTCGTGAACGAACTAGACATGCTACTCCTTTTTCTCTTTAGTTCGTAAAAAAGTGTAGCAGAAACCCTGTTTCAATCATGTTTTATAGTGGCGCTTATCCCTAATTGAATCTGTAAGAGGTTGTATTCTACAGAATCTCTTTATTGAAATAGCCACGGGTGTCTTTGTCTGACCTGAAAACCGATTCTTTTCGCGTGCCGTCAAGTTTTTCTTTTGCCCAGCAGATAATTTGCTTAACCTCTTCGGCTGATTCTGTAGTGAAATTAAGGCGAAACGCTTCAATGCCTGCAATATGTGGCATTTCGTCAAGAAGATTGAGGGTCTTTCCGTTTAAGACAGTGACATCGCAGTTGTCGTGGAAAAGAAGGGGAAACGAGCCGTAGTTATCCTTAATCTCGAAGCGGTGCTTTCTGCAAAGACTGCACTGACCAAGCGTTTTGAGCGGACAGTATTTAGTTACCAAAAGGGGAGCACGTCCGTACACAATTAATTCCAGCGAAGGCATTCCTTGGTTCTGTTTTTGGTAGCTATCTAAAAGGTGCTTTATCTGCTTTTCGTTGATTTCGTAGGAAAGCGTCACTCGTTGAGCGCCCAGTTTGTGAAGCTGGTAAACGCTTTCGGCATTTACTACATTAAACGAGTAGTCAGTAATAAACGGATTCGTTTGTCTGTAGTGCTCTAGGCCTCCCATGCCACCAACAAGAAGAGTTCCGTCTTTTTTAGGGTAGGTGCAGTTATTGCGCGGAATAATGTTTTCGAAATAGATGGTATTGATGCCTGCTTCCTTGCAAAGGGTGTACTGTTCTTGTGTAGTAACCGTTGCGCTCAAGTAAGGTTTTTTCGTTTCGAAGCACAATGCAGGCCGTGGTGGAGGTGTTTTAGTGGCGCGGCTCTTGCGGTCGAGTTTTTTCTGATAGAGTGCTCCAACAATTTCTTTTCGAGCAGCATTAAGAAGTTTGGCAGGAATAAAGGCTCCGCAATCTTCATAAAGCACTTCATCCAAAAAGAAAACTGTTTCGTTCAAGCGCGAGAATTGCTTTTCAATCAGAGCTTTGTCGGACGGTTTGGTTTTTGCTTCAGACAAGATTTCCTCAGAGGTGTAGCAGTAGTTCTCATCAAGGCCAGAAGCATTAATTACTAAACAAGTGTCAGGATACGCAAAGACTTGAATCGACAGAGGAAACCTGCGGAATTCTTGTGAAAGAGTGCCTTCGAGCTCCTTTTCGAAAGCTTTATCTTTTGTTTTGTAGACTAAATCTCCGCATGAAAGCCTTTCTTTTAGCTTGATATAGCAGCGGTTAGTGGCACTGTTAATAAGTTTTCCTGTTTTGTCGAACATTTTTGTCACGGAAAGATTTACGTCTTCGTTTTTATGACGAATGCGAATGTGATCATTCTGTTTTAATTCGCGCTGTAAGGTGATTTCGTATACGCCTTTTTCGATGCTGGAAATAACGCCAATTTGAAAGCCGTGATGGTTTGGACGTTGAATATTAGTGATGTCCTTTTTATCCTCTCCAAACAGATATCCTTTTGTGAAAGTTCTGTTGAATGTTCGATTGAGTTTTTCTTTATCTTCTGTGGTTAACGCATTATCTAATGCTGCTCGGTAACGAGAAACTACATTAGCAACATATAAAGGCTCTTTCATGCGCCCTTCGATTTTTAGTGAATCAACAATTGAAAGTTGGTCAATGAAATCAATGGTGTTCAAGTCTTTTGTTGATAGGATGTAGCTCGAACCAAGAGAGGTATTTGTTGTGGTGTCTAAAACCTGATAAAGCTTTCGGCAGGATCCAATGCAGCGGCCTCTATTTCCGCTTCGGTTGCCGGTCATTCCTGACATGATGCAGTTTCCAGAGTAAGAAACACACAATGCGCCATGGATAAATGCTTCAAGGGAAATGTCGCAGTTTTCTTTGATTTCCCGATACGTTTCAAGTGATGCTTCTCGCGAAAGAACAATACGTTTTGCACCAAGTTTTTGTGCTAATACAGCTCCGGGCAAATCATCGATTCCCATTTGGGTTGAACAGTGAGCTTCCATATCTTCAAAGTGGTCAACAATATAGGAAAGGATGGCAAGATCTTGAACTATGATTGCATCAACGCCAATACTGTTCAAATACTCAATTTGCTGGTGAGTTTCTTCGAGCTCTTCTTCGAACACAATGGTGTTCATGGTTACATATACTTTAACCCCTCTAAGATGGGCATATTCGACTGCTTCTTTGACGGTGGCGGCATCGAAGTTTGAGGAGTATGCTCGAGCGCCAAATTTTTGCATTCCTAGGTACACTGCATCACAGCCGTTTGCAATTGCGGCTCTTAGAGAATCCATGCTTCCAGCAGGAGCAAGTAATTCGCTCATAATAATCTCCTCAGGTCAAAGTGGTCTCATTGTGCCACAAAGTGTCTTTTTATCCAAAATCTTAGATTTAGATGAGTGAAATGGGAGCCGTGAGCAGCTGAGATGCTTGAGAGTATGGTATAAACTATGATATATGAAAAACCAAGATAGTTGAGCGTTGCTCTAAGGCTCTATTTTTCGTGGGGGGGGGGGTGCTATTGCGTCTTATTTGCATAAAGACGCAACAGAAGTGCTATGTACAGAAGGAAGATCTTAATAGTTGATGATTCGCTATTAAATCGCGAGATTCTTGCTGACATCTTATCTGATACCTATGATGTTGAATTTGCAGGGGATGGAATTGAAGCCCTTCAGATTCTTGATTGTTCTTTTAGCGAATTCTCTCTTGTTCTTCTTGATTTAGTTATGCCAAAAGCCGATGGCTTTGAAGTGCTTGAAGAGATGAACAAAAAGAAGTGGGTAAGCGAATTGCCTGTCATCGTGGTATCTGCAGATTTTTCTTCTGACTCTATTAATAGAGCCTACAATCTTGGTGTTGCTGATTACATTGTGCGTCCCATAAATACATTCATTGTTAAACGACGTGTTCAAAACACGATTCTTTCTTTTGAGAAAGAGCAAAAAATGGCAGCAATCATTGCTGAAGAAATTTTCAATCGCATGAAAAGCAACGAAATTATGGTTTCTATCTTGAGCCAAGTTGTAGAATTTCGTAACCAGGAAAGCGGGCTACATATTGTTCATATTCGTCTTATTACCGAACTTCTTTTGGAAGCTATTAAGAGAAAGACGGATCGTTACGATTTAAACAAAGAACGCTTCTCAAGTATTGTTATGGGTTCCGCTCTTCATGATATTGGGAAAATTGCTATTCCTGATTTCGTACTAAATAAACCAGGAAAGCTTACCGAAGAGGAATTCGAGTTGATAAAAACTCACCCAATTGTAGGAGCAAACCTTGTTAGGCGCGCCGATGTGGATTTGGGTAGCCCTCTTGTTGCTGCGGTATATGAAATTTGTCGCTGGCATCATGAAAGGTGGGACGGTGGCGGTTATCCCGACAAGCTTGAAGGGGATGCTATTCCAATTTCTGCTCAGGTAGTTGCGCTGGCTGATGTTTATGACGCTTTAACGAGTGAGCGTTGCTATAAAGAAGCGCTTAGTCATAATCAGGCAATTCAAATGATTATTGACGGTCAGTGTGGTGCATTTAATCCTCTTTTATTAGAATGCTTACAAGAAGTTGAGGATTCTCTTCCTGATTTGCTTGCTCTTTCTGAAAGCGTTCCTGATGAAGAATTCGTACGTTGGCGCTTTGATAAGGAACTGCTCAAGCATGGTGATTACGAGAACATCAATCTTGTGGAGGAAGCAATTGGGCGCTATAAAAGAAATAATTAATTAGTTTGTTAATGGGGGCAGGGAGATAGTATGACTATAGAGAATTGTTATCAGTTGCTTGGTGGTGATTATAAGAGCACTGCCTCTCGTTTTCCTCGTGAAGGAATGCTTGTTAAATATCTTTCAAAGTTTCTTGAAGATGATTCGTTTGAGAATCTCACTTGCGCTATTGATGCTAAAGATAAAGAAGCAGCATTTAGATGTGCTCATACTATAAAGGGTGTGAGCTTGAATTTAGGATTAGAATCACTTGCTCGTTCTGCAAGCGATTTAACTGAAAAGTTGCGTTCTGAAGAATCCGTAATAGACGAAGAAGCGGAAGCTTTGTTTGGCTGTGTTTGCGAAGAGTACAAAACTACCGTTGATGTTTTGAAAGCATACCTTTCTGAATAATTTTGTTGAGCTATAGCAAATAATTACAGAGAGAAGACTTTTTACGAAGTCTGTGCTCTTTGAGAAAGTTCGATAGCATTAGAAAGACTGTTGAGGGGTAGCGAACATTTTTATGTTCGCTACCCTTTTTGATATTTTGCAAAGATTTGACATTGGTTTTGCTTCTTTGGAGCTGATAGTGGTTATTATCAAGAGGAGAAAAATAGATGGTTGCGGCGCCTTGGGTTATTAGCCCTGCAAAAACAAGGAATGCGCCCGCCGTTTGACTATCGATAAACCTTGTGTGTTGAAGAAGGAATGAAGAAATGGAAAAAGAAAAAGAATTAGTAACCTTAGTAGACGTTGGTTCAAACACGGTTCGTTGCTGTGCTTATCGCGTTAATGCTAAAACGGGAAATACGGTTAAGGTGCTTGATGCTCGTGATGCAGTGGGCTTGGCGGCTTATGTTTCAAATGAGGGTGTTATGAGCAAGGAAGGTGCGGTTGCCTGCAAAAAGGCTGTTTCAAAAATGGTTCGCATGGCAGACTTGCTCAATAGTGATAGAACTTACGTTTTTGCAACGGCTGCAATACGTAATTGCGTTAATTCGAAAGAGATTGTCTCGTGGGTAAGTAGCCAGTGCAATTGTCCTATTCAGGTATTGTCTGGCGAAGAGGAAGCGCAGCTCTCCATGTTGGGCGCTTCGCTTTCTACTGGTATTCGCTCGGGACTGTTCTTTGACTTGGGAGGCGGCTCTACGGAACTTTCTGCAATGGAAGGCGGAAAGCTTATTGCGAGCGACTCTATTCCGGTAGGCTCTCTTTCTAGTTGGGTACGTGATTCTTCTGGTCCGTGGCCAAGCAGCCAGGAAATAGATGCTATTGGTGCAGGTTTTACCGAGCTTATCAAAACTGCAAAGATTAATGTCAAAGGATACTCTACCTTATGCGGAGTTGGTGGCAGTGTTCGCCTTGTTTTGAAAGTTGCAAAACAGATGGGTCTCTGCGAAGAGAAAAGCCGTGTTTTAAGTCTTTCAATGCTTGACCGTATTATCGATGCAGGAAAGAGCAATTCTGATGAATTGATGCGTTTAGTTATTCAGATTAAGCCAGAACGTATTCATACTTTCTTGCCAGGATGTGCAATTGTTCGAGCAATCTTTAAGGAAGCAGGCGTTACGGAAATGGTTGTTTCCAAAGCAGGCCTTCGAGAAGGATTTTTAGTATCTCGCGTATGCACAGATTTGGCATCAGGATTTGACTTTGTATAATTATTGCCATGCTGTTTATGCGTAATGGTAGTTATAAAGATTGAGCTGCTAAGTTTTCTATGATTTATTACGTTGAAGATGATACAAATATTCGCGAATTAGCTCTGTATGCTCTTGCCGCACAGGGCTTGGAGGCGCGCGGTTTTCCTGAGGGAGAATCATTTCGTAGCGCATGTGAAGAACAGCTTCCGGAGCTTGTGCTACTAGATGTGATGCTTCCTGGTGAAGACGGGTTCTCTCTTTTATCGTGGATTAGGAACGATTCTCGTCTGTGCAAAGTGCCGGTAATGATGCTCACGGCAAAGGGTACTGAATATGAAAAAGTAATGGGTCTTGACGCGGGCGCTGATGATTATCTTGCTAAACCGTTTGGCATGATGGAGCTTGCGAGCAGATGTCGTGCTCTTTTAAGAAGAGCAGGAACGCAAGCAGGCACTCAGTCCGAAAAAGAACAAGCGCTTACGTGCGGCCTTATATCTTTGCAACCAAAAGGCCATCATGTTTTTGTGGGAGATTCGGAAGTTGAACTTACCGTGAAAGAGTTTGACCTGCTCAAAAAACTGATGAAAAGCCCTGATCAAGTCTTTTCGCGTTCTCAATTGTTAGAGGACGTGTGGGGCATTACTTTTGCAGGGGAAACAAGAACAGTTGATACTCATATTCAAACACTTCGCAGGAAGCTTAATGAAGCTTCCCCTGGTGTCGGTTCAGTTATTGAGACTGTGCGTGGTGTTGGTTATCGTATTTCTCGAAAAGCCTAAGGATTTCTTGTGGGAAAATTGTTCCACCATAAAAAGAGACTCTCTCAATCACTCTTTGTCGCAATTTTTGGTCTGTCGCTTTTCGCTTGTTTAATTACGGCCTTTTCCTTGGTGGGCGTTAGTTGGATTGCGTACGAAACCGATGCTGAAGCGCGATTGGTGTCCCAAACTGAGGTAAGCGCAAATGCTCTTTTCGGTAAAACTGAAAAGGCTATGGTCGAAAAAGTGTCTACGTTTGAGCTTGCCGATATCAGAGTTACGCTCATTGATCAAGACGGAACGGTTCTCTACGACAGCGTAGCTGATGCCTCCACTCTTGGAACTCATGCTGATAGAGAAGAAGTGGTTTCAGCAAAAAATGAAAAGAGTGCGGTAGTGTTACGTAAATCGGAAACAACAGGGACGGACACTCTTTACGCTGCAACGTTGGTTGATGAGCGTGGCTATGTATTGAGATTATCCGAAACGCGAACGTCTTTACCGTTTTACTTGGGTAATCTTATGGTTCCTTTAGGGCTTATCGTGGTTTTAGTTATTGCTTTCTCGTTTTTGTTGGCAAAATTAACCACACGAAAAGTGCTGGCACCACTTCTTTCTATCAACTTAGAAAAACCTCTTCAAAGCGAAACGTATGTGGAGGCAGAGCCTCTTCTTAACCGTATTTCCGCCCAGCACTGTCAGCTTATCGAGCAGAATGAGCAGCTTGAGCAGGCAGTGAACGCAAGACGTGAATTTACGGGCAATGTAAGCCACGAGATGAAATCTCCCCTTCAGGTTATCAGCGGATATGCAGAAATAATTGAAAGCGGCGTCTCAAGTCCAGAGGAAACAAGAAAGTTTGCAGGACTGATAAAAAGCGAATCTCAAGTAATGAGGCATTTGATAGATGATGTTTTGATGCTTTCCCGTTTGGATGAAGGGGCTCAAAGGGATTTTGCTTTCTTCGATTTATCGGAGGTATGTAAGTGTGTAATAGAGCGCCTGAGTCAGTCTGCCCAAGATAGAGAAGTATCCCTGGTTTTTTCTTATTCTGGCGAAGGGTCACCCAATTCCTCCTGCCTTGTTTTTGGTTCAAGAACTCTTGCAGAGCAGATTGCGTACAATTTAATTGATAACGCAATTCGCTATGGAAGCTATGCAGGGCAAGTCCTTATTGAGCTTATCGCCACTTCTCGCACTATTACCCTTGAAGTATCTGATGATGGCCCGGGAATCGATTCAGTGCATCGTAACCGTATTTTTGAACGTTTCTATAGAGTAGATCCTTCTCGTTCTCGAGAAACAGGAGGTACGGGTTTAGGTCTTGCTATTGCAAAACATGCAGCAGAAACCATGGATGGATCTATTAGGGTGGAAGATTCTTCATTAGGGGGCGCAAAATTTGTAGTCACCTTTCCTCGAAAAGAAGAGAACTAAGCAAAGCACCTGCGTTATCGAGCCTAATACCGAACTATAGGTATTGAAAATAGTTTTCCTCAAACTGACCTCATTAGTTTTGGAGTATAAAAGTACCAGTAACTTTTTTAAGGAGGAAATTATGGGTAGACTCGCAGGAAAGATTGCTATCGTTACCGGTTCTACGAGCGGAATTGGTATTGGTATCGCTAAGGAATACGCTGCTGAGGGAGCTACGGTAGTAATTTGTGGCCGCCGCCAGGAAAAGGGTCAGGGCGTAGTTGACGAAATTATTGCTGAGGGTGGCAAAGCAAGCTACCACTTCATGGATATTACTCAGCCAGAGAGCATCGAAGCTCTTATTGCTGACACCGTGAAGGAATACGGCAAGCTTGATATTTTGGTAAACAACGCTGCTAATGTTGCTTTGAAAGACGGCCGTGTTGATGAGCTTACCTTGGAAATGTGGGATGCTATTCTCCAGAGTGACTTGCGTGGTACTTTCTATGCTACCAAGTGCGCATTGCCATATCTTAAGGAGAATGGTGGCGGATCCATTGTAAACATTGGCTCTATGGCTTCTTGCGCAGGCGATTTGGGCTCTACTGCATATGCATGTGCTAAGGCAGGCGTTGACATCTTTACCCAGTATGTTGCTCTCCAGTATGGTAAAGACAATATTCGCTGCAACTGCATCCGTCCAGGCTTGATTGTTACCCCTGATAATGAGGCTAAGGTTCCAGATATGCTCAAGGAAATCTTCTTGGGTAGCATTATGGTCAACCGTTATGGTGCACCTGCAGACATTGCTCATGCAGCAGTATTCTTCGGTGCTGATGAAAGCGAATACGTAACTGGCCAGATCATTAATGTTGATGGTGGCATGAATTCTCACGCACCAACAGTTGCTCAGTTCCGTCAGATGAACTCTCGTACTTGGTAATATCCGAGGAACCAAATAACTTGAGTGAAACGAAGCTGGCAGGTTAAACCTGCCAGCTTTTTTGTTGTGCTCTTCTGGCATACCGTTTCGAGACAGTGGTGAAACTAGCCAATTTTTCGCAAAGTTATGCTGAGCGTATTGAGATAGTGTAGAGCTCCTGCATCAATGGAAGCTCTATCGGATTGTGCGTATTCGTTTTCGCAAACAAGCCAGTCTTCCCATGCTTCTTGCGTGCAGGCCATCTCTTTCATCTCGAGAATTTCGACAGCTTCGGTTTTGCTGATAATCTCTTTCCACCAGGTCAAATCGTGCATGTAGTCTAATTGTTCAGGCGTCCATGATTTGAGAAGACATTCAGGAATGTCATTATGAAAGTCTTTTTTTGCACCAGGAAAAGCAAGGTGAAGAGTTCCTCCGTTTTTTACATAAGGAAGGAGCTTTTCGGACAAGTAATGAGGATCTCTTCCGAAGTAGTTGTATGAATCGATGTTTACTATTGCGTCAAAGAATTCATGCGGAAAAGGAAGCCCCTGGCTTGCATCTGCTTTAATTGGGTGAATTAACTCTTGGTCAACCTGCATTTCTTGGAAAAAGCGCATGTTTTCCTCAGGATCGCTCCATAAGTCAACTGCATAGGTGTTAAATCCGAATTCCCGAGAAAGCAATACGCTCGTTATTCCTGTTCCGCTTCCTAAATCGCAGATTGTAGCGCCTTGCGGAAGGGAAGTATCTTCAAGAAGTTCTTCGCAAATCTTTAAAGGGTTAGGCCCCATAATTTTTGAGCGAACAACGTCTGTTGAAAAGGTTTGGGTTTTTGGAAAATGAGTATATGTCATGATGAAGTCTTTCTGTAAAGAGTTGAATACTATTGAGAAAATGACAACACCTAACTAAGGCAGGCAACTACCTTTCAAGCCTTTTATTTCGTTAAGTGCTCTTTACAGAACAATGACCAAAAAGACATCCCCTTGGATGAAAAACAAGAGTGCGGCCTATCCGTACTCGCTTTTCTTACTGTAGCACGAAAGAGGTAGGTTCTCAAAGGTTTTGTGAAGTAAGAATTTGTAGTGCATACTTATATTTGATTTGCCATTTTTCAAGTTTGTCTTGCGGTATTTCGCTGCATCCTGAAAACCTGGTGGCGTCTAAATTATGGGCAAGATCAGCCTGTTTTACTATTTTGGCTAAAGGGTTGTGTTTAAGTGCCTGGATATACTCAAAGTAGTCCTGGTCTTTTTTGCGTGTAAGAAGGCGAAGCGCATCAATAATTTCGCAAGGAAACTCTTGAGCTAAATCCTCAAAAGTGATTGAGGTGTCTTCAACCACATCATGAAGAAGTGCTATGCAGGTAGTAATTTCATCAGGCATCTGTTCTGCAAGATGAAAAGGATGAAAAATATAAGGTTGTCCGCAAGCATCAACTTGGCCATCGTGCGCGTTGTAGGCAATGCGAAGTGCCTTGTTGGTCAATTCGGTGTAAATCATGATTTGAGCCCTGTCTTTTTCCTGCTCTTTCCCTGAGAGTATAATTAACGAAAAAACAAATCGCTAGTTTGTAAATGCAAGGAGGCCTTTGTTATGCGCGTGGACTATTTAGAATCAGAAATTGCGGGCCTTATTCCTTATCCTGATGATGCCGACAATAAATACTCACGCGGTGTGGTTCACGTAGTTGGAGGCAGTGAACGATACCCGGGAGCAGCGGTTCTTGCAGCAGGTGCTTCTCAAAGAATGGGGGCAGGGTATACCCAGGTTTGGTGCCACGAAAATTCAATTCACGATGTGCGGGCAGGTCATCCTTCATTGGTAGTTGGTAATTGGGATAAAGACGAGCTGGGAGAAAAGCTTCTCTCTTCTCGAAATAAGCCCATTGCAGTGCTTATTGGCCCCGGAATGGGCGCAAATGCAGAACAAGAAAAAGCTCTTTTAGAGGTAGTGCTAGCGTGCGAAGTTCCAACCGTAATTGATGGAGGAGCAATAGGGCATTTGGCGGATTTTTATATGCATAAAGCATTTTGTGGTGAGCCTCTTTTAGGTGAAGGCTTTTTGCAGGAAAGAGCGAAGCGGGACATTCCTTTAATTATTACGCCCCATTTAGGGGAAGCAGCACGGTTATGCAAGGCTGCTGGTATTGAGGCGCAGGCGCAAGAAGATCAAGCAAAAAAGCTTGCAAAGGCATATGGAGCTACGGTTGTGCTGAAGGGTCCTGATACGGTAATTGCTAATGAATCTCAATGGTATTGCATGACACAGGGCACAGCAGCTCTTGCGAAAGCGGGCACGGGAGACGTATTAGCAGGGATGATTGCCGCACTTTTATCCCAGGAGCTTACTGCCTTCGATTCTTCGTGTTTAGGAAGCGTCCTTCATGCGAAAGCGGGTAATCTTGCGGCTCGTGAACTTACTGAGATATGTGTGACCCCCGAGGATGTTATCTCCTTCATCCCTGCCGCCATTGCTCACGTTAGTTAGTTCTCCTTTTTTGAACAGAGCGCTTCTTCCCACAGTGCTTCTTTGAAGCCTGGTAACAGAGGGGTGCCGTCAATGATAAGGAGAGGACGTTTTACGAGCATACCGTTGCTTGCCAAGAGCTGGTAAGCTTCTTCGTCAGACATTCCTGCATCAAGTTGTTTTTTAACTTCAAGCTCGCGGTAGAGCATTCCTGAAGTATTGAAAAACCTGCGAAGAGGAAGCCCTGATGCCTGGTGCCATTCCTTTAACTCTTCGGCAGTTGGATTGTCTTCTACTATGTGTCTATTGGTATAAGAGATATTGTGGCTATCGAGCCAAGCTCGTGCTTTTTTGCAGGTAGAGCATTTTGGGTATTCTAAAAAAAGTACCTTCATATGAATCCTTTCTGAAACAGAGTGGATGAACAGACAATACCATATCCAACTCTTCAATTTTGCAAAGACTTTACATCCTTTTTTCGGCAGTTTGACACGTGCCGAACACAATCAGAAGGAATATAAATTGAAGGGAGAAATAAGTGGATATCGCTATTGCGAGTGTATTTGGAGCTATTGCATCAGACCCAATTCTTGGTTTGATTATTCTGCTTTGTTTGGGTGCTACTATTGTTAACGGTGCCACCGATGCTCCTAATGCAATTGCCACAATTGTTGGAACGCGCGCAATGCGCCCTATGCCCGCTATCATAATGGCTTCTGTGTGCAATTTTATTGGCATGCTCATCATCACTGCGGTAAGCACTGCAGTTGCAAGCACAATTTTTGGTATGGTTGATTTTGGAGGAGATAATCATGCTGCTTTGGTTGCGCTTGCGGCAGCAATGGTGGCCATTATTGTTTGGGGTGTAGCTGCTTGGGCTTTTGGTATTCCAACAAGCCAGAGCCATTCTCTTATTGCCGGCATCACGGGAGCGGCAATTGCTCTTCAGGGTGGCCTTGGAGGCGTAAACTTTGATCAGTGGATAAAGGTAATCTACGGCTTGCTTATCAGTACTTGTTTAGGTTTTGGCACTGGCTGGCTCTTTACGCGCTTAATTAAGGTAGCTTGCAAGGATATTCAACGGAGAAAAGCTGAAAGATTCTTTAAGGACGCACAGATTGTTGCGGGTGCTGGTGTTGCGATTCTCCACGGCGCTCAAGATGGTCAAAAGTTTCTCAGCTTAACTATGCTTGGCATAATGTTGGGTGTGTATGGCTCTTCAGATATGAGCGGATTTCCTTTATGGTTGGTAATTCTTGTGAGCTTAACAATGAGCTTGGGGACCGTGTTAGGCGGCCGAAAAATTATCAAAAGTGTAGGCATGAATATGGTGAAAATGGAGCATCATCAGGGTTTTGCTGCTTGTCTTTCTGCCTGTTTCTGCATTGGTTTGGCAACATTTACTGGTATGCCGGTGTCAACTACCCATACAAAAACTACCGCTATTATGGGCGTTGGTGCCGAAAAGCGCATTCGTGCGGTTAAATGGGACCTTGCAGGAAGAATGGTTTTAACTTGGGTACTTACCTTCCCTGGATGCGGTCTGTTGGCTTATGTCTTTACGTACTTCTTCTTGCTAATCATTTAGTGATAGATTCTTCGCCTTCTTTGCGGAGGGTTGCACAATTAGCGTTCGATAAAAGAAGTTATTCTGGTGAGCTTGATTCTGCAATCGCGAAAGAGAGCTCTGCGATTGAGAGAGCTCGATATTGCAATCGCATGACTCTGGTACGGTCATATAAAAATACCGCTAAAACAAAAAATCAGTAAAAGGAAAGATTGTTATCTATATCAACAAGAGAGGGCTATTAATGCGTAACGAACGTGGGTTTAACTATTTTGAGGCGTATGTAAAGCAGATTGAGTTTGCTTTTGAACTGGCGTGCAATTTGGAGAACGCAGTAAGTGTAGGGGATTTTGGTACTAAAGATTTAATGGATGCGCTTCATACTATCGAAAATGACGCAGATGCAGTAACTCATAAGATTCAGCATCATCTGCTTTTAGATTTCTCTGTTCCATTTGAGCGAAATAGCATGGTTTCCTTGGCAAATGCCCTTGATGATGTAAGTGACGCAGTAGAGAATATTGCAATTAAGGCATATTACTATCATTGCAGCTATCTTGAAGAAGTGGGCTGCAAAATGATTTCGATGGTAGTGAAGAGCATTCAAGCTTTGAAAGAAGCACTAGATTTGCTTCCTTCTCACTCAAGGCAACATGAGCAGATTAGGTTTTACTTAATTCAAGCTCAGGATATTGAGAGCAAGTGTGACCAGCTGTATATCAAAGGAGTTCATGAGCTGTATGGTAGAACCGATCTTTCTCCAGAACAGCGCTACATTGCTCACTCGCTTTTAAGTGCAGTTGAATGTGCTTCTGATGCAGTTGAAAAAGCAGCAGAGCAGATAGAACTTATTGTGGTTGAAAGTGTCTAATGTCTCTGTTTTGTTATAGCGTCCACTATAAAACTATATTTCAATAGGGTTATAAAGGGAGGCCGCTATGAAAGCGTACTCTATTGTTGAGAGGCTTGCGCACTATGCCTCTTGGGGTATTTGTGTGTTTCTTTTAGCAGGTATTCTTCTATCTTTTTCCTAAAAAAACAGATGCTAGCTTTAATAGGTAGAGCTAGCATCTGACAGTAAATCCAAGCATATACTATTAGCGAATGTGACCCAAGAAGTCTTTGGTACGATTTGACTGAGGGTTATCGAAAACTTCCTCAGGTGTGCCTTCTTCCTCAACAACGCCATCAGCCATAAAGATTACGCGGTCTGCAACATCCCGTGCAAATCCCATTTCGTGGGTAACCACAATCATAGTCATGCCGTCTTTTGCTAAGTTGCGCATAACGTCAAGAACATCACGAACCAACTCTGGGTCAAGTGCAGAAGTTGCTTCGTCGAAGAGCATAACATGCGGATCCATTGCGAGAGCACGCGCAATAGCAACGCGTTGTTGTTGACCGCCGGAGAGCTGGCTTGGGTAAAAATCAGCACGCTCTTCCATACCAACTTTTCGAAGCTGTTCCATAGCAATGCGCTCTGCTTCTTCGGCAGAACGTTTTAAAACCTTCTGTTGGGCGAGCATGATGTTTTTCTTAGCAGTGAGATGCTGGAACAAGTTGAATTGCTGAAACACCATTCCTACATGTTCACGCAATTTATTGATATTGGTTTTGGGCCCGGTAATCTCTTCGCCTTCAATATAGATATGGCCGCTTGTAGGCTTCTCAAGCAAGTTGATACAGCGGAGCATGGTTGATTTGCCAGAACCAGAAGGACCAAGAACTACTACTACTTCGCCTTTTTGAACCTCAATATTTACATCGCGCAAAACCTTTGTATCGCCAAATGATTTTTCAAGATGTTGAATGCTTACCATTGCATTACTCATTGTTTGTCTCCTTGTTAGGCTTTTTTGAGGAGTCCATTGGTTTTTGTCCTCCCTGTCCTCCCTCGGGAGTGGTCATTGTCTCGTGTTCCTGGGTTGGAGTAGCAATATATCCCGCAGCAACTTCTGCATCAACAGCAGCTACGGTAGCAACCGTGCCTGTCTCGTGACGCTTGAAGAGCTTTTTTGTTTTACGTGCTGGCTGTTCGTTGCTCTTGTTCATGTCAAGCTTGCGCTCCATAACACCAACGAGGTTTGCCATAGGAATAGTAATAATCAAGTAGAAGATTGCTGCAACAATGTATGGTGTGATTGATCCTGTTGAAGCAACAATGGACTTTGCGTACATAACAATTTCCATTACACCTACTGCTGCCAACATGGAAGTATCTTTGTAGAGCAGGATGAATTCGTTGGTCATGGTAGGAATAACACGACGAACCATTTGAGGAATGATAATGCTGAAGGTGGTTTGAAGCTTAGTCATACCTAAAGAGCGAGCAGCCTCAGACTGACCCTTAGGAATAGACTGGATACCTGCACGGAAGATTTCGCACTGGTAAGCAGCTGAATTTAAGACTAATACCGCAACACCTAATGGGAAGTTTGGAATATTGATGCCTGCTAAAGGTAAACCAAAGAAGGCAATATAGATTTGCAAGAAGAGTGGTGTACCACGAATAACGTTTACGTAAATGTTTGCTAAACCACGTAGGAAGCGATTTTCAGACAAACGCATAAATGCCAGGATTAAACCAAAAGGAATTGCGGCAGGAAATGCGCAAATAATGATTGCTAAGGCCATAAGGAAGCCTTGGAATACTACCGGCAAGCTGGTAACGAGCAACGCTGGATCTAAAAATAGGTGAAGGAATTTCACTTCGTTCCATGCTTTAACCCAATCTTGGTTATTAAGCCATGTTGCAAGCTGGTCGGTAATGGAAACTCCCACAACCGAAATAGCAGGAATGGTACCGAGCGAAAGGGTTTCTCCCTTTTCATTAGCATAGGTGCCCGTAAGTGTGTAGCTTCCTCCTTCAGCAGGGAAATAAACGCCATAAATTTCAATGCGGAAGTAAGCTCCCGGCTCGGAAGGTTGGGAGAGGGTAGCTACTAAGTTTTGTCCCTCTTTAGCGAAGTCAACTTCTGGATTGCTTCGAGTCATTAAGTCTGGACCCGTCAATACGGTTAGACGAGTATTTTTCAAGGCGAAATCAACGCCCTCAGGAATGGTTATCTTGATGCTTTTAACTTGCTCGTTGGAAGCAGCTTGTCCTTCCCAGGTGATGCGCGTTTCAGTGGCGCCTAATACATCTGAGCCAGTATCCGCGTTTGGGCGAGCAGTGCATTTAGCGGTATCGAGAGCGTAAGCTTGCTGAGGAGCAAACGCTATGAGAGCGGTAAGCGCTACTAAAAATGCCATGATGCAAAGTAGTACTTTTGAACCATAGTGAGAGGTAGATTTTAATTGCATTAGTATCTGTTCCATTCGTAAGAATTTAATCACGAGAAATGTGGTTTAAATCATAAGAGAAAAAGTGCAAGAGTAAAAGAGCAGAACCCCCTCTGCTTTCGCAAAGAGGGTTCTTTTTTTGTTGCGAGACTTTAATAACTACCAGTTATCGCAAAAAATGGGGGTTAGTCAGCGAATAAGACTACATCCATTCCTTCATCAATTTTTCGATAGTTCCGTCGTCCTTGAGCTCTTTGAGAGCCTTGTTTACTGCTTCAAGCAAAGCTGCGTTGTCTTTGTTGATAGCTGCTGCATACTCTTCACCAGTTGCAACAGACTTAACAACGGTTGCATCAGTGTAAGAAGAGAGCATGCTCTCAACTACTGCTGCGTTGGTCAATGCTGCGTTGGCCTGACCAGCGTTCAAAGCAGCAAAGCAGTCATTGGAGTTGCCGTATGCTTTGATGGTAGCGTTAGGGTAGTTTTCCTGTGCGTATGCTTCACCGGTGGTGCCAGACTGTACTGCAATTACTACGCCAGCTTTATTGAGTTCAGCGTCGCAGTTGTCAGAAGTAATAGAAGAGCTCTTCAATACTGCGCATGAGAGATCGTCTACATAGTAGGAATCGGTGAAGTTAATCTGCTCAGCACGTTCTGGAGTTACCGAGAATCCAGAAATGCCCATGTCGTACTTACCACCAGCGCTTACTGCGGTGATAATGCCATCGAACTGCATGGTCTCAACCTTCAATTCGAGGCCCATCTTTTCTGCTACTGCTTTAGCAAGAGCAATTTCGAAGCCTTCTGCCTCACCAGAATCGTTAAGATTTTCAAATGGTGGGTAGTCAGGAGAGGTAACGATGGTCAATTTGCCTTCATTTACCAAACCCAGATCATTGCTGGAGCTTTTGGAAGAGGAAGAGCAACCTGCCAAGGTACCCAAGGATAAAGCCAACACTGCAGCTAGGGCAAGTGTCATAAGGGTTTTTTTCATTGGTTAACCTTTCACTCATTTGCACACCAGGCTTGAGCCTGACGTGAAACATTATGCCTTATTTTTCAGGCAGTGATAGGTTTATTTGTATCAAAAGGCTCAAGAATTAACCTATTTGATTCATTCCTTATTCATTTGCTGAGTCAATTGTTTCATCGCCATATCTATTCCGGGAGTTGTTTCTCCGTTTTCCCATCGGGAAATAGCCTGGCGCGTTACATAGAGCTTCTAGCGGGAGAGCTTTCTCACTTCTTTTGAAAGCGCAATGCTCGCTCCAATCAGAAGAATGAAAATACCGTCTGCGCTGAAGAAGAGTGGTGTGCCAATTATTTCGGCAATAACACCACCAACTGCTGTTCCTAGCGGAATAGCTAAGCCAGTCATAGCGGTAAAAAGTCCCATAACGCGCCCAAGTTTTTCCTCGGGAATGTTTTTCTGTAAAAGCGTCATCAAAGGAGCGTTAAACCACGCACAAGCAATTGCGAGCACACCAATAGCAAAGACAAACAGAGGGAAATTATCTTTTGGTATGAAGCCGGCTATAAATGCGCAAGCGCCAACAATAATTGAAGCACCAATAATAATGTGAGCTAATCGTGTTTTTGGATTTACTACCATGAGTGCTACGGCACCAACAAGCATTCCTGCTCCCATGATTGCAGCAAGCAGTGATGCGGCAAATCCGTCTCCACCAAATTGACTGTTGACCATCAATGGTAGGAGAGAATCAAGGGGACCATAGGCAAACATTCCCAACGATACTCCTATGGTAAGAACTAAAAGGCCTTTCTGTTCGGCTAGAGCAAAAATGCCTTCTTTCAAACTTTTTACAACGCCAGTTTGTTCTTCAGTGGTGAGTTTTGGCAACTTTGCTAGGAGCATGGTGAGCACGGCGCAAAGCGATCCAAAACCTCCTAACACAATGGATGCTTGGAGTCCGAATGCGGTATAGAGCAGAATCCCAAGAGCGGGAGCAGCAATCATTGAGATGCTTCCTAAAAGCGTATCTAAGCTGTTGATTCTTATTAAATGTCGTTCAGGAACAAGAAATGGCATGGTTGCATTAAACGCTGGCCCGCGAAAAGCCGAAGCAAAGCCCCAGGATGCACAGAAAAGCATTATTGATTCAACGCTTGGTCCTAGCAGAGCAATCCAGACAGCAATGCCAATTCCCGTCAAGGCAAGAACGGTGTCACAAATAATAATGATTGCTTTTCGGTTGTATTTATCAGCAATGACGCCTCCGAAAGGGGAGAGGAGTCCCATTGGAAGAAATGCGAGTACGTATAAAGCGGCAATATATAAAGGGGATCCTGTAGATTCAGTAACATACCAAATGCCTGCAAAGCTTGCCGCACTACCTGCAATGGCAGACAAGGCGTTGCCGCCCCAAATTAGGACAATGCGTGAAAGCCAGTTATCGGGTAGTTTGTGTCCGCCCGTTGTGTAGTTAGCTTTGGTGTTTTGCGAATTATTGGTCATATATGAAAATCCTTACTGTTGAAATCTTCAATGCTTCATTCTAGCTATAGTTAAAAAAATACGATCGAAATAAGAATTATTTTGAAACGAAGAGCCCGAACAAGCCTAACAAATGAGACAATGCGTTTAATGTGTTGTTTTGGTTTTTTGGAGGCCATTATGAACTTAGTACGTACAAAAAAAATGCTCCTAGTGCTAACTTGCTGCCTTGCCATATGTTTAGCGGTAGTACTTACTGGATGCGGTGGTAGCAGCAAATCATCTGAGCCAGTTAAATCAACAAATGGTTATGTTTCAGTTACTGAATACAACGAAAACGGCTTGAAGACCTTTATTGACACAAAGACAGAAATGGTTACTTTTGCTAAGCCTCATCCTTCCAATAACGATCAGCCTTCCTCTGATAAGATGATCTGCTTTGTTACGGTAGATAAATCAGGAGATATTTGGTTTATTGACGAACCAGAAGGTATTACAATCTTTACCGCTGGCCAGCCATACACGAAAGATATGCTCAGTGCTGATTTAACAGCTTATCAGGCTAAGTATCCAAACATTCTTGAGGACCTCGAAGAAGTAACTATTGGTGAGTATACCTACTATGCTTCTCACATGACCGTTAATGGCGAAGACGGAATTCAGTACGTTTCGGTAGTAGATGATAAGCCTGTTGCTATTACTATTGTTGGTGCTGACCTCCTTAATGATGAGGGAGTAAAGAAGTGCATCGAAAGTGTAAAGTGGAACTTTAGCTAGAAAGCATTTAACCCGTTAATCTTTTGAGCTAGCTCGCCTCAGAGCTAGCTCTTTTTTTGGCATAAGCCTAGTTACATGAAGTGGTTATTTGCAAAATCGATGGCCAGGCGCCAAAAAGTCAATGGGTACAAAAGCCTAGTAAACAACTATGATTAATGGTGAAAACGACTTCTGTTGAAAGGAACCATTATGACGGTAAAGGCGCTAAATCGTATTGACGAACTTATTGGAAACACTCCGCTTATCAAGCTCAATGTTTCCGACAAGGCAAATGTCTATGGCAAGCTTGAGTACACTAATCCTGGCGGCTCGGTAAAAGATCGCATTGCAAAGGCAATCATCGACGACGGCATTGCAACGGGCAAGATTAATAAGGACACCGTTATTATTGAGTCTACTTCTGGCAATACTGGTATTGGCTTGGCTCTCATTGGTGCAGCGTATGGCCTAAAAACTATCATCTTCTTGCCGGCGGGTATGTCTGTTGAACGCCGCAAGCTTATTCAGGCTTATGGCGCTGAGCTTCGTATTGTTGATGGTGGCGTGCCTCTTGCAAATGAAGAAGCGGCTAAACTTTTGGCTGAAACACCTAACAGCTTTGCTCCAAGTCAGTTTGCAAATCCTGTTAATGCTCGCATTCATTACGAAACCACCGGTCCTGAAATCTGGAGAGATACCGAAGGCGAGATTGCTGCATTTGTTGCGGGCGTTGGTACAGGAGGAACTTTGTCCGGCGCCGGAAAGTACTTGAAGGAGCAGGATGCGAATTTGAAGGCTTATGCGGTAGAACCTGAGGAGTCACGCGTTTTGGAAGGTGGGCCAAACGGTGCTCATAAGATTCAGGGAATCATGCCGGGCTTTATTCCTGAGATTCTCGACCAGGATATTTACGATGATATTATTCACGTATCCACCGAGGAAGCTTTTGAGTACCAGAAGAAGCTCGGTCATGAACAAGGCATCTTCGTAGGTATTTCTGCTGGTGCAGCCGCAGTAGCAGGTGCTAAGTTGGCTGAACTCCCCGAGTTTGCCGGGAAGAATATTGTTGTTATTCTTCCCGACACTGGCGAACGCTATCTATCTATGCTTGGATAGTAGTAAGGATGCCGCTATTCTTGTCATCGTGATAAAGCTAGCGAGCATGCTTCTGGAGCCTCCGTCCTATAGAGGTAAGGCGCCGTAACTCTAGCGTTCCATACCGCACGGAAAAACATTCTCGCTGGCTTGTTTTTCTTGGGTAACAGCGGCATAAAAGCGATATCCGCCAGAGAAGTTGTAGCAATCGTAACCTTTTTGGCTTAAGATTCGGCAAGCAATGTAGCTGCGCAGGCCACTTTGACAGATTACATAAACCGGCTTCGCAAGTTCGATTTCGCTCAAACGCTCACGCAAATCATCCACGGGGATATTGACAAAGCCGTTAATGTGGCCACGTTCGTATTCTGCAGCGGTGCGCGTATCTAATAAAGTAACGCTGCCATCTCGTGGCAAGAGAGGCTCCTGATCCCAATGCCATTGTTTAACTAAGCCAGCATGCAGGTTTTCGATCATGAATCCGGCCATATTGACGGGGTCCTTAGCGGAAGAGTAGGGAGGAGCGTAGGCTAGATCAAGATCCTTCAGTTTGTCTGCAGGAATGCCTGCTTGGATAGCAGTTGCCAATACATCAAGGCGCTTGTCTACGCCATCGGCACCAATAATTTGGGCACCTAGTAGGCGAAGAGTTTCTTTTTCGAAGACTACTTTCATGGTCATTGGCTTAGCGCCTGGATAGTATCCTGCATGGGAGCTAGGCGACAGAACGACACGGTCATAGTTAATTCTTGCCGCTTTTGCTGCCTTCTCTGTCATGCCGGTGCTGGCCACCGTAAGATCGAAAATCTTAATAACGGAAGAACCTAATGATCCACGATAGTGGCTTTCTTGTCCGCAGATAGTATCGGCAGCAATGCGACCCTGCTTATTCGCGGGACCCGCAAGGGAAATCACGGCATCTTCGCCAGTAACTTGATGCTTGACTTGCACTGCGTCACCCACTGCATACACGTCAGGGATGGAAGTCTCCATGCGGTCATTCACCACAATGCTTTCCTTGATGCCTAATTTAAGTCCAGCGTTTTTCGCTAAAGCGGTGTCTGGAGTAACTCCAATAGCGAGCAGAACTAAATCGGCTGGAATTTCGCTCTCGTTTTTAAGTTCGGTGATTATTTGGTCGTTTTCTTCTCGGAAGCCTATTACGCTGCTACCGAGCTTAAGTGTAATATCCTTGCGGCGCATTTCCGCATGGACAAGGGTGGCCATATCGTAGTCTAGAGTGTTCATCAGCTGACAAGGACGCTGAACAATGGTAACGCTTATGCCTAATTCGCGAAGGTTTTCCGCCACTTCAATGCCAATATAGCCGCCGCCTACCAAAACCGCACTTTGGGGTTTATGCTCCTGTACATAGTCATGGATGCGCAAAGTGTCCTCCACGGTGCGCAAGCTGAATATTTTGTTGGAATTAATGCCTGGCAGTGGGGGCCGAGTGGGCTTTGCTCCAGGGGACAAGATTAGCTTGTCGTACGTTTCAACGAAGTCTTCACCTGTTGTTAGATTGCGAACCGACACGGTATGGTTTTCTGGTTTAATCGCAGTGACTTCGTGATTGACTTTAACCTGGATATGAAAGCGCTTCCAGAAGCTTTCTGGTGTTTGCAGAGTAAGTGCTGACTGCTCGGTAATGATACCGCCAATGTAGTACGGCAGGCCGCAGTTAGCATAGGATACAAATCCTGATTTTTCGAAGATGATGATTTCTGCTTGCTCATCAAGACGGCGAAGACGAGCTGCTGCAGATGCGCCACCAGCTACGCCACCAACAATGACAATCTTCATGACTAGCGCACCAGCTTTCCTGTATAGCTGCCTATGCCACCGATGTTTTTAACATTGGTGTAACCTGCCTGCTTGAGGTAGCTTACTGCCTGTCCGCTGCGGCCTCCGCTGAGACAATATACGAACAACGGAATGTCCTTTTTTGGGTATTTCTCAAGAACAAGACCAATGGTGCTCAGGGGAATATTGATAGCACCAGGGATGTGCCCCTGTTCATATTCTTCTTCATTGCGAACATCAATTAATACAGCGCCCTCAGTGGCGCGGCACTCTTCGACGTCCTTGTTGATGTTGGATCCGAATAGGCCAAACAATCCCATGAATGCCTCCTTTGCAAAAAACCGTGATAGAGAGAAGTATGACAAAAAATGCATCATGTCTGTGTCTAAATCATGCAATAATTTCTTCGGTCTGTCATACTGTCGATAGTGCTGAATGCCTCTTACAAAAAAGAGGCAGACATCTTCTCAACTAAGGAGGAGACCAGCTATGGGACTTTTTGACTTCATGCGCAAAGGAAAAGAGGAGAAAAAAGCTTTTCAGGAGGAGAATCTCAAGAGATTGGAAAGCGAATTTGATATGACCGCGGCCCTGGGAATGAAAGAATTTCCAGATGCCATGCAGTTCATCTATGATGAAGGACGCAAGTGCTTTGTTGTTGTTGAGGGTCCTGAAGATGATTTCAAGTCAAAGAATCCATACATCGTTGATTTCGATCAGGTGAAAGAAGCCTATGTGGAAGTTGATGAATATTGGACAGAAAAACCTGATAAATTCGCAATCAGAGAACCAATGCAGGAAAGCCTGAAAATGGAAGATTTCGACAAGGTGTTCTGGCGTTACAACATCATCGTGCATATCAAAACAACTCATCCGTATGCAAAACACATAGAGTGTCAGCTAAACCGTGAAACAATAATTACTAGAATATCAGGATTGAGGCTTATATCCAGAAGAGGCCTGGAGCTTAACGGAAAATACAAGGGCGAAGATATTAAAAAGCAGTCCGAGAGAATTGCAGAGTTTGCAGCGCATCAGCAGGAAGCTGTAGGCAAAGAAAAGATGCTTGATCTTGTGACGCATGATCGTCCTGACAGTTTGTTTGGCAGATTGGTCGAAAACTTCTTCGAGCAGGAGTTTGTGGACGCAATGAACTATGTCTCAAAGAACCTGGACATGGCCTATCAGATCTGCAAGGTGCTAGAAAAATAAGAACTCAATAGTATTGTTATTCTTCCCGACACTGGCGAACGCTACCTATCTATGCTTGGATAGGTAGCAAAAGCCAAGAGGTAAAAGCTAAGCAGTTTGCACTTGTTATGACGGAAGCGCTTTGGAAATATCGGTTCACGATGACTTTTTGGGAGACACTACGGCTGTTCCCGTTTTCGCTTCCTACGACAAAGGCACCTTTCAAGTTACTTTAAATATTAGATACCCTTCAGTAGTTGAAGAGAAATGGGTTGTGCGAAATGTTTTTCGGACGTTTAATAATGCTCATTTTGAGGTAGAAATCGAATCGTCTAGCAAGTCTCATTTTGTTAATCCTCAGGACGAAAAGGTTGAATTGCTCACTGCTATTGTTAACGAAGAGCTGGGGGTTTCGCTAAGGCCCTATGCTATGGGGGGGAGCAACTCATGCGCGCTATATTCCAGGCGCTCTTGGATTTGGTCCGGGAAGATTTGGATTAGGTCCTTTGCCGGAAGGTGTTGGCTCAGGCCATCAGGTTAACGAGGCTCAGGAAGTTGTTGGTCTAAAACAGGCTGTTGCTATTTACATTAGAGCAATATTGGCGCTTGATAAAAACGAAGAATCAGAATAACGGTGAAAATGATAGCTTCACTCAGCCGGCTATCAATTTTTGTGCGACTGTTGCGTTAAACAAAATTCGCGAAAATCCATGTTGTCAAAATGTTGTCACGGGCCGTTTTCCCTGTGACAAAAGATGAGTTTTTGAGCGGGTGGTTTGTGGGTGTTGTAATTCGCTTAAGCCTTTAAGTAAAACCGAAGGAGGGCGGGGTAGAGCTGACTCCACAAACCCTCCCCTAGCAGGCTACAGTCCCTTGAAATAATCCCTGATCTTAGCTGCCATAAGCTGACGACGCTTAGAGAGGAACTCCCTGTAGTCCTCGGCTCCCATGTCAAAGATATCTTCGGGAATGCAGTTTTCGGCCATGTTGGCATACAGATCATCAACCTTGGCGATGTCGCCGAAGTATGTAGAACCTGCGCTGCAGGCATCTAGCGCCTCGGTGAAGTAGTCTCCCGGCCTCCTATCGGCGATTTTGATGTTGATGCGCTTCTCGAGGTAAGCGTAGTTCGCGACCTGGTTGTAAAGGCCCTTCTGCGCGTCAAGCTCCTTCTTTAGGTAGTTCTTTGGGAAGATGTGATGAATGTCGCCGATGGTGGCAACGACATCGCTCACCTTGACGCCGTTCGTGAACAGTGTATTGTTCGCAGATCGTACCTGGGACGCCAGATACACAAGCCAAGCACCAGTACGGGTGCTGGTGGTGTTCAGCGCCTGAGGAAGGTTGACCTCCCAGAAAGTGTCGGAAAGCTGTGCCTGGGCAACTTCCTCGTAGAAAGAGAGGAATCCCTGTTCGGAGATGCGCCTGATGTCACGATCCATGACGGATTCTGAAGAACCAGAGTAGCGACCCGTCAGGACGGACATGACGTACCAGCGCTGCACCCAGCGCTTGACGTCGGTTGAAGGAATGGAAGGATCCTCGCGTAGCGTGAGATAGAGGTTGTACGCGAAGTTAATCGCGCCCTTCGAGTAAATGATCGATGGGCTCACGAAACCTGCCGAGCGCAACGCAAGAACGAAATCTTGGAAGTTGTTCTTGTCCATGAAGCGCAGGACGCCGTCATGGAGCTTGGCGAAGGATTCGTCGGCGATCTCAGCCTTGTAGTCGCGGGCCTCGAAGTCTCGTCCCGAGAGGAGTGCGACGAGGTCTGCGAGCTTGCCTCGACCGAACTTGTACATAAAGGCGACGCGCAGGACGTCGTTGTAATCGGGGTCGTAGATATCGTCCTTGTCGTCCTTCAACCACTCGGTCTTCGCAACGTACTCGCTCGCCATGTAGTCGGGGTCCTGCACGCTGATGGTTGACCAAAATTCCGGCTTTACCGCCAGGTGGCAGTAGTAGTCGATCGCCTTGCGCAGCATGTTTCCGCCGTGGGCCTCATCTGCGGCGATCTTGGACATAGCGAAGTCAGCCTGGGAGAGCACCGCTCCCTTCGAGTTGATGCGGATGAAGATGTCGGTGACCTCGTCAATCGTGCAGGATGCGTCGATCTCGATGACGCCGAGCTGGCGCATCGCGATGGATGTGAGCTCTTCGATGCTCGCGCTGACCTTGTCGGCATCGCAGCCCTCATTGGCCTTGATGTACTCCGTGATGAACTTGAACGTGCTGGCTCCGGGCTGGAAGAGCTCGGAGATATCGGATACCCATTTCGTGTCGCGCTCGATGATCGGAGTCAGGACCTCGAACGGGCTGTCCTCGCCGTCATAGAGGGGGTTGAATGCAATTTTGATAGGGCCGAGCTCGTAATCCTCGTTTAGAACCTGCTGTCCGGCAAGCGCGGCCATGATGGCGGTCACACGCTGCTGGCCGTCGATAAGCACTTTCTTTCCCTCGGCCGTTCCACCGCCCTTGACCTTGACGTCCGGGTTCTTCCAGGTAATGAGGTAGCCGGTTGGATATCCGCGGAAAAGGGAGTCCACGAGGTCGCGGACTTGGGTCTTCGACCAGACGAACGGACGCTGGATCTCCGGGATTGCGATGTCTCCGGCGTTGATGTAGCCCAGGACGGACTGGACTGAATATGTGGTTACGCTATAACAGTTTTTCATTCTTGCTCTCTATTTCCCTAATCCACTAAATCGCTCAAAGAACCCTTTCAAGCGTTCAAGCACTCGGGCCTTCATGTCTGCGTATGCGTTTGCCGGAGCGAATCGGCTCGGCTTCTTGGTCATCAGGTTTGCCACCTCGGTGCCGCTCTCGGGAACTCCTCCGTCAGCGAAGGCGTTGGCCATCAGCTCGCGTGTAGCAGCCTCGTCCAAGGCCTCCTCGGCGATGATCGCAGAGAGCTCGCGCTCCTTGGCTTCTGCCACGTACTTCTCCCAGTCGGCTGCGACGTCGTTGCTGGAGACAAGGCTGTCCATGAACGCATGGATGAGGTCGCGCTTGTTGCGCAGCTCGTAGCTGGCGGAGATGGCGCGTTCGATGTCACCAATGATTACCTTGTCGGTGCAGTTGGAGTCGTGGTACTTCTGCACCAGCATCAAGATGTAGTCGATGTTGATGTCGACCTGCTTCAGAAGCTCGATCTCGAAGACGAGATCGTCGTTGATGATGGTGGCGTCCTCCTTCTCCCCGCGCCATTTCTGGTACAAATCGGTGTAGACGCTGCGATAGTCCTGCTCGTCGCGCGGGCTCAGAGAATCGTCCTCGGCAAAGTCGTCGAAGGCGGTGAGGATGTTGCGCAGGCGCAAGATCACGCCGAACAGCCGGATGAACGCCTTCTGCTGTTCCTCGCCCATGATGACGGCACCGGAAAGAATCGCCTCAAGCGGGAACTGCTCTCGCAGCTGGTCCAGGCGGTCGTTGTACTCGGCAAGGTACTCAGCATAGGGCTTGAGCAGCACCACGCCGCCCGCCTCCTTGTCGCCGAACAGGCTGATGGCGTGGCTCACGCGGTCCTCCAGGTTGCGGAAGCACACGATGTTTCCGTAGGTCTTTACGGAGTTGAGGATGCGGTTGGTACGGCTGAAGGCCTGGATGAGGCCATGGTCTTTGAGGTCCTTGTCCACCCAGAGCGTGTTCAAGGTGGTAGCGTCGAAGCCGGTGAGGAACATGTTGACCACGATAGTCAAATCCACCTGGCGCTTCTTCATGCGGTCCGACAGGTCCTTGTAGTAGTTCTGAAAGCCCTGCGAGCTCGTGTCGAAACTGGTTGCGAACATGGCGTTGTAGTCGCCGATGGCGGCCTCCAGGAAGTCGCGGCTCGGGGTGTCCAGGCTGGCCACGTCGAAGCTCTCATCAGGAAGGCCGCAGCCATCGTCGGACTCGTTGGGGCCGAAGCTGTAGATGAGGGCAACCTTCAGCTTCTCGCCGGCGCGCTCGGCCTGGATGCGCTTGAAGGCAGAATAGTACACCTTCGCCATGTCGATGGAGGCTGTGGCGAAAATGGAGTTGAAGCCCATGACGCGCTGGCCCTTGAAGTCGTAGCTGCTCGTGCGCTTGGTCTTCTGAGCGTAGTGGTCAAGGATGTAGTTGGTAATCAGGTCCACGCGAGCAGCTGCCTTGTAGGCGCCCTCGCGGTAGATGTCGTAGACCTTCTGGTCTTCGTACTGGTCGCGCTCCCGGATGGTCTTGATGTAGTCCACCCTGAACGGCAGCACGTTTTCGTCGCGTATGGCGTCCACGATGGTGTAGGTGTGCAGCTTGTCGCCGAAGGCCTGCTCGGTGGTTCTCAAGTTTGCCACTTTGCCGCTGCTGGCGTTTTCCGCAAAGATCGGCGTGCCGGTGAAGCCGAACAGGTGGTAGTTCTTGAAGTGCCTGGTTATGGCCACGTGCATGTCGCCAAACTGGCTACGGTGGCACTCGTCGAAGATGATGACGCAGTGCTGCGCATAGACGTCGTGCTTATTGTTCTTCTTGATGAAGCAGGAGAGCTTCTGGATGGTGGTCACCAGGATGCGGCAGTCCGGGTCGGCAAGCTGCCTGGACAGTACGGCCGTGGACTCGCTGCCGTCCACAGCACCCTTTTCGAAGCGGTCGTACTCGCGCATGGTCTGGTAGTCCAGGTCCTTGCGGTCCACCACGAACATGACCTTGTCCACGCCTGCCATCTGGCTGGCGAGCTGTGCGGTCTTGAAGCTGGTGAGCGTCTTTCCCGATCCCGTGCTGTGCCAGATGTAGCCGCCGGCACGCAGGGTGCCCAGCATGGACTTGTCGTTTTCGCTGATGAGGATGCGGTTCAATATGCGCTCGGTGGCCACGATCTGGTACGGGCGCATGACTAGTAGCTTCTCGTCCACGTCGAAGACGCAGTACTTCGTGAGGATGTTCAGCAGCGCGTGCTTGGCGAAGAAGGTGGCGGTGAAGGGCACCAGGTCGAAGATGGGCATATTGTCAGCATCGGCCCACCAGCTGGTGAACTTGAAGCTGTTGGAAGTCTTCTTGCCGCGGGTCTTCTTGCCGGCTCGCTCCCCGATGGCGGAAAAGCGCGTGGTGTTGGAGTAGTACTTGGTGTGGGTTCCGTTGGAGATAACGAAGATCTGCACGTACTCGTACAGGCCGCAGCCGGACCAGAAGCTGTCGCGCTGGTAGCGCTCGATCTGGTTGAAGGCCTCCTGGATGGCAACGCCGCGGCGCTTGAGCTCGATGTGCACGAGCGGCAGGCCGTTCACCAGTACCGTCACGTCGTAGCGGTTCTCGTAGGTCCCTTCCTGGGTGTACTGGTTCATCACCTGCATGCGGTTGTTGTGCACGTTGCGCTTGTCGATGAGGGAGACGTTGCGCACGGATCCGTCATCCATCTGCAGGGCGTAGACGTGGTCGCGCTGGATGCGGCGGGTCTTCTCGACGATGCCGTCGTTGTCCGCGGCGATCCATCCCTTGAACAGGCGGGACCACTCCTTGTCGGAGAAGGAGATGCGGTTCAAGGCCTCGAGCTGCCTACGCAGGTTGGCAATAAGGTCACCTTCGCTGGAGATGACGAGTCTCTCGTAGCCCTGACGGCAGAGCTGCTTTATGAAAGCGTCCTCCAGTTGGGCTTCTGACTGATACGATGTTGAGCGTTTCTGCTGCTTCGGCAGCGCGGAACAGACTGTCGCCTGACCGCCAAAAGCCATGACGTCAAAGTCGACGTTGCTAGGCAAATCATCCGCCAACGAGGCGGTATTCTGCGGCTCTGGAACCTTCGTATGTCCGTATTCGAATTCGCTCATGCTTTCTTCTCCTTGAAGGTCAGGAGCTTGTCGCGATAGTAGGCATACTGCTTGCGGCGCGCCTCGATTTCCGCGGGAAGACCCTGCGTGATATCTCCACAAAGTTTGTCGAAATTGTCGAGTATCTCCACAATGGAACGCTGCTCTTCCAGAGAAGGCAGAGGAATTTCGAGACTCTTGATTCGCGAAGCATTCAAATCTCCGCGAGCACCCTCTTTCTTTGAAAGAAGCTCCTCGTTTTGATTGCAGACGCAGTGGTAAACATACCTGTAGTCTGCAACAGCTTCATCAATTTCCATGTTCAGACAGTGTTGGTTTGTCGTTAGCGGAATCTTATTGATCGCGCATCGCCCAGCGGTTGCTCCAGAGATTGCGACAATCACGCAATTAGCAGGAATCCACTTTGCAGAAGAGCCCTTCAATCCGGCTTCAGAGATGAAGGAGTCGACCTCGAATATCTCATTGAACGCAACCTGCTGCGTTCGAAGCCAAGGAATAGTAGCGTTCTCGTAGTATTCAGGATTCTTTTTGTTGGGTGTCCCACCAGAGCAAACCGATTTGCAAATACTTCCAAGAGCAACCTTGTCGGCGCACCTGCCGAGGATATTGCTACGGTAGTAGGCATACTGCGCCTTGCGCGCCTCTAGCTCTGCTTCTAGCTCTGCTTCTAGCTCTGCTTCTAGCTCTGAAAAGGTATCGAGAATTCGCACTATCTCTTCTTGGACTTCTAGAGGAGGAACAGGGATTTGAATCTTATCTAACACTGTTCTCGTCAAAGCAGGGCGCGCTGCGTTTGATGTGTTTAACTTCTCAATATGCTCGGCAAGAATCACGTGAAAGAAGAATCTTGGCATTATTTGTGACTCGTCAATTTCTGTATAAAAAACCGTATCAACATTCCAAAACGGCCCATCAACATAGAACACGTTTGAAATTGACCCCTTACGCGGAAGCAAGACAGAAGGTTTATCGTATGCGGCAGTATCGACATAGGTCATCACGCCACCGCTTCCATATACAGGCACACTTCCTGCAGCAAGGTGTTTGTAGTCCTTACCTCCAACTATCTTGGCAATAGATCTTAGGGGCTTATATTCCACCCCATCAGGACAGAGCCGTTCGATTAGTCCTTCAATGCTATTCATTATTTGAGCCTTTCTCGAACGACCCTAGAAAGATTGAGGTTGCATATGTTATAGCCATCGCCGGATAAGAACGCATGCGCCATGGAAGGAATCCTGTTATTTGTCCCACGTTGTGCAGGTTTATCACTTCCACGGAATGCACTCCGTGGAAAATTACGTAATCAACCTCATCAGCGTATTCACCAAGCCAGTTAAGATTCTCTTTATCCCTGCTCAAGCGATATAATCCGTTATCTCTTCCATTAGAATACTCGGCAGTAAAATCACCCATACAGAGACCTTCGTACCTCAAATCAGAATCTGGACTAAAAAAGCAGTGAAGGTCGGTTTCTGGATATTCGACTACGAAAATCCTTGTCAGATATTCATTTTTAGATCGACGTAAGCTATTCAGATGACTCCCGAAGTTTTCCCTCAGAGATCGGGAAAGATGTTCGTAGCTATGCTGGGGATGAACTTGGGTGTAAACGCGAGTCTGGCCGTTTTTGGCCAATGCCGTCCTTTCATCATCATTGGCAATTGTCCTCTGAAGGTCGCCATCTTGCTTTGATTGAAGCGGTCCGCATTTCTTTCCTTGCTCAGAAGACGAAATAGCAAATAGCTCAATGCAGCAAGCCTCAGCAGAGAAATCAGGAAAAGTGGTTTCTTGATTCTGTTCAGCCGAAAGAAGAGCCGCCTTGATGGATTCAACATCATCTTGAGAGCAGGCAAAATAATGCTTCAGATTGTATCCTTCGCATAAAAGCTGTTTAAGATGGTTGAGGATAGCTAGCTCGTGAGCTGCCTGCGTTTCTTTATTTCCCATTTTGACTAGCCTTCCAAGTTGGCCACGATGGCGTCAATTTTTTCGCGCAGTTCCTGCTCACGCGCTACGATGCGTTTGATTTCTGCATTGAGCTCGGCGATATCGATTTCCTCGCGTTCGTCCTTCTTCTCGACGTAAGAGCTAACGGACAGGTTGGCGTCGTTTGTCAAGATCTCGTCATTGGAAACCAGCTTGGAGAAGTGATCCTCCTCTGCGCGCGCAGCGATTGCGTCCATGATGCGGTCGATGTTAGCGGGCATCAGCTTGTTCTTGGAGTCGCGGCGCTCGAACTGCTCGCTGGCGTCGATGAACAGCACATTGCTTGCGTTCTTGTTCTTCTTAAGCACGATGATGCAAGTAGCAATGGTGGTACCAAAGAACAGGTCAGCCGGAAGCTGGATGACCGCCTCGACAAAGTTGTTGCGCACCATATAATCGCGGATCTTACCCTCGGCACCTCCACGGTAGAGCACGCCGGGGAACTCGACGATGGCGGCTGTGCCCTCAGTGCTAAGCCAGCTCAGCATGTGCATGGTGAAGGCTAGGTCCGCCTTGCTGGCGGGCGCCAAAACTCCTGCGGGACTGAAGCGAGCGTCGTTGATGTTGAGGGGGTTGCCCTTGCCTTCCCACTTGATGGAGTAGGGCGGATTCGAAACAATGGCATCAAATGGCTCATCGTCCCAATGGGCGGGCTCCTTGAGTGTATCGCCCAACGCAATATCGAACTTATCGAAGTTCACGTCGTGCAGGAACATATTGATGCGGGCAAGGTTGTAGGTGGTCAGGTTGATCTCCTGGCCAAAGTATCCGCCGCGCACGTTTTCCTTGCCCAGGATCTTTGCAAACTTCAACAGCAGGCCACCGCTGCCGCAGCAAGGGTCGTATACCTTGTTCACGCTCTTGCGATCGCCGATGGCAATACGCGCCAAAAGCTCGCCCACCTCCTGCGGGGTGAAGAACTCGCCACCGGACTTGCCGGCGTTGGAGGCGTACATGGTCATGAGGAACTCGTAGGCGTCGCCGAAGGCGTCGATGGAGTTGTCCTGGAAGGCACCGCCGAAGTCCAGCGAGCCGATCTTGGAGATGAGCTTCACCAGCTTCTTGTTGCGCTCGATGACCGAGTTGCCTAGCTTGGCGCTGTTGACGTCCATGTCGTCGAACAGGCCCTTGAGGTCGCCCTCAGACTCCGTGCCAACAGCAGAACCCTCGATATTCTTAAATACCTGGGTCAGCAGCTCGTTGAGGTCCTGCCCATCCTCGGTCAGGCGCATGCCGTCCTTGTCCACGCGCTTGAGGATGTTGCAGAATAGCTCGCTGGGAAGGATGAAGAAACCTTTCTCCTTGACGGTCTCCTCGCGACCCCACTCGGCTTGGTCGTCAGGCATGGAAGCGTAGTCGAAGGAGGGGTCACCTTCCTGCTCGGCAAGGTAGGCGCAAAGGTTCTCGCTCACGAAGCGGTAGAAGAGCGTGCATAGGATGTATTGCTTGAAGTCCCAACCGTCCACGCTGCCGCGCAAGTCGTCGGCGATGGACCAGATTGTTTTGTGCAGCTCGGCGCGCTGCTGTTCCTTAGTGGTGTCAGCCATGCTAGCCCCTCTCGATATTCGAAAGCTCGTCAATCATGCACTTGCGGATCAACGTGCTGAAGCTCATTCCACGAAGCTCTGCGGCTTCTTTAGCGCTATCCCGAAGATTCTTCGGGATGCGGATGGTGATGGCGGTCATCTCGCCATCAACCAGATATTGCTGGATGTCGGTCGCGTCGGCGCCGCTCTTGATCAGTTCCTTGTAGCTCATCGCTATTCCTTACGTTTCGTTTGCGGAATGCAATACAAATGAAAGTATATCATCGAGCAGGAAAAGTCCTTAGCCATCAGCTAATATACGCCCATTTGTATCGTAAATAGTTGCAGGTGGTTTGCGTGTCCCGCGTATTGGACAGCGGAGGGGGAGCAGGTCCGCCTGACACGTCGGATTAGCGGGGCGGTGGGCGTGAAGCCGAGTCCTCGCCATGCGGGCAATCAGTCTGACTTCCTCGAGCCCATGGACAACGACCCCGAAGACGCAATATCACCGCATGCATCAACCAGAACCCGCGAGCACTTCGAGCGTCTCTTTCAGGAAGCCGAAGTCATCCTGAAGTAGTGATTTATAGACCTCAGCAGCACGCCAGCCGCTGGGGTCTTCTCATTTGCTACGAAGTTGCCACGCGAAAAATACATCCCCTATCAGGAACAAATCGGAAATATAATTAGCATCGTTCCAAGGAAGGGGGAGAGATGGCGAAAGAGAATCCCAGCAATATTATCAGGAAGTCCGCCTCAAGAGCCGCTGAAAAAACGAAAGAGATTAGCGGTCGCGCCGTTGAGTTGGCTTCCAACACCGCGCACAACGTCGCGGAAGGCGCATCCGGCGAGCTAATGAAGGCTAAGAAGAGGTACTACAACCCGATCAGCCGCACAGATTTTGAAGCCCCTAACTTCCAAATGCCCAAGCTGATCACCATTGTAGACAACGGCTCAAGGGAAAGCGTTGATGTTATGGAGGGAGCTATCGGCTGGATTAGCAGGGCCGCTGGCGTAACCGTTCTCCACCTCTACGAAAGAGAAGTGGAACGAAGCGGCATTCAGTTCTACCCTCATGCCGAAAGCTGGTCGATTTACTATGTAGACAAGTTCGGAACGCGCTACGTCAACATAGACAAGTTCTTTGACACCATGCAAGATGAAAGACGCGCAGAGTTGTTCGAGATTGCTTACTCGCTCGGCGCTAAGAAGTGCACCATCGAGACCTATGAATATGCAAAGAAGGTTAAGGTCGGCAAAGGCGGACTCGCCCGTAAGGCCAAGGCGGAAGCCAAGGAGGTAGACATCAACTGCTCCGAGACTGGAGAGATGAGTGCCGAGGCCCTAAAGGTCGTTGAGAAGAAGGCTGTAGTTTCCCAGTCGTTCAAGGGCAGTAGTACGCCTGTCGAACCGAAGCTGAAGTGGTATGCGGAAAGCGCAGAGATCACGCAGCTCGTACGTGCAAGGTGTGACGAAGAGAGCGACAACAAGATTCATGAGTATCACAGGGTGATCAAGAACAGCTCAAATGCCAGCATGACCGCAAACGCAGCAGCAAAGGTGAACGCTGTACTCGAAAAGCTTGATGCCGAAGCTAACGTAGACATCAAGGGAGAATTCAAAAACGAGCAACGTCAGTTCTTTAAGATTGACATCGAGTTCTAGCCCATGTCCCTCCCAATCGGGAGGGGCGTTTTCATACCACTTCGCAGTCAGATAACCCGCCTGTCCCTCGATGTCAATCCTCATGCAATTGCTCGAGATCCTGCTTCTGGAGTACGTCGTTTCGTTGCCGCCTACAAGGCATGAGCAGTTGTGGAACGTCACATACTTGTCGCTCAGCGTAAGCAGTATCCAATCGGCATCAATCAGGATCCGCTCAAGCGACGTACAAGCGCCGAATGTCATCTTTAGATTCAACCGTTCTCCAGGCCCCATGCCACGGAAATCCAGCGAAACGAGCGTAGAGCACGAGCAGAGCACGTACTCCATTTGCGTGATTCCGTGCAGGTGCCCCAAGCCAGAAACGCTTACCAGATTCGTAGCCGTATAGAACCAACATGTAGAATTTGATACGGTTACGGAGCAAAACAAAGGCTAGGTAGAAATATGAAACTACCTAGCATTTTATGTATCTGAACTGCAGTTTTCCTTCGGATTGTACCTGCTTAACGCAAGCTGGATGAACTAAATCACGCTCTAGAAAACCTCAATTCACTGGAGATAACTAATACACTTTTTATGGTGTATTATTCCCACTCAATAGTAAAAAACTCTCTCCAGTTTGCTCCAGTTTATCGCAGTTTGTTCTAGATGATCCTATTTACGCTCAGTCTCAAAAATTGACGTTTGGCTGTGGTCAAATTTGGGTCACGGTTTTTTGGGTCAACCGAGACATTTTTGTGAGTCACTGTGAGTCACGAGTTTAAATTCAAAAAGAAATAAGCTGTGAGAGGCTGGGCCGCTGGCGCATACAGCATCAGCGGCCCAACACCGAAAAATCACACGCCTCTGCTAAAAGAGGAATTCGGGATTCACCTCAAAACTGACGCCAGCGGCCGTAAGGTCTTCAAGGCACTTCTTGACTACAGGAGCCTTTCCTTCGATTAGCTTTGAGCCTGGAGTTTCGAGAAGGCGCTTTGCGGAGATGAAGTTTCCTCCAGTGATACGCGCTACAGCCTTGAGGGCCTCTTTGCTTGGGTTCTTGTTGAATCCTACATGAACGAGGTAAATCGTCTCGTCCTCGTAGATCGGATCGATGTGACTGGTTGCGATTGACCAACCGCACTCTGCGCATTCGATAACGAGGCTCGATCCCTCGATTTTAGAAATGGTCGAAGCGTTGCATTCAGGACAGTTCATCGTTTGTTACCTCCTGGGGTGTATTTTACAAATCTTCCGGGTCTACTGAGATCTGGCCGTGGATTTCCAAAGCGGTCTTTTGTTAAACTGGTTGGGGCGATAACATGGCGCCCATTCCCATATGCCCATAGTTTATCGCTAGGTGCATACACTGTTACGCCGAGCTTATTGGCGAGATTCTGTGCGAAGCCTGCGCTGTCTGATCCCGTGCTGCAAGACAGAAGCCTGATGCTTTGGCCGTTGTAGCCTGAAAGCCTCTTGATCATATTTGCCGCCGTGCGCGAATTTACCTGAATCTTTTGCCCATTGTGTTCGATTTCGATAGTGTGGGCTGTTCCATGAGCGATGATGTCGAATTTTCCGCCAGGGTCGACATCATTGCGGTTTCTGATGTTTTTCAGAAACCGTTCTGAGCTGCCCATAAAGCTTGCATCTCCGGCAAAAGCACTTCCCAAGGTTGCGCCAAAGCCGCCATGATATCCGCCGCCCATTAGCGGCTCCTCTTGCGTGATTGGGAAAACGTGCTCTCAAACGAAATAGTCGCTATACCGGCACCTTGGAGCTTCCTTAGAATCGAATCGGGGGTGGAGCCATAGAAAACAATTGCGCATGGTTTAATCCGGTTTGAAACATAGTCGAGGCCATCAGTGAAGTGCCTTCGATCCTCCACATTCTTGATATTCCCATAGCTTCCAACCGCGATGACCGAGCGCTTGCTGATTCCGAGGCAGCAAGCCTCCCAGGTTCGCCTATCTCCAAAACGCAGGTTCGGGATGACAGTGACGCCTCTGGATTGGAGCGCGTGGGCTATTGCGCGAGATCTGTAGATGTTCCAGAATTGCATCACGAGAGGCATGTCTCTGTATACGCTGAAGTCAGGTGCAATAACGCCTTCGAATCCAGAGAGTATTTCCAGATAACGCTTCGGGTTGTTCCAAACCCTTTCGAACTTCACATCGTCCTCGTAGAAATGCACCCACAAATCTCTGTTTTTTGCTGAAATCGCTTGAGAGAAAGGAGCGATTTTTTTAGGCACGACTGTTGTCGGGTGGATAACTGGAATCTCAAGATCGCCCGCGAACGAGGCATCGTTGACAAGATAGGACCTAAATACATCGACGCATCCAGGCCTCTTATGGTTTTGCTTGCTCATCTAGCAATCACCTCCTTCCCTGAAAGAGAGGAGGATACTGCCCGTGCCACAGCACAGGTCGCAGACGCTCTTGGGCGACAAGTTGCAGTTAATCATGGGTACACCATGCTTTCTCATCGAAAATTTGTTTATTTACGAAAGGATTTGATGAGCGGCATGGCAAAATACCATTGCTACGTGGTGTGCATTTGCATGCCGCCCACAGCCGCTGGAACGCCAATTCCGGCGGCTGTATTTTGTTAAGCACTCTCAAGGCAACCACCTCCCTTCAAAACACTCATTTCGATAACACGATATTCGTAGTCAAAACCAGGTTTCCTGCAATTGCGGCGGTTTCTTGCCCGCTCGAGTGCGATTCGCGCAGCCTCCTGGCTGATTCCAAAATAATCCTGGACTTCGCGAGGTGTTCTTAGCTGCTTATTAATTACGACGGGTATGGGCGCCAAAAGATAGGCCGCGAAATAATTGGCTTCGGTTTCGAAGGGCTCCTCATCGCTTGGATGCTCCAACCAGATGTGAGCGATTTCATGGGCGATGCTGTGCCTGAGCCTTCCTGCGTTTGCGTCCTGATTGAAACAGATAAACGTAGTGTCGACTTTATATTTGCCCTTGGAGATGGTGAATGCATCTTTGGAAAGGTCCCCAAAGACAGAACGCTTGGCAAGGGGGATTGACGAGTACGATCTCAAGCAGACGCCCATTTTTCCAGCAAGACAGAAAACGTCAAGCGGGAAGGTAGACATGCCGTAGGTCTCGAAAAGGTTGACGACCTCCTGATTTAACTCTTCATAGCGTGATGGCTTCAATAGCAAGCTTCTCTCCTAGTCTCCGATGAGAGCGTTGATGAGGAATTTCTTCTGCTCCTTTGTGATGCTTCCAGCATTTCTCGCAACAAGGCGGATGGCCTCATCGACATCATTCGATGTATCGATAGTATTGCCGAGCAGTTCGTCGGATGTGACGTCAAGAGCCTTCGCGATGGCGCTGAGGCTGATGGACTTTGGGTTGCGCGCTCCCGTAATATACCTGCTGATGGCAGCCTCAGTGAGCCCGCTTGCTTCTGCCAGTTGCTTCCTAGTCATGTTCCTAGACTCCAGGAGAATCTGGATCCTCTCTCCGACGTGCATAGTTCCTCCCTTTCCTTCTGGTAATTCCATTACCATTTGTATTCTACCGCAAGAATTTGCAATGCGTCAAGACAAATACCAAATGGTAAATTCAAGACAAGGACGACTCAGAGTTGGGGTGCTGTATAAAAAAGAAGCCCTTCCAATTCGGAAGGGCTTCCATGGCTTTTATGGCTTCTTTATTATGTGCGGTTTTACTCCCACTCATTCACGCTCGTATGTCATGGCGTCATTCCAGCCTATTCCAGTTGTGTCGTCGGCTTTAGGTGTCTTGCCACCGAATCTCGCCGCGTGTCTTCGTGTAGGCGTTTGGGACGAAACGCAGGACAACGCAGAAAACTTTTCGGCCACTGAATGCCTGCAGTTTCGTTTTTGTCCCAAGGACAAAAACAGGCAGAATTACAGGTTGCAGACATCCTGGTTGGGGGCGTGAATTCGCTATTTCGGCCCCTCTTCACCTATTTCGAGGAAGGAATCATAGCTAGCGGCTTTATTCCTGCGCGTTTCCGCAGTTCAGAAGCCGCATGCTGTGACCATGACTGGAAGAATCGTTGCTGCAGGCTTGGCATTGAATCAAGGTGCGCCTTATTTCAGATATTCCTCAAAGAACGCTTTCAACTTTTCAAACGGAATGATATCCAACTGATCGTAGAGGTCGGTGTGGCTGGCACCCGGGATAATGAGCAATTCCTTGTTGTCCCCGGTCAGCTTGCTGTACGCGGTTTCGCTGAAATAGCGGGAGTGCGCCTTCTCGCCGTGCACCAGCAATACGGCAGAGCGGATCTCGCCGGCGTACTGCAAGATCGGCATATTCAAAAACGACAGTGAGGACGTTACATTCCAGCCGCCGTTGGAGTTCAGACTGCGGGGATGGTAGCCTCGCGGAGTCTTGTAGTAGGCGTAATAATCTGCCACGAACTGCGGCGCGTCCTCCGGCAGCGGATCGACCACGCCGCCCCCAAGCGCGTAGCTGCCGTTTTTATAGTCCTCGGTGCGCTGTGCGTTCAGCGCTTTCCGTGTTTCGAAGCGCGCCTGCTCGGAATCCTCGGCGTCAAAATAGCCGTTGGCGGTCACACGGGTCATGTCGTACATGGTCATGGCGGCAGTAGCTTTGATGCGGGTGTCAATGGCTGCAGCATTGATTGCCATACCGCCCCAACCGCAGATGCCGATGATGCCGATGCGCTCCGGGTCAACGCTTTCCTGCACGGAGAGGAAGTCCACCGCTGCGCAGAAGTCCTCGGTGTTGATGTCCGGCGATGCTACATAGCGGGGCGTGCCGCCGCTCTCACCGGTATAGGACGGGTCGAAGGCAAGCGTGAAAAAGCCCAGCTCCGCCATCTTCTGCGCATAAAGGCCGGACGATTGCTCCTTCACCGCGCCAAACGGGCCGCTAACAGCGATGGCGGGCAGCTTACCTTCCACGTTCTTCGGCACGTACACGTCGGCCGCCAGCGTGATGCCATATCGGTTATGGAAGGTCGCCTTGCTGTGCTCGACCTTGTCGCTTTTGGGGAACACCTTGTCCCATTCCTGCGTCAGATTCAACTGCTCCATATTTAAGCCTCCTTGTTAGTCGCTTTAAAGTATTGCTCGTCGTCTACGGGCTCCAACCACTCGTTGGAGGTCTCCTCACCTGGAACTTCCACCGCGAGATGGGAGAACCAACTGTCAGGCGCCGCACCGTGCCAGTGCTTTACGCCCGCGGGAATATTCACTACATCGCCAGGGCACAGTTCTTGTGCCGGTTTACCCCATTCCTGGTAAAGCCCTCGACCAGCCACGCAGACGAGGATCTGTCCGCCACCGCTTTTGGCGTGATGTGTGTGCCAGTTGTTGCGGCAGCCGGGCTCAAACGTAACGTTGTAAATGCCGACTTGCTCGGTGGAAAGGGGAGCGAGGTAGCTTTGCCCGATAAAGTACTTCGCGAATGCGTCGTTGGGAGCACCGATAGGAAAGGCCATCTCGTTTTGATGCTCAGCTCTTGCGTCGGTGGCATCGCCATCTGCCCAGACCTTCCTTCGCCATACGAAAGGCCGCCCACGCCTTAGGCCATCCCGCGTAGAACGCCGCATGTGTCAGGATTTCCGCTATCTCTGTCCTGGTCACACCGTTGCTCTTAGCGGACATCAGATGATATTGGAATGAAGAGTCCGTCAGTCCCTGCGCCATCAGGGCCACCACCGTCACCACGCTGCGGTCGTGCAAAGAGAGCTTGCCCTCTCGGCTCCACACCTCGCCGAACAGTACGTCATCATTTAACTGTGCGAATTTGGGGGCGAAGTCCCCCAGGGCATCCCTGCCTGCTGTTTGTTTAATTGCCATGATCGATTTCCTCCTGTCGATGGTTTTGGGTGCAAAACTGCTTCCGCGAAGCTAAGCAGCGCCTAGATTCCCATGCCCATTCGTTGCGCCTGCTCCAGAGCAGGATGCCCCGTGATTTCGCCCACGCCATTCACGCCGCCAGCGAATACCGTTCCGGCAAGCGTGCAGCGAGGGAAGCAATCAACCCAGCCCTGTACCGCCTTTTTCGTGCCGTCGAAGGTCGAGCGCTCATCCTCCGCCGCCGTTGCCAACAGATAAGCCTCGGTGAATGCGTAATCGGAGCCGAAAAGCGGGTTAGCACGGTCAAGCATGGTCTTGAGCTGGCCGCAGACGCTGTAGTAGTAGACGGGCGTTGCGAACACCAACACATCCGCATCGTGCATCTTGGCGGCAATTTCCACGGCATCGTCCTGGATGACGCAGTGCCCCAGCTTTAAGCAGGCAAGGCAGCCCCTGCAGAAGCCGAGCTGCTTTTCGCGCAGGTGCACGGTCTCCACGCTGTGACCCGCTTCTTGCGCTCCTTTGGCGAATGCGTCCGCCAACGTCTCGGAATTACCATTCTTTCGAGGACTTGAAGAAACTATCAAAACCGTTTTACTCATTACGGAATACCCCTTGAACTCGCGATTTCTATTGTCGATAATAAAGGTAATACCTAAACCTAACTTTAGGTCAAGGAATGAATTCGAGATTAATTCGGAGGAGCCATGTATACAATCGGACAGGTGGCGGAGATGTTCGGCTTGCCCGTTTCCACGCTGCGGTATTACGACAAGCAGGGATTGTTCCCGGGATTGGAGCGGACATCCGGTATTCGCCGTTTCGGCGATACGGAACTCGAGGCGCTTCGAGTCATCGAATGCCTGAAGGAGGCGGGAATGGAGATCAAGGACATCCGTCTGTTCATGGAATGGTGCGCGGAGGGTCCATCAACTTACCCCAAACGCAAGGCCATGTTCGAGGAGCGGAAGGCCCATATGGAGTCGGAAATCGAGAACATGAACCGCGCGCTGGACATGTTGAAGTTCAAATGCTGGTACTACGAGCAGGCGATTCAAGATGGCAGTGAGGATAGGGTAAAGGCGCTGATTCCCGACGATTTGCCAGAAGAAATCAAAGGCGCCTACGAAAACGCGCACGCTCGATAAAGCTGTTCGCTATCCATGGGGCTTTGGCAAGGAGCTCTTTTTGGGCAGAACGAAAAACAAAGCCTCCGAACCAGAGGGTCCGGAAGCTGTTATTCCCGTTATTTCGCTGGTGGCTTTGTCTTCGACCGCCGCCATAGCGCGTAAAAGCTTCCCAGCTCGCCGTGAAGCAGCTCAATGTGTACGTCGAAGGCGTCTTCGACTGCCGCAAGCACTTTGGCCTCTTGCGGCGCTCCTTGGACTAGTAGCTTGCCATCACGCATGACGCATACCTCGTCGGAGTACCTAAGCGCCAAATCGATGTCATGGATCACCGCGACAACGGTTTTGCCATGCTCCTCCTTGAGCAAACGCATCAGCTCCATTACCTCGTAGCACGCGGACACGTCGAGAAACGAGGTCGGCTCGTCGAAGAGCACAACGGGCGTGTCTTGCGCCAGGACCATGGCGATGAAGGCGCGTTGCCGCTGGCCGCCGGAAAGCTCAGCTACCGGGCGCTCGGCAAGGTCTGCCAGCCTGCACGCCTCAAGTGCCCGCTCCACTGCTTCGTAATCGGCAGTTTCCATCGTTGCGAGTATCCCATGATGCGGGTACCTACCACAGGCCACCAATCGCCGCACGCTCATGGGCGGTGCGGCGTGCTCCTGCGTCAGCAAACTTAACAGACGCGCGCGCTCTTTGGAGGAAAGCGCGCTGACATCGCGCCCCATCACGCTGATGCTGCCTTTCCAGGGCTTGCAGATGCCGCTTGCAAGCTTAAGCAGCGATGACTTGCCGCAGCCGTTGGGGCCGATGATGCTCGTTACCTTGCCTTCAGCGAGTTCGAGGGTCAGCTCGCTGAACAAGGCACGCTCGCCGTAGCCAAAGGACACGTTGCTCAGCTGTACGTTAGCCATTGAGGCCTCTCTTCCCGCATCGCAAGATCAGGTAGACGAAGAATGGCCCGCCTAGTAGCGACAAGACAATGCCGACGGGAATCTCATATGGGGAGAACATCGTTCGGGCGAGCAGATCGCACAGGCACACCAGCAGCCCGCCCAGCAGCGGCGCCATCGCAAGGACGCGGCGGTTGTCGTGGCCCACCAGCGTGCGGACCGCGTGCGGGACGATGAGCCCCACGAATCCAATGAGACCTGCAAAGCTCACTGCGCAACCCGCGAGTGCGGCGGCAGACACCAGCGCGACAAGGCGCGTGCGTCGGACGTTGAGGCCCAGAGAGTGTGCCTGATGCTCTCCCAGTGAGAGCAGGTTGAGCTGCGTGCCCTGCAACAGGCCGAGCACCAGCACCGCGCAGATCGCGCAGCTGGGGACTATAAGCTCGTTCAGTTTGACGCCGGACAGGCCGCCGATTAAGAATCCGGAGGCTCCCACGTAGGCGTCCGGATTCACGATGAGGATCGTGTTCATGCCTGCAGTGAAGATTGACGTGAATGCCATGCCAGCGAGCACGACGGTGAGGCGTGACGAGCTCCCAAGGCCCGCTACGGCAAAGATGAGCCCCGCTACGCACAGCGCGCCGAGGAAGGCCGCTACGGGAGCGAGCCCAAAGGCGTTGGGGAACGTGCACGCCGCCAGCAGCACGAAGAAACCCGAGCCCGCGTTCACGCCGATTACGTTCGGGCTTGCCAGGGGGTTGTCGAGCGCAGCTTGAATGAGCGCACCTGCCTGCGCGAGCGCGGCGCCGGCAAGAAGCGCGGCGAGCACGCGCGGCAGGCGGATGTTCCAGATGACGTTTGCCGCTGTCTGCTCAGCATCCGCGCCAAAGGCGAGCGCGAGCACGTCATCTATGCCGACGGAGGTCGAGCCGATAACGATGCCGAGCACCGCGGTGAATCCCAGCAACACCGCTGCGGCAACCATTGCCACCGCGAATCGTCTGTTTGCCTGCAAAGCGTGCCTGCGCTCCCCGTGTAAGCTTGTTATCTGTATCTCCTTCAAGATCAGGTGCTACTTCTGCTCGTGTTGGTCCTCGTAGAGGGCTTCATACAGCTCCTCGTACGCGTCATCCCAGTTGTTGTTGGGTTTGTAGAGGAACAGCTTGGGATCGAGCGTGATGACGCGACCCTCCTTGACGGCGGTGAGCTCCTTCCAAGCCGGGTTAGCCGTGGTCTGGTCCTTGAGGGCCTTTTGCGCTGCCTCGTCGGAGTCACCCATCGGCAGCAGGAAGATGAAATCGGGGTCGGCCTTGACCAGGGACTCCAGGCTGTAGTCGGACAGCAGGCTCTTGTCGGCGTCGGTGATGTTGCTCGCGCCCAGCTCGGCGAGCATGGTGCCCGTCTGCGTCGAGGACGCCTGGACGCGCGTGCCGCCGGAGTACGTGGTCAGCACTGCGACGCTGCCCGCGCTCTTGCCTTCGGCCTTCTTCTTGATGGCGTCGATGTCCTCGGCAACTTCCGTGCCGTTGTCCTTGTACGCCTCGGCATCGCCGGTGATGTCGCAGCAGGTCTTGAGCATGCGCAGGTAGTCGTCGAAGGTGGTAACGTTGAAGTACGCCACGGGGATGCCCGCTGCCTGCAGTGCGTCCTTGAGGTCAGTCTGGGCGACGCCGCCGCCGCGACCGGAGCTTGCGCCGGTCAAGATCACGAAGTCCGGGTTGAGCGCGATGATGGACTCCGCATTGAGGGAGGAGAAGTCGCCGACCTTCTCCGCCTTTGACTCGATGTGGTAATCGGAAAACGCATCGCTGGACGCGCCGACGAGGGTGCCGCCCGCCAGCTCCCAGATGTTCGCGAAGCTGCCCATGCCCGCGACGACGCGCTCATGCGTGCTCACGGTCACCTGGTTGCCCAAATCGTCCGTAAAGGTGTAGCCGGCCTGCTGGCTCGTCGCGCCCTGCTGTGCGCCGTCGTTGCCGGAGTTGCTGCCAGAGCAGCCGATCATCGCGCTGCCGCTTGCCGCCAGCGCCAGGGCGCACGCACACGCGCATGCCTTCGTTGCAATCCTCTTCATGTGGTTCTCCTCATCTGATGTGGGCGGCCGATCATGCGGCCGTCGCATCCGTCGCATTTGCTGTCAGCCCCTGCCCCTGT
>URBX01000002.1 GCA_900546175.1 uncultured Eggerthella sp. | reverse complement strand
GCCGGCCTGTCACGTCGGAGGTCGCGGGTTCGAGTCCCGTACATCCCGCCAGTTTGTCTTTAAAAGCACCGCATTGCGGTGCTTTTTTAGTACGATTCGCTGAATCATTAATGTTCTCAATAAAGAATTAGAGACATGTGAGAATCTATGACCATCAACTTCATTTCACTAGCAGTTATTGCTTTTATTGCAGCATTGGTGCCTATTGTGGCTCGCGCAATTCCAGGGCGAGTAATTCCTGAAACCGTATTTTTGCTTATTGCCGGCGCAGCGTTTGGCCCTTACGGGCTTCAACTTATTACGCTTGATGAAACAATTACCTTTATCTCCGATTTAGGCTTGGCTTTCCTCTTTCTTTTGGCGGGTTTTGAGATTGAGCCAAAAAAGATTGTGGGCAGTCAAGGAAAACGTGGCCTTGCGGTATGGGTTCTCTCTTTTGGCCTTGCCGCTTTGTTCATTCAGGTCTCTGGCGTAGTTGAACTAGGAAGCATTGAAGGTATTGCTATTGCAATTGCTCTGACCACTACCGCCTTAGGCACGCTGATTCCAATTCTCCAAGAACGCAATATCCTCAATTCTCCTGTAGGGGATGCCGTGCTTGCGTATGGTACATGGGGCGAATTAGGTCCTGTTATTGCTATGGCTTTTTTGCTTACTACGCGCACAACAGTAAACAGTATTATTGTTTTATTGCTCCTGCTGGCAATTTGCTTGCTGGTAATCTTTTTCGCAAAAGCAGTGCGCCGTTTTGGTAAAAAGATTTTTGAGTGGATCATGGAAGGCTCCCAAACAACCTCCCAAACCTATGTGCGCTTTACGGTTCTTTTGCTTGTTTTGCTCGTAGCTGCCTCAAGCCTGTTTGATTTAGACATTGTTCTGGGCGCATTTGCTGCGGGCTTTGTGCTGCGTTATCTCATTCCCGAAGATAATGAGACGCTTGAGCCAAAACTTAACGGAATGGCCCACGGCTTCTTTATTCCATTGTTCTTTGTTGTTTCTGGTGCAAAAATAAACGCTTCGGCAATTTTGGTAAATCCGGTAATGCTGGTAGGCTTCATTGTCCTTTTGCTTGCAATTCGTGCGGTGCCTATCCTTATTTCGCTCTCGCTTTCAAAAGAAACCCGTACTATGGCAGCTGGTAGCCGCATGAGTGTTGCGCTGTACTGCACCACGGCACTTCCTTTGATTGTTGCCGTTACGTCTGTTGCGGTTTCGGCAGGTGCTATGACGTCAGACACCGCAAGTGTTCTTGTTGCTGCGGGCGCAGTGACGGTGCTTGTTATGCCACTTCTTGCTATGCTTTTTCAGCGTTCTGCAGACTTCCATGCGGTTGATGCGGCCCGAGAAATCTCCGAAGATCCAAAACATGCAGGCGAAATCCTGCGTGACCATGCTGCTTTAAGCTCCTTGGTTGTTCAGATGGCCAAGGAAGAAGAGCAAGGTCGCCACTTGGATAATTTAGTTCATACGCATGACGAATTGGTTGAAAAGGCGCTTTTGAAGCGAGCCGCACACGCAGATTGGGTTGCTAAACGCGCTGCCGAAGAGCGTGACCGTATTATCCACGACTATGGTGAGCTTGTTAATCTGAAGGAGCACACTGATTGATAAAGAGGCTCATTTATCGCCTTGCGCTACGAAGCGCTCGTTAATCTGAAAGGGAAATCTGATCACTCAGAATAATTGCTTGGGCAACTGCTTTTAAAGAAGTGCGGTTATTCATGGCGGTTTTTCGGAGAGTAGAGAACGCTTCTTCTTCGCTCATTCCTTTTTGCATAAGAAGTCCTTTTGCCTTGTCTATGAGTTTTCTATCCTCAAGTTTCTTTTCAAGCTGAGAAATCTCATCAATAAGGGCTTGAGATACTTTAAATCTACTCGTAGCTACCTCAAGTGCAGGAAGAATGTCTCTTTTTGAGAAGGGCTTTACTACATAGCCTGCAACTCCTGCATCAACGGCTTTTTGGACTATGCTTTCTTGTGCAAATGCGGTAAGCATGACAACCGCACAAAGGTTCTCTTCGCAAATTACCCTTGCGGCCTCTAGGCCATCTTCTTCGGTGGCCATCCTTACGTCCATAAATACGCAGTCGGGTTGGAGTAAACGAACAAGTGCAAGAGCATCTGCACCATTTCGCGCTTCTCCTACAACTTCGTTTCCGCTTTGAAGAAGAATTTCTTTTAAGTCGGTACGAATAATTGTTTCATCTTCAGCAATTACAATTCTCATGAGTGAATTCTTTCTTATCGTGGTACTTGCAATTGGAAACAAGCACCTTGTTTGTTTGAAGGGGGAAGAAGAGAAAGGGTTCCGTTTAAGTCGTCTTCTACCAATGTTCTGACAAGCGAAATTCCCATAGAGTCAGTGTCATGCAGGCAGAAGTTGGAAGGAACGCCCCATCCATCATCTTCGATAATTGCGGTGAAATAATTAGGAGTAAGGCACAGTTCAATCTCAATTGATCCATGGTCTCGGTCTTTAAATCCATGCTTGAAAGAGTTTTGAACTATTTCTGCAATAATGAGAGCCATGCTAGTTGCTTGAGAAGAATTGCAGATTCCTGCCGAGCCAATAACAGACACGGTGTAATTAGGGGAGTCTCCAACGTAAGCATATTTTGTTTCAGAAGCAATGGTTTCAATTAAATCCATTACCTGAACATTTTCACGAGTGGTGAAGGAAAGCTTATCGTGAACAATAGACATAGCCTGAATACGTGAGCGAGCATCGGTCAGCGCATCCTTTACTTCCTGATTAGTGGTCTTCCTGGCCTGCATGCGTAAAAGAGAATTGATAGTTTGCATATTGTTTTTTACCCGATGGTGAACTTCTTGAATCAGTGCTTCCCGGATGCGTAATTCTCGCTCTAAATCTGCTTGAATGTCGAACATGAGTACCCCTCTTTTAGGTCTTTTCTATATAAAATAGAGGGGATGTATGTATTGCATATTGCAGAAATATTTCAAATTAATAAATCATAGAATTGTAGAAAAAAGCCTCTGACCTGGGATTATTTCAACCATTTTTCCTGATAGTTACTTTAGGGTAAAACACTACTTACTCCCTCTTTTGAGGAATTTAATTCGGTGATAGTATAAGCGCCGTTAAAACTCAAAGATGAGTTTGTTTTCCTGTTGGTTAGGGAAAGCATCGCGAATTCAACGACGAATTTGCTTCCGTATTAGTAAAATGACCCGCTTTAACTCGGTGGTCACAGCGTGACCAGGGTCAAGTAAAGATGAAAGGAAGTGAACGTCGTATGGCTCCTTCTACTAGTGCAACTCTGGAAGGCGGAATGACCGGAGTTGCCGAATCCAGCGAATACTTCGAAAAGAGATCACTAAAGAAAGGCTCAGTAAGTTGGGTAATGCTTATGAGCTTGGGCATTGCGTATGTTATTTCAGGTGACTTTTCAGGTTGGAATTTTGGTATCGCCAATGGTGGCTGGCTTGGTATGGTTATTGCCTTCGTTGTTATGGGTGCCATGTATTTGTTTATGGTTTTAGGTATTGCCGAGATGTCTTCAGCAATGCCAACCGCTGGTGCAGGATATGGTTTTGCTCGTAAGGCAATGGGTCGCGTCGGAGGTGCTCTTACCGGTTTCGCTATTCTGATTGAGTACACCATTTGCCCTGCTGCTATTTCAACTTTTATTGCGGCCTATGTTCACGAACTTGGCTTGTTTGCCGATGTGCCAACCGCATTAATCATCGGCTTCTTCTTTGTATTGTTCGTGGGAGTTCATTTGGTTGGTGTTGGCGAAGCACTCCACGTTGTTTTTGGTATTACTGCTGTTGCAGTGGTCGGTCTTGTTGCTTTCTTTGTAGGCATGGTTCCTCATTTTGAGGTTTCTAACCTCTTTAACATCACTCCTGCTCCTGGCGGAACAGAGCTGTTTCCGAATGGACTGATGGGCGTAGTAGCAGCTCTTCCTTTTGGTATGTGGCTTTTCTTGGCAATTGAAGGTGTGCCTTTGGCAGCTGAGGAATCTACTGACCCTAAGAAGGATATGCCTCGTGGAATTATTAGCGCATTTGCTGTATTAGCTGTTTTCGGTATTTTGGTAGTGCTTCTTACTGCAGGTGGTGCTGGTGCCGATCTTGCAGGTAACGCACCTGCTCCTTTGGTGGATGCTCTTAATGCAGTTGGTGAGTACAACATCGCCATGTTTGTAAACTATGTTGGTCTTGCTGGTTTGATTGCATCCTTCTTCGCTACTATTTTCAGTGGCTCTCGTCAGATGTTTGCTCTTTCTCGTGCAGGTTACTTGCCTAAGTTTCTTTCAGTAACAGGTTCCCGCAAGACTCCTTATGTTGCGCTTCTTTTGGGTGGTTGCATTGCTTTTATTTTGGCAACCGTAGTACAGGACGGCACTATCTTGCTCAATATGGCTGTATTTGCAGCATGTGTTTCTTACGCAATGATGAACCTTTCTCACATTATTCTTTCTAAGAAGCATCCAGAAATGGAACGTGGCTTTAAGTGCCCAGGCGGTATTGTTCTAACCACAATTTCCTTCTTGCTTTCCCTCTTCGCAATTTATTCAACCTTTGTTGTTGATGTGTTTGCGGCAGGATGTACTTGCGCGGTTCTCCTTGGTCTTATGGCGTACTTTGCTCTTTATTCTCGTAAGCACCTGGTTGGAAACGCTCCTGAAGAAGAATTTGCGGCTCTTTCTGCAGCTGAGAGCGACCTGAACTAAGCAAACACTCTGAGTAAGAAAACGCTCTGAGCTGAGATAGCGGTTTGAGCAAAATAAACGCTCTGAACTGGGCAAACAAATTAAACCAAACAAAAACTCGGAGCAAGTAAACAAACCAAACTAAGAAAACACTATGAACCAGACAGAAGTAAAAGGACTTATTTTCGATTGCGACGGCACTATTCTCAATTCGATGCCTGCTTGGCATTCAATGGAGAAGGAGCTTGCTCGAAGGGCTGGAATCCCTTTAACCCCAGCCCTTCAGGAGGAGCTAAATGCAAACACCTTAAATCAGACCGTTTCTTTTTTTCATGAGGTTGGCGGGTTGGGGTCTTCTTATGAGGATCTGTATAAAGAAACCCTTTCAATTCTGACGCGCTTCTATGTGTCATCTACTCTTAAACCAGGTGTTGCAAGCTTCTTGAGAGAAGCAGCTAAAAGGGATATTCCCATGGTAGTTGCCTCTTCAAGCCCTTCTTCGATCATCGAAATTGGCCTTAAATCAACCGGGCTTTTCCAGTTTTTTAAAGCTATAGTCTCTGCTTCCGATATGAATACCTCGAAACGCAATCCCGAGGTAATCGAAAAAGCATATTTGCTTTTAGGAATTGAGGAAGAAAGTCCTAGTGAATGTTGTGAAAAAGAGAAGTCCTGTTGTGAAAATAAGGGGCTTTATCGGGGAAAAGAAGGGCTTTTCTCGATAAAGCACGAAAGCGAAATAAAGCACGAAAGCGAAATAAAGCACGAAATCAAACCTGTTTCGAACAGCAAACGAAAAGGGGTCTGGGGAGTAGAGGATTCAGTCTATTCCATTAAGGTCTTTTCGAATGAAGGATTTAACACTATTGGCATCTACGATTCTGATATTGCGGGATCTTTTTCCGAGCTCAAAACAAATGCCACGCTTGCGATTAAGAGCTTTGATGAAATAAATCCTGCTTTTTTCGAGGGTGGATTGAGAGAGGGCCAAGAACCCATAATCGAAAACCTTTGGTAACAATGGAACCAAACTGGGAAGGAAAACAATAATGACCGAAAACGTAGGCATTCTTGATTCAAATAGCTTTTCTTTTGACAATTTAGATTCTCTTGAAGGAGAACTTCACGACTTGGTTGCTCGTAGAAAAGTATTAGGACCTTGCTATCGTTTGTTTTATCAAAATCCGCTTCACCTTGTAGAAGGTCGCGGAGCGCGTTTATATGATTCTGACGGCGTTGAGTACTTGGATATGTACAACAACATCCCTTCAATGGGCCATAGCAATCCGAAGGTTACGCAAGCTGTTTCGGAGCAACTTACCAAAATCAATACTCATACGCGTTATGTGCATGAAAACATTCTTGATTACGCAGAAGACCTTCTTGCTACTATGCCAGATGAAATTGATCGTATTATGTTTATGTGTTCTGGTTCCGAAGCAAATGATATGGCCATTCGTTGTGCGCAGATGTATACCGGCGGTGAAGGAATAATAGTTACTTCAGAGGCATATCATGGCAATACCGCACTTGTTTCTGGCGTATCTCCTTCAATTGGAAAAGATGTCCCTATGTCTCCTACTACGCGCATGATTCCAAGTCCTGACACCTACCGATTAGGCACTGATGACATTTCTTCGTGGATGTGCGAGCAAATTTCTCTCCAAATTGCCGACATGAAGAAAAACAACATTAAGTTTGCGGGTGTAATTTTCGATAGCATTTTTTCCTCTGATGGTATTATTCCTGGAAAAGCGGGCTTCTTAAAGCCGGTTGTTGATTTGGTTCACCAGGAAGGCGGCCTTTATATTGCCGATGAGGTTCAGCCTGGTTTTTGCAGAACAGGCGAAACATTTTGGGGCTTCGGAAGGCATGAAATTGTGCCTGATATTGTGACCATGGGTAAGCCTATGGCAAATGGTATTCCTTGCTCGGCAATGGCAATTAAGCACGAGATACTTGAAGTGTTTGCTCAAACCTATCCTTACTTTAATACCTTTGCGGGTGCTCCAGTTGCCATGGCTGCTGCTCAGGCAGTTCTCGCTTTTATTAAAGACAACAACATTCTTGCGCACGTAAAAGAGATGGGCGAAAAGCTAGAAGCGGGCCTTTTGGAAATCATGAAGGAATTCCCTGTATTAGGTGACGTTCGTGTGGCGGGTTTGTTCTGCGGTATTGATGTGGTTGTTCCGGGAACTAACAATCCTGATCGTCTGTCTGCCGTAAAACTTATCGAAATCATGCGCAACAACCGTGTTCTTGTTTCTTTAGCAGGGCCTTACGGCAACGTATTGAAAATTCGCCCACCTCTAGTTTTTGATGATGACGATCTTGAGTTCTTCTTTACCGCATTTAGAAAATCTCTCAGTGAATTGGGATAACAAAAATCTTGCTGCCAAGGTTTTTTGTAAGCTTTGGCCGCAAGCGCGCTACCAAAGCCAGATATCAGGACATAACACGAGGGTAGCGTCGAGCCGATTTTTTCATAGCTTTACCTGAAAGGATAACGATGGGTACAAATTTTGAAGATCCTGCTTTATTTCAAGCAGTTGCCGAAGAAGCAGCATCGCGTTGGCCATTTGAAACGTACGAAGTAACCTTCCTTGCATTCTCCGAGAACGCGACCTATCTTGTTCGTAATCCGGAAACGGATGAAAAGCTGGGTGTTTTGCGTGTGGGCCGCCCTGGGTACCACACCCTAGATGAGTACAACAGTGAGATTTCCTGGCTTCGCCAAATTAATGACTATACGCCTTTGGTGGTGGCTAATCCTTTGCCTGGTTCGGATGGATCATATGTCCAGATGGTTGAAAAGGACGGGACTACCTACTACTGCATGATGGCTGAGTATCTCACGGGCGTTACGTTAGAGAGCGAAACAGATTTATCTGCTGCGCCAAGTCATTTTCGTATGCTTGGAGAAATTACTGCATATCTTCACAGGCAAACCGAAATTTGGAATGGGGCAAATAAGCTTGTGCGCAATCATTGGGATTACGAAACCATGCTTGGTCCTGATGCTATTTGGGGACGCTGGTGGGAGTATCCTGAAATGACGCCTGAGTGCCAGGAGGTCTTGGAACGCTGCTGTGCCATTATTAAGCGACGCCTTGAGCGCTACGGCAAGACTTCAAAGAATTATGGCATTATTCATGCAGACCTTCGTGATACCAATATTATTATCGACGGTGACCAGGTAAAAGTTATTGACTTTGACGACTTTGGATATGGCTGGCATGTTCACGACTCAGCCAGCGCTCTTACCTTAATCGAAACGCGCGAAGATGCGCCTGATTTAATTAATGCATGGCTTGAGGGCTATAAGAAAGTAATGCCTTTTACCGATACTGATTTTATGGAAATCGACACGTTTATTTTGCAGCGTCGTTTACAGATGATGGCTTGGATGGGCACTCATCAAGACTCTACTCCTGTTCAAGGCTATATGGTTGGATATCTTGAAGGAACAATGGAGCTGGCTCATCGTTATTTGCGCTTGTTTGGTTAGGGGAGAGAAATGAAGGAAATTGAATTTATTATTAACGGAACAAAGCTTGAACGATTAAAGCGAGTTCTTTCAGCCTATACTTCCAATGGTGTTTTTATTACCCAAGGCTTTGGCTATGGCCATCAACACGGATTCCATCAGGTGTATACTCGCGAAGATAATCCAGGCGTAAACCTTCTTCCAAAGCTTTCGGTGCGTACTGTGGTGCCAGACGCAATCGTAGACCAGATCATCGATGCGGTAGTTGAAGATTTAGGAGATGCAACTTTCGGTGACGGCAAGATCTTCATTAGGGAAATTGCAGGAGCTGTTCGAGTTCGTACTAATGAAAGAGACGAAGAGGCACTCTAAATACATGCTGGCGGGCTTCGCTTGTTTAAAAAAGTATTGGAATGCGAAGTCAGCCGGCAAGTTCTCAAAAAATTATGATGTTTGGACGTATAATTCTAGGAAATTGTTTGCAAGTAACAGGCCCTAGGAAGGTACATCATGAAACTTCTTGAAGAGCGCATTATAAAAGATGGCGAAATTAAGTCTGAAGGCGTCTTGAAAGTTGGTTCCTTCTTAAATCACCAAATGGACATTGAGCTTCTTGACGAAATGGGCAAGGAATGGGCTCGATTATTTGGTGATAGGCCTATCAATAAAATTCTTACTATTGAAGCATCTGGTATTGGTATTGCATGTATGGCGGCTCGCCATTTCAATAATTGTCCCGTTGTGTTTGCTAAGAAAGCAAAAAGTATTAATTTAACGGGCGATCAGTACGTCACACGTGTTCAATCTTTTACTCACGGTAAAGTGTTTGATGTTATTGCCGAAAAACGTTTGTTTAGTCCTGAAGACCATGTGCTCATCATTGATGATTTTATGGCTATGGGTGCAGCAATGAATGGCTTACTTGAAATCTGCGAAGAAGCAGGCTGTGTTGTTGAGGGTATTGGCATTGGTATCGAAAAAGGTTTTCAGCCTGGTGGTGATGCTCTTCGCGAAAGAGGGTATCGTGTTGAAAGTCTGGCAATTATTGAATCAATGAATCCAGACACAGGCGAAATCGTATTTCGTCATTAAGAGCCCCTACTATTAAGGACTACCGTGAAACACCTTAAAGAAGAAGAGCTTCGAAAGCTTGATGGCGATGTTCCTCTAATTCCTTCTATTCCATATGGTTTGCAGCACATTCTTGCAATGTTTGTTGCGAACCTGGCTCCCGTTACCATCCTTGCAGGCGTTGCAGGGTTGAGTGGCGCGTCTGCTGCGATGGTTATTCAGTCAGCACTTCTTATTGCAGGCATTGGAACGCTTATTCAGCTCTTTCCGCTTTTTGGACGCATTGGCTCAGGACTACCAATTGTTATGGGCTGTAGTTTTACCTTTCTTACCGTTATGTGTGGCATTGCGGCAACCTCGGGGTATGGTGCCGTATTAGGTGCGGTAATAGTAGGTGGCATACTTGAGGGTATTCTTGGTTTGTTTGCGCGCTATTGGCGCTGGCTTATTAGCCCAATTGTGGCTGCTTGCGTGGTAACTGCTATTGGTTTTTCGTTATTGAGCGTAGGTGCTACTTCTTTTGGCGGCGGTGATGCTGCATCTGCTGATTTCGGTTCCGCGCAAAACCTTATTCTTGGCTCTGTTGCGCTGGTTTCTTGTTTGTTGTTTCAGATTTTCGCTAAAGGTATCTGGAAACAACTTTCTGTTTTATTTGGCCTGATTATTGGCTATATTTTGGCAGTCATTATGGGCGCTGTTGATTTCTCGGCTTTTGAAACAATGAAGCTTTTTGCGCTTCCAACTCTCGCATTTACTTCCGAAGAATTCTTCCCTGTATTTGAACCAAATGCTATTTTGGCCATGACTCTTATTTTCCTTGTTTCAGCAACCGAAACTATTGGTGATACCTCTGCGCTCTGCAATTCAGGCTTAAAGCGCGACGTTTCTGACAAAGAGCTTTCTGGCTCAATTTCGTGCGATGGTTTCTGCAGTGCTCTCTCGGGATTCTTTGGCTGTGTCCCTATCACTTCGTTCAGTCAAAATGTTGGTTTGGTTGCCATGACTGGCGTTGTAAACCGTAAAGCTATTGCAACGGGTGCAGTAATCATGATTGCGGCAGCTTTCGTTCCGGCAATAAGCACCTTCTTCTGCACGCTTCCTTCGGCAGTTTTGGGCGGCTGTACTATTATGATGTTCGGCAATATTATTGTTGCAGGTTTTCAAATGATTGGAAAAGCGGGCTTTACGCAAAGAAATATAGTTATTGCAGCGCTTTCCCTTTCTATTGGTTTGGGCTTTACCAGCGTTTCGGCAATTTTTGTAAACTTCCCTACCTTGTTCCAGGATGTGTTTGCAGCGAATTGCGTTGCGGTTGTTTTCCTTGTTGCTGTTGTTGCAAATCTGGTCCTTCCAAAGGATATGAGTATTGACGGCAGCGAGAGTAAGGAAGTGAAGTAAATGAAAATGAAGTCTTTGATCAACACTATTCTTAGAGCAATCGCTCTTGCTTTAGGTGTTTCCGTTGTGGTTATCTCTACTATTTCAGAGCCTGACCCAAGCAAAATGATTATTTTATTAGGTATAGGTTTGGCTTGCTTGGCCTTAACCCTCCAAAATTCCGAAAAAGAAGATAAAGAGTAGGCGTTTCGGAGAAATCCTCTAAAAAAATCTAAAATGTCACATTTGTTGTGGAGATGGAGTGAACCTTTTATTTTCATGAGATGAAACGGTGGTTCATGGAAAACAATTCGAAGAATAAACTTACAAGTTTTATTGGAAAGATCGGGGATTTGACCAGATGAGCATTGTTTCCCTTGCAGAAGGTTTAGTAGCAGATAGAATTCTCTCGGATAGAGACGTTGATGCGATTCTTGATGCTGCTCGTGAACGAAGCAAGGAAAAACCGCTAACTCAGGAAGAGATTTCGGGAATCATGAAGGCGGTTCGCAATGCTACTACTACTTTTTCTTTTAAAAAAATCCCTGCCTTTTTAAAATTTATCAGCATCGTGTTGATTGTAGGCGGCATTGTTGACTGCCTCGCTTCGAGCATTACGCTGGGTTATCTCATTCTCTTTGATAGATCGATTCTTCTGGAGGTTCTCAAGGCTTTTACCCTCTCGACGGATATCATTATTGTGGTGAGTTCGCTCACTTCCTTTTTGGCATCGGCTTTGTCAGTATTGGTTGGTGTACGTGTACTAAGAGGACATCGTGGAGCTGCAAGCGTTCTTGTTCTTGTTGGTCTTTCCTTAAATGCTGTTTCTGCAACGTGCGAGATAATGCTTTTTGGTGTTGGTTTGGGCGTTTTTGTTGATAATCTTCTTTTGGCTTTTGCTCAAGCTGCGCTCTCGGCATATTTGAACCCTTCTTTGGCTCGTGAGCAAACTCTTCGAAACGAATTAAGAAAACTGGACAATCAGACGCATTATCGCCTTGGAACACTTGGTCTTGCTGATCCTGGCAAAGGCTTCATTCGACTTGACTTCTTCAATGTTTTTTGGACGTTTATTGTTGCAAGCTTCCTTGGTTTGCTCGTTGAGATTGCCTTCCATATGATCGTGGTCGATCCAGGTGTATATCAGGATCGCGCTGGTATGCTCTTTGGTCCGTTTAGTCCAATTTATGGCGTGGGTGCGGTTCTTATGACTATTGCGCTTAACCGATTTAAAGAATGCAATTTGGTTATTATCTTCGTGGTATGCACCATTATTGGTGGCGGCTTTGAGTTTTTTGTAAGCTGGTTTATGGAAACTGCCTTTGGTGCTGTTGCATGGGATTATCATGGCGAATTTTTGGGTGACTTCTTTGGGGGCAGAACGTGTTTGAAATTCGCTTCCATGTTTGGCGTGTTGGGTTGTGTCTGGATCAAAATCTTCTTACCTGCTCTTTTAAAACTCATCAACAAAATTCCGTTAGGCTTGCGCTATAGTGGCACCATTTTCTGTGCGGCTTTGATGCTAGTTAATGCATTTATGACTTTCCAGGCTTTGGATAACTGGAGCGAGCGCCTTGCTGGTAATGAGCCAAATACTCCTGTTGAGCAATTTTATGCGGATACATTTGATGATGAGTACATGGCAAAGAGATTCGAATCTATGGTTGTTAATCCAGAAAACTCCGTTCGCGCATAAGGCGCGGTGCGTACACAGGGTTTCTTTCTCATATGGAACCGTTCAGTGCGCCTGAAATTACATTTGTGTGCGGTGCTGTTTTCGTGCGGAGACTGCCGTTTTGCATCGAATTCTGTTCGGGCATAAAAAAAGAGAAGGGCAACCGGAGCTGCCCTTCTACTTCCATAGCAGTAACTTGTTGGGGGGGGGAGTCACTGCGAGATGGTATGAAAAGTATGAAGCTGTTTTACTATCATAGCAAAAACAAGCGTTAATTATCTTAAAGAGAGAATGAATTCCTAGAATAACACCAGAGATTCATCTTTTTTAAATAACTATTATATTTGGCAAAAAAGCATCCTTGCTAATTCCGCCTGTGTGAAATAAGTAGAGGCGATTTAACTACAGCTCTCATTCCGAATTATTGTAGACAGATGATTTGTCTACAAAGTATTCTTCAGTGCTGTTTCAATACGGCTAAAGTGAAGAAATTCGCCAGACTGATTAATTGCTTCAATCTCTTCCCAGGTTGCCATTTTGCAATCAATGGCCTCTTCTTGGCGAAGAGTTACCTGGCTAAGCGAGAAATCAAACACAAACAAATAGATATCGTTAAAGTAGTTGTCACCACTCTCAGGAGCAGTGTTTTGATAGCTGTAAAGAACATTGCCGCTTACCGTAGAAATGTCTAAGCCAACTTCTTCTTTTACTTCGCGAATAACTGCCTGTAAGGACGTTTCACCTGCTAAGGCACCACCGCCGGAAACCTCCCACCAGCCCGCGGCCCATTTTTTATCTAAAGCACGTTGGGTAATAAGGAATTTTCCCTCGGTATTTTGAAGCAGAGCAGTAACGTATAACTGGTACTGATCTTCGTTTAGTTTTTGAGACTTTCTATCAATTTGTTCGCCCGTTTTATTTCGATGTTTATCGTAGACATCAATATATTCGGCCATTAATTTTCTCCTTTTGCCCATTAGATGCATGGAGTTCATTGTACTGTATCGGTCAATGAGAGCGGATGATTGTGTGATTTGTGCGTGAAGTTTAGACTACTTTTCTATGAAAATATAGTTAAGCTTCTAAACTATATTGGTGCTCATTTTGCTTTAGCAAGCTTGTGGCTGAGTGCTTTTGCGTAGTTTTGCACGGATGACTGTTTTATTGTTTCTTGCTGGCAGGGTTTTGTTGGCAGCGTACTTTGCTGGAAGCGTTCTATTGTGAATTATGTAGGGGCGGCATACTGTTTCGTCGGTTAATAAAGAATAGCAGTTAATAAAGAGTAGTAGATGATAAGGAGTGGCAGTTGAGGCTTTTTCGGTACCTAATGCAGCATAAGATTTCCTTAATGTTGGTGTTTTGTTTGCTTGTTGTTCAGGTAATTGCTGATCTTTCTCTTCCGAACTTCACTGCCGATATCGTTAACGTAGGCATCCAGCAGGGTGGTATTGAAGAAGTTTCAACTACGATGTTATCACGCGATACCTACGACCAAATTGATGCCATCGTTCAAGGCGAAGATAAAGAGCTTTTTCATGCAAGCTATTCTTATGATGAAAAAGAGGGCTGTTTTGTTCTAACCCAAACAGGGCAAAACAACAGAGAGCAACTCAGTAGCGCTATGCTTCTAGGTATGATTCTTGCTCATGGAGATCCTCAAATATTGCAAGAGTATAGTTCTGTTCTGCAAGCGGAAGTGAGCGGCTCTACGCTTCCTTCTTCAGAAGAGATTAAATCTTCACCTAATGCAAAAATTCTTGAACAACAAGGATTGGTAGCTGCTCAAAAAGAGTATGAAAAGCTCGGTCAAGACACTACCGCTATTCAAATGGATTATTTGGTTAAGACAGGGTTAGTCATGCTCGGCCTTGCCTGTGTGTCTATGCTGGTCAGCATAGTAATTGGTTTTATTGCTTCGAGAACGGGCACAAAAATTGGACGAAAGTTGCGTGAGCAATTCTTTACGCGTGTTGTATCGTTTTCAGATGCAGAAATCAATTCCTTCAGCGCAGCTTCGCTAATTACGCGCGGAACAAACGACATCCAGCTTATTCAAATGGTGTGCATTATGCTTCAACGCATGGTTTTGTACGCTCCTATTATGGCTGTGGGCGGAATTATCATGGTAGCTCAGCGCACGATGTCTTTGTGGTGGGTTGTGGGCTTGGCGGTGGTTGCCGTGTTCGCTGTTGTTGTTCTATTGATGGCCTTTACTATGCCAAAATTCAAAATCATGCAAAGCTTGATAGACAAGGTAAACCTTGTAGCGCGTGAGCAGCTTACGGGTATTTCTGTTGTTCGCGCATTTGGTAGAGAAGAGTACGAGCAACAGCGTTTTGAAAAAGCAAATGACCACTTGATGAGAACTCAGCTTTTTACTAACCGCGCAATGTCGTTGATGATGCCGGCAATGATGTTGGTAATGAATGCGGTCAGCGTATTGATTGTGTGGGTAGGCGCTGGTTTTGTAGATCAAGGATCAATTCAAACAGGAGACCTTATTGCGCTCATCACGTATTCCATGCTTATTGTTATGAGCTTTTTGATGATTGGTATGGTTGCTGTGTTTTTGCCTCGCGCAAGTGTTGCTGCCGGACGTATTGATGAAGTAATTGCCACTAAACCAAGCATTATTGATCCTACGAACCGACAGGCAAAAATAGATAGCATAAGTGAAATTTCTCAAGGGGTTTCTATTGAATTTGACCACGTAAGTTTTTCCTATGGCCAGAACTCAGATATGGTTCTTGAAGACATTTCGTTTACGGCTCAAGCAGGAAAAACAACAGCTATTCTTGGCCCTACCGGTTCGGGAAAAACCACTCTCATAAAGTTGATTGAGCGCTTTTACGATACTACCCAGGGCACTATTTTCATTAATGGAATAGATATCAAACAGATTCCTCTTAAAGAATTGCGTGGTCTGTTCGGCTACGTGCCACAAAAGGCGTTTCTTTTCTCAGGAACAATTGATTCCAATGTTTCGTACGCGGGTAAGGTAGACGAAGAGCAGAAAAAACTCGCGCTAGAAATTGCGCAAGCAAAGGAATTTATTGACGAAAAGGAAGAGGGAATCAATACGCCTATCAGCCAAGGAGGAACGAATGTTTCAGGCGGTCAGCGCCAGCGTTTAGCTATTGCTCGTGCACTGGCTAGCAATGCGCAAGGTTTTCTTTTTGATGACTCGTTTAGCGCACTTGACTATAAAACTGACGCTCGCTTGCGTCAGGAACTTTCGCAAAAATTAAAAGGAAGAACCGTGTTTATTGTGGCTCAGCGTATTGCCACTATTATGAACGCAGACCATATTGTCGTAATCGATGAAGGACGGGTAGTGGGTCAAGGAACTCACCATCAGCTGCTTGAATCGTGCGAGACGTATAGGGAAATTGCGCTTTCTCAGCTTTCGGAAGAAGAGCTGTTTGGAAGCAACGATGTCAGCTGCAATTTAGCTACCAATAATGTAGTTGCCAACAATGATGCCAGCAACGGCGCCAGCTGCAATTCAACTGTCAGCAATGCGGCCGAATCTCGCTTTTGCGAAGATAAAGTGTCTCAAGAAGGGCTTTTCAGTAAGCCGGAAACACTCCCTTTGAAGGGAGGTGAGTGCTAATGGCGCACGCAACAATGGGGCCAGGACCAAGAAGAGGCCCACGAGGCCCTCATGGACCAGGACCTCATGGGTTCGCTCCGGCAGAAAAACCAAAAGATATCAAGGGAACTCTTTTAAAGCTTCTTAAATATTTGGGCGTTTTCAAAATTTCTTTGGTATTTGTGGCAATTTTTGCAATTGGCTCAACGCTGTTCAATATTATTGGCCCAAAAGTTTTATCGGAAGCAACAACCGAGCTCTTCAATGGCATAGTAGCAAAAATTAATGGAACAGGATCCATTAACTACGATGCTATTGGCTTTATCTTGTTGTGCACTCTTGGCCTGTATTTGCTTTCAAGTATCTGTTCATTTGTTCAGGCGTGGCTTGTTTCAAACGTTTCACAGCGTACGTGTTATCGCATGAGGCAGGACATTGCAGAGAAGATAAACAGAATGCCATATGGCTACTTCGAGAAAAAAGCCATTGGTGATACCTTGTCGCGCATTACCAATGATGTTGATACGTTTGGACAAAGTCTCAACCAGGGCTTAGTGCAGCTCATTACGTCCATTACTACGCTTATTGGCGTACTGATTATGATGCTGTCAATCAATGTAGTAATGACGTTAATTGCGCTTTTAACTATTCCGCTTGCGCTTATTTTGACCAAGGTAGTAGTAAGCCACTCTCAGAAATACTTCAAAGAACAGCAAAGTACTTTAGGTGAAATTAATACCATTGTTGAAGAAACGTTCAGCGGTCATTCTCTTGTAAGGGCCTATAACCAGGAAGAGGCTGTTGTCGAGAAGTTTGTTGAGACAAACAATAAGCTATACAACGTAGGATGGCGTGCGCAATTCCTGAGTGGTTTGATGCAGCCAGTCATGGCTTTTGTGGGAAACCTTGGATATGTTGCCATTGCTATTTCTGGTGCGTTCTTTGCTGCCCAGGGAATAATCACGGTTGGCGATATCCAGGCATTCATTCAGTATGTGAAGAATTTCACACAGCCGCTTACTCAGTTGGCTCAAGTAGCAAATACTTTCCAGCAAATGGCGGCTGCTATTGAGCGAATCTTTGAATTCCTGGACGGACCAGAAGAATCTTTGGAAGTTGAAAAAGGAGACGCTCGGGCTATTACGGGTGAAGTAACTTTTAAGAATGTCTCGTTTGGTTACGAGGAAGACAGCACTATTATCCATAATTTCAATGCGCACATTGAAAAAGGCCAGACAGTTGCATTGGTTGGCCCAACAGGAGCAGGTAAAACTACTATCGTTAAGCTTCTTATGCGTTTTTACGACATAAAGAGTGGTCAAATACTGTTAGACGGCGAAGATATCCAAAGCTTTACCCGTAGCCAAGTAAGGAATTCTTTCTGCATGGTTTTGCAAGACACCTGGTTGTTTAAGGGCACTATTCGCGAAAACATTCGCTATGGACGTCTTGATGCAACCGATGAAGAGGTTGAAAAGGCGGCAAAAGATGCCTTCGCGCATCGCTTTATTTCCGCGCTACCAGGTGGTTACGATTTCTGCATTAATGAAGATGCAAGCAATATTAGCCAAGGTCAGCGTCAGCTGCTCACCATTGCGCGCGCAATTTTAGCAAATCATTCCATGATGATATTGGATGAAGCAACAAGCTCGGTTGATACTCTTACCGAAGAGCGAATTCAGCATGCGCTTGATAAGCTCATGGAGAATAAGACCAGTTTTGTTATTGCTCACCGATTAAGTACCATACGAAATGCAGATTTGATTCTTGTTATTCGAGACGGTGATATTGTTGAGCAGGGAAGCCATCAAGATCTTCTTGAGAAAAATGGCTTCTATGCTGAGCTCTATAATTCTCAGTTCGAAAATTGTGAATAAGGAAGCGCAAATGCCGTGGGCGTTCTCGTAAGGCTTGCATAGCGAGAACGCGAGGGTTGTTTTATCGTGCGCAGGTAATGGAAATGTAGGGCGATTCTTGGTAGGATTCACAAAAACAACTAAATGTTTATGGGCAGGGCACACGTATAGGAAAGGGCTCGCATGATTTTAATGACGTATCTTCGTGAGATTCAAGGTCGCCAAACGGCTGAAGTTGCTGCGTGCGCTAATCTTCCTCAAAACATCATGTCTTTTGCTGAACATAGAGGCCAAATTCTTACCGACGCCCAAACAGAAGCCATTGCGAAAGCACTTGGTTATGAAGGTAATCCTGCCGATTTGTATCAAGAAGTGGAAGAAGAAAAAGCAGCTGCGCTCAATTTGGAACCATGGGTTCCAACCGTTCGGGGCAAACTTGATTCTGAATAGCGTAATTAACTGGCGTTTTTATTCTCTATGCTGCTCAAATGCGTAATTAATAGCTAGAATGAAACCAGCAAGTTTTGGAACTGCTATTTTTTTTGAAAATGATTTGTGAGTAATCGCAGGTAATAGGGCATTGCGGGAAAAGAGCGCATGGACACACTCGGTATTTACATAGGACTTTCTGCCTTAGCCTTACTTGTTGATGTTGTTTTATTTGTTCTTGCCTTAAGGAAGCGAGATGCCAAAGGAAAAGCGCTGGCGTGTTTATTGCTTGCAGCAGTGTTTGTGGCCATTTTCTATCTGCTTAGTATCTTAGCGCCCGACTACTTCAGCATGTCGTTTTTTAGTAGTTTCTACTTTATCGCGGTAGACTTTGTTGCGGCTTCGCTGCTGGTGTTCTGCTGTATCTTTATGGATACGCTCAAAAAGAAATGGAACAGGGTCTTTCTTGTTTTGGCGTGCGCTTACATGGTTTTTGACGTTTGCTTGTTGCTCGTCAATCCGCTTATGGAGGTAACCGTAAGCTATGTGTATAGCGATACGGCGTTTACCCACTGGCGCTATGTCCCTCTGTTTCCGTTCGAGATTCATCTTTTTTTGTGCTACTGCTTTGTAGCAATGACCTTTATTAATTATCTCTATAAGATGGTAATTACTCCAAAGGTATATCGTGCACGTTATACCATCATTATTGTGTCAACCTTGGCTGTTGTTGCCATGAATGCAATTTTTCTGTATCTCCCTGAAAAAGGATTGCCTGACTTTTCGGTGTTGTTTTATTCAGTTGTGGGCTTGCTATTTTATACCAGCACGTATCGCATAAGTAACCGTGGCATGCTCACCCATACACGCCAAATGATTATTGAAGAGTTGGGTCATCCGGTAGTTTTGTTCGATTACAACAATCTCTATTCAACAAGCAATAAGAGTGCTGATATTTTGTTGCCTAAAGAAGGCGTTAATCAGTCGTATACCTTGCGGAAGTTTTTGATTCGCAACGATTTCGACCCAGACTATGAAAATGCTACCGTGGACTCTTCTTTCCAATGGCGCGTAACTCAAAAAGGCTTCCTGCTTAGTTATCGTTGTGATTTCCGTGTTCTGAGGGATAAAAGAAACAACATCATTGGCCGCCTTTTCGTGTTTACTGATAATGCTCTTGAGGTTGATTTGCTCACTGGGTTTAACACGCAAGCTTCCTTCGAGAAGAAAATATGGCAGAATGCTCGTTCGTTTAGCTATCCCGTTGCAGTAGGCATTGTTGATATTAATAAGCTTTCGGAGCTAAATTCCCAGTTTGGTAGGGAAGAAGGCGATTCTGCTATCCATTCCTTGGTAGGTGTTTTGAGAAAGCATTTCCCAAGTGCATGGGCGTTCGTAAGGCTTGAAGATGCTGAGCTTATGGTGGTATGCGAAAACATGACCTCTAAGCATATGCATGAAATATTAATAGAAGTTGAAAAAGACATTGCCTTATTCGATTACGGTACTGGTCCGCTCTCTATCCAAAGCGCGGTAAGTGTTGCTTCGCTTACTGAACGAGACGTATTGAAAGCAGTACGAGATGCTTCGTCGAGCTTGAAAGACCGCAAGCTTCTTGATCCTAATTCGGCACACTATTCTTTGTTGAACTCCTTTGTTCAAACCCAGCGTGAAAGTGATGGCGAAACAGAAGCGCATGTTCAAAGAACGCGCAATATGGGTGAATGTTTAGGAAAGCGTTTGGGATTGAGCGACAAAGAGTTAAGCTCCTTGGCGCTTTTATGCTTGCTTCGTGATATTGGCAAAGTTGGCGTTCCGCTGGAAATCCTTAACAAGCCAGGAAAACTCAATGATGTTGAATGGGAAATCATGAAGTCTCACGTTGAAAAAGGCTTCCGTATTGCAAAGGCTTCTCCTGAGTTGAGCGATATTGCAGATTTGATTTTGCACCATCATGAAATGTGGGATGGCTCAGGCTATCCTGATGGTATTAAGGGTGAACTGATTCCTATTCTTTCGCGTATTATTGCTATTGTTGACACATATGATGCTATGGTTCATGACAGGCCGTATCGTCGTGCAGCTAGTCCTAAGGCGGCAAAAGAAGAATTGCGGAGATGTGCAGGAACCCAATTTGACCCGTACATTGTGCAAGAGTTTTTGCAGATGCTAGAAGAGAACCCAGAACTCGATGTGGCTGATAAAGAAGAGAACCAGTCTACGTATCAGGAAGAAAAGATCAAAGTAACTCCTCGTAGTATTGACGACTTGGGTAGTGATTTTGATCGTATTGATAGAGTGGTACCTATCCGTTATGCCAAGTTTTTCATTGACCAAGATAACAAGATTATCGAGATTGATGACGGTTTTACCAGCATTTTGGGCTATGAGGTTGAAGATCTCGAGAAATACAACCTGACATTATTGGATATTATTCCGCTTGAAGATCAAGAGGTCTATTCGCAGATCGCTTTCGATCGGGTAGAAGCGCAAGGTATGGCTTATTTGGAACACCGTGTCAGAAGGAAAGATGGCTCGATCTTGTTCGTTCTTTGCTTTGGAAGGCGGTACTTCAATTCGGTGCATCGTCGCGTTGAATCTGAAATTATCATGGCTGATATTAGTGAGTCTTCCATTCTTCATCGTGCAATTGAGCGTCAACGCCTTTCGTTCGAACGAAGCAATACGGTATTCGAAGAGGCAGTTCGCCGCGATAAGCTGGTTGGCGTTTTGAACCGTGAAGCATTCCGTTCTGACGTTCAAGACCGTATGTTGAAAAACGACAGCACGGTTGCAATGCTTATGGTTGACCTGGACTTCTTCAAGGAATACAACGATAAATTTGGTCATCCACAAGGTGACGCCCTGCTCATTCATGTGGGTAAGTTCCTGGATAAGATTGTGGGCAATAGAGGCATTGTTTCTCGCTTAGGTGGCGACGAGTATGCTATTGCGTTCTTCTACAATAAGAATGCAAGCAAGGAAGACATTAGAAAAGAGATTCAGGTATTCTATCAGTTAGCTAATGAAGAAATGCTTGCTATTGACAATCGGGTAACGCTTTCGGTGGGTGCTTGCATTGCCGAAGAGGGAGACACTTCCTTTATGAGCCTTTACAAAAATGCGGATAAAGCTTTGTACGAAGCAAAGAATTCTGGACGAAACAATCTTAAGTTTGGTTTCTAGTGCTTACTTGTGGTAGGGCTCTTTGCGAGAAATCTTAAAAGCGCGATAAATCTGCTCAAGCAAAACTACGCGCGCTAGATTGTGGGGTAAGGTAATAGGGCCAAAGCTGATGCATTGAGTGGCGCGTTTTTTGATTTCGTTTGTTACTCCGTCGCTTCCTCCAACAATAAACACCAAATGAGAAGCGCCATACAAACTGTATGAGTCAATTTTCTCCGAAAGCTGTTCGCTTGATAGTTCTTTGCCTTTGATGTCCAGCAGTAATACCGGGTCTTTTTCGGGCAGCACTTCTAGAATAGCAGCGGCTTCTTTTTCTTTATTAGAATCGGGCAGTTCACAAATTGATACTTTTGCATAGGCGCTTAAACGCTTGAGGTATTCCTGACATGCTTCTTTCCAGAATTTTTCTTTCAATTTTCCAACAGCAACAATGGTAATTTTCAGCATGAGTATTCTTGGCTTTCAAATATTTGGCGATGTTCTTTTCTTATTTCATTAGTGAGAGCGCTGTAATTAAGCGCCATTGAAAAGAATATTGCAAATCCTTGTACGAAATACAACTTTGTATAATAGAATACAGGAGTCGGGGGATGAATAGGCTATGAAAAAATTCATCGATACGGTTTTTAAAAGCGTTTTATCGCACAGAAAAGGCATACTTGCTGGCGCACTAGTGCTTCTTGTCTTGTGCGCCATCAGTATTCCTTCAGTAAAGATTAATTATCAATTTTCAGATTATTTGCCTGAGACATCAGCCTCTACTAAGTCACTTGACGTCATGGAGAATGCGTTCGACTCTTCGGTTCCGGGCGCTCGTTTGAGCGTAGAAGGCATTACTCTTTCGCAAGCTTCTCAACTCGCAAAAGATTTAAAAACTATTGAGGGCGTTTCAAGCGTAATGTGGCTTGGAAGTGTCTTGGATGTTGCTGTTCCGCTTGAGATGGAAGATGCGCAGGTTATTGAGCCGTGGTACAACCAGGGTGCTTTTCAGTATCGTCTTGCTATAGATTACCCAAAGGCTGTTGAGGCGGTAGCGGAAATTCGTGCCACTGCGGAGCTGGCTGGAGGAGAACAAGTTTGTCTTGCGGGCGAGACGGTCAATACTGCGCTTGCTCGATCTTCTTCCGGTTCAGAAATCCAAATAATTCTAGTTTTCGCTTTAGCAGTAATCCTTTTCCTTCTGTTGCTTACAACTTCCTCGTGGTTTGAACCAGTGCTTTTCTTGGCAGTAATATGCATGTCTATTGTGTACAACTTGGGCACAAATATTATTTTTGGCGAAATATCCTTTATTACCCAGATGTGTGCTGCTATTTTGCAGCTAGCAGTATCTATGGATTACGGAATTGTTATGCTTCACGCATTCCGCGATTTCCGTGCGAAAGGATGCTCTAGTTACGATGCGGCGTATAAAAGCATGTATAAAGCAGCGGCCGTTATTGCTTCAAGTGCAGCAACTACGTTCTTTGGCTTCTTGTCCTTGTGCGTAATGGCATTCCTTATTGGTACTGATATGGGTCTTGTTTTGGCAAAGGGAATACTCTTTAGTTTCCTTTCTGTGCTGTTTATTTTGCCAGTACTTATTCTTACCTTTGAGCGAATCCTTACCAAAACGGCACATGGGCAACTACTGCCTTCGTTTGATGTTTTTGCGAAAGGCTGCATGCGCTTAGCGCTTCCTTTCACTGTGGTGCTTGCGCTCGTGGTTGTTCCTTGTTATATGGCGCAAAGGCAAGTTTCTTTTATGTACGGTGCTTCAGGATTTGTAACGCCAGGAACCCAAGCGTACGAAGAAACTCAACACCTAGAGGAAAAATTTGGTGCTGCCGAACAGTGGATCCTTCTTGTTCCTGAGGGACAAAAGGGCCTTGAAACAAAACTAGCTCAAGCATTGGAAGATCAGAACAAGATTTCTTCGGTAGCTTCTTTTGTAACTTCAGTTTCTCCAAACATCCCATCTGAAATGGTGCCTGCAGAGAGTTTATCGAATTTGAATGCGGGAGGATATTCGCGCTTTGTTATTTCTACCAAAGTTGAAGGGGAGACAGAGGAGTCTTTTGCTCTTGTTCAGACTGTGCGTGATATTGCACAAGACTATTATCCTAACGAAAATTACTTGGTGGGTTCGGCGGTAACATCCTACGATATGTCGTTGATTGTTAACGAAGATAGCCTCAGGGTTTTTGTTGCTTCGGTTTTAGCTATTGGCTTGGTTTTGTTGCTCATGTTTAGAAGCGCCACCATCCCTTTGATTTTGCTGCTTACTATTGAAAGCTCAATTTGGATTAATTTAGCAATTCCGTATTTCGCGGGAAGTTCAATTCAGTACATTGGCTACTTGATTATTAGCGCAATTATGCTGGGAGCAACCGTTGACTACACCATTATTTTGGCTCGCTCATATTTAGAAAAGCGCCAGGCTTTCCCAAAGAAAGAAGCCATGAAAAAGGCTATTTCGGCTACCGCTTTAACCATTTTGACCTCGGCAACTATTCTTACCGTGTGCGGCTTCATTATTGGATTCATCTCAACTAATGGAGTTATTTCAAGCTTGGGAATACTTATTGGTCGCGGTGCATTAATTGCAACGTTGAACACCTTCCTGTTGCTTCCTATGCTCTTTTTGCTTTTCGATACGATTATTGAGAAAACTACCTTAAAAGCTCATTTTTACCGTGAAAAGGTGTGATTGTAATCATGGATACATCTTCAGGAACAAGCGGATTTAATCCAAAACAGACCATTGCGCGCACTGCTGCAGCTTCTGCTTTAGTTGTATTTTTGGCTGCTCCCCTTACTACCATTCCTCAACTTGCTAATGCTGATTCTTTAGGTGGGATTCAGTCTGCTTCAGCAATTATTGATGGTACTGAAGACAAGCAGGAAATTGTCTACGGAAAGCTTTCTTCTACGGGAACCGTAGAAGGTTTGTATGTGGTTAACTTGTTTGACTCGCTTAATTCTTTTGAGGGTGCTCGTGGGGCTGATGAGTCTAGCAGCCAGGAAATGTTTGTGCGTGACTACGGAACATACACTTCGGTAACTAATTTATCCGACGACCAACAACTAGTCCAGTCGGGAGACAGCGTATGCTTTAGTGCAGATGGTAAGACATTTTCCTATCAAGGCAATCTTGCTTCTACCGATTTGCCTTGGATTGTTACTGTTCAGTATTGTCTGGATGGTACGCCAATTGCGCCTCAAGACTTAGCGGGAAAGTCTGGCTTGCTCACCTTAAAACTTTCTCTTGCTCAAAATGCAGGAGTCGAATCTTCTTATTTTGATAATTATTTAGTTCAGGCAACCGTATCATTGCCGCGAGATAAGGCTACAAATGTTGAAACCGAAGACGGCTCCGTTGCGGTGTCGGGATCAAATACACAAGTTGCCTTTATGTCTCTTCCTGGTAAAGAAACCACCTCAACACTTAGTGCGCAGGTTACTAATTTCGAAATGGAAGGAATTAGCATTGCTGCAGTGCCTTTCTCAATGGATATTTCATTCTCGGAGGATGGCTTAACATCAGGTTTTGATGAATTGATAGCAGGCACCAAAGAGCTGAATGAAGGTGCTGTGGCTATCAAAGAAGGCTCTAGTGCTCTTGAAGTGGGAGCAGCTCGTCTTGCTCAAGGGTCTTCTCAACTTGAGTCTCAAGGAGAAGCGCTTTTCCAGGGTGTTACTACCTATCTTTCTTCTGCTCAGCAAATCAGTAATGGAGTAGCGGCGCTTGCAGGTCAGTCTCAGACTTTGATAAGCGGCGCCGAGCAAACGCAAAATGCACTCAATACATTTGTGGGTTCTCTTACTGCCGAACAATTAAACATGCTAAGTGATGAGCAAAAGCAACTTCTTTATGGTGCTCAGGCTGGCTTAAATGGAACTTCGGGAAGCACAACTGCCCCAGCAAGTGCAGGATTGGTAAATGGCCTCAAAGCATACACAAATGCAGTCACTGGTACAGGAACTTCAACAAATCCTTCTCTTGCTTCAAGTCTTACGGCGCTTACCAGCGCCAATGATACGCTTTTGTCTTCCTCGTATTCCTATCAGCAAGGGCTGCAGTCTCTTAACAATGGATTGCAGGAGTTAGCAGGTTCGGCTGCTGATTTTCAATTGGGGGCAGAGCGTTTTACAAAGGGAACAGAAGAGCTCTACGTCACTACTCAAGGTATTCCTGAAAAGGTTCAGAAAGAAATAGATAATGCCTTAGCTGCATTTGATACCAGTTCGTTTACGCCTCATAGTTTTGTGAGCGAAAAAAATGCTCAGGTCTCTTTAGTTCAGTTTGTTATGACTACCGATGGTATTAGCATTCCTGAAGAAAAAACCGAAGAAGGAGAGGAGCCACAAGAAACTATTCTTGATAGGTTTATTGGCTTGTTTGCTTAAGGCTACGAACTCCAAAAAGGTACAATCGAAACCAGAATTTAACGTTTATCAGGAAGTGCTTCTTTTCATAGGGCGTTATTATGTACTTTACGGTATTTTGCGACCATTAAGGCGAAAGTAGTTCGCATGATAAGGGCGCTTCTTTGTAGAATAGCTCTTAAAAAGTCGTTTCCGTGAAAGCTTGTTGAATGATTTGTTTTGTGCCCGGAACAAGTCAAAAGCTAGCCAGTTTATCTCACGGCCCGTAAATAGGTTTTAGAAGAAAAGAAAAGAAAAGAAAAAGGAGAACAGAATGTCGCTTCCTGCACCAAATCCTGATGCACGCGCTGACTTTCGCTCCACTATGGATTTAGGCTTTTGCTTGCCAAAGACAGCCACAGTGGAAAATGGTCACTTAGTTATTGGTGGCGTTGATATGGTTTCGCTTGCGAAAGAGCAGGGAACCGCGCTTTACGTATACGACCAGGCTGATATTGAAAATCGTATGCATAGCTATGTGGACTCCTTTAAGAAATATTATGGAAACTCAGCAGTGTGCTACGCGTCGAAGGCTTTCTTAAACAAGGCAATGGCTCGTTTGGCAAAAGAGCATGACATGCATTTAGATGTTTCTGGCGGCGGAGAATTGGCAATTGCTCAGGCAGTAGATTTTCCTATGGAGAAGGTTGTTGTTCATGGCAACAACAAGACTCCTTTGGAACTTGAAGAAGCTATTGCTGCTGGTGTTGGTCGCATTGTTGTTGATAGTCATGAAGAGCTCGCACGTATTTCCGAGATTGCAGGCAAGAAAGGTGTAACCCAAAACATCTTCTTGCGTATTACTCCAGGCGTTGAAGCGGATACGCTTGATTACATCCGTACCGGTGCTGAAGATTCAAAGTTTGGTTTTACTATTCGTGATGATTATGCCTTTACTTGCATTAAGGATGCGCTCGATACCCCAAACGTAAACCTTGCTGGTTTGCATATGCATATTGGCTCTCAGATTTTTGCACTCAATTCTTACCCAGAAGCAATTGATGTTATTGTTGAATTGGCTGCTCGTGTTAAGAATGAATATGGCTGGGAATTCGAAGATATTGATGTTGGCGGTGGTTTAGGTATTGCATATACCGTATCAGACCAACCTTCTACCATTGATCAGTTCGCTAAAGTGCTTTCTACCGCTATGAAGGAGAGCTGCGAAAAGTATGGAATTGCCGCACCACGTCTTCTTACTGAACCTGGCAGAAGTATTGTGGCGGTTCCGGGTGTAACGCTTTATACTGTAGGTTCTATAAAAGAAATTTCGGGTATTCGTAAGTATGTTGCTATTGATGGTGGCATGTCTGACAATATTCGTCCTGCTTTGTATGGCGCTTCCTATGAATCGGTAGTGGCAAACAAGGCTGATGCTCCTCGTGATGATGTGGTTACGTTGGTAGGCAAGCATTGCGAAAGTGGCGACGCAGTTGCTTTCGATGCTTCTCTTCAAACTCCAGAGGTGGGAGATATTGTGTGCATGTTTAGCACTGGTGCCTATTGCCATTCAATGTCAAGTAACTACAATGGACAGCCAAGAGCAGGTATCGTATTTGTAAAAGATGGTGTTGCTAAGCTTGTTAGCCGCCGTGAAACATACGCGGACCTTATGGCCTGCGATATTGAATAGAACGCATAAAGGAGTATTTAGTTATGGCAATCAAGATTGGTTTGGTGGGAACTGGTACTGTTGGTGCTGGTTGCCTCGACATCCTCGCTGCACACAAAGAGGATTTTAAGCGTCATTATGGCGTAGACATTGAAGTAGCAGGTGTTTGTTCTTTAGAGCCTGAAGTAGCAAACGAATATGGTTACGCTGATGTTTTTACTCCAGACTTTAATGACATTATTACCAATCCTGAAATTGACATTGTTATTGAGCTTATTGGTGGTACTACTTTCGCTAAGACCGTTATCGAAGGTGCTATTGCTAACGGAAAGCATGTCGTAACCGCAAATAAGGCTTTGGTTGCTACCAAAGAAGGTGCTGATTTAATCAACGAGGCAAGCGCTAAGGGTCTTGAATTCCTCTTTGAAGCATCTGTTGGTGGTGGTATTCCTATCATCAATCCATTGAAGCACTGCCTTACTGCAAATGAGATTTCTTCTATTTTGGGTATCGTTAATGGTACTACCAACTATATGCTTACCCGTATGGACGAAGAAGGCCTTAGCTATGATGAAGCATTGGCACAGGCTCAGGCTCTCGGTTTCGCTGAAGCAAACCCAACTGCCGACGTTGATGGCTTTGATGCTGCAGCAAAGATTGCTATTCTTGCTTCTATCGCGTTCAATTCTAATGTAACTATCGATCAGGTTTACACTGAAGGCATTCGCCGTATTTCTCCTGTTGATATGCAGCAGGCTCGTGACATGGGATATGAAGTAAAGCTTGTTGCTCACGCTTCTAACACGGAAGACGGAGTAAGCGTTCGTGTTCATCCAACCATGATTCCAAGCAAGCATCAGCTTGCAACAGTGCGTGGCGTATTTAATGCTATCTACGTTGTGGGTGATGCTGTTGGTGAGGCAATGTTCTTTGGCGAAGGCGCAGGTTCTGGTCCTGCAGCAAGTTCGGTAATGGGCGACGTTCTTGAGATTGCTCGTCATATTACTTTCGGTATTAAGCCTTTGAAGAACACAGCCGACAAGGATGAACTTAAGCTTGTTGCTATGGAAGATCTCAAGACCAAGTACTACTTACGTTTTGTTGTTGAAGATCGTTCCGGTGTTTTGTCTGAGGTAACTACAGTATTTGCTAAGTATGGCATTTCTATCAAGTCTATTGTTCAGCATGGTAAAACTGATCGTTCTGAAGTTGACTTAGTTGTTGTTACCCATACTGCTCTTGAGGCAAATATGCGTAAGGCAATCGAAGATATTTTGGCTCTTCAGAACGTTGTTACGGGAGGATATCCTTCAGTAATTCGTGTAGAAGAGTAATCTATTTTCTTTGTTGTACAATAAACAAGAAGATTGGGATAACTGCTAGGGGAGATAGTTCATGAAAGCTTTAGCGCCACTTTTTGTAATACTTGCTATTGCAGCGCTTATATTAGTAGTTGTATTGATTAAGCGTTTGCCAAGGACGAAAAAGAATCTCTTTTTGATTCTGCTTGCTTTCTTGCTTCTTTTCCTTATGCTCGCGCTTGCAGTTACCGGAATTTGCACGCCAGTATAGGACATACGGATGTGCTGGCTTACCTTAAAAATCAAAGCAATCTGACTGTAACGGCTCGGAACAATCCGGGCCGTTTTTGTATGACTGACTTATCTCCCCAAAGAGGCTGCTCTGTGTTAAATCCCTGCTACCTTGCGAACTAAATCGTGAGGGAAGGATGGGTTATTAAGTACCGAAAACTGTACCTGGTCAAAAATATCAGCGAGCAAAACAACCAGTGTTTCTGCAGGAGTGTTGGGATTGCCTGCTACTTCTTCGCGAACAAATTCGTTTTCATCTTTAGAAAGCTGAACAAGAACTTCTGGTTCTGTACTGCTGTTTCCTGCAACCATACGCCTGATAAGATGGTTTTCGTTAGTGGCAAGTTTTGCCAGGATTTCAGCAGGAGTACCACTGTTTCGTGCCACAATGTCGCCTAAGGTTTCGAAATCGTTTTGCGCAAAGTCGGCCAAAATTTCCTTTGGAGTAGAAGGGTTTTCTGCAACCATTCTCTTGGTGAAAGCACCCTCTGCAAGGCATTTAAGAGCTTCTGCTGGGGCCTTTGGATTAGCAGCAACACCGCGACGAATGCCCACGTTAGTATCTTGAGCAAGTCGAATTAACACATCCTGAGGGGTATTTGGGTTTTCTGCAACAGCAACACGGGTGTTGTTGAATGAGTCTTCGGCAAGTTCGCGCAACGTGTCAGGGGTAGTTCCTGGATTGGAAGCCACGCGAGCACGTGTTACTGGGTTTTCGCTTTTTGCTGCAAAGGCAAGCACTTCAGCAGGAGTGTCTGACCGAGTGGTTAAAAAACGGAGGGCGGTTTCTTTGTCGAGTTCTGGTATGGTGGACATTATCAATCCTCTATTTCTGTTTTCATAAGCATGCGAATGCGTTTTTTAGTAAAGAGTATTGTAGTACGGAATGAAGACTAGCGAAAAACATCAAAGAATCGACAAATTACTCTGCGGTTTCCGTATTTTTTAAGGCCTCAAACTTTTCGCGCATAGTTGGATTATTGCGGGTGAGGCGTTTAATAGTAAGATCTTGCGCTTTATTGTTTGCCAGACGCAAATTGTTTTCGGAAGAAATCAACGCATCTTTTGTTTTTTGGAGATGAAGAATAGTTTTATCAATTTCATCAATAGCCGTTTGGAATTTGCGTGACGCTAATTCGTAATTGCGGCCGAATTTCGATTTGAAGTCTTCCATCTGCTCTTCAAAATGGGTGATATCAATATTTTGTTGACGAACTAAGGCAAGTTCCTGCTTGTATTTCAACGAATTGTTGGCAGCGTTTCTCAAAATAGAGATAAGAGGGATGAAGAACTGTGGCCTAATTACGTACATTTTTGGGTAGCGGTGAGAAACGTCTACAATGCCTTGATTGTATACTTCGCTCTCAGATTCAAGCATTGAAACAAGAACGGCATACTCACACTTTTTTTTCTTGCGGTCAGAGTCGAGCTTCTTGAAAAAGTCTTCATTTTTGTGCTTGGTGGCAGTTTCGTCCTGTTCATTCTTCATCTCAAACATGATGGAGAGAATTTCATTTCCGTCTTCATCACATTCGCGGAAGATGTAGTCTCCTTTTGATCCTTCAACTACGTCATTATCTTTCTCGAAATAGGCACGAGGGAAGGCAGCGGCACGAATTTGATTGAAAGCAATCTCGCAGTGTTGTTCAAGCGTTTCTCCTACCATTTTGGTGGATAATCTTGCTTTCATGTCGCGGTAGTACTCAATTTCTTTATCTTTGAGTGCAGCAAGTGCTTCTTTCTGGCGAATTTCTTCATTAATCTTTGACTTGAAGATAGCTTCTTGCTGCTTCATTTCGGCATCTTTAAGAACGATTTGAGTTTTGAATTCATCGCGCTGTTTTTCAACTTCACTAATTGCTTCAGAAACTGCGAGCTTAAGACGAGTTTGAGCATTTTGAGCCTCAGCCTTCAACTGGGCTTGGAGTGCTTCTTCGTTTGAACGGCTTTTTTGTTTAAGTAGCTCAAGCTGCGAAGTAAGTTTGTTAATCTGTGCTTCTTTTTCGGCAACAGCTTGCTTGTATTTGTTTGCGGTTTGAGTTTTTGCGAGTTCAACATTTTGAGAGGAAACCTGATTTGCGGCATCGAGCTTTGTTTGGAGTTCGGAAACGACAAGCTTGAGAGCGCTGAGGTCCTGCTCATGTTCTCGAAGGATGCGCTCCTTCTCAAGGGAAAATTCATTCTGCTTTTGAGCAGCAAGCTGCTGTTCTCTATTGTCGAGCTCTTTTTTGAACTCGATATCACGAACTTGATTAACAATATCGGCGTAGCCTGATTCGTCAATAGTGATAACCGAGCCACAGTTTGGGCATTTAATCTCATTCATGAGGGAGTAATCCTTTCAGGTAAGAGGAGACAATTCTTTCTTTTAAGCAGGTAAGGTCTGCTTGAGTGAAGGTGAATACAACTTCGTTTTTCTGCTCCACCCTCACAAAGTGTGCTTCTACGGCACAAAAACCTTGCATGAGCAGGGCATAGGCATAACAGGAAGCTTGAAGAAGATGCTTCTGGATTAGTTGTTCTTGAGTTTCTTCAGGATAGCCGCCTGTTTTGTAGTCGATTAAAAATGCTTCGCCGTTTTCTTCGTTGTAGGCTAAACCGTCAATCTCGCCCTCTAAATATATTCGATTAGGCAGAAGGCCTTTTTCGTCAAGCGTGGAAGCAATCTCGGGGGTAACTTCTAGCATTTCGCTTGCGTTGAAAGAGACCATGAAAGGAACTTCTGCTGCAAGAGAGGAATGGTGGGCGAAATCCTGCGCTATGCGTGATTCAAACCACCAATTCAGCGCTGCTTCAAGTCGAGCGCGTTTGCTGGCAGGTATCTCCCATTGTTTAGCTTGGCTCTCAATTACTGAAGCACTTGGCAACACAAGATTTTTTGCTCCGCTCTGGCTAGCGCACTCAATAGCGTATTGGGCAACTCGATGAAATGCAGAGCCCAAGAGTACTGCGGTATTAGCTTGACTCAGCAGTAAGTCCTCATCAATGAATGGTTGGTCATCAGCGAACAACTTCTTGTCGGTATGCTCGGATAATTCAGCTAAGTCATGTTCTTCCGAAGATAGAGACGAGTAAGAAAAAACGTTATTTCGTTCAGGATGATACGTAAACGTTCGCGGAAATAGGGTGCTTGTAGCAGGCTTTATTTCGAAGTCAGGAATCAAAAATGGCGTATCGTGTGCCGCTAAGTCTGGTTTAGGTACGTGTTCGTTAATAACGTTGAGAGTTAAGTCTGCCTGATATGGGCCAAAGGATACTACCTGTTTTGGCGCAGTTTCCGATGGGTCCCACTTGAGCGCTTGGAATAGTTCGTTAATGAGTGGTTTTGTGGTGTAGTTAAACTCTTTATTTCCTTGGTAGGAGAGCGCAATGCAGAGTGACTCAACAGCACGGGTAAGAGCAACATAGAACAAACGTTGTGTCTCTTTTTGCTCTTGTTGTTTAACGTAATAGGTTAATGCTTTTTTTAGTTCGGGTGCGCTTTGAGCTTCGGGAACCGAAGGAGGTTCTTCCTCAAGCGAAGTCCATGCCTGCAGCTTAGCAACGCTTGCATGGTCTATTCCCTTAGGCTGAGAGGCAAAGTTGAGGTAGGAAACCCCTTCAACGTTTTCAACCAATAGTGAAGGAAGTTGCTTGTTTGAGCCACCAATTTCTGCAACAGCAACATGAGGGAATTGAAGGCCTTTACTTGAGTGGATGGTCATAAGCCGTACGTAATTTGAATTACTTGTAGAAAGAACACCCGGTGTTTCCTTCAGGCTTTCAATGTAGCAAAGGAAATCTTGCGCAAGGCTTGCAAGCCCCGTTGCTTCGCGTTCGAGATCAGCTACGTATTCAAGCGCTTTTAAAGCATTACCTGCCTTTGCAAGACCTTGAGCTCCCTGTTTTTGGTAGCGAATAAAAACGCCACTGTTTTGTAGAAGGTTTTTTAAAGCGCCAGCAATAGGCAAAGTATTGCTCTCTTCAATAAAGGTAGCAAGACAGCGTTTTGCATGACTTATTGCCGCTAGTTCGGTTTCAGAAAGAGACTTATCATGGCTTACCTGCGGATTAGAAAAGCCACTTACTAAAGAAGCTTGCTTGCTGCCCGATTTGCCTTTTGTACCACTAGAACTGTTTTTGACAGCAGAGGAAACAAGGGCAAGGATGCATCTATCGGTAAGGTTAAAAAGTTCCGATCTGAGCAAGCCTAGCAGCGCTTCTGAGTGATTTGGATTTGCTGCATACGTAAGAGCCTGGCAAAGTAAGGTGACTTCGGGAGAATCTTTAAACAAGCTTCCTCCGGTAAAAATGCTTTCGAAGCCAGCAGCGGCAAGAGCATCGGCGTATATATCTGCTTTTGACATAGAGCCAAAGAGAATAACCATTTCACCTGGTGAAACATTGTGAACATCACGGAGCTCGGAAAAATGTTCTGCTATTTTTTGAGCAGCAAGAATTGACGCATCCTGTGAGGTGCTTTTTCGAGAGCGGGATTCGCATAAATGAAAAGAGATGCGTCTCTTTTCATCAAAGATAGGATTTTTATTGTTGTTTACCGATCCCTTTGCATTGAGTTTCAAAAACGCATTGCCGAAAACGCTATCTAAAGAAAAGATTGATTCAACAATTGCGAGCACTTCGGCATGGGAGCGGAAGTTATCAGGAAGAGTAAGTAAGCGTGTTTCAGTATTTTCTTCGGCAAGTTCTTTTTGATACTTAAAAAACAGGTTTACATCGGCGCCACGGAAGCGATAAATGCTTTGTTGGGCATCTCCTACGGTGCAAATATTGGACTTGTCGGGTTTAGCGAGCATATTGATAATAGCTACTTGAAGTAGGTCGGTATCCTGAAATTCGTCAATCATGATGAGCTTGAAATGCTCACGATAACGCGCTGAAATTTCAGGATAGTCACGAAGAGCCTGGTACGTTTTCAAAAGAAGCAAATTGTTATCAAGGCGTGTTGGACCAAGAAGTTCTTCGTAGGTTTCTTTGAACAGGTGTGCCAGCTCAATCAGAGCGCAGGTAAAATTATAGTCACATCCTGCTTCAGCCTCTTCAAAAAGCCCAGCCAAGCTGCAGCGATACGCAGAAAAGTAATCGGCATACGCTTTTGTGGTCGTGAATTTTTCGGTGGTAATAGGGAAGGCAAAAACGGCCGAGGCAAAAGTATCTGCGTCAAAGTCTTCATCTTCGAAAGAAGTTCCTTCAAATTCATCAAGGACTCCAGTGGCGAAACTGAGTGCATTAACCAGTGCATCGTATTGTTTTGCTACCGAATTCTTTGTTTTCGATTTCGGATCTTCGTCAATAACAGTTACTGTCTGTTCGCCCAGTACAATGAGTTGTTTGAGAATGTTGCTTGGAGAAGAAGTTGGAGGAAAAAGTGCCAATGCTTCAAATCCGAGCGGATTAGTATTAACGCGGCTCATCAAGCTATTAATCATGGAAGAAAGTGATGAATTGTTGAATCCTCCAGAGGAATACAAAGTATGAGTGCGAATAAGTTTGTTGAGACGAATAAGCGAAGGAGTGTTTTGCACGTACGCAACGCACTGCTCTAGCGCTTGGTATTTGAGAGCATCTTCATCTGAGCCTTGAACAAGGGTAAAGGCAGGATCAAGTCCTAAAACAAAGGCATTTTCTTTCAGGATGCGCGAGCACATGCCATGAATGGTGGACACCCACGCATCGTCAACTTTAAGGGCTTCTTCAGTAAGATTCATGTCAAGCAGTTTTGCCTTGAACCGAGACTTTAATTCAGCTGCTGCTTTTGTGGTGAAAGTGATAGCCACAATTTCGTTGATGCTTGAAAGGAAAGGCTGCCCCGATTGTTCTTGAGGACAGAATCCGTATGCAATTCGCTGAGTTAAGGTAAAAGTTTTGCCCGAACCAGCACCCGCAGAAACCATCAAGGGTTTATCGAGCGTTTTCACAATAGCTTTTTGGTAGGAAGAGCAGTTTTTGAGAACAGCGTGCGCATCAACGACAGGGTGTGCATTTGATAAAGCGCACTCATTAACTGCAACAACCGTGCCAACTGCGTTGTAATCACTGTTCGCAAGCTGAGAACTGTTCGGTATAAGAGCGTTAACTGCGGTACGGTCTCTATTCATTGATGCCTCCAGTCCATCGTGCGCCACAGTTGGCTACAGGGCAGTAGTTGCAGGATTCTTTGCAGAGAGGGTTTGGGGTAATGTCTCCCGCTACTAGCCTTTTCACATAAGGAGTAAGGAGCGCTTCAATCTTATCCAAATATGCTTGGAAATTTATGGTAACAGTATTACTTTTGTGCGGAGGGGTTTTTGGGTTATAGGCAATTGGATTGTATGAGCCAGCCAAGAATTCCCTGTTTGGTTTTGCGTTGTAAGACACGTACAGTGCTGCTGCAGGAGTTTTTTCGGGAAGCAGTTTGCTTAGTGCTGCAGCATAGATAAGACCCTGGATTTTATGGGGGAGTTCAACGCAGTCAGGATCTTCGTCAATAAAGCCTGCCTGGTGACCATTGATGCTTCCCTTGTAATCAATTACTGCAAAGTAGTTGCCATCATGAGAAAAGTCTACGCGGTCAACGCGGCCATTAAGGACGGCGCCTGCATAGAGTACTGGTGCGTCGTGATTTGGCGAAGCGGCCGTCTTGGTTTTCGAGTCTGATAAGGATGGAAGTGAGGAAGCAGAGCTGGAATCCGAATCAAGTAAGGAGTCATTGGCTGCTTTACGTTTTTCATAGCCGCAAATCTCAAACTCAAAAAAACAAGGTGCATAGTCTTCTGGAAGCTCATATTGGTTGTCTAAGCAGGTGTTTAAAGCAGATTTGAGATCGTGTATGCTCTCTTGTTCTATTGCGTTGGTTGCAATGAGTCTGTTGCTTAAAGGCTCAAGAGTTGGTTGTTCTTCAAGCACTTTTTCAAAACAAGTATCAAGTAGTTTATGCGCGTTTGCCTGGTCTACTTCATGAAGAGAAACGCTACCGCACTCTTCTTGAAGTGCGATAAAGAAGGTTTCAAAAACGCTATGCGCAAAGGTTCCCTTCTCAAGTGCAGAGAAGCCTTCATCAATCTCGCCCGTGCCTGTTTTTCTTTCATAGAACCAACGATAAGGACAATTTGCATATGCTTCAATGGTAGAAGGGGAGAGTACCGGAAGAGGTGTTCCTTCGACCATTCTTGTGCTGATGAGCTCTTTCTCAAGAGGCGAAATGCTCACTTTTTGCTCGAGCGGTAAACTGTCATTATCTGACTGAGGGTGAGAGATATCGTTTGATTCGCAAGAAAGAAGAGAGGCATTAAGGCTGATGTGCTCTTCGCCCTCAGAAACAATATTTTTGCAAAGGGCTTTCGGTAAATCGAAAACCTCTTTGTCGTCTTCATTTTCCCGATAGAGATTTACATATTCGTCCCACATGAAAGCAGGGTAGCGTTCTGTTCCTTGTTCAAGAACTAAGCGTTCGCACACAAAGCGTTTTTGAGCGCAGGTTTGGAGATGTCCAAACTGATGGCGCATTGTATAAAGGTGCGAGAAGGAAGGTGTCATGCCAAGCTTCTCGGCAAGAGTGGTGGTTGCGGTATGTTCTTCCGAGGCCTGATAGGTTTCTGAATCAAGGCATGCAACAATTACTTCGCCAAAAGATCCTTTCTCAAACGTAGAAGCCTGATTAATGGAAGCAATCACGAGAGTAGGCGTGCCTTCAGTTGAAGAGAACCGATAAGCAAGAGGCAGGTTTTCTAAGAGTGGGATGAGTTCGCAAGGGCTAAGGTTTAGCTTTCGAGCGCCCTGATAAAGACCGCGTAACGCTTCTAAGGCAGATAGTTGCTCTGTTAAAAAGGCGGCTTTTGCCTTGAAATTTTCTTGGAGGAAATCTTCAATAAATTCTAAAACGATTGAAGCATCGGCATCTTCGAAGAGTTCAAGAAGATAGTCTAAGGTTGGAGACTCCTGAAGCGCTTGAGCAAGCTGCTCTTCTTTCGTGATGGTTCTGTTGCTGCGCCATAGGGCATCCAGCTGGTAAGCACGTTGTTTTGATACGCCCGAAATGCTAGATAAGAGAAAGTCTGTTATCCAAGCGGTGGCAGGACGCTTCTCAACCACGAAGTTGTAAAGTGCAAGAAAACCTTTGCCAAAGCCGGTATTGATAAACGTTTTTGACGAAAGAACTGCATGAGTAATGCCTTTTTGCATTAATCCACGTGCAAGAGCATGATAAATATCGGAAGGATTGGGGTGCACTAAAAGGACAGAGCTGTCTTTTTCCTGCTCAACAAAAGCGCAGATTTCTTCAAAGAGAAGACGTGCTTGAACAGTTTTTCCCGATGAGAAAATGAAGGCAGGCTCAAGAGCAGAATCAAGTTTATTAATGCTCTCAGGAGGCATGGAAAGGTGCTTGTTGTGAGCATTAAGGACTTCTTGAAAACAGAGGGGAAGTGCACAAAAGCTTCCAAAAGAAAGTTCTTTTTCAAACACTTCTTTAGGAAGGGCAAAGAGTGCGCGTCCTTGTTCGATCAAATTTAACGAAGCAAGAACTTCTTCATACGCTTTAGATAAACGCAGTACGTCTTTTTCTGCTTCAGAAAGAGTGCTTGGGGGGCAGTTTCGCGCTTGATCGAAAGCGGGAATGCCTAACACCTCACTAAAAAACTGAGCAATGAGTAAAGCGGTGGTATTTGAAGAAGCAAGTAGGGGATAGTCTGTAAGGAGATGGTTAACAAGAAGGGTGCGCTGGTTTGAAGAGACAAGCTTTTGTCCCGTTCCCCATAAGCCCCATACGTCTTCGAGCCATAAATAAGGCGTAGTGGCCTTAAGGCCCATCAGAGCATTGGTGCAGTTTGCTGATGTGTTTTTAGTATAGGTAAGCGCTTGAGCATAGGTTTGAAACCAAACCGTACGGTGTTTCATGATATCCCCTTTTACAGTTGTCGAACTATAGTATGTCACGAAACAACTGGTTGTGTGGGTTATTCGTGGGACATGATTGAGATTGCTCAAATAAGGAGCTTTATTGGTTGATTGGAGGTTATTGCAGCAGCGGTTTTGCAACGATTTTCCCGTTACTACGACAACTTTCAGTTATCCGCGGCGACGGTCTTTCGCACTATTTTTGTAGTAGTTGCGCTTGTCGGTATACATAGAAAGATCAGCAAATTTTGAAAGCTGGTCAAGGCTACTTTCAGGATTGTCTTTGTGAAAAGCAGAACCAATTGCAACTTCAACTTTTTCAATAGGTGGTTTGGACCAGTTAGCACAAAGGGTGCGGAATTTCTTTTCCGCTTCCTTATATTGCTCTTTGGTGCATTCAAGAATTACGGCGAATTCGTCACCACCTAAGCGATAACACAAGCCATATTCCGAGAAAGCTAGCAAAATACATTCACCGGCTCCTTTAAGAAGGATGTCGCCTGCATAGTGACCAAGAGTGTCATTGATTTCTTTAAGCCCATTTACGTCAAAGATTGCAATAGCAAAGTTTTCAGGGATTTCCTTTTCACTCATGTGAAGCAGTTGCTCAAAGTAGGCACGTTGATTGAAAAGACCGGTAAGAGAATCGGTAGTAGAGATAGTGCGAAGTTCTTCTTCTTGCTTTTTCTCTTCATCAATATCTGAGAGAGACATAAGAATAGTTTCAGGAACATTGTCTCCATTGCGGTTTATTGCGCTGAAGGTAATGCGACGCCAATTTCCTTCTTTGCTTACAAAATCACAAGAAATAGCGGTATGGGCTTTCAAACGTTCCTGAAGAGTATCAGGATTGATGAAAAAGAGAACTTGATCACGGTATTCGTTCGAGCAAATTCCCGCAATGTGACTGAGATGTTCAAGATTGGTTTCTTGGGAATTGCCACAGGTGGCTGTATGGTATGTGGAATCCTTATCCAGAGGAATAAGTTTGTTTTGGGTGTAGTCAAGGAAGAATGTTGCAATAAACGAAGTTGAGAGGGAGTCAATAATGCATTGACGAAGATTGCTCTGAGAGGAAGTTTGATCAAGCGTATTATCAATATCTTGTTTAATAAAGCTCAGGTAATGAATGATGAGCATCAGGGCAACAATGGTTAAGGCCAAATTAGTAACACGCATTTCTCCGTCAATAGCCTGAAGAACGATGCCAAGAAGAACAATCACCACAATAAGAATAAGAGAAAGGCGGTTGTTTTTTTGGTATTTATTGCCAAGTGCGATAAAGCTTGCAATCAGAATAATGAGAGCAATTGCAACCACTACAAGATAGGCAAAGTAGAGAGGACCGTGATGATAATAGAAAGAATCATCAATGTAGAACACTAAACCAAACGGAATGCTGACAAGCTGGAAAATTGCATTGCCTACAATAAGCCCAATAGAGATTTTATACGCTTCTGGTTTCATGAAATTGATGGCAACCATAATTGCGCACAGAGGAGTAACGGTGTAGTCAAGATACTTTGCAATAACAAGAAAAATGCCGTTCCCTGCAGGGTTTCCGGAAAGCTGAACGCCCATCCATTCGGAAGCAATAGCTAAGGCAACACATCCGATAGTGATAGAAAAGAGATTCTTGTTTTTGGTAGGAAGAAGGGTGCTTTCTCTAATAATGACAAGCGCCGTCCCTAAAGAGAGCAGGAGCATAAAAGTAAGTGCGTTATACATCATGATGGCTCCTGTCTTTCTCCCCTAAATATTACAATTCTAGCTTAATTATTATTGCGTTGAGGGTTCCAATAATGGGACATCCTTACATTTTGGACAATTCGTAATAAAGGGAGAAAGCAAGAGTGCCTTTTGGCCAACAGTTTTTTCGCTCGTGTCTTTTTCTCGAAAAGACCCTTCCTTCTCTAAAGGAACGTCTATTTTTCGGTAAACTGAGAACCTTAAGAAAAGACAAATATTGAAGAATCAAAACGATACGTACTGTTTTAAAAACCATCGATTCACGTTGCTTTGCCTACTAATAGGGAGATAGTTTTATGACTTTAAACGAGCACGATCCAATATTTGAAGAAGAACAAGCACATCTTTCTGAAACATATCAGGCTCTTTTGGATCTTCAAGAAAGCTTAGTAAAAAGGATTGGCGAAATAGCCACCCAAGCTGCCGAAGATAAAGAAAACATGACCGAAGACATGCTAGCCAACTTAAATAGTTGGGATGAAGCAATGGAGACTTGGGCTGCATTTGCTTCGATTGACAGAATTATCGAGGCAAATAATTTGTCCCATGATTTGAATGTTGAAAAACTCAACGAGGTGCGCACTCTTTTGCCAAAACCATATTTTGCAAAGGTTGAACTTCAATTTAATCCTAACGCTCCTGTAAAGGAGCTCTATATTGGCAATGCAGGCATTTCCGACGATGAATATCGTCGACTGGTAATTGACTGGCGCTCACCTGTTGCTGAGGTGTATTACAACCAGGATTTAGGACCAACTTCCTATAAGGCAAATGGCCGCATCATTAATGCGGAGCTGAAGCTTCGCCGTCAGTTCGATTTAGAGCGCGACACCCTTCACGCCTACTTCGATACGAACGTGGCAATTGAGGACTCCTTGCTGCTGGCCTCTCTTTCAAAACAGCGTTCTGAAAAGATGCAGGCTATTACGGCAACTATTCAAAAAGAACAGAATACGGTGGTTCGTCATGAAGACGTACCGGTGTTGTTGGTAAATGGAATTGCTGGTTCGGGAAAAACATCTGTCTTACTGCAGCGTATTGCGTATCTGTTTTATCAAAACAGGGAAGACCTCAACCCTGAGCAGGTATATCTACTAACGCCAAATCCGGTTTTTTCACGCTATATCGATGGCGTTTTGCCTGATTTAGGCGAAAAGAATCCTCAAATGGCAACCTGGGAAGACTTTGTGGGGTCTCTGTTGCCTGAAGGCAGAAGTGGTAGCGATGTGAATACCGAAATTGAGATGTTTGAGGTGGTAGATCAAAGAATAAGCGCGCTTTCTTTAGGGGAGAAAGACTACAAAGATATAGTGAAGGATGGAATTCGCTTCGTATCTGCCCAACAAATTGACAAAATTGCCCAGAAGTTTACTTCCATTGTGCCAGGTCCTCACCTGATAACGCTTATTCGTGAAGAGTTAATAAAGCGTGTTAATGGTCGCATTAAACAGTTGGCGTCAACGGAGCGTGCCCAAAATGAACTTGAGAGCTTAACTAATGCACAGCAATTAGAGTTTTTTGGTGAGCAGGTTGCTATTGATAGCGAGGAAGATGCAAAACGCTATACAACAAAAATGATGCAGATTCGCTATGCAGGTGTTCTTGAATCAGTAGAGAGGGACGAATGGCTCCGTATTGACCGTATCGGTATGCGCCTTACCGGAGAAACCCATTTAGACGATACGCTCTGGCTTTATGTAAAGCAGGCTCTTACTGGCATGAGCGATGCGTCAATCAAGTACGTGTTTATTGATGAAGTTCAGGACTACACCAAAGCGCAGCTTGTTATTATGGCTCGCTATTTCAGGCGTGCTCATTTCCTTCTATTAGGAGATCAGTATCAGGCTATAAAAGAAGGTACGGCAACTTTCCTTGAAATTCGAGAGCTTTTTGATAAGACAATAGGTTCGGTAGAGGAGTGTCGTTTGCTTACAAGCTATCGATCTACGCCTGCAATTACCAATTTGTTTGCAAGTTTGCTGAGTTCTGAAGAGCAGATGAATATTTCTTCGGTACAGCGAAGCGAAGAAGAGCCTGTCGTACGTGAGTGTGAAAGTGCTGAAGAGTATTGGGCTACTTTACGTAGACTTATTGATGAAGCAGGCCAAAAAGAGGGTCTTACTGCGGTAATTGTTCCTTATGCAGATTACGTAAAACGCCTGGTAAAAGAGTTGAATCAGCAAGGAGAGAAACACATTATTGCGCTCGATACCAATGCAACTTTACCTTCGGCAGGAGTTGCAGTGATGCCTCTCAAGCTTGCAAAAGGTTTAGAATTTGATCGGGTTATTATTCCTGAGGCAAATCCTCAAAATTATCCCGATACGGAAGTTTCTCGTAACCGTTTATATACGGCAATTTCTCGTGCAACAAGAGAGGTTGCTATTCTTTCTAAGGGAAAGATGACAACCTTATTGACGCGGGGCAAATAGGAAAGCGCAGCAAGTAAGAACTAGGGCTTATAGGGACAGTTATTAAGGAACCGGGCAAAAAGCTCGGGAAACAACAAAGCAAAACTTGAAAACGCGGCGAAAAAAGAAGTTGCCGGGCAAGAAGAAGCAGACCAAGTAAGAGAGGAAGCGTTGTGGTTGTATATAAGAGCATTGCAGAGCTTATTGGTAATACTCCTTTGGTGGAGCTTGTAAATTACGAACAAAACCATCAGCTCAACGCAACCCTTTTAGCAAAAGTGGAGTATTTTAACCCAGCAGGTTCGGCAAAAGATCGCATTGCGAAGTCTATGATTGAAGAGGCCGAAGCTGCGGGAAAACTTGATAAAGAAACGGTAATCATAGAACCTACTTCAGGAAATACGGGCATAGGTTTGTGCGCACTTGCTGCTACAAGAGGTAATAAGGTAATTATTGTTATGCCTGAGACTATGTCGGTTGAACGTCAAAAGCTTATGAAGGTATACGGAGCGGAGTTGGTTTTGACTCCAGGTTCCGAAGGCATGGCTGGTGCCATTAAGAAGGCAGAGGAACTTGCAGCAAAAATGGACAATGCGCTCATTGCGGGACAGTTTGTTAATCCTGCTAATCCAAAAGCCCATTTTGAAACTACCGGTCCTGAAATATGGGAACAGACTGAAGGCGCGGTTGATATTTTTGTTGCAGGAGTAGGTACGGGAGGCACTTTATCGGGAGCGGGTGCGTATCTCAAACAGCAGAACCCAAAAGTAAAGGTTGTTGCGGTTGAGCCAAGCTCTTCGCCCTTACTCTCAAAAGGATATGCAGGCCCTCATGACTTGCAAGGAATCGGGGCAAACTTTATCCCTGATACTCTCGATACGTCACTTTATGACGAGATTATTACGATAGATAATGAAGAAGCATACGAGGCAGGACGTGAGCTTGCGGCAAAAGAAGGTCTTTTAGTGGGAATTTCTTCAGGTGCTGCAGTAGCAGCAGGAGCAAAGCTTGCTTCCCGTCCTGAAAATGCGGGAAAGAATATCGTAGTTGTTTTGCCTGATACAGGCGAGCGTTATCTTTCAACTGCAATGTTTGATTTTTAGAACGAATTAAGAACGCTGTTTGTCAGTGGCTTCTAGTGCAATGAGAAGGGGAGTCCCGCGGGACTCCCCTCTGTTTTGATTGAGAATTAGAACGGTAACGTCATCGATGCTTTATGCGTGCTTGCGTTTGCGATACGCGATTAAAGCGATGCCGACTGCACTCAGGGCTGCTGCACTGAAGCAGAGGGATGCCAGGAGTGCCATCTGGTTGTCACCGGTCCGGGGGATTATTGAGTTGGTGGGAGTGGAGTCGACATTCTTTTCCCATTGGGCGTACAGGGTGGTGTTCTGGTCTGCGTTCTTCTTGGCATCGAAAGCCTGCTTGCCTTCCTTATCGTAGGTCCAGCCCTTGAAGGTATAGCCTTCGGCGGTAGGGTCATCGATAAGGGTGATAGGTTTGCCCTTCTCGGTCTGCTTGTCCACCGTATCTCCGTGGCCGTTCATGTCGAAGGTGACATCGACCATTTCGATGGTGGGAGTTTCCCAGACAGCCGTGAAAGTGATGTTTTCTTTAGCGGTGTATTCGCCTTTAAGGGGATCGGTGCCTTCGGAGCCCTTAGGAATCCAGCCTACGAACTTGTAGTCGCCGTCAGTGCCGAGGTCAGGGAGTTCGACGACTTGGCCCTTGTTCACGGTCACGGCTTCAGGAGTAGTGCCATATTCGGATTCGAAGGAAACGGTGACGGTTTCGTAAAGCTCTGCTTTAGTGAATCGAGTAGTGGGTTTCGAGCCTTCAATGGAAGATGCTGCTTGATTGGTAGGAAGAATATCTTCACCAAAATAGGCGGTTAATACTGATCCATCTTCCGTTGTCAACTCAAGGACAGATGGGTGAATTGTATCTCCGTCGTTATTCGTGAAATGGGCCTCCAGGTGATCGTTCGAGCTATCTATTTTTATTTCAAGCGAAAGGTTCTTTTCATTTGCTTTAACGACGCCATATCCCGGCGCTTTGACTTCATTCCAAGTGGCAATGGGGGTTTCGCCTTCAGCCCAGGCGTAATTCTGGGTGCCGGAGAAGGCGAAGGCGCAAACGCCGACTATGGCTGCGAGCGTGAGGACGAAAACCGTCAGGCGCCTTGCCAAGGTCTCTTTAACCTGTATTTTCATCGTATCCTCCAATTCAAGCATGCGTTCCCTATTGCAACATTGCATTTCATGTTAGCACAGAATTACTTTTTCACCGCTTGATGCGTCGTTAATGGTTATTTGCACGCAAGTGTGCCGGCATGAATACAGAGTGGATTGCAAGAACATTGGGGTAGACTCTGGGAGCGCCAGGTATCGTCCGAGAACGCTAGCTAGAGTATTAGCGTATCAACACTGGTGATTGTGTTGAATGGTGATTGAAATTAAAAGAGCAAAAGGGTCTCTGATGAGGCCCTTTTGCTAAGAGAGATAGGTTTTTAACCACTATATTTAAGGTGCGGGATAGTTGCTTATTCGACTACTTGTCTTTCTTTCGCTTTACTAACGCACAAGCAGAAACGGTTCCGGAAAGAGCAATCAAAGCAATTGCATTAGGAAGAACCATCAGCTGATTAAACATGTCTGCCAATTCCCAAACTAAATCGTTTGACAAGAGGCAACCAACAAAAATGAATGCTAAAGCAATGATGGTGAAAACAGGAACAGCTTTTTTACCAAAGAGGTATTCAACGTTAAGCTTTGCAAACAAGTTCCAAGAAAGAATGGTAGAGAATGCGAAGAAGAGCAAGCAGATTGCAACAAACGCATTACCAAGAAATGGGCCCATCAAGGAGGCAAAGGAAAGCTGAATGATGTTGGTTTTGTCAATACCTTCCCACATACCCTGAGCAATAGCTCCGTCACCAACGAAGAAGCAGGTAATAGCAATGAGTGCGGTGATGGTAACTACAACAAAGGTGTCAATGAATACTGCAATAATTGCCACAACGCCCTGGTCATGAGGATCTTTAACGTTTGCTAATGCATGAGCGTGCGGAGTGGAACCCATACCAGCTTCGTTAGAGAAAAGACCACGTTTTGCGCCCTGGGAAAGAGCTGCCATTAAACCAAAGGCAACACCACCAATTTCAGCCTGTGGATTAAAAGCGCATTGGAAAATAAGAGCGAATGCAGCAGGAACGTCAGCTGCATTAAAAAGAAGAAGAATAATGCCACCAACAATATAGATTGCAGCCATTACAGGAACAAGTTTTTCGGTAACAGAAGCCAAACGGGAAACGCCTCCAAGGAAAATGAAGCCTGCAACAATTACGATTGCCAAGCCAATTACCCAGGTAGGAATGCCAAAAGCGGTGTTCATGGTAGAAGCAATAGAGTTGGACTGAACCATGCAGCCCATGAATCCTAATGCAAGAATGATAGCTACTGCAAAGAAACCTGCCATGAAGGTGCCAAACTTACCCTTGAATGCTTCGCGGATATAGTAAACAGGACCGCCATGCACTGTACCATCTTCATCTACAATTTTGGTTTTCTGTGCCAAAACTGCTTCGGCATAGTTTGTAGCCATGCCTAAAAAAGCAATGATCCACATCCAGAAGATTGCGCCAGGACCACCAATAAGAATTGCGCCTGATGCGCCAACAATGTTACCTGTGCCAACCTGAGCAGCAATTGCGGTTGCAACTGCCTGGAATGAACTCATTCCTTCCTTTTGCTTACCTCCGCGCAAAGAGAAATTTCCGAAGAGCTTTCGAAGGCCTTCGCCAAAACAGCGAACCTGAACAAAGCGGGTTCTAATAGTGAAAATAAGACCAGTGCCAACCAAGAGAATAATCAATACATAGTTGGACAAGTAAGTGTTGATAGTACAAACAACGTCGTATAGAGCGTCCATAGAGCTCTGCATACCTCCTCAAAATGATAACCAACCCTGAAGAATGATGCGAGCTAGGAATAGTAAAAGTTCGCCTCTGTCCGTTTGCCTGAGAGATTCAGCTACTGTGTTGTGTGGAAGACACAATAGCCTTGCACCGTCGGCACTCACTAAAGAGATTCTCCAGAGGTTTCTCAACTTCCAGTTTCCCAATAATTGCTCTTGCGAAAAGCAGATAGCGTTGCATTTTGAGAATGCAAGCAGGTGCTTCTTTCAAGAAGACAATCAGAGATTCTGAAAGCGTCATCGAAACAATTTGCTTTGCTATAGTATTCTTTTAACTCGGAAAAACAAGGGATAAGAACATATCTTGCTCGTTTTTTTACCAGTGGTAAGTAAGGTGGGTTTAACGGTTATTTATTTGCTCAGGATAGAGGTCGTGATTCGATAGCCTCTGCCAGGCAACTTCTTCCCACTTAGTTCCTGGCTGTCCGTAGTTGCAGTAAGGGTCAATAGAAATGCCTCCTCTTGGAAGGAATTTGCCCCACACTTCAATATATTTTGGATCCATAAGCGCAATAAGATCTTTCATGATGATATTCATGCAATCTTCGTGGAAGTCTCCATGGTTGCGGAAGCTGAATAAGTAAAGCTTCAGACTCTTGCTTTCTACCATTTTCTGATTTGGGACATAGGATATATAGATAGTGGCAAAATCTGGCTGACCAGTGATTGGGCAAAGACTGGTGAATTCAGGGCAATTAAATTTTACGAAGTAGTCATTTTCGGGATGCTTATTATCAAACGTTTCTAAAACTTCAGGGTTGTAGTCTGAAGAATAGGAAACGTTTTGATTTCCTAATAAGGTGAGGTTTTCTTTTTCTCGTTTTTCACCAGATTCAATCATATCTTTTCCTTACCTTTGTTCTTACTACTGAAAGTTGTTGGTTTAGCTGTAAGTGCGGGGGCTTTTGTGAGGCTTGCTTTTAGCGTGGGAGAAGGCTCTCTTTTTGCGCTGGATGAGGTTTACTATTAGTGTTAAGCAAAGCTCACGTAGCCAGAATTAGAGGACGGAGCAAAGCCTTAGTCTTCTAAGAGAGGATCGATAACACCGTTTGCCTCGAAAGCATTTTTTCGATCGATGCAAGTTCCGCAAGTTCCGCAGGGTTTTTCGCCACCTTCATAACAGCTCCACGTAAGATGGTACGGAACAGTAAGTTCAAGGCCTTTTGCTACAATGTCGGCTTTTGACATTTGCACAAAAGGAGCTTCGATGCGAAGTAATCCTCCCGTACCTTCCTGGATGGCTTTGTCCATTGCGTTTACGAACTCTAAAGAGCAGTCAGGATAGGCATTTCCGGCCCAATCGTCATGGTGAGCGCCATAATAGACCACTTCGCAATCAAGGCTAAGTGCAAGTGAGGCAGCGCTCGATAAGAATAGGCCATTTCGGAAAGGCACATAGGTACTTACGGGCGAACCGTTTGTTTGGTTAAGTTGCGTAGCGTAGCTTTCTTGAGGAATTTCCTGATTTGAATGAGCTAAAAGGGAGCAGTTGCTGTCGGCAAAAATGAGTGACAAATCAAGAAAGCGCTGTTCAACGCAGTAATATTGCGCCACTGCTTTTGCCGATTCGATTTCCTTCGTATGCTTTTGTCCATAGCTGATTGAGAGCGCAATTACGTTCTTGCTTCCGTATTTTCTGCACGCCATAGCAAGAAGGGTAGTGGAGTCTACGCCGCCACTACAGAGAACGAGTGCCTTCTTTTCATTATGCGCGGTTAGTTGTTCAGAGTTGACTATTTCTTCATCAGGAACAAAGGTGCAGGTGGTGCCGTTACATACCCAAGCCATTTACACGCCTCTTTCTCGTGTGGGCCAAATAATTTTATGCAATTGAAGCTGAACACGTGCCTGTTTGAGATCGTTGTCGTGGAGAAAACACACAATTTCAGCAGGCTCAATCAAACCAAATACTGGACTGAAAAAGACTTCACAGATTGAAAAAAGTTGATACTGCCGAATTACTTCTTGTGCTTTTGCCAAATCTTCCGCACTGCCAGCAACAAACTTGATTACGTCAGTTCTTCTATCAAGAAACGAAAAATTATGAGGTTTCATGAAGCGCATCATGCCTGAGGAAGGAAGCTTCCAGTCCATCGTAAAGCCAATGCGCTGCTTATATCCTTCTTTTTCAAGGTCTTGGCGAAGAGCTGCTATTTCTGCAAGATTAATTGATCCGTTTGTTTCAAGTTCGATAAAGCAGGAGGTATGACGTACAAGATATTCTACAAGCTCGGGAAAATGAGGTTGCAGAAGTGGTTCGCCTCCCGTGAGCGTGACATACCTTGTTTTTTCATGATTGATGCACTCAACTAAATCGTTCATGTTAAGCATAGCGCACGGACACGTTTTCTTGCATGCCCAGCGGGTGTCACAAAATGAACAGTTTAGATTGCATCCAACAAACCTGATGAATGTCGAGAATAGGCCTGCATGGAGGCCTTCTCCATTTATGCTGCAAAAGATTTCAGCAACCGGAAACTCGAGGTCTGGGTCAATATCATGAATGGTTTGTGCTTCAGTTATCCGCGCAGAGGCAGGGAGCGGTATCTTTTCCATGGAGTCCTACTTTGGTGCCTTTTGGACTACTTAGTTGGCTTATAAACAGCGCAGTTGTTAGGTGTTTCGTAGACTTCAATCATGCTTGCAGGAAGACCTTGCTCTACCAGGTGATCAAAAAAGTACTTCGCCATGTTTTCGGCAGTAGTGCGAAAAGGAAGAAAGGAGAGAGTAAACTCTTCGGCTTCCAGGCATTTAATGGTTTCAGGCATTAAAGAGCCTTCTTCAACAAGAAAGCTGTGATCAAATTCTTCGGTAAGATTGCGAAGAGCTGTTTTGAAATCGCCAAAGTCGATGACCATGTCCTTTTTTTCACCATCAGTTTGAAGTGCTTCAACTTCAAGATATGCCACTACGCGCCAACGATGGCCGTGGAGATTTTCGCATTTACCGTTATAGTTGGTGAGAAAGTGTGCTGCGTCAAAGCAACTTTCGGTTTTGAGCCCGTACATGAACTGCCTTTCTTGTCCTGTAGGAACAAACCGAGAAATGAAAGCGCTTGCAAAAGAATGTATGAGCACACACGCACAATCATTGCTACCTAGTTTTGTTTACCGACAGGAGGTTTTCGAACTGTCTTTTATTTAAGTTTTCGTATGGGGCATATCTTACCAGCAAATGCTTTGTAATTATTTCTTTTCAATAAAGAAATAAAGGGGCTTTTACTTGATGTCCCTCTGGCGTCCAAAACCAGACGCGTTTTTTTCTATTGTTCTAAGCCTGCTGGTGTAGCAAAAAAACAGGACACGGCACTAGGAGGTGTACCGTGTCCTTGAGCAGAATCAACTTTTGTTAATCCTTATTTTAGTGATTTTGAAAGCTGATTTAATGCTCAGATTCAAGGTTTTGTATCCCTTAAAATTGTTTATACCTATATTTAGTATTGAACATATAGGCGCAAGCTTTTAATGGGTAATAAACAAATAATTAGGACTAGTATTCATTGGTTTTTGCCCAGTGATGCCCTTGCGTGGTGTTGTTTATAGGTGAAGGCAACATATTACTCACTCGCGTAATTATTGAGTTTTTGGCTTGGTTACGCACTCCAGAATGAATCCTAATTGATCAACCGAGTCGTAGTAAGTAAAGGTTGCGCTTGGGTCTACCAACGAGGTGCCTTCCATATACTTCTCAATACCTTTTGAGGCAAGAAAAGCGGTTGCTTCATCGTTGTTATCTACGTCAAAACGAAGATGATGAAGAGCGTGACCTGCTTTTCTAAATCCTTCATCAAGATAGTCATGCCATATGGTGTCAGTCTCTCCAATAGGAGCAAGGAATTCTAGCTGCACGTTAAAGAAATTGAAAAATGCTGCTTTTACGGGAGCATCAATAATTTCTCCCTTATACCAAGTGCTTTTATAGTTGTTATCGCTCAGAACATCAGGCTCCAAGCCAAAAACATTTTTCATTCCTGCAAGAGCCTTGTCCATGTCTTCTACAACAATGCCAATCTGGACAATTTCTTTAAACAAATCGGTTCCTGTAAGAGATTCAACTGAAAAGGAATTGGTGTCCATACGTCCCCCTTGGATCGAAATGCCCGTTTCTCTTAGTTTACTCGTAAATGCGATTATTGTTTGCAGCAAGGGCACTCTTCGCTCGATTGTTTTTCTTGGGCAGTGTTTGCAATTGAAGAAATATCCTCTTTCCCTTGCGTCTCTTTGTTTAAATCAAGCGTCTCTAATTGCTCAAGGAGTTTTAGTGCACTGCACTCTTGCGATGAAAAAGTGGAAGAATTCTGCGTATTTGGAGGAGGGAATGATGCACCACAACAACCAGTAGAGAGGGATGCTTTACTACAGCCGCTGCAACCGCCTGCGCAAACAAAGACTCCTCTTTCAGCGGCTGCTTTAGCGATTCTTCTCTTTTTAACGCGAGAATAAATAAGGAAAGCAATCCATCCAAAGATTAGCAACAAAATAAAGATTGAGCCTGCACTCATGAAAGCCTCTTTCAACTAAAAAAAAGGGGGGGGTGCTGGAGGAAAGAAAAAGCACCCCAATGATTCTCTGAAATCACTCACTTTCTGATTTCTGTCTACCAAGCATACACGTTTTTTAAGGAAAAGTAACCAATAGTAAACTTTTTTATTAATTAAGGTTAACTTTTTTGTAAACTAATGGTAACTTATCACCGAAAAAGAAAACTCTGAGAGTGAAACTAGGTGAAAAATGACAACGCTTGCTGATGTAGCGGCTGGATCAACAGTAACTGTTGTGCGGTTGCAAGAAAATGGTGCGGTGCGTAGGCGCATCATGGACATGGGTATTACGAAAGGGGCAGTAATAAAGATTGAAAAAGTTGCTCCATTAGGCGACCCGATTCAAATGACCGTTCGAGGATATGAGCTGACTTTGAGAAAAGAGGACGCTCAAAAAATCGAAGTTGAGTAGGGGTGCTGTTATGAAAATCGCTTTAGTTGGTAATCCAAACTCGGGCAAAACCACCCTTTTCAATCAGCTTACGGGTACACACCAACATGTAGGAAATTTTCCTGGAGTAACCGTTGAAAAGGTCGAAGGTAGGGTTTCGGCAGACAAAAGAATCAGCATTGTAGACCTGCCAGGTATCTATTCGCTGTCGCCTTATTCAAAAGAAGAAGTAGTATCTCGAAATTACCTTTCTCGTGAAGAGGTTGATGTAATTATTAATATCGTTGATGCTACAAATCTCGAGAGAAATCTCTACCTTACTGAACAGTTGCTAGAATTTGGTGTTCCTGTTGTTGTTGCGCTCAATATGGTGGATTTGGTTGAGAAACGAGGAATAGCTCTCAGTTCTCACCGCCTTTCTGAAGAACTCAATGTTCCAGTCGTTGAGGTTTCAGCGCTTCGCAAAATAGGCCTTCTTGAGCTTTTGGACGCCTGTCGTCGAGTGAATGAAGAGGAGAATAATAGTCCTCAGCCATGTAGGTATTCGCCAAAATTAGAAGAATACCTCGAAAAGGTGGGCAATCTTCTTCCTGAAGACGTTCCAGCAAATCAGAAACGCTATTTCGCCATCAAAGCTTTTGAGGGTGACGATGCGGTATTTGATGGCTTGGGTGATTTTGATAAAACTGCAGTAAAAGCGGTAATTGATCAAGCAGAAGACGCTTTTGAGAGCAAGACTGATGAGATTATCGTAAACGAACGCTACAATCACATTACTTCTTTCATGCCTAATGTACAGAAGGATTTTTCTGTACGTAAAAACAATATTTCTGACAAGATAGACCGTTTTGTAACTAGCCGTCTTTTGGGCTTTCCAATTTTTATTGCGGTTATTGCGCTGGTGTATTACATAGCCATTGGAACTGTCGGAACAGCAGCAACCGACTGTGTAAATGATGGCGTTTTTGGTGATGGCTGGTTTGTTGATATTACGGGAACAAGCCAGGAAGAGTACGATGAGGTGCTTGGCGAGTATACTGATGCGCAAGACAACATTGCCTCTTTCATTGAAGCTGCTCAGGAGCAGGGCGTCGAAGGTGCCGATGAAGTAGCTGCTTTACTTTTGGAGCCTGACGAAGGTGAAAGTGCAGAACCTGAAACAGAAACGGCATTAGAGGCAGAAGCTGATAGGGTAGTAGATGACGAATCGTTGATTGCTCTGTTCGTTGATAATGCTCGAGAAGCAGGCATTGAGGCTGAAGTAGTTCCTGAGGATGAGGAAACCGGTGAGATTCTCTCTGAAGACGCGCGCGTTATTGATGCTGATGTTTTTGAGGAATCCCTTGAGGTAGAAGAACCAGATCCAGGCAACTATGGTTTCTATATTGTTGGCCTGCCTGTTCTTATCGAAAATGGTTTGGATGCCCTCAATGTTGACGGCTGGGTTAAGTCTTTAGTCCTTGACGGTATAGTTGCTGGTGTTGGAGCAGTATTAGGCTTCCTCCCACAAATTATGGTTCTCTTCTTATTGTTGGCAATTCTTGAGGGTTGCGGCTACATGGCTCGTGTTGCCTTCATTCTTGACCGAATTTTCCGTCATTTTGGTCTTTCTGGCAGAACATTTATTCCAATGCTTATTGGCACTGGCTGTGGTGTTCCGGCAATTATGGCAACAAGAACCATTGAAAATGATTCTGCTCGACGCATTACTATCATGTCTACTACGTTTATGCCATGCTCGGCAAAGCTACCAATTATTGCTTTGTTTGCTGGCGCGATTTTCGGAGGAAATTCCTGGATCGCAACCTTGTCTTACTTTGTAGGTGTGTTCTCAATTATCATCACAGGCATTATCTTGAAAAAGACTAAGCCATTTTTGAGTGAGTCAGCACCGTTTGTTTTGGAGCTTCCTGATTATCGTCTGCCTCGTGTTTCTGACGTTCTTCGAAGCATGTGGGAGCGCGCTTGGAGCTTCATTAAGAAGGCTGGTACCATTATTTTGGCGGCAGCAGTGCTGATTTGGCTTCTTTCTAACTTTGGCATCGAAGACGGTGCATGGTGTATGGTTGAAGACATGAATAATTCTCTGTTAGCTGGTCTTGGTGGTGCTATTGGTATTTTGTTTGTGCCATTAGGCTGGGGAGAATGGCAATTTGCATCTTCGGCAATCACAGGTTTGATTGCGAAAGAAAACTTGGTTGGCACCTTAGGAGTTCTGATTGGTGGCGGCGATGGCCTATGGGTAAACTTAGCTGCTATGCTTACCGTTCCTGAAGCGCTGTCCTATATGTTCTTCAATCTTCTTTGTGCTCCTTGTTTTGCGGCTATGGGTGCAATTCGTAGAGAAATGAACTCCGGTAAATGGTTTGCCGCTGCAGTTGCATACCAATGCGGCTATGCTTATGCAATTGCTTTGATGGTGTTCCAGTTTGGTGGTTTAATGACAGGGGAGTTGTCCTTTGGAATTGGCACTATTGCAGCACTGGTGGTTCTAGCTTTCATGTTGTTTATGATTCTTCGCCCAGACCCATCAAAGAAATTATCCAAAGAAGAATGAGAGTTGTATGAGTTGTCCTCTAGAGTTTAGCAGCCATTCCTGCAGACATTGTCCGCGAGCACGTTGTTTAGAAGTGTGCCCCCAAAAGGTGATTTCTCGAAACGCGGAAACAAAGAGGATTACTCTCAATCAAGATTTATGCAATGGTTGTTTTAAGTGCATCAAAGTTTGCCCCTTTGGTGCACTTCACCAAAGCAATGCAAGTAAACGCGAACAAGGAATTCTTATCTAATAAATCCTGATTTTTGCTCATGCCGAAGTAACCTCTATTCGAGCTTGTGAAGTAACCCTCCGTTCAAGCTCGGGAAGCATCGGTTCAAGCCCAAGAAGTATCTGTTCGAGCTGACCCAATCTCTTTTTTTGCGGGAGTTTAACTGTGCGCCTTAGCAAGAATCTTGCGATAGCTTTCCTTGTCCGTGTCTCCTTCGGTAGAAAAACAAAGAACACGTGAATTTTCGTTCAAATTAAGTATGTCTCTAAGCTCACGCAAATCAGGGTTTTCGAGCATTTCGACAACAAGCCCGGTAGTTACTGCGCCGCTTTCTCCTGAGATTACTCGCGGGTCTCCGCTAAGAGGCTTTCCTAAAAGTTGCATTCCCTTTTCGGCAATAGAATCAGGAACCGAAATAAAGAAATCGGCATACTGTTCCAAAATCTTCCAGCCAAGAGCGCAGGGTTCTCCGCAACAAAGACCTGCCATTATGGAGTCAAGATCTCCGGTAACAAAGTGGAGTTGGTTGTCGTGTGCAGAGGCGGTTTGATAGAGACAATCTGCATTATTTGGTTCAACTATGACAATAGTTGGGCGGTCTTTTCCGTAGAGCTGTGCGAAGAATCCAGTAAGGGCACCAGCCATTGCTCCTACTCCTGCTTGAAGGAAGAGGTGGGTTGGTTTTTCGCCAGGAAAACTGGAAAGAAGCTGATTGTAGGCTTCGAAGGCCATAGTTGTGTAGCCTTCCATAATCCAGCCAGGAATGTCTTCATAGTTTTCCCAAGAAGTGTCCTGAACTACCACCCATCCATGCTCTTCGGCCAGCTTGTTTACAAGGCGTACCGTATCGTCATAGTTTAGATTGGTGATTTGAGCTTCTGACCCAAGAGCTTGGATATTTTGGAGGCGTTCTTGAGCGCTCCCTTTTGGCAGATAAATGATGGAGCGCTGATTGAGTTGCTGTGCGGTCCAAGCAACACCTCTGCCATGATTGCCGTCGGTTGCAGCAATGAAGGTTATTTCGCCAAGATCTTCTTTTGTTTTTGGGTCAACAAGTTTTTCGAATGGAAGTTGTGCGATATCTTTTCCTAAACGCTGTGCAAGGTAACATCCAATGGCGTAACTGCCTCCGAGCACCTTAAAAGCATTGAGACCAAAACGAAAGCTTTCGTCTTTCACCCAAATACGAGCAAGACCTAGTCTCTGGGCAAGAGAATTAAGGCTTGCAAGGGGAGTGATGGAATAGTTGGGGAAGCTTTTATGGAAATTGTTAACCTTTTTTGCGTGAGCAAGACTAAAGTGCTCGAAGGAGGAAGGTGCTCTAAGCTGCCCGAAAGCAGAAGATGTATGCTGAGTTGAATGCGCGAGGTGCGCAACTTTTATTTGTTCAATGTTCATGTATTCTGCCTTTATTCTTTCCTGGCGCTATCTTAGTTTTGCCTTGGTTTTGCTTTAGAATCGGCCTTTAAGAGAATTTCTTTCTTGTTGCTCATGATAAAGCTAACGAAGGGGATAAAGCGCACATGGTAAAATCAGGTGAATAAAAGAAAGGTATCTGGACTTCTGTTTATTGCTTTTGATTGCCTCAAAGAGAGAAAGGGCCTCTCATGAACGAAATGGTGAAAGTTTATTTCGAATCACGTATCAGTGTCTTCAATCAGTATCTTTCGGGAGAATTAGATCCTTTACTGAGGGCAAAAACAGAAGCGGTAATTGAAGGAATGCGCACTATTGCTGAGAACAGTGTTGATGAAAACGATTTTGAGCAAAAGCTTGCAGCAAGTCCTGTTAACTCAGAGTATGGCATGGTTTACTACGAGCTAATGACGAAAGCCAGCACTCCTGTGTCCACTGCTGAAGCAATGAAAGCAGCGGTGTCGGGAATCAAGAATGATCCAACTGATTTTAAGCAGAACCTTAAAGAAAGCGTTATTTCGGGTGTAAAGGATGACGTCCGGTTCGCTATGAATGAAGCGGTTATTGATGCTACCCGCGAACAGCATCAGGCTGCCCGTTCGGAAATGCGCGATGTTAAGGTTACGGATAACGTCTCTTTGGGTGACATTGAAACTGCGGGAAATGTTCTTTCAGGATTGAAGGGCTTATTTGGCCGAAAGAGGAAGTAGGATAACGTATGTCTAAAGCGTCCGAGATGTATCCTCTTCCAAAAGAAGAGCAAAAAGAGCTGGTAAAAGCAACGGTTCTTTCCGAGGCTCTTCTTGCTGCTTGTGCAGTAGTGGGTGCAATTATTCTTGCGATCGCAACAACAGGAGACATTGTGGGAGCCTTTTGGCTCTGGATTCCTCAAATTGCCTCAACGCTTACGCTCCATTGGGCAGCACTCATTTTGTGCTTGTTAATGGTTGGTGTTGTGGTAGTAATTAATGCGCTTGGAACAAAGAACTCAGCTTCCTACCGAAAAGCAAAACTCGAATTAGCTCAGAGTCTTAATGGAGAGCTTCCTCGTTTGGACAACAAAGACATTCTGTTATGTATGGTGCTTGCGGGTATTTGCGAAGAGTTACTCTTTCGCTATGTACTCATTGGACTCCTTATGTTTTTGTTTGGGCTGTTCCTGAGCGATTTTTTTGTAGCAATTCTTGCGGTGCTAGTGTCGGCAGTGATTTTTTGGTCGGTCCATGCTCAATACCGAGATCCCTGGTCTGTTTCGCTTGCTCTTTGTGGGGGTCTTATCTTGGGTGCTGGTTATGTTCTTTCGGGAAGTCTTCTTTCGTGCATGATTGCTCATACGGTGTACAACATTGTTGTGCTTTTACTCGAGCGTTCTTCTATGGTGAAAGATCCAAACTACTTTGGTGGAAAAATACCTACAACCATATTGCTTGATATGGCGAAGAAATAGGTTGATAACCTAAGTAATAGCCCTAAGCCTAGAAAAAATAAGAAATGGTCGAGGGGGATCGACCATTTCTTATGCTTCCCTGAAAAGGGAAAAAGGGGGTATATGTGACTGTTCTAAGTGTGCTCAAAATACTATTTACTAGCGATTTGTTACCAACGAGTTTTCAAGGTTTCCAAACCAACAGCGCCTTGAACATCGCCCGAGTCAATGGCTGCCTGGATAGCTTCATCGGTATATCCCAGTTCTTTCATTACGTCTACTGTTGCCGAACCGCACATTCCTGATGGAATATAGTTAGGGCTTGGAACAGAATCAAATTGAATAGGAGCCGTTGGAACCCAGCGCTGAGACTCTGGATAATTAATCTTTACCAGGTATTCATTGATGATTGCATTTTGATCTTCGTAAACATCTAATGGAGTCTGGCATAATTCGCAAGGGATGCCATTTTCTTTAAAGAGTGTTAAAGCGGCAGTAGAAGTCATCTTGGAAAGTGCGTTATCCAGGATTCCTACCACTTCAGGATTAAGGCCAGCTTCATTCATTTTCACGCAGTTATACAACCGAGGTTCATCAACAAGATCTTCGCGACCAATAAGTGTCATAACCTTGTTGTAGTCGCGATCGTATTCAGGGTCACACATGGCAATTACTTTGCCGTCACCGCAGGTGTATACATTATTGAATGGACAGATTACTTCTAAGCGGCTCTTTGGATAAGGATTGCCGTATTGAGCGGAAATCATGCCAACAATAAGGTTGTAAATTGCAGCATGCTGAAGTGCGCACGTTACATATTCACCTTCACCAGAAGTTGCACGGCCTACCAGTGCAGCACAGATGCCTGCAGCAAGGAACATGCCTGCTTGCATATCACCAAAACCATTAGTTGGAATCATTGGTGAGTCACCGCGATTTACGGTAGTGCCATAAACACCGCCGCGAGCCATGTAGCACGTTACGTCAAAGCCAGGGTCATCTTTTTCAGGACCTTTCTTGCCATAACCCAAACCGTGACCCATGATGAGGCGAGGATATTTTGCATGGAGCGTATCCCAATCAAGCCCCATTTTTGCCAAGGACTTTGTGCGGGTATTGGTAATAAAAACATCAGCTTGAGAAAGAAGCTTGTCCATTACCTCGGCGCCAACAGGGCTCTTAAGGTTTAATGAGATGAAGCGCTTGTTCAAATTTACCATGTCGAATGCAAGATTCTCTTCATCTGACATTGGCATATTGAACACTGCAGCTTGGGTTACACGGCATGGATCGCCTTTTGAGGCTTCAACTTTAATAACATCGGCGCCCCATTCGCCAAGGATTCTACCAGTAGCTGGTGTTGCCATATAAGTAGTGAGGTCTACTACTTTAATGCCTTGCAATGGTTTCATAGAACCATCCCCCTTCTGGAATTTACTAGTCCACAAAGGAAAAACACATTCCAAAACGAACGCGTTCAAAATTATGCTTCTTTGAGTATAGCTCTAATTTTCAGAAAAAGAGAAGATGTATTTTCATTTTTTGTCAATTGTTTATTTGAAGAAAAATTTCTGGAGGTAATCCCTGTTTGACCTGCGAAAAAAGGACCCTGATTGCCAGGGTCCTTTGGATGAAATTGTTTTCTTATGGACAAAAATACGTTTTTGTTGGTGATTATTGATGGTAAGTTCGCTGTTCGTATTTTGGTTCACAACATACGTTGATTCCTAAGGTGCGATAGAGAGCTTCGTCTTGAGCCGAGATGATAACGCTGAAGAATGCATCGCATCCACGAAGTTTGTCTGCTTGCTTAACACAGGCATTAGCTAATGGGTTGGTAACTGAGCTCATTGAAAGCGCAATTAAGGTTTCGTCAGAGTGGAGACGTGGGTTTTCTGCGTGAAGATAGGTTTTCTTCAAGTCACTGATTGGTTCAATTGCATAATCGGACAAAACATAAATGTCGTCATTAAGGTTTGCCGATTCTTTAAGCGCGTTAAGCAACAAAGAAGAAGCTGCTCCCATCAAAGATGAGGTTTTGCCCGTAACAATTTTTCCGTTAGGAAGAACGAGTGCGCCACAAGGTCCGCCCGTACGCTCTTCTTTAGCTAAGGCTTCTGCTCTGCCTGGCATATCTTCAGGCAAAACACCAACACGGTTCATGATAAGAACTAACTTATCAACTAAGTCTTGGCCGCTTCCTGTTCGTTTAACATGCTCAACAGCTTTGTAATAGCGGCGAATAATTTCAAGTTTTGAGGCTTCGCGGCAAACTTCGTCATCAATAATTGCATTGCCGGCCATATTGACGCCCATATCGGTAGGTGATTGATAAGGGCTTTCGCCTAAAATCTTCTCCATAAGGTTTTTGAGTACCGGGAAAATCTCGATGTCGCGGTTATAGTTGACCGTTGTTTCTCCGTAAGCAGCAAGATGGAATGGGTCAATTGCATTTGAGTCGTCCAAATCAACCGTTGCAGCTTCGTATGCAATGTTGACAGGATGATCTAAAGGCAAATTCCAAATAGGGAAGGTTTCGTACTTAGCGTATCCTGCTTTGATTCCGCGCTTATTTTCGTGATAAATCTGGGAAAGACAGGTAGCCATCTTGCCAGAACATGGGCCTGGTGCGGTTACAACAACTAAAGGACGTTGGGTTTCTACATAGTCATTTGCGCCGTAACCTTCTTCTGATACGATGCGCTCAATGTTGTACGGATAGCCTGCAATTGGATAATGGAGGTAGCTCTTTACGCCGAAATCCTCGAGGCGTTTACGAAAACCGTTAGCTGCTTCTTGGCCGGTGTAGTGAGTAATGACAATACTGCTTACAAAAAACCCTAAAGAACGAAGGGCTCCAGTAAGGCGAATAGCATCTTCTTCATACGTAATGCCTAAATCGCCACGAATCTTATTCTTTGCGATGTGGTTTGCGTTGATGGCAATGATAATTTCTACATCGTCAGTCATGCTTTGGAGCATGCGAATCTTTGAGTCAGGCTCAAAACCAGGCAAAACACGAGATGCGTGGTAGTCGTCAAAAATTTTTCCACCAAATTCTAGGTACAATTTGCCGTCAAATTTTGAGATACGCTCTTTGATGTGTGCTGCCTGCATTGAGATGTATTTATCATTGTCGAAACCAATTCGCATAGGTAAACCTCCAACACAACAGTAAGCTATGACGTGTATTCCGTAGTAATTCAGCGTCTATTGTAACTTCTTTTTTGCCTTGCTTGATAATAATGCCTGAAAACCCTTGCTATTTTTCTTGAGCCTCTATGGAGGGTTTTTGTTAGGGTCCGTGGCGAGATGCGGTACTATAGCCTCGTTTGAAACGCCAATCATAAGTAAGAGAGGTGTATAAAGGGGAGTTTTATGGATAAAGAAAACAACGAGCGTTTCGCTGCTTTCATGAAGGATATTTCTGGAATGGTTGCCCGCGGTGAAGGTGAAGAAGCAAAGCGCAAAATCGACATTTTAAACTTGGCTGCGCGTAGAGCCATCATGCAAAACGGCTTAGAAGATCAGTTCTTGGAAAACATGAAACAGCGAAACGAAGAACTCGCCGAAAAAGAAGCGGAGATTTTCCGTAAGCTTGCTGAAGGTGACGAACAGCGTAAGGCAAAAGCAAAAGAAGAAGAAAAAGCTAAGCGTGCTGAGGCTCGTGCAAAATCAAAAGAAATTGAGTCCAAGGAAGCTGAGTAGAACCCAAGAAATCTTAATAGAGCGCAAGGAAGCCGAGTAAAGCCTAAGGGAGCTGAACAGAAAGAAAGGCAGGCTAAAAGATACATTTTTAGCCTGTGAATTTTATGTGGGTAGTGTCGCTTTCTTGTGGGAACAGCGTCGCTTTATGGGGGGGGGAACTTACTTCTTCTCCAATTCTTCAAGGCGAGAAAGAGCGCTATCTCCAATAGGGCTATCGCGAAAAATAAACTTTGCATCCCACCAGGTTAATTCCGTATGAGGAATGCAAGCGCCAACTCTTCGCGAGATATTCTCTTCAGAAAACGAAGGGACTCCTTCAAGCGTATCAAGCTTGCTGCATCGTAAGAAAGTGTCATATTCAAGCGTTACAGGAGAGGAAGGGAAGGTGACTTTCTTGAGGTAAGGTGCACCTTTAAAAGCCCAAGCTCCAATTTCTTTCATGTTTGAAGGTAAGGTTACTTCTTCCAGACCACTTTCAGCAAAGGCACTAAAGCGAATCTCCTTTAAAGATTCAGGAAGCGAAATGGTGCGTAAATTAATGCACCCGAAGAAAGCATGAGAACCAATACATTCTAATGTTGAAGGCAAAGTAATGTTCTTGAGCTTAAAGCATTCGAAAAACATTTCACCAGGGATATGAGTCCAGCCTTCTGGAATAACAATAGATTCAAGGTCGCTTCCAATAAAAAGACCATCTTCCACATGTTTTACTTCGGGAGGAAGAACTAGATGAGTGATAGCTCGGTCGTAATCGGTAAGCCAACCATTATCAATTACAAAATCTTTAGCCATGGCAGTTTCCTTCAGTTTAACAGGATAATTCTTTTATGATCGAGAGGCCGTGGCGGCGTGCAATCTCTTCAGCTTCTTTAAGGCCAAACTGTAAGGTATCTTTTGAATGGCTATCTGTTGAGAGAATAACGCTGTTGCCGTGATGAGCAATGCGATCAAGGATAAAAGCTGCAGGGTAGGGAGTTGTTCTATATCCTCTAATCATTGCCCCTGTGTTTATTTCAAATACCGCGCCTTGCTGGCAAAGGGTGTCTACTGCCATCAAAGCTGCATTTTGGTAACGAGGATTGTTTTCGTCAAAAAGCACATTTCCTTCGTTGAATTTACTAACTAAATCAAAGTGAGCAACAAAAGTGCAGTTGGTTTTTTCGATTATTTGAGAAGCTTGCTGATAATATGCTTCGGCATATGCGTAGAAGTCTCCTCCAAAATGGCTCTGGCAATCACGGGTGATTACTTCGGGGCAATCGTCAACATCAAGGTAAATGCCGTCTTTGTATAGATAGTGCTTTGCTCCAATTACGTAGTCGTAAGCATTGGTTGGTTCAGTGCTATACATGTCTTGCTCGATACCAATTAGAACGTTAATTTGGTCTGCATAACGTTTTTTCAGTAGAGCAAGCTCTTCTTGATAAAGCCGTGTTGCTTCTTTGCTCATGCAATAGCTTTCATCGAAGAAGGTATAGACGTGGCCAGAAAAGCCAATTGAAGGCATGCCGAGGTTTATGGCTTCAAGAATCATTTCTTCGGGTGTATTTTTCCCGTCGCAATAGGTTGTGTGATTGTGAAAAGCAGAATATGCCATAACACTTCCTTTGAAAGACATCTTGCTCTGTCCAACAACGCACCTGCCCAATAAAAGTATTGTGAAAGCTTTCTTGGTGCCAGAGCTTTGTTGTTGACCCTTCGTTGCCGTCGTTGTGAAAGCCAGGTAGAAGGTTTTCGTTTTCTTCGAAGTTTTTGTTTTCGAGTGTACCAATTAGTTTATCGAATGTGAGAAAGTTTAACGAACGGAAAGCAGAGTGTTTCAGGATGTTAAAGAAGTTGTTTCGAAGGTCTTGTGCAAAAAGAATCCCTTTTTGTTTCCGATTCTTTTCAGAAATCGGGAGGGGTTTGGCTGTTTTTTGACTGTAAACGGTTATATTTTTCGTCTTTTGTTAACAGAAAGTTACGAGTTAGTTTCACCAAAAGAATCCTGTTTTTTTTGAATTTATAATGACGCTATTGCAAAAATCTTTAGTGGTAAAACGTGTCCCTGTTAAGGAGGAAACAGTGAGTTACGTACAAGATATTATTGAAATGGTAAAGCAGAAGGATCCAGACCAGGAGCTCTTCATTCAGGCAGTAACTGAGGTTTTGCCAACCTTGGAGCCAGTTATTGAGGCTCATCCTGAGTATAAAGAAGCTGCTATTCTTGAGCGCCTTGTTGAACCAGAGCGCATCATTACCTTCCGTGTACCATGGGTAGATGACAACGGCAAGGTTCAGGTAAACCGTGGTTATCGTGTTGAATACAACTCAGCAATTGGTCCTTATAAGGGCGGTCTTCGTTTTAATCCAACCGTAAACTTGGGCATGCTTAAGTTCTTGGGCTTTGAGCAGATTTTGAAGAATTCCCTCACCACTTTGCCAATGGGCGGCGGCAAGGGCGGTTCCGACTTCGATCCTAAGGGCAAGTCCAACAATGAGATTATGCATTTCTGCCAGTCTTTCATGACTGAGCTTTCTCGTCACATTGGTCCTAACACCGACGTTCCTGCTGGTGACTTGGGCGTAGGCGGTCGTGAGGTTGCTTACATGTTCGGTCAGTACAAGCGTCTTCGCAACGAATGGACTGGTACTTTGACTGGTAAGGGCCTTTCTTTCGGTGGCTCTTTGGCACGTACCGAAGCAACTGGCTATGGCTTGGTTTACATGGTTGCTGAGCACTTGAAGTGCGCTGGTGACTCATTCGAAGGAAAAACCGTTGTTGTTCATGGTTCTGGTAATGTTGCAATTTATGCAGTTCAGAAAGTTGAGCAGCTTGGTGGTAAGTGTGTGGCCGTCTCCGACACTAAGGGCTATGTAATTGATCAGGACGGTATTTCCGTTGAGGCTCTTGAAGCAATCTACAACGCAAAGCGTTCTGGTAATGACAAGGGTGTTTCCTTGGCAATGTATACCGATTATCGTCCAAACGCTCAGTATGTTGCAGAAGATGGTCGCGGTGTATGGCAGATTCCTTGCGACATTGCACTTCCTTGCGCTCGTGAGAACACGCTTCTCCTTGAAGACGCACAGGCTTTGGTTGCAAACGGTTGCAAGATTGTTGGTGAAGGTGCAAACATGCCTACTACCTTGGATGCAACTAAGTATCTCCAGGAAAATGGTGTTGTATTCTTCCCAGGTAAGGCTGCTAACGCAGGCGGCGTAGCAGTATCTGGTCTCGAAATGTCTCAGAACGCTGAGCATCTTTCTTGGTCTTTCGATGAGGTTGACGAAAAGCTCAACGGCATCATGATTAACATTTATCACGCATGTGATGATGCAGCTAAGAAGTATGGCATGGAAGGCGACTTCGTTGCAGGCGCTAACATTGCGGGCTTCGAGAAGGTTGCAGAAGCAATGATGGCTCAGGGCATTGTTTAATCACTAACGCAAAACTATTTCAGAATTTGAAGAGGTCTGCTTTAGCAGACCTCTTTTTTTAAAAGAACATTTTTCTAAAAACTGAGATATTTAGGGCATAATGAGAAAATAACAGTGTATTTATTAGGTAAAATACTACCCCCCTTCTGAAAGAGTAAGGAGTATATATGAGCGAACAGACAACATGGACTTGCGTAAGTTGTGGGGCAAGCAATGATTCAAAATTTTGCACTTCATGCGGTTCTCCAAAACCTGTTGAAGTAGCTGCTGCAGCTGTTCCTGTAGCAGCTGAAAGCCAGGATTCGGCGGTTGACCAGGCGCAAATCAATCAGGTTCAGGCAAACCAGCAGCCAGAAAGCCAACCAGGAACTGGTACGCCTCAGTCTTACGTATCAACGGGTATTCCAAACGATGCTCCTCAGCCAGGCACTTATCAGGCACCTGTTTCTTCTCAGGAAAACTTCCAGACTAATCAGGGAGCAAACGCAGGAGTGCCAGGAAATGCTTCTCAGGGATTCAATACTCAAACTACTAACCCACGTGGTTTATATGGAGAGCGTTCCTTGTCACTGCAGAATTGGAAGACTAATGTGCCAATGTCTATTTTGGGCGTTGTAGCATCGATAGCTCTTTCTTCTATTGCGGCAAATATTCTTCCAGTGCTTCCATTCTATCTTTTCGCAATGGTCTTTAGTGCTGCGGGCATTGTGTATGCTGCAGTTGCTTATGTATCGTACTTTAGTAATGATGTTAAACTCGATAGTATTGAGGCAATTAACTTCTTAAATCTCTTCTTTGGCGGAGTGATTTTTGGTTGTATTTGGAACTCGAACCTTACCAAGGGCAAGAAGGGTATTAGCTGGATTGTCTTTATTGTTTTTGCTGCCATTAATATTTTGTCTAGCCTTGGAATGATTGGTTATTACTACTTCTAAGACAGGCGCAAGCGCTCCTAGCTAAGAAGGGATTTTCCTCAATTCGTTTTCAAGATTGCTAATCCAAAAGCTTAAATGCGTATCTGAAACTCGTATGATTCGTTCGTTTTAACAAAGCCAAGCTCGATCAAGGGCTTGGCTTTTTTGTATCCCTTATTAGTAAGGAAAAGGAGAGTAGCTTTGGTGAAATCAAGAAACCTGGCTTTTTTGTGCCCCAATCAGAGGGTTGATTTCCTTAGGTATAATGCATAGGACAACTGTGAAGTGACAGTTATGAAGTGAAAAGGATTCTCATGGCAGAGTTTATTTATCAAATGTATCAAGCTCGCAAGGCTCACGGTGACAAAGTGATTCTTGATGACGTAACCCTTTCCTTTTATCCAGGCGCAAAAATTGGCGTTGTGGGTCCAAATGGTATGGGTAAATCAACGTTATTAAAAATTATGGCGGGCCTTGAAGAAGTTTCTAATGGCGATGCTCGCCTTACTCCTGGTTATTCGGTTGGCATTTTGCAACAGGAACCACCTCTTGATGAAGAAAAGACGGTAATTGAAAATATCCGCCTTGCTTTTGGTGATATCCTGGCAAAAATTGACCGCTTCAATGCAATTGGTGCCGAAATGGCAGATCCTGATGCAGATTTTGATGCTCTTATGGCTGAGATGGGTCGTCTGCAAGATGAAATTGATGCAGCAAATGCGTGGGATTTAGATAGTCAGCTCTCTCAAGCAATGGATGCTCTTCAGTGTCCTGATGCTGATATGCCGGTAAGCGTATTGTCGGGTGGCGAACGCCGTCGCGTTGCTTTGTGCCGTTTGCTCTTGGAAGCACCAGACTTGCTGTTGCTAGACGAGCCTACTAACCACTTAGATGCAGAATCTGTTTTGTGGTTAGAGCAATTCCTTCAGCGCTATCCGGGTGCTGTTTTGGCGGTAACTCACGATCGTTACTTCCTAGACAATGTTGCCGAATGGATTTGTGAGGTAGACCGCGGCCACTTGTATCCGTATAAGGGCAACTATTCAACTTATTTGGAAACTAAAGCAGCTCGTATTGAAGCGCAGGGCAAAAAAGACGATAAGCTTGCTAAACGCTTAAAGAGCGAATTAGAGTGGGTTCGCTCAAGCCCTAAAGCCCGCCAGGCAAAAAGCAAGGCTCGTTTGGAGCGCTATGAGCAGATGGCTGCAGAGGCAGCAGCAGGAAAGAAAGTTGAGATTTCTGACATTCAGATTCCAGCGGGTCCTCGTTTGGGCAACAAGGTTCTTATTGCAGAAAACCTGCATAAGGAATTTGATGGCCGTGTATTGATTGACAATCTTTCGTTTGAATTACCTCGTAATGGCATTGTGGGCGTTATTGGTCCTAATGGTGTTGGCAAAACAACCTTGTTTAAGACCATTGTAGGATTAGAGCCTCTCACTTCAGGTACTTTGACCGTAGGTGAGACTGTCAAAGTGTCTTATGTTGATCAGAACCGCGCGGGCATTGATCCGAATAAGAAGCTTTGGGAAGTGGTGTCCGACGGTCTTGACTACATGATGGTAGGCGATACAGAAATTCCAAGTCGTGCTTACGTTGCAAGTTTTGGCTTCAAGGGAGCAGACCAGCAAAAGCCAGCAGGCGTATTGTCGGGTGGTGAGCGCAACCGCTTGAATTTAGCGCTTACCTTAAAGCAGGGTGGTAACCTTCTTTTATTGGACGAGCCTACTAACGACTTAGACGTTGAAACCTTGGAAAGCCTTGAAGAAGCATTGCTTGGTTTTGCGGGCTGCGTGGTAGTAGTAAGCCATGACCGCTGGTTCTTGGATCGCATCGCAACTCATATCCTTGCATGGGAAGGCACCGATGATAATCCAGGAAATTGGTATTGGTTTGAAGGTGACTTCGCAAGCTATCAGAAAAACCGCGTTGAGCGCCTTGGTGAAGAAGCTTCAAGACCTCACCAGATTCATCGAAAGCTCACCCGTGACTAGTTCGGTGCAAAGTCTTTCATGGCATTAGTGGCAAAAACTCACCAAAGCTATGAAAGTTACGTTCGATTATGGCGCCTTTAAGCAATACTCTTTTCGATATTTCGTAATTCGTTGACATGCTGACCCCTATTGTCTTATACAATTTAGGGGTCAGTTTTTTTTGGAGTAGTGCGCCCTATGATGGATTACGATTTAACAAAATGCGAAGGTAAACCTCTGTATGAGGTTCTATATTCCTGCATTAAAGATGATATCTTTCGCGGAAACCTAAAGCCTGGTCAACAGGTAATGTCAAAGCGAAAGCTTGCTGAACACTTGAAAGTAAGCGTCACTACGGTAGAAAACGCTTATTTGCAGTTGGGCGTTGAAGGCTATCTGAGTTCTCAACAAGGGCGAGGCTTTTTCGTAAACGAAATTGAGCGCCCACTCGTTTTGGGAGAACAGCCATATAATCCAGCAAAAAAGCTCTTTCAGCCAGTTCCTGAAGAGGCTGAAGAAGAATTCCTTATTGACTTTAAGGCAAACGAATCGTCGTTTTCGCTTTTTCCTTTTTCTACATGGTCACGCCTGATGCGTCAGGTGGTATCAAGTCAGGATCCTGCGCTGCTAAAAACCGTTCCATTTAACGGAATATATATCTTAAGAAAAGCAATTGCCGACTACCTTCTTCGTTTTCGTGGCATGCATGTTGATCCGGCTCAAATCATTGTAGGAGCAGGTACCGAATATCTCTATAGCCGTCTGCTGCAACTTTTTGGGCCTGAAAATGTTTTTGCTATTGAGGACCCTGGCTATAAAAAATTTGCAGATATTTCTCTTCATATGGGAATCGTGTGGGATTACATTCCTATTGATGAAAAGGGTATTCGCATGGATCGCCTTTCCAAAAGTCAAGCAAATGTAGTTCACGTATCTCCTGCAAACCATTTCCCAACGGGCATCGTAATGCCTATTAGTAGGCGTATTGACCTTCTCCACTGGGCAGATGAGGATCCTCGTAGATACATTATTGAGGATGATTATGACTCTGAATTGCGTTACAGCGGTAGGCCTATTCCAACTTTGTATGAGTTCGATATTAATGACCAGGTTATTTATTTAAATACCTTCTCAAAAAGCCTAGTTCCTTCTCTGCGAATTAGCTACATGGTTCTACCTGTTCCTCTTCTTGAAAGATATAAAGAAACTATGAGCTTTTACTCCTGTACGGTATCTTCTTTTGAGCAGTTGACGTTGGCTTCCTTCATTTCAGAAGGGTATTTCGAACGCCATATTAATCGATTGAAGAAGCACTATCACGAACGACGCGATTTAATCATGAGCGCTTTTAGAAAATCTAAGCTTTCTCAAATTGCAACCATTGTAGAAGCGGATGCAGGAACTCACTTCTTATTACGCTTAAATACTCGTTTGAGTGATGAAATGATACGCGAAGAAGGAACGAAGCGAAAAATGGTTCTTTCCTTGTTATCTGACTACGAAAATATGCCAAGATTAAGTAATTCACGAACCGTAATTATTAATTATGCAGGTATTGATGAGAGCAAAATCGATTTGGCGCTTTCTATACTCGAGGATATCTTTTCTGACGAAATTGATACGTGACCTGCTTTTATAAAGATTGAAAAGTAGGCAGCGATAAGGTAGGTACAATTTCCTGCCGATTATTGGTTTTCCGCTCATCTGAAATACCAACTGACCCTTAAAACTTTAACTGAATTGACTATTATAGAAATGTCAGTAAAGGATTATTATGGCGTCACACAGTTGATTAAACGGAGCTGAGTACTTTTACGGTTGCCTCAAATAAGTGCTCCAGAGAAAAACGTCATGCTTAGATGAGGTAATCGTAAGGACTTGGCTTCATTAAGTAGCTTATTCGTATGGCTTCAGGTGGACAGAAGCTGTACCTTAGGGGAATCCGGATTCCGCATTACGTAAACAACTGCAGCGGTGCAGTGGTTTTGTAAGGTTTTGCATTTGGGGTTGTGGCTGTTCCTAAGTGTAAACCTATCCTCTCTTATCTGCCCTTCCCAATTGGGGAGGGCAGGTCATTTTTGTGAATAAATACTCTTTCTTTCATATGTAGAATGATTGCTCCCTTATTACGTGAGCCCTTTTGGTCCAATAAGCCCCCTTTGATGCTTTTGAGGATTCCAAGGCTAGCGGACAAAAAGTGTGTCCGTTTTGAGGAATTCATGCCCTGTTTTATTGGTAGTTTTAGAACAAGTTCATGATGATGAAATCTTTTTGAAGATTAACTTGTTTCAGAAACGTATTTTTCTCTTATACAGATACAATGAAAGTCAGAAAACAGATTGATACACCTCGTAAGCACCAGTTGGTGCTTGTTTTTTTGGTAAGAGCTTAGTGCTTTTTCTCGGCTGTAGTTTTGCTGCTGAATAACCTGCTTCCTTAAGCATGGCGGGTTGCTGAAATGTAGGTAGTGAGACAGTAATGACTTTGCAAACCAAAACAAAATACGGGCGTGATTTTTCCAAGGACACATTAAGAAAAGAGAGAATTAGTTTATGGGAATCACTAAAAAAGAAACAGTTATGGTTGGGCTTTTGCTTTTTGGTGCATGGATGGTTGTTTTGAACCAAACATTGCTCTCGCCAGCATTGCCTGCCATTATGGCCGACTTGCAAGTTAGCGCTACTACGGTTCAGTGGCTTACTTCTGGTTATGCGCTTGCAGAGGCAATCATTATTCCTCTGTCTGCTTATTTTATTGGCAGATTTTCAACGCGTCAGCTTTATATGGGAGGTATGGCAGTCTTTGCTTTTGGTACCTTCCTTGCTTGTATTTCTCCTAATTTCGAAGTGCTCTTGTTGGGTCGTGTTTTTCAGGCATTGTCTACGGGCGTAATGATGCCAATGGTGTTTACGGTAATTCTAGTAATTTTCCCTCGTGAGAAGCGCGGAAGCGCAATGGGTCTTACCGGTTTGGTGATTAGCTTTGCGCCAGCAATTGGTCCTTCGGTTTCTGGTTTGTTGGTAGATTCCGTAGGTTGGCGTGCGCTGTTCATGATCGTTATCGTTGTTAGCGTAATTGCACTTATTCTTTCCTTTTTCTTCTTGGAAAACAAATCTGGTTTTGAACAAAGTAACTTCGACAAGCCTTCAGTAGCGTTGCTGATTTTGGGTATGGTGCCTTTGTTGTATGGTCTTTCTTCTTTCAGCTCTTCTGACAACCTTGCTATAACGGCAGTTCTTATTGTGGTGGGATTAGTACTCCTTGCGATTTTCGTAAAACGACAACTTTCTTTAGAGGTTCCTCTTCTGAAAGTGAGCATTCTTAAGAGCGTTCGCTATCGTACGGTAGTGATTTTGGTTGCAGTTCTTCAGTGCGCATTTATTGGTGGCAACGTTATTCTTCCTCTTTATGTTCAGCAGGGATTGGGCTATTCGGCAACCGTAACTGGTTTAGTAATGCTTCCTGGTGCCATTATGGGCGCTATTGCAAGTGTTTTGGCTGGCAAGGCCTTTGACAAGAATGGTGTGCGTGGCATTGCTTTATTCGGTGGAGCAGCAATGGCTCTTGGCGGTATATCTTTGGGTTTCCTAGGTGGAGATACGCCAATTTTGCTGGTTGCTCTAGCCTTTACCACGGCAGTTTTTGGTATGCAGCTTATCATCACACCACTCAATACCTGGGGTGTTAACTCCTTGCCAAACAAGGTGATTCAGCATGCAAACGCCTTAGGTAATACGTGTAACCAGATTGGTGGTTCCTTAGGTACCGCTTTGATTGTCTCTTTGGCAGCAATGGGCTCCTCTTTGTATGCAGGAAACCCATCCGAGGCAGTTGTTTTTGGCGAACATTGTGGTTTAGTTGCAATGGGTGTTATTTACGTACTGGTATTTGCCTGCATTGTCTTCTTTGTGCGCAATAAGTTCGGTGCTGAGCAGCAGAAGGAAATTGATAAGCAGAACTTGGAGATGATGAAAGCTCATGCGCGCGATATGGCAAAGACCGACAGTCGTCTTTCTGGCCTGAAAGAGGATTGGTACGTGCGTGATGTTATGAATACCGAGCCATCTTGCTTGAGAAGCGATTCTCTAATCAGCGATGCAATTGCACTTTTCGCTAAAAATGACACCTCGGGCGTGGTGTTGGTTGATGAGAATAATAGAATTGCAGGTTTCTTGTCTGATGGCGACTTAATGAAATACCTTGCTAAAGAAAACATTTACTTATCTGATGGTTATACCACCTTTAAGGTATTGGAAAACGAAGCGCTTTTAGAGCGTTTAGAGTCTCTGATTAACAAGAAGGTTATGGATTTAGCTACCAAAACGGTAATAACTGTTAAAGAAGACGATTTCCTCGAAGATGCGTGCAAGATTCTTTCCGAGCGTCGCATTAAGAAGCTTCCTGTTGAGAAAGAGGGAATGTTGGTAGGAACGCTTTCTCGCCGCGATATCATTCATGAAATAGCAAAGGGACAAAACTGGATTTAAGCATAACCGAGGCCTAAGCAAATGTAGAACCTAGAGAAATACCCAGTTTTGCGAATTGTTCGCTGGTGAGGGTTGCTCCCTTGGTAAGGCATATAGCTGCTGAAACTCGGTTTGCAAGTGCTAAGGAATCAACCCAGCTCATTCCAGAAGCGTGAGCAGCCATAAGGGCGCCAACATGATTATCGCCTGCACCAATGGTGTCTACGGGAGTAATCTTTTGAGAAGGAACAAGGGTGTAGGCTACTTCCTCGTCTAAATATTCAAAAAGGTGAGCACCTATAGAGCCTTCAGTGATAACTATGGTACTTTTGTAGGTTTGAGCAAGGATAGTACCTGCTTCAAGAACGGTTGAAGTGTTGGTGCAATCCATTGCTTCAACTTCATTAAGATGCCAGTGGGCGCCCAGTTCCTTCATGGTGTCAAATACGTACGAGTCTAATTTTGTGATGACTGGTCCTGGTGCAAAAAACGGTTTCATCCAAGGATTTTTCTTTAAGAAATCACAGATAATAATTCCGCCGGGGCCATCAAGTTCATAGCCACATACATACACGTAAGAAAACAAGCGGGTATCAATTGAATCGAACCAGGCGCTCTCAATTGAGCGCTCAACGCCAGGGATGGTAATCATGGTACGCTCGCCATCGGGAGTGACTAAACAGATGGCGAACCCGCAGTCTTGGTTGGTATCTACCGAAAAGGCTTCAAACCCACGAGCCTCTAATTGCTCCTTGGCAAGGGTTGCATAAGGTCCCTTGCCAAGGGGAGCGAATAGTTCACAAGAAGCGCCCAGGTGTTTTGCACTTACTGCCGCATTGTAACCGCACCCTCCTGCGGTAATTGTGTGGCCGTCAATCACAATGCCCTGTCCTGGTTTTGGTAATGCTTCTACAGGACAGATGGTGTCAATCATGATTGAGCCTATAAAAAGGAGGCTGTTTGAAGAATTCATTGCGGCCTTTCAAATGGGTTATGAGTTATGTACGGTCAGCTTCGTTAAACGGGTCACCACACTCTGGGCAGAATTTTGGCGGATTGGTTGGATCCTCAGGAGTCCAACCGCACTTATCACACTTATAGTGAGATGCTCCTTCTGGCTTTTTGGTGCCACATTCAGAGCAGAACTTGCCAGTATTTGAAGTGCCGCAAGAGCTACAGGTCCAGCTTTCTGGAGCAGCGGGTTTTGGGGTGCCGCATTCGGAGCAGAATTTTCCGGTGTTTGTGGTGCCGCAGGAACAAGTCCAGCCGTCTGGACTTGTGCCCTGAGAAGACTTTGCGGCTTCAGGGGTAACAAAACCGCCGCCAGCAGTTGTTGGATACTGGTTCTGATACTGAGGAGCTTCGCCTTGAGGCATCTGAACGCTTGCATTCTGAACCTGATTGCCCATAAAGCCTGCCATGCCCATGCCCATAAAACCAGTCATAGCTCCTGCTTCGTTTTGAGCAGCAGAACGCATTGCTTCAGAGCTAGCAGCGGAGCCAAGACCTGCACGGAGGTTTGGATCGCGCAGGGCAGCAGCCATTTGGAGATCTTTGAGCTTCTTAATGTCTTCCGGATCGGCGGTAATGGAATTCATACCAAAGGAAGCTACTTCAATACCGCGAAGTTCGCTCCATGTTTCAGAAAGAACATCGTTTAATGCTTTTGCTAATTCAAGGGTGTGGCCAGGAACAGCGGAGTAACGAATGCCCATTGCAGAAATCTTTGCAAAGGCAGGTTGGAGTGCAGTGAGAAGTTCGCTTTTAAGCTGGCTGTCAATTTTGTCACGCGTGTAGGTGTCTTCAATGTTGCCGCAAACGTTCACATAGAACTTAATTGGGTCGGTAATTTTGTAAGAAAATTCACCGTTACAACGAACGTCTAAGTCGGAATCAAAGCCAATATTTTCGTCAACAATACGGAAAGGAATAGGATTTACCGTGCCATACTTGTTGCCAATAATTTCTTTAGTGTTGAAGAAGTAGACCCGTTGATCTTTTCCTGGGCTACCGCCAAAGGTAAAACGGGTACCAATGTTCTTGAAAGAATCAATGATTCCGTCACCCAATGGGCCAGAAAAAATGCTTGGTTCTGTTGAGGTGTCATAAGTATACTGGCCTGGTTCAGCGCAGAGTTCCACAATCTTGCCATTGTCAACAATGATCATGCACTGACCTTCGTTAACAGCAATACCAGAACCGTTTGAAATGATGTTTGGTTCGCCCTTTGTATTTGAGCTGCGGCCGCTTACTCGTTTTTGGCCTTTTGCTACTAACGTGTTAGCGTCAATGGAGTCGCAATAATAGAAATCGAGCCATTGATCGGCAAGAACGCCGCCGGTAGCGCCAGTGATTGCTTTGATAAGACCCATACGTATCCTTCCTATTGATTTCGGAGAGCATTTCCGAAATGAGGAATAACTGAATAATCTGTCTTGTTGTGACAGTAATGAAAAAATAAAAGTTTTGCCACGGTAACCCCCTCGTAAGCTTTTAAATCTTTATCCACGACAAAGCCTTTAAGCTTTTGAGGCCTTAGTGGGTGTTAGGTGAAAACTCTTGTGTTTTTCCATTTACGGTAATAATACCTTGGAGTGTCTGCGAAATGAGTATTTTTTTATACACCTCATCAATAAAGCGAGAAATCTCTTTACCGCCAGAACGAAAAACCGGCAAGTTCCTGGTATTATTTCCATGATTTCACTTTTTGCTCTTCAGCAATACTACTGTTTAAGGATGTCCTATGAAAAAGAAGGCAATTGCTCTTATAGCGGCATGCACATTAGCTTTAATGCTTATTGTTCCAGGAATAGCTGTTGGAGATGCGGGTAGTTTTGCTGGCAGTAGCAGTTATGGCGGATCGAGCTATAGTGGCGGATCAAGCTATTCGGATTCATCTTCCTCTTACAATTATTATGGAAGTTCGTCTTCTTCAAGTAGTGATGATGGTGATGGCTTAGATATTGAGGATATCCTTTTCGCAGTGTTTGTCATTATCATTATTTTGCTTATAGCTAAGAAAAAAAGCTCTAAGAACGGCAAGGGTGGCAGCTCGGGTCAGCCTGCCGGTGCATCAGTTACTCCTCAGTCCGATTTGAGTCCAATGGCAGAAATTGCCGACCGTGATCCAGACTTCAATAAGAAGGCAGTTGAAGAAAAGGTTGCCAATATTTACGTCAAGATGCAGAACGCATGGACTGCGGGTGATTTTGAACCAATGCGCCCATACTTCGACAACGACTTGTTTGCTCAATTCAGCAGGCAGCTTGAACAGCTTACCAGCAAGGGTCTTACTAACTACGTTGATAATATTGCTGTTCTTGAAGTAACTGCACGAGGTTGGTATGAGTCTGGCGAAAAAGAGAACATTGTTCTTAAGGTGCGCACCCGTATCAATGACTACACCATGGATAGTGAAGGTAAGTGTGTACAGGGAACCCCTACGCGTGAGCTCTTTATGGAATATGAATATGTTTTGAGCCGTCCAGTTGGTACAAAGACAAAGACACAACAAGCAGAAGTTGATTCTAAGCATTGTCCTAACTGTGGCGCTCCATTGGATGAAGCAGCAAGCGCTAAGTGTGAGTATTGCGGTAGCGTAATTACCTTCGATCAGCATGATTGGGTAGTTTCCGCAATCAAGGGCGTTTCTCAGCAGGATGCGTAGCTTTTATTAAAGTCGTTTAAGTACGCCCAGAAGTAAAGATGATGCAGAGCGGGATGTGTCTCGTATCCAAGGATACTTCTTAGTGGAATACTTGGCTTTCACAATCAAAGATTTCTTTAGCAGATACGCCCCACAACTAAGGGCGTATCTTGTTATGATGCAAAACTTTCAATAAGATATTCGCCCAATAAGATGGCAATAATACAGAGACTTACCGACAGGATAATATAGAGGCCTGTGAGGAAAATATTGCCACTTTGAAGAAGCTGAGCAGATTCAAGCGCAAAGGTTGAGAAGGTGGTAAAGCCTCCGCAAACGCCTACGCGCAAAAAGGTCATAAGGTGGGCATCTAAGCTAAAAGAGGTGCTCGCAATGCCAACAACAATTCCCATAAGTAATGCACCAATGAGATTAACAATGAGTGTGCCTAGGGGGAAATTGCCCAGAAAATGCCAAGGTGCATAAGAAAGCAGGTAGCGCGCTATTGCGCCAAGTGCGCCACCTGCTCCAACCCATAAACAATTAACTAAAAGTCCAGACAAAGTAAAACTCTTTCTTATTAACTTTCTTACAAAAGAGAAACCTACTTCGTGGTGGCTTGCCTTAACTCCTCTTATTCCTCAATAGGAGGTTCTTCCATAGAAAGACGCTTCTTAAGAGATTCTTGATGAATGCCATACTGGAGCACAGTTTCTTTGGTGATTTTACCTTCTTTGTACAAGTTGAAGAGGCTTTGATCCATGGTAATCATGCCAGAGGCGTTATTTGCCGCAATGAAAGAGTCAATTTGATGCGTCTTTTCTTCGCGAATGAGGTTACGAATTGCATCGTTGCTAATCATGATTTCGAATGCAGGAAGAACGCCTCCATCAATGGAAGGAACCAACTGCTCAGATACTACTGCCTGCAAAACCATTGAAAGCTGGATACGAATTTGGCGTTGCTGATTAGCAGGGAAGGCATCAATAATACGATCGATTGTACCTGCAGCGCCAGTGGTATGAAGGGTTGAGAAGAGAAGCTGAGCCATTTCAGCAGCAGTTACTGCAGTGCTAATGGTTTCAGGGTCACGCATTTCGCCCAACAAAATAACGTCAGGACTTTCACGCATGGCAGAGTTGAGCGCTTCGGAAAACGTAGAAATATCGGTTGGGATTTCTCGTTGGGTAACAATGCATTTGTTGTGCTTGTGTACGTATTCGATAGGGTCTTCCATAGTAATAATGTGACCAGTTCTGGTGTTGTTCAGGTAGTCAATAATGCAGGCAAGCGTAGTGGATTTGCCTGAACCGGCAGGGCCAGTAACCAGTACAAGGCCTTTATTGATCTTTGCTAAATCAAGAACAATTTGAGGGATGTGATATTCCTTTGGATCGGGCAGACCAAAAGGAATAACGCGAATAACCGCACCTACGGAACCACGCTGGCGGAAGAAGTTTGCACGGAAACGACCAATGCCTGGAAGTGCAAAGGAGAAGTCGTCATCGTGGTTGTTTTTTTCGAGGAAAATGTTGATGTCGCGATTTGCTGCACGGTATAGCTCCTGAGCAAATTCTTGTGTGTCTGCAGGAGTAAGGGGAGCAGAATCGGTGCGCACCTGCTGACCGCCGAGCTTGTACGAAAGAGGTAAGCCTGGGAGAACGAAAACGTCTGATGCGCGTTTCGCAATCATGTCCTTAAGCATTGTTTCCAGCTGCATTAATAATCCCTTCTCTACATACCTTGCCACAGTGTTTCAGCTTGAGCTGATGGATTCCACTGAGTGCTTGTTTTCCATTGGGTAATTGTGTAAGAACAATCGTTGTTGATAGTCAAACCAACCGTTAGTCTTCTTCCGTCTGTTGCAACAAAAGAGAGGAATACCTCACTATCGGTGAAAGTGGTTTCTTTTGGAAGTGCTTCTTTAAGTCGTGCCATAGCTACTGGCTTGCCGCCTGCAGTGCTTGAGGTGGCAAGAATTTCGTCAATGCCTGCAAGCATTTCTTGAGCAGCAACTTCGTTAGCGTATAAACCGGTAGTAAAACTTGCCTGTTTAGAGGCTTCGTTATAGTTTGCCGAAGCGGTAGCAGTGGTAAGAATAGCCATAACGGAGAGGCATAAGATAATAACCAGAGCGAAGATGCTGATTGGTCCCATTCTGACAGAGCTTCTCTTCATTATTCTTACCCCCTCTCACTTACGTATTTTGCGGTGTTGAGGGAATAAACTTCTAAACCATTGCATTCAACGGTTACTGTTGCACGGTAAAGCGTTCCTGCCTCGCGTTTCTCTGGAGTGCAAACGCGGCTTACTGCATAGATTCCTTCGCCCTCTTCATCTACTTCAATAAACTTTCCGTCTTCGAAGAGATAGTACGTGGTGTAAGACTTGCTATTAATAGGGTCTGCCGCAAACGTTTCTGCACTGTTTTCTGCGCTGCTTACTGCTAAAGCTAATGATTCCGAAATACGATTTGCCTCGGTGCCTTTTTGATAAGACGCAGCAAAAAGAACCGTAATCAATGTGATACTTAAAATAATAAAAGCAAGTAAAACAATAGACTCAAGCTGGAATGCCATAGTGTGCCATCCAGAACGTTGAGCAACGTCGCGTTTTGCACGCTGGATATGTTCGGCCTCTACTCCGAGTTTTTTTCTTACGCGAGATTTATGCGATCCGAGCATTTCAGCCATTAGCTCACCTCCTGATTGCTTCGGAAGGAGATATTGGTAGTGCCCATTTCGGTTTTAATAGTTATGAGATTGCTGGTTAAATCTACCTCAAAAATGCTTGTTGGACACACAAGGGAGGCTCGTCCTGGTGTAAAGGTGTCTCCAGCAATAGCGTATTCTTCTACAAGATTGCCTTGATAAGAATAGAGACGTGTTTCGTATGAGCCATTTTCGGTTTCTTCGGTGAGAACCAGGGCGTCTCCTTCAGGGCCTTGTTGTACTGAAAGGGCTCCTTGCACATCGTTAGAACGCACCGTGTTTAAGAGAAGCGAACTTTCTAGGCGAATAGTGCTTGCCTCAAAACGGGAATTGGTGAGTGCATTGTAAATATTGGTGCCTAAAAGCATGGCACTTAAAAGCGTAAGAATGATGAAGACAAAAAGCGCAATTGTGAAAACACGCGATGAAAAACGTGACAAAAGATGTTCAGGAGTCTGTTTTGTATCGGTTTTATTCATCGCACTAATACCACCACAGTAGGAGCAATGTTTTCTGCATATACTTCATAGGTAACAATGTAATCATTCTTATTGATAGACAAGCCGTAGTTCGCTTCTAGATATTCGAGCGATTCGGGATAGGCACCTTCAATAGCGCAGCACTGCTTCGAGGTTTCAATAATAGTGTTTCGAAGCGAAGCGGCTCCTTGCTCTTTAAGCATTGAGGTAATACTTGCATAGCAGGTCCATAAGAGCGCACAAGTAAGCAGGAGCGCAATCAACCACGCGATTCGCTTTGGCCAAGAGGTTTTTTGACTATGTTCAGTACAATTCGCCATCTTATCCAATCGAACTCATAATGCCTACAAGTGGAAGCATTACCGAAATGAGCGTTGCACCGACACTCACCGTCAAGAAAGCAGCAAGTGCAGGTTCGATGCTGTCAATAAGGCCATCAAGATGAATAACGGCTTCATCAAAGAAGATGCCGCCTAATTCTGTGAGGGTCTCTTCGGAGCTACCTGAACGGCTACCTACTATTAACATACGAGCGTAAATTGGTTCAAATAGGTCGTTATTATTGATTGCCTGGGAAAGACTATAACCTTTCTTTGGATCAATCATTTCCTGGTAAGCAGCATCAGCTTTCTTTTTTAGTTCCTTGTGGTCAATCATGTGAATTGCTTTTTCCATTGCAAGGTCAGAATCAATTCCGCACGAAACGTAGGTTGCCAAAATAGTAGTGAAGCGCGCCAAGGCTAATTGGTACATAGCATTGCGTGTAAGAGGGAAGCGTTCAAGAATACGAACAAGTCCTGGTCTATTGGTCTTGCTCATGCGGAAGCCTAACAACACAATAATGGTACAGATAAGCAAAATAAGCAGAGAAATTTGGCCAATAAGTGATGAAGCGCTTACAAACGCGTAGGAACTTGAAACTAAGGTTCCGGCAATGCTTTCATATACGCTAAAGAAAACAGGCAAAATTGCAACTACCGTAAAGAGAAGAATAACCGACATGATTGCCAACAGGGCGGCAGGATACGCAAGCGCGTTACGCATTTTCTTGAAGAGGCGGTCTTCTTCCGAATAATATTGAGCAAGATTGTGAAGAACGTTTTCGAGTCTGCCCGATTGCTCACCTGCAGCGACCATGTCAATAGTGTAATCAGGAAAGGCTCCAACCGAACGCATGGCATCCGAGAGGGGTCCATTGTTCACTATGTGGGTGTAGGTTGCCTTGCAAACTTGTTTGTAATAGGGATCCTGCTTGTTGTCACTAATTAAATCAACGGCTTCTTCAACTTGAATGCCAGCTGACAACATCATAGCGATGCCTTCACAGAGGACGCTTAACGCGTTGCTGGATAGCATTTTTGCCATGGTTTCTCCTGTCTGTAATCCTCAAGTAGCAGTTCGTGAGGATAGTAAGATTCGTTTATGAATAAACTCTCGATAAATTGTCTCACAAAAACGGAAATAATACGTTATGTATGCTAATAAACATACCTCTCAACATAGGTTCCGCCATCTCCAATGGTAGCTCCGGGTCCGCTTGCTGCAAGTGTGGTGTCAATAAGTTCCCATTGATTTCCCTTCAATTCAAAAGAAACAGTCTTCCAGGTCCCATCGGTATAAACCATGTTCCAGGCATGATAAATATTGTTGGAGACGTAGCCGGTAATTATTTTGCATGGTATTCCTTGACTTCTTAACATAGCAGCAGCAAGCGAGGCGTAGTCGAAGCAAACGCCCGTTTTGGAAGAGAGGGTGCTGTCAGGATTTGGAACATATCCTGATCCTGAAGAGAGTTCTACTGCTTTTTGGTTGTCGTAGCGAATGTTATTAATAATCCACTCCAAAATGGCTCCTGCTGCTTCGCCTTGTGTGGAGGCGTTAGCGGTAAGAGATCGTGCTTGCGACACACATGCACTGTTGGGGGTGTAGTTGCAATACGTGTTTGGAACAAGAAAGGGTGCAAATTCGCTTTCGAGTTTTACCGAAACCGTGCTGCTAAATAACTCAACATACCGATTTCCACTCGTGTTTTGCATGATTTTAAACGTATAACTGCCATTTCCGTGGGAAAGAGGAGCTATAAGCGGGGTACCGTCTGAAGATAAATCATATGTGTTGGTTACGCCATTTCCCACTACTTGAAACTTAAGCGCACTATTATTGATGGCAACTGCTGCTACGTATCCTTCGCTGATATGACTAGTGTCAACACCTGCACTGGATGAGCCTTGGGTTACCTGGGTAAATTCAGCAGTTTTTACCGAAGAAGGAGGAGAAAAACTTGCGCCCCCTCCGGAGCCGCTTGGTCCGCAGGCACTCAGGCAGAAAGCGAGAATGCTTACAAGCATTAGAGTTATCGCTATCTTTACTGCGCGCATACTGCCTTCTTTATACTGAGGGGCTTTCGTAGCAAGGTTTTTGTTTGTTTGCATAATGGCTGCTAGGGCCACTGCATGTAACCATGTGCTGCGTTTGGCCAATTATGCATAGTTGTAAGAGGCAGCCTTTTTAGTTCAATATGCTACCAAGTTTCGAGGTGGCCTCTATTGTTAGCTCTGCACCAAGTTTAGAGGTAAGCCTCTACGGTTCGATATGCTACCAGGTTTTTGGGTTCAGGAAAATAAAACGACCTGCAGCGCTATACTGCAGGTCGAAATTATCTTGCGTAGCAAACTGTGTTGGTAAGTCACATTGGCAAGCTTTATTAGTGAGCTATGTTTGCAGCTATATCAACAAGTTGAGTTCGCAAACTGTGTTAGCAAGTAAGAGTAGCAAATTGCACGCTTGAAGCTTAGATTTGCTTGAGAAGACCGTAACCGCCATCTTCGCGACGATACAAAACGTTTACCAAGTTGGTGTCGCGATCGGTGTAAGCGAAGAAGTCGTGGCCAAGGAGGTCAATCTTGATAAGAGCCTCTTCCTGAGTAAGTGGCTCAAATTCGATTTCCTTAACGCGTACAATTTCGTCATCTTCAGTAGAGAGTTCTGCCATCAAAGCATCGAAGTCGAGCTTTTCTTCAACTGGCTGCTCTGCAGACTGAATCTTTTTGTCAATAACGCGAGTCTTATACTTGCGAAGCTGGCGAAGAACTTTAGCTGCTGCAACGTCGATAGCTGCGTACATGTCGTATTCAGCTTCTTCCACACGAATGATGTGGCTATGAGCGCGTAAGGTAACTTCGCATTTTGCAGGGGTTGGATTAGAAGGATTCTTCTCAACCTCTAAAACTACTTCAGCGGTGAGAGGGGATACATCCATTGCCTTTACAGATGCGGTAATTTTTTCTTCTGCATAATTGCGCAAAGCGTCTGTTACGGGCATCTTGCGTCCAGTGATGGTGATTTCCATAATCGTTACCTTTCCTTCTGAATGGACAACTGAGTCTTCTATAAAGAAGAGCCAAATTACTACTAAATGATTTTGGTATGGTGCTAAAGCAATATCGAGTCAACGTAAAGCAGAATCGACAGTGCTGAGAGCAGAACCAGGAATGCGGTGTTTATGAGCTGGCGTAGAGAATTAAACACAAAACCTAATTAGTAGCTTGAATTAGTGCTACAAAAGTAAGTGGTTCGTTGTTTGGATTCTCAAGGCTGTGAGTGTCACCGTCTCCACAATAAAGAACGTCACCAGTTTGCACTTCGTAATACTGATCATTGTCGTGATACATGCCACTACCTGAAGTGATGAGATATGTTTCGCTCTCGTTTTCGTGTGGATGAATACCAATAGTGCTGTGTGGTTCTAAGGTATTGTGGGCAGCGTAGGTGAGTTTTCCTCCCAGAAGTGCATCTGGAAGCATGCAATCGCGAATCATTGCGCCTTCGCCCCCAACGCAATGCTCTACATACTGTGTTTCTCTTGTGCGATAAAGAGTCATATTTCCCCCTCTTGCGTAGAAATGCGCGTTAAGGCTTTTCTTAAGACTAATACATAAATTTTTTAAAAACCATTATTGACTTATTTTTATAGTAGGGATTGATTAACCGAAAAAACCTGGTCTTTTGCCGAAATTACTAAAGAGTCGTGAATATTCAGACATTTTTTGATATTTACGGCGAAAATTTGATATGGTAACACTAACTATGAGTACAAAATATTGCGTATCATTTAAGGATTTTTTCAACATGGCTACAAGCGCTCAGAGTGTTAAAAACAAGACAATTGCAGGAATACTTTCGGTACTTCTTGCCGTAGGAATCTGCATCCCTCTTTCTTCAGCAAGTGCAACACCAAGTATTTCCGAGCAGGCAACTGCTGCTCGTGCGCAGCTTAATGAGATTAATGCCCAGGTTGAAGCTGCTGCTGAGCGCTATAACGAAGCAATGATTAAGATTGATGAAGCTAATGCAAAAATCGAGGAAGAAACTGCCTTGATTGAAAAGAATCAGGCTCGTCTTTCTAATCGCGCGCGAAGCATGTATCGCTCAGGATCTACGTCCTTTATTGATTACCTTTTGGGTGTAAGTTCGTTTGAGGAGTTCGCTACTACCTGGGAACTTCTTGATATGCTCAACGAAGAAGACGCAGAGCTGATTAGCGAAACAAAAGAAGCTCGCAAAGTAATTGAAGAGCAAAAAGTTGTTCTTGAAGAGCAAGCAGAAGAAGCTAAGAAAGAAAAAGGGCAAGCAGAAGCCAAGGTTGCTGAACTTGAGGCATTAGTAGCTTCTCTTGATGCTCAAGTACTTGCAGAGGTAGCAGCACAGCAGGAAGCTGAAGAGGCTGCCAATGCAATTTCTGAAGAAGAACTTACTAATCGTCAGCAGAACGGCTCTTCATCAAGCAGTTCTTCCGGCGGATCTAATGGTGGCTACTCTTCTCCATCCTCTGGAAATTCTTCTGCAGTTTCTATTGCCTACTCTTTATTAGGTAAGCCATATCAGTATGGTGCTGCTGGCCCAGATTCTTTTGACTGCTCTGGTTTTGTTGGATACTGCTTGGCTGGTGGACGCATTGGCACTACCGCAACTTTTAACTCTTGGCCAACTTCGTCAAATCCTCAGCCTGGCGACGTTGTTGTTGTTCATAACGGATCTCGTCAGCATTGCGGTATTTATATTGGGGGCGGTCAGTATATTCACGCACCTCAAACGGGCGATGTAGTAAAGATTAGCTCAGTTACTTCCGATATGAAGATTGTTCACCAGTAGTGGTGTTCTGAAATCTGGTTTAAAAACCGAAATGCGTACATACAATATATTGTGTATATAGGAAGAATATTGCACAAATAAATAAAATATTGTGTAGAAAATGTAGCAATAATCTGCACTTTTGCTAAAAAGACTTTCATTCTTTTTCGGCTTTTTGTTTAATAAAGGGCAACCATGCATAAACGTACTACAAACGATAAGGGGGCCCGTATGGGCGCAAATATCGCCACAAACAAGAAAAAGATTCTTGCTACCGCACTTTCGGTAATTCTTGCTTTAACTCTTTGCATTCCAGTATCTTTTGCGTTCGCAACACCAAGCGCAGCTGATAAACAAGCTGAAGCTGATCGCGCAAAGGAAAAACTTGAAAGCTTGCAGGTAATTCTTGACGAAACCTCCAACAAATACTTTGAGGCTCTTGCTGAACAGCAGGAAGCTCAGGCAAAGGTAGACGAAGCTAACGCAAAGATCGAAGAAGAGACTGCAAAGATTAAGCAGTACCAAGAAAAGCTTGGTACCCGTGCACGCAGCATGTATCGCACTGGTAGCGTGTCTATGTTGGACTACCTACTTGGCGCAAATTCCTTTGAAGAGTTTGCAACTACCTGGAACTTGCTTGACACTATGAACACACAAGATGCCGAGCTCGTTCAGGCTACTAAAGAATCCCGCGCTATTGTTGAAGAGCAGAAAGCTGTTGCAGTAGAGCAAGAGCACATTGCAGCTGAAAAAGCAGCAGAAGCCGAACAGCAGAAAAACGAGGCTGAAGCTGCATCCGCTGAAGCTCAGGCAACCTATGATGCTCTAAGTGCTGAGGCTGCAGAGCTTCTTGCAGCTGAAGAAGAGGCTGCTCGTCAGGCAGCAGAGCAGGCTGCTCGTGAACAAGAAAGCGCTAATAACTCAAACTCTAATTCTGGTTCGAACTCCGGTTCTTCGGCAAACAACGATAAAGTTCAAACCGTAACTGGCAACATTGTTGTAGATCGTGCTTATGCTCAGCTTGGCAAGCCTTATGTATGGGGTGCTGCTGGTCCTAATTCCTTTGACTGTTCTGGCTTGGTTGGCTATTGTATCACCGGCGTTTACGGCAACCATTGGTGTACCACTTACACTATGGCTAATTGGACCCGCGTTTCCAATCCACAGCCAGGAGACTTTGCTTTAAGCAGAACTCACACAGGTGTTTATATTGGTGGCGGCATGATGATTCATGCTCCTCATACAGGTGACGTAGTAAAGATTGGTCCTGTACAGTCAAGCATGTGGTATGTTCGCTACTAAGCAGCGCTACAAATAGCAACGAAAAAAGCATTGGGGTTTATCGCCACAATGCTTTTTCTTACTACCGTTTACACCGCATTAAAACTACTTGGGCGACCCGCTTGTGTTTTAGGTTAGAGTGATGATACTAGAATGCACGTATCGGTTATTAAGCAGGCGTGCTGTTTTAGAAATGACCATCCTTGAAAAAGGATATTTATAGAGAACGAAAGGCTGATGAGAAATGCCACATATTGGACCAGTTGGTCTTGTTGAGATCGGTATCATTCTTTTAGTGGTGCTTATTATTTTTGGCCCTAAAAATCTTCCAAAGCTTGGTACTGCTATTGGCAAGGCGGTAAAGAACCTCCGCGAAGGAGTGGGAAGCACCAAGAAAGCTGCCGAAAAGAAAGTTGCTGAGGCTACTGCAGAGGCAGATAAGAAGCCAGCTCCTGCCTCCGAAGAAAAACCAGCAGTTGAAGAAACTGTTGTAGAGGAAGTTGAAGTTGTAGAAAAGCCAAAGCCAAAGTCTGAGGCATAAAAAATACAAGAGCATGTTATGACTCCTACACGTAAATTATTTGTGGGAGTCTTGCTTATTTTTGAGAATGGTTTATTCTGCCAAATCGAAACAAAATATCAGGTTTAGTTTTGAAGTTCTTCGCTGAGAAGCGGGACTTCTTTCGTGTTGTAAAAAGCCGTTAGGCTTTGACTGACATCCGAGGGAGAAAAATGGAAAGCAATTACATCCTTACTCAGGAAGGCAAGCAGAAGCTTGAAGAGGAGCTTCACTACTTGGAAACCGAAAAGCGTGCAGAAATTGGCGAACGCATTCGTGTAGCTCGTGAATTCGGCGACATTTCCGAGAACTCTGAATATGATGATGCAAAGAACGAGCAGGGCATGATGGAAGCTCGTATTGCTGAAATCAATCACATCTTGTCTGAGGCAACTGTTGTTGATACCCCTAAGAAATCTTCTCGCGTAAACATTGGTAGCAAGGTAACCGTTACCATGAATGGTGCTGAGCGCGTATTTACCATTGTAGGTGCTGCTGAAAGCAACGCTGCAGAGGGTAAGATTTCAAATGAGTCTCCTGTTGGCGCAGCTCTTCTTGGTCGCAAAAAGAACGAGCAGGTAACCGCAACGGGCCCTACTGGTCGTGTTATTGAAATGACTATTCTTAAAATTGAACACTAAACGTACCACTCTTTTCTAGGAATAAAAGTAATGACAGAAGAAGCAAAGAATATTGAGGTTGTAGAAGACGACCCTATTAAAGTTCGTCTTGCAAAGCGCGAGGCTTTGATTGCCGCTGGGAAAAACCCTTATGGCGGCGCGTATGAGTACACTCATCATATTTCCGAACTTGACGAGTTGTATGCCCATTTGGAAGACGGACAAAATACTGAAGATCGCGTAAAAGTTGCAGGCCGAATTATGGCAAAGCGCGTCCAGGGCAAAATCGTATTTATGGAACTTATGGACAGCACTGGTCGTATACAGCTTTTCTGTCGCATTAATGCTCTTGGCGAAGAGGTATTTGCTGCACTTAAAGATTTAGACGTTGGTGACTGGATGGGTGCTGAAGGCACCATGATGCGAACTCGCCGTGGTCAGCTTTCAGTTGCAGTGGATGGCTATGAGCTACTTTCAAAGTCTCTTCGTCCTTTACCTGAGAAATTCCACGGTTTGGCAGACAAGGAAACTCGCTATCGTCAGCGTTATGTTGACTTGGTAGTTAATCCTGAAGTTCGCGATACCTTTACTAAGCGTTCAAAAGTAGTATCTGCTATTCGTCATTACATGGAAGAGCAGGGCTTCATTGAAGTTGAGACCCCATTCCTTCATTCAATTATGGGTGGCGCAAATGCAAAGCCATTTATCACTCACTTTAATGCTCTTGATCGTGACTACTTCTTGCGTATTGCAACCGAGCTTCCTTTGAAACGATTGCTTGTTGGCGGTTTTGAAAAGGTTTTTGAAATTGGCCGTCAGTTCCGCAACGAAGGCATGGATCCATTCCATAATCCTGAGTTCACAACCATGGAAGCATATCAAGCATTCTCTGACCTTGATGGCATGATGGACTTAACTCAAGGTTTTGTTCAGGCAGCTGCTATGGAAGCATGCGGTACTTTGCAGGTTACTTATCAAGGTCAGGAAATTGACCTTTCTGGACAATGGCCTCGCCGTACCATGGTTAGCCTTGCTTCTGAATATGCAGGAGAAGAAGTATCTATGGACCTCTCCCGTGAAGAATTGGTTGCTATTCTTGAAAAGAATGGCGGTCATGCCGAGGCAAGCATGGGTAAGGGCAAGCTTATTGCTGAGATTTTCGAGGCAGTAGCTGAAGATAAACTTATCCAGCCAATCTTTGTTACGGAGCACCCTTTAGAGGTTTCTCCATTGGCAAAGAAGATGCCTAATAACCCAGACTTTACTCAGCGTTTCGAACTCTTTATTACTGGTCATGAGTTTGCAAATGCGTTTGGAGAATTAAACGACCCAGTAGACCAAGCTGAGCGCTTCCGTGCTCAGCTTGAGGCAAAAGATTTGGGCGATGATGAAGCTATGGGCTTCGATGATGACTACATTCGTGCGCTTGAATATGGTATGCCTCCTGCTGGTGGTGTTGGTATTGGCATTGATCGATTGGTTATGCTTCTTACCGATTCAGCTACCATTCGTGACGTGCTCCTCTTCCCACACATGCGTGAAGAGGCAAAATAAGTAACCAGATGAAAAGAGAAGCTTATGCGTAAAGATGAATTAGATGCTTTAGTAAGCAGTATTTCACGAAACTACGATGAGTCCGACGAAATCTTTTTCGCTAAACCAGGCCGTCATTTCCCTCGTAGGTCTGCCATTATTAAGATGATTAAGGACATTCGCGTAGTAATGTTTCCTGGATACTTTGGTGATGAAGGCATTTCAGGAAGTTCGCCTGAATACTTCATTGGCGACACGTTAGCACGCATCAACAATACGTTAAGAATTCAGCTTCGTGAAGCGTTCTTGTTCCGTGATGGCGACACTTTGTCTGAAAAGGAAATTGAAGAGCTTGTTGATGTAACAGCAACTGATTTCATGAATAAGCTTCCTGAAATTCAAAACACTTTGATGAAGGACGTGCAGGCTGCTTTTGACGGAGACCCTGCTGCAGAGAGTAAAGAAGAAATCATTCTTACTTACCCAGGAACCTTTGCTATTTTTGTTCATCGCTTAGCTCACGAGTTGTATGTTCACAAGGTTCCTTTGATTCCTCGCCTTATGTCTGAGTATGCTCATTCCAATACGGGCGTAGACATCAATGCTGGCGCTGAAATTGGTGAATACTTCTTTATTGATCATGCAACGGGTGTAGTAATTGGAGAAACCACGAAAATTGGAAAGCACGTTAAGGTGTACCAGGGCGTAACCTTAGGTGCGCTCTCAACCCGTAAGGGTCAGTTGTTGAGTGGTGTTAAGCGTCATCCAACCATTGAGGATAACGTAACAATCTACTCTAATGCTTCTGTTCTTGGTGGAGAGACCGTAGTAGGAGAAGGCTCAATTATTGGCGGCGGTGCTTTCGTTACTGAATCAGTGCCAAAGAATGCGCGCGTAAGCAATAAGGTAGAGGTAAGCGTTAAAGAATCTAAGCCTCGCCCAGAAGCTTCGTTTGAGACGCTTTCATAAGTAAATTTGCTACATTCTTCAGGGAATATCTTTTTTGTTTTACGAAAGGAAGATACATGAAAATTGCTTTCTTCCCACAGTGTATGGTTGATATGTTCTATCCAGAAGTGGGACAAGCTGCAGTTCGTGTTCTTGAGCGTTTAGGGTGTGAATTGACGCTTCCTAAAGATCAGGTTTGCTGCGGACAGCCTCTTTTGAACGCGGGCTATAGCGAAGAATCCCTTCCTCTTATGAAGAACATTGTTGATTCTTATGAGCAGTTTGACACTATTGTTGCTCTGACTGGTTCTTGTGCATATGCAATTAAGCATGATTATCCAGTTTATCTTGGCAATGATCCTGTTTATGGCCCAAAGGTAGAAGAGCTCTCAAAGCGCATTTATGAATTCACTGAGTTTATTGTTGATGTGCTGGGAGTAACCAACTTAGGCGCACAGTTTAAGGGAAAAGTAACTCTTCACAAGAGTTGCCATATGACACGCATGTTGGGCGTCGAAGAGCCTCCACTTAAGTTGCTTGAAGCGGTTGAGGGCCTTGAGTATATCGAAATGAAAGCAGCAGATAGGTGCTGTGGCTTTGGCGGTATCTTCTCTGTTAAAGAGCCTGAAATTTCCGAACAGATGGTTCGCGAAAAATGCAAAAACATTATTGAGTCTGGCGCTGATGTTGTTACCGGTTGTGACCAGGCGTGTCTCATGAATATTAAGGGTTGCCTTGATCGCATGGCAACTGAAGGCGAGTTGCCTCGTCCTATTAAAGTACTTCATATTGCTCAGATTCTTGACAGTAGGGAGGGTAGGTAACTATGGCAACAACTCCGGTTATTTACGATGATGCTCCTTTGCGAGAAAAAGTTCGTAAGGCATTAACGGACGACTTTAAACATAATGCAATCATGACTGCTCAGGATACTATTGTGGGCAATAGAGATAAGCAAGCTCAGGCTAATCCTCTTTGGGAAGAACTGCGGGGAGAAGCGGGCTATATTCGCACTCACGTGCTTGAGAATCTTGACTATTACATTAAAGAGTTTGCTACAAACGCACAGAAGGCAGGAGCACAAGTGTACTTTGCTCCAGAAGACACTGATGCGGTTGAAATTGCGTTAGACATTTTTGAAAAGCATGCGGCAAAGAGCTGCGTAAAGTCGAAATCAATGGTTACTGAAGAAGTTGGTTTAAACGAATACCTTGAAAAGCACGGTATCCATGCTATTGAAACCGACTGCGCGGAAAACATCTTGCAAACTGCAGGGGATAAACCTTCTCACATTGTTGTTCCTGCTCTTCACTTTAATCGTGATTCTATTCGTGATCTGTATCGTGAAAAGAAGGGATATGAAGGCAGTAATTCCCCTGAGGAAATCACCAAGTTCCTTCGCTCTAACCTTCGTGAAGAATTCCTCAATGCCAAGATTGGCGTAACTGGTTGCAATTTTGGCGTTGCTGAAACCGGTTCTTGTACTTTGGTGACAAATGAAGGTAACGCTCGTATGGCAACTACGGTTCCAGAGGTCCAGATTGTTCTCATGGGCGCAGAACGAATTGTTCCTGATTTGCGTTCGCTAGACACCATGGTTTCCTTATTGGTTCCAAGTGCGGTAGGTTCCAAGATTACCTCCTCTTTCAGTGTTAATACCGGTGCTGCAAAAGAAGGAGAAGCAGACGGGCCTCAAGAAGTTCACATTATCATGGTGAACAACGGCCGTAGTGATATTTTGGGCAGCGAATTTAAAATGATGCTTCGCTGCATCCGTTGTGGCGCATGCATGAATAATTGCCCAGTATACCGTCATATTACTGGTCATGGATATGGTTCTATTTACCCTGGTCCAATGGGCGCTGTTTTAACGCCACTTCTTGAAGGATATGATGCTGCGGGTGATTTGCCTTACGCTTGCTCATTGTGCGGCGCCTGTGATGACATGTGTCCAGTACGCATTCCTCTTCATGAGCTTATCCATCAACATAAGCTAAATCTTGTTAAGGAAGACCATCCTTCCTTACCAGAAAAGGAGGCATTTAAAGCGGCCTCACGCGTGCTTTCTAATCGCGTTTCCTATGATATTGCTACTAAGACCGGTGCTTTAGGTATGAAGGTTATGGGTGGCAAGTATGGCTCCCTTGGTCCTGGCACTGCGTGGATTCCTGTTCTTAAAGGATGGACAGGCTCTCGTGACTTTGACTTGTTGGCAACCGAGCGCTTCCGTGATTGGTTTAAGAATCATGAAGTAACTCCTGTAGAAGCACCAAAGAAGGGAGGCGCTGAATAATGGCTGGCGTAACTCTTGACGAATTCCTGAAACCATTTTCTGTAGCATTAGGTCGTTGTGAGCCTGCAGAAGAAATTGAAGGAATCAACACGCAGGATTCTGTTCAGTTTATTGTTGCTCGCTCCCAAACTCCAGAGCAAATTGTAGCTACCTTTATTGAGGAAGCGGCAAAAATTGGCGTACAGGTTCATGCTTGTTCTGAAGATACTCTCGCTTCAACAATTGCGTTAACCGTAAAAGAACTTGATCCAAACAATAAAACAGTCCTTTTTGCTTCCACAGAAGAGGCAAATAGCTGTGACTTGGTAAATGCTTTTAAGCAACAAGGCTTAGAGCCTGTAGCGTGGGATCCATCAAAGGGTCGTGAGGCAATTCAGGAAGCAGCAACCTATGATGCTGGCGTTACGTTTGCGTATGGCGCTATTGCAGAGACTGGATCACTTGTTCAGTGTACGAGCAAAGAATCGGGCAGAAGCGTTTGCACTATTCCTTCATGCCATGTTGGTGTTGTTCGTCGTTCTAAGGTGTATGCTCGCATGGGTCAAGCACTCGATGCTATTAAGGAAGAGTATCAAGGCGCTATGCCTTCAAACATTTCGGTAATTAGTGGTCCTTCTGCAACTGCAGACATTGAATTGGTTCGCGTGGTGGGTGTTCATGGTCCTGTACATACCGCAATTGTAATGATTGAGGATTAAACACCGAGAGAATAACTAAAACATAAGAACAACCGCGGGAAGCCAACATGCTACCCGCAAAAAAGGGAGCCGTTTTGGCTCCCTTTTTTCGTCCTGAACCAAGAAAGAAACGGGAACTATTATGGGTAGAGAGAGCTAACTTAGATATTGGGGAATCATGAGAAATAGTTGGTATGGCTATGCTGTGGCTATGCGAGTTTCTCAATAAGAGATTGAGATAAGAACTGTCTTTCTTAGAGGATAAAAAGGGCTCATAGGACAAAAAAAGAGTGTTCCGAAGAACACTCTTATGATTGCATCTTATCTCCGCCTTGAACTTAGACGACCAATCTAGGTCAGCTCAAGACGGAGATGAGTACGTTTAATGATTAAGGAATCATGAAGTTTAAGCAGGTTGCGAAGAGGAAGATCACGATACCTAAAGCAACCAACATACCAATGGACCAAGGAAGCATGGTCTTGAAGAGCTTAGATTCGCTTTGACCAGTAGCAACAGCGGCAATAGCTAAGGTCTGAGGTGAAATCATCTTACCGGTAACGCCACCCATGGTGTTAGCCGCCAAGAACAAGTCAGAGGAAATGTGGGAGTATGCAGGGTTTGCATGAGCAGCTTCTGCCTGCAAACTGGAGAACAATGCGTTTGCAGAGGTGTCTGAACCAGTAACCGCAGTACCAACCCAACCAAGTAATGGTGAAACAAACGCAAAGAAGATTCCGGTGCCTGCAAGGAACTGACCAATGGAAATAGTCTGACCAGAGAAGTTCATTACGTAAGCAAGGGAAAGAACGCAGGTAATAGTAAGAATGGTGTAACGCATACGATAGATTGAGCGAGGAAGTTCTAACATTGCGTCACCAAAACCAAGTTTGAACTGGCCCTTTCCATTGAAGATTGTGTAGCAAAGGGAAGTAATAACGCCAGCAATAACAATCAAGGTGCCACAGTTAGATAGCCAATTGAAGTTAAATACGGTTCCAGGATTCTTGCCTAGGTAGTTCAAAACAAGAGATTGAACGGTGCCGTCAGCGAGAATCATGGTTAAGCCTGGCCATGGGATCTTGATGTCCGTTACGCTCAATGGAAGAACAGTCTTTGCAAGAGCAAAAATAACCACAACAACAAAGTAAGGCAATACGCACATCCAAGTGCGAGATGCGGTTAAGCCTGAAGAGGCATTTTCTTCGCGAGGAGGAAGGTTATAACGTTCACGAATTCCATCAACACCACGAAGCTTCCAAACACGAAGGAAGAGAACAGATACTGCGAAAGATACTAAAGCAGCAATAACATCGGTAAGTTCGTATGCGAAGAAGTTAGAAACTGCCCACTGAGTAATACCGAAGGAAGCGCCAATAATCAAAGCTGGTACCCAGCAGTCTTTAACGCCTTTTTTGCCGTCTAAAACAATGCAGATAAGCAAAGGAACAATAAATGCAAATAATGGAGCAATGTGTCCAACAATCTGAGCAACATGCATAGCAGTAGCGGTTGCGCCTGCTTCGCCAGGTGCCATAGCACCAGCAGTAGTAATTGGAATTGCAACTGCGCCGAATGCTACTGGTGCAGTGTTTGCCATGAGAACAGTCATTGCTGCACGGAGTGGTGGAACACCAAGTGCGAGAATCATTGTTGCGGTAATAGCAATTGGCGCACCAAAGCCTGCAAGTGCTTCCAGCAAAGCGCCAAAACAGAACGCAATGAGGATGGCCTGGAGGCGAACGTCACCGCCACCAATGCTGTCGAAAAGCTTTCGAAGGTCTTCGGATCTTCCTGATTTAACAGTGATCTCGTAAAACCAAACTGCCGCAACAATAATGAAGCAAACAGGGAAGAGGCCATATGCTGCACCTTGGGATGCACTGAAGAGTGTTAAATCAACAGGCATTTGGAATCCAATGATTGCAACAAGAATGGATGCTACTAATGCAATGATTGCAGAAGAATGAGCCTTGAGCTTAACGCCTAAAAGGCAGACAAAGAATACAAGAAGAGGTACACAAGCAACAAACGCGCTCAGAGCGAGGTTGCCTGCTACAGGGTCGATAACCGCTTGGAACACGATCGACTCCTTTCCTGATCACACAGAGGGATGGTTACATAAGTAGTCTGATTGTAGGGGGACAGTAAATTTTTTATAAAAAGTTTCAAGTAAACGGCTTAAATAAAGAGTGTATGGGTAGAAGAAAGCTCGTTGTGGTTTAGCCTGATAAAGTAGCGTTTTTTAAATGGAAAAATGGGGGCAAAAAACGGAGCAAATAAGGAATGGTTAAAACCGAAAATGTTAAAAGGCTGTGCGTTTTTTGCCTAAAATAGCTCGGCTAATCCCTTTTTCTGCTTTACTTGATAAAATTCATCTTTGAAAAACTAAAAGAGAGATAGATCTCACAAGAGATTTTTTCTCGATTCAACCTATGGAAAAGGGAGGTTTGCGCAGATGTCTTTCGATAAATTCACAGACAAGGCGCGCAAAGTGCTCGTTATGGCTCAGGAAGAGGCTCGTCAGCTTCAGCAGTCGTACGTTGGCACAGAACATATTCTTTTGGCTATTCTCAAAGAAGAAGACGGCATGGCTTCTTCAGCTCTTGAATCCTTGGGAGCTTCCTACGAGGCAACGCTTGTTGCAGTGCGTCAGGTAATAACCGTAAATGAAGAAGCTGATGTGGTTGGCCACTTGAGTTTTACGCCACGAGTAAAGCGTGTGTTGGAAAACGCTCTTCGTGAAGCAATGCAGATGGGTCAAAGCTATATTGGCACCGAGCACCTGCTTTTGGGTATTGTGCGCGAAAATGAAGGCACCGCTATTGAGGTGTTGTCACGCATGGGAATATCGGGCGAAGCAATTCGTGGCGCTTTGAAGGATATGGTTGGCCAAGCACCTGTTTTTGCGGGCTCAAATATTTTTGATGGAGGCTCTCAAACTTCCGACAGCCTTTTGAAGGAGTTTGGTACTGATTTGACCAATAAAGCTCTTCGCGGCAAACTTGACCCTGTTATTGGTCGTGCGGGAGAGATTGAACGCATTATGCAAATTCTTTCTCGTAGGCAAAAAAATAACCCGCTTATTTTGGGTGAACCAGGCGTTGGCAAAACGGCTGTTGTTGAAGGTCTTGCTCAGTTAATCGTAGCTGATCAAGTACCTGATATTTTGCGCAATCGCAGGGTAATTACACTTGATATCTCTGCGTTAGTTGCGGGCTCAAAGTATCGTGGTGAGTTCGAAGATCGTTTAAAGAAAGTGCTGAACGAAGTTCAGGAAGCAGGAGACATCATCCTCTTCATTGACGAAATTCACACCCTTATTGGTGCTGGTGCGGCAGAAGGCTCGGTTGACGCTGCTTCTATTTTGAAGCCACCGCTAAGCCGTGGCGAAATCCAGGTTATTGGCGCTACAACGTTGGAAGAATATCGCAAGCACTTAGAAAAGGATGCTGCATTCGAGCGCAGGTTCCAAACTCTTACTGTGAAAGAGCCTAACGAAGATCAGGCTGTTCGTATTTTGGAAGGCTTGCGTGATAGATATGAAAAGCACCATCGTGTTCATTACACCGATGAGTCTTTAAGAAGTGCTGTAAGCCTTTCTTCTCGGTACATTCAGGACCGCTTCTTGCCAGACAAAGCAATTGACGTTATTGATGAAGCGGGTGCTCGTATGCGCATTCGCAATATGATTCTTCCTGAAGAAATTCAAAAGATTGATGATGAACTGCGAAGTGTTCGTATTCAAAAAGAAGACGCAGTTGCTTCTCAAGACTTTGAAAAAGCGGCATCGTTGCGTGATAAAGAAACTACTTTGGCAAACAAGAGAAAAGAAGCGCAGAAGAACTGGGAAACTGAGAACAATAAGGTAATTAACGAAATTAAAACCGAAGATATTGCCGATGTTATTTCTATGACAACAGGCGTTCCTGTTTCTAGCCTCACCGAAGCTGAAGCAGAAAAACTCCTTCGTTTGGAAAGCGTGTTGCACGAGCGCGTTGTTGGTCAGGATGAAGCAGTAGTTGCGCTTTCGAAAGCAATTCGCAGAAGTCGTGCTGGTTTGAAAGATCCAAAGCGTCCTGCCGGCTCTTTCATTTTCTTAGGTCCATCGGGTGTGGGCAAAACTGAGCTTTCTAAAGCTTTGGCTGAGTTCTTGTTTAACAGCGAGCGCGCATTGCTTTCTTTTGACATGAGTGAATACATGGAGAAGCATGCAGTATCTCGCTTGATTGGCTCTCCTCCAGGCTATGTAGGATTTGACGAAGGTGGCCAGCTTACTAAGGCAGTTCGCCAGCGCCCTTATTCGGTTGTTTTGTTTGACGAAATTGAGAAAGCTCATCCTGATGTTTTCAATATTTTGCTTCAAATTCTTGAAGAGGGAAGGCTTACTGACTCACAGGGAAGAACGGTTGATTTCCGTAACACGGTAATCATTATGACTTCCAATGTTGGCGCTCGCGAAATTACGAAAACAGCACCATTGGGCTTTACCTCTAACGATGATGGCGGCATGAATGATGACGAGATCAAATCTCGTGTGATGACGGAAGTTAAGAAACTCTTCCGCCCTGAATTCTTGAACCGTGTTGACGAAATCATTGTATTCAAGAGCCTTACTCGTGATGAAATTGTTCAGATTGTTGATTTGATGATTGCAGATTTGCGCGATCGTTTGATTGAGCAGAACATGAGCATTACGATTACCCCTGCTGCGGCAAAGATTATTGCGGAAGAAGGAACCGATTTAACCTTTGGAGCTCGTCCTTTGAGAAGGGCAATTCAGCGCATGTTGGAAGACCCTATTTCCGAGCAGTTGCTTGAGGGAATTTGGACAAGTGGTTCCATCATTGATGTTGATGCTGCGAGCGAAGAGAAAAAGCCTTCTGTGGGCTTTGATGTTTCGGCTGATAGCAGCAAAGAAAACACCGAGAAGAGCAATGAGAATAATGAATCTCGGACCGAAAAGAAAGAAATCCGCGTAGGAAAGCTCGTGTTTAAGCAGGGTGAAGGCTCTATTCCTGCACCACGCAAACGAGATACCATTGCAGCTGAAGCGGAGCTTCTTTTGAGCGATAGCTACGATTTGGGAAATGCGGGATTATCTGCGCCAAGTGGTTTCGGCGGTTCGAGCTCGGGAGCAGCTTTCTAAAACGCCTACTCACGCAAGCGGCAGCAAACGAGTCCCACTTCGGCTAGTTTTGAAAAGAATATGAACGGGTTAATGAGAGTTTTTCTTGTTAGCCCGTTTTCTTTTACCTGTTCGCTTTATCAGAGTAAATCTCTTATGTGTTTTTGCTAAAATTAAAGCTGTGACGGTGCAAACTGCCACATAACAGCCCGCTTTCTGTAACCATTCTCTTTGGTTACTTTAATACTGTAAGGTGCGTGAGAACCCATGAGCGCTCAATCATTAGATCCTGTATTTACTGCTTCAGCATTAAATGACGTTATCGAGGCTTTGAATGAGTCTCCGTTGGTTCCCGTTGAGCTTGCCCAAAGAATTACAGGTCGTGTTGATAAAAAGCCAAAAACCGCTGCCATTATTCTTGCAGGAGGCTCGGGAGAGCGCTTTGGTCATGAGGGCGGAAAACAGCTTGTTGAATTAGCGGGCATGCCTATGCTTACTCGTTCTGCGGCGTCGTTTGATGCCGTTGGTGATGTGGGATTAATCGTAGTGGTTTGTCCTGAAAACCGAAAGGATGAGTATTTCTCTAAAGCAATTGAACCATTTCCATTTGTAACTCCTATTGTGTTTGCGCCGGCAGGTTCTATTCGTCAGGAATCAGCTTTTTCTGGCTTAGAGTATGTACCTGAGGAATTTGAATATGTTGCACTTCATGATGGAGCTCGTCCTTTAGTAACTCCAGGTCTTATTAGTCACGCAATTAGTACCTTGAAGGGAAATATTGATTGCGATGGTGTGGTAGTAGGACATCCTTCTGTTGACACCTTAAAAGTTGTTGAAGACGGAGTTATTGTAGGAACGCCTGATAGATCAGTATTCTGGAATGCGCAAACTCCTCAGATATTCCGTTCGGGTATTTATCGACGTGCTCATGCTGCTGCCCTTTCCGATGGTTTTGTGGGAACTGATGACTCTTCCTTGATTGAACGTTTGGGAGGTCAAGTTCTTGTAGTTGAAGGCAAGCGTGACAATCTAAAACTTACTGTTCCTGAAGATTTCCTTCTTATTGAAGCCGCAATCAAGCTTCTTAATAAAATGCGTGAAGAAATGAAGGGTGAAGAATAAGTGGAGCCAAGAACAATTCCAGAACATATTGCAATCACAAAAATTGGTCTGGGATATGACGTCCATGCCTTTGCTCCTGACAGAAAGCTTATCTTAGGGGGCGTTGATATCCCTCATTTTCAGGGTTTGGATGGCCATTCAGATGCAGACGTGTTAGCGCATGCAATTGCCGATGCGCTCTTAGGAGCAGTTCGCGGGGGAGATATTGGAAAGCTTTTTCCCGATACTGACCCTAAATATAAGGGTGCAAATTCTCTACTTCTCCTAGAAGAGGTTGCCCGCTACGTTCGTGCTCAAGGGTATGAAATTGTTGACATTGATAGTGTTATTGCGGCTCAAGCACCAAAATTGTCTCCTTATCGTGATCAAATGAGAAAAAACCTTGCAGAAGCATGCCATATTCCTGTTGAGAATATTGGCGTTAAAGCAACTACCACCGAACATCTTGGTTTTGAAGGCCGTGAAGAGGGCATTTCTGCTCAGGCAGTAGCTTTAGTTGTTCGATGTTGTTAGAGCGGTCTGCTCTCGTTTTGTTATATAGAGATAGAGCAGAGGGGTAAACCTTTCATAGTTTGCCCCTCTTTTTATATTCCAGTACGTTAAACTAAGGCAGATATTAGAAAATAGGTCTGCACTTACTAATAGTGAGGAAAAAACCATGATCAGATTGTATGACACCAAATCTCGTGAAAAGCGTGACTTCGTTCCTGTTAATGGCAACAAGGTAGGCATGTATGTTTGCGGCCCAACCGTATATAACTATATCCATATCGGCAATGCACGTACCTTCATTTCTTTTGACACAATTCGTCGTTATTTAATGTTTAGAGGATACGACGTAACGTTCGTTCAGAACGTAACTGACGTGGATGACAAAATCATTAATAAAGCCCGTGAAGAAGGTCGCACCGCTGCAGAGGTTGCTCAAGAATTTACCGAGGCATTTATTGAAGATATGCGTGCGGCAGGTGTTCTTGACCCAGATATTCGACCAAAAGCAACGGAAGAGATTGACACCATGATCAATCTTGTTCAGAAGCTTATTGATAAAGGCCATGCTTATGAGGTTGACGGAGATGTTTACTTTGCAGTTCGCTCGTATGACGGCTATGGTCAGCTTTCAGGCAGAAATATTGATGAAATGGAAACTGGTCATCGTGAGCTTCGCGCAGACGGTCAGGGCTTAGAAGATCGCAAGCGTGATCCGTTGGACTTTGCGTTGTGGAAAGCTGCAAAGCCAGGCGAACCAAGCTGGACTTCTCCTTGGGGCGAAGGTCGTCCTGGTTGGCACATTGAATGCTCTGCTATGTCGGAAAAATATCTCCACTTGCCATTCGATATTCACGGTGGTGGTGCTGACTTAGCATTCCCTCATCATGAAAACGAGCGTGCTCAGTCTGAGGCAGCTTGTGGTTGCACCTTCTCAAACTATTGGATGCATGGCGGCATGCTTCAAATTAATTCCGAGAAGATGTCGAAGTCTTTAGGAAACTTCTTGTTGTTGCGTGACGTGTTAAAAACAACTAAGCCTGCTGTTTTGCGTATGCTTATGTTGCAAACTCACTATCGCAGCCCACTTGATTTTTCCGATGAGCGCCTCAAGGAAGCTGAAGCAGCGCTTTGCCGTGTTTCTAACTGTATTAAGAACATTAGCTGGATTATTCAAAATCCTGCCGCTGAAGCAAACGAGTGGGACCGTGATGGCTATGCTCGTGCATACACTGCTATGCGCAAGGGTTTTATTGAAGCTATGGACGATGACTTCAATACGGCAGGTGCACTTGGTTGTATTTTTAGCTTTATTGCTGAAGCGAACACCATTTTGCAGGATGCTCAGATTGCTGCCGAGGAAATTGAAAGCCTTCAGGTAAGCATTGATTCTATTATTGAGTTAATGGGAGTTTTGGGTATTACTCTTGAGTGCGATGAGTGCAACTGCGCTGAAGATGCAGACGAATTAGTTGTTTTGGCAAACAAGTTCACAGGTTCATGCTTAACTTCTGCCCAGGAAGCAACTATTGCTTTGCTTGAGAGGCGCGCTTCTGCTCGTAAGGAAAAAGACTTCGCAACTGCTGATGCGATTCGTGATGCGCTGACTGAGTTGGGCTATATGATTGAAGATACTCCACAGGGTGCTCGCTTATCAAAAAATGACTAAGTGTGTATTGATTTAGCTAAATTACACCGAAAGTAAGCAAACGGCCTATTTAGAAATACAGCCGGAAGGTCAACCTGGCACTAGAATGCGATAGCTCAGAAGAAAAGGCGAGAAGAAAAATAACTGAATAGCTTAGACTCTTAAAGGGAATACCAACTAGCGCCAGGCGTATTTCTTTCCTTTATCAAGAAGCTTTTGGTAAATACGAGCGGCGATCCAAGGCTCGGTTGAAGCGCGGCAGACCTGGTCGAGCTCGATCCATGCAACGCCGCTGTTTTCTTCCTCGTTTTTCTGTAACTGAGAAGATTCATCTGCAAAAGCAAGGAAGGTCACGTTGAGATGAAGGTGGGAGCTTACATACTCACCATTCTTTTCGTGGCCATCAACTGTCAGTATTTCTAAAGAGAGCAGGTTACTTTCGCTTTCTGGATTAGGCTTTTCGCACAGAGAATTGCAAACCGCTCCCGTTTCTTCATGCAGTTCTCGAAGTGCTACTTCTTTGAGATTGGTGCACCCATCAGCATGACCGCCAATCCAAGACCACGAGTTGTAGATATTGTGATACACCATAAGAGCTTTAGTCTTTTGAGCGTTGAGAGTCCAGATAGAACAAGTAATGTGAGCTTGCTCTTTGCGGGTAAAGACGTCTTTTCCTGAAGAAAGATGGGCTAAGAAAAGCTCTTTGTCTCTTTTCTCCTGCTCATTAAAAGGGATAAACGCTTCGATATCCTCAATAAGGCTCTGAATTTCGATACGCTTCATAAGTTAGTCTTCTTCTCTGAGGTCGGGAAGATATTCTCCTGCAGCTGCTTTTTCAATAACCTGTTTGAGCTGGTCAAAGCCTGTTCCTTTTTCGCTTGAGCAAACAACAAGCTCAATTTCTTTTGGCAGATTAAGCTGCTTTCGGATAGCAGCCTTTTGTTTGTTGGCAACATTGTTGCTTACTTTATCTGCTTTAGTGAGGCAAACAACAAAAGGAAGACGGCAGGCTAAAAGGAATTCAATCATCTGTTCGTCAAGCTTTGTTGCAGGGTGGCGGATGTCAATAAGAGATACCACTAAAGCATAGTAGCGATACTGATCAAAATATCCTTCAATCATTTCAGACCAGCGAGCCTTTTCGCTTTTAGCAACTTTTGCATAGCCATAGCCAGGTAAGTCGATGAAATCCACTTCGTCGTTAGTGAAGAAATTTACCGTACTTGTTTTTCCAGGAGTTGAGGAAACTTTTGCAAGCTTCTTACGGTTGAAAAGACGGTTTATGAGGGAAGACTTACCCACATTTGAGCGTCCAACAAAAGATATTTCGGGACGTTTTGATTCGGGAATTTGAGAACTGGTGCCGTAAGCGCCACAGAATTTTACTTGGTTGTAGTTCATATCACTCTGTTTCTCGAATGGGTGCGGATAGCTGCGTTATAACTGCGGATGGTTGCGTTATAACTAAAGGGAGCAAAATGATGAGCTCACTTTGAATTCTTAGCTAGGTCTTTTGTTTATTTCATAATACCTGATACAAAAAACCAGCTCTTAGGGATAATACACTAAATAGGAAAAACACTAATTAATACCTATGAATGAGCCCCTTGGTAAGGTGAGGATATATACGTGGACGCAGTACAGTTAGAACAAGAATTTATAGGCTTTTTGGGCGGTAATAGTTTGGCGAAGCTTATTGCTGCCGCTATCTTGGTGGTTACCATTGCAGTCATTACTCACCTGGCAGTAAAGTGGCTCAAACGCATTATGAATAAAGAAGACTCGCGCATTCCTCAGAGTTCGTTTCTTCTCAACTTGCTCCGATTTACCTTTTGGGCTGTTGGCTTGTCTTTCATTATGAATGCCTGTTTTGGCGTTGACATGAATGCGCTCGTTGCTGCACTGGGCGTTGGCGGTATTGCCGTTTCTTTAGGCGCTCAGGAAACCATTGCAAACTTCATTGGAGGCATCCTTATTGTGTTCCAAGGCCTCATTAAGGTGGGGGACAACATTCAAGTAGGCAGCAATAAGGGTGTTGTCCAAGATATTGCATGGCGCCATACCACTATTAAAAACACGCTCGGGGAAACAGTTATTATTCCTAACAGCGTCATCTCGAAAAATTCGGTAGTCCTTCTTCCTGCTGTTGAAAAAGTTATAGTCCATTTCTTTGTGACAACTCCCCGTGATTTAGGGGTTCTTGCCAAGGAAGTTGAAGATCGCACGCATAAAGTGGCGGATCACCTTGCTGAAGTTGCTATTGACCCAAAGGTGCTCTTTACTGAAATTGGAGAGTCTGGCACAAAAGGAAAAGTTATTGTCACTATTGATGACGCTAATAAGGCCGTTGATGTTGCCGATGCGGTGACTCGTGCCATTGCCCCTTTGGTGTGTGAACCCCAGTCTCGCGTTTCCTCTGAAGAATATCAGCAAGGTCTTGAATTGTTCAAACTTCGTATAAAAAATGACATCGAAGAAACAGCACGTTTAAAAGCAGCCGAAGTTGCAGCAGCTCTTAGTGCAGAGCAGGAACTTGAGACTACTTCCTCGTAATACTTTTGTTAAGATAATACGTTGTGCGTTTAGTCCTTTTTCTGAAGAAGTAGTAGGGAAAACTAAGCGTGTTTGATGAAATGTTAAGGAAAAGACATGACCCAGCATTTGACTGAAAATGAAGTACGTCGCATTGCTACCTATGCACGTATTGGGCTCACTGATGAAGAGATTGGTCCTATGACGCAAGATCTCAACAACATTATTGAGAGCCTTAAGCCTATTACTGAATATGATTTAGAAGGCATTGAGCCTACCTTCCATCCTATTGGAGCTCTTTCCAATGTTATGCGCGAAGATGAGGAAGAGGAAAGCTTTTCTCAGGAAGTTGCTCTTCAGAATGCGCCAAAACAGCAAGAGGGCTGTTTTTTGATTCCCGCTATTCTTGGTGGAGGTGACGCATAATGGCTTTTGCAAACTTATCGGTTGCAGAAATTCAGGCAGGTCTTCGCAAAGGAGATTTCAGTGCGGTTGAAGTTGCTCAGGATTCTTTGAAACGCATTGAAGAAGTTGATCAGAGCATTCATGCGTTTTTGGAAGTAACAAGTGATCTTGCTTTGCAGCAAGCTGAAAAAATTGATGCGGCACTTGCTCAAGGAACCTTTGATCAGATGGGTGTTCTTGCGGGTGTTCCCGTTGCTTTTAAAGACAACATGAATTTGACGGGAACCCACACAACCTGTTCTTCTCGCATGCTTGAGAATTACGTTTCTCCTTACACTGCTACCTGCGTAAATCGAATTATTGAAGCAGGCGGTATCCCACTTGGTAAGTTAAATATGGACGAATTTGCATTCGGCTCATCAACAGAAACCTCTGCTTTTGGAAAAACCTTCAATCCTTGGGATTTAGAGCGAGTCCCTGGTGGTTCTTCTGGTGGTAGTGCTGCTGCGGTAGCGGCAGGTATGGCAACCATTACCTTAGGTTCAGACACTGGTGGCTCCATTCGTCAGCCAGGAAGTTTCTGCGGCGTTGTTGGTGTAAAGCCAACCTATGGTGTAGTTTCTCGCTATGGTGTAGTTGCTTTCGGAAGCTCTCTTGATCAGGTTGGTCCTTTCTCTCGTAGTGTTGCTGATGCAGCGTTAGCTATGAATGCGCTTGCAGGTAGAGACGTTTTGGATTGCACCAGTCAAAACGTAACCACCGACTTCACGGCAAATCTTGCTGAAGGTGTTTCAGGCATGAAAATTGGTGTTGTTCCTGCATTTATGGAAGCGCAAGGTCTTACTGCTGAAGTAAAAGAAAAAATTGAAGAGGCAATTGACGCGCTCAAGAAGATGGGTGCTGAAATTGTTGAAATTGAGCTTCCAAATGCCCATGCAGCAATCAGTGCTTATTATGTCCTGGGTCCTTGCGAAGCATTTTCTAACTTGGCTCGTTTTGACTCGGTTCGCTATGGTTACTGTGAGCCAGGTCACAAAGACTTAGGCGGTCAGTACGAAGCTTCTCGTTCGGGTGGCTTTGGCCAGGAAGCACGCCGTCGAATTATGTTGGGCAGCTATTTGCTTTCAGCGGGCGTGTACGACAAATATTATTATCCTGCACAGCAGGTTCGCACACTTATCACTCAGGACTATGCTCAGGCATTCCAGAAAGTGGATTGCATTATTGCTCCAGCAGCTCCTCGTACCGCGTTTAAGTTTGGTGAAATCTCTGACCCAACAGAAATGTATCTGTCTGACATGTATACCATTTCAATTAATATTGCCGGCAATGGCGGCATGAGTTTCCCAGTAGGCTTAGGAAAAGAGAGCAATATGCCGGTAGGCGCTCAGCTTATTAGCCCTGCCTTTAAAGATGAGAATATGTTCCGCGTTGCAGCAGCTCTTGAAACCGTTTATGGTCCTGCTCCTGTTGCACCCGCTTTTGATGCAGGAAAGGTAGGTGCATAAACCATGCGTAAGCTTGAAGAGGTATTACAAGATTGGGAAGCAGTTATTGGTCTTGAAGTTCACGCTGAACTTACCACTTTGAAGACCAAGATGTTTTGTGGCTGCAAGTTGGAGTTTGGCGCCGATCCAAATACCCACACTTGTCCAGTTTGTTTAGGCCTTCCCGGTGCTTTGCCTGTTCCAAACAAAGCAGCTATTGAATCTATCTGCTTGGCTGGTCTGGCAACAAATTGTGAAATCGAGAAGCGTTCTATGTTCTATCGTAAGAACTACATGTATCCCGATATGGCAAAGAACTTCCAAACTACACAAGGCCCAGTAGCTTTCTGTATGCGTGGTCATCTTGATTTGAATGTTGATGGCCCTGCTGCAAAGGAACGCTATGAGTATGCTTCAATGAAGCCAGGTGATACGGGTGAAAATATCACCTGCACAGAAGAAGGCTACATTGCTCATATTGGTATCGAGCGCATCCATATGGAAGAAGACGCAGGTAAGATGGTGCACGTTGGAGGCGGAGAAGGACGTATTGCGGGCGCAACTCATTCTCTTGTTGACTACAACCGTGCAGGCACTCCTCTTATTGAGTTGGTAACGCTTCCTGCATTGCGTACCCCTGAAGAAGCACGTTTGTTCATGCAGAAGCTTCGTCAGATTTACTTGGCTATTGGTATTTCCGACTGTTCAATGGAAGAGGGTTCTCTTCGTTGTGATGGCAATGTTTCTTTGCGTCGTCGTGGCGAAGCGAAGTTCGGCACAAAAACAGAGCTGAAAAATATGAACAGCTTTAAGAATCTTCATGATGGTTTGGCATACGAGATTTGTCGTCAGGCAGAGGTTCTTGAAGAAGGCGGTGTTATTTATCAGGAAACCCGTCACTGGGATCCAAGCGCAAAGCGCACAATTGTTATGCGCGTTAAAGAAACTGCCGATGACTATCGTTTGTTCCCTGAGCCAGACTTGGCTCCCTATGACTTGAGCGATGAGTTTATCGAATCAGTACGTGCGAAATTGCCAGAATTGCCTGACCAAAAAGCTGCTCGTTTCTCTGAGAGCTTTGGCCTTTCTGCGTATGACGCTCGTACGCTGGTTGAGCATAGGTATTCTGCAAACTTCTTCGAAGAGTGCATGAAAGAAACGAAAGACCAGGCAAAGCTTGCAAAGCCACTTGCCAACTTGATTACTAACGATATCGCTGCATATTTGAATGCAAATTCAGGCGTTGAGCTTTCCGACACACCTCTTTCGCCAAAGCGTGCAGTTGAGTTGGTATCTCTTATTGCAAGCGACACTATTTCTTCAAAACAGGGAAAAACTGTCTTTGCTGCCATCATGGAAGAAGACAAAGATCCAAGCGTTATTGTTGAAGAAAAAGGAATGAAGCAGGTTTCTGATACGGGAGCTATTGAAGCGGTAGTTGACGCAATTATTGCCGCAAACCCTGCGGAAGTTGCTCGCTATAAAGAAGGAAACACAAAGGTTATTGGCTTCTTTGTTGGTCAGTGCATGAAGGAAATGCGCGGTCAGGGTAACCCTAAACTTATCAACCAGATTCTTGCGAAAAAGCTGAACGAAGCATAAAACACGCTTCAATTACATAACAAAGCATACATGAGGGCTTTTGTGGCCCTCATTGTGTATACGAGGACAGAAGTAAATGGCGTACTTAATTGGTTTTGAAAACGTACATCTAGAATATCCTACTAAAACAGTTTTTGAGAATGTCTCGCTTGGCATCAGTGATGGCGATTGTGTGGGTGTTGTTGGCTGTAACGGCGATGGAAAGTCATCTTTACTTGGGCTTTTTAACCAGAGCGTTACTCCTGATGATGGCCGTGTTTTAAAAAGCCGCGGTGTAGTGATTTCCTCTTTGCTTCAAACTGATAGCTTGGATGACGAAAAAACGGTAGGCGAAAATGTAGTGGGCAGCATACCTGAATATCAGTGGGCTTCAGATGCATCAATTCGCGCCATCATTAATGGTCTGATTTCTGATCTTGATTGGAACGCTTCGGTTTCAACCTTGTCTGGTGGTGAAAGACGAAGGGTAGACCTGGCTCGTGTTCTTATTGAAGATTCCAACGTCTTGTTGCTTGACGAGCCTACAAACCATCTTGATGTGGGTGCTATTAACTGGCTTGCAAATCATTTGAACCAACGCTTTAGAAAAGGCAATGGTGCAATGGTAGTAGTAACCCACGACCGTTGGTTCCTTGATGAAGTGTGCTTGTCTATGTGGGAAGTGCACGATGGTGTTGTAGAACCGTTTGAAGGAGGCTACTCCGCTTATATGGAGCAGCGCGTTGAGCGCGATAGAGTGGCTCGCGTAACCGAACAGCGCCGAAGAAACCTTGCGCGCCGTGAATTGGCATGGCTTTCTCGAGGGGCTCGCGCTCGTTCTACCAAGCCAAAGTTTCATGTCGAGGCGGCAAAAGCGCTTATTGCCGATGAGCCTCCTATTCGCAATAGCGTTGAGCTGAAGCGTGCTGCTGTTTCCCGCTTAGGAAAACAGTGCGTAAGCGTGGAGAATATTTCCTTTTCCTACCAACAAAAGCCCGTATTTTCTAATTTGACCTGGCTTATTGGTCCAGGAGACCGGTTCGGGCTTTTGGGTGTTAATGGCGCAGGCAAGTCAACACTGCTCGATATTGTTCAAGGTAAACTTCTTCCTTCAAAAGGAACGGTAAAAATTGGCAAAACGGTCAAGTTCGCCTTTCTTTCCCAGAAGCTTGAAGAACTTGAAGAGCTCGCCAACGATAGAGTAAAAGAGGTTTTGAGCCGCTATAAATCTCAGTATGTTGTTGAGGGAAAAGTTGTTTCACCGGGCGTTTTGATGGAGCAGCTAGGGTTAGATGCAAAGTATTTAATGGCGCCGGTAAAAACCTTATCGGGCGGTCAAAAGCGTCGCTTGCAATTGATGCTGATTTTGCTTGAAGCTCCTAATGTGTTGATACTCGACGAGCCAAGTAATGACTTAGACACCGACATGATGGTGGCTATGGAAAACGTGCTTGATACGTGGCCAGGAACCTTGATTATCGTAAGTCATGACCGCTATCTTATGGAGCGTGTTACGGACAATCAATACGCCCTTATTGATGGAGAATTGGTTCATTGTCCACGTGGCGTTGATGAATATTTAGAGCTCCTTGAGGAGTCAAGGAAGCAAGCGAACAAAAAGACGTTCCAAGACGTGATTTCTCCAAAGGAAGCAAAGCTTGCAAGCCAGGAAGGACTGACAAGCGGAACTGTTTCTGGCCAGGCTTTTGGAAAGGCAGGCTCTGCAGGTGATGTAAGCGGGGCAGGCGCAGTAAGTAAAATAGGCCCAACAGGCAAAGAAGTGTATGAAGCACGCAAAAAGCTCAAGGCTGTTGAGCGTAAAATGAGTAGTCTTACGGCAAAAATTGATAAACAAAAGCAGCGCCAACTTGAGGTTGATCCATCTGATTACATTGAATTGGGAGACATTCAGAAAAAAATTGCTTCTCTTGAAGAAGAGATGGACATCTTGGATGGAGAGTGGCTTGAGCTTATGGAGATTATCGAAGGATAAAACGAGCTCAATTTCGCTAAAAAAATTGAGGACTTCAAACTTACCTGGCTCTATAGTGAAAGACAATTTGAAATCTTTACTTTGGTCAAGTATGGTTAGAAAGTTAGGCAATTCAAAAGAGGACGCATATGAAGAAACAGGATCTTTCAGGAGCTACAAAATATATTGGATTGGTGGGAAGTCCGGTAAAGAATTCCTTATCTCCCGCTATTCATAACGCATCTTTCGAGAAGCTTGGTCTGAATTATGCCTATATTGCTTTTGATATAAATGACAAGTATCTCCTTGACTCTCTACGCGGCATGGCTTCTTTAGGGTTTCTTGGATTTAACGTAACTACTCCTTGCAAAACAGCAATCATGCCTTATCTGGATGAAGTTTCTACCGTTGCTGAAATTATGGGTGCGGTTAATACGGTTGTTATTCAGAAAGGCCGCTTCTTAGGTGATAACGCTGATGGTGCAGCATTCATGCGAACCTTGGTATTTAAGGGTATTAATATTCGCGGTAAGAAAATCACGGTATTAGGCGGAGGCGCTGCAGGCAGTGCAATTGTTACTCAGGCAGCGCTTGATGGCGTATCGGCAATTGATATCTTCAACAGGAAAGATGCACATCTTTACTCAGTGGGTGAAGTAGTGTCTCGTTTACAGCAGTTTGCTCCTGATTGTGCAGTTTCTATTCATCCTTTGGATGACGAAGAGGAGCTTGCAAAATCTCTTTCCGAATCTGCGTTGGTAGTAAACGCTACTACCGTTGGCACGTATGAAGTTCCTGGTTGTTTATTGAAAAAGGAAATGCTTCGCAAAGATTTGATTGTTGCTGATGCGGTTTATACTCCACGCGAAACAGAACTTCTTAAGCTCGCAAAAGAATGTGGCTGCGTTACGGTAGATGGCGTAGGAATGTTCCTTCAGCAGGCAGCTATTGGCGAACGTCTTTGGGTAGGCTGTTCAATGCCGGTAGACGAAATCGAAGAAGAGCTTTTTTAGAAAATAGGGGTGCAAAAAAATAAGCGCACAAAATTCGGGTGCAAAAAGTGCGCAAAAAAGACCAGGAAAAAACCTGGTCTTTAAATAATCTCTGGCGGAAGATGTAGGATTCGAACCCACGGTACCTCTCGGCACAACGGTTTTCAAGACCGCCGCTTTCAACCACTCAGCCAATCTTCCGTAAGTGTTGAAAAGAATACCACAAATATGATGAAAAAAGACGAAAACCTTGATATTGCTTTCATGAAAGAGGCTATTGCTCAGGCGAAGCAGGCTGAAGAGCTCAACGAAGTGCCTATTGGAGCAGTAGTAGTTCATGAGGGAAAGATAATTGCGCGAGCATATAACAGGCGTGAAACGGACAAAGATCCTGCAGGCCATGCTGAGTTTCTTGCCCTCAAACAAGCAGCACGCGTTTTGGATGCTTGGAGACTTACCGGGTGTACGGTATATGTCACTCTTGAGCCCTGCATTATGTGTTCGGGCTTAATGCATCAGTCTCGTATTGACCGATGCGTCTACGGGGCTCCTGACCCAAAGGCCGGCGCTTTAGGTACGCTCTACGCTATTCACCAGGATGAGCGCCTTAATCATACCTTTGAAGTAACCGGGGGAGTGCTGAGCGAAGAGTGTGGCCAATTGCTCAGTTCTTTCTTCGCAAGAAGAAGACAAGAGCGAAAAGCACAAAAGTTGTTAGAAAAAAATTCGCTATCTTAATCTTAAACACCTAAAATACGTCATAGCTATATGGCTTATAAAGGAGAACTAGTGAACTACGTAAAACTGATTGCGCCTGCAAAAGTTAACTTGGTTTTGGCGGTTGGCCCACAGGGCGCTGACGGCTACCACCAGGTGAGCACCGTAATGCATGCGCTTTCTCTTCATGACACGCTCGAGATGCGTCGTATTGATCTTGACGGTGACGGAACAGGCCTCACAATTTGTTTGAAGTGCGAATGTTCAAGCGATATTGGAGAGCTTGCTCTTGATCCTGTTGATAATATTGCGTATCAGGCAGTGGAAAAACTATACGCGGCGCTCGGCCGTACCTGTGACGAGCAAATTGACATGTCCTTGTCGAAAGTGATTCCGTTTGAGGCGGGATTAGGTGGCGGATCTTCTAATGCTGCAGCGGCTCTTTTTGGTACAGCTACTCTGTGGGATGTTGATCCAAAGAGCGAGGTAGTAATGAAAGTTGCTGCCGAATTGGGAGCTGACGTAAGCTTCTTTTTGTGGGGAGCTTGTTCGTACCTAACAGGAAAAGGCGAAGTATTCCATCACGAACTTGAGCCTTCGCGTGAATTTGTGCTGCTTGTTCGCCCAGAAAAGGGTGTTTCTACGGCAGAAGCATATCGTCTTTTTGACGAGAATCCTCAATATGCAGAACCTGAGTTTATTACTCAACTTGAGAATGCTAAGAGTGCGCTTGAAGTAACTCCTTTCAATAACTTGCAAAAGGCTGCCGAATCTCTTGTTCCTGAAATTGCAGAAATATCGGAATGGGCAAGCCAGCAAGAAGGAGTTCGTGCTCACTTCTTATGTGGAAGCGGTTCGGCTTATTGCTTGATTTGCGAGTCATACGATAAGGCAGCTGAGTTGAGTGTTTTAGCTCATGGAAAAGGCTGGTGGTATCGCTCAACTACGCTTTCAAAACTAGGAGTTGCTGCAATTAAGGCTTTCTAGTTTAGGGAGTTTCTCATTTAGGAAGTTTCCATGATTGATGTATTGATTGTTGGCGCAGGAGGCTTCATTGGAGCCTCGTTGCGCTATATCTGTATGATGGTTATTAATATGGCTGGTCAAACGGCATTCCCGTGGGCTACCTTTGTTATTAATGTTATTGGATGCTTCTTTATTGGATTCTTTTCAATTATTCTTCCTTATTATTATCCTGCTCAAAAAACACCGCTTCTCTTCTTTACAACGGGTCTTGTTGGTGGCTATACCGCAATTGCAACATGGGGTTTAGAAACCGTCGGTTTGTTGGAAGAAGGAAATTTCTTGGTGGCGGGCGGCTATATTGCTGCTACGGTTGTGTGCTGTTTGGTGGCAGTGTATTTAGGCCGTGGAGCAGGACGAATGATTTATGGAAACTAAAACATACGTGCAAGGAAGGGCAGGTAAACCGTGTATGCGTAAAAGAGCGTACACGTGAGATAGCGTACGCGTACGAAAGCGTATGCAAAAAAAGAGCACGTAAGAAAAGGCGTGTATAAGACGAACTGTACGTAAGAAAGCGTACGCAAAGCGCGCAGGTGAGTTTTGCTAGGTGAGACACTGGCGAAGATTTGGTGGCATAAGGTTGTTTTGCTAGAAAAAAAGAGCTCCACCGAAGGTGAAGCTCTTGTGGTGTTCTGGCGGAGAGCAAGGGATTCGAACCCTCGATAGGAAGTCTGATCCTATACCCGCTTAGCAGGCGGGCGCTTTCGACCTCTCAGCCAACTCTCCAGTGAAATACAATTGGTTATAGTAACGGTGAACGACATTTTTTGCAAGGAGCAAACGGGATGCAATTCACTCAGAGTGTAAAAAAAGATAGATTTGTGCCTTATTTCGCAGAGGTGATGGCTGGTTTTTCTCGCAGAATAACGGCCGCTTCTTTATCTTTGATAGTAGCGTTGATTGCGACCATGTTTTTGATTTTTGCAGGATTATTTCCGTCACTTGCGTGGGCGGAAGACTACACAATTTCCAAAACAGTAATCAATTCATCCGTTACAAAAGAAGGAGATTTACACGTAAGTGAAACGCGCACTATTACGCTTTCTAAGAAAGACGCGGTGCTCAGCTGGTGTTTTGAAAATGTTCCTTCAGGCTCTTTTCTTTCGGTTAAGAAGGTATCGGTGGTAGAAGGGGAAGGTGAATATAGCGAAGATGCTTCCTTAAAAGGTACCTCTTTTGAAGGCAAGGGCGGATATCCTGTTTTGGATAACGCAATAGCAGTAGCGCAGGTTGCGTTTAATCCTGAGTGGGAAAAAGGGCTTTCTCGTTCGGAAACTCCTGAAGAACTGAGTTATTCGTTTGATTCTGCTTCTAATACCTTCTATGTGTTTACGCAAAACCAAGAAGGAACGTATACCTTCACGGTAGAATACGTGCTCGAAAACGGAGCGCAAGTGTATCAGGATGTAACTGATATGTATTGGAAATTTATTACTGCCGATTGGAAATACTCCTCTTCTTCGGTATTTATCCAAATGGCTCTTCCCGTGCCTGAACAGGCAATAATTGAACCAGGTACTACTATTCGTGCGTGGTCTCATGGTTCACCTGATGCAGAAATTATGGTTAATCAGGTGAAGGGAGCCGTTCTTTTCTACACCCCCGAAATCAAACAAGGTAATTATGCTGAACTAAGAGCAGTATTTCCTGCCGATTGGATCTCTTACAGCAACACGAGTGGAGGAAATATCCACACCAATACGTCTCAACTAAACTCAATTTTGGCTCAAGAAAGGTCCTGGAAAGATAACGATGCGTACTGGACACAGAGGTCATACACTACTGTTCTAGCATCAGTTCTTGTGGTTATCTTGATAGTTTTCCTTGGTCTTTTGTCTGCGCGTCGGTTTACCAAGGAACAGAGCGTTTCGCTTCCTGATTCTTATTGGTATAAAGCTCCCGAAAAAGACCTTCCTGCTGCAGTCGTGTCCCGTTTAATTAATAAGGGAAAGCCACACGGCAGAGATTTTGTGGTTAGTGTTATGGAGCTGGTGGAAAAGGGCCATGTTTCCGTTAAAAGCAAAGGTTCAGATGCTGACGAGTGCGTATTTAGATTGAATTCTTCAGCAGACAAACCGTTTGAAAATGATCTTGAGCGAAGAACAGCAGCTCTTCTTTTTGAGGAGATTGGTGAAGGTAAGTCTGAGGTTTCGCTTTCCGAAATTAAAGCGTATGTGAACACGCATGGTCTAAAAGTATTCGAATCGTGGAATAGCGCTCTTACTCTTCGCTTTGATAATGAGGGTCTAATAGAGCGCTATTGTAAGCTTCGCTATCCACGCCTTATTGCGCTTGGCCTCCTTGGGCTTGTAGCTTTGGCAGTGTGCTATTTAATGACGAAAAATGTCTTAGCGCTTGTTCCGGGGGTTATTGCATATGGAGTAGTAGTGTTTGCTCTGTATCCGCTCACGCGAATTTCTTTGCGTGGCGTTGAGATAGGAGCTCGTCTTGAAGGTCTAAAGCGCTGGTTTGAGCATCTTGAGAAACTTAACACCTCAGCAATCGTTACGGAAGAAAAGTCATGGCCTGAGTTGTATAAGTATGTGTATTTGTTAGGGCTCGATGAGCAGGTGATAGGAAGCCTTTCACGCATAGGTTTTGACAAGATTCCCCAGAGTGCGTTAATAAATGAAGAACAAGCATGTAAGGCTTTGGAGAGCTTGATACAATAGGCAAACCAAGGAAAGGATGAGCTTGTGGAAAAGAAATCTAACATTGTTCTTATAGGTATGCCTGGCGCGGGGAAATCAACTCTTGGCGTTGTTTTGGCAAAAATTTTAGGAAAAGACTTCTTAGACTGCGACATTCTTATCCAAAACCAGTACGAAAAAACGCTCCAAAAGCTTATTGATGAAAATGGAGCAGAAGGCTTCATTGAGATAGAAGGCTCGGTACTCTCTTCCCTTGAAGCAAGCAATGCCATTGTTTCAACTGGAGGTTCGGCTATTTATTCTGATGCAGCAATGAAACATTTAGCCGAGCTTGGTCCTATTGTGTACTTGAAAGTGTCTTTGGAAGAATTAACCGAACGGTTAGGTGGCCTTCACGAACGTGGCGTAGTTATGAAAAACGGTATGGGAATGAGTTTGGCTGACTTGTATGAGGAACGCATTCCTCTTTACGAAAAGTACGCTCAAATAACTATCGAAATTGAAGGCTTGAGCGTTCGTGATGCAGCGCGTCTCTGCGTTGACAGGTTGTCGTTGTTGTAAATGTGCGCTGTTGCATACTGTTGCGCGTGTTGGAGTGGTCTGATGCGCTGTTGCGTTGATAAAATATTGCGTGCGTTTTGCTACGCTGGCTCAGCATGCTAGCAAGCTTGTCAATGAGCTCACGTTTGGGTTAGCTCAGCATACTAGCAAGTTCATCTATGAGCTCTCGTTCGGTGTAGTAGCTCTTCTCTAAACAAAAACCTTCTTTGCGAAGCTGGTGTGCAAGGTTTTGTGCATCGGGTAACTCAAGGCCAATCTCTTCAAGCTTATTCTCAGCAACAAACACTTCTTCAGGAGTTCCTAAATGAGCAACGCGTCCTTTGTTAAGCACTAAAATACGGTGTGCACAGCGTGCCAAATCGTTCATATTATGTGAAATTATGAGGATGGTTTTACCTTCATGTTGAAGGGACGCAATAGTGTCAAGAAACTCTTTTTGACCGCGAGGGTCAAGACCTGCAGTAGGCTCGTCAAAGATTAAAACCTTAGGGTCCATAGCAAGGATTCCTGCAAGCGCAACTCTGCGCTGTTGTCCTCCTGAAAGAGCGAAAGGGGATACGTCTTTGTAGGTTTCGTAATCCAGGCCCACTAAAGCAAGAGCATGGGCCACACAGCTGTCCCACGTTTCTTCAGGGACATGAAGATTCTTTGGACCAAATACCACGTCTTCGTATACGGTTGGAGCAAAGAGTTGTTGTTCGGGATTCTGAAATACCAGGCCAATTTCCCCGCAAAGGGTACGCGCAAGTGATTTGTCTTGAATGTTTATGCCGTTGTAAAAAATGGATCCTTCGCTTGGGGAGATGAGGCCATTTGCAAGGCGAGCGAGGGTAGATTTACCAGAGCCGGTATGGCCTGCAATACCAAAGATTTCACCTGGTTTTACGCTGAAGGTTATCTTCTCAAGAGCATAAAAAGGCTTCTTTGGTTGCTTCGTGCGCTTTTGGGAAAGAGTCTCATAACTAAAACTTACTTCTTGGAAGCTAAGCATTGCAACTCCTCCTTAAGCGCAGCAGTGGTGAACGAAAGAGGAATCTCTATTTCTTTTTCTTGAAGAGCACGCGAAACGCGAACAGAGAAAGGAACGTCTAGTTCAAGGGAGGCAACAAGTTCATTGTTGCTAAACACTTCTTCAGGACTTCCCTCAAAAGCAATAGTGCCGCCTTTGAGGACAACGATTCTATCAGCTAAGGCTGCTTCTTCCATGAAATGAGTAGTCATGATTATGGTGAAGCCTTGAGAATGGAGATCCTTACACAGGTGCATAAATTCCTTGCGGCCTTTTGGATCAAGCATTGCGCTTGCTTCGTCGAAAATGAGAATCTTAGGTTCCAGTGCTAAAATTCCGGCAAGCGCCAGGCGTTGTTTTTGTCCGCCCGAAAGGGAAGTAGTTGAGTGCTTGGCTAGTGACTCGAGCCCTACTTTCTCAAGTGCTCTATCAACACGGGTGCGTAGTTCGGGGTTTTGTATGCCCAGGTTTTCTGGACCAAAGGCTACCTCTTCTTCCACAATAGAAGAGACAATTTGATTGTCAGGATTTTGGAAGACTATGCCAACCATCTTGCGAACAGCAAAAAGATCGGAGGCGGTCATTTCTTGAGAAAGAAGAATGCCTTCGCACGTAATAGTACCCTCATCAGAGAAGAGAAGGGCATTGATGTGCTTGATGAGCGTTGATTTTCCCGAGCCGTTTTCTCCAAGGATACAAAGAAATTCGCCCGAAAAAATAGGCAGGCTGATGTCTTTTAAGATAAGAGCGTCTTTTTCGTAGGAAAAAGAAACGTGATCAAAAGAAATCATCAAGCCTGCCTTGTTCGTAAGAAGATGCCGCTTAGAGAGCACGTACGCGCGTTACCCCTTCAAGGGCTTTAACTGCTTCAAGTGCCTCATTAGTAATTGCTTCGGTGGTGTCAATAATAGTGTAAGAGAACTCACCGCGAGTCTCACTTGCCATCTTTGCAAGACCGAATGAGCTGAGGGCAGCAGTTGCCTGAGCTGCGATTTCGCCATTATTTGCAGAGCAGATTGCAACGCGGCTTGCACCAGCCTTTGCGCCTGCATTGCATGCTGGGAAGTTAACTGAGTTGGTAATGTTGCCGTTGTCAATGTAATCAACAATCTGGCGAACTGCCATCATTGCGCAATTATCTTCTGCTTCAGCAGTAGAAGCGCCCAAGTGAGGCAAAACAATAGTGTTCTTAAGCTGCATTACTTCTGGAGTAGCGAAGTCGGTAATGTACTGAGAAACGCTGCCTTGCTCAAGAGCTTGCGCCATAGCCTGGGTATCCACCAAAGTATCACGGCTAAAGTTGAGCACAACAGCTCCATCCATTACTGCCATCTCTTCAGCGCCAATCATGCCCTTGGTGCTTGGCAATGCTGGAACGTGAATAGTGAGGTAATCGCAGAGTCCACAAATTTCCTTGAGGTCGGTAATGTGCTTTACCTGGCTTGGAAGGCGCCATGCAGCGTTAACGGAAACATAAGGGTCATAACCATATACTTCCATGCCAAGGCTAAGAGCTGCTTCGGCAACAAGAGCGCCAATTGCGCCAAGACCAATTACGGCAAGTTTCTTACCCATGATTTCGTTGCCGGCGAAGTTTTTCTTTGCTTTCTCTACCGTTTTTGCAATTGCTTCGTCCTGTGCGTTTTCGGTGCACCAGTTTGCGCCATCAATAATTCCACGGCTGCCCAAGAGCAAACCGCAGATAACGAGCTCCTTAACAGCGTTTGCGTTTGCGCCTGGAGTGTTGAAAACAACAATGCCATTCTGAGCGCAGCGATCAAGAGGAATATTGTTTACGCCTGCACCTGCACGGGCAATTGCAAGCAAATTGTCAGAGAATTCAGTGTCATGCATTGCTGCTGAGCGAACCAAGATTCCCGTTGCGTCGTTGATTTCGTCAGTGAGTTCGTAAGTGTCAGGGAGTAAGTCGGTTCCGAGCTTAGAAATGTTGTTAAGGCAATGAATGCGATTCATGTTTTCTCCTAGTATTAAAAAGGGAACAATTGACCCAGAGTTGCGAAAACGCGTTATAGTACTCGTTGGGTTGTTTTGTACATAATAGGACCAAAATCTATCACTTGGGTGGGAAAAAGCGTCTTTGTTGATAGAATGGTTTAAAAAATAGACCGAGTAGCGGCTCGGTTTTTTCTTGTGTGGGTTTTGGATAGGAGAAAAATGGAATCTCGTTCTCTTTGCCAAGTTGCAAAAGTTTCTTTTGTGGCGGTTCTTATGGTAATTGTTCTGGTTGCTCTTACTGGTTGCAATGCAGGCATCTACCAGTCTCTTCGTAAAACTGGCGACGAAATCCAAATTCCTGAACAAGTGCACACGTATGTGGGAGAGCTTGATAAAAATTATCTCACTGATTGGTACCACAATAAAACTACTGAACTTGTTGCTGAAGTATTCCCTCTGTGGACGTATTGTCTTGATGGAGGAAGCTACAAGTACTTTACGCTTGTTGATGACTACAAAACTGACGACCCAACAACTCATTCAGTAAAGAAGGGCGATATTGCTATTAAGCAGCCTGTTACCTTAGAGATTTATCTTGAGGATCAGGAGATTGATCATGAGGTTGTGGTAATTGGTCACATTATTGACGCTGACGAATTTGCAGCTGAGGTTCCTTCTAAGTGTCAAATTTCTTTTAGAAGTACCGACGGAAGCAATGAGTCCAAGATTGTAGACGCCCTGCAAAACGAAAAATAACGCATTGCGTCTGCTAGATTGTGACGCAATAAGCAGAGTTTTATTGGACGAAAGAGCTAATAAGGCAAAAGCGTGTTTGTTTTGAGATATTGACGCAGGTCAATGTCTCTTCATTAACGAAAAAGGCCCAGGAAACCTGGGCCTTACCTATTTCTACTGGTGCGGATGGAGGGATTTGAACCCTCACGAGGTTGCCCCCACTGGCACCTGAAGCCAGCGCGTCTGCCGTTCCGCCACACCCGCAAATGAAGTTTTGTACTGGTTAGATTATCGCACCTTTTTGGAAACTTCAAGGAAATGAGAGGAACTCAATTCAAGGAAAAGAGGAAAACTCAACGGATTGCCCCTTCGCTAATTGACTAAAACTCGTGTTCGTGTATGGCAATTCGATAGAAACTACAAACTTTTTTGCGGTTTTGTGGCATCATGTTGACTGTATATGTAGTTATAGAAAAAGAACGAACCGGGGGTAGTTCGATGGGCTTTTTTTCAAAGTTTGAACATCGTGTTGAAGACGGTTTTGATGAAATGAATGACAAGCTGTTTGATGCGCCTATTTCTCCTGTACAGATAGCAAAAAAAGCAGAAAAACAGATGCGTCGTAATAAACTTGTGGGCGCAGGAAAAGAGCTTGCCCCAACACTGTATACCGTATTAGTAAATCCTCAAGACGATGATCGTCTTTTTGGCTACTACCCAACGCTTGCCGGAGAAACAGAAACCTATCTGCGTGCAAAAGCAAGCGAAGCAGGCATGACTATGGACGGTGCTCCGCTGGTTCGTTTCATTGTTGATGATGAACTTCGCTCGGGCAAGTTTGAAGTTATTGCCGAAATGGTCTCTCCTCCAATCATTGCTCAGTTGCGCGAAGAAGAGATGGAGCGTTATGGTCTTGCGCCGCAGGCTCCACAAGCTCCTCAGGCTGAAAACTTCGGACAGCCTCAGGGCGGCTTTGGCAACTATCAGGAGCCAGCATCTTTCAATCAGGCTTCTGGCGTTGACGTAATGGCTGAAAGTCAGGACTACTATCGCTCTTCAATAGCAGAGCCTGTATCAAATACGATAACGGTTGGCCCTGCTTCTCGGAAAGAATCAACCGGTCCTTCTTTGGTAAACCTTTCAACAGGAAGAACGTTTGATTTAGTATCAGCACGCATTCTTATTGGTCGCGCAATCAATTGCGATATTGTTTTGGACGATTTGAATGCCTCCCGCACTCATGCCGAGCTTCGTCGTGAGCCAACGGGAATGTGGGGGGTAGTTGATTTAGGGTCAACTAATGGCACGTTAGTAAACGGCAAACATATTGTTCAAGCAAACTTGAACAACGGAGACCGTATTACTGTGGGAACAACAACTTTCCTTTTTGTCTATCAATAAGAATCTTGTTATTCCTCAATACACAATAAACGAACTACTTAGACGGGATCTTTCGTGATTGACATAATTCTCTTAATTGGCCGATTGCTTTTTGTGGCACTGCTTTACCTGTTCCTTTTCGCTATCATGAAAACAGGAATTGGCTTGGTGCGAGGTCAACGTAAAAAGGAGAAGAATTGGACCGTAACCGTTGAAAAGGGTCCAAAAGAATTACGCGGAGTAAATATTACCGTGACTGGTCCGGTAGTGATTGGTAGAAATCCTAATGCCGATATCACTATCCGTGGTGACTACGTTTCCTCTCAACATGCTCGTTTTGTCCTCATGGGTCAGAATCTTTTTATCGAAGACTTGGGCTCTACCAATGGCACCTTAGTAAACGACGTGTTTATTCAAGCTCCTTTAGCGCTTAAGTCGGGTGACAAAGTCACTATTGGCGGCGTAACCATGCGAGTAAGGTTTGCGTAAATGGCCAATACTAATTCAACGAGTTCTTTCTTGAAACTTTCATCCTCGGGTGCCTTCTATGGAGGATGCAGCGATGTTGGCCATGTTCGCGAACAAAACGAAGACAGCATACTTCTTGCAGCACCTCTTTTCGCAGTCGCCGATGGTATGGGTGGTCATGAAGCAGGCGAAGTAGCCTCGGAAATTGCTATTCAAACCCTTGCAGAAATGACCCCTGAACATCTTGACGCAATTGGGCTCGAGCAGGCAGTTGTGGCTGCAAACCTCAACGTTATGCGTGCCCCTTCGCAAGGTGTTGGTCGTGACGGTATGGGAACTACGCTCACTGCCGCAATGGTGGAAAACGAGCGTTTGTTAGTAGCTCAAGTTGGTGATTCTCGTGCGTACTTGCTTCATGGGGGTATCATGCAGCAAATCACCCGCGACCATAGCCTTATGGCTGACATGATTGAGTCGGGTCAAATTACCGAAGAAGAAGCACGGTTTCATCCAAACCGTTCGGTAATTACACGTGCTATTGGCTCTGATCCTTACATGCGTCCTGACATTTATGAGCTCAATGTTGTTGCCGGAGATAGGCTCCTTCTTTGTTCTGACGGCCTTAACACTATGCTCGAAGACAGAGAAATTGCTTACATTCTTTCCTCAGTTTCTAATCCACAGAAGTGTTGCGAAGAACTTGTTAAAGCGGCTCTTCGTGCGGGAGGTCACGACAACGTTACGGTGGTAGTGGTCGATATTCAAGGATTCACTCAAGTAAAGAGAAAAAAGCAACAGCGTAAATCACGTTTGAGTGTCGTGTTTGTAGCGCTTTTGGTGGTGCTTCTTTTAGGAGCTTCGGCATTCGGCTTATATGCCTATGTCAACAATTCGGCCTATCTTATTGCTGAAAATGGAAAAGTGAGCGTGTATAAAGGAGTGCAAGATTCCCTCTTTGGAATCTCGTTGTCTTCTTTGGATCACACTACCCAGGTAGAAGTTGACAAACTTCCTGCTGGCGTAGCTCAGCGTATTACCAAAGGTATGGCTGTTGATGGCGTTGAAGCAGCAAATTCCTTGATTGAGGAGTACGAGCGCACCATTGCTGAAGAAGAACAAAAAGCAAATAATTCTTCGCTCGAGACAGTTCCCTATACGGAAAACCAAGATACAAACCATCAGAATGAAAATCAGCAGAATGGGGGTGCGTAGGATATGAGTCGTCGTAATATCGAATTAGCACTACTCTGTTTAGCGGCTCCTGTTGTTATCATTCTTTTCGCTATGCTGGCGCTTCATCAGGGCAATGAAGTCTCCCTAGATACGCTTATTGTGCCTATTGGCATCTTTCTTGCTTTTGCTGTTGCGCATGTGGCGGTTCGTTTTTTGGCTCCTTCAGCAGATCCAGGCCTTTTGCCAGTAAGTTTTGCGCTTTCGGGTATTGGCATTGCGTTTGTTACTCGCTTGGCTCCAGATTTAGCAACTAAGCAGGTCATGTGGTTGTTTTTGGGTATAGCCTGCATGATTTTGGTGCTCATTTTCATCAAGAATTTAGATAAAGTTAACAACTACAAGTACACTCTCATGGTTGTGGGCTGTTTGTTGTTGCTCTCGCCAATGTTGCCATTTATTGGCCAAGAAATATACGGTAGTCGAATTTGGCTTTCAATTGGCGGCTTTTCTTTTCAGCCAGGCGAAATTGCAAAAATCTTAATCGTCCTATTTTTGGCGGGATATCTTGCCCAGAACCGTGAGCTTCTTTCTATCTTTACGCAAAAGGTTGGTCCGTTTAAGTTTCCGCAACTTTCAACTCTTCTCCCAATGTTGATTATGTGGGCTATTTCCTTCTTGATCATCGTGTTCGAGAAGGACTTAGGTTCTGCGTTAGTTGTTTTTGCCGTATTTGTGGTTATGCTCTATGTTGCTACCGGCAAAAAGTTCTACGTTCTTTTTGGTCTTGCCATGATTGCTTTTGCCGGCATTGCTGCGTATGGACTGTTCGGCCATGTTCAGGTGCGTGTATCTACGTGGCTTGATCCTTTTGCTGATGCTTCTAATAAGGGCTATCAGCTCTGTCAGTCGTTATTCTCAATTGCCGATGGAGGCCTTTTTGGTGTAGGAATTGGAAACGGCCTGGCAAGTCAAATCCCTATTGTTGAAAGTGACTTCATTTTTAGTGCTATTGCCGAAGAAACAGGCTTGCTTGGAGCAGCAGGCGTATTATTGCTGTTCTTAACCTTTGCGATTCGTGGTTTAGTAACTGCAGCGCGCGCAAAGTCTGACGTAAGCTCTTTTATTGCAGTTGGTTTGACTGCTTCTATTGTTTTGCAGGCTTTTATCATCGTAGGTGGCGTAACGCGTCTTATCCCTCTTACGGGTTTGACCCTTCCTTTTGTAAGTCAGGGTGGTTCGTCACTTTTGGCAAGCTTTATTGCGGTAGGCTTCTTGTTGAAATGTGGCGATCAAAGCACGGGCTTAGATACCGAAATGGTTTCTGGAACGGGAATGCTTCATTCTTCAGGTGTTTTGGGTCGTGTTTCGTTAGGTAAACACATTACTAAGACCATGATTGCCTTTGCTGCCTTAATTGCGCTTCTTATTGCAAACCTTACTCTTATTATGGTTATTCAGGCTGATTATTATCGTCAGTTGCCAATCAATAATCACACTATTGCAAAAGAAGCCAACACTGAGCGAGGCACTATCACTACCTACGATAATGTGGTTTTAGCCCAAAGCGTCCTGCAAGAAGATGGCACTTATTCGCGTGAATATCCTGCGGGAACGCTTGCAGCTCACTTAGTAGGCTATGCATCAACAACGTATGGCACTACGGGCATTGAAGCTTCTTGCAACGATACGCTTTCAGGAAAAGAAAACTATGCAAGCTGGTCTGATGTTATTAATACCTTTACCGGAAAAACTACTGCTGGCAATGATGTGAAACTCACTATCAATTCAACCATTCAAAAAGCAGCGCAAGATGCACTAAGTGGTTATTCGGGCGCGTGCGTGGTAATGGACCCTGAAACAGGTGCCGTTTTAGCTTTGGCATCTTCGCCAACTTACAATGCCGCTGATTACGAAACGGTTCTCCAGAATGCGGAGTCTTCGGCAATGTTTAATCGCGCAACCCAGGCACTGTATTCTCCGGGTTCAACCTTCAAGATTGTTTCGCTTGCTACGGCTTTGGAAAACAACATTGCTACCGAAACAACGGTATACGATGCACCGGGAGAAATGGAAATTGGCAATGGCCAGGTAACAAACTTCAATGGTAATTCGTATGGAGCCATTACTCTTGCTCGTGCAACTGAGCTATCTGCTAACACGGTATATGCTCAGTTAGGTACGCAAATTGGCTCTACGCTGTTGGTAAATTACTCCAGCAAATTTGGCTTCAACGATACGTTCTCGTTTGATATTCCTCTTGCGAAGTCTTTGATGCCTGATCCAAGCGAAATGACCACATGGGAAACTGCGTGGGCAGCAGCGGGTGAACCTGTTGGTGAGCATGAAAGCCCAGCAGGCCCTCAAGCAACTGTTTTGCAAATGGCAATGACTGGTTGTGCAATTGCAAACGACGGCAAAATTATGAAGCCTTACTTAGTTGATAGTATTTATAACTCTGAGGGAAAGTGTAGCTCCACTACCAGCCCTTCGGTTCTCTATAATGCAATTTCTTCTACTACTGCTCAAAGGGTAAAAGAAGTGTTGGTAGGGGTAGTTGAAAACGGAACGGGCGCTCCTGCTGCAGTTTCAGGTGTTTCTATTGCAGGTAAAACAGGTACTGCTGAAACGGGAAAACCAGTAGACGACTCTTGGTTTGTTGGAATGGGCCCTTCAGAAGATTGCAAGGTGGTTGTTGCAATTGTTCTAGAAGAAGGAGCAAACACTGGCGCATCTTCTCGTGCGCAAAACGTCCTAGCTACGGCGCTTTCTGTTGAGGGTTATTTATAGGAAGAGCGCACAGAACGAGTGCTTTTCGAATAGATTTGAGAATTTTTAATAGTGGTAAAAGGATTGTTCGTTCAGTAAGAACAAAAAGACATAAAATAAGGTATTCTTTTTAGCATGTTTAACTGCTAAAGCATGAATTCCAAAAGGAGTATAAACGTGGCCGGAAACATGGTTGGCAAAGTATTTAACAATCGATACGAATTAATTGAGCGCGTAGGCATTGGGGGAATGGCTGAAGTTTATCGTGCGCAGGATAACGTTCTTGGACGTACGGTAGCGGTTAAAGTAATGCTCCCTCAGTATGCTGCTGATCAGACTTTTACTCAGAGATTCAGGCAAGAAGCAGCATCGGCTGCTCGTCTTCAGTCTCCTTACATCGTAAATATTTACGACTGGGGCTGCGATGCGTTGGATGATACGTATTACATTGTCATGGAATACCTGAAAGGCACCGATTTAAAAACTGCTATTCAGTTGCGTGGTGCTATTAATCAGCGAAAAGCTGCAGAAATTGGCTCGCAAATTGCACAGGCGTTATCGGTAGCTCACGATGCCGACATTATTCATCGTGATATTAAGCCTCAAAATATTATGATTCAGCCTGATGGAAACATTAAGGTTATGGACTTTGGTATTGCTCGTGCGGGCGATGCTGGCCTTTCAAGCACCACTACGGTATTAGGTACTGCTCATTATGTTTCTCCCGAACAGGCCCAGGGAAAAGATTTAACTCCTGCGTCTGATATCTATTCTTTAGGTATCGTGTTGTATGAGGCAGTAACTGGCTGTTTGCCTTTCGAAGGTACTGATGCTGTAAGCGTTGCGGTCAAGCAAGTAAACGAAATGCCTGCAGCTCCAAGCACTATTAATCCAGCACTTGATCCCGCTCTTGAAGCAATCATTATGAAGGCTTTGGCAAAGAACCCAGAAGAGAGATTCAGCTCTGCTTCCGAGATGCGCTCAGTGTTAAACGATTATTTGGCAGGAAGAGCTGTACAAGTTGGTGCAGTATCAAGCATGCCAACTCAGGTTATTGGTGCTCCTAATATGGGTGGCACTAAAGTAATGCCTGCTCTTGATAATATTTCCGCTGATAACGGACAGACTACTCGTCAATCTCATTATCGCCAAACAGATACCTATGCTCCTGTTGAGGAGAAAAAGAAGTCAAGCAAAGGCCCTATTGCTGTCCTTCTTGTGCTCCTTGCCGTTATTGCCATTGTAGTAGGGGTAATGTTTTTCAATAGTGGTGATGAGGTAGTTGTTCCTGACACTAAAAATATGACAAAAGAACAAGCCCGCCTAACCTTGAAAGAGGCAGGTTTTGAAATAGGTACTGAAACTGAAGTATATTCGGTTGATGTAGAAAAAGGCAAAGTTGTAGGCACAAGCCCTTCTGCTGGCGAAAAGGCTAAAAAGGGCGCAAAGATTAACATTACTATTTCAAAGGGAACTGAAGAAGTAACCGTCCCAGATTTGAAGGGCGTTACTAAAGATGAAGCCCAAAAGAAGCTTACCGAAATGGGCTTTAGCGTCACCTTCGGAGAAGAAGTCTATTCAGATGTTGAATCTGGATGTGTTGCTCAACAGAACCCTGCTGCAAATAGCAAGGCAAAGAAGGGCGATACTATTACCTTGAATATTTCTAAGGGTAAAGAAAAGGTATCTATCCCTAATGTTGTGGGAGCAACCAAGGAAAACGCAACCTCTTCCTTGCAAAATGCAGGTTTCCAGGTAAATGTTTCTTATGATCATTCTCAGTCGGTTGCTGAAGGTAAGGTAATTTCTCAAAGCCAAACAGGTACCGCTGAAAAGGGCTCAACAATTACCATTACAGTTTCGTTAGGCTCTGATGTAGTTTCTGTTCCTAATGTGATAGGAGATAGCCCTTATTCTGCTAAGTCAACCCTGGAAGCAGCGGGATTCAAGGTAACCTTCTCGGGAAATCCTGATGCTTCAGGCGCGAAGGTGGTAAGCCAGTCTCCTTCAGGAAACGCAGAAAAGGGAGCAACCATTACCGTAACTGTTTCGTAACGCCGAGGTTTCTTAATTATGGGTCTATAAGGGCGTGATACAATATCACCCTGCATGCCCCCGTAGCTCAGGGGATAGAGCGTCGGTTTCCTAAACCGTGCGTCGTAGGTTCGAATCCTATCGGGGGCACCATTAAAACTAATAAGTGCAGTTTCTATAAGCTGCACTTTTTTTATGTCCGGTAGCAAATGGAGAATTGCTTACCCTTTCGTAGAGGACGAATCTAAGTACTAACGTATGGGGCAAAGATGAACTGCGTTTTTATGCCTAAATGGCAAGCTGAGAGCTATCAAACCGTTCCTTATCGAAATCTGGACTTAAAGAAAGAAAGGGAGTAGTAGGATTGTTTTTGAAATTCCGAATTCCAGAAAGCGTTCGAAAGCCTAGGAAAATTCGGTTTTTGAAATAAGCACGGCACTTATCGGAATGCTGGGTAATTTTGGAAATCTCCAAGGATACTTAGCGTGCAAAGTTATGTGAAAAGAACGAAGCGCACGGAAGTTTTGGAAAACTCTAAATTACTACCGAGCGAATAAGAAAAAGCGAAAGAAGGGTGAGTATATGGGAACAGTTTTGACTAGGGAAGAGATTGCTTCTGGAATGAAGGCTGCATCAAAAGCAGTTAGAGAAAACAATCCAATGGCAGGATCAATCACTAACAACGTAACAGTAGATTTTGTTGCTAATGCACAGCTTGCTGTTGGTGGTTCTGCAGCAATGGTCTACTTGGAAGATGAAGGCCAGTTCCTGGCAAATGCAGGCAATTCTGTGTACATCAATATGGGAACCTTGATTCCTCTTCACCGTCAGAGCATTTTGGCAACTGCTGAAGAAATGACCAAGCTTGGAAAGCCATGGGTTTTGGACCCTGTTGCAATTGGTATTGGCTCCATCCGTACAGAGATTCTTACTAAGCTTAAGAAGTTCCCTCCTGCTATTGTTCGTGGTAATGCTTCCGAGGTTATTGCTCTTGCAAAATTGTGGGATTTAGTATCAGGCGAAGATGCCGAGTCAACTGTTCGCGGCGTTGATGCAACTGATCCAACGCAGGCAGCTCTTCCTGCTGCTATTGCGCTTGCTCGTTTCATTAATGGTGCTGTTGCGGTTTCTGGTAAAGAAGACATTGTTACCGACGGAACAACTATTGTTTACCTCAAGGGTGGTAGTGCACTCATGGCTTCAGTAACGGGCTTTGGCTGTTCTTTGGGCGGCGTTTGCGCGGTATATGCAACCCAGACTTCTCCATTTATGGCTGCTCTTGCAGCAACTGCTCACTTCAACTTGGCAGGCACGCTTGCCGAAAAAGAGTGCAACGGTCCAGCAAGCTTCAAGGTTGCCTTCATTGATGCGCTTTATAACATTAAACCAGGCGCACTCAAGAAAAGCATTGCTTCGATTGAACAAGCTTGCTAAGCAGGATTATCTTTTACGAGTAGAAGCCTAGCTGTACGGGAAATACGAATCAGAGGTACAAAATGAATACTCTCATTGCATTAGCTATTGCTCCAGTTGGAATTGGCGATGAGCTTGCCGAAGAAGTATCCGAGGTAATCCAGGTAATTCGCCAGTCAGGTTTGCCATATAAAACAACTTCTATGTTTACGGAAATTGAAGGTCCTTGGGACGAAGTGATGCAGGTTGTTAAGGATGCAACGTTTGTTTTGGCAAACAAGGGAATTCGAACTGAGGTTGTCCTGAAAGCGGATATCCGACCTGGATATGAAAATATGATGACCACGAAGGTTCAGAAAGTAAATGATATTTTGAATTAATCGTCCGCCTCTTTATAGTGGGTTGCCACGACCAGAGATGTGGTGGATGTCACATCAAAAAAATAGTGGAAAACGAGGGAATAGGGATATAGAAGGAAAGGAAAACCCATGCGAAACGCATTAGATATTTCTGCATACTTAGTATTAGGACCTGAAAATACGGTAGGCAGACCAGTAGAGGCAATTGTTAAAGATGCCTTAGACGCAGGGTTTACCTGCTTTCAAATTCGCTCAAAGGAAGCTTCTGCTAAAGAGCTTATTTCCTGTTGCCAGCGTTGTGCTGAGGTAATTAAGAAAGCAGGAAAGCAGAATTCTGTTGCCCTATTGGTAGATGACAGGCTTGATGTAGTCTTGGCTGCCAGGGAACAGGGAATTAAAGTTGATGGCATTCACTTAGGTCAGAGCGATATTCCTGTGGAAGTGTGCAGAAAGTATTTAGGCGAAGATTCGGTTGTGGGGTTGTCGGCTCCTGCGGCAGAGATGTTTGAATACATCAAAACAAAGGACACTACCAACCTTGACTACTTTGGAGTAGGTCCTCTTCATCCTACGGAGACAAAAAAAGATTGCGGTCTTGCTCCTGATGGAAACTTGATTGTGAAGACTCTTGACGAAATAGCAGACCTTGAGAGAGTAAGCCCAGTGCCTATCGTAGTTGGCGGTGGAGTTAAGGCGGCAGATTTGCCTGCCTTAAAGAAAACGGGAGTTGCTGGCTTCTTTGTTGTATCGGCTGTTTGCGGTGCCGATGATCCGTATCAAGCAGCAAAAGAGCTTGTGGATTTGTGGACCGAATAAAGGAGCGGCCTACTTCCTTGGTTTGCCTGAATCGATTTCAAATTTGTGTTTGCATTTTGGGCACGTAAGTCGCAGTTTTCCTCTTCCCTTTGGATAGGAAAGGTTTGTTTTACATACTGAACAGGTAGTATAGCCCGTAGTTTCTCTGTTCTTCCAGGATTTAATTAGTAGATCTTTCTTGCGTTTCGCAGCGACATTTTTTCTGCGGAACGCTTCATTTTCTAAAGCACGTTTGTTGATGTCTTTCGAAAGAAAGCGCCAGAGTGTGTAGAGGTAAGCAATTACGCTAACCCAGTATAGCCAAGTGGCTTGAAAAATGGCCGAGAGGAATGAGAGTGCTATACCGCAAACAAAGACAATGATGCCCAGCTCGTCAAATCCTCTGCGTCCTTGCATGAATTCGGCAAATGTCCGTGCAATCTTTTCGAAAATGCTCATAGGCTACTTCTCAATCTTTTTCTGTGCTTTGTTGAAAAAACGCTCTGATTCAACAATAAAACGACTATGAATTCCTTTACCAATAAGCCCACCGTTATCAAAGGCAGATACCGAGAAGGTGAGCTTGCGATTATCAATTTCTTCAAGAACGCTCTCGCATCTAATGGTTGCACCAAGAGGGCTTGCAGAGAGATGATCAATATCAAGTGATGTTCCTACGGTAGTTTGACCTTCCTCAAGCAACTCTTCTACGCTTTGCGCTGCGCAGGCTTCCATAAGGGCAATCATTGCAGGAGTGGCAAAAACTTCTAATGTGCCGCTACCCATTGCAAGGGCAGTTTGTTCTTTTTCGCAGGTAATGGTTTTTGTATTTCTGATTCCAACTTCTAACATGGTGCTCCTTGTTGTGTGTGTCTTGATGAGTACGGGTAAGAGAAGAATGTATTACAACATAACATTCTCGCTTAGTTGTGATAATCATTTGAAAAATAAGCGATTAAACTCCATAGTTTAGGGGGAATACTAGGATCGGGAGCAGAAAAATGACCACTAACCTAAAATAATGAACGTGTTCAGCACATGAGGGCTAGCATGAGGGATGTGAATGGTAAAATTCACGAACTGGAATTGAATCAAACTAAAACAGCCTATTCGGGGACGCAGGCAAAAAGGAGCTAAAATGGCGCGTTCACAGTATGTGTCTACTCATGAAACTCATGAGCAGGTTACCCGAGAGAAAATTCTTGAAGCAGCAAAACGAGTTGTTAGCAGACAAGGATTTAAACAATTAACCGTTCGTAATATCTGCGGGGAAGCTGGTCTTTCAACAGGGAGCTTTTACAATTTGTTCGACAACAAGGATGATTTAGTTTCCTATTATTTACGCAAGGAATTTACGCATTATAAAGAGCACGCAGAAGCAGAGTCGGCAAACAAAAATGCACTTGAGAAATGCGTATTGGCATATCGCTTTTTCTGCAAATGCTTAGTAAAAACAGGTTTGGAATTCGTTTCTTCCTACTACGGCAACAACACTAATCCTGCTTTTGATTTTATTCATCGTCACCCAGACACTTCAGTCATTATTGACCAGATTGGTTTATATCTTGAAGAAGGCATTAATCGGGGCATTCTTAAACAGGATATTGATATCAAAACTCAAAAGTTACGCATAGCAACTATTGTTACGGGTTCGTTCTTTTATTGGTGTGTGTTCAAGGGCGAATTTGATGTGTGCTATGAATGCGACTGTGCTTTGCAGGAATATCTGATGTCTTTGCGTGCTGATGATTCAGTTGTAATTGATTTAGAGCCTCTTGTGCCAACGGTTCCTTTTAATCAGTTGTAAATACCTATAAAACAAAGCACTCTTCTCTCATAAAGCACGAGGGTTTATCTCGTGGGTATATGGTATTGTGATAGTAGCAAATAAAACAGACGTTAATTGTTTGTTTTGCTTCTTTATGCTCAAGGGGAACATATTAAGGGGAGGAGTAAACATGGTATTTGAGAATATCGTAGTTGCTTACGACGGTTCCGAACAGTCTTTACAGGCAGTTAAAAAAGCAGGCGAACTTGCAGAGTTTTATCCAGACACACAGCTTCATGTTGTCTATGTAACCACTCATCCAAATGCACAGCTTCCTGCAAACTTCAATGCAAACTCTACTGATACTCGTCAGTATCTTCTTTCTAAAGAGGATATTCTTGATTTGTTCAACAAGACTATTGCTGACGAAACTAAGAAGGTTCAGCAGGGCATTGAAGGCTACTTGGTAGGAATTGACAGCCAGGTAACTATTGAAGTAATTCCTGGTTATACCCCTGCAGCAGATTTGCTTGCTTTTGCTAAGAAGATTAATGCTGATTTGATTGTTATGGGCAGTCGTGGTTTGGGCGCAATTCGTGGTGTGCTCGGTTCTGTTTCCTACGCTGTTCTTCGCGAGTCAAGCATTCCTGTTTTGGTAGTAAAGTAAGGTAGTAAAGTTAGTCTTTTTTTGAAACTTATAGGACAAAAAGCGTGTCCGTTTTGAGGTATTGACGCAAGTCAATACCTCTTTTTTTATAAAAAAGTTCAGACACATTTGAGATGAATAGTCTATAGGTAAAGAGGTCTTAATTTATCTCTTTCAAGAAAAGAGGTATCTATGTCTACCTATGGCTATGCCCGTGTATCTACTCGCGACCAAAATCTTGATAGACAATTACATGCATTAATCCAGTGGGGCGTTTCTGAACACAATATTGTTACCGAACAAGCAAGTGGTAAAGATTTTGAACGCCCCGAATATCTGCGGTTAGTCAAACGCCTTAAACCAGGCGACGTTTTAGTGATAAAAAGCATTGATCGGTTGGGGCGCAACTACGATGAAGTAATTAATGAATGGCGAAGTATCGTAAAAGAAAAACACGTTGACATTGTAGTTTTAGACATGCCCCTTCTTGACACGCGTCAAACAATCAATGGAGTAACGGGAACTCTTTTGTGTGATATTGTGCTGGAACTTCTTTCATATATTGCGCACGTTGAACGGGAAAACACCAAGCAGCGTCAAGCAGAAGGAATACAAGCAGCGCAAGCACGTGGAATCAAGTTCGGACGACCAAAAAAGAAAAAGCCTGATGAATGGCAGGTTTTGAAAAATCAAATCAAAGAAGGCTACCTTACGCGCGTTGAAGCTGCTAGAAGGGTAGGGGTGAGCGAAGCTACTATTCGCAGATGGCTTGCAGAAAGTGAAGAAGGGTAAATCCGCAGCTTGGGCTATAAAAAAGAAAAAATTCCCTTGCGCTTTTAAACGACAAAAAGTATACCTTTTGGCGGCTTCGTAAAACTCCGCTTTTTGCACAATCCCTCTACCAGATATTGTTGTTTTAGGTCTTAATTCATCCCAAATTTATTAGGTACGTCTAAGTATACATTTCGCCATAGGCTAAACCCTCGTTTAAGGGGAGCATATGGAACAAAGATTATTCTCTGGAGGGTTTATCAGCTTAAAGCGCATATTGGCGGTAGGGATTTTTGTTGCGGTGCTGGTAGCTTTTTTGCTTCTGAGTAACGCCTTGGGCGTGCGGGCGCTAAGTATGTTGTCTGGCTCTATGGAACCAGAAATCCCTACAGGATCCTTGCTCTTGGTGTGTTCTGTTGACGCTTCAAGTTTACAAGTGGGAGACGTTGTGGCTTACAGCCCTTCGCAAGAAACGGTAGTAACACATCGAATTGTAGAAGTGCTAGACTCTCCGCTTTCATTTCGCACAAAAGGTGATGCGAATTCCTTTATTGATCCAACTGCTATTTCCGCCGAAAAGATTCAGGGAAAAGTAATGCTTTACATTCCTTTCCTGGGCTATGTTTCGGTTCTTTTGAAAACACCTGTGGGGATTATTGCTCTGGCATCGATTGCTATTCCCTGGCTTTTAGCTGCGCTACTACCGCAAGTCCTTCTAGGTAAAGGGGTTAGAAGTTCACGGGAAATGCAGTAGCAATGAGCCCCCTGTGGGTGGGCAATTCTTTGACTCCTTAGCGGGCTAGGCGTTCGTTCTTCCTGCAAGTTAGTAATAAGACTTGCCCCAAACGGGCGGAAAGTAATTTAGTACGAGTGTGGTTCATAAACCTTGCCTCAAACGGGCGGAAAGCGTGTTGCACGAGCGCGGTTCATAAACCTTGCCTCTGTAAGGGCGGTAGTTTTAGCTTCTGCAAGGGCGTGTTTTGCCCTTCCCGCGAGGGTGTCATTAATTGGAGATAAGTCGACTGTCTCATAGAAATCATAACGTACGAAAGGAGACAAATGGAACAAGCGAAGAAAAAGCGAACGCTTATGCTACTAGTGCTGTTTTTGGTGTTGTGCCTTCTTTGTGCAGCAACAACGTTGGGGTTGTTTTCCGCTACTACAACCCAGGTACGAAATACCTTTGTGGCAACACCCGGAATCGTAAACGAAGAGCAGTTCTTTCTTAATGAAAGTAAAGCAACTCTTCAAGAGGGCACCTACGTTTTAGATGAAAGTGAAAAAGTAACGGAGAACACCTACGATTCATTGGTAACCAATATGGCGCTTCCGAAAGACCCTAAAGTAACGGCCGATGTTCAGGATGGCGTATCTGCTTACATTTTTGTCCGAGTCTATGATGCAACTAAAGCAGGCTTGTTTAATACAAGCAACATAAAGTGGGCAATTGACGACAGCAATTGGTCTTTGGTTTCAGGCGCAGACAACGTGTATGTATACAAGGATATTGTTTTAGGAACTGAGGGAGTGGAATTAAACCAGGTTGGTATTTTGAAAGACAACCTCGTTACTACCGCTGAGGAGTTCCAAGACGCTGACAGCGCTCAGGAAGGCTTAGACGTAGGCTACCTTTCCTTTACTGCAATGGCTGTTCAGTCTCAGGGATTTAGTTCCGCTTACGAGGCATACAACGCCCTATTTAGCTAGGACCTGATGGTTTGAACTTGCAAAAAGGAAAGAAAAGATCGAAGGAAGAATGCCGTAGGGGGTTTGGCAACTAAAACAGATCTTTATCTTGCCAGTTAGGTTCGGCCGTATGGGGGTTTTATAAGAGCTGCTTTCTTTATGGTGAGGAAATTATCATGAAGGGAGCAGCTTTATTTATCAATTCAGGTGTCTTGTCAGTTGAATATGCGGTAATATGTTTGCTCGACCCCTGAATTATGAGGGATGCAAGTAATTGGATAGGAAAAGTAGGAAATAATGAATATTTCACAACGACTTGAACTTCTTCCTATGACGCCTACTATGCGCAGAATTCTTCTGATAGTTGGCATTGGTTGGCTCTTTGACGCAATGGACCAAGGTATGGTCTCGGGTGTTTTGGCAGCAGTAGGAAGTGATTGGGTTTTATCTCCGCTTGACCAGAGCATGTTGGCAAGTGCGGGCACCTTCGGCATGATTATTGGTGCGGCATTTTCGGGCATTGCTTCCGATAAGTGGGGTAGACGCAAAGTAATCTTAGTAACCTTGCTCATGTACAGCTTGGGAAGTTTTATGTGCGGTGTTTCTGTCAACTTTACCATGTTGGTAGTTTGTCGCTTTATTACCGGTCTTGGTCTTGGTGGTGAATTGCCTGCGGCTTCAACTTTGGTAAGCGAGTTTTCGCCAATCAAATATCGCGGCAGAAACGTTGTGTTGCTGGAGAGTTTTTGGGCATGGGGCTGGATTATTGCAGCGTTAGTTGCTTACTTGCTCATCCCAACGTATGGCTGGCGAATTGCTTTCTTGGTTGGCGCTATTCCTGCACTGTTCGCGGCTGTGCTTCGTATCTTGGTTCCTGAATCTCCGCGATACCTTGATTTGGTAGGAAAGCATAAGCAGGCCGACGAAATCGTTTCCAAAATGGAAGCAGAGGCGGGCATTGTTGTCCCTGAAGAGAAGAAAACTCGCCTTAGCGCTATTAAAACTTCTGCATGGAAATCTTTTACTCTTTTGTGGTCGAAGAAGAACCTGCGTGCCACGTTAGTGTTGTGGGCTATTTGGTTTGGAATTAACTTTGGCTATTACGGTTTCGTACTGTGGACTCCAAGTTTGTTGGTGGCTCAAGGCTTTTCGTTAGTACGCAGTTTTGGTTTTACGGTAATCATGTGCTTGGCTCAGCTTCCAGGCTACTTTAGTGCCGCTTGGTTAATTGAGCGAATTGGTAGAAAGAAAGTGCTTATTGCATACTTTGCAGGCACCGCTCTTGCTGCATGGTTGTTTGGTCATGCAGGGTCAGAAATGGAAGTTTTAGCAACGGGTTGTTTGTTGTACTTCTTTGCATTAGGTGCATGGGGCTGTGTATACTCTTACACTCCTGAGGTATATCCAACCGATGTTCGTGGTTCTGGTACTGGTTGGGCAGCATGTTTCGGTCGAATCGGTGCTTTCATTGCTCCTTTCATTGTGCCTTTGGTATATGCATCGTTTGGCGAAGGCTTAGGCTTTACGGTTGTTTTCGCTATGCTTGCTTCAGCGTTTGCGTTGGTGGCAGTGGTAATTGCGCTTTTCGGCGTAGAAACGAAAGGAAAGCCGCTTTATGACACAAGCAATTCCGAACGGATGGATGCGTAAGGGCTTGCGGGGGTTTGCAACAGGTGGTGTTCTTTGATTGCTCAAGTCTCCTCCTGAGAGCCTGAAAGCTTACAGGAGTTATGCAATCGTTGTTTTGCAAAAAGCTCCTCACGAATACCGCAGTCCTAAAATCTGTTCGCACAATCTAACTAATCGGTTTATTTATAAACTAGCCTTTCGTACAATAGAGAGGCTAGTTTGTTTTTCTGAGAGAGGAGCTCCCGTGGTACATTCTCCGCGCCGTAAAGAAATAATCAGGGCTCTTCGTGAAAGTGGAACTCCCTTGTCGGGAAGTGCATTAGGAGAAAAGCTGGGCGTAAGTAGACAGGTTATTGTGCAAGATATTGCTCTGCTTCGCACTTCGGGATATGACATTATCTCCACTAATCGTGGCTACCTTTTGAATAACTCGGGCAATAATCCGTGCAGGCTCGTAAAAGTTCAGCATGGCCCTGATCAAATTGAAGAAGAGCTCAACTTGATTGTTGATTTAGGGGGCTGTGTAGAGGATGTTTTGGTAAACCACCGAACCTATGCAAAGCTGGAAGCGCCTTTGAAAATCAAAAACAGACGAGACGTTCGCAATTTTGTTGAAAACCTTGAGAAAGGCGTTTCGAGCCCTTTGCTGGTTATTACAAGTGGGTACCACTTCCACCATATCAGCGCTGAATCGCAGGAAGTGCTCGATGAAATTGTGGAAGCTCTTGATGAAAAAGGCTTTCTTGCTGAATTCACTTCTTACGAAAAAGGGGAATCGCACGCTTAGCGAAGATGAATAAATGTGAATCGTACGTAAGCCAACCGTCATGGCTAGAGTTGCAAGCCATCTTCGTTAGAAGATGATGTGAAGGATCATAAATAATCTTCGACAAAAACGGTAAAAAACAGGGGCAGCAGACACGTTTTTTATTTGCCGCCCCTTTTCTTTTTAACGGATAAAGCTGGTAAATACTTTCTCAACAGGAGTTGGCTGTTCAACCCCAGCATTCTTGCCCGCTTCAATACTCTTTAACATCCAAGCCATATTGCGGCCGAGTGTTTTCATAATCTGGATGCCTTCTTCGTCTTTGAGTACATCCTCAGAATTGCTTCCGTGAACCATGTTCCAATAACGAGAAGAAACAATAGGCATTTCAGCAAAAGCAAAATACTTGTTTAGCACGTCAAGAGTTGCGGTAGTGCCTGCACGGCGTGCCGAGGTGATAGCTGCGGCTGGTTTGTAGCGTAAGTCGGCTTCAGCAAGCGCATAAAGGCGATCCATAAAGGCAATTACTTCACCAGATGGAGAAGCGTAATATACAGGGGAGCCCACAATAATACCCTGAGCGTCCTTTACTTTTTCAGCAACGGACCTTGCTAAGTTGTTTAGCTCGGAGTTGCTTGCAGTGCTTCCCACGTGAATAATTTCTGTCTCAATGTTTGCTTCGTTGAGAACTTGAGAAATGACGGTTAAGGCAGTGTAGGTACAACCTGCTTCTCGTCTGCTTCCATTAAGTAAAAGTACTTTCATTGGTGCTCCTTTTTCTCTGACTAGTTTTCGAATCTATTGTACCAGGAGCGCAAAGCTGTGCCAGGCTGTGTAAAACCTAGCCACGCTGGGTGTAAATTGTGCCGGATGGATTCAGTACGTAGTCATGAAGAATCCTTGCTTTATCGGAGTAAAGGACTTTTTTCGACAAACACTCGCTATCCCTGTTAGGATTAGCACTTGAGTGTAAAACTACCCAGAAAGTACATTTTGTTTCAAATTATGTCTCAAAAGCACTTTCTGTACTTAAAAGAATTTCGAATGCAAAAAGGTATAGAGGGGCATGGAAAGAGAAAAGTTTAGAAGCCGTCTTGGTTTTATTTTGATTAGCGTTGGTTGTGCTGTTGGTTTAGGAAACGTATGGCGCTTTCCGTATATCACGGGCGAATATGGTGGCGCAGCCTTCGTAGTAATGTATTTAATCTTCTTGGTTATCTTGGCGCTACCAGCACTCATTATGGAGTTTGCAAACGGTAGAGCTTCTCAGAAAGGCATTGCGAAAAGCTTTGACGCGTTAGAGCCAAAAGGAACGAAATGGCACAGGTGGAAGTGGGCGGCATTAGTAGGAAACTACTTACTCATGATGTTCTACACCGTTGTTGCCGGCTGGATGGTTTGCTATGCCGTTAAAGGAGCGTGCGGAGAATTTAATGGCGTTGACAGTGCTGCCTCCGGTGCTCTTTTCGATAGCTTGTTGGCAGACCCGGTAACCCTTACCTTATTTACCGGCTTTGTAGTGCTTGTGGGAATTGTTTCAACAGTTCTTGGTTTACAAAATGGTGTAGAGCGCATCTCGAAAGTGATGATGTTTGTTCTTTTTGCCGTTTTGATTCTTCTTGCCCTTAATAGTCTTACTTTGCCAGGTGCTGCAGCGGGTTTGGAATTCTATTTGATTCCCGATTTTGATAAACTTTTCAATTCTCCAGACCACACCTTCTTTGATGCTATGTATGCCGCACTTGGTCAGGCATTCTTTACGGTATCGGTAGGTATCGGATCTATGTCCATTTTCGGTAGTTATCTTGATAAGGATCGCGCTATTGCGGGCGAAGCGGTTCGCGTTGCATTCTTGGACACCTTGGTAGCAATCACTGCGGGCCTCATTATTTTCCCAGCCTGTTTTTCTTTTGGCGTTGAGCCGGGGGCTGGTCCTGGATTGGTTTTTGTAACACTTCCTACTGTTTTTGCACAAATGCCTTTTGGTGATGTTTGGGGCACGCTCTTCTTTATTTTCATGAGCTTTGCTGCTCTCTCAACGGTAATTGCGGTATTCGAAAACATTATGGCCTTCTCTATGGACCAGTGGGGTGTTTCTCGAAAGAAAGCAGTAGCTATTAACGGCAGCTTGCTTTTCGTACTCGCCTTACCATGCATCTTAGGTTTCAATGTATTGTCAGGCGTGGTTGTCCCTGGTATTGGTGATATTCAAGCAGTTGAGGACTTCATCATTTCTAACAACCTATTGCCTCTTGGCGCTTTGGTTCTGGTTCTTTTTTGCACTAGCAAAAAGGGATGGGGCTGGGATAGCTTGTTGGCGGAGGCTAATACGGGCAAAGGCTTGAAACTGCCTCGGTTTATATTTCCGTACGTGAGATATGTCCTCCCCGCAATTATTGTGGTGCTTTTAATCATGGGATGGGTGCCAACCATTCAAACTTGGATCGGTATAGGTGCCTAGTCTGTGGGCTGGGCACCAATCAGTTAAGCATGGAGAGGCGTAGGTGCCTAATTTAGGCCGAGTGTTAACCATTCAATCTTGGATTGGGATAAGCGTCTTGTTTATGGGTTAGCTGGCAAGCGTCCAAACCAGATTAGTATGAGAGCGCAGGCAATGCGCAGATAGGTGTAATCAATACAAGGATTGGCGATAGCTTCTATTTGTAGGATAATTTGAACACATTCAATTCGTTCTTATTGAGCGTTCAAAGTATAAGGAATAGTGGTGAAATCTCTTAGTTTTGATTGCGAACACGATAAAGCTCTGTTGGTAAAAAAGGATGTTGAGCGTGACATTGCAATTTGCGGTAGGTCTTTAGCGAACAACCAGCCTTCAAAACTTGCCAATGAGGGTGCTCATGATCCAACTGCAACGTTCTATTTCGTGTTGGAAGCCTTGTTTCCTTTCTTTGAGTTTTCTGAAGAAAGCCATTTACTTGATGTGGGCTGTTCTACTGGAAGAGTTTTGGCGTATTTTCATGAGCAAGGGTTTCCAGGCAGAGCAACTGGTGTTGAGTTTGATAAAGACTTGAGCGCTTTTTCTCAAGATTGGACCTGCGAATTTGAAAACCTTCAGGTTGTGAGCGGCAATGTGCTAGATTTGCCTCTTAATGAATACACCCATTTCTATTTGTTTAATCCTTTTGATAGCGTCATTCTCAATGCGTTCTTAGACAAAATAAAAGACGAGGTTACACATAACCTCGTCTTGATCCATATGTCTGATAATGGCGAAAGCTTCAATTATGCTGGCCGAGAAGGGTGGCATCTTCGTGCTCAGGGCGTGATTCAAAATTGTGATGACTTAATAGCCTATGTTTGCCCCCAGCACTATTCCGTTTGGGATTATCAGCCAGCGCCAACTATCTAGTAAAGAAAGATGCTGGTGCCGTCAAAAGCGTCTTTTCCAATGGAAGATAATTCGCCAAAGGTATAGTCTGTAAGGCTAGTGCAATCACAGAATGCTTCTTCGTCAATAAAAGTGACGCTTGGTGCAGAGATTGTGGTTAATGCCGAACAGAAACGGAAAGCAAATCTTCCAATAGAGGTAACGCTTTCAGGTAGGGTTGCTTCAGTTAAAGAACAGCAGTTACTGAATGCGGAGGCAGGAATAATCTCGATGCCTTCTTCCACGGAAATCTCTTTCAAATCACGACAATTTGAGCAGATATTAAACCCGAGGTTCTCTGCATGGGGGAGAGTAAAGGAAGTTAGTCCGCTTTCTGCAAAAGAAGAGTTGCCAAGACGCTTGAGATTTTTTGGCAAAGAAATGGTTTTCAAGGCTTTGCATCCTTCAAAAGCACTGATGCCAATCACCTCTAGGCTTTCAGGAAGAGAAACACGTGATAAGAAGCGACAATCTTTAAAAGCACCGTCGCCAAATTTCATTTTCTGTCTGTCCTCAATTACGGTTACGCTTTCAGGGATAACAACGCTTTCAATAGTTTTTCCGCGAAAAGCATTTGAGCCAATTACGGTAACGCCTTCAGGGATGATTACATCTTTTTCAGAGCCAAGGTAGCGAACCAGAACGCCGTTTTCAATTTCAAAGTCAGGCGAAGCTGGTTCATCAGGAATTTCTACCAACAGCTTTCGGGCAGCCTCAACAGTGTAGGTTGTGCCGCAGTCTTGGCAATGGAATAGTCCATCTGCCTCTTTGATCAATGAGCTGCTTGAGCAGAGCTCGCAAACAATCTTCTTCATAAATGCTCCTATCGGTAATGTTTTTCAGGAGTCATTTTACTGTTTGAAATATGCCCCGACAAGAATGGCTGGAGGGCTTATTCGGGGGAGAGTGTTGAGGGGGATAAAGCTTGGTTTGGGAGAAAGCTTTAGGTAGTCAGCAACAGTTTAGTTGCTTTAGTTGGAAATTTTCAACCTATGAATAAATTACGAAAAACAATAAAGGCTGATGGAGGGCCAAAAATTAATGTTGGATAAGGTATCATTTGCTCTTAGCTAATGAATAATGTTTTTACTGCATTTAAAGTTAGTTGCAATTGCATTGAGTAGTATTGGCGGTCTAGCTGGTCTATAAAAAAAGAACCTCTCGAAAGAGGTTCAATTTCTCATCTAAATGAGGCTACGTATGTAGCGGGTAAGGCAAAGCCGTTATTTTGACTTGCAGCGTCATTCCAGGCTTACTGCATTGTGTTTCCTTGCTTTTTCGTTTGAAAAATGGGCCGAATCTAAATCGCAAAAGGCGTGGTAGGCTGATTACGCCAATAACAAGCTAGCTTGTTTATTCCGTGCGTGTTTGCTCCTGAATCACATAAGCAGCATCCTTATTTAACTGCTCTATGTAAGCTAAGGTTTTCTTTTTGGGTAGCATGTTGTATGCAGAGATTGCTACTTCCATAGCACCCGAGTCGTTATGAATAGCCTCTTCAATATTGTTCGTTCTCAAGAACTTTTTAAAATGGTGAAGAGGGTATACAAACTTTGCAATTATTAGCGGAACGAAAAACGGTGCTAATCCAACCAGCACTGCGCATGCCATATACAAATCAAATTCAAAAAGAGAATATCCAACAGCAACTATGTAAACCAGTATGATTGTGTAAAACCGGCGGCTTGAAAGAAACTGTATAAAGCTGTTCGCTTTATATTGCTGGATTTTCGCAATTGCTATTTGAGCGTTGTCATTTTTCACTGATGAAGCAGTATTTTTCAAAAAGAAGTCCCCAAGCGCGTTGTTGTAATCAGACTCGAAAGCCATTTTTTCTCCCAGGTGTGCAATATTGCGCCTTGCGTTAATTATTCCGCACATAGCTACCTTTAGATTCGCGCTTACTATACCATGGACGCTTTTTGTAAGAGAGCATTGTTGTCTCAGTTCTGAAGCTCTCTTCTAAGCTTTTGTCAGGTGTTTGCGTAAATTTCATATTTACGCCGTTGTGCTGTGCTATCCTTGATACCTGCTTTATAAGGAAGAGGGAAGAGCTGTGGAACTTACTGAAGGAAAAATTCTGCCACTTGAATTTCGTGTTGCCAGCCTGGATGACATTCAAGAAATCTGGGATCTCTATTCCGTTGTAGTTATGCGCTCTTCAGGTACCGATGAAGACCCTTATTGGGTTATGGGCGAGCATCCTTCCATGAAGGAATTGAAATATCAGCTTGAAGACGGAGTGCTATACGTAGCTACCCTCTATGGTGAAATTGTTGCTGTAACGGTTATTGAGCAGTCCTTTGTTTCGGGATATGACACCTTCAAATGGCAATCGGGCATTCTCTTGCGTGACTCTGCGGTATTGCGTATGTTTGCGGTTTCTCCCGATTTTCGTGGCCAAAAAATCTCCACTCGCTTTTTGCAGTACTGCATCGCTGAGATTCGTAATCAGGGATACAAAGCTATCAGGCTTGATATCATGCCTCACTTAAAGCATGCACAGAATCTTTACTTACGAAATGGGTTTAATAATCTGGGCCTTGTTAAGCTGGGCCACAAAGATCCACGGATGCAAAGCTCGTATCTTTTCGAACTAGTGCTCTAACGCTTTTCAACAGAAACAATGCTGAAATCGTGGCTTTCTTTAGAAAGCTGGAAGAGCAACTTCCTCATATTGACTTGAGTGGTGTCTCCTAAAATGGTGAGCTCGAAGGTGACGAAGTCTTCAGTGCACTCAATCAATTCCATCCACTTCATGTCATAGCCGTGGTCACCAATCATGCAAAGAATAGCGCTCATGGCATTCGGCTTGTTTTCCCTAGAAAGACGTACTACTACGTGGTTGGTGGGGTTGTTGGCAAGCTCATGGCCAACTACCTCTTTAAAAACTTCCTTGTTCCATTCATAAAGAAGGCCGTATTGGTACATGCGGCTTGTTTCCATAATCTTTTTCACAATAGCAAGGTATTCAACCTTAATGTCTTCCGAGACTTCCTTGCCCAAGTTTTCAAGAATGGCTGCTTCTCTGTCTGCTCTATAAATAGTAGTGCTTCCCGATTGCGCCTTGTTTTGAGCCACCTCGTAGGAAAGTTGGAGTCTTTTTGCTAAAAGCTCACGGATTTCTAAATCAACCTCATCTATGCAGTTTCTGATTTGTTCCATTGTTTGAAATTCCATAACAACTCTTCTCTTAAGGGATGCTCAAAAGTTAGATACGTAAATTAGCTTTATGGTAAGTATACGAAAAAAAGAGCCAAGGAATTCTGGCTCTTTTGCGGTTTGGGAATAAGATTTTGAGAGGTATTAATAAGTTTCCAATACTATTTGCATGATGCTTAAATCAAGCCGTTGAAAACTTTCTCAGGGTCTTCTTTGGCAACCTCAATACCGTGAAGGATCTCAGCAGGAATTTCTCTGTTCTGATCGCCAACGTATTCCAGGCTGAAAGTCTGAACAAATTCGTCAACATTTCCAGAAAGGCGACCGCGCTTTGGGCTACCAATAAAATAGCGAATACCCGCGTCAGAGTTACCTTCAAGATCAACTACATAGTTCCATTCGTCGGTGTACATGAGTTTCATTGGGTAATCATCCCCCTAATACCATAAACTATAGATGAAAACTATAAAAAACAAAGAACCAATTAATTATGTACTATAGATTAGCATGAATAGCAGAACAAATTTGCCAGTAAGCGCTTCAAGACTCTTAATCGGTGGAAGCTTTATCCTAAACGGTTTTTCAATGAGGTATCAAAAATAGAAGGCTCTGAATTGCTTGTTTGACAGAATGAAAAACCTTGCCTTGTGCTGGCATAGATAAAACTCCCGATCCTGTACAGACGTAATCGAAAATAGCCTCGCCATCATGTAGGCAGACCTAAAATAAAAAACCGAAGCCTCATATTTGTTTTTCGCGTGAACCTGTTCATATTGAGTTACTATTGCAAATAACGCTAGGAGTAGCCCAATTGAGGGTTAGCCAAACATATGCTGAGCGTAGAAGGAGGAAGTCGAATGACTAAAAAAGTACTTTTACTCTGTGGTGATTTCACCGAGGACTACGAGACCATGGTTCCTTTCCAGGCACTTTCCATGCTTGGTTACCAGGTTGATGCCGTATGCCCTGACAAAAAGGCAGGCGACGTTGTAGCAACCGCTGTTCATGACTTCTTAGGTGAGCAGACTTACACTGAGTTAACCGGTCACAAATTTGCACTCACTGCCGATTTTGATGCGGTTGATACCGCCGAATATGAAGGACTCTTTATTACTGGTGGTCGCGCACCTGAGTATATTCGACTCAATCCTCGCGTTATTGAGATTGTTAAAGAATTCTTCGCTGCTGAAAAGCCAGTAGCGGCAATTTGCCATGGCCCACAGGTTCTTTGCGCTGCAGGAGTTCTTGAAGGCTACAAGGCAACTGCTTATCCAGCTGTTGGTCCAGACGTTACTTTGGCTGGTGCAGAATATGTTCCTGTTGAAGTTGACGAGGCAGTAGTAGATCGTAACCTGGTTACTTCACCTGCATGGCCGGGCAATACTGCAATTTGTGCTGAGTTCGCAAAGCTTATGGGAGCTAAGTGGGAAATCTAAGCTAGCTCTCTGTACTGTAAAAGCTCGTAATTCTTTCGTTTACACGTAAAGGGTTGCGAGCTTTCTTTTTTTGTTATCTTTCAAGACCCTACAACGCTGGCAAACGATATTGCTGGGCTGTAAAGTGTAAGTGCCCAAATAAGCTTTAGTAGCTCTTTCCTCTCCTCTCCTTACGTAGCCTTTGTTTTCTTTCCTGTGAATCAGTTTATTAGTCCTTTAGGCGCCGATAATGAAATAATCAGTTGAAACCTTTTTTATTCGTAAGATAATGAAACATTGTGAATTTATTGGAGTATGCAATGTGAGAGATTATGACCGCAGAAAAGAAGAGTATTCAACCTGTACAAGCAGACAAAAAACCACAGAATAAAGAGAAAAAACAAGATTCGCGCACTGCTCGAATGGGCACTGCTCCTATTTCAACACTCTTGCTCGAATTTGCTATTCCTTCTATTGCAGGAATGCTTATCAATAGCTGTTACAACGTAATTTCTTCAATCTTTCTTGGTCAGGCAATGGGCGCAACTGGCCTTGCGGTAACCACTGCAGCGTTTCCTATTATGGTTGTGTTTATGGCGTTAGCTATGCTTATTGGTAATGGTGGCAACGCGCTTGCTGCTCTTCGCCTTGGGCAGGGTAATAAAGCCGGAGCAGAGAAGACCTTAGGCAACACGGTGAGCCTTGGCATTGTTATTTCCCTCATCATTGTGGTGTTTGTAACTATTCCCCCTTGCATGGAGCTTCTTCTTTCAGTTTCAAGCACTATTGGCGAAATTCATGATTTAACAAGGAACTATATCTGGATTCTTGGCGTGGGAGTAATCTTCCAAATTATTGGCATGGGCGTAAACAACTTTATCCGTACCGCAGGAGCTCCTAATCGCGCGCTTCTTACCATGGTAATTGGTGCAGTAGCAAGTATTATTCTGAACTACCTTTTTGTTATGGTGTTCGGATGGGGTGTTGAAGGATCTGCGCTAGCCACAATTTTAGGTTGGCTTGCCTCCTTTGCTTCCGTTCTTTGGTACTTCATTCTTACGCCAAATACCCCAATCAAGCTCCAGAAGAAATATCTCAAGCTCGAGCGAATTCTTGTTCTTGAAATCCTCAAATTGGGCTTGGCAAGCTTCTTGCTCCAAACTGCTATTTGTGTTGCAAACTTGATTATTAACTACCAGTTGGTAAAGTTCGGCAATATTTCAGATTTTGGTGCAGAAAATGCTCTTGCGGCAATTGGCGTAGTAGGTAAGATTGCTGGCATTGCAATTATGCCAATCCTAGGTATTTCAGCAGCAGCTCAGCCGCTTTTGGGCTATAACTATGGTGCAGGTAATCTGAAACGAGTACGCCATGCTCTAGGTTTCGCTCTTTTGTATGGAGTTATTATTGGCCTTGTGGTTTGGGGCATTACTCGTTTGTGGCCATACCAGATTGTAGGCGCCTTTGGTGTAGAGAACGACCTCATGGCTTTGGCACTTTTTGCGCTTGAAGTTCAGATGTTGCTTATTCCTCTTGTGGGAATCCAGATTATTTCTTCCAACTATTTCCAGGCAACAGGCCAGCCAGTAAAGGCAACCTTCCTTTCGCTAATCAGGCAAGTGATTATCTTTATGCCTGCTTTGCTTATTATTCCTGAGGTTTTGCCTTTGGTTATGGATATTGATCCTCTTTATGCGCTGTTTGCGTCGTGGCCTGTTTCGGACTTCTTGTCAATCTTCATTGCGGGCATGTTTCTGATTCATGAATTGACTCGCTTAAAGAAGATTGAACAGGGTAAACTTTCCGATAAGTATGTCGGAGGACAGTATAAAAAGAAGGAAGCTAACTAAGCTTCCTTCTCTGCCATAATATCAAGCAATTCTTGGCGCATTATTTCAACGGGCGCTTCTTTACCAGTCCAGATTTCTATTTGTGCAGCTCCCTGGTACATCGTCATTGAAAGGCCGTTAATAATTGGGCAGCCAGCTTCTTTTGCATTAATGAGGAATTGGGTTTCAGCTGGATTGTAGCAAGCGTCAAAATAAAGCTTTCCGGGCAGTACGTGCTCTTTTGGAAGAGGGGTTTGACCAATGGTTTCACCCATGCCAATGCCAGTGCCATTTACAATAACGTCTGCTTCTTCAACAGGGGAGAAGTCTCCAAAAGGAACAACCTCAATGGCTCCACCAAAATTAGAAACGATACTTTGGAAGAGTTCTTCGCTCATTTCTGGAACAATGTCAGTGAGATAAATCTTTTTTGCGTTGTGATAAGCCAAGATAGAGGCAATTGCTCTTCCAACGCCACCAGCGCCAATTAAGAAGAAGGTGCTTTCTTCAACGTTGATTCCTGCTTCAAGAGTTATGGTTTTATAGAAGCCTACTCCGTCTGTGTTGTATCCAATAAGCTTGTTGTCGGGAGTAATTTTTACCGTGTTGCAGGAACCCATCTTTTTGCAAAGCGGGTCGTATTCATCCAGGTACTCCATGACTTTAATTTTGTTAGGTTTGGTAACAGCAAATCCTGCAAAACTAAGATATCTTAGGCCATTTACCACTTCGCAAAGATGCTCGTTATCAACTTCGCTGTAGAAATAACACAGGTTGATGTTGGCCTCTGCGTAGGCTTTGTTCATCATGCGTGCAGCGAAGGATTGGCTAAGTGGTGTGCCAAGAAGCGTAATCATGCGGGTTTCGATATCTATCATGGTGTTTCCCCTCTGTAGAAATGGATGGACGAAAATGGATGTTTGTCCTTAATGCTAAGGTTCACCGAAATCATAATGATCGGGGCGATCGAACTCCATTCCTTCATTTTTATTGAAAGCAATAATCTTTTGCACGCTGCGATTAAGTGATTGCACTTCTTCAAGGCCAAGATATTCAATCAGCTTTATCATGTGGGCATTGCGCTGCTGCATTACCTGATCAGCAATGCGTTGACCTTCTTCGGTGAACTGGAGCGCAACAGCCCTTGAATCTTCTTTTGATTTTGAACGGGTGATAATCCCTTTGCGTTCAAGAGACTTTAAAGATTGAGAAAGAGCGCTTTTAGTAATGTGACTGCAGGTAGCAATATCACTAGGGCGCACTTCTTCAAATTGCTCAAGGTTGCGGGCAATTTGGATGATAATTTTGGATTCAGCAGGAGTTATTCCTCCAGGAATATAATGCTTAGGAGGAAGCAGACGATGAAGGTTGGATACCGTATTCTGGAATTCTAAAAATGCTTTTTCCAGCTCTTTATCCATGATTGTCTCTTTCTATAGAGTATTTTCTGTAAGATTTGTCCGCTAATCTTTATTTTTTACGAATAAGGCCCGTTTAGCAAGATGCTCTTCCTTGATTACAAGAAAGAGCATCGGAGTAATTATGTTGAGCGCTGTTTAGTGGAGCTCAGAATGAATTTCCTGCAAAGAGAAGATTTCAGGATCGGTTACTGATTGAGCAACCTGAATGCCCTTTGCGGTTGCAAGAGCAGCTGCCATGGTGGTCATGTAAGGGATATGAGCCTTAATTGCTGCTTTACGAATTGAAGAGTCATCATGAATGCTTTCCTGGCTTGAGCTTGGAGTATTAACTACCAAGTCAACTTCGCAATTGAGGATGTCGTCAATGAGATTTGGACGACCTTCGTGAGCCTTAAGAACAACTTCTGCATCAATACCTGCTTCTTTAAGCATTGCAGCAGTGCCAGAGGTTGCGGAAATGCTCATTCCTGCTTTTACGAATTCGGAGGCAACCTCAATCAAATCACCCTTGTCGCGGTTGGAGATACTCATCAATACCTTACCGCCAGTTGGGAGAACGGTCTGAGTTGCTTCTTGAGCCTTAAAGAATGCTTCACCAAAGCTACGAGCCAAGCCAAGTACTTCGCCAGTAGAGCGCATCTCAGGGCCAAGAACAGGGTCAACCTCTGGGAACATGTTGAATGGAAGCACTGCTTCTTTTACGCCGTAGTGGTTGTATTCAGCAGCCTTCAAACCAGGGACAGGAGATGGAGCACCTGTGAGAGGCATGGTAATTACTTCTGTTGCCAAAGGAACCATTTGAGTTCCACAAACCTTAGAAACTAAAGGAACGGTACGAGAAGCACGAGGGTTAGCTTCCAATACGAACACGGTATCACCTTCGATAGCGTACTGGATGTTCATCAAGCCACGAACATGAAGACTCTCGGCAATTTTGCGGGTGTAGTCCTTGATGGTTTCAAGCTGCTGTTCGGCAATGTTGACCGAAGGAAGGATGCAAGCGGAGTCACCAGAATGAATGCCTGCAAGCTCAATATGCTCCATAACAGCAGGAACAAATGCGTGTTCGCCGTCACAGATTGCGTCAGCTTCGCATTCAAGAGCATGATTGAGGAAGCGGTCAATAAGGATTGGCCTATCAGGAGTTACACCAATTGCAGCTGCCATGTAAGCGCGAAGGTTTTCATCGTCGTACACAACTTCCATGCCGCGGCCACCCAAAACGTATGATGGGCGAACCATTACTGGGTAACCAATGCGATGAGCCGTATCGAGCGCTTCATCAACAGTAACAGCCATGCCAGCCTCAGGCATTGGAATGCCCAATTCATCCATAACTGCCCTAAAGCGGTCACGATCTTCTGCCAAGTCGATGATTTCAGGGCTGGTGCCTAAAATGTTTACGCCTGCTTTTTCAAGCTGACTTGCCAAATTGAGTGGAGTCTGACCGCCGAACTGCGCAATAACGCCCAGCGGCTTTTCTTTCTCGTAAATTGAGAGAACATCTTCAGCGGTAAGTGGCTCGAAGTAGAGCTTGTCAGAAGTGTCATAGTCGGTTGAAACGGTTTCAGGATTGCAGTTGACAATAATGGTCTCGAAACCAAGCTTCTTGCAGGTAAGCGCTGCATGAACGGAGCAGTAGTCAAACTCAATACCTTGACCAATGCGGTTAGGACCACCGCCCAAAATCATAATCTTGTTATTGTTTGTTGCAGTTGAGGTATCTTCTGCATTGTAGGTGCTGTAGTAGTAAGCGCTGTCTTCAGTGCTTGAAACGTGAACGCCTTCCCATGCCTCTTTGATGCCTAAATCAAGGCGCTGTTTGCGCAGGTCATCTTCGTCCTGGTTAAGGATCTGTGCAAGGTAGCGGTCAGAGAAGCCATCTTTCTTTGCCTGAATGAGAAGATCATCAGAAAGCTTTGCTCCTGGATTAGCTGCAGCGAAGGCTAAGATCTGCTCTTCTTCTTCAACCAGTTCTTTCATTTCCTGGATGAATTGAACCTTAATATTGGTAAGCGCGTTCAATTCTTCAACAGTTGCGCCCTTGCGCAATGCTTCGTACATAACAAACTGGCGCTCGGAGGTAGGGAATGCAAGGAGCTTCAAAAGCTCTTCTTTTGTCTTTTCGTTGAAGTCTTTTGCGAAACCTAAGCCGTAACGACCGTTTTCAAGTGAGCGAATAGCCTTCTGGAATGCCTCTTTGTAAGTTTTGCCAATAGACATGACTTCGCCAACAGCACGCATCTGAGTGCCGAGCTTATCTTCAACGCCCTTGAACTTTTCGAATGCCCAGCGTGCGAATTTAAGAACAATGTAATCTCCACCTGGTACGTATTTATCAAGGGTGCCATGCTTTCCATCAGGGATTTCATCAAGAGTAAGCCCGGAAGCAAGCATTGCTGATACTAACGCAATTGGGAAACCAGTTGCTTTAGAGGCAAGTGCTGAAGAGCGAGAAGTGCGAGGGTTGATTTCGATGATTACGTCTCGGTCAGATACTGGATCGTGAGCCCACTGAACGTTGCAGCCACCAATTACCTGTACCTTATCAACAATGCGATAAGACTTCTCCTGGAGGCGGTCAATAGTCTCCTGAGCAATGGTCTGCATTGGAGCAGCGCAGAAAGAGTCGCCGGTGTGAACACCCATTGGGTCAATGTTTTCGATAGTGCAAACGGTAATCATTTGACCTTTGGAGTCACGAACTACCTCAAACTCGAGCTCTTCCCAGCCAAGAACGCTTTCTTCTACAAGAACTTCAGTTACAGGAGAGGCAGCTAAACCGCGTGCAACAACTGTTTTGAGTTCTTCAACGTTGTAAACCAAGCCGCCGCCAGTGCCGCCCATGGTATATGCAGGCCGAAGAACGCATGGATAGCCCAAACGGGAAGCAATCTCAACTGCTTCTTCAACGGTGTGGGATACTTCAGAGCGAGCCATTTCAATACCAAGCTCTGCCATGGTGTCTTTGAATGCCTGGCGATCTTCACCACGCTCAATAGCATCAATCTGAACACCAATTACTTTTACGTCGTATTTATCAAGAATTCCTTTTGCTGCCAATTCTGCAGAAAGGTTAAGCGCAGACTGACCACCCAAGTTTGGGAGGAGTGCGTCAGGGCGTTCTTTTGCAATGATTTTTTCAATGCGGTCAACATTGAGAGGCTCAATGTAGGTTGCATCTGCCATAACCGTGTCAGTCATGATAGTTGCAGGATTGCTGTTTACAAGAACAATCTCGTAGCCTAAGTTGCGAAGGGCTTTACATGCTTGAGTGCCTGAATAGTCAAATTCGCATGCTTGGCCAATAATAATTGGGCCCGAGCCTATAATCAGGATTTTATGGATGTCGGTACGTTTACCCATATGAACCTCAATTTCCTTGTCGAAATGTATAAAAGGTCTCTGTAGTGGTTTTGGAAGAGCTGGTCAAAAGCCAAAGCTCAACGTGATAAACCTAACTGAACATTATAAAGGAGGGAGGGTTTGATAACCTCCTTGTTCACGGATAAAAGCGTAATTTTTTTTCGCTTTGGAAACAAAGCTTGGGTAATGAAAAAGTTGAGGTGTTGAAGGTGGTCAAGTTTCTACTGGCTGGCTATAAGATCTGCGTTGAGCGAGCCGGTTCGATAGCCTTCCAAATCAAGGGTTATGTAGTTAAAGCCTATCTCGTGGAAAAAGGTAGCAAAGGAAAGATCCTTTGAAAGCTCATAGAGTTTATCCATTTCATGAGGGGATACTTCAATTCGCGCAAGGTTGTTATGTATGCGCACTCTTACCTGATGAAATCCTTTGTCTAAGAGGAATTGTTCCGCCTTATCAACCATGGTGAGTTTTTCTTGCGTTATAGGGTTTCCATAAGGGAAGCGAGAGGCTAGACATGCATATGATTGTTTGTTCCAGGTTGGTAGATGTAACCATTTGGAAATCTGGCGAATATCATCTTTGGTAAGCCCTGCTTCAAGAAGGGGGCTTTTGATATTGAGTTCCTGTATGGCCTTGCGCCCTGGACGATAATCGCTTACATCGTCAACGTTCGAACCTTCGGCAATAGTGGTAATACCCAGATTTTTTGCTGCAGAAATAATACTGTCAAAAACAATGCTTTTACATATGTAGCAGCGGTTAGGACTGTTTTCTGCGTAGTCTGGGTTTTCTAATTCGTTTCCTTTTACCAGAAGGTGCGTTATTCCAATTTCTTCGGCAAGCTCAGATGCTTCCCTTAATTCGCGTTTAGGAATGCTAGGAGAGACTACCGTAACAGCAATTGCCTTATCTCCTAAAGCGTCTTTTGCTGCCTTTGCCAGAAGGGTTGAATCAACACCACCCGAGAAAGCAACAGCAACTGATTCATAGTTTGCAATGATGTCTTTGAGATTTTGATATTTTTCGTTCATGGCTTATTTCTGAATAGAGTAAGAGGGGGTTTAGGGTTATTCGATTAAGAGATATTTGCCCAAGGGGCATTTACTCTGAGCTATTTGCCCAAGGGAAATTTGGCCTGAATTATTTCGCGCCAGGAGTTAAATCGAGCTTCTGAGGGAACCTTCCTGAGTATTGTTTATGGCTTTCCAAAAGAGGAAGAGGGATGCGTCCCACTGCACAAAATGGAGGAAAGTCGCGGCAGAAATCACGGACTGGTACGTCAACATAGCCAAGGCAGGCAATTCGCTGAATGTCGGTTGCATTAAAGAAAGTTGCCGTTTCGCATCCGCGGGTAAAACCAGTTTGGAGTGGGTAGCCGCAATAGTCAAAACCAGGAGTGCTTTCGTTTACGCGCGCAAAAAGGGTAGAGATTAACAAGCGAACAGACTGACCGTTAATGTTTGCATCAACAACCGTTCCTAAGGGGAGAATAGTGCTTAATGGATTGAGAGAAACTGCAACTTCATCGGCCTGTTTGCAATCGGAAGGAGTCTGAGGGGCAACACAGGTTTGAGCATTGAATGATGGTGCAACGTAGTTAATTTCTACTTCGTTATGCTGAGCTGCGAAAAGTTGGTAAACCGTTTGCTCATTTGGGTTTTGAATAAAGCCACCGCATACAGGAGTGAGTGCATAGTCATACACTACGCCTTCATCTTCAATTTTGTAGCCGATTACCATAAGCTTTGCTGCAATTTTCTTGGTGGTAACTACGCTACCTAAAGGAAGGAGTGCTTCGTTTGAAGGGGTAGTGCCGGTGGTGTGATAAACAAGAGAGTCGGGAGTAATTTGGCCGCCTCTCTTTTGCAATTGATTAACTAAGAGCTGAGTAGGGCTATTCTTTCCATTTGACTTACGTCCGTTGAAAAGAGAAGCAACGCCTACGAAAGCAAGGGGAATACAGATAATGATTGCCACAAGCATAAGAGGATTTGCTTGGCCGGTCATGGAGTCGGCCATGTACATATAAGGGAGAACAAAGAAGCCCACAATGCCAATAACGCCCAAGACGCGGATAACCTTATTAACCTTTTCGGTTTTTCGTTCAATCTCTTGCAGTTGAGCTTCGCGTTCTTCGGGAGACATGTTGTTCCAACGCTCAGAAGCTCTCTGCTGTTCCTCTTGGAAATTAAACTTATTCTTTTTCTTGCTCATAGCAATCCTCCCCAGGTATTAGCCTTGAGTGTAGTCTACCGTTCATTTCCTACTTTTTTAGAGATAAACCACAAAAAACGTAGAGCAATTCACGGTATTGCACGTACAGCTTTGCTTGAGGCTTATAGCTATAGCCTTAGGGCTTGAATTTCGCCTCTAGGTTTGTGGTTTTGGCACTGGGCTTGTGGCTTTTGGTAATCTTTGAAATTTTTCTAGCCTTGTCTTTACTTTTGGTCTTGGAGATTTTGGCTTGGTATCAAGACTTTCGCCTAGGCCTTGGCTTCTGTTCGTTTGATTAGACGTAAAATAGCGAATGAAAAACTGAAGTAGGTGAAAGGATTACGTATGGAACGTGGCGTTGCTTGGAAAACTTATACCGAAAAAGATTATGAAAGCCTTGAAAAGGTTACTTCTGGATACATCGAGTTTATTTCCGAATGTAAGACAGAACGAACTTGCACCTTGCGTGCTATTCAAATGGCTGAAAAAGCGGGTTATGAAAGCTTGGAGCAGATAATAGCCCAGAAAAAAACGTTAAAACCAGGGGATAAGGTGTGGGCCGATAACTATGGCAAGGCCTTAATCCTTGTTCAGGTTGGCGAAAACCCTATGGAGGATGGCCTCAATATTTTGGGAGCGCATATCGATTCCCCTCGTCTTGATATTAAGCAGAATCCTGTGTACGAAACTAAGGACTTTGCATATCTCGACACTCACTATTACGGCGGAATTAAAAGTTATCAGTGGGTCACCATGCCGTTGGCTTTGTATGGTGTAGTGGTAAAGAAGGATGGCACGGTAGTTGATGTGTGTGTGGGCGACAACCCAGACGATCCAGTTTTTTGTGTCACCGACCTGCTCCCTCACTTAGGCGATGAGCAGATGAAAAAGCCTGGTAGTAAAGTAATTGAGGGCGAGGATTTAGATATCTTAGTAGGTTCAAAACCTTTAGTTTTGTCAGAAAAAGATCTTGATGCGCAAATCGAGCTTAAAGCAGACGCCCCTGAGACGGAAGGCACTCCTGAGGCAGATGTCGCTGAAGTAGGTACTGCTATTGCGGGCGCGCTCGAAGATGATGACTTTAATGGTGGCGCTTATGGTAAAACGCTTGCTCGAATGGCTGAAAAGCAAGCAGTGAAAGCGAACCTCTTGTCTCTTCTTCTTGAATCCTACAACATTGAGGAAGAAGACTTTCTTTCGGCTGAATTAGAAGTAGTTCCTGCAGGAAAAGCGCGCGAGTTAGGCTTTGACCGTAGCATGGTCATTGGTTATGGCCAAGATGACAGAGTGTGCGCATATCCTTCACTTCTTGCACAGTTAGAGGTGGAAAATCCTGCCCGCACCAGTGTTTGCATTCTGGTTGATAAGGAAGAAATTGGTAGTGTAGGCGCTACGGGCATGACGTCTCGTTTCTTTGAGAATACTATTGCTGAAGTTATGGCTTTAGCGCAACAGGGAGGAGACTTGTCACTTCGCCGTGCGCTTGCGCGTTCCCGAATGCTTTCAAGTGATGTGAGTGCTGGATACGACCCAACCTATTCGAGCGTTTTTGAAGAGAAAAATAGCGCGTTTTGCGGCAGAGGTCTTGTGTTTAATAAATATGTGGGCGCACGAGGAAAATCGGGCAGCAATGATGCAAATGCTGAATACATGGCTTTCTTGCGAAAGGTAATGGATGATGCTTCTGTTTCGTATCAAACCGCCGAAATAGGCCGAGTAAACGCGGGCGGAGGCGGTACTATTGCCTATATTCTTGCCGAATACGGCATGAGTGTTATTGATAGTGGCGTTCCGGTATTGTCAATGCATTCGCCTTGGGAAGTGACTTCGAAAGCTGATATTTATGAAGCCTATAAGGGCTACAAAGCTTTCTTGAGGGCATAAGAAGAAGGGAATGAAAAGGAAGGATGTTTTTCATTTAGTGTGGAAAGACAGGCTTTCCGTGATTATAATAAATACGTTTAAGTTAGTTTTATTCTAGGAGTGTTTCATGGCTTTTATTTTTGAAGAACCATCACGTACGTTTAACGAGTATTTGCTCGTACCAGGCTACTCTTCATCAAAGTGTATTCCTGAAGCGGTAAACCTTGAAACCCCTCTTGTTAAATACAAGAAAGGCGAAGAGCCAGAGATTAAGCTCTCTATTCCTATGGTTTCTGCAATCATGCAGGCTGTTTCTGACGACGGAATGGCAGTTGCTCTTGCTCAGCAGGGCGGCCTTTCTTTTATTTATGGTTCCCAGACCGTAGAAAATCAGGCAGCAATGGTTGCACGTGTAAAGGATCACAAGGCTGGTTTTGTTCGCAGTGACTCCAATCTTCCTATTACTGCAACCTTGGCAGATGTTATTGCGCTCAAAGAGAAGCGTGGCCACACCACTATGCCTATTACTGAAGGCGGAAAATCTCAAGGTAAATTGCTCGGCATTGTAACTGGCCGTGACTATCGTGTTTCTCGTATGGATCTATCCACTCCTGTTTCTGAATTCATGACCCCACGCGAGAAGCTGATTGTTGCTGGTGCTGAGACTACCTTGAAGGAAGCAAACGACATCATTTGGGATAACAAACTTAACTCTTTGCCTATCGTTGATGAGAACGACAATCTTCTTTACATGGTATTCCGTAAAGACTATGAGTCTCATAAATCTAACCCTAACGAGCTTCTTGATAGTCACAAGCGCTACTTAGTTGGTGCTGGTATCAATACTCATGACTACGCAGAGCGCGTTCCTGCATTGGTTGAGGCAGGCGCTGATGTTTTGTGCATTGACTCTTCTGAAGGTTTCTCTGAGTGGCAGAAGATTACCTTGGACTGGGTTCGTGCTCACTATGGTGATTCTGTTCGTGTTGGCGCAGGTAATGTTATTGATGCTGAAGGCTTCCGCTTCTTAGCTGATGCTGGCGCTGACTTTATTAAAGTTGGTGTTGGTGGCGGCTCTATCTGCATCACTCGTGAGCAGAAGGGTATTGGTCGTGGTCAGGCAACCGCATTAATTGATGTTGCTAAGGCTCGCGATGAATACTTCCAGGAAACTGGCGTTTATATCCCAATTTGCTCTGACGGTGGCATCGTATACGATCACCACATGACCTTGGCTTTGGCAATGGGCGCAGACTTCTTGATGTTGGGCCGTTACTTCGCACGCTTTGATGAAAGCCCTACTAATAAAGTAAATATCAATGGCAACTACATGAAAGAGTATTGGGGCGAAGGTTCTTCTCGTGCTCGTAATTGGCAGCGTTATGACCTTGGTAGCGCAAAGAAGGGCATGAAGTTTGAAGAAGGCGTAGATTCTTATGTTCCTTATGCAGGTTCTTTGAAGGACAACGTTGATCTTTCCTTGTCAAAGGTTAAGTCCACCATGTGTAACTGCGGCGCTCTTACTATTCCTGAGTTGCAGCAGAAGGCTAAGCTCACCATTGTTTCAGCAACTTCTATTGTTGAGGGTGGTGCTCACGACGTTCTTCTTAAGGACAAAACAGTAGGAAACGTTGTTCGCTAAGTTGATTGCGAAATGAGTTTTGTAAAACGAATTCTGCGAAATAATGGTTGCAAGCGTTAAAACGCTTATTAACGAATAAGTAACAAGAAAGGCGGCCGTAACAGGCTGCCTTTTTGTTTTCCCTCTTCATAAAACCTTCACGGGAACTTGAAAAGCACATAGGCGCTCTAACTGGGATTTTTCAAGAAGAGGAGAAGAGTATAAAGGGAGCAAAACTCTCGACAATGCTTTGGATTAGGCTATTTTTGATAAGTAGGTTACAATCTACTTTATGTGTAAAAGCGCTATAACAATACTGCAAAAGATTGCCCTAAGCATCTGTTTAGTTTTGGGGCTTTGTTTTCCCGTATTGGCGCCAAAAGCCGCACAGGCTGATCCATTGTCTGATGCTCAATCAGCTCTAGACCAAGCAGAGGCACAACTCAGCGCTATTTCTGCAGAATATAACGAACTGTACAAAAAGACTGCAGAACTTGAAGAGCAAATTTCACTTTTGACCCAAAACGTTCTTGCTGCACAGGAAGAAATGATTAGAGGTCAAGAAAAGCTTGGCACTACGATGGTTGCTTCCTATAAAAATGGCTCTACTTCGTTTATTAATATCTTCCTTGCTTCCGATTCTTTGGAGAGTTTCTTAAAGAGTATTGAATACTATTCGGCAATTCAGGAAGAGCAAGCCGCGCAGATTCAAGAGCAAAAAGTTCTTAAAGAAAAATTTGATGCGGAATTAGTAGAGCTCGATAATGCGCGTGATGAGCAGCAAGCATTGCTCGATCAGGTATCTCAGAAAAGGCAACAGGCTGCTGCGGTAGTATCTGAAGCTTCCGCAAAAGTTCAGAATATCGAATCCGAACGTGCTCGTCTTGAAGCGCTTCAAGAACAAGCAAATCAGATTCAAGATCCAACTCCTGACAAAAACCCAAATAACGACCCCGACGCCGGTTCTTCTAGTTCTGCTGGAAATGGAAACTCGGGTGGCAATTCTGGTAACTCTGGTTCTTCAGGTAACTCTGGCAACAATTCCGGTGGCTCCTCTTCAAGCGGATGGAAGACGGGTACTGCCTCTGCCTATGGTGGTTCTTCAGACCCATCTGCGCCGGTAGGTTCTATAACGGCAACGGGTGCTGTTGTAAATGATTCCTCTATGGGCGTTGCGGTTCCAATGGCTTGGCCAAGCTATCGTTCCTATTTCGGTCGTGCAGTTGAAATTAGTTATGGCGGTAAAACAGTAGTTGCAACCGTAAACGACTGTGGTTATATGGGCGGAGGTTCGCGCGTGCTTGACTTGCAACCAGGAGTTTTTAAATCCTTTGGCTACAGCACGTGTCAAGCTTGGGGACTTCGCACAGTTTCTTACCGTTTCTTGTAAATATTAGGTAATATCTGGGAATTTTTCCCTTTATAATCAAAAAGACTACCTAGCATAAGCAGGAGTCATTTTTGTGTGCATAAATCCGAAGAAGGATACGACATATGAAAGAATACAATCCTCATGAAATAGAACCTCGTTGGCAAAAAGTTTGGGATGACATTTGCGCCTATCAGGTTCAAGAAGACAGTTCGAAACCAAAAAAGTACGTTTTGGAAATGTTCCCTTATCCATCGGGCGACATTCATATGGGTCACGTACGCAATTACACCATTGGTGACGTTATTGCGCGTTACTACAAAATGCGTGGCTTTGACGTTTTACACCCAATGGGCTGGGATGCGTTTGGTCTTCCTGCAGAAAACGCTGCTATCAAGCGCAACTCTCATCCTGCAAAGTGGACCTATTCCAATATTGAGACACAAAAAGCCTCTTTTAAGCGAATGGGTTTTTCCTATGACTGGGATCGCACTGTTGTAGCTTGTGATCCTGAGTATTATCGCTGGGGTCAGTGGATTTTCCTTCAGTTCTGGAAGCGCGGCTTAGTTGAGCGTCGCAACAGCCCAGTTAATTGGTGTCCAAGCTGTGGAACCGTTTTGGCAAACGAACAGGTAATTGAGGGCCGTTGTTGGCGTTGTGATAGCGTCGTTGAAAAACGCGATCTTACTCAGTGGTACTTCAAAATTACCGATTATGCTCAAGAGCTTCTTGACGATTTGGACCAGTTGGAAGGTTGGCCTGCTCGCGTAAAGCAGCAGCAAGCTAACTGGATTGGCCGTTCTGAGGGTGCTGAAGTTGAGTTTCTTTTATGCGATAAGGAAGGAAACGCTCCAGAGAACCCAACCGATGAAGATTACATCACCGTTTTCACTACGCGCGCTGATACGCTTTTCGGTGCTTCGTTCTTCGTTCTTGCTCCTGAATACAAAGGCTTGAAGGAGTTGGTAGAGGGCACCGAATTTGAGCAGCCTGTTATGGATTTGGTTGCTGCTGCGGCAAAAGTATCTGCAGTTGAGCGTGCGCAGGGCGATCACGAAAAGCACGGTGCTTTCACGGGTAGATATGTTATTAACCCAATTAATGGGGAAAAGGTGCCTGTTTGGGTTGCAGACTACGTTATTGCTGAATATGGCACGGGTGCAGTTATGGCTGTTCCATGTGGCGACCAGCGTGACTTCGAATTCGCTCGTAAATATGACTTGCCAGTTATTCCTATTATTTGCACAACTGATGACCCTTTGTATGAGCAGCTCAAAGATGAGCAGAATCGCGTGGTAACTTCCGTAGACTGGGAAGAAGCAATGGCCGCAGAAGGTATTCTTGTTCAGTCTGGTAAGTTCACCGGCCTTAAGGGCGGTAAACATTCTGAAGCTGAAGAGGCAGTAGTTGCTGCTCTCGAAGAAATGGGCCGTGGTCGCAGAAAGGTTGAATTCCGTTTGCGTGACTGGCTTATTTCTCGTCAGCGCTATTGGGGAAATCCTATTCCTGCAATTCATTGTCCTGATTGCGGAGTTGTGCCAGTTCCTGAAAACGACTTGCCAGTTCGCTTACCAGAAGATATTGATCTTGCTGCTGGCGAAACATTGGCAAACCACGAAGAGTTTGCGCAGTGCACTTGTCCAAAGTGTGGCAAGCCTGCTCGTCGTGAGACAGATACCATGGATACCTTTACCTGCTCTAGCTGGTATTACATGCGCTATACCGATCCTCACAACACTGAGCTTCCATTTGATTCCAGCAAGGTAAACACCTGGATGCCAGTTGACCAGTATATTGGTGGTATTGAGCACGCAATTCTTCACTTGCTTTATAGTCGCTTCTTCACAAAGGTGTTGCGTGATGAAGGCATGCTTTCTTTCGACGAACCATTCACCAACCTGCTTTGCCAGGGCATGGTTTTGGACGGAAATGGCGATGTTATGTCTAAATCTAAGGGCAACGTTATTGCGCCAGAATCTATGATTGCCGAGTACGGTGCAGACGCCGTTCGTGCTTACATCTTGTTTATGGCACCACCTGATAAAGATCTTTTGTGGAACGAAGAAGGCCTTGCTGGTTTGTACAAGTTCCTCAACCGTGCATGGCGTATCGTGTGTGATTTGGCTGGAAAGGCAGATGAGCAGTCTTTCTTCCAGGCTAATGCAGCAAATGATGCAGATTTGGCGAAAGCGGCAAAGTTCTTAGGCCGTGAACGCCATCGTGTAGTTGGCAAGGTTATTGAAGACTTTGAGCGTAACAGCTTTAATACTGCAATTTCTGCGGTTATGGAATTGGTTAATGCTGCGTCCGATTATCTTCGTCGTGGTTGCGCAGAGCTTCGCAAGGCTAACCCTGAGTATGCTGCTCTTGATAAGGATGTAGCAGAAACCATCACCAAGCTCCTTGCTCCTGTTGCTCCTCATTGGGCTGAAGAGCTTTGGGCAACAGTATTAGAAAACGAAGGCTCTTTGATTGTTGACCAGCCTTGGCCAGATTTTGATCCTGAAAAAGCAAAGGCTAATGAGGTAGAACTTGCAGTTCAGGTTAATGGTAAGGTTAAGGCTCGTATCACTGTTTCTGCTTCAGCTGCTGAACAGGAGATTAAAGAAACTGCCCTTGCCGCTATTACACAAGCCACTGAGGGAAAGAATATTGTTAAAGTTATTGTAATTCCTAGTCGTTTAGTAAATGTGGTAGTAAAATAACCGTAGTTTTTGAACACCTCCAGGCGTCAATTGGTTTCAATTGACGCCTATTTTTTTGTGATACATTTGGAGGAATTTTGAGTTTTCGGTGGGATAGCTGACAGAAAGCTGAGGATAGCTAAGGTGAGGACAGCAAACAAAGCGAAGCTTACCGAAAAAAAGAGAACCGCTAATAAGGTTAAGAATCACTAATAAGAGTGAGGACTGCTAAAAAAGCGGGGAAGGATGAAAAAAGTGTTCGCTAACCTCACATTCAGATAGACGGTCAGGTAGGTAGGAGTCAACTGGGTGCAGCCAGATATTAGAAATACAAAAATCAAAGAAGAGAAATCGGGTTGCATTGAAGCACTTAAGACTTTCTTTCTCATTTCCTTTCTTCTGGTGTTTTTGGTATTTGGCGTCCCGCTAATAATAGAGGGTATTGTCCGAGGCACTACTTTCTCCGACATTAAAGAGCAAAGCGTAGTTGTGGAAGAAAAGGACGCATTCCAGCCTCAGGCAATTGTGGTTTTAGGCGCAGGCATTAATTTTGACGGTTCTCCTTCAACCATATTGAAAGATAGACTTGATACCGCCATTAGTCTCTATGAAGAAGGAGTTGCGCCAAAGATTATCATGTCGGGAGATAATACCGAATCAAGCTACAACGAAGTAATGGCCATGTGCAATTATGCCGTAAAGCAAGGGGTAAATCGGGATGATATCTTCTGTGACCATGCGGGCGTTTCTACTTATGACACTATGTATCGGTTGAAATATGTATTCTCAGTAGAACGTTGTGTTCTTGTTTCGCAAGAGTACCATCTGTATCGCTGCATTTTTGATGCAGAAGGCTTTGGCATTAAAGTGGTTGGCGTTTCTGCCGACGCACATGAATATAAAGATAAAGAATCGTACGAAAAACGCGAATATGCAGCACGCATCAAAGACTTTTTCGAGGTTCTGTTTAAGGTTGAACCCGTGAAAAAAAGTTCACCGGTTTCTCTTGATCAATCAGGAAGAGTAACCCAGTGGTGGTAGGTGTTTTCTGGTGGGGGTAGCTGTAGTAGCTTTTCAGAGGAAATCTTCCCAGAAGCAGCAGGACTTCAACTAAGGCAACTTGCCTACTAGTAGCAATCAATAGATTTGCCGGCAGTTAAGAGTTGTAGGCAGCTGGTACTTGCAGCTGCCTACAATTAACGTCTAGAGTTCTTGCGTGAGCGCTTCCATTTCTTCAAGCAATTCGCCAAAGAGCTCAAGGGCACTATTAATAGGTTGGGCAGTTGCCATATCTACGCCAGCTCCCTTTAAAAGATCAATTGGAGGTTGAGAGTTTCCTCCTTTGAGGAAACTAAGATACGCTTCAACGGCCGGTGCGCCTTCATTCAGAATTCTTTGCGAAAGAGCAATTGCTGCAGCATAGCCAGTTGCATACTGATACACATAATAGTTGTAGTAGAAGTGAGGAATACGTGCCCACTCTAAGGCTATGTCATCATCAACTACAATTTCTGGACCAAAGTAGTCGGTATTAAGCTGCTTGTACATTTCGCAAAGAGCCTCAGAAGTGAGTGCGTTTCCTTGAGCCGTAAGCTGGTTGATAGCAAGTTCAAATTCCGCAAACATAGTTTGTCTATAGAGTGTTCCTCTAAACTGTTCCAAGAAGTGATTGAGTAGGTATGCTCGTTTTTTAGCGTCAGTAGTGTTTTTGAGGAAGTACTGCATCAAAAGTGCTTCATTGCAGGTTGAAGCAACTTCGGCAACAAAAATTACGTAAGACGAATAGCAAGAAGGCTGCTCTTGGCAAGAAAGATAGGTATGAATTGAGTGGCCCATCTCATGGATCAAGGTGAAGACATCATCGAGTTTGCCTTGGAAGTTCAAGAGAATAACAGGATGCATGCCAAATCCGCCCGCAGAATATGCTCCACTGCGCTTACCCTTATTCTCGTAGACGTCAATCCAGCGTTCGGAAAGCCCCTTTCTTACCAGGGAGAGGTACTCTTCTCCTAAAGGCTGAAGCGCTTCCAAAATTATTTCGCAAGCTTCTTCATAGGTGAATGACATATCTAAATCTTCAACCATAGGGGTGTATAAGTCGTAAAAATGAAGCTCGTCTAAACCAAGGAGTTTTTTGCGAAGCCCTACATAAGTATGGAGGTGTTTGAGGTTGTTGCGCACTGATGCAATCAAGTTGGTGTATACCTCAACAGGAACTTCGGTATTGTCAAGCGAATAAGCAAGGGAAGACTCGTACTTTCGTGCTTTGCTGAAAAAGTGGAGCTGCTTAGTTTGTGCGCCCAGTATTGCAGCGCACGTATTCTTGGACGAGCCGTATGTTTTGTACATGCTGGTAAAAGCATTCTTTCGCAGTTCACGGTCGGAAGAAGTTAAGAGAGGAACATAGCTTCCATGGGTCACCGGATGAGCATTTCCTTGAGAATCGAGCGCATCTTCAAACGTAAGGTCGGCATCGTTTAATTGTGAAAAGATATTTTCAGGCTGGGAAGCAAGGTCTCCTACGCCCGCAAGAAGCGCTTCTTCTTCTTTGCTGAGAATATGAGCCTTGCTTGCAAAAATCTTGTCGAAAATGCGGCGGTAGAGTTCAAGGCCTGGTTCTTCACGGTAGAAGGAGGCCATAGTGTCTTCAGGAATGCTTAAAAGCTCTGAAGTAAACCATGCTTGGGAAGAGGCAAGTGTTACGTATGCGCTCATAACTTGGTTTGAGTAGTCCTGATAAAGGGCAACGCGCGTATCTTCGTCAGATTTTCTCTGAGCGTAATTAATAAGCTTTCCCAGTTTTATACCTACTTCGTCATCAAGAGAGCAGTAGGTAAGAAGATTGTGAGCGCTTTGAGCCAAAGTTCCTTCGAAAGCGGCAAACTTTTCAGGGTAGGTTTTTAGGTCTGCAAGCGCATCGAGAAATGCTTCATCGCTAGGGAAGATACTAGAGAGATCCCAGGTGTATTGAGTATCTATATCGGTGCGGTTTTCGTAAATCATAGAGTTCCTTAGTCTAGTGCTTTATTAAGTGAATTCGTTTTGTTCAGTAAAAGACGGTTAGTCCAGCGCAATGAAATCAACGCGTTGTACTGAGCGGTTATCAAGAGTAATTTTAGCAATACTTTTTGGTGAGCCACCACGCGGATAAGAAGCGCTGCCAGGATTAATAAAGTGCACGCCGTTTAGTAACTGGTTTCGCGGTATATGGGTATGCCCATGAACAACAACAGAAGTATCCGTATCAAGAAGACCAATATCTTCAGGGCGATGGCAAACACGGAAGCGAACTCCTTCTAAATGAGGAGTTGCTATAAAAGGAATAGATGGGTCATAAAAGCGATCACAATTTCCTAAAACGCAGGTAGTAGGAGCAATGCTTTCAAGCTCGAAAAGCACCTGAGGATTCTCGATATCTCCTGCGCAGATGATATGGTCAACACCCAGAAGTGCTTCGTATGCCTTATGTGAAAGCGTGCCATGAATATCAGAAATAACACCAATAATCATGCAAATTCCTTTCAATAATTAATCAACAGCCAAAACAAATATCGTTTTGGCAGGTAGGTAAATAGGTAGAGTTTCATTGTTAGGTTCATATGGCTCTACTACTAGACTTGAACGGTCTTTTGTTTAGGAGCGGTTGCTGTTTTTGCTCAAGTAAGTACGTTTGAGTTTTATGGTCTTACTATAGAGGTTGGTTTGGGCAAAAAGGTTGCCAGTAGTCAAATGGAATAAAATAGACAAAGCAAGACAACCGTAAGCTGCCGTTTGGAATAAAAATGGCAAAAAAAGAGAAAAAGTGGTTGATTCTTCCTCTTTAAACCCGTAGAATATATACGCTTTTGCAAGTGCGCCGTTAGCTCAGTTGGTAGAGCAGGGGACTTTTAATCCCAAGGTCGCGGGTTCGATTCCCTCACGGCGCACCATTTTTTCTTACTTAGAATTGGGAATACTCGATTCTTGCTCCAGTAGTAAAAATGGTTGCAAAAGAGATGGTGTAATAGTTTGAGAAGCAATCGTTTGAGTGCTTATGTGGTCGAGAAAAAGTAGTTTCTCGACATTGCGCTATGTGCGCTTTTTTTGCTGTCTACACCTTTTGCGGCATGTCAGTCTCTTTGTTTAAAGGAACAAGTTTTGGCTAAAGAAGATGCAATTGAACTGGAAGGCACCGTACTCGAAGCGCTTCCAAATGCAATGTTCAAGGTAGAACTCGAGAATGGTCACCAAATTTTGGCTCACATTTCGGGCAAGATGCGTATGCATTACATCAAAATTTTGCCTGGAGACAAGGTTCAGGTTGAACTCTCTGTATACGACTTGGATCGTGGCCGCATTACCTATCGTTATAAGTAATCGGAAGAAGGGGTTTCCCCTTAGTGTGCTTAGCTTACCAAATGGCCGATAGCTAAGTAGCTTCACTGGAGCTCGTCTGTAAGCTTCAAATGTGAAAAAGCAAATTTTCGCCTGCGGCTGGGCGTGTAGATAGAAAGATCCACATAACCGAAAGGAATTGAATTATGAAGGTACGTCCTTCGGTCAAGAAAATGTGCGACAAGTGCAAGGTAATTCGACGTCATGGCAAGGTTCTCGTAATTTGCGAAAACCCACGTCATAAGCAGCGTCAGGGTTAAAGAGAAAGGGAAATCAGATTATGGCACGTCTTGTTGGTGTCGACCTTCCTCGCGACAAGCGCATTGAAGTCGGCTTGACCTACATCTACGGCATTGGTCTCACTACTTCTAAGAAGATTCTTGCTGAGACTGGCATTAATCCTGACACTCGTGTTAAGGATATTACTGAAGACGAACTCTCCAAACTTCGTGACTATATTCAGGAGAACCTTACTACTGAAGGTGACCTCCATCGTGAAGTTTCTCAGAACATCAAGCGTCTTATGGAGATTGGCTGCTATCGTGGTCTCCGTCATCGTCGCGGTCTTCCTGTTCGCGGTCAGCGTACTCATACAAACGCTCGTACCCGCAAAGGTCCACGTCGTCAAGTTGGCGCAAAGAAGAAGTAAGGATAAAGAGTGGCTAAGAAGAACGTTCGCACGCGCCTTAAGCGCTCTGAGCGCAAGAATATTGCAGTTGGCGCTGCTCACATCAAATCAACTTTTAACAACACTATCGTATCCATCACGGATCCTCAGGGTAATGTAATCTCTTGGCAGTCTGCTGGTACCGCTGGTTTCAAGGGTTCCCGCAAGTCTACTCCTTTTGCTGCACAGCTTGCAGCTGAGGCAGCAGCTAAGACTGCTATGGAACATGGCCTCAAGAAAGTATCTGTTTTCGTAAAGGGCCCAGGCTCTGGTCGCGAAACAGCTATCCGTTCTTTGCAGGCAGCTGGTCTTGAAGTAACCAGCATTCAAGATTGCACCCCAATCCCACACAACGGTTGCCGTCAGCGCAAGCGTCGTCGTGTCTAAATGAAAGGATCGATTCAATATGGCAATTAACAGGACTCCGGTTCTCAAGCGTTGTCGTCAGCTCGGCATCGACCCGGTAGTTATGGGTTACAGCAAGAAAGAATCCATTCGCCAGCCTAAGCGTCGTCGCAAAGAAAGCGAATACGGCATGCAGCTTCGTGAGAAGCAGAAGGCAAAGTTCATCTATGGCGTACTCGAGAAGCAGTTCCATAGCTACTTTGAGCGTGCAAAGGCTATGCCTGGCGTAACCGGTGAGAACCTTATGAGCATTCTTGAGACTCGTCTCGACAATGTAGTTTTCCGTCTTGGCTTCGCTAAGACCCGTAAAGAGGCTCGTCAGATTGTTACCCATGGTCACATCCATGTAAACGGTCGTCGCGTAGACATCCCATCTTTCCGCGTTCGTCCTGGCGACCTTGTATCAGTTGCACCTAAGGCAAAGGATCTTCTTGTTATCAAGAGCGCTTTGGTTTCCAACGAGAGCGTACAAGTTCCTGCATGGCTTGAGGTTGACATTGAGAAGCTTCAGGGTAGCGTTCTCGCAATTCCTGAGCGTGATCAGATTGACCTTGACATTCGTGAACAGCTTATTGTTGAACTTTACTCCAAGTAATTTTGGCTGCCACAAACCGCTATTTAAGGAGGCTTAACTAATATGACAGAGTTCATGAGGCCGACAGTTGCGACTGAAGAAGTAAATGAGACTATCTCTCGCTTCATTGTGGAACCACTGGAGCGTGGTTATGGTTACACTCTTGGTAATTGTATGCGTCGTGTATTGCTTTCTTCTCTTGATGGTGCAAAAGCAACCGCTATCCAGATTGAAGGCGTACAGCACGAGTTCACTACTGCTGAAGGCGTAATCGAAGATATTACCGATATCGTTTTGAATGTTAAGGGCTTAGTATTCAGCGCTCTCAATAATGAGATCGAAGAAGCTACTGCTCACATCCATGCAGAAGGTCCATGTACCGTAACTGGTGCAGATATCGAGGTTCCTACCGAATTTACCCTCATCAATCCTGAGCATGTAATTGCAACGGTTGCTGATGGTGGAACTCTTGAGATGACTATTCGCATTGGTGTTGGTCGTGGCTACGTATCTGCTGAACGTAATAAGCGTACAGAAGATCCAATCGGCATTATTCATGTTGATTCTCTCTTCTCACCTGTTCGTCGTTGCACCATGAGTGTTAGCGACACCCGTGTTGGTCAGCGTACTGACTATGACAAACTTGTTTTGGAAGTTGAAACCGACGGTTCCTTGGATCCTTCCGAAGCTGTTTGCCGCGCTGCTAACATTATCGACCAGTATATGGGCGCATTCTTAGTTCTTGACGAGATTGAAGAGAACGAAGAGGGCGAAGTAGTATCCATCTTTGCTCCTGAGAACCAGGAAGCAAATGCAGAGCTTGATAAAGCAATTGAAGACTTGGATCTTTCCGTACGTTCTTACAATTGTTTGAAGCGTGCAGGTATTCACTCTGTTCGTCAGCTTGTTGAGTATTCTGAGAATGACTTGCTTAATATTAGGAACTTTGGTGCGAAGTCCATTGAGGAAGTAAAAGATAAGCTTATTTCCATGGACCTCAATTTGAAGCTTTAGGAGATAAAAAATGAGGCATAACAAGAAGGGCCGCAAGCTTGGTACTGATGCTGCACACACCAAGGCTATGAAGAAGAGCTTGGTTCGTGCATTGTTTACCAACGACCGTATCAAGACGGTTGAAGCTCGCGCAAAGGAAATTCGCCCTGATGTTGATAAAATCATCACTTGGGCAAAGAAGGGCGACTTGCACTCTCGTCGTCTTGCTATTGCAGCACTTGGTGACAAAGAGTTGGTTCGTGAGATTTTCGAAAAGATATCTCAGGGTCAGTTCCAGGATCGCCAGGGTGGTTACACTCGCATTTTCAAGCTTGGTAACCGCAAGGGTGACAACGCTCCAATGGTAATCATGGAGCTCTGCACCGATCCAGTAGTAAAGAAGGATGCTGAGTAAGTCTGCATCTTACTATCTTGCTTGCTAAAAGACCGCACTCGATTGTGCGGTCTTTTTCATTTTGGATTGATAACTCTCTTTTCTATCGTGAGTTACAATAGGGCCACAAATTGAGGAGTTGGGAAAAAGAGTTTGACTGGTGGATTTGACATACTTGAAACCAAGGGACGAGAAAAGCATTCTGTTGACGCTCGGGTAAAGATTGTGTTCTTGCTTGCGTATTCAATTGGACTCTTTTTTGTTGAAACATGGACTGGTCTAGGACTTTTTGCGTTCGTTTGTCTTCTCCTTACCATTCTTTCAAAGATTCCTTTTAAGCAGCTCTCACTTATGCTTGTTCCGTTGTATATGATTCTTCTTATCATGTGGCTCTGTAATGCTTTCGTAGTAAACATTCACGATATCCCTGAACCTTCGGCTTTTGCAAACGTATCAACGGGGTTTGCAAAAGGAATGCCTCCTATTGCTCTGGTGGGTGCCTTTGGTTTTAATCCAGAAGGTGCCATGCGTGGATTGTTTTTAGTGTTGCGAATTGTCTTGCTGTTTTTCGCAAGTCTTATTGTTGCGGGTACTACTTCTTCGAATGCCTTAGTTAATGCGTTTTCCTCTCTTATGACTCCTTTGCGAAAACTAAAGGTTCCTGTTGATGATATTGCTGCTATTTTCGGACTTGCTTTGCGTTTTATTCCTCTTACCGCTCAGAAGTACCAGGAAATTACTATGGCGCAAACTGCTCGAGGAGCGCATTTTGGTAAAGGAGGTCTTATCGAAAAGGTCAAAGGCTTCTTGCATGCGCTCGTTCCTTTATTCATAGGGATGTTCAAGCGCGCCGATTCTATTTCTGTTGCTATGGAAGCGCGCTGCTACGGTGCTGGCATTCGAACGTCTCTTAACCAGACTCCTTTAACGCTTTCGCAAGGATGCATCCTTCTTGGAGGACTTGCCTTTTGCATAGGTCTCCCATTTTTTTTCTAATAAGGCGGGAATATGGCGCGTTTGGATCTATAGTTGAAAAGCGAAATAGGGGTGTGCAAAAAGTGAAAGGGTACTCAATACTATGAAATTGTATATGCCTACAAAAGTGTATATGGAGCACGATTGTGTGTTGAATCATGCAGACGAATTAGCTTCTTTCGGAACAAAGGCTTTCATTGTTACCGGAGCCCACTCTTCGAAAGTAAATGGCTCTTTATCTGATGTGCAAAACGCACTTGATAGCCAAGGGATAGGCTATTTCGTTTTTGACCAGGTTGAAGCGAATCCTTCGGTTGAAACGGTGAGTGAAGGTGCAACTGAAGCACTTGAGCAGGGATGCGATTTCTTTATTGGCGTAGGGGGAGGGTCTCCTATGGATGCCGCCAAAGCCATGGCAGTATTGGCAAAAAACCCTCAGTTTATAAAGTGTGCACATGATGCTTTATATACCGAAGCTAATCTATCAGCATTTCCCGTAGTTGCAATTCCAACAACCTGTGGTACAGGTAGCGAAGTAACGCAGTATGCAGTTCTTACGCGTCATGCGCTCCAGACGAAAAAAAGCATTGCATCAAAGCTTTTTCCAGCGCTCGCTCTTGTAGATGTTGTTTACCTCAAAAAAGCATCCTATGACACGATAAAAAGTACCTGTGTTGATGCGCTGTCGCATTTAATCGAAAGTTATCTTTCCAGTAATGCGAATTCGCTCAATCGTATGTATGCACGTGAAGGATTGCTCAGGTGGGGTAAGGTAAAGGAAGCACTTAGGACAGAGGTACAGTTCGCCCAAGCAACAGACCAGACTTATGAGCTGTTTATGCAGGCAAGCGTCATTGCCGGTATGGCTATTGCTCAAACAGGAACTTCGCTTCCTCACGCTTTAAGCTATTCCGTAACCTATACATATGGAACTCCTCATGGAAGCGCAGTGGGAATATTCTTGCCAGGCTATTTAGAGACGTATGGTAATCAGAAATTAGTAAATGAAGTGCTTTCATACTTAGGCTTTGAGTCGGTTAATGCTTTTCGAGACTATATTCGCCAGGTAATTGGAGATGTTCCTGTTGAAGTTAACATTTGGAAGCAGGCTACAGAAAACCTTTTGGCGGATTCTTCAAAATGCGCAAATCATCCATTTGCCGTGACTGAGAAAGAGATTTATTCGTATTTACGTCTCAATCCTGAAAACCAAACCTATGTGTTATAGGGGAAAATAATCAGATTTCTGAAGAAATAAGCCTGTTTAGGTTTTGGTTTTTTACGTGCTTGATATACGATATAACGGTGTGAAAAAAATTCTCAAGGAGGAATAATGGGAATCATTATCGACGTGTATGGTCGTGAAATTCTAGACTCTCGCGGCAATCCAACTGTTGAGGTTGAGGTTGTGCTTGATGACGGCGCAATGGGTCGTGCTGCAGTACCTTCAGGTGCTTCCACTGGTGCATTTGAAGCAGTAGAACTTCGCGACGGCGATGCTAATCGTTACCTTGGAAAAGGTACTCAGACTGCAGTAGCTCACGTTAACGAAGAGATTGCAGATGCTCTTATTGGCATGGAGGCTGATGATCAGCGTGCAATCGATGCTGAAATGATTGCATTAGATGGTACCGACAATAAGGCAAAATTTGGCGCAAATGCAATTTTGGGTGCTTCACTTGCATGCGCAAAAGCAGCAGCTGATTCTGCAGAGCTTCCTTTGTATAAGTACGTAGGTGGCGTAAACGCAAACCTTTTGCCTACTCCAATGATGAACATCCTTAACGGTGGTGCTCATGCAGACAACAATGTTGACTTCCAGGAATTCATGATTATGCCTGTTGGTGCTGAGTCCTTCGCTGAAGCACTTCGTTGGTGTGCAGAAATCTATCACACCTTAAAGAAGGTTCTTCATGAAAGCGGCTTGGGTGGCGGCGTAGGTGACGAAGGTGGTTTTGCGCCAAACTTCGCAACTAACGAGGAACCACTTCAGTATATTGTTAAAGCATGTGAAGCTGCAGGTTATAAGCCAGGTGTAGACATCATGTTCGCTATGGACCCTGCTTCTACTGAATATTACAATGCAGAAACTGGCAAGTATGTTCTTGCAGGCGAAGGTCGCGAATTCACTTCCGAGGAAATGGTTGATTATTGGGAGGCTTTGGTAAACAAGTACCCAATCATTTCTATTGAAGATGGCATGGCTGAAGAAGACTGGGATGGCTGGAAGGCATTGACCGACCGAATTGGCGATCGTGTACAGCTTGTTGGCGATGACTTGTTCGTTACTAACTCTAAGCGTCTTGCAAAGGGTATCGAACTTGGTTGCGCAAATGCAATCCTTATTAAAGTAAACCAGATTGGTTCTTTGACTGAGACCTTAGAAGCAATTCAGATGGCTAAGCAGGCAGGTTATGCATGCGTTATGTCTCATCGCTCTGGCGAAACTGAGGATGTCACTATTGCTGATTTGGCTGTTGCAACTAATGCAGGCCAGATTAAGACTGGTGCTCCTTGTCGTTCTGACCGTGTTGCAAAATATAATCAGCTTCTCCGTATTGAGGAAGAGCTTGATATGGCAGGCCAGTACGCCGGCATGAATGCTTTCTATAACATTCAGCGCTAATTAAGGGTTGCTAAAAATCCTTAATTAGTATGCTTGATTGTGCGGTGAGGGCGCTTATTGAGCAAAAGCTACTAAGCTAATACGACACAAAAGGGGATGCTTTCGAGCATCCCCTTTTATATAAAATGCTGCTTTACGAAAAAGCGGGTTATAGGAACAAACGTGGATATGAGAGGATATAATAACTGCAGATAAAGGGCCATTTTTGGCCTCTTGTTGTTGCTCTGAATCAACAACAAGCCTGTTTGCAAATCTCGATACTGTTTTATAAAACGTTTAACCTTGATTGTGCGTAGCCTATAGCGCAAAACCTAGATTTTGCGCTGGGTGGAATAATCAGAGCCTTGCTTTTTAGCCTCTTCTAAGAGCGCTTCTCTAAATACTTCCATACCAATCCATGGCTCAGCATTCATAGGAGTGCCCAGTTCAATAGAGTATTTTGCTTGAGAAGAAAGTTTCAGCTGGACTAACTTGTTAGTAGGGATATAGCTCCTCTCGATAATGTTGAGGGGAGCAAATGTTGCACCAAGACCTTCCGAGGCCATAGTAATTAACGTAGTCAAAGATTCGGAAGCGGTAATAATGTAAGGTTTTACTCCCGCATTACGAAGTTCTGAATACGCAATGCGGCCGCTAATATCGTCAACCATGCCTAACGCAAAAGGACAGGATTCCAAGGAAGCCAGGCCTTCTTTTTGCAAAACAGCCTTTGCTTGATCAAGGGGCAATTGAAGCGTTTCGCAAAGAAGATCTTCATGAATTACGCAAACTACTTCTTCTTGATAAAGCGGTTCAACAATAGCGCCAGGATTGTTGGTGCCAAAACGAGCAATTACGGCATCAACTTCGCCGTGTTCGGCCATGCGAATCAGTTCTCGGTTGGTCCCTTCGTGAAGAGTGATGCGAACCTTAGGTAATTGAGAGGTTACCTTCTTAATAATGCCTGGCATTAAGGTTCTTCCACGAATAGTAGATATGCCAATCTTTAATTCGCCAAATCCATTTCCTGTTGCTTCACCAATTTGGCGAAGCAAATCGAATTGCGCTTGCTGCTGCTCACGGGCATACAATAAAAAAGCCTGTCCGGCAGGAGTGAGCGAAAGAGGAGTGCCTCTTACAATAAGTTTTGCATCAAGCTCTTTTTCTAAGGTGGCCAAACGAGCACTAAGAGTCTGTTGAGATATCTGCAAAACGTCAGCAGCTTTAGTGAAATTGCCCTTTTCCGCAAGGCGGATAAACCAATTCCAATTATCGAAAGCCATGACACCTCCTATTTTGTAAGAGACGAACCGTTTTTATTAGTGCGAGAAGTTTTTTATTGGTACCAGATTAGTCTTTTTTTCTCATTCAATCAATTTTTGTTACGTTAAAAAAATTTTTTGTTAATAAACATCGATTTTCGGCAATTTAACAGATAAAATCGTTACAACAATTTGAGAAGTAGGGTTGTTCTCAAGTTAAAGAAAGAAAAGTGTGAAGAAAGAGAGTAAGAACATGAAGAAAAAGTTTCTTGCTATTATTACCGCAGCTTGTGCTTTGGTAATGGCTTTCGCTTTAGTTGGTTGCGGTGGCTCTTCATCTAAAGACCTTCGCTTCGTAACTGGTGGCGATTCTGGTACTTATTATGGTTATGGTTCTGTACTTGCTCAGTACTCTACCAACAACGCAGGAGTAAAGGTTAACGCAATTACTTCTGATGGCTCTAAAGCAAACATCCAGTCTCTTGAAGACAACGAAGCTGACATTGCATTCTGCCAGGCTGACGTTACTTCCTATGCATATTCTGGCACTGTTTTGTTCGACAAGGCATACACTGATTTCTCTGTTGTAGCTTCCTTGTATCCAGAGCAGATTCAGATTGTAACTCTTGATCCTTCTATCAAGACTGTTTCTGACTTGAAGGGTAAGACTGTTTCTATTGGCGCTGCAAACTCGGGCGTATACTTCAATGCTGTGGACATTTTGGGCGCATATGGCCTCAGCGAAGCTGACATCACTCCTGTTCTCCAGAACTTCAAGGATTCTGCTGACTCTTTGAAGAACGGCAAGATTGATGCTGCATTCATTACCGCTGGTGCTCCTACTACTGCAATCACCGAGCTTGACACTTCCAAGCCAACCTACTTGGTATCTTTGGACGCAGCTCACATTGCAGCACTTAAGGAGAAGTGCCCATTCTATGACGAGGTAGTTATTCCTGCAGGTACCTACTCTGGCATGACTTCTGATTGCACTACTGTTGCAACTGCTGCTTTGATCATTGCAAACAACTCCGTATCCGAAGACGACATCTATAAGTTCACTAAGTCCCTCTTCGACGGTGCTGAGAAGAATGCTTCTGCACATGCTAAGTATGCTGAGCTCTCCCTCGAGAACGCAACTTCTTACGCTGCAGTACCATATCATGCAGGTGCAGCTAAGTACTACGCAGAGAAGAACATCACCGTACCTACTGCTTAATAATCTAAGCTCATATTGATGTTTGGGGGCTGTGATAAGCATGACTTGTCACAGCCCTGTTAGGTCTAAGTACTTTTATTTCTCTGATGATTCTTTATAGAAATTGAGGAAGTATCACAGAAATAAAAGAAATTGAGATTTTTCGAGGGGGGAGTATGAACCTTTTCAAGAAAAAGAAACTTGCGGCGCAAGAGGCGTCAAATAAGCAAAATTCAGACGAAATTGACGTAGATGAGGTTATGCGAAAGTATGACCAGGAGTCTAATACTCGTATTTGGGAAGGCGTTCCAAAGGTTGTCGTAACTGCGCTTATGATCATCTTCTCTGTGTACTGTATTGCTATTACGCTTTTAAGTACTGAACAGGCAGAAATTCGCTTAGCACGCTTCTTGGCATTCGTAATCATTATTGGATATGTTATGTACCCATCACGCAAAACGGGTCACAAAGTAAACCATATTCCAATTTACGACATCATAATCATGCTAGCGGGTTCTTTCTCGTTCATGTACTTTTCTGTCAATGCTACCGACATTCTCTTGATGGGTACCCGCATTACTCCATTTTTGGTGATACTAGGTATTATTGGCATGCTTTCCATGATTGAGCTGTGTAGGCGTTGTGTGGGCATTCCAATTATTGTGGTGGTGTCGTGTTTGCTGATTTATGCCTATGTATGGCAGTTTGGTTATGGCTCTGACTTCGGCCGAGCAACTTCAAACATTGTTCAGAAGCTCTTCTACACCACGAGCGGTATCATTGGCACTCCTACCAATGTTTGCTATACCTACATTGTTCTCTTTATTATCTTTGGCGCCTTTCTTGAGCGTACCGGCATTGCAGGATTCTTTATTGCGTTTGCAAACCGTGTTGCAGGTTGGTCTTCAGGCGGTGCTGCTAAAGTTTCCGTTATTTCTTCTGCCTTGTGTGGCATGGTTTCTGGATCTTCGGTAGGCAATACTGTTACTACTGGTTCTATCACTATTCCTATGATGAAGAAGACAGGATATAAACCTGAGTTTGCTGGCGCTGTTGAGGCTGCTTCTTCAACCGGTGGTCAGCTCATGCCTCCTATCATGGGTGCAGCAGCATTCTTGATGGCTGAATATATGGGTATTCCTTATATCGAAGTTGCGGTTGTTGCAATTATTCCTGCAATTTTGTACTTCACAGGAATCTTTTGTGCAGTTCATTTGGAAGCAAAGAAAAATGGCTTGAAGGGTATTCCTCTAAATGAGCTCCCAACTTGGATTTATCTTTTGAAGAATTGCTACCTTGTTATTCCATTAGTTGTATTGGTTTACTTGGTTTCCGCAGGCGTATTTACTATGGCTATGTCTGCTGCAGTATCTATCTTCATTGCCTTTATCATTGGTCTTGTTCATTTCTTCCTCACCAATCTTGAAGCGCGCACTGAAGAGCAGAGCATTGGTTCTGTTCTTCTTGAAACCTGTAAGTCTTCTGTTTGGTCTTTGTTTGATTCTTTGGCAGCGGGTGGAAAAAACTCAATTTCTGTTGCAGTTGCGTGTGCTTTAGCTGGCTTGATTGCAGGAACCATTACGGTAACTGGTCTTGCTTCAACTCTCATTAACGCAATTGTTGTTGCTTCGGGAAGTTTCCTTATTGTTGGTTTGGTTCTTACTATGCTTTGCTGCATTGTTTTGGGCATGGGTGTTCCTACAACGGCAAACTACTGCATTATGGCAGCAACCTGCGCTCCTATTCTCATTCAGTTAGGTGTGCCGGTTATCTGTGCGCACTTCTTTGTATTCTACTTCGGTATTTTGGCCGATATTACTCCTCCAGTTGCTCTGGCAGCGTACGCGGGTAGTGCAATTGCGAAATCAAGGCCAATGGCTACTGCAGTTAACGCATCCAAGTTGGCCATTGCTGCTTATATCAGCCCATTCATCTTTGCATTCTTCCCAGCTTTGATCGCACAGGGAGATATTGGAATTGGTTTTGTTGTGTTTAACACCATCTTCGCTATGGTTGGTTTGTTGGGCGTAGGAGCAGGCCTCAACGGATTCTTCGCAAGCAAGATGAATCCTGTTTTCAGAGTTTTTGCACTTCTTGCAGGCATTTGCATGATGATTCCTCTTACCGGATTTGCTGATTTCACTATTATTGCGGTTAATGCAGGAGGTGTTGCAGTTCTTGTTGCCCTCTTCATTATTCAAAAAATGAAAGGCAAGAATGACAAGAACACCATTGACCCTGCTGCTGCGTAAACGAAAAGAAATGTTAGTATGCTTAGGGAAGGGAATGAATCTTCCCTAAGCCTTTTCAAAGTACTTATGATTGGGGATTATCATGGGTGACAAACCAACCGTTTGGATTACGGGTGCAAAAGGTTTTATTGGTAGTGAATTAGCAACCAGGTTTGAGGCTAATGGCTATCGTGTGGCAGCAACCGATACTGAATTGTCGGTTTGCGAATATGAGCGTCTAGAAGACTTTGCTGTTCGAGTTAAGCCTGATGTAATAGTGAATTGTGCAGCAATTAATCGAAGCGTTACGGGTTTGAGTAACCGTATTAAAGCGTATGAGGTTAATGCTCTTGGTGCTCGCAATGTTGCGGTGGTAGCAAATGCTGTTGGCGCGTTTTTTGTTCAAGTTTCAACAGACGACGTCTATCCTGTTCGCATGCCTGAGCCAGCAAATGAGTTCGATACGCCTCATCCTGAAACTCCTTATGGAAAATCAAAGCGTGCAGGCGAAGTTATGGTTCGTGATGCGGTAAAAGATTGTTTAGTTGTGCGCTCTTCTTGGATATACAGCATTAATGGCGGCATGTTGAAAACGGCTCTTGATGCTGCAAGAGAAGGAAAACTTATTCCTGTGCGTACCGACCAATATGCTTCTCCAACTTCAATTTCATTTTTTGCAGATTTTATGATTCGCGCTATTGAAAAGCGAGCCACGGGAGTTCTTCATATTGCAAGCAGAGGAGTAACAAGCCGCTTTGACTTTTTATCTAAAGCGTTGGAGTTTTGTGGTTACGATCCGTCAAGGATTATCAAGCCAGAAACCGATCTAGTTACCTCTGAACAGGTGCTTCTTGAAACGTTGATGCTTGATATGTTTGGCGAAAATATTGCAACATGGGAAGAGGATCTTAAAACCTATCTTACCGAAGTAGGCATGGCTCAATAATTACGTGCTTCACCGCACACTTTTGTTAAACAACCTAAAGGCTCTTGTTCCGAGAGCCTTTTTTCTTTGGTTTCAGCTTTGGTATACTCTTATCTATTCGAGAAAGGCGTAATTGTGACTGATTTACCAAACGGCTTTACTGGCTACGCGAATAGAAATATTGATCCTGCTTTCCAACCAATTCGTTCAGCGGAACCGCCTAAGGCAACTACGTTTTCGCAGGAAGAAATTGACCTCATTGATCAGCGTAATCGTCGCTGGTCATGGATAGAGGTAAGCAGAAGTGCTATTCAGCATAATGTTTTGGCTACCAAACGCCTTTTGTCTCCAGGTACTCGTTTGTTAGCAGTGGTAAAGGCTGATGCCTATGGTCATGGCGCTATTGATGTTGCAAAAGCGGCTGTTTCAGCTGGAGCTACTTATTTAGGTGTTTCTACAGTAAATGAGGGTATCGAGCTTCGAAAAGCGGGGCTTCGTGAACCTATCCTTATTCTGTCAGAACCTCCTGCTGAATCGGTTCCTTTGTTGTTGTTCTACAACATCATGCCTGCAATTTATACCTCGGATTTTGCAATTGCCTATGCTGAGGCAGCTGACTTGCATGGCATGAGCGCGCCGTATCATTTGGCAATTAATACAGGCATGAATCGTATTGGAGTGCGCTATAACGAGGCATTGGATTTCTTACATCAAATTAGCTTTCATCGCGCTCTAGATTTGAAGGGTTGTTTTACTCACTTTGCTACTGCCGATTCGCCCGAAACGCTTGATTTTCAAATCCAAATTAAGCGTTTTGTTGAAACGATGCGTTCTATTGAAGGGGCAGGTATTAATCCGGGAATTGTGCACTGTGATAACTCTGCGGCAATTTTCCGTTTCCCTAAGACTCATTTTGATATGGCGCGTTTGGGTATCAGCTTGTACGGGTATCAAGCGGCAGCTGATACGCATCGTTTTGTTGATTTGAAGCCCGCAATGAGCGTTAAGGCACGCATTACCAACGTTATTACCGTGCCAATGAGTGAAGGAGTAAGCTACGGTATGAATTACCGAAGCCCGGGTAGTGTGAAAATTTGCACGGTTCCTTTGGGCTACTGCGATGGTCTTATTCGCTTATGTTCAGGAAAGATTGATTTCGCTTATCAAGATAGGGCAGTTCATCAGGTAGGAAATATCTGCATGGATCAGTGTATGTTCGAGGTGGATATGCGCCCTCGCGCATCCAGGAAAACCCTAAATCCTCAAATTGGTGATGAAGTCTTAATTGCGGGACCACATCCAAGTGTTGATTGTTCTATTGACACTATGGCTAAAGCTGCTTCTACTATTCAGCATGAAGTAACTATTGGCCTTTCTCATCGTATGCCTCGTTTCTGGGTAAGCTAGTGCATAGGTTACGTTGCCAAGTTCTTTAGGGGAAACCATTGAAAATTGAGATACAGGCCTTAGAGGATATAAAGAAAGAAGTTGAGGGCTGCTGCCGTTGTTCTCTTTGTGAGTGTCGAACAAATATTGTTTTTGGTGAAGGAGACAGCAAGGCAAACGTGCTCATTATTGGGGAAGCGCCTGGAAAAAATGAAGATTTGCAAGGACGCCCTTTTGTTGGCGCTGCGGGAAAGTTTCTTGACGAATTACTAGAAGCAGCCGAATTGAAGCGCGAAGAGGTATACATTGCAAATGTGCTCAAGTGTCGTCCTCCTTCTAACCGCAATCCTCGCTCTGACGAAATTGAAGCATGTGCTCCTTTCTTGCGCGCTCAAACGCAGTCTATTGATCCTCTAGTAATTGTGACGTTAGGAAATTTTGCAACTCAGTTCATTTTGAAAACGGGAGCAGGCATTACTTCGCTAAGGGGAAAGGTATATCAAACGGGTCGTTTCCTTGTGTTGCCAGTTTTTCATCCAGCCGCAGCAATTTATGACCGTTCCAAGAGAGATGTACTGATTAACGATTTTCGGCAGATAGGTTCAGTTGTGCGTGATAGAATGGCCATCAAACAAGAAGAATTACCTATTTTAGAGGAGTAATCATGGTAGAAAAATCTGATGTAGCTGCAGTGCTCGAGCTTATTCGTCCTTCTTTGCAGGCAGACGGTGGTGACGTACAGCTCGTTGATGTATCCGAAGACGGCATCGTAACAGTTGAACTTCAGGGAGCTTGCAAGGGTTGCCCTATGTCTCAGATGACTTTGGCAAATGGTGTTGAGCGCATTTTGAAAGAGCGCGTGCCAGGTGTTGTTAAGGTTGTACCTGCTCAGTAAAGCAGAAGAGGAACTAGAATGGCTCACTGTTGGGAATTAAGAGGTTGTGACAACGAAATGCAGTCTCGTTGTCCGCATAACAGACCAGATGAGGCATGTCCTGCAGATTGCCACTATGCTGCCTGTGACCGTCCAACTCATAAAGTTTCTGTTGACCTTGACTTAATCTTTCGCGTTGACCTTGATAGGGATAAAAGCGTGAAAGAAGTTTGCAGATTCTGCGAGTTTTTCTTAAAAAATGGTCCTTCGCTCTCTTAAATTGAGCTTGAAATAACCTTCTTGAGACAAATCATGGATGCAAAGCTGAAATGATTTGTCTCTTTTTGTTTATACTGGTTTTGCTATGTTGAATGATTTGTACCAAAATATTGATCCAGTTGCACTGGCGGTAGGGCCTCTTTCTGTCCGCTGGTATGGCATTGCCTACGTGCTTGGTTTTATTTGTGCGGCCTTTGTTATTTACCGTACAGGAAAGCGCTGGGGATTAAAGTTCGATATGGATTCCCTTTGCATCATTATGATTTGTGCAATGTTAGGCGTTTTGATTGGTGGCCGTTTGGGCTATGTTCTCTTTTATGGAACCAACTACTATTTCGCGCATCCAGTGGAGATCTTTAATTTTTCGAATGGCGGTATGAGCTTCCATGGAGGCTTTATAGGCGCACTTCTTGCAGGAATAGTTGCAGCGCGTATGGTTTCTATGTCATATCTTACTCTGCTTGATATTGCAGTTATTGGTGTTCCTTTGGGGCTTTTCTTTGGCAGGTGTGCAAACTTTATTAACGGAGAATTGTGGGGCGGACCAACCGATTTGCCTTGGGCGGTAGTGTTTGGTGGTGCGGCAGGACTTGAACCTCGTCATCCAAGTCAGCTCTATGAGGCTTTATTAGAAGGCGTCCTTCTTTTCGCAATCCTTTTTGCGTTGTCAAGAAAAGTGCCACCAAGACCTCAGGGAACTTTCTTTGGTGTGTTTATGCTGGGATATGGCATCTGTCGTTTCTTAATTGAATTCGTGCGCGAACCAGACGTTCAACTTGGCTATTTATGGGGTGGTTGGCTCACAATGGGTCAGATATTGTCTATTCCTCTTATCATCGCAGGCGTTGTGGTGTTGATATATGCCTTTAAAACGAAAAAGCCTCAAAGAGGCCCTAAGCTTTCATCGTCTCAATAGCATCATGGGGAATAGGCATGAATGCGATGCGTAATGAGGCAAAACAAAGCGCCAACCAAACAAAAGACATTTCGATAGCCATCATCGGCGGCGGGGCAAGTGGTATTGCTTGCGCGGTGTATTTAGCGCAGTGCGCAAGACAAACGGGGCAGACCCTTAAACTGGTGTTGTTCGAAGCAGGTAAGCGTCCAGGTCGAACTATTCTGCAAAGCGGTAATGGCCGCTGTAATTTTTCGAATGCGTATTTGGACTACGAAGCATATCAAAATGCCTCGTTCGTAAGCACGGTTCTTAATCAGCTTGATTCAAGATGGAATACGCAAACTACTGCATCTCTTCATGCGCTGCTTTGCCAGGCAAATAAGCTTGATACTTCGGCCTGTCAAAATGCAGTGGTGTCTTGGTTTGAATCCCTGGGACTTATGTGGACTAGGGCTTCTTCGGAGGGGCTTCTCTATCCAGAAAGCAATAAAGCTTCTACCGTGTGGGAAGTTTTGATAAGCGTTTTGGAAAAAGTATCACTCGAGATACGTACGGATACGCCTGTTACTTATGTAGAACAGAAAAAAGAAGGCTATTCGGTAGTGACTAATACCGGCGAAAAAGAACACTTTTCTGTGGTAGTGGTTGCATCGGGAGGAAAGACCCCTCAAGAATTATTGAGCTCATTTGACTTGTCTTTTTTCAAGCCTTATCCCGTTTTGTGCCCTTTGGAAATTAAAGGTGCACGTACGCGTAACCTAAATGGTCTTCGCGTTAAGGCTTCACTTACGCTGCTATCAAAATCAAACAAAAAACTAAGAGAGCAAGATTGTCACCAAACAGGCGAGGTTCTTTTTAGGGACTATGGCCTTTCAGGCATTGCGGTATTTAATTTGTCTCGTTATGCAAAGCCAGGAGATGAAATTGTTCTCTCGCTGTTTCCTGAGTATACAAAAGAGCAGTTAGAAGCGTATCTTTCTTTACGTTTTGCTCAAGCAGGCTACGAGTGCTTGGAAGAGTTTTTACAAGGCTTGATTCTTCCTCAACTTGCGTCGCTTGTTTTTAGCGAAGAAGAGTTGGCAAGTAGTAAGTTTTTTGCAGCTAGCGCAGACAGGCAAGAGGTGCCTTCGTCAGACATTTTTTCCAAGATTGCTCACCGGTTAAAAACAATTACTTTCACCATAAAGAAGAATCGTGACGATCAATCATGTCAGCTTCATCGTGGTGGTGTTTCGGTGGAGGAAGTCTTGTCTGAGACTATGGAAGTGAAGAAGTATCCTGGTTTGTATGTTCTCGGAGAAGCACTTGATGTTGATGCTCCTTGCGGTGGCTATAATCTTCACTGGGCTTTTGCTACGGGCTTGGTGGCAGGAAGCAGTCTTGCGAAGAAGCTGGGCCTTGAACAACCTTTCGTCAATTCAATCCAGGAGGTTGTGTAGTGATTGATGTCTCAAATATTTCGCTTTCGCTTGATGCAGGGCTTGAGGAAAACGAATCTCTTCGCAGAAAAGAAGTGGCACGCGCACTCCATATTTCTCCCGATTCTATTCGCCAAATGAAAGTAATTCGACGAGGAATAGATGCGCGAAAGAGAAATAACGTTCATTTTGTTGTAACAGTGAGCCTCTCATTATCGGAAAAGCTCGAGTCAACTTTGCTTAAAAACCCTCCAAAGGGAATTGGCATAAAGAAGCATGCGCCTTATCAACCGTTATCAATTGTTCAGTGCAAGGCACCTCAAATCTCCCCTGTTGTGGTAGGGGCAGGTCCTGCTGGTTTGTTTGCAGCGCTCTATCTTGCGCGTGCAGGATTGCGCCCTCTTCTTATTGAGCAAGGTCAGCCAGTAGAAGATCGTGCTGCAGCTGTTAATCAGTTTATTGAAACGGGTGTGCTTAATCCCTATTCGAATATTCAGTTTGGCGAAGGAGGAGCAGGTACTTTTTCTGACGGCAAACTTACCACTAACACAAAAAATAGCTTTACTCCTCACGTGCTTCATTGGTTTGTTGAAGCGGGAGCACCTAAAGAAATACTGTGGCAAGGCAATCCTCATTTGGGAAGCGATAACCTGCCTCATATTGTTAAAACTATGCGTCAGGAAATAGTGGACTGTGGCGGTAAAGTTTTATTCAATACCAAGTTGAGCAATCTTATTTTTGAGAACGGATCACTTGCTGCTATTGATGTCCGGGAAATCAAAGACGGTGTTGCCAGCGAAAACGAAACACGTATAGTGTGCCACAAGCTTATTCTTGCTTGTGGTCATTCGGCTCGTGACGTGTTTTCTCTTTGCAAAGATGCTGGCTTAGCTATGGAGCAGAAGCCATTTTCACTTGGTGTGCGTATTGAGCATCCTCAGGCCATGATTAATGATTCGCTTTGGGGTAAATCGGCAGGTCATCCCGCTCTTTCTGCTGCTTCATACAAATTGAGCGTTCATTTGCCAAGCGGACGAAGCGTATACACCTTCTGTATGTGTCCGGGAGGAACGCTTGTTGCTGCGGCAAGTGAGAATCATGCAGTGGTTACTAATGGCATGAGTGCTTTTGCGCGTGATGGACGAAACGCTAATGCGGCAGTACTTGTTAATGTTGATCCAGCGGATTTTCCCAGCAAAGAGGTACTTGCTGGTGTTGAACTTCAGCGCAGTATTGAGAAAGCTGCATACGATATTGTGCTCAAACAGGGAGGAGCTCCTTATCAGGCGCCAGCGCAAACCGTGGGAAGTTTTCTTCAGGACACTTGTCTTTCCAAGAAGGAAAAAGGAAAGAAGCACTTAACGCGTGATGTGAAAACAACGTATCCTCGTGGCGTGGTGCAGGCCCCTCTTTCTTCGGTATTTCCTGCATTTGTGACGCAATCGCTTGCTCAGGCACTTCCTCTTTTGGGGAAGAAGCTTGCTGGATTTGACGATCCTCATGCGCTTTTAGTTGCGCCTGAAACGCGCTCTTCTTCTCCGGTGAGAATCTGCAGAGATAAAACCTTGCAGGCTTACTTTTCTGCAAGTGAGCAAAAAAACAACGAGCAAAATATAGCCAAGCAAGAAACCAGCAAGCAAGAAGCTGTCAAACGAGAAACTGCAAAGCAGGATACTGCAAGTGTGCTTTCATGCTTAGACAATTGCCGTAGTTTCTCTGAAGGAATAGGCATATATCCTTGTGGAGAAGGCCCTGGTTTTGCAGGAGGCATTATGTCTGCTGCGGTTGATGGCTTGCGTGTGGCCAAGGAAGTAGCAAGCTGCAGTTACTATCAACCAGTGGTGAGTGCTCTTCGCGAAGGAAAAGCGGTTATTCTTCCAACCGATACGGTGTATGGATTAAGTGTTTCTCCACTGCACACCAAAGGCCCCGATACGCTCTACCAGATAAAACAGCGTGAAGTGGGAAAGCCAATAGCTTGGTTAGTGGGAGATAAAGAGGCGCTCAACTGCTTCGGATACGATGTTCCGCTATATGCCCAACGCCTTGCACAAAAATTTTGGCCTGGTGCGCTCACTTTGATTGTTAAAGCACATCCTTCAGTTCCGCGCGCTTTCTGTTCAAAAGAGGGAACTATTGGTCTTCGCATGCCTCATAACCAAACGGTTCTTGAGGTAATTAAGCGTTTGGGTTGTCCGATTGCTACTACTTCTGCAAATATTTCTGGAGAAGAGCCTACGAAATCTTTTGCCGAAATTGAGCCAGCGCTTTTCTCTTCAGTTGATGCGTGGATCAACGACAATGAAGAGAAAAGCGGCATTGCTTCAACAGTTGTTGACTGCACTGGCATAGCTCCAAGAATTCTTCGTGAAGGAGCTCTTACGAGCAGTTTGCTATTATCAGTTTGTCAGGAGTCCTAATGGTAGTTGTACGAAAAGAGCATCACCTTCCTTCAAGCAATAACGAGTCAACCTTATTTGCAGTGACTTGGGAGCGCGAAGAGGAAAACATAAAGAACGAAAAACTTGACTATAAAGGGGTAGTCCAGATTGTCCATGGCATGTCTGAGCATTGTTTGCGCTATGACCACTTTGCGCGCTTTTTAGTAAGCAAAGGGTTTTATGTTCTTGCTCATGACCATGTTGGTCATGGAAAGAGCGTTGCCTGCCCTGACCAATTGGGTCATATTGCGCTCTCATGGGGTGCAAAAACACTTATTCAAGATGTTCAGGAGGTTCGTCGGGCGCTTGCTCCCGCAAATCTTCCGTACATAATTTTTGGACACTCTATGGGCAGCTTTGTTACGCGTGCCTATTTAGCTCAGTATGGCAATACGGTTCAGAAAGCCATTATTTGCGGAACAGGCAATCAGCCTCACCTTTTGTCTTCGACGGGAAATATGCTTGCACGCTTGCTGTGCAAGGTAAAAGGCGAAAAAGCATATTCTCCATTTATCCACAATCTTGCTGATGGTGCTTACAACAAGTCAGTTTCTAACCCTCAAACGGTGTATGACTGGATTTCGGCAAATCCTGCAAACGTGGAAGCGTATATACAGGACCCTTTGTGCGGCCAAATGTTTACGGTAGGAGGATACGCAGCGCTTACCAGTCTTACCAAAGAAGTGGTGACTTCGTCGCATGCAAAAAAGATTCCGCATAATCTTCCCCTCTTTTTTATTGCGGGAGAAGAAGATCCAGTGGGAGAGTTTGGAAAAGGCGTTCTTGATGCGGTAGCTCTTTATCAGGAACAGGGCGCTTGCGCTATTACGACTTTCTTGTATCCCCAGATGCGTCATGAAATCTTAAACGAGGAAGACAACCAGCTGGTATATGACGATATTGCCAACTGGCTCTTATATACTTCCGAAGGAAAAGAAATTCCTTGTTAGGATGAGGGTTATGAAAAAATATATTGTTGCGCTTGACCAGGGTACAACCTCTTCTCGTGCGGTTCTTGTTAATCATAATGCGGAAATCTGTGGTGTAGCGCAGAGTGAATTCCCGCAACATTTTCCTCAGCCTGGATGGGTTGAACACGATCCGAGCGATATTCTTTCTTCGCAGCTTAAAGTACTCGCCGAAGTGTTGGTTTCGCACGGACTGAGCGTGGAAGACATTGATAGTGTTGGCATTACGAACCAGCGCGAAACAACTATCGTATGGAATAAACAAACAGGCGAACCAATTTATAACGCAATTGTGTAGCAATGTCGTCGTACGGCAGAATTGGTGGAAGAAATCTGTTCGTCTGAAGAAATTCGCCAGACAATAATTGAGAAAACCGGACTAATTCCTGATGCCTATTTCTCGGCAAGCAAAATTTCTTGGATTTTGCGTAACGTTGAAGGAGCGCAAGAATTAGCCGATCAGGGACTTTTACTTTTTGGAACGGTTGATACGTGGCTTATCTGGCATTTAACTGGTGGGGAGGTCCATGCAACCGACCCAACCAATGCAAGCCGAACCATGCTTTTTAATATCCATGAGGGCGCGTGGGATCCTTGGTTGTGTCAAGTGTTCGGCATTCCTCAGAGCATGCTTCCGGAAGTTCGCCCGTCGTCAAGTTGTTTTGGCATGATGAAGCATCCTGTTTTTGCGGGAGAGGTTCCAATTTGTGGCGTTGCGGGCGACCAGCAAGCTGCTTTGTTTGGTCAGTGCTGTTTTGAGCCAGGAGAAGCAAAATCCACCTTTGGTACGGGCTGTTTTTTGCTGATGCATACTGGCCAAAAGGCTGTTTTGTCTCAACATGGTTTGGTGACAACGGTGTGCGCGAGCGCTCCGGGAACTGAGAATCTTGAATATGCTCTTGAGGGTAGCGTCTTTATGGCGGGGGCACTTCTTCAGTGGCTTGTTGATGGCATTGGACTGGTCTCAAGTGTTGAAGAGACTGAAACTTTCGCCAAGAGTGTTGAAGATAATGCGGGTGTATACGTTGTGCCTGCCTTTACCGGCCTTGGTGCTCCTTACTGGGATTCAGAAGCACGCGGCGCTTTTTACGGATTGACGCGAGGTACAACGAAAGCACATTTGGTCCGTGCTTGTCTGGAGGCGCAAGCTTATCAGGTATTCGATGTTCTTCATGCAATGGAAGAAGATGCCGATACGCATGTGAAAAATCTCTGCGTTGACGGAGGAGCGTCCCGTAATGATTTCATGCTCGATTTCTGTGCAAGTATTATTGATGCCGAAATCTTGCGACCTTCAAATATTGAGGCAACAGTAACTGGTGCAGCGTTTTTGGCTGGCTTGTACAGTGGTTTTTGGGAAAGTAAAGAGGAAATTAAGCGCAAGAAAACTATCGAGCGTACGTTTTCTCCTAATCTTTCGCCTGAAAAGAGAGCGCGCTATTTAGCGGGATGGAATCAATGCATTTCTCGCACTCGGAGTCATTGAGCCGTAGAACTTTTGGCTGCGTGAGTCGGTGGGCACTAGAGGTTTGAGCTTTGAAAGTAATCTAAGCTATTGACTTTCGCAATTCTTTGAGTTGGCAAGTCATTGAGCTATATAATTGTTCAATGACTTGATGTTAAAACCCTAAATTCGTTACGCAAAGATAAGGAAAACACCATGAAGGTTTCTATCGCTTCCGACCATGCAGGTTTTGAACAAAAACAACAGCTTGCAGAGTATCTTGTTTCAAAGGGCTACGAAGTAATTGATCGCGGTCCAAGCAATGATGAGAGGGTAGACTACCCAGATTTTGCCGAAAAGGTTGGCAAGGATGTTTCTTCTGGTGCTGCAGAGCGCGGCGTTCTTGTTTGTGGTACAGGAATTGGTATGGCAATTGCGGTTTGTAAAATTCCTGGTGTTCGTGGAGCAAACATTATCAACACGGAATTCGCTTCCTTGTGTCGCGAGCATAACGACGCTAACGTTATTACGCTTTCAGGTAGATTTGTTGATCTTGAAACCAACAAGGAAATCCTGGATGTTTTCTTCTCCACTGATTTTGGGGGAGGCCGTCATGAAGGCCGCGTAGAGAAGATTATGGCACTAGACTAAGCGTTCTGTTTTTGCGTAGTCTCATCCATCTTTAAAGGGAGCTCTGTGCCATTTAACGAAGGAGCTATTGTTTCGGAATAAACAATTTTTATTCCTGCTCCGATAAAGAGGAATTCCCGTGGTAATCTAGGCTTTATTATCATTTATATAAGGGCCTTTCAATAAAGGCTTAGGTTTGATTTGAAAAGGAGCGTTCATAATGGGACAAGATTATCTTGTACAGAATGATCCGGTAGTTGCAGACGCTATTTCCCAGGAGCTTAATCGTCAGCGTTCGTGTATTGAACTTATTGCTTCAGAAAATTTCGTTTCACCTGCAGTTATGCAGGCAGTAGGTTCCGTACTCACCAATAAGTATGCTGAAGGCTACCCAGGAAAACGCTATTATGGCGGTTGTGGCAAAGTTGATATTGTTGAGAATCTTGCACGCGATCGTGCTTGTGAAATCTTTAACTGCAAATTTGCAAATGTTCAGCCTCATTGCGGTGCTAATGCGAACTTAGCTGCTTATCAGGCACTCGTTTCAAAGGGAGACACCATTCTTGGTTTGAGCCTTGATCATGGTGGCCATTTGACTCATGGCTCTCCTGTTAACTTCTCGGGAAAAGACTACAATTTTGTTGCATATGGTCTTAATCCTGAGACTGAAACCATTGATTATGACGAAATGGAGCGCTTGGCTAAAGAACACCAGCCAAAACTTATTGTTGGTGGTGCTTCTGCATATCCACGCGTAATTGACTTCGAACGCATGGGAGAAATTGCTCATAGTGTTGGTGCTTATCTCATGATTGACATGGCTCATATTGCTGGTCTTGTTGCAACAGGCGCACATCCAAGTCCATTCCCTCATGCTGATGTGGTAACTACTACTACCCATAAGACTCTTCGCGGACCTCGTGGTGGTCTTATTCTTACGAATGACGAAGAGCTTGCTAAAAAGATTGATAAAGCCGTATTTCCAGGATCTCAGGGTGGCCCTCTTATGCATGTTATTGCTGGTAAGGCAGTTGCATTTGGTGAGGCACTGAAGCCTGAGTTTAAAGATTACATCGACGCTGTTGTTAAGAATTGCGCTGCAATGGGTAAGGGTATGACCGACGGTGGTCTTCGTCTTGTTTCTGGTGGCACCGACAACCATCTTTGCTTGGTTGACCTTAACCCTGCAAATGTTACAGGCAAGGATGCTGAAAAGATTCTTGAAAGCGTTGGTTTGACCGTAAACAAGAACACAATTCCAAACGAAACTCGTTCTCCTTTCGTAACCAGCGGAATTCGTGTTGGTTCTGCTGCTGGCACTACTCGCGGTTTTTACGAGGAAGACTTCTACGAGATTGGTTCTTGCATTGCTGCTGCAGTATTTGCGGGAGAAGATGAGGAGAAGCTTGCAGCTGTTAAGGCTCGCGTGGATGTTTTGATTGAAAAGCGTCCTCTTTATCCAGGCTACGCTTGCTAATTTATGTATTTGCGCGTAAAAAAAGAAGCATAGCTGACACAAGAGTCAGACTTGTTTAAGTAATTTGCTTGCAAAAACGATGCATTCATCGGTTAATGCAAAGCTTGTTCAGGGCTTTTAGGGTTTCCTAAGAGCCCTTTTTTTCTTATGCGGATAGTTAGAATTGAGCATTTAGATAACCCCACGCTATAATAGAAGCCAAAAACAGGAGGAGGGGACACCATGATTACCCACGACAGACTTGTTGTAATCAATCATCCCTTGGTTAATCACAAATTAGCTCTTCTTCGCAAAAAAAATACGCCGGGTATTATTTTTAGACAGTGCGTTCGCGAAATAGGCTTACTTGAAGCATATGAGGTTACTAAGCAAATTCGCACTCATGAAGTAACGGTGGAAACTCCCCTGGCAGTGACCAAAGGACAAAGCTTTGGAGGAGCAGAGCCTGTCATCGTGCCTATTCTTCGCTCGGGACTTTGTTTGCTAGATCCATTCCTTGAACTGATACCTACTGCGTCGGTAGGCCATTTAGGAATGGCGCGAGATGAAGAAACTCATATTGCAAAAGAATACTATGCAAAAATGCCTCCTCATATTGAACAGAAGCAGGTCTTTATTGTCGATCCAATGCTTGCAACGGGTGGTTCATTAATTGACGCTATTAAGAATTTGCGCAATCGAGGCGTAAAAGATTTATATGCTGCGGTTATGGTTGCTTCACCTGAAGGTATCAAGGCAGTATTAGATGCTGATGATGAAATAATTCTTTACACCTGCGCTGTTGATGAAGGATTAAACGAAGATGCTTACATCGTTCCAGGATTAGGCGATGCAGGAGATCGAATCTATGGAACCTTGGATACTCCAGTTGAGGGAGTATTCTAAATAGTAAGAAAGGAGTTACTATGGCCGTTGATAATCGTCCGTCCTGGGATGAATATTTCATGACCCTTGCTGAAGAAGTGGCAAAACGAACTACCTGTCTTCGAAGGGGAGTAGGTGCTGTCATAGTAAAAGATCGCCGTATTCTCGCAACGGGTTACAACGGGGTACCAACAGGGCTTCGCCATTGCGATGAAACCGGATGCTTGCGTGCGCAACTGGAGGTTCCTTCTGGTCAACGCCACGAAATTTGCAGAGGCCTTCATGCTGAACAGAATGCTCTCATCCAGGCTGCTCGTTACGGAATCAATATCGAAGGCGCGTCAATTTATATCAATACGCAACCTTGTGTTGTTTGCGCAAAAATGCTTATTAATGCAGGAATATCTGAGATTATTTACAAGAATCCTTACCCAGATGAATTAGCCATGGAGCTGCTTGAAGAATCGAAGATCAAAATTCGTGTTTTTGATGAACAATCTCAGTGATTTTATGGTGTTTATAGGGTAAAACCTATAAATATGATGAGGTTCAATTTGTTTTTTGACTAGGTAGAACTCGTTCAAAAAAATGTAACCGGTCTTTTTTGGCATTTTGCTGAAAAAAACGATAATACAAGGTAAGATACTGCACTTGGAAATGCAAAAATAGACAAGCCATTCACCATAAAAAAAGGTATCTTGTCGAATAGGCATGATTGTAAGACTGTGTAACAGATATGCTTTTACGCGGTCTAAACCAAATAAAGGCAACTTGTGATAGGAAGAAAAGGTTGATAGGAGCAATCGTAATAGGGATAGGCGCAGGCTTTCTTGGCTTTATTCCGTTATTTGTTGCACTTCGCTTATCGCGTAAATCTACATCAGTAAACCCTCTCACAGCAGGCCTTTACGGTTTGGGAGGGTTTTTTATTTCTCTCATAGTCGTAGGCGTGTGCTTGTTTGCATGCTCAAGTCTTGCTCACGAGTTTGTTTTGCCATTTGGTTTGGCAGAGATGTTGTCTCTCATCGTATTCACTTCGGTGTACGTTGTTTATAAAAATGTACTTGCTAAACGCAGGTAGAGGTAAGTAGAAGGAAGGATCGTCTTATGGGCGAAGCATTAGCAACATTTGTTGAGCATGCTCAGGGAATTTTCTCTCAGTTTGAATCAGCAACTGTGTTCTCCATTGGAGGATGGAACATTTCGCAGTACACCTTGTACATGTTTATTGTTCTTGCATTGGTACTTCTCGTTGTATTGATTGGAGCTCGTAAGCTCGAGTTCATTCCTCACAAGAAGCCAACTGCAATTCTTGAATTCGGCTACGAATTTATTTCAAACGGCGTTGGTGCAGACGTTATTGGTGAAGGTTATAAAAAGCACATTCCATTCTTGTGCACCTTGTTCTTCTTCATCTTGTTTGCAAACATCGTTGGTCTTATCCCAGGCGCTAAAGCAACTGCCGGTACTATTTCTATTACTTGGGCTTTGGCTTTGGTTTCTTGGATCTACTTCAATTTCTATGGTTTGAAAACTCTTGGCGTGTTTGGCTACATTAAGAGCCTTTGTCCACACGGAGTTCCTGGCCCAATGGTTCCAGTAATTTGGTTCTTGGAATTCTTCTCTATGGTAATTCGTGTTCTTACTCTTGCAGTTCGTCTTTATGGCAACATGCTCGCAGGTCACATGATTCTTGCAGTATTCTCTATTGCAACTACCGTATTTGTTCAGTATGCCGTATTCACCATGGATTTGGTTGTTGGCCTTCCTGCAATCCTTTGGTTCTTGCTGCTCTTCTTTATGTATGCAATGGAAACCTTGGTTGCTTGCTTGCAGGCATACGTATTCACTATTCTTACTTCTTCCTACATTGGTATGGCTATCCACCCTCACTGATCGGAAGCAAACTTTTTCAGACACCAAATGTCCACGCATTTGTTGTTGGCTTGCCAGAAAAGCTTTCGGATAAGGGTTTTCGAGCAAGCGGGGCCAAGACTCGGACAGTATTGGCCTTATAGATAGGTACTACAGCTGGTACAACTAATTTGCAGCTGGAAATAAAGTCGTGAATGAGAATAAGCTCATTCAACTAAAGGAGGTAATCGTGGAACTTAGTATTGCGCTCGCCGCACTCAAGGTTGTTGGCTACGGTCTCGCAGCTATCGGCCCTGGCATCGGTATCGGTGTTGCTACTTACGGTTTGTGCGTTTCTGCCGCACGTCAGCCTGAGATGAAGGGTCAGCTCATGGGCTACTTCTTCATTGGTGCTGCTATGTCTGAGGCATTGGCACTTCTCGGCTTGGTTCTTTTCTTCATCGGCTAATAATCGTTAAGAATTAATTTGTTTAACGGTAATCCCGAGAAAGAAGATAAGGAGGCAAGCGAATTGAACGCATCTGTAAGCAAATATGTACGTAACGGCGTAAGCGGTGTATTCGCTTTTGCTGCTGCGTCTGCAATTTGCCCACTGCAGGCATTCGCTGCTGAAAGCTCCGGCATCAATGCAATTCTCCCAGAAATGTCTGAATTCATTCCAATGCTCGTTGCTTTTATCCTCTTGTGGATTATTCTCGCTAAATTTGGCTGGCCTTTGTTTGAAGGCATGCTCGAAAAGCGCGAACAGACCATTAAGAATTCCTTAGACAAAGCTGAGGAAGCTCGTCAGGAAAGCGAACGCTTGTTGGCTGAATATCGCGAACAGCTTGAAGGAGCTAAAGAGAAGTCTCAGCAGATGATTAACAATGCACGTAAAACTGCTGAAGCTCAGGAAGCAGAGATTCTCGAAAACGCTCGTGCAGAAGCACAGGCTATCGTTGATAAGGCAAAGGAAACCATCGAAACAGAACGTCAGATTGCACTCAAGGATCTTCAGGAATCTGCTGTTGATACTTCTATTGCAGTTGCTGGTCGTCTTATCGGTGAAGGTTTCAACGAAGATGAGCATCGCAAGCTCATTGAACGTTATGTTAAAGAGGCGGGTAGTTTAAATGCCAACTAATCGTCATGTCATCAATGAAACGATTGCAGCCTACGCGAATGCTGCTATCGATGCTGCAAACGCAGCAGGCGGTAGGGAAGCTGTCGTTGAGGTCCGCAACCAGATGATTCAAGTACTTGACGCTATGGCAGCAAACATTACTCTTCGTATTTCTTTGGACGAAGAGGGATACACCTCTGAGCAGCGTGAAGAATTGGTAAAGAACGTTTTCCAGGGTCTTAACCCTATCATGATTGAACTTCTTACCGTAATGGCTTCCCGCTGTGATATTGCGTTGCTTCGTAAGGTTTATTTAGCTTATGAAGAGCTTATTGAATCAAAGTTGAACTTCAATGTTATTGATGTAACAACAGTTGTTGATCTTGATGACAACTTGCGATCTGTAATTACTAAGAAAGCCGAGTCTGATTTGGGTCGTGATTGTGTTCTCGTTGAGCACATTGATACCAACATCATGGGCGGCGTTATTATGAGCACAAAGGACCGTTATGTTGACGCTAGCGTACGCTCACAGCTCGACAGAGCGCGTATCGTGCTTAAAGAAAAAGATGGAGGTGAATGCTAGTGACTGAAATCACCGCACAGTCTATCGATGAAGCTTTGCGCAAGCAGCTTGACGCCATCAATACCAGTGTAGAATCTCGCGAGGTTGGCACTGTTCTTCAGATTGGCGACGGTATTGCTCGTATCGATGGTCTTAAGGGTGCCATGGCAGGCGAACTCCTCGAGTTTATTGCTGAAGATGGCCAGATTGTGCACGGTTTGGCTCAGAACCTCGAAGAGGATGAGATCGGCGCTGTACTTTTGGGTAACGTCACCGCAATCAAAGAGAATGATCAGTGCCGCACCACTGGCCGAATCCTTGAGGTTCCATGTGGTAAGGCTTTGCTTGGTCGTGTAGTTAACGTATTGGGTCAGCCAATTGACGGCAAGGGTCCAATCGAGGCTGAGGCATATCGTCCAGTAGAGTTTAAGGCTCCAGGCGTTCACGAACGTCAGCCAGTTGAAGAGCCTATGCAGACTGGTATTATTGCTGTTGACTCTATGATTCCTATTGGTCGTGGTCAGCGTGAGCTTATTATTGGCGACCGTCAGACTGGTAAGACCGCTATTGCAGTTGATGCAATTATTAACCAGAAGAACACTGACATGATTTGCGTTTATGTTGCAATTGGTCAGAAAGCTTCTACCGTAGCAGGTATTTACGAAACCTTGAGCCGCTTCGGTGTTATGGATAAGACCATCATCGTTGCTGCAACCGCTTCTGATCCTGCTCCTTTGCAGTACCTTGCTCCTATGGCTGGTGCAGCTATGGGCGAGTACTTCATGTACAACGGCGCAGACGGAAAGCCAGCTAACGCTGAGAATCCTGGTGGCCACGTACTTGCTATTTATGACGACCTTACTAAGCAGGCAGTTGCTTATCGTCAGATGTCTTTGACCCTTCGCCGTCCTCCAGGACGTGAAGCTTATCCTGGCGATATTTTCTACTTGCATTCACGCTTGTTGGAGCGCGCTGTTAAGCTTTCTGATGAGAACGGTGCAGGTTCTTTGACCGCACTTCCTATCATCGAAACCCAGGCAGGCGACGTTGCTGCGTACATTCCTACCAACGTAATTTCTATTACTGACGGTCAGATTTACTTGCAGACCGACTTGTTCTTCCAGGGTCAGCGCCCAGCTGTTAACGTAGGTATTTCCGTATCTCGCGTTGGCGGTTCCGCACAGGTTAAGTCTATGAAATCTGTTGCAGGTAACTTGCGCCTTGACTTGGCTGCTTATCGCGAACTTGCTGCATTTACCCAGTTCGGTTCCGACTTGGATTCCGCAACTCAGCAGCAGCTTACTCGTGGTGCAGTTATGACTGAGGTATTGAAGCAGGGCCGTTACAACCCATTGCCAGTAGCTGAACAGTCTATCGCTATTTATGCTGGTACCAAGGGTTACTATGACGATCTTCCTGTAGAGAGCGTTGTTCGCTTCCGCGACGAAATGCTCGACTACTTGCGTCATTCCGGTAATGGTATTGTAGACAAGCTTGCTGAAGCTAAGAAGTTTACTGATGAGATTGAAGCTGAATTGAATACTCAGATTGAGGCATTCAAACTTCAGTTTATCGCGTAAGGTAGGTTCACTATGCCTAACCTTCACGATATCGAAAGACGAATTAAATCTGTTAATTCAACGAAGCAGATTACTCGCACCATGCAGATGGTTGCAGCAGCAAAGATTCGTACCTCTCAGGCACGTGTTGACGCTGCTACCCCTTATGCTAATGCGATGCGTGAGTTGCTTGCTAACATCTCCCGTATGGGTGAGCCAGCAGCATTGTTGACTAAACCTCACGACGAAGTAAAGCATACTCTTATTGTATGCATTGTTTCTGACCGTGGTTTGGCTGGCAGTTTTAACTCCGGTATTCTGCGACGTGCTGAGCGAATCATGAAGGCTCGTCAGGCTGAAGGTAAGACTACTTCTGTTGCAGTATGCGGTAAGAAAGGTATTTCTTTCTTCAAGTATCGCAATGTAAAACCAGTTCTTGCTTTCCGTGATCTCTCTGCAGACCCTCGGGTTGAAGAGTCAGATGCATTGGCCGACTATGCGATGGAACACTATCTCTCGGGAGACATTGATGAGGTAATCGTTCTTTATAACCACGCTAAGAATGCGGCAGAGCAGGTTTTATATCAGGAAACCTTGCTCCCAATTAACTTGAAAGCATTCATCCCTAAGGGTGAGGAAGTATTCAAGTACGCTGGTGGTATTACTGAACTTGACGCTGATAACCCTAACTTGCAAGGCGCTATTGAATATGAGCCAGGCGAGGATGAGGTATTGGATCATTTGCTTCCTGAATATCTCGCAGGTTATTTCTACTATGTACTCATCGACTCTGCTTCCGCAGAGCAGGCAGCTCGTCGCAATGCTATGAAAATGGCAACAGACAATGCTAACGAAATGATTGAAACGCTCAATCGAGTTTATAACCGTGTACGTCAAGGTGCTATCACGACTGAAATTAACGAAATCGTTGGTGGCGCCGCAGCTTTGGAGGACTAAATGGCTGAAGAAAACATTTTTGCGCCTGAAGGCGCAGCATCTGCGGCCAAGGGTGGCGTTGGACATATTGTTCGTATCGTTGGCCCGGTAGTCGACGTTGAATTTGCGCCAAAGGAAATCCCTGCAATTTACAACGCATTGACCGTAGAAGCTTCTACACCAGTTGGCGATGTCAAGGTTGTTCTCGAGGTGCAGATGCATCTCCCAGGCGATCTTGTTCGCGCAGTTGCCATGTCGTCCACTGACGGCTTGGTTCGCGGCCTCGAGGTAAAGGACACCGGCAATCCTATGATGATGCCTGTAGGTCCTGAGACTCTTGGTCGTATTTGGAATGTAGTTGGTGAGCCTGTTGATGGTAAGCCAATGCCAGATGTTAAGGAATGGATGCCTATCCATCACCCAGCACCTGCTTACGATACCCTCGTTACTAAGACTGAGGTATTCGAAACCGGTATTAAGGTTATCGACCTTATCCAGCCATTCATTAAGGGTGGTAAGACTGGTTTGTTCGGTGGCGCTGGTGTAGGCAAGACCGTTCTTATTCAGGAACTTATTAATAACCTCGCTCAGGAGCACGGTGGTACTTCCGTATTTACCGGTGTAGGCGAGCGTACTCGTGAGGGTACAGACCTCTTCTTGGAGATGTCTGATTCTGGCGTTATTAACAAGACCTGTCTTGTTTATGGTCAGATGAACGAGCCTCCAGGAGCTCGTCTTCGTGTTGGCCTTGCTGGCTTGACCGAAGCTGAGTATTTCCGTGATCAGGGTCAGGACGTTTTGTTGTTTATTGACAACATCTTCCGTTTCACCCAGGCTGGTTCTGAGGTATCCGCTCTTCTCGGCCGTATGCCATCTGCAGTAGGTTATCAGCCTACCTTGGCTACTGAGATGGGCGACCTCCAGGAGCGCATTACTTCTACCAAGACCGGTTCTATTACTTCCGTTCAGGCTGTATACGTTCCTGCAGACGACTTGACCGACCCTGCTCCAGCAACTACCTTTACTCACTTGGACGCAAAGACTGTTCTTTCCCGTTCCATTTCTGAGATGGGTATTTATCCTGCTGTTGACCCACTTGAGTCTAGCTCTCGTGCGTTGGAAGCAGACATTGTTGGTGAAGACCACTACCGCGTAGCTATTGGTGTTCAGCAGATCCTTCAGAACTACAAGGACCTTCAGGACATCATCGCAATTCTTGGTATGGACGAACTTACCGAAGAGCAGAAGATTATTGTTAATCGTGCTCGTCGTGTACAGCAGTTCCTTGGTCAGAACTTCCATGTTGCTAAGCAGTTTACCGGCAATGATGGCGTTTATGTAAAGATGGAAGACACCGTACGCTCCTTCGATGAGATTTTGAAGGGCAACTGCGATGACATTCCAGAGCAGTGCTTCCGCATGAAGGGCGCTATCGAAGAAGTATATGAAGCATACGAGAAGATGCAGAAGGAAAACTAATCATGTCTGCTATTGTTTGTGACGTTGTAGCAAAGAATGGTGTTCTCTTCTCTGGTGAACTTTACTCCATTACTCTCCCAGGCACCGAAGGTGAGTTGGGTATCATGGAGAACCATGAGCCATTTGTAACCGCTCTTAACGACGGTGTAATTTGGGCTCGCACCAAGCAGGAAGGAGGAACAGTTCTCAGTGCTGCAATCATGGGTGGATATGTTCAGGTTTTGGGCAAGCGCGTTATCGTGATTTGCGACAAGACTCGTCAAATCTCCCGCATTAATGAGCAGAAACTCGCTGAGACAATTCCTGCTCTTGAGCAGCGCATTGAGAATCTTTCCGAAGATAGCATCATTTCCCGTTCACTTTTATCGCGCAAGTTGCGTTGGTGCAAAGTGCAGCTTGCTGCAAAGCAGAACGAAGATAAGTACGTTTAATTATTTATCTCATCTGTACCAGCTGACAAAGGGCGGTCTCGCAAAGAGATCGCCCTTTTGTCGTTTTTTTGAGGTTTTTCAAAGTGCTGGCTCTTTAGAGGTATAACCTAATCTTCTTCCCTATGTATACTCCGTGATTACTTGTATTTATTAGCCAAATAGAAGTATTTTGAGAGATAATGCACTTTGAATCTGTTCAAAAAATGAGGAATGAGTGTGCGATAGTGTCAGATTTGATATGTGACGTTATATCTAAAAGTAGGGTGCTCTATTCGGGTAACTTATCACTTATTGTTGTTCCAGGTGAAGAAGGCGATATGGGTTTGATGGAAAACCATGAACCTTACGTTCTTTCTCTTCGCGATGGCATTATTCGCGGTCGTACTCATTCAGGCAAGCTACTTATTGCGGCAATAATGGGCGGTTACGCTCAAGTGCTAGGAAGGCGCGTAATTATCATTTGTGATAAGGCGCGATCGCTTCCTGCTATTGATTATCAAGAAGTACAAACTGCCTATAAAGAGGTTTCTCGAAGGCTTGAAGAGATTGAAAAGCATAGAGAAGAAGAGGAAGAGTACGCAGTAACTCATTCCTTATTAACGCGTCGCCTTCGTTGGCTCAAGGTTCAGAAAGAAGCAAAAGAGCGAGAAAATTTCTATCGCTATTAATAGGAGTGGATAACAGTTCTTAGCTAAGGGTTATTTCCTGTTGTAGCAAGGCGTATCGTGCTCGAGCGAATTTGAACCCATAAAACCAGTAAAGGAATAACAGAGTTTTTGATTCAGCAAGCGTCTTTAGGGACGCTTTTTCAGTTTTCGAGCAAGCAGGTCTTAGTTTATGTGAGCTAAATATCAACCGTTTACTCATTTTTCTCACAATAGAAACACTTTATCTAAAGAAAGTGCCTATATTCTATGTGTCACAACAAACGAGCAAGCTAAAACTGATTAATGCAATGCCCGGCATTATCGTTTTTCTCTAGCTTGCGCGTTCCCGCAACTATAGAAAGGAAACAATATGGAAGAGTTTCTTTACTCCTTCTTTGTTGACCCCTTCGTAAGCTTAGGCGAAAACCTTGCGGCAGCTACTGGCGTTCTTGACGTTATCGATGCTGTAGATGGTTTCGTATGGGGCCCAATTATGATTCTTCTTTTGTTGTTCACTCATATTTTGATGACAATAAAGACAGGATTTATTCAGCGCAAATTAGGTACCGCTATTAAGTTGTCTGTTTCTAAAGACGATCCTAAGAAGTCTGAAGGTGATATTTCGCAGTTTGGCGCTTTGACTACCGCACTTGCTGCAACTATCGGCACTGGTAACATCGTAGGTGTTGGCACTGGTCTTCTTTTTGGTGGTCCTGGTGCTATCTTCTGGATGTGGATTACTGGTGTTCTTGGTATGGCTACTAAGTATGCTGAGGTTTATCTTGGTGTTCGTTTCCGTGTAAAGGATCACAAGGGTCAGATGCTCGGCGGTACTATGTATGCATGTGAGCGTGGCTTCAAAAGAAAGAAGGTTGGTAAGACCTTAGCGGTTCTCTTTGCAATTTTTGCTTCGTTGGCTGCGTTTGGTATTGGTGCTTCTACTCAGTCAAACTCTTTAGCAGACGCGCTTCACTCTACTACCTTGATTGACACCACTTCTATTCCTCAATGGTTAATTGGCGCTATTGTAGTTGTTTTGGTTGCAGTAGTAATCTTGGGTGGTGTAAAGCGTATTTCTGTAGTATGCGAGAAGCTCGTTCCAGTTATGGCAATCTTCTACACTGCATGTTGCATCATTATTATTGGTATGAACTACGAATTTATTGGTGAGGCACTTCGCCAGATTATTGTTGGCGCATTCACTCCACAAGGTGCAGCTGGTGGTGCAATTGGTGCAACCTTGACTATGGCTCTCCAATATGGTTTTAAGCGCGGTATTTTCTCTAACGAATCTGGTATGGGTTCTGCTCCTTTGGTAGCTTCTTCTGCAGTAACTCGTAACCCAGCTCGCCAGGCTTTGGTTTCCATGACTGGCACTTTCTGGGATACCGTTGTTGTTTGTGCAATTACTGGTTTAATGCTTATGACTACCGTTCTTGCTCATCCTGAAATTGCTTCAGCAGTTGCTTCTGGTGACATTGGCTCTGGTGCTGCTTTGGCTACCGCTGCATTTGAATCTATTCCAGTGTTTGGTCCAATTGTTCTCTTGGTTGGCTTGCTTACCTTTACCTATTCAACTATGTTGGGTTGGTCTCGCTACGGCAACCGTGCAATCAGCTACTTATTTGGTAAAAAAGCAGTCATTCCTTACTACATTGTCTTCTTACTCTTTGTATTCTGGGGCTGCATGATGGTTGGCGATGCTCCTGAACTTGCTTCCGTAGCTAACCTCTCAAGCATTGTTTGGGACTTTGCAGACGTAATGAATGCTTTGATGGCTGTTCCTAACTGCATCTGCTTGATCGCTCTTTCTGCTCTCATTGCAAAAGAAACCAAGTATTATGTATTTGATGGTCATTTGGAAGAAACCGACAATACGGTAATTCCTCAATACGATAACAAGTAGGCGTATAGGTAAGAATGTTATATGTAGCGCGACACGGACAAACGGATTGGAACGTAAGAGAAGTAATTTGCGGTCGGTTTGACGCGGAGCTCACCAAAACAGGAGAGCTCCAAGCGCTTCAGCTTGGTCAGGAAATAGATCGCCAGAACCTCACTTTCTCTCGAGTTATCGTGTCGCCGCTTACCCGAGCCAAACATACTGCGCATTTAGCGCTTAAAGAGCGCAAACGCCTCCAGAAAGCGAATTTAGTTAAAGGAACTAGTCTGGAAGGCGTTTATTTTATGGGGGAGCCCTCCGATAGAGAAATAGATTCGTTTATTGAAGTAGACGAGCGCCTTATTGAGATGGATTTTGGCGAAATAGAAGGTTTTGGCAGGTTTGACGAAACGTACTTGTTTTATCGCAGACAATTCGCTGCAAAGTTTCCTGGAGGAGAGTCTCTCTTTGAGGTTGCCAAGAGGGTGTATTCCTTGCTTGATGAACTAAAAGAAGAGCAGGGCGATATCTTATTGGTATGTCATGGATGTGTTTGCCGCGTTATTCATTCGTACTTCAATACTCTTACTAATGAGGAGTTTGATAACTGGCAAGCAGAAAACGCAACGCTTTATGCTTATTGCTGGGATTAGAGGTTAAAGTAGCGATTTTTCTGTCATTTTGAATTGATTGTTAACATGTTGCATATTCAGTTCAATACTCTTTAGGTTGCAATAAGAAGTGTGAAAAGAAAAAGCCCCCTAGTATTGTGTGCCACACCTCCAAATCTTGGATTTTCTTTCCCTATCTAAGATTTGGAGGTGTGGTGTATTGCTAGGGGGCTTTTGTTAATAAGCTAGTGGCAGCAATCGCACGTTGGTACAGAATGCTTTACGCGTTGAGACTCTTCTGAACGTTTTGCATCATTGAATCGATCAAGGGTTCCTACCAAATAACCGGTGATGCGGCGAATACGGTCAAATGGAACAGAATTGTAGCCATAGTGAATGCCTACTTCTTCTCCCTCAACATCAAGATTAATCCAAGAAAGCTGACTTCCGTTCTCTTGGCTACGACCACGCTGGATATAAGCACTCAGTTCGTCATTGCTAACAGGAAGATCGTGTGAATCCGCATAAGTAATAGTGAAATCGATGCCATCAAGAGTCTTGTGTTCTGTTAATGCTGCATTCATAGTAGGTCTCCTTTTTCGTTATATAAAACCCATGATTCGCAAGAGGTTTTATAGAGGGTGTCTTGTTTTTGAGTAAGGCTATCATACGGTAAGAAAAAAGCCTTGTAAAGAAGAAAATCAATACATATAGTAGGAAATTAAAGATAATTTATACAATATATAGTGTTTAGCTAGTTCGTAAAAAGGGAATTGTAAAGGTGAAATTCAAAACCTTGTGGCAAAAAATTTTTCTCGCTTTTTTACAAACAGCATTTAGTACTTTTCTCGGAATTTAAAGTGAAATGCGTACCAAACCGATATACTGGAAATCGAAACACGCAATTAGAATCTATGGACGCATTTTTGAGGAGTAGCACATGGCTTTCGTTCATTTGCATAACCATACGGAATACTCTCTTCTTGATGGCGCAACTCATGTATACGACATGGTTGCCCGCGCAGCAGAACTGGACATGCCCGCAATTGCCATTACTGATCATGGAGTAATGTCGGGTATTCCCGAATTGGCTGAAGCATGTGACAAAGTAAAAGCTAAAACGGGTAAGTGGGTTAAGCCAATTTTTGGCTGCGAAGTCTATTTCACCGAAGACAGCTCACTCAAGCGTGAAAAAACGCGCCTTCATCACATGATTTTGTTGGCCAAGAATAATACGGGCTACCACAATCTGTTAAAACTCGTTTCTGAGTCTCATGTAGATAATTTTTACTATCGTCCTCGAACTACGTTTGAGATGCTTGAGAAGTATTCAGAAGGTCTTATTGCAACGAGTGCATGTATTGCAGGCATTATTCCTCGTTGTATTGATGCTGACAAGATGGAGGAAGCTAAGCAGTGGGCTTTAAAGTTTATGGCGCTGTTTGAGCCAGGGGATTTTTATATCGAACTCCAGGATCAAGGGGTAACCACGAACAATGGTATGTCTCAGCGTGATATGAACTTCAAATTAACTGCGCTGGCAAAGGAGCTTGGTCTCAAAACTATTGCCACAAATGATTTCCACTATTTAACGCAGGAAGATGCTAAAGCACAAGACTTGATGCTTTGCATTGGCACAAACGCGACAGTAACCCAAGAAAAGCGCTTCAAATTTCCTAACGACCAGTTCTATATGAAAACTGAAGAAGAGATGCGTGAAGCTTTGAAGGATTTCCCTGAAGCGTGCGACAATACGGTTGAACTGGCTGAAAAGTGCAACGTTGAACTCGAGAGAGATTCCATTCTTCCACGCTTTCCTTTGCCAGAAGGCGAAACGGAAGAGTCTTACTTCAGAAAGAGGATCGAGGAAGGTTTAGTAAAGCGCTATGGCGATCCCGTTCCTCAGGAAGCGTGGGATCGTTATCAATATGAAGCGGGTATTATTATCCAGCAAGGTTTTCCTGCGTACTTCCTTATTGTTCAAGAATATATTGAATGGGCTCGTAGCCAAGGCATTGGCGTAGGTCCAGGACGTGGTTCTGCAGCGGGTGCTATTGTTGCGTACGCTATGGGTATTACGGATTTAGACCCTCTGTCTAACGGCCTTCTTTTCGAAAGATTTCTTTCTCCTGAACGTGTTGAGATGCCCGATATCGACGTTGACTTTGAAGACGAACGACGTGGTGAAGTAATTGAACACATTAAAGAAGTGTATGGCGAAGACCATGTGTCGGGCGTTATTACCTTCGGCAAAATGGCTGCAAAGAATGCCGTTCGCGATGCGGCGCGCGTGCTGGATTATCCCTACAACACCGGGGATAGGATTTGTAAGCTAATTGGTGGAGAACTTGGCATCACTATTGATAAGGCTTTGAGCACAAATCCTGACCTTAAAAAAGCCTATGAAGAAGAAAACGATGTGCGCGAAATTATTGACGCAGCTCGTTCAATTGAAGGCCACGTTCGCGGCGAAGGTGTGCATGCGTGTGCGACTATCATTTGCCGTGACCCAATGAGTGATCATGTCCCAATGAAGCGTGACACCAAAGGTGGCGGCATCATTACTCAGTATGATGGACATTACACCCCCGACCTTGGTCTTCTTAAGATGGACTTCTTGGGTCTTCGTACCTTAGGCGTGTTGTCTCGTTGTTGTAAAAACATTAAAGAACGTTTGGGTAAAGAAATCATTCCTGAAGAAATTCCTATTGATGATCCTGGCGCATTTAAGCAGATGCAGGGCGCAAACATGGATGGTTTGTTCCAGGTTGAGTCTGCGTTGTATGTAAGCTTATTTAATCAGCTGCCACCAACGCGCTTTTCTGACATCGTTGCTTCAATTGCGCTCAACCGTCCGGGTCCATTAGGTTCAGGCATGGTTGACGACTATATTTCTGTTGCAAGTGGCAAAAAAGAAGCAACCTATTACGATGATCGTCTTCGTCCGCTTTTGGAAGAAACTTTCGGCACCATCGTATATCAGGAACAAATCATGCAGATTTCCATGGTTATGTCAGGCTTTTCTGCGGGTAAGGCAGACAAGCTTCGAAAAGCTATGGGTAAGAAAAAAATTGACGTTATGCGCGACCTTAAAGATGACTGGAATAAGGGCGCAGTAGAAAACGGCTATAGTCTTGAGGTTGCCAAAAAGATTTGGGACGATGCTGAAAAGTTCGCAGAGTATGCGTTTAATAAGTCTCACTCTGCTGCTTATGCAATTTTGGTTATGCGTACTGCCTATTTGAAGTACTACTATCCAAACGATTACATGGCAGCGGTTTTGTCCAGCTATATGGGCAAGTCTGACAAGCTTATTAAATACATTGCAAGCTGTAATAGTGACAATATTCCTGTCTTGCCTCCTGATGTTAATTCGTCAAATCTGGAGTTTACCCCTTTGGATGATGGCGGTATTCGCTTTGGTTTGGCGGGCGTTCGTGGCGTTGGAGAAAAGGTAGCTCAGGTAATTATTGATGAGCGCAATGAAAATGGTCCGTTTACATCTCTCCAAGATTTCGTAAACAGGGTTCCTTCGTCTGCATTTAACCGCAAGACTCTCGAAGCGCTTATTAAATCGGGCGGCTTTGACTCAACGGGTTATACTCGCAAACAACTGATGTACTTTGTTGATGAAACGCCTCTTTTGGAGAGCGCTTCGAAACGACAGAAGGATAAAGCAGCAGGTCAAATTAGTATGTTTGATATGTTTGCCGAAGATCCAGATGCGGGCTTCACTCAGGATATTCCTGAACCTGATGGCGTGGAGTGGGATAAAAAGACCCTTCTCACTTTCGAGAAGGAAATCTTGAAGATGTATGTATCTGATCACCCTCTGCGCCCATACGAAAACTATTTGCCACGCATTACGAAATACAGCATGGCGGAGCTCAATGATCGTACTTCAAGCACAAAAACAGAGGTGTTTGCAGGAATGATATCTGAGGTTTCCACCAAGCGCACCAAGCGCGGAACCTTAATGGCAAACTTCACGCTTGAAGATACAACAGGTTCGGTTGAGTGTGTTTGCTTTGATTTTGAGAAGAATCAGAGCGCAGTTTTTGAAGACGCTATTGTAAAAATTAAGGGGCGTTTTGAGGTAAACGACCGCGGAAATCAGTTGTTAGTCAATGAAGTAAAGCTTCTTGAGCTGACTGAAAACGAGGCAAATGCGGCACCTCTTTGCATGGAGCTTACCGTAAAGATGTCGGAGTTTAATGCTATTACCTCAAATAAGCTAATTAATATCTTAAAAGCTCATCCTGGTAAGGACTCTATAGTATTATTTGTTGTACAGTCCGATGGCACAAAAATGAGGGCTGAACTGCCTGTTCAAGTTAATTCTAAAGATTCTCTTTTACTGGCACATCTACATGACTTGTTTAACCGTCCTATCTGGAAGGCTTCATAAGTGGCAGAAAACCACCAGGAACATATGCTCACTTTTGCGCTGACTATTTCATATAATGGTCAGCCTTTTAATGGGTATGCAAAGCAGCCCGGTCAGCTCACAGTTCAAGGGAGCCTCGAGGAGGCTCTTTCTTTGATTTTTCGTCAAAGAATTGAAACTGTTTGTTCGGGAAGAACCGACTCAGGCGTACATGCACGTGGTCAAGTGGTAAGTTTTTCTATTCCTGAAAGTGCTTGGGAAAATAGAAGCGAATATAAAGTGCTCCGTTCTCTTAATGCGTTGACCCATGAAAGCATTGCTATAAAGAAGATTGAGAAAAAAGCACCTGATTTTTCTGCACGTTTTTCTGCAGTAAGTCGCGAGTATCGCTATTTTATTTCTACCGATCCTTATGCGCCGCTATTAATGGAAGATTTTTCATGGCATTTAGGAAAGAAGCTCAACCTGGATGCTATGCGCAAAGCGGCACGCTATCTTATTGGAGAGCATGATTTTAAGAGCTTTTGTTTGGCTGTTTCTGCTGAGGGAAAACCAACGCATAGATATGTTGTTTCTATAACTATTGAACCATATGAGGTGTGGGGAGAAAACCTTGTTTGTATCACTATTGTAGGTAATGCATTTCTCCACTCTATGGTGCGCACTATTGTTGGTACGTTAGTTATGGTGGGCTTGGGAAAGCGTGAGCCTGAATGGATGAAAGAAGTTCTTGAGGCTCGTTCAAGAAGTGCAGCAGGGGAAAATGCACCTGCAGAAGGCTTGGTCTTCTGGAAAGTTAATTACACAGGAAAGCGCTATTACGATCCTAGTGAAAAACGAATCAAGGAAGAGAAAAAGAAAGCACTCCAGGTAGAAAAGAAGAAGACCAACCAAAAGCCTCATCGAGGATTGTCAGATGTCCTTGCGGAGTATATTCCGCATCGCGGAGCGGAGGCGGAGTTTGTAATTCCGCGCGGAGAGAGTAGGGTAGCTAATGATGAGGTGTTTTCCGAGATAAAACCGGGAAAGCCTGCCTGTCCAATTCCTGACATCAAGAAAAAAGAAAATCTTTCTACGGTAATACCTGATATCGAGATAGTAGATGATGAGCTTTTCGTTTTGGATGAAACTGGAAAGCTTCCTCTTACGCTCTCAGCTTGGGATACAGGAAAGCTTGAGCCAGTTACGGTAGCAAATCTTAAGGAAGGAATTCTGCCTCCTTCTGAAAAATCCGCCTCCAAGCAGGACTCAATTAAAAGCGAACTGGAAGAAATAAACACCTCCAAAAAGGATGCCAAGCAAGCTATGAGCAACCTTCGTGAATTAGAACGAAACGACAGTGAAGTTTTTCTCAAGAAAATTTACCCATTTCAACGCAAATAGCCTAATCAGAGTGTTTTTGAGCAAAAGATACTTTTCTTTCAAAGCTTTTGCCTTACACTAAAAGGGAATTTTTGAAAGGAACAGTATGGCTAGAAAAAACTTCGATTATTTTGACGCTTTTCAAAGGCATGCAGCATGCGGTCTGGAAGCTGCCCGTTATCTAAGCAGGGTTCAACAGGATTATAACTATGATGAGCTTATGGGGATTCTTACGGAAGCGCATGCTATTGAGAATAAAGCGGATTCAATCAATCGTGAAGTTCACGCCAAACTGCGTGTTGATTTCGTTACTCCGCTTGAGAGAGAAGATATCTCTCGTCTTTCAAGCTTGCTTGATGATATCACTAATGAGATTGAAGACATCTTCCTCACTTTCTATATGTACCACGTAAAAGAAATTGATTCATATATGATTCAAATGACCGAACAGATGATTGTGGGCATTGATAATCTTTGTGGCGCACTGGAAAACCTTCCTCGTTTCAAAAAGGCTAGTGAAGAGATGCATCCTCAGCTTAAAGCCGTAAATGATGCAGAAGAGGCATGTGATCGTCTCTATCTTGAAGCAATGCATAAACTCCATGATCCAGAAAACACTAAGCCAGAATACGAGCTTCGCGCGTATGATCGCGTATATGGTGCTTTCGAAGACGCGCTAGACTCTATTGAGAACACCGGCGAGTTCATTGAAGAAATAATCATGACTAACCTGTAACGCACGCAAAACGTTTATGGTAATAAACAAACGCAAAAGCGACATCCCTTGCTTGGGGCTGTCGCTTTTTTTGATGGATGCTCATGGTATGATGATGGGTACGAATAGTGGTCCCCTTGTTTATCAAGATGCGGACAATGAATTATGAAGGAGATATTGTGGCACTTTCAATTGGTATTGTTGGTCTTCCAAACGTGGGAAAATCTTCGCTTTTTACTGCTCTTACAAAGAAGACTGGTTTTGCAGCGAATTACCCATTTGCAACCATTGAGCCAAATGTGGGTATTGTTCCTGTTCCTGACAAACGTTTAGAGGGACTAGCAGCAATTGATAACCCAAAAAAAATTGTTCCAGCAACTGTGGAATTTGTAGATATTGCTGGCTTGGTTGAAGGAGCAAGTCATGGTGAAGGTTTGGGAAACAAGTTTCTTGCAAACATTCGTAATACCGATGCTATTGTTGAGGTAGTTCGCTTCTTTAGTGATCCAAATGTTGAGCACGTTAACAAGAAGGTAGATCCTCTAAGCGATGTTGATACTATTAAAACAGAGCTTATTTTGGCTGACGTTGCTACTATCGAAAAGGCACTTCCTCGTTTAGAAAAAGAGTCTAAGCGCTTTGGAAAAGATCGTACGCTCGCGTTTGAAACCGCAAAAAAGGTATTAGCTGGTTTATTAGAAGAGCATCGTGCGCTTTCTTTAGATCTTTCTGATGAAGAGAAAGAAGCAATTAAAGAGTTGTGCTTGTTAACTATGAAGCCAATTTTGTATGTTGCAAATGTTGATGAGGATAAGATCCACGGAGAACTACCTGAAATTGACGGCATGAAGCCAGTTCCTATTTGTTCTCGCACTGAAGCTGAACTTGCAGAGCTTGACCCTGAAGATGCGGCAATCTTCTTGGAAGAAATGGGTATGGAAGAGTCTGGTTTGGTTCGTTTGGTTCAGGCTGCGTATCGTTTGCTAGGTCTTCAAAGCTACTTTACTTCTGGAGAGATAGAAGTTCGTGCATGGACTATTCCTATTGGCGCAAAGGCGCCTCAAGCTGCAGGCGTTATTCACTCCGACTTTGAGCGTGGCTTTATTAAAGCTGAAACCGCAAGCTATGAAGACTATGTTGAGCTCGGAGGAGAGTCTGGCTGCAGGGCTGCGGGTAAGCTTCGCCAAGAAGGCAAGGATTATGTTGTTCAAGACGGCGATGTAATGCACTTTAAATTTAATGTATAAGACTAATTCAGCTGGCTTTTTGCTGGCTGAATCTTTTTAGTGTTTCTGGTGGAAGCAATCAGATTATTTGGAGGGAAGGAATAATCATGAACATGAGAGAATTTGGTAAAACGGGGGTAAAAGTAAGTCCATTAGGTTTTGGCATGATGCGCCTTCCTTTAAAAAATGGTGGGGCTGCTCACAATGGAACAAAAATTGACGATGTAGACCTTGATACCACCATCAAGATGGTTCGTGAAGCTATTGATAACGGTGTGAACTATATTGACACTGCTTTTAATTACGTAGCAGGCTCTTCCGAAAAGATTACTGCTCAAGTTTTGGCTGATGGCTACCGAGAAAAGGTTAACCTTGCAACTAAGCTTCCTATTTGGATGCTTAAAGAAGAAGGAGATTTCGACACCCTTCTGAACAAGCAGCTTGAGCGTCTCCAGACCGATCATATTGATTTCTATTTGGTTCACTCTATCAACGCAAATTATTGGAAACGCGTAAAGAAATACAACGTTATTGAGCAAATGAAGAAGGCAAAAGCTGATGGACGCGTTAAGTTTATTGGCTTTTCGTTCCATGATGACTATGAACTTTTTGAAGAAGTAATCAATTCATGCGAATGGGATTTCTGTCAGATTCAGCTCAACTACTACGACCAGGAATATCAGGCAGGCCTTAAGGGAATGAAGCTTGCCGCTTCAAAGGGCATGGGTGTTGTTGTTATGGAGCCATTGCGTGGCGGATTCTTGGTTGATGTTCCTTCTCGCGTTCAAGAAGTGTTCGACGCTGCTCCTCAGAAGAAGACCAATGTTGAGTGGGCTCTTAATTGGTGTTGGGACTTACCAGAGGTTTCCTTGGTATTGTCTGGCATGAGCACTCCTGAGCAGGTGAAGCAGAATGTTGCTTTGGCTCAAAAGGCAGAAGTTGGCATGATGACAAGCCAAGAAAAAGAAGTAATTGCTGAAGCGAAAAAGGCATTCGATTCTTACAACGTAATTCCGTGCACCGGATGCAACTACTGTGTTGAGTTCTGTCCTAACAAGATTGCCATTCCTTACAATATCCATGCTTACAACTTGCAGTACATGTTTGACGATCCTGCTGTTGCCGAGAAGTTCTACCACGTTGATGTTCTTGGATATGGTCGCCAGGCAAGCGCTTGTGATCAGTGTGCTTCTTGTGAGGCAATTTGTCCTCAGCATATTGAGATTTCTTCGTGGATGCCTCAGATTGCCGATCGTTTCGAAGAGTAATGCCGCATGGATAGTGCTCAAACAAAAGAATTACTGTATCAGGTTTCTTCAGGAGAGATTTCTCCTGAAGAGGCCTTACTTGTTCTCAAAAAGGAACCTTTTTCAGATTTAGGCTACGCAAAAGTAGATCACCACAGGGAGCTTCGTCAGGGAGTTGCCGAAGTGATTTATGGCGCAGGAAAAAATCCAGAGCAGATAAAAGGTATTACTCAATCGCTTAAAAGTGCTGGTCAGGAATGTGTTTTAATAACGCGACTAAAGCAGGAAGCGGTACCTGTTCTTGCGCAAGAATTTGATGACTTTACGTACTACGATATCGCAAAAATTGGGTTAGTAGGATCTCTTCCTGAACCAACCGGAACGGGAACAATTGTAGTTGCGTGCGCAGGTACAAGTGATTTGCCTGTTGCTGAAGAGGCTGCCATAACAGCAGAGGCTCTTGGAAATACGGTAGTGCGTCTTTATGATGTGGGAGTCTCAGGCATTCACCGCCTGCTTGCTCATATGGACACTATCATGCAGGCGCAATGCATTGTCGCAGTGGCTGGCATGGAAGGCGCTCTTGCAAGTGTAATTGGCGGTATGGCATCATGTCCTGTTATTGCGGTGCCTACTAGTATTGGCTATGGCGCTTCTTTTGGAGGAGTTTCAGCGCTTCTTTCAATGCTTAACTCCTGTGCAAGCGGTGTAAGCGTAGTGAATATCGATAATGGTTTTGGTGCAGGTTATCAGGCACATTTGATTAACCACTTAAACGCTTAACTAACTGTTCTTTTTGAAAAGGGTAATATATGCTGCTTTTTTTAGATTTATCAAAAGACGCAACAAGAAAAACACTGCTCAACCATCTTTTGGCGGCTATGACGCCTGAGCAGTCTGAAAAATACAACCAGATTATTTCTCAAGTCTCAATACCAGATTACCACCATCATTCTATTGTTGAGGTGAATGAGACTATCGATAGTCTATCTGCTCCCGATAAGATCAAAACATCCATGAAGGCTGTATACGGCATTTTGGCTCAAGCAGAAGCAACAGCCCATGGTTGCCGTGTTGAAGAAACGCATTTTCATGAAGTAGGTAATGGGTCAGCCCTTGCTAATGCGTTTGCAATTTGTGCTGCATTTGAAACAATTGCCGCTCATAAAGTTATTGCAACTCCAGTGCAAACAGGATGTGGCACGGTTATGTGCGCACATGGAGAAATGAATATCCCTGCTCCTGCAACTGCAGCAATTATTGAAACAGGAATTGTGACTTGCTCTACCTTAATCCCGGGAGAACACCTCACTCCTACATCGGCTGCACTTATTGCTTATTATGTAGACGAATACTCAGGCAAATAATGGTTATGAATTAATTAGGCAATTGCGTTTAGTTAACATCTGTTTGCTACAAGCGCTTGCGGTTAGTTTATTTCGAAGTATCAGTTGAGTTTTGAAATTAGTAGTCAAGCACGAGAAATAGAATTGGTATTAAGGTCAAAGGTTGTCCAAACTTATCTTAAATAGATATAAACCTATTGTTGAAGCGGGAGCAGGAGGCTTCGCTTCAGTAATTGTTGCTTGGGACACTAATCTTGAGCGAAGTGTTGCTATCAAATGCATTTCTTTGCAAGGAGCTTTTCCTCAAACTGCTCATGACGACAGATACAATGACGCACTGGAATCTTTTGAGCGAAAGTCCCAAGGATTTCCTGTTCCTGATTTTGTTTCTCCTTTTCGAAAAGATTCTCAAGACAAGGAGAGAACCGCTCAAAACCAACCCCAAAGAAATAAAGAAAGAAGCATTTCGCTTCTTACGGATGCCTATGCTTCATCAATTGAGGTTCCCGGTTTAGAGGAAGCGCGTACCGCGGCTCAGCTTAACGACCAAAACATAGTTTCTGTTCACGATTTTCAAATTCAGGGAGATATGGCGTATCTCATCATGGAATATATTGAAGGTCTTTCGTTAGCGGATTTATTACGTCAATACCGTAATGAAATAGACGCCGACGTAGTGGCAGCGTTGTTTAAAGCGGTGTCTCACGCATTAGAAGTTGCACATAAAAATAAGATTCTCCATCTTGATATCAAGCCTGACAATGTCTTGATTGCACGAGATGGACAAATAAAAGTAGTGGATTTTGGCCTGGCTCGTTTGGCGGGGGAGAATGGCTTTGGTATTGCAACAGGAGGCACAATTGGATACATGCCTCCTGAGCAAATGAATCAAGAGGAACTTGATCAGCGCTGCGACTTGTGGGCTTTGGCAAGCTTGTTTTATGAGGTTATTTCTGGAAGTAACCCGTTTAAAGTTGCTCGTCTGGAAGATGCGGAAGACGCTATCTATGGTGCAGAAATTGTCGTTCCTTCTTTATGCATGGAAGGAATTGACGAGTCAATTGACGACATTATGTTCTGTGCACTCAATCCTGATAGGGAGAATCGGTATAGTTCGGTTAGAGCTTTCGCAAAAGAAATGAAGCCTTGTTTAGGAAATGCTTCTAAGGGTAAAAAGAAGCTTGCTCAAATGGTGAGCGAAAACTACATCGATACCTCTGCTGACCCGGCAGATGATGAAGAAGAGCAAGAGCGCTCTGGTCTGCTTGGACGAAGAAATAATCAACGGAATAACTCGAAAGAACCTCTTGAATACCGGGACGAAGAGGTTTCAGTTCCCTTCGTTCCTTTTTTAGAGCGTATGCAGCCTAAAGTAAAAACGATAGCGCTTCGAGTGTGGGCTGTTTTATCAGCAGCCCTGCTTGCCGCCGTTTCCCTTTCGAACGTTTCTTTTCTTGAAGGAGGATGGAATAACCCATGGGTAGGGGGTATTCTTGCTTCGGTAGTGATACTTGTTGCAGTATTCCCTAAGATTGGAACGCTGGTAGTTCTTGAGTTTTTTGGTGTTTTCTTTATTGCTCAGTCAGCTTGGGTAATGGGAGTATTAGTAATGATGCTCTCGTTTTTGTGGTGGTTTTTTGAGGGAAGGTTCTCTCTTCGTCAATGTTGCGTAGTTCTATCACCTGCATTGTTTGGAGCAATTAGCCTTGCTCCTTTGGTGCCTCTTTTGGCAGGATATCTCTCGCGTTTTAAGGATGCTCTTGCTTCAGGAGCGTGTGCTTTGCTGATGACCTTTGCTTTAGCTTCCTTAGGCTCTCTTTCCTTGATAGGGTGGGATGCGTTCTCCTTTATGGTAGTCAGCCCAGGCGTAAATCTTAACGCTCAAATGATGAGCTTAATTATTCAGCCTGCAACGTGGTTATTTGCTGCAGCATGGATGATTGCTTGCGCTATTGGTGGTTTTACCTGTTCTCGTTTTGATAGACTGGGAGCGTTTTTAGGTCTTTTAGCAGGTGAAGTGCTAATTCTGGTGGTATTAGTGGTGGGGGCTCTTGTTTTGCCTAACGCTATCGGATCTGCTGCTTCTTTCGTGGTAGGGGCTGAAGGAAGCGTGAATACCTTTGCGGTCCTTTCGGTGGTTTTATCAGGGGTCCTTATGTCGTTGATAGTATATTCATTTGGAGTACCCGACTTAGAGTTTGAAGAGTAGAGAAATGAATAAAACAGTGTTAACGAAAAAGACCGTACGTATTGCCAAGAAAAAAGGTTTTACTTGGGGTATTGTTAGCCTCTTATTGGTGCTTAGCTTAGGAGGCTGTTCTCTCTCAGGAGAGCTTTCTAATTCTTCAAAGAGCAACCAAGCTTCTTCGACCTCTTCAGCTACTTCAACTCAAGAGGCCAATACTTCAGTTTCGGGTGAGTCGTATGATGCACAGGGCGATAATGAAGTAGTGTATGAATGCACGTCTCCTGTCCAGAGCGCTGAAGTGGTAAGTATCGTTGATGGCGATACACTAAAAGTTAAGGTTGACGGCCAAAACTATAAGCTTCGTCTTATTGGCTGTGATTGTCCTGAGAGTGTTGCACCCGATAAGTCTCGCAACTGTGAAGAGGGAAAAATTGCCTCAGACTACACAAAATCATTGGTTCAAAAAGGACAGACGGTTTATTTAACTCAGGACGTCTCTGATACGGATAAATATGGTCGACTTCTTCGCTATGTATGGCTTGAGAAGCCGGAAGAAGAAGTAACGAAAAAACAAGCATGTCAAACAATGCTTAACGCTATTCTGATAAATCAGGGATATGCTCAAGCAAAAGCCTACAAGCCTGACGTAACATGCAAATCATTTTTTAGCGAACTGGAAGATGAGGCCGTGTGCGAAGGCCGAGGCGTATCGTATAAATGGGCCTAAAGTGGGGGCTATTTATACTTAAAACGTGTCTGGTTTTCAAAGTGTTGCCAGCAAGATGCCGTAAAACAAAAAACGATTTGTTTTACGGCTCAGCCTGACACTTTCTTAGCTAGTAGCAAGAATGTTGGCAAATTTACCTAACAATGGCTCGAAGCTTACGCCACGGCTCATAAACTGTGGCTGTTCGATAGTAATAATCATTGCGTCATGAACAAACCTGCCTGCAAAGTCTACTGCAGCAACTAAGTCTTTTTCAGTCATGAGAGCACCAATTGCGCAGCTTGCAAAGAGATCTCCTGTGCCGTGAAGCATCATAGGAAGCTTTTCGACGGTAAGCTCAGTAAATGGGCAGTTGCGACCACCAACGTAGTTACGCAAATAGCCGTCTTCACGGTCAATACCTTTGAGAATGACATTTTTTGCACCGCGATTGCGCAACATGTTAATGATTTTCTCTGCTTCATCTTCGGTAATATTTTGGCCATTATATTCGGTACCCAAAATAAGAGATGCTTCAGTAAGGTTTGGCGTGAGAATGTCAGCGCCTTCAACCAACTGGTCCATAGCCTGGCAAAGTTCTTTGGTGTAGGTAGGGTACATCATGCCTGAGTCACCCATAACTGGATCTACGAACCGAAGAGCCTGAGGGAAGGTGCGATAGAGTCGGATAATGCTTGCAACTTGCTCTGCTGAGCCCAAGAAGCCAGAGTATACCGCATCAATCATGACATCAATCTTGTTCCATGCATCAAGGTATGGCTCAATCATTTCGGTAGTGTCATGCATGTGCCAAATAGGGAATTTTGTATGAGAAGAGAAAAGTCCTGTTGGTACTGGGCAAACATCGCAACCAGCTGCAGAAATAACAGGAATTGCAACACCAAGAGAGCATTTTCCATAGCCGCACAAATCATGTACTGCTGCTATGCGAGGAATGTAATCCTTGTTGTCCTCTGGTTTTTTATAGAGGGGGGTACTTGCTAGTGCCATGAGGATCTCCTTTTAAGTATTCGACAAAGACTACTCGTCAAACGAGTGGTCTTCAGAAAGTTCTCCGCGGTCCTTAAACATTTTCTTTGTCTTACGCTCTGAAATGGCTGCCACGATAAGGCTAATTATCAAACCAGCACCAACAAGGCATCCAATACCTTCCATGCTTTCGAAAAGAAAACTGTAAATCGCACCGATATCCATAAGAACCTTTCTGTAATAATGTTCTTCTTTTCACTTATGATTATTTGCGTAGCGATAGTTTCCGTAATTATACGCTTACGCAAGGATACTTGTTGTGTTAATGCTAAAGCATCATTGAGTCAACAAAGCGTTATCAAGTTAAACAAAACCTAAAAACCCGTTACCAAAATACTCTCTGTGCTTGGCTTATCTAGAGTATACTAACTCTATTACTATCTCCAATTAGGCAAGAAGTTGAAAGGTAAACCATGTTAGACATTCGGTTCGTACGTGAAAATTTGGAAACAGTTGCAGAAGCTATGAAGAATCGTAATGCCTCATGGGATTCAGATTTGTTTACCCGTCTTGACGAAGAGCGTCGTGCGGTTATTGCAGAAGAAGAGTCCCTTCTTGCAAAACGTAATTCTATTTCCAAATCTATTGGCAAACTTCTCTCTGAAGGAAAAAAGGATGAGGCTGAATCTGCAAAGGCAGAAGTATCTTCCCTAAAAGAGCAAATTGCTGAACTAGGCAAAAAGCGTGAAGAAGCTGAAGAAGCTATTCGCACTATTTTGATTTCTACTCCAAATATTCCATCAGATACTACTCCAGTAGGCGCTGACGAAAATGACAACCCGGAAGTTCGCCGATGGGGCACTCCTCGTGAGTTTGACTTTGAGTTTAAAGCCCACTGGGATTTGGGCACTGATTTGAACATCATCGATTTCGAACGTGGTGTAAAGTTGGCAAAAAGTCGCTTTGTGCTCTTAGGTGGTTTGGGTGCTCGTCTTGAGCGCGCTATTATCAACTTTATGGCAGACACTCACACCAGCCGTGGCTATAAAGAGTGGTGGTGCCCTGTGATGGCAAACGCTCAGACTTTATTTGGTACTGGTCAGCTTCCAAAGTTTGAGGAAGATTTATTCCATTCCGATGACAACTTGTACCTTATTCCAACCGCAGAAGTTCAGCTCACTAATATTCATGCAGGTGAAGTTCTTGAGGCGTCTGATCTTCCTTTGAAGTATTGCGCATTTACTCCATGTTTCCGTGAAGAGGCTGGTTCTGCTGGTCGAGATACGCGTGGATTGATTCGTGTTCATCAGTTTGACAAAGTGGAAATGGTTAAGTTTGCAAAACCAGAGGAAAGCTTCCAAGCTCTTGAGGATATGGTTTCTGATGCGGAAAATATCCTTCAGTTGTTAGGACTTCCTTATCGTGTCATTAACTTGTGCACCGGCGATATGGGCTTCTCTGCAACAAAGACTTATGACCTTGAGGTATGGCTTCCTTCCTACAATGCTTACAAGGAAATTTCTTCCTGCTCTAATTGTGGTGACTTCCAGGCTCGTCGTGCAAACATTAAGTATCGTGATCCTGAGAACTTTAAGGGAACCCGTTATGCTCACACCTTAAACGGTTCTGGTTTGGCAGTTGGTCGCACCATGGCTGCAATTATGGAAAACTATCAGCAAGCTGATGGTTCAATCAAGATTCCTGATGTGCTTGTTCCTTATATGGGTGGCATTACCGAAATTAAGGCTGATGAGATTTAGGAATTACTTAATTATTTATTATGCCAACTAAGCGTAAACCAGTAAAAAGACAAACTACTCAAAGAAACACCACTGCTGCCAGTGGTGTTTCTCAAAAACGCGTCCTAAAACATACAAAGACCGATCAATCGAAAAAGAAAACTCCAACCCACAGAGTTGAGAAGAAGCCTATCTTTCCAAAACCAGTGTGGTACTTCATTGGAGTAGTAGTTGTTGTATTACTTGCAGGGCTTATCTATTTAGGTTGGAACCAGTGGTTCCGTTATGACGATAAAGCCGATTTTCAGGGAAAATGGATTTCGAAAGAAACAGGATACGAAGTTCTTATTACCGATTCCCAAATTGTCTTTAATTCAGAAACAGCATATGACTATGCCCTAGATACGTTCGAAAAAACAATAACCTTTACCTTTAAAGATTTGTCTGGCGAAGGCTCATACGCTTTCTCGGAAGAGCGAGATACGCTTGTTATTGTTGAGAAGGGAGAAACTTCTGGAACCTCAGTGACAACACTGATGAAAGCGAGCGCAGTTTATGGAGAAAACCTTGATAAAGATGATTCATCTGTCGAAAGCGAATCGAACCAGAATAACTCTTCGGGTGCTTCTTTAGAAGAGGAATCAAGCCAGAATAACTCTTCGGGCGATTCGTCGCCTAAAGAATAAGCAATGTGCAGTGCTTGATATCTTCGAGATGGCAATATGGAGTTAGTGAAAGTAAAACATATACGGGTTTTGCAAGGAAAAATGCAGCTGACTCTCGTTCTTGAAAAGGGAGCGCCTCGTTTTACTAATCAGACGCTCATTCAAAAGGCGCTTGAAGATTTTCCCTATTTGGCAGAACACACATGTAAAAATGAAGTGGGTGCAACTTTTGGCTGTGTAATGAATAACACTTCGCTGCCTCATCTATTTGAACATATGGTTATTGAGCTTCAGGTAAACGCTCTTTTAGAAAGAGGTTCAAACCAAAAGGATGTGGTTTTGGTTGGAGTTACTCAATGGACCGATCAAGAGAATGAAGCCAGTGTATCTTTTTCGTTTGTAAATGATGTAATTGCGCTTAATGCGGTAAAAAAAGCTCAAGCATTGCTTAATTCTTATTTAATTCAAGAATCTCAGTAACCCCCGAATTAAAGGAGTTTTGTATGAAAATTGCTCTGATTGTTGCTCCTCAGCTTGCCAGTTCGTTTGAGAGCATTAAAGCTCATTTAGAAGAAGTAGGTAATGAGGTTTTAGTTGTTGAATACAGTAAAGGTATTCGTCAGACACTTATAGATGAATTGCCTCAGGTTTGTTATGTGGATGCTTCTTTAGGCGAAGCGCTTATTCCTTTAGGGGAGCTGCTTGAGTGCTTAGGCATTGAATATGCGGGTTCTTCGGCTTTTGTTCGTACGATGACGGCAGATCCAAGAGCAGTAGCGCACAATTTAGGAGTCTTTACTGATTTGACAGGGGAGTATGCGACTGCAGGCGTTTCGCACGGAATGTATATAAGCACCCAAATAAGCAGCATGCTTGAAGCCCAAGAGTTGTCGCGGTTAGTAAAGTCACGTATTCCTGGCGGCTATCCTGTGTGGGTGCAAAACACTACTTCATCAACAGTGGGCGTCATAAATTCCGAAGAAGAAATGAAAGCTGTTCTTCAGGCTGCTTCTGAAACAAATACTGCCCTTTTTGTATCTTCGTATAGCGAAGGGGTGGCACTTACTGTTCCTGTTCTTGGTTCGGGGGCTAATGCTTATGCGCTCTGCCCAATCGAGCTTGGAACGTTAGAGGCAGTGAGAAGTGAAGTTTTATCTCATGATGCGGGTTCTGCCGAGGCAATACGCTGCGAAATTGAACGTGCTGCGCTTGAAGTGTATCAAGCAAGTGGCCTTTTAGACTACGGATGCGTGGATGTGTTATGGGATGGTGCGCAGGTAGCGATTGTTCGCCTCAACCCTTCTCCTGCAATTGTGGGCAAGACTCCGTTTAGCCAGGCTTGTAAAGTGGCGGGAATTTCTCTTCCGGGCCTCTTTGACGCGCTTCTATCTGCATAATCTATTTGTAAGGGCTATATGAATTAGTCGTTGAAACGATGAATGCACGTTATAATAAAAAGCAATCGGTCAGAATCAATATCGAGCTTTAAAGCTATAAATTAGTTTTGGGCATATAGAAGGGGGCCAATATGGGCAAGTTTTTGATTGGTGGCATCATTGGAGCGGGCGCAGCTTTGCTTTTGTCTCCACGTTCTGGTGAAGAAAACCGTTCTATCTTGAAAGAGATGCTTGGTCAGGCAGGATGTACTCCTTGCTCATGCACCAAAGCAAATGAATGTCTTGAAGTGGTAGCTGATAAGTCCACTAAGGTAATTAATACCGTAGTTGATAACGGACGCGATTATTATCGTGCAGCTCAGGACCAAGTTGCTCAGAGCGGTGTTGTTGAAAAAGCAAAAAAGCAAGCTTTGGACACATTAGAGGTAGTAGCTGATAAATCAACTGATGTAATCAATGCAGTAGTTGATAACGGACGTGATTATTATCGTTCAGCTCAAGATCAGGTAACCGGTGCAGTTCCTTCTGATGATATTAAGAAGCAGGCTCGTGCTGCATTAGATGTTGTTGCAGAGAAGTCTACCGTTGTAATTAATACGGTAGTAGATAATGGCCAGGAAGCAATTCGTGCTGCTCAGGCTTCAGCTGAAAAAGGTACTCTTGGTGACGATGCTCTTTCTGCTCTAGCTTCTGGATCTACAAAGGTTATCAACACTGTAGTAGACAATGGACAGGAAGCTCTTCGCTCGCTTTCCGAAAAGAAAGCACAGGCTCCTGCTCCAGTTAAGAATGATCCTTCATCCGAGGAGCTTCGCCAGAAAATTGATGAAGCTCGTGAGCGCATTGCTTCTCAGATTGCAAAAAATGCTGAGCAGGCTCGTGATGCTGCAGTAGACGCTATTCCGGCTGCAGTAGATGCTATTGCCGCAAAGCGCAAGTAATTACGATAAACGCTGCTAAGCGTACATGATTACGTTTTAAGCGTAGAAAAGTGTAGTTGCTTTTCGTGAAGTGCAGGTAAGCGTAACAGGTTTTAGAATTATTTTTTAGTGAAGTCAAGGCACCCCCTTTGGGGTGCCTGATTGGGTTTTAGGGATGAAAAAAGAAACATACTTAACAAGCGAACTAATGGGTGTAAAGGTGTATGACGCCAAAAAGCCTGACAAAAAAATTGGAAAAGTTCATTCTTTTGTGTTCCATCCTAAGAAGCGGTATGTCATTGGATTTACGGTAAAAAGACCAGATGTGGCTTGGATGTTTCACAGAAGTGATATTTTTGTGGCATATGATGCCTTTGATGTTGTTGATGGTAGCATTGTTATCTCAGACGACAGCGAATCAACAGGAAAAGCAGCCTGTAAACGATTGGGCGTCTTGTGGGATGAATGCATTATTTGGCAGGGTCTTCCTTTGATGACCGAAGGGGGAGAATCCTGTGGTTATGTAGGAAGTGTTCGCTTTAATACCAAGGACGGAAAAGTTGTTTCATGTCTAATCGATACTGGTTTGGCAAAAGACGCGGTTCTTGGAATGACTGAGCTGCCTGCAGAATGCATTTTAGGATTCCGTTTTGGAGTGGGTGAACGCTTGCGCAATGCGCAGAGCGACACCGATTTTCAGGGCGCAATGATTGTCTCGGATGATGCTTTATCGTATGAATCTGTTGGCGGTCTTGCTGAAAAGGCAGGCAGAGGATACGCAAAAGCCTCTCATAAGGCAAGTGAAGTTGCTGAAAAGATAAAGCCGGTGGCAGATTCGGTAGGAGAAAAAGCAAAGCCTGCTCTTTCTCATGCAGCCGAAAAAACAGAAGAGGCAGTAAACAAGGGAGCGTTTGCTTTAGGGGCTCAGCTTGGAAAAACAAGCGGAATGTTTTCAAGCTTTAAAGAAGAGTATAAGAAAGCTCGGTACGGTGAGGACGATTCGTAAATGAACTCAGAGAAGAAAAAGCAATCAAATAAAGCCCAAGAAGAACAGACAGTCTCTATTCACGGTCATTTAGTAAAGAGCAGTGATCTGATAAAACTGGGCGGCTTGCTTGCTTTTTTTCTTATTGTAGTGGGCATTGTTGTTCTCTTGTGGCCAAGTCTTTCAATGCTTTTTGAAGGCGGTCCTTCAAAAGTTGTTGAAGAGATTCAAAAAATGGGAGCAAGCGGAGTGTTTATGTTGCTCGCTCTTCAGTTCCTTCAAATTATTGTTGCGTTTATACCAGGTGAGGTTGTTGAGGCAGCGGCTGGAATTATTTATGGCCCTTGGATTGGCTCCTTGATTCTTATTGTGGGTTGTGTTTTTTCAAGTGCGTGCGTATTTCTTCTTGTCCGTAAACTAGGAGCGCCGTTTGTTCAGGCAATGGTTTCCGAAAAGTACATGGATAAGTTTGAGAAGTTTGAGCAGTCGGGAAAGCTTACTCTGATTGTTTTTATTTTGTTTTTGATTCCTGCAATGCCAAAGGATGTTTTTACCTACTTGGTTCCTTTGACTAACATGTCCATGAAAACCTTTTTGATTGTGGCAAACGTTGCGCGCCTTCCAGCGCTTGTTGCAACTACCTATATTGCTTCTGGGCTTACGGGAGACAATATTATGGGAGGAATAATCGTTCTCGTTATTGCGCTAATTCTCTGTGCAATAGGCATTTTTAATCGTGATAAGATTCTCGATAAGCTCTCCTCTTCAAAAGAGACGAAGTAATTTCTGCGAGAGATTTGGGGAACTAGTTATTAATGAAGCTCTTTTCGCTATAATGAAAAAGCTTTGATAGATTGTTATTAATTGTTGTTCGCATATAAGGAGGACAATATGCCAACTATTACTCGTGATCAGGTACGCATCCCTGCTGATGTAATGCCTGAGGCTCGTGAGACCTACGTTGACAACTACATGAAGGCAACTCGCGGCACTGGTCGTCTTATGCTTTTTGCTTGCGACCAGAAAATTGAGCATTTGAATGCCGATTTCTATGGTGAAGGTATTGATCCTTCTGATGCAGATCCAGAGCACTTGTTCCAGATTGGCACCCAGGGCGTATGTGGTGTTGTTGCTGGTCAGCGTGGTCTTATTTCTATGTACGCAAACGATTATCCAGAGGCAAACTACTTGGTAAAGATGAACTCTAAGACCAACTTGGTAAAAACCTCTCAGGATGACCCATACTCACCACAGCTTCATGAGCTTGATGCGGTATTGGCAATGCGTGATGCAGGCGTAAACATTGTTGGTTTGGGTTACACCATTTATTTGGGTTCTGAATATGAATCAACCATGATGGCAGAAGCTGGCGAACTTATTGCTGAGGCTCACGCAAATGGCTTGATTGTTGTTTTGTGGATTTATCCTCGCGGTAAGGCAGTTGAGGATGAAAAGGCTCCTAGCCTTATTGCTGGTGCAGCAGGTGTTGCTCTTTGCTTGGGCGCAGACTTCGTAAAGGTAAACCCTCCAAAGGAAGCAGACGGTAAGACTTCTGCTGAAAACTTGGCTATTGCTTCTACTGCTGCTGGTCGTTGCGGTCTGGTATGCGCTGGTGGTTCTAAGGCTGATCCTGTTGAGTTCTTGTCTCAGCTCCATGATCAGATTCATATTGGTGGCGCTTGCGGCAATGCAACGGGTCGCAACATTCATATGCGTTCCTTGGATGAAGCAGTTCGTTTGACAAAGGCTATTTCTGCTATTACTTTGGCAGATTATGAAGTTGAAGACGCGGTTGCTGTTTTCAATGGCGAAAAGGACTTCACTATCTAAAGAAGTCGAGCTTCTTGGAAGCTTTCATTTTTCAATTTGATAAGACGGGTTCGTGTTTGCGAGCCCGTCTTTTTTTGTGGGTTTGTTTGTCCTGTAACTCTATAACCTTTGTTTGGGATGTCAGGCCCTTCGCTAATAAAAATGGATAGGACTTTCATATCCACGTTAGTTTCTATAACCCTTAGTTTCTATAACCATCAGTAACGCTTTCGTATCCACATTTGTTCCTATAACCAGGCTGCTTACCTGGCAAATAAGAATGGTTTGAGTTGTTTTTCAGTTCGAGTTAAGGGCTTTTTGTCAGAGTATCAAAAGAGCTCTCTATAGAGCAAAAGCAAGAAACTCTTCATGGGGTAAGAAAGTAATGACAGCATCAGAATTAACTATAGTTAAATTTTTAGTGGGGATATTGAAGGTATTGTTGGTGGGGGAATTGTTTCATATTTCCTGGATTGATATGCAAAAGCGCATTATTCCCAACAAAAACTTACTGGCTGTTGCTCTTATGCTCGCTGTCGTATTGTTTTGCGAGGACAATGCTTTTTCTTGGCAGCAAGGAACAATTCAACTTCTTGTGTGCTTTGGGGTTGGTAGTGCGGTATCGATAGTAGGAAGCATGATTTCGGGAAAATGCGTGCTGGGAATGGGTGACGTGAAGCTATTGTCCTTGTTCGCATTTGCGCTCCCGCTTTTTTCTCTTATTAATTTTCTCTGTCTTGTTGGTTTGGGTTCGTGTTTGTGGGCTTTAGTGTACACCGTAAGAAAGGAGCGATCGTTTCCTCTTGCTCCTGTATTGTGTGTAAGTTTTTGTGGGGTATACTTTGGGGTTTTTAGCGGATAGACCCTTAAAGCTAAGTTTTAAGGGTCGTCATTCGTTTATATTCTTCGCAAAAATGAAAAGGACCCCTTATCTGCGTTTATTAGGCCTTCTCATATCCGTATTTGTTCCTATGGCTCTCCAAATAGCCTACATTTTTGCATAAAAAAAGAGCTGATAATCAGCTCTTTTGAGTAGCAACTGGTGCCGGAGGCGGGATTTGAACCCGCACGTCTCTCGACAACGGTTTTTGAGACCGCCGCGTCTGCCGTTCCGCCACTCCGGCGCAAGTACAAATTATAACAACGAACAAATTCTTTGCAAGGCTTTTCTGAAAAAACGCCAATGAAACTAAGAAAAAGCTATCGCCTTGCCCTTTTATCGTATTTCGTAATTTGCCTGTTCTTTCCTGGTCTATTATTGAAAATGCTTTTACCAAAGGTTAAAACGAATATAAGAAAAGAATACGAAGATAAGAGCTGCCTGTTTCTGACATGAATAGTGAACAATCTAAACAATCTTCCATACATCCAGAAAAGCAAAAACCACGTGTTTTAGTGGTTCATGCTTCTGTGGGTTCAGGTCATAAGAGCGCAGCAGTTTCAACTGTTCAAGCGCTAGAAATCTTGAAGCAGCGGACAGATTCTGAGCTGCGTAAAGGCGTTGAAGTCCCTGAAGACTTAGAGATTGAACTTATCGATATTCTCGATTATGGACGAATTAAGTTTGATGGTAACAAAACTGCTTCGATGTTTACTGGTCCAACTCGTCCAATCTACGATATTCTGTGGCGCTACAATTTCACTGGTAGACTTTTGTGGGGTGGCGGAACGGCGTGGGCTCGCATAATGTTTCCAGACTTCACTGAATACATAAAGAACAATCCACCTTTTGCGGTAATTTGTACCCATATTACTGCCGCGAATGTGGCAGTTGGTTCTAAAATGATTACTGGTCAGCAATTTCCCATTATTTGTGTGCCAACCGATTACGAAACCGAGGGGCTTTGGCCTCACGAAGCAGCTGATCTCTTCTGCGTTTCTAACGAATATATGGCAGAGACGCTTCGCGCAAGAAAAGTGGATGAAAGTCGTATTTGTATTACGGGTATTCCAGTTCGCTCTCCTTTTCTTGCAAAACGCGATTCTGAAGAGATGAAGAAAAAGTTTGGATTTCCCGAAGATAAGACCATAGTGCTTGCGCTTGCAGGGTCTCGATTGCAGCAGCCTTATGTTCATTTCAGAGAAACGATTTGCGGCTTGCTTGAGTATGGAAAAGAATTTCCCTCAATTCATCTGGTTATTATTTCAGGTGCTGATGCACAATATGCCAATCGAGTTCGAGAATTGGCAAGCAATTTAGAGCTTGAAAACGTATCGGTTTTTGAATTCGTTGACGATGTGGCAGGAATGATGGCGGCTGCAGATTTGGTTATTTGTAAGCCAGGGGGTTTGACGGTAACAGAATGTCTTTGCTCAAGCGTTCCTATGATTCTAGTAGGAAAGGCTTATGGCCAAGAGAATTGTAATGTTCGCATGTTTACCTCGTGTGGAATAGCAGAGCATGTTACCACCTTGAGAGAGCTTGTTGAGGCATTGCGTCACTATGGGGCCGATCCTCTTCGAATAAGAGCTATGCTTGTTAACGGTTCTTATCTGAGAAAACCAGATGCTGCTTTTGTGGTTGCAAGAAGAGCGCTGTTGTTGGGATACAAATACCAAAACAATCCTCGCTCGGTTAAAAAACACTTCATTGGCATGTATGTTGGCCACAAGCCTGCACATAAAAGATAGGTAGGCTTTCTGATGGAGTATATTCTTAATGAAAAGAGTCAAGCGCCTGTATTAAGAGTTGCGCAAGCCTGAAAAGGACCTGTGTTTGCAAGAATATTTTCGCAAAAGAAAGAGAAAGCTATGCATGAAAATACTCCTACTCCTCAAAACGCTCCGGAGGAAAAAGACGCTCCCGTTATCAGTGGCATTCCTGCTGCTCAATCTATTCCTGCACCGCAAAATGCCCCTGTGCCACAAGATGCTCCCGTACTTCAAACAGAACTAACTTCCGCGCAAAAAATTGGGTGGTTTTTTGTTGGTGTCCTTGCAGGAGTTGTGGGTATTCTTGTTGCAAGCCTTACCAATATCGACAAACCATACCGAAGCGATTGCACGAAAAACGCCATTATTGGCTTTATAGCAGAAACGCTTCTTGTAATCTCGTTCCTTTCGTATGGTTTTGGAGTGGCACTATATTCCATTTGGTAATGAAAAACGCTCCAGGTGTACCTCATAAAGCATTTTAATAATTTGACCAGTTTATATAAAATGGTAACGCATGCTTCGTTTACTTTAGTTTGCTTTGATGCGTCTTGGTAAAATGAGCATTGCATAACCGTTTAAGAGATTGGATAAAAAATGGCTAATTCCGATAAAGTTTTTTTGTTAGGTCATCCTGTTGCTCACTCAAAATCTCCTGTAACTCACAATGCAGCATATAAGCTTCTTGGTATTCCTTGGACTTATGAGCTTGCTGATCGAGCAGAAGAAAAAGACGCTATCGAATTCCTTAAGGCTGCAGATTTTGTTGGCATCAACATTACTACTCCTTATAAGCCATTGGCATTCAAGTATTCCCAGAAACAAGATCCTTCTGCCATTCTTGCAGGTGGTGCCAATGTTTTAGTGAAAACCGACGAAGGCTTGATTGCTTACAACACTGACGGCAAGGGTGTTATCTGGTTCTTGACTTATAAAGGCGTGAAGTTTGATGGCGCTAAAGTAGTAGTTTGTGGCACGGGACCAACATCTCATGCTATTACACACGAAGCTCTTGAAGCAGGCGCTACTGTTCACATGCTTGGCAGGGATGCGCAGCGTTCAAAGGCTAAAGTTGCAGATTATTTGCAGAAGCGCATTGATTTAGGTTTAGAAGACTTCTCCAATCGTCTTGAGGGCAATTCCTATGAGGCAGCACAAGACGTTATCAAAGACGCTGATATTATTATTGATGCTACAGTACTTGGCATGAAAGAAGGAGATCCTGCTGCATTTGATGTAACACTTCTTTCTGATAAGCAAGTAGTAATGGACGTTGTATACGGTCATGGAATTACTGCTCTTAATCAGGGTGCTAAAGATGCAGGAGCGCTTTTCTATGACGGCGGTGGAATGCTAGTTGCTCAAGCGGTTGAAACTATCAGAATTTGGACAGAAGCAAACGGCATTGAACCATCCTGCACGTGGGATAAAGTTTTTGAAGAAATGGTTCGTGCTGGTGGATTTGAGAACATCTTATAAGCATGAAAGTATCTATTTATACTGACGGAGCTGCTCGCGGTAATCCTGATGGCCCAGGGGGTTATGGAACCGTACTTGAATACGTAGCTCCCGATGGAGTTCTTCACACAAAAGAACTCTCGCAGGGATATAAAAAGACCACTAATAATCGTATGGAACTTATGGCGGCAATTGCGGGCCTTGAGGCGTTAAAAGTACCATGCGAAGTTGATCTTTACTCGGACTCAAAATATGTTGTCGATGCGTTTAATCAGCACTGGATTGACAGTTGGATCAAAAAAGGCTGGAAGCGAGGGGGCAATCAGCCAGTAAAAAACATTGATTTATGGAAGCGTTTACTGGAGGCAAAAAGACCTCATACTGTAACTTTTAAATGGGTTAAAGGACATGACGGACATAAGCAAAACGAGCGTTGTGATTTTTTAGCAACCTCTGCTGCCGACGGGGATAGCTTAATTGACGATGTGGTGACACAATAATTCTCAATGCTTCAACAGTGGTTTTGAAGAAGTTTTGAGAAGTAGAGTATGTGAAGTGAAAAGGTAAAAACATGATTAATGAAACAATGTACCAGCTTGGTAGTGCTCCTTCTGCAATTCGTGAGCTTTTTGCTTACGGTCTTGCACGCAAGGCTGAAATTGGCGAAGACAAAGTGTTCGATTTCAGTATCGGCAATCCTTCAGTTCCTGCTCCTGCTTTAGTTGCAGAAACAATTGCGGAATTGATAAAGCTTCCTGCAGAGCAGCTTCATGCGTACTCTTCTTCGGCAGGCCTCGACTCAACGCGCGAGGCCATTGCAAATAACCTCAATAAGCGTTTCAAAACTTCCTATTCGGCAGAAAACTTATACCTTACTATGGGTGCTGCGGCTTCTCTTTCTGCTTGCTTTACCGCAATTGTTGAGCCGGGTTTAGGAAATGAGATCATTGTTATCTCTCCTTACTTCCCTGAATATAAGGTATGGATTTCCTGTGCGGGAGCAACGTGTGTCGAGGTTCCTGCAAGAGCAGACAATTTCCAGATAGATACCGAAGCGGTGGCCAAGGCAATCACCCCTCAAACCCGCGGCATTGTAATTAATAGTCCTAACAACCCAGTTGGTACGGTATATACGCGCCAAACTCTTGAAGCGCTTGCGGCAGTATTGAACGAGAAGCAGGCTGAATATGGTCACGAAATCTATTTAATCTCCGACGAACCTTACCGTGAATTAGTCTACGGTGGCGCTGAGGTTTCTTGGGTTCCTTCTTTATACAACAACACGCTGGTTTGTTATTCTTGGTCGAAGTCTCTTTCTATGCCAGGTGAGCGCATTGGCTACGTATTAGTTCCAAATCAGGTCAATGACTGGAAGAAAGTCTATCTTGCAGTATGCGGAGCAGGTCGTTCTTTAGGATATGTTTGTTCTCCTGTTCTCTTCCAGCGCGTTATCGAGAAATGCGTTGACGAGCCAGCTGATATTGAAGCATATGAGAAGAATCGCAAGCTATTGACTGATATCTTAGATGAGTTTGGATATGAGTATATTTCTCCTGATGGAGCGTTTTATCTTTGGATTAAAGCATTAGAAGAAGATGCACAGGCCTTTTCCGATAGAGCAAAAAAGCATGAACTTTTGTTGGTGGCATCAGATAGCTTTGGTGTAGGCGGCTGGGTTCGTGCTGGCTATTGCATTGATTCTCAGACAATTATTAATTCAAAAGAGGCATTTGCTGCTCTCAAGAAAGAATACGAGTAACTAAAGTGGCAAAACTATACGTTGATTACCAGAAGGGCTTTCTCGATATTGCGGGGGCCCTTCTTGACTTTGATGGAACGCTGGTTGACTCTATCGGAGCATGGCAGGGTGTTGAAGATTATCTTGTTTCGTTGTGTCATGCTGAAGTCAGCGAAGAAGATCGTGCGCTTTTAACCGCCTTGACTATTCCTGAAATAGGACATTTTTTTCACGAAACGTATGGCCTAGGCCGCGATAGTGCCTTTGTTGTTTCGATTATTGATGAATACATGGTTGATTATTATGCAACTAGAGCAGCTCTTCTTCCAGGAGTAGAAGTTTTTCTTGAAGCGGCAGCACGCAGCGGCGTTGCTATGAGCGTTGTGTCTTCAAGTCCTCAGCGCTATTTGCAAGCTGGCGCAAGAAATATAGGAATTGCTGATTACTTCAAAGATATTATTTCGGTAGATGATTTGACTACCACCAAACGCGACCCATTAATTTTCACTCATGCACAAGTGCTGCTTGGAACACCAAAGGATACAACCTGGGGCTTTGAAGACTCCCTGTATGCGCTCAGTTCGTTAACTCAGGGAGGCTTCAAAACCGTAGGAATATTTGACCCTCATGAAGGAAAAACTCTTGAATACTGGCGTCAGGTAACGTCGGTATCGGTAGAATCTTTTACCCAGCTAGGGATTATCAAGGCTTCTTGATTAGCGGTTTGCTTCTGGGTTTTCTTCAGGCAAATCAAGTCTTTTTTCCAAAGAGAGCTTTGCTAAAAGAGCTAGAGTATCTTCTGCAAGTTGGCAAAAGTCAGGAGAATCGGTAAGTAGGCTTGGAAGTACTGTTTTGCCTGCCATGCAGCCAATTTCTTCTGGAGAAAGATTCTGTACAGTATAACCGGAGGCTTCAAGAATTAATTCGCCTCGAATTTTTGAATGGTAGTGATGTTGTAAGCCCTCAGAAACCGAAAGAATAGCAACAGCACATTCGCCTGCATTGCATGGTTTAAATTCTCCTGCTTCAATTCCTTTTTCAATAAAAGAAACGAGACCTTGATATACCATACGGTAATCTTCCAATACGAACTCGAAGCTGCTCTTTTTATTGTGAATAAGTGCTTCCAATTCGATAAAGTCGAAAGGGAGGTCGCACTTAGTTACTACGTCAAAAATTATTAAAGCGAAAAGCTTCTTGGTATATGATTCGTCCGTATCGGCAATACATTTAATAATCTGTTTTACGTTTTGGTCACTAAAAAGACTTTCAAGAATAGCCTCTTTAGAGGAGAACCAATAGTAAATAGACGATTGATCAATGCCTACTTGGCGAGAAATCTCGCTGAGTGAAGTTTTTGCATAGCCTTTTTCTTTAAAGAGTTTGATTGCGCTTGCTACGATAGTTTCGCGTGGATTGGCAGAGCTGGTTCCCGCTTTTCTTGGACGGCCGCGACGTCTAGGTTTATCGGTGCTTTGAGATGCTGTAGTCATAAGCCATTTCACACTCCTAAACTTAGGTTATGGAATTATTCTACCAAATGTTTAATAGAGGAAAAACGGTTGACTATTAGGCAATATTCATTAATTGGTGTCAAGAATTCCATTAATAATGCTTGACACGAAAGAAATGATAAGAGAAGCAATGAAGCCTGAGGCAAAGTTAGTGATAGTGAATCCTATATCAAATAAACCATTTCCGATAGCGCCTGCAAGATATAGCAACGCAGTATTGATTACAAAGTAGAACACTCCTAAAGAAATAAGCGTGATTGGAGCACTCAATATTTGAAGAATTGGTTTAATTGACATATTTAATAAGGCAATGATGATTGCAAGAATCAAAAATCCGAGAGCCCCGTTTCCTGAAGAGCTGAAATCAACACCAGGAACAATCCAAACCGCAACCGCAACTGCAATCATTATTCCAATGCAGCGAAGAATAAAGTTCATAAATCCTCCGAACTTTAAGAGTCTTTGTAAAAAGAAAAAAGGACGTAAGGGTTTCTCCTTTACAATTTCAGTATTGTAAAGGATGAGAGAAAAATTATCTAAGAGAGAAGTTGGTTAACCATGATTAGCACAATCGAAAACACAATTCTGTCTCGCAATCTTTTTACTCCTGCAACTCCTGTTGTTTTGATGGTTTCGGGTGGCTCTGATTCAACAGCGCTTGCTTACATCATGAAAGAGCTTTCTTCTCATAATTTCTGTGGTCCTTTGGCTATTCTTCATGTAAACCACAAGATAAGAGGGCAAGAAGCAGATGACGATCAGAAATTCGTTGAAGAATTAGCAGCAAAGCTTGCTATCCCTTATTTTGCCTGCGAGGTCAATATTCCTCTCATTGCTGCAGAACGGGGAGGTAACGTAGAGGCTATTGCGCGAGAAGAGCGCTACCTAGCAGCGCATGAAGCGCTGGAAAGCTTGTGTAATCACTGCGCGGTTCCCGTTTCGCTTGGTCGCATTGTTACCGCTCATACGCAAGACGATCGCGTTGAAAACTTCTACATGCGCTCAATTAAAGGAACCGGACCAGGCGGTTTTCGCTCAATGCTCTACAAGAATGGGCCCGTTGTCCGACCTCTTTTAGATGTCTCACGCCTCGATTTGCGAAATTACCTTGTTGAGTTAGCACAAGATGAGCAGGCGGTTATTCGAGATGCTCACGGAAAGCTTTGGCGTGAAGATGCTACCAATGCTCATACCGATAGATTCCGAGCCTTTGTTCGCCATGAAATAATCCCGCTTGCAAAATCACAAAACGGAAAACTCCTTGATACGCTTACGCGCACTATGAATCTCATTGCCGACGAGGATGACTTTATGAATAAGCTGGCGGCACAAGCTTATACCGAACATCTGGAATGGATTGGGCTTGAATCGTGTGGTCCTGGCGAAACGCCAGATGGTTGCTTATTCCTTCCTTCCTTTGGATTGGTAGAGAAGCCTCTTGCCCGAAGAGTGGTGCTTGCAGCTCTTAAAGTCTTTTTGGGTGAAGAGGCGCGTATTGATTCGTCTTCAATTGAAGTTGTCATTGATGCGTTTGATTCAGACGGACTCCCAAGAAGTGGCTTGGCGGTAAATATCCAGGGAGATTTAGCGGTAAGTGCTAACAAAAAAGGAGTACTCCTTGAGCCAATGGCTGTATTTAGGGCGCGAAGAAAGCGCAAGTAGGATACGCGCAGACCTCGAAGACTAAAGAATAATGAGATAGTAAAAATGCGTAAGGGAAAACCGGTTTCCATTGGACAGCTTTTCGTTCGCTAAAGTAGGCCAATTCAACTCGTGCATTTTGTAGCCCTAAATCGACCTTTCAGAAGTACAATGGCCATTACTGCTGAAAGAATAGTCCAGTATAACTTACAAGAATTCAAACAAGTTATGACTAATATCGATAATCAGAAAGGCAGCGCTATGGCTGAGCAGAATCCGAGTATTCCGATAAATATTATTCTTGCATCTAATAGCCCTCGTAGAAAACAACTTCTTGAAGAAGCGGGCGTAAAGTTTACGGTATACACGGGTACTACCGAAATTGATGAAACACTTGAACCAGACTTATTGAAACAGCCTGAGGAAGCAGCAAAAAAACTTGCTGAGAGAAAAGCAGGCGCTGTTGTTCAGGATATTCTTGCTCAAAACCCTGTTGGATTAGGCATCGTCATTGGTGCAGACACCATGGTTGTTCTTGACGGCGAAATATTCGGCAAACCTTACAGCGCAGATCATGCGCGTGAAATGCTTGGCCGCTTGTCGGGCAGAACTCATCAGGTTATTACGGGCGTTTCTGTTTGGATGATTCTTCTTAATGAAACCGAAGAAAATGGGGGAGATGGTAACGTTTCTCTTGGTTTTAGGTCTTTTACTGAAACAAGCCACGTAACCTTTAAAGAACTCACCAAAGAAGATATTAATGCGTATGTTGCTACGGGCGAAACAATTGATAAGGCAGGTGCTTACGGCATTCAAGGTAGAGGCGCTGCTTTAGTTGAAACCTATCAAGGAGACTACAATAACATTGTGGGATTGCCGGTAGATAAACTGTTAAAGAACTTCCCAGACCTTCTCTGTACTCATGTGCCTATTGAGCCTATTACTGCCGAAGGTGAGTAAATGCAATAATTAGGCTGAAAAAATTGCCAGAATAGTGAAGATTTATTGCGAAAGAGAAAACAGCTGGCAATGCCATGAAGGTTTCCTCTTCCTTTTTGTTAAACTCTAATTTCGGTTTAGTCAATTTGTCTTTACTGAGAAACAGAGACAGGAAGTGGCATAGATGGATACTTTTCCCTTTCTTGAAAAAGTATTGTATACAGAAGAGGAAATGAAACAGCGCATTAGTGAACTTGGTAAAGAGATCACTAAAGACTACCAGGATAAAGATTTGGTTGTGGTTTCTCTTTTGAGGGGTGGTGCAATTTTTTCATCGGATCTTATTCGTGAGATTAAGCTTCCTCTTGAAATTGACTATATGGCGGTATCTTCATATGGAAACGGCGTAAAAAGCTCAGGAGTTGTAAGGGTATTAAAGGACTTAAACACTGAAGTTGAAGGTCGTCATGTGCTTATTGCTGAAGATGTTTTAGACAGCGGTCTTACTCTTCGTTATATTATTGATTATTTAGCTTCCAGAAATCCTGCTTCAATTGAAGTGGTGGCATGTCTTCGCAAGGATGTTCCAGGACAGGTGGATGTTGATTGTAAATACGTTGGTTTTAACTGCGCTAATGAATTTATTGTGGGATACGGTTTAGATTATGCAGAAAAGTATCGCAACCTACCTTGCATTGGCGTTCTAAAGCCAGAAATTTATCAGGCACAGTAACGTAATACGTGTAGTTGATTAGTAGAAACAGACAGTAGAAAAGATAGTAGAAAATAGAGTTTTATGGCAGAGAAAAAACCATCAAAGAAGCCAGATTTAAAGTCTGGAAACAAGCGCAGTAACATTATTACTATTGTTCTTATTGCGCTTATTGCCTTTTTGTTTATGGGCATGCTAACAAGGACTGCTTCCTATAATGGTATTAGTCAAACCGATTCTCTTGTTACTTCCGAGTTTTTACAGGCGGTAGAGCAGGGTCGTGTTGAACAAGCGGAATACGATGCTTCTGCAGAAACAATCACGGGTGTTTATTATCCAGCACAAACTGCAGGTGAAGCAGGTTCTGAGGCATTCAACACTGGTGTTGAAGCTCTTAATTCTGCGGTAGGTTCTAACGCCATTACAACCGAAAACCTTGATTCGGCAAACTTGGGAAGCCAGCATAACTTTACAGTTGTGTGGGTTGGTGAAGACTCTCTTGGTGAATTAATGGCTGCTCATCCTGAGATTAAATATTCAGTAAAACTTGGCTCTCCATGGGTTCAGATTCTGGTCTCCCTTCTTCCAATTCTGATAATTGCAGCACTGTTGTTCTATTTCTTCTCTCAGATGAATAAGGCAAACAACTCTCAAATGTCTTTTGGAAAAGCAAAAGCAAAGAAGAATATCGAAGAGCATCCTGACGTAAAGTTTTCTGACGTTGCTGGCTGCGATGAAGCGGTTGAAGAAATGCAGGAGATTAAAGACTTTTTGGATAATCCTGCCAAATATCAAGCAATGGGCGCAAAGATTCCACGCGGTTGCTTATTGGTGGGCCCTCCAGGTACCGGTAAAACATTGCTTGCTCGTGCGGTAGCAGGTGAAGCGGGTGTGCCATTCTTTAGCATTTCCGGTTCTGACTTTGTTGAAATGTTTGTTGGTGTTGGCGCAAGCCGTGTTCGCGACTTGTTTAAACAGGCAAAAGAAGCTGCACCTGCAATTATCTTCATTGACGAAATTGACGCAGTTGGTCGTCAGCGTGGCGCCGGTCTTGGTGGTGGCCATGATGAACGCGAGCAGACTCTTAACCAGCTCTTGGTTGAAATGGATGGTTTTGAAGCAAACGATTCCGTTGTTTTGATTGCAGCAACTAACCGTTCTGATGTTTTGGACCCAGCATTGCTTCGTCCTGGTCGTTTCGATCGTCAAATTGTTGTTGACCGTCCAGATGTTAAAGGCCGCAAAAAGATCCTTGACGTTCATTCGGCAAACAAGCCTTTAGAGAAGGACGTTGATTTAGAGACATTGGCTAAACTCACTCCAGGCTTTACGGGTGCTGAGTTGGCAAACTTAATGAATGAGGCAGCTATCTTATCTGCTCGTCGCAACAAGAAGACTATCAGCAGTAAAGAAGTAAACGATTCTATGGAGCGCGTAATTGCTGGTCCAGAGCGCAAAGGTCGCGTAATGGACTTAAAGACACGCACTACTATTGCATATCACGAGTCTGGCCATGCGCTGGTTGGTCATACCTTAGAGCATGCTGATCCAGTACATAAGATTTCCATCATTTCTCGTGGTAGAGCACTTGGTTACACCCTTTCCATTCCTGATGAAGACAAGGTTTTGAGTAGTGTTAACGAAATGCGCGATGAACTTGCGGTATTCATGGGTGGTCGCGTTGCAGAAGAAATCTTCTGTGGAGATATCACAACTGGTGCTTCTAACGACCTTGAGCGAGCAACAAAGATGGCTCGTGCAATGGTTACCACTTATGGTATGAGCCCTTCTCTTGGACAGCAGGTTTTTGGTCAGCCTAACCATGAGGTATTCCTTGGTCGCGATTATGGTAACACCCAGGATTACTCCGAAGAGACGGCTCGTCGCATTGACGAAGAAGTTGCACGCATCATGAAAGAAGCTCACGATCGTGCTTACGAGGTGCTGGTAAACCGAAAAGAGCAGATGGACTTAATGGCAAGCGTGCTGCTTGAGCGAGAAACCGTAGACGGCGAAGAATGCCAGGCTTTGCTCGACAATAAATGGGCTGATTTTCTCGCGAAAGAAAAGACAGAAAAGGAAAGCTCCTCTGCGGATTTGAAAGACGCTCAGACTTCGGAATCAACAGCTCCTGTTGCGGTTCCTGCTGAAACTCCTGTTGAACCTTCCGCTCCGGCTGTGGTCCCTGCAGATGTTTGTGCTAAGCCTTCTGTTCCAGCTGCGGCCCCTGATTCGATTAATAAGGAAAGTGAAAAGACGCCTGATGTGGTTCAGGCTTCTAGCAATAATCCGTACGCTCGTCCTTCTGAAAAGAAAGAAGATTAACAGTGATTTGGTGCTGTTCACAATTTAAGTTTGACTCAAGGATGCCTATTGTCATGGGCATCCTTAATGTTACCCCTGATTCTTTTTCCGACGGTGGTCAGTTTGCTTCGGTAGACGAGGCTCTTTCTCATGCGCGCAAAATGGTAGCAGAGGGTGCTCTTATTATTGATGTAGGGGGAGAATCAACCCGTCCAGGAGCTTTGCCTGTTTCTTGCGAAGAAGAGCTCGCTCGCGTTCTTCCCGTTGTAAAAACCCTTGCTTCGGAAGGTATTTGCGTAAGTATTGATACCCGTCACTCTCAGGTTGCTCAGGCTTGCGTTGATGCAGGAGCAGCTATTATCAATGACGTGACAGGGTTTAGAGACCCTTTGATGGTTGAGGTTGCAAAGAAATGTGATGCAGGTTTGGTAGTTATGCATATGAAAGGTGATGATCCTTTGCATATGCAAGACAATCCTGAATACGCTGATGTTGTTCTTGAAGTGCGTGATTACCTCGCTAATCGGGCAAAAGAACTTGAAGCGCAGGGTATTGCTTCTAATCGTATCTGTCTTGATCCGGGCCCTGGTTTTGGAAAAACAGCAAAGCAAACCATTGAGCTTATGCGAAACTTCCACGAGATTTCTCGTTTGGGATATCCTTCTATGGTTGCTGTTTCCCGAAAAAGCTATATTGGATATGCTTACGGCATAGAGAATCCTCAAGATCGTGATGATGCTTCTGCTGCCGAAGCAGTTATGGCGTGCGAATTGGGTGCAAGCGTTATTAGAACCCACAATGTTTCCCTAACGGTAGATGCCTTAAAAGAAAATCTTCGTCCTTATGTTCTCTTAGGTATGGGGTGCAATGTTGCCTTAGTTGCTCATCCTGGCGAAGAAAAAGAAGGCAAGATTGCTCAGCTCAATCAAGCTCTTGCTGATATGTGCATGATGCCTGATACGCAGATTATTGATGTGGCACCTTTCTACGAAAGTGAACCTGCCTATTATTTAGATCAGGAAAACTTTATTAATACCGTAGTTCTTTTGAGGACAGGCATAGCTCCAAAGGATTTGTTGGAATACTTGCATGCTATCGAAAACAGGCTTGGCCGCGTTCGTGATATTCCTAATGGTCCTCGTACCTGCGATATTGATATTTTGGATTATCAGGGCTATGTTTGTGATCATGAGGTGCTTACCCTTCCTCATCCGCGCATTAACGAGCGTGATTTTGTAGTAAAGCCACTGCTTGATATCATGCCGGGCCATATTCTTGCTAATGATGTAGCAGTTACCCTTGATCAGGTAAGTGTCGGCAAAGCATGGCAGTGTTAAATCAATCATTTTTGGAATCACAGCTTGATTCAACCATGTGGACGATTCAGTCGTTTGATGTGGTTGAATCTACTAATATCGTGGTAAAAGACCAAATTAGAAAAGGAAATTGCCACGGATTTGCTGCTTGTGCCCTTAAGCAAGAGGGTGGGTATGGTCGTCAGGGCCGCCAGTGGGTTAGTCCGTATGGGGGACTCTATATCTCTTTTGCGCTTAACCCCTCATTAGAATTGTCTCAACTTTCAACCTTTGCTTTGGTTGCTTCTTTGGGTGTTGCCGCTACTATTGAGCCTTATTGTGCATGTGGTGAAGTAGGTATTAAATGGCCTAACGATCTTCTTATTAATCGGGCAAAAGTTACGGGAATTTCTCTTGAAGTTGTAGGTTCGGGCGCCTTGTGCGCAGGCGTTGGTATCAATGTGTTTAAACCTGAGATGCAACCAGTTACTTCAGGCAAATACATGCCAACTTACCTCTCTGAGCAAAAGGGCTTTTCCTTACGTCATCCTCAGGTGGAGAAAATAGCCACTTGCGCAGGCTTAACACCATCTCAAGCGAGCGTTATTGAGAATCTAGCAGTTCAATTCATGAAAAACATTCAGTCTTACTATGAGCAATGGAGTAAGGACGGCTTTGCTTCTGTTCGCACGGAGTATCTTTCGAAGCTTTGCTTCAAGGGTGCTTTGATAGAGATGCAGGCAATAGATTCGCGTGCTATTGAACGAGGCGTTATTGTTGATGTTGATACGCACGGACGCCTTGTGATTGAAAAGAGTAAAGGAGTCTTTCAGACGGTGAATTCGGGGGAAGTCCATATTGTTAGCCTCTCGTAGGAAGGAAAGAGCCTACTGAATCTTTTTTTAATTCCTGCGACTCGAAAAATACCTATAATTTCCCTATGAATAATTAGAAGAGATAGGAGTCTTAAAAAATGGCACTTGTGGCAGCCCGTCAGTCCGAGAGAGTTCGTTCAGTAGTAATGTGCGGTCTCTCCATTGCTCTTATGGCAGTTTCTGCGTGGGTAACTATTCCTTTGGGACCAGTTCCTTTCACTTTGCAGATTCTTGCAATTTCTTTTGTTTTGTTTGCTTTGAAGCCAAGCCAGGCACTTATGGCTCTTGGCTGCTATATCTTGTTGGGAGCATTAGGTTTGCCAGTTTTCTCTTCATTTAGAGGAGGTCTTGGAGCTTTGATGGGACCTACGGGTGGTTTTATTATTGGCATGTTTGTAGGTGCTTGCGTAGCACTTGGTGTAGCTCACGTAGTTCGTAATACTAAGGTTTTCTCTTCCGAAAAAACCGTTTCTTTCTTTGGTGCAAAGATTCGTTCGGGCTTTTTGATGCGCAATGTTCTTATTGGCGTGTTGTTCCTTTTGGTGGTATACCTTATTGGCTGGTTCCAGTTGATGATGGTAAGCAATCTTGCTCCTGAGGTAGCGTTTGCTGCAGGCGTTGCTCCTTTTGTCTTGATTGATACGGTCAAGATTATTGGCGCAATTTTGCTTGCTCAGGCAGTAGGTGCTGCAGTTAATTTAGCTAAGTAAGACAGTAGGCTAAGGCAGATAAGCTAACTAAGAAAAAACAATAACTTCTGTAGTTGATTCAGATTGATTATTTGAAGGTGTTGCGGTTACTTTAGTTAATTAGGTGTTAGATACTACGGCTACTTAAATAAAACAAATAATTCTTTAAAGAATTTCAATATCCTCCTGCTTTTATGGTGGGGGGATATTTTTTTGCCTAGGGTTATTCGTATTCATAGCCTATAATTATCAAAGTAAGAAGATTATGAATGGATTAACTATATTTATTCATGGATTGAGGGATTCTTTTTATGAACTTGTCACAGCTCTACTATTTTAGGAAACTTGCTGAACTTGAACATTTTGGAAAAGCGGCAGATGCACTTTATATAACTCAACCGTCCCTTTCTAACGCAATGAGTAACCTAGAAAAAGAGCTGGGTGTTGCTCTTTTTGAACGTGTTGGCAGAAATGTTCGTCTTACCCAATATGGCGCTGAATTTAACGAGCATGTTTGTAATGCTCTTGGCGAAATTGACAAAGCAGTAGATTTAATGAAGCTTTATGGAAGTGGTTTGAGCGGTCAAATCCGCATGGGGGCAGTAATTTCGGTTCAGAGAAATTTCATTCCTATTCTTATTGCTTCGTTTAGAAAAGAGTTTGGCGAAAATATTGCCTTCGATATTTACCAGGGCACTACCTATGAATGCGTTAATAAGCTGCTCGAAGGCAAGATTGATGCGGCAATTTGCGGTCATGTTCATGATGAACGCGGCATAAAGTATGTTCCTCTTCTAACCCAGAATTTGGTTGTAGCAGTAGATTCTTCTCACGAGCTAGCGCAAAAAAGCTGTGTTAGTCTTGAAGAAATAAAGAACTATCCCGTTATTTCATATCGTAGGCATTCTTTTGCAAATACGATTCTTGAAGGCGTTTTTCAGCGATTTGATATTGTTGCCCGTGAGGCATTTGATGATGAAATTAGTGCAGGATCTCTGATTGTTTCTGAAAAAAATCCTGTTGCGGTAATGCTGGAAACACTTGATGGAAGAATTATTGAAGGTCTGGTCACTATTCCTATTAAGGAATACCTAGATCCGTTCCATATCATTTATCTTGCATACAAAGAAAAGGGATCAAAGAATCTTGCGGTAGAAGAGTTTATTTCTTTTGCTACAGAATTTGCAAATTTTAAAGAGGGAATTCCTTGCTTAAAGGACTATCAAGAGCGTTATTAGGTGGAGTTTCATTTCGATTTACCAGAAACACTCGCAAAGACTCATAGCAATAGGCTATGAGTCTTTTTTTTACCAAAAAGTCTCCACAAAGATAAACCTATAAGAAAAAGAAATGGATTAGTGAGTTTCGATTATAGAAAAATAGCGTTATCAAGTTAAAAACAGGTTATTTTTGGACAAAACATCCTTTTTATCCCAAAAATTGACTCTTTTACGTGGGAAAATGCAAGAAATAATCCAAAAGTATATGAAATAGGTCAATAACTTATCGTTATAAATTGATAGTCTGCTTGAATGGGAAACGAAAAAATTCATACGAAATTAAACATATAATTCGCGAAAACTATGAATTGAACTTGTTCAAACAATTAGACGTAATCCATTTTGCTTCCTATAGTGAGGATATCAAATGAGGCATACGCCTCGACTAGGTATTCAATTAGCACTCTTCAGGGAAGGAAGAAAAATGGCTGATTTCTGGTTCTCAAAGGCTCCATCCGAGCAGTTGGCAGGTAAGACCGCAATTATCATGGGTGGTGGATCCGGCATTGGTAAGGCAACCGCAAAGCAGTTTGCTGCAGCAGGTGCAAACATCATGATTTGTGGCGTTCCTGCTCCAATGTGCGAAGAAGCAGCAGAAGAAATTGCTGCAGAATTTGGCGCAAAAGTTATTGGTATGGGTTGCGACGGCACTAAGCAAGATCAGATTGATGCGATGGTTGCAAAAACCGTTGAAGAGTTCGGCGGTGTTGACATTCTTGTTTCTACTGCTGGTATTTCCTTGCCTCGTATGAATTCCATTGACGTAACCGAAGCTGACTGGGACAAGATCTTCGCAGTTAATTTGAAGGCAAACTTCTTCTTGGCAACTGCGGTAGCTCGCCAGATGAAGGAACAGGGCAACGGTGGCAAGATGGTTATCATCTCCTCCCAGCGTGGTATCTCTGCAATGGAAAACATCGCTCCTTACAGCATTACTAAGGCAGCAGTTATGGGCATGGTTCGTTCCTTGGCAGTCGACTTTGCACAGTTCGGCATCCAGGTTAACGGCATCGCTCCTGGTTATGTAATGACTCCTATGGTTGAGAAGGTATTCGCTGACAACCCTGCACAGCAGGAATATGTATATAGCCGCACTCCTTCCAAGGTAAAGATGGGCTCTCTCGAAGAAATGGCAGAAGCAATTTACTTCCTCTGCTCACCAGTAACTACTTACACCACTGGCCAGACCTTGATCCTCGACGGCGGTTGGTCAATCCAGTAAGCATTTAAAACCTCAGCACCAAAGAGGGGGATTTGGTGCTGAGCCCTTTTTGTTATTTAGGTTTTCGTTGAAAGGAAAACGACATGGATGGAAAAATGATTGCGCTCGTTAAGAACGCTCCAGAGCCAGGCGCAATGGAAATTACTGAGCTCCCTATTCCTCAGATTAAAGATGACGAAGTATTGATGGAGATCAAGGCTGTAGGCATCTGCGGTACTGACCACTCTCTCTATAAGTGGAATGAAGCAATTGCTAATTCTTACAATATCCAGTATCCAAACGCAATTTTTGGCCATGAGTTCTCAGGTGTTATTGCTGAGCTCGGCGCAAACGCTCCTAAGAACCTCAAGGTTGGCGACCGCGTAACCGCTAACCCAGTTCTTTACTGCAACACTTGCTCTTACTGCGATAAGGGTCAGGTTAACATTTGCGACAATCGTCCATTCTATGGCACCGACTTGCCAGGTGCATTTGCTAAGTACATGGCTATCCGCGCTGAGAACATCATTAAGATGCCTGATGAGGTTACCTTCGAGCAGGGCGCTTTGATCGAGCCTCTTTGCGTAGCAATTAATGCGGTTGATCGCGTAAATCCTCAGATGGGTGACACTTGTGTTGTTATGGGCCCTGGTCCTATCGGCCTTTTGATGGTTGCTGTTCTCAAGCAGGCTCGTGGTATTGGTAAGGTAATCGTTACCGGTCTTGCTAACGACGCAGAGCGTTTGAAGGTTGCTGAATCTTTGGGTGCTATCACGGTAAATGGTTCTGAATGCAATGTTATTGAGCGCGTTCTTGAGCTTACTGGTGGCAAGGGTGCTGAGTGCATCTTCGACGCAGCTGGTCACTTCACCGTTATCCAGCAGGCAATCGAAATGGTTGCAAAAGACGGACGCATTGGCGTAACTGGTCTTCCTGCACAGCCTTCCACTATCCCAATGACTCCTATCGCTATGCGTCAGATTACCATTATTGGTAACCGTGCTTACGAGCGCAAGAACTGGCGTCAGGCTTTGAACATGTTGGCTAACGGCCTCGATGTTGATTTCGCAATTACTGGTCCTCGTCCTCTTACTGATTGGCAGACCTCTATGGATATGCTTGATCGTTGTGAGGGTATGCGTCACATCCTTATTCCTTAAGGTAGTGTAGAAGAGAAGGAGAATTCAATGGCTGGATTAGAAGGAACCATTGTTGTTGATCTTACCCAGTATGCAGCAGGACCTGCTGCGGCTCGACTCCTCGGTGAGTTAGGTGCTACGGTTATTAAAGTAGAACCATTTACTGGAGATGAACAGCGAACTCAGGGCATGGCTTGGGGCATGAATTATAAGAGTGAGTTCGATGATGTTGCTTATGACTGTGGATCATTCAATAAAGAATGGACTGCAATTGACTGCAAGAGCCCAGAGGGTAAAGAAGTAATGATGAAGCTTCTCTCCAAGGCAGATATTTTCGTAACTTCTCTTCGCGATGGTGCTCTTGAGCGTCTTGGTCTTGACTACGAAACTCTCCACGAGAAGTTCCCTAAGCTTGTTTGGGCTCAGAACCGTGGTTATGGCCTTCACGGTCCAATGAAGGATGCAAAGGGATTCGACGCAACTTCTTTTGCTGCCCGTTCCGGCTTCGTAAGCGCAATTCCTCAGAATAATGAGCATTACGAACCAGGTAACTCTCCAATCGCATTTGGTGACTGGAACACTGGTTGTGCATTGGCAGCAGGTATTCTCGGAGCTTATGCAGGTGCTTTGATCACCGGTAAGGGCGATAAGGTTACCGCTTCTTTGTACCATGTTGGTACTTGGGGTATGACCTGCGCACTTATTGCAGAGCAGCAGGGCTGCAAGCATCCTAAGGACCGTATGGAAGCAAAGTGCCCAACCAATAACTCATATGTATCTTCTGATGGCATCTGGTTCCTCATGTGCTTCGGTAACTACAACAAGTACTGCAAGCTCGTATTCGACACCATCGAGATGGATCCAAAGTACTACACTGATCCTGAGTACAATACCTTGGAAGCTTTGGCTGAGAATGGTAAGTACACTGAGGTTGATGCAGCAATTCATGAAGCATGCAAGAAATTTACTTTTGATGAATTAGAGAAGCGCTTCCGTGCAAATGACATTCCATTTGAGAAGATTCAGACTGTTGCTGACGTTCTCTCTGACGAAGAAGCATTTGCAAACGACCAGCTTCGTCGCATTAAGTATGAAAAGCAAGGTCCTACTTCGGAATTCACAGAGAATGATGATTACATTGTAACCACTCCTCCATTCCGTTTGGCATCTATTGGTGACCCAGTTCTTCGTCGTTCCCGCCCAATTGGTTACGATACTCGTCGTATCCTCAAGGAGGTTGGCGAATACACCGATGCAGAAGTAGATGCATTAGTAGCAGCAAATGCAGTTCTTGAATACGATGGCCCTGAGTTGCCAGCAAGTGTTCTTGAACCAAGCTACGGTCCAAATTCCGTTCGCTAAGAATAAAGCTTATTGTGCGGCCCGCTTGTTGGGCGGGCTGCACAAATGCTTCACAAGTACGCTTTGACGATCGTTTTTTTGAAGCATTAGTATTGTTTAAAAAAAGGAGAGAAAACATGGCACGTCCTGTTACCCCATTTTCAGGAATTAGAGTTTTAGACTTTTCCCGCTATCTTCCAGGCGGTTACGCAACCCAGACTCTTGCAGACTTGGGTGCAGAAGTAATCAAAGTTGAAGATACTGGCGCTGGTGACTTCATGCGTCACGACTACCCAACAAAGGGTGGCGGCATTTCTTACTACGTAACTGCTCTTGGTCGTAATAAGAAGTCCATCTCTCTTAACTTGAAAGATCCAGAAGTAGTTGAGATTTTCAAGAAGCTTGCTGCGGAATCTGACGTTATTGTTGAGTCTTTCCGTCCAGGTGTTACTAAAAAGTTGGGCATTGATTACGATTCAATCAAGGCAATCAATCCAGGAATCATTTACTGCTCCATTTCTGGCTATGGTTCTAAAGACCCTCGTTCGAAGAAAGCTCAGCATGACTTGAACATGCAGGCTGACTCAGGCTTCCTTTCTGTTGACCATGGTTCAACCTTCCCACTTCACTTAGTTGATCTTTCTTCCGGTATGGTTGCTGGCCAGGCTTTGTTGGCTGCTCTTTACTCTCGTGAAAAGACGGGAGAGGGCTGCTATATCGACACTTCTATGTTTGACTGCTTCGTATGGTGGAACTCACTTCTGGATTCTCGTTGCTGCTTTAATGGCATGCAGGAAGAAAAAGAGGACTTGGAGTATCCTTCCGTTGCTTACAACGTATACGAAACTAAAGATGGCGGAAAGCTTGCTTTAGGTATGGTTGAGGCCAAATTCTGGGAGCCATTCTGTGAAGCAATTGGTCATCCAGAAATTAAACCAACTGGCTTGATGCGTTATTGGGAAGCTCCAGGGGCATTCCGTATTGTTGAAGAAACAATTCGTTCCCGCACTACTAAAGAGTGGATGGAATGGCTTCAGGATAAAGACTTCTGCATTGCAAAGGTAAACACAAAGCCAGAAGCAATTGAGCAGATTACGCGCGAAAATCCTGAGACTTTGAACTGGGTAGATTTCCCACGAGTAGGTCGTGTTTTGCAGACCAACTCTCCTCATCATCTTTCTAACATCCCTGTTAAGATTGAGGACTTTGAAGAAGTATCAGTACTTGGTGGAGACACTGAGAAGTATCTTTCCGAAATTGGCGTAAGTGATAAAGAGATTGCTCGATTGAAGGCAATTGGTTCTATCAGAACTGGCGACGATATCGAGAAGGAATTTGATCGTGTACCTTTGTTTAAGGGCTGGATGCTTCCTTAAACTGAGAACTACTCTTTCTTTTTAGCCGAAACGCTGCACTATTTAGTGCAGCGTTTTGTTGTTGTGGTTAAAAGAAATAATTGCATAAGCCTATGAACTTGTTCATAGGCTATTCCTATAAAATGAGAAAAACAGGCGAAATTATTGGATTTTCCCTATAAATGTATAAGAAAAAATAGTAGTCCTATTCATCGAAGTTATAGAATTTTGAAAAAAACGAAACCGTTTGGAATTGGAATTTTCTGCGAGAAAAATGGACAATAAAACCATCAACAAAGGCGCTCGGTCCTTTGAAAACCTTTAATTTGACCGAAAGTGAAGGTGGATTTATGAATCCAAACGCAACTATTACCGACGAACAGTTCCAGGCTTATCTCGAACAGATTCGCAACTTGGCACAGGGTCCTTTTGATGAGATGCAAAAGGAAATTGAAGTAACCAATACCTTCCCAGAAAAGTTCTATGATCTTGCTAAAGAAAACGATCTTTATCGCTTCTATCTTCCAGCTGAATATGGTGGATGGGGCTTGAACGAGCTCGAAATTTTGAAGGTTCAGGAAGAGTTCTCTCGTGGACCTGGCGGTATGCGTATGCATCTCCATCATGCAGCTGACATGAACTGGCGTATTCTTGACGACTATGGTTGCCAGGAGCTCAAAGACCAGTACATGGATAAGTTCCAGGATAAGTCCATTTACTGCAACTTCGCTATCACTGAAAAAACTGGTGGTACTGGTGCAGACCTTCACACTACTGCAATCAAGCAGGAAGATGGCACCTACCTTCTCAATGGTGAGAAGTGGCTCATTTCCCACACCGACTGCTCTGATTTCACGTATGTAATTGCAGTAACCGACCCAGATTCTGACAAAGATTCTCGTCTTTCTGCATTCTTCGTCCCAACCGATGCTCCAGGCTATGAGCTTATCCCAATGCCTCATATGATGGGTTGCCGTGGTGCTGGTCATGCTGGTTTGAAGTTCACAAACGTTGTTCTTGATCCTAAGTATCTTCTTGGTGAAGAAGGTCAGGGCATGGAAGTAGCTATGCATTCATTGGCAGTATCTCGTGTTCACATCGCAACTTCCAACCTTGGTATGTGCCAGCGTATGTTGGAGATTTCTCTTGACCGTGCTGCTGATCGTGTAACCTTCGGTAAGCCAATCCTTAAGCGTCAGGCTATTCGCATGAAGATTGCAAACATGCAGATGATGATTCATGCTCTTCGTTGTATGGTTTATGACTTCGCTCGCGACTTCGACAATGATCCTCACGGTGAGTTCATTGACGAAAAGGCTGCAATTTGTAAGCTCTTCTCTATTGATGCAACTCGTTTAGTTGGCGACGAAATGCTTGAGATCTTCGGTGGCGATGGCTACTTTGAGGATTCTCCTTACGGCCCAACCGAGCGTTTGTATCGTGACAGCCGTGCTATGTGGCTTGAAGAGGGCGCTCCTACCGTACAGCGCATCACTATTGCTCGTGAGTGCGAAGATCATCACGGTCAGATTAATTATCTTGATTAATATCTTGTGAGATTGTGACACAAAAGTCCCCGCATCAAGTATATTCTTGGTGTGGGGACTTTTTTTATGAATGGAGCTTATTATGAACCTCTCCCAGCTTCGCTATTTTAGAAAACTCGCTCAAGTCCAACATTACACTAGGGCAGCTGAGGAGCTGTACATTACCCAGCCTGCACTGTCTAATTCTATTAAGCAACTCGAAAAGGAGTTGGGAATCCCTTTATTTGAAAGCCAAGGGCGCAATGTTCGTCTCACAAAGTGGGGGAGAGAGTTCAGTTCATATATAAGTGAAGGCCTTGACATTATTGATAAAGGCATTCAGATTGCGCAAGAGCATGCTGACAACCTTTCAGGTGTTATTGATATTGGCACTATCTTTACTGTTCAGTCCGATTATCTACCAGGATTGCTTTTGGAATACAGAAGCCAATATGGAAGTCATGTTGAGGTAAAGCTGTATCAAGGTCTCACCAAAACGCTTGTTGAAGGCTTGGAAAATGGGGTATACGATTTGGTTATCTGTGCTTATGTAGAAGATAAGCCAAACTTAGAGTTTATTGAAATTCTTCGTCAAGATTTAGTAGTCGTAGTTGATGCTCAAAGTCCTCTTGCCAAAAAGGAAGAAGTATCTCTTTCAGAATTAAGGGATTATGACATTGTTACTTATCGCACCGAAACTCCCGTAGGTGCTTCGGTTGAAAACGTGGTTCGCTCATATGAACTCTCTATTCGCCAGCGGTGTGATGACGAAATAACGCTCGGAAGCTTTGTGGTTTCAAATCCTTCTTGTGTGGGTATTTCTTTAGATACCTTGGGATTGTCACCATTTCATACCATTAAAAAAATCCCTATAAAAGAGGTTCAAAAAGGTTTCCATCCTGTGTATATGGCTTTTCAAAAGAGTGCTTATAAAACGCGTGCTTTAGAAAATATGATTGAATTAGGCAAGGTCTATAAATTCGAGCCATGATAGTACGGATGGTATTTTTAAAAAAGACTCAACGTGCTTTTATCTTTTTTAGTTAAAAACTAATAAAAATGTCCCAAGAAAAGGGAAAGAAGGATGCCCTTTCGGTACACTGTGATACCATTTTTCTGCACTCTATTCCCGCTTAGAATGAGGAACTATGTTACTGGCAATTGATGTGGGCAACACGCAAACAGTACTGGGCGTTTATGACAAAGATAGCCTAGTACATATGTGGCGTATTGCAACGAATGTTGACTACACGAGTGATGAATTGCGCATTAAAATTCATGCGCTATTGCATGCAGAAAACCTTAGTGAGGAATGTATTGATGGAGCTATTTTGGCTTCGGTTGTTCCAAACTTAACTCATAACTGGGAAAAGGTTTGTCAGCGTGCATTTGGTGTTGAATTAATAGTTGTTTCATCGTCAACGTGTGCCCACTTGTTAAATATCGAAAAAACTCAATTCCCTGAGTTAGGTGCCGATCGTGTTGCAGATGCTATTGCTGCAAAGTCTCTTTATGGATCTCCGGTTGTGGTAGTTGATTTTGGTACCGCAACAAATATCGAAGTGATTGACAAAGAAGGCTCTTTTGTAGGTGGCATTATCGCTCCAGGCGTTGATACTTCAATGCGTTCTTTATATGCGCGTGCTGCGCTTTTACGTGCGGTTGAATTAGATGATCCTGGTGTGGCAATTGGTAAGAATACAACCGATGCGGTAAAAGTTGGTGTTGTGGTAGGTGAAGCAGCGCGTATTGATGGCCTCATTGCACGCATTGAAAAAGAGCTCGGATACAAACCGAAAGTAGTTGCAACGGGAGGATTAGCGCATCGTATCGCTCCTGTTTCGGAATCTATTTCTGAAGTAAATCTTGAATTGACCTTACAAGGATTACTTCGTATCTACCATGAGTTGATAGATTAATATAGTGAATGACGTTTTTCGCAGTTTCTTTCTACTTTGGCAAGCGAAGTAGAGGTTATGAATGAAAGAGGTAAGGAAATGTTGACCGACATCGAAATTGCCCAAGCAGCTACTCCAAAACATATTTCGGAAGTTGCTAAGGCAGCAGGTGTAAGCGAGAAATATCTCGAATGCTACGGTAACAACAAGGCAAAAATCGACTACAACATGCTTCTTGATGAAGAGCATGAGAAGGGTAAGTTGATTCTGGTAACAGCAATTAACCCAACCCCTGCCGGCGAAGGTAAAACAACCACGACAGTTGGTTTGGCGGACGCCCTTTCAAGCTTGGGACATAAAACCTGTGTTGCATTGCGCGAGCCAAGCTTGGGTCCTGTTTTTGGCATCAAAGGCGGTGCAGCAGGAGGCGGTTATGCACAGGTTATTCCTATGGAAGACATCAATCTTCACTTCACGGGTGACTTCCATGCAATTGGTGCAGCAAATAATCTTTTGGCTGCCTTGCTTGACGCTCACATTCACAACGGAAACGAATTGAATATTGATGTTCGTAAAATTACCTGGAAGCGCGTAGTTGATATGAACGATCGCCAGCTTCGCAATATCGTTTGCGGTTTAGGCGGTAAAGTAAATGGCGTTCCTCGCGAAGATGGTTTCGATATTACGGTTGCTTCTGAAATCATGGCAATTTTTTGCTTAGCAACCTCTATCACTGATTTAAAAGAGCGTCTTGGCAAGATTGTTGTTGCTTATACCTATGATGATGAGCCAGTAACCGCTCACGATCTTAAGGCAGAAGGCGCAATGGCCGCATTGCTTAAAGATGCTCTTAAGCCTAATTTGGTTCAAACTCTTGAAGGAACTCCTGCTTTTATTCATGGCGGTCCTTTTGCAAATATTGCTCATGGTTGCAACTCTATCATGGCTACAAATATGGCTCTTGCTTTGGGCGACTATGCTGTTACCGAAGCTGGCTTTGGTGCAGACTTGGGCGCAGAGAAATTCTTGGACATTAAATGTCGCTTGACCGGCTTGCGTCCTGATGCCGTTGTTGTGGTAGCAACTGTTCGTGCATTGAAGAATCATGGAGGCGTTGCAAAGGCTGATCTTAACGAAGAGAACCTTGAAGCTCTTGAAAAGGGCCTTCCAAATCTTCTCCAGCATATTGATAACATCAATAATGTATTTAAACTTCCTTGTGTTGTTGCAATCAATGCATTCCCAACTGATACCGAAGCAGAATTGAAGCTTGTTGAAGACAAATGCCGCGAATTGGGCGTAAACGTTGCATTGTCTGAAGTATGGGCAAAGGGCGGAAAGGGAGGTCAGGCGCTAGCTAAGGAAGTAATCCGTCTTTGCGAACAGCCTAACGATTTCCAATTCTCTTATGACAGCTCTTTGGGCATTAAGGAAAAAATTGAAACCATTGCAAAGCGAATTTATCGTGCAGACGGCGTAGTATTTGATCCAAAGGTAGTAAAAGAAATCCAGAAGCTCGAAAAGCTTGGCTTTGGTGAAATGCCAGTATGTATGGCAAAAACCCAGTATAGCTTCTCGGATGACGGCTCTAAACTTGGTGCTCCTCGTGACTTTAATATTACCGTGCGTGAAATTAAAGTTTCTGCTGGTGCTGGCTTTATCGTTGCTCTTACGGGCAATGTAATGACTATGCCTGGTTTAGGAAAGTCTCCTGCAGCATTTAAGATTGATGTTGACGAAACTGGTAAGATTTCAGGTCTTTTCTAGAAAAACAGCTGATTATGCAAAAAGGCCGTCGAGAAATCGGCGGTCTTTTTAGTAGAGGAAGGAAAGAAGATGGTTGAAAGCGAATTTATTAAAGCGCTTGCAAGCAAGGCACCAACGCCTGGAGGAGGCGGTGCAAGTGCCTATTGTGGAAGTCTTGCGTCGGCGCTCGCTTCAATGGTTGCAAACCTTACTATCGGCAAGAAAACGTATGCTGAATACGAAGACTATATGAAAGAAGCCTTAGTAAGACTCGAGGCAATTCGCTTTCGGATGTATGACTTAATCAACGAAGATGCCGAAGCGTTTAAACCTTTGGCAGCAGCGTATCGCATGCCTAAGAACACTCCCGAAGAAGAGAAGGCGAAGCATGATGCAATTCAAGCTGCTCTTCGCTATGCAACCGATGTTCCTCTTGAGATTATGGAGGCATGCTCAAAGGTAATCTTTGAGTGCGAAGAGCTTGCGTATCATGGTTCTCGGTTAGCACTCTCTGATGTTGGCGTGGCTCTTCTCTTTGCTCGCGCTGCTCTTCAAGGAGCTCATTTAAATGTGATTGTGAATGCTAATCTTTTTGACGATAAAGAGGTTGGATCGATGTATCGCTCTTATGCAGAGGCAATTATTAACCCTGCAATTGCGAAAGAAGAAGCATTGTATGAATACGTTTTAGGGGAGCTCTAATGGCTGATTTGTTGAAAGGAAAACCGGTTGTAGATGCAATGGCGGAGTCTTTATCTGCCCGCGTTGTTTCTTTGAAAGAACAAGGGGTTGTGCCTACCCTTGCAATTGTGCGCGTAGGTGCGCGTCCTGATGACTTAAGCTACGAAAGAACCGCATTAAAACGTGCGGATTCTTTAGGTATTGCAACACGTGTTTTTGAGCTTCCTGATACCGCGTCTCAGTCTGATCTTGAGGCTACCATTGATCAAATCAATGCAGATGACACTATTCACGGCTGTTTGATGTTCCGCCCTCTTCCAAACACTCTTGATGAAGACGCTCTCTGTCAGCGCCTTGATTCAAGAAAAGATATTGACGGTATTTCGACTGCATCTTTAGGCGCAGTGTTTGTAGATGCCGAAGAGGGGTTTGCCCCTTGCACTGCCAAGGCGTGCATTACTATGCTTGAGCACTACGGAATTGAGCTTGAAGGCAAGTCTGTTGTAGTCGTTGGACGAAGTTTGGTAATTGGAAAACCAGTTGCGCTGTTAGCACTCAGAAAAAACGCTACGGTTACTATTTGCCATTCACGCACAAAGAATCTTCCTGAAGTAATGAGTGCTGCTGATATTGTTATTTGTGCAACGGGTCGTGCGCGCTTCTATGGAAAAGAATGCTTTAAGCCTGGACAGATTGTTTTAGACGTTGGCATTAATTTTGACGAAGAAGGCATGTGCGGAGACGTAAACTTTGCTGAAGTTGAGCCAGTAGTTGCTGCCATCACTCCAGTGCCAGGAGGTATTGGCTCTGTTACTACTTCAACTACTATGGCCCACGTTGTTGAGGCTGCTGAGCGTTTTGCGGCGAAGAAATAGGGTTCAATCAATATATTCGATAAATTCCGAAGAAAAGCGCAGGATAGTAAAGGATTAGTCTTTTGGATAGGCAACAAGAAATAACTCGTATCGTTTCGAACTCAGTAGAAGAAACTCGCAAGTTAGGTTTTCTTGTGGCCTCTTGTGTTGAGCCAGGGGATATTATTGCGCTTGATGGTGATTTAGGAGCAGGTAAAACCCACTTTAGCCAGGGTTTTGGTGCAGGACTGGGCATACCAACCGATATTGTGAGTCCCACCTTTAACCTGGTGTATGAATATGACGAAGGTAGAATCCCGTTTTATCATTTCGATTTGTATCGATTAGAAGATCCGTGCGAATTAGAAGATATTGCCTTTTATGAATATGTTGAAGGCGGGGGAGTGTGCGTAATTGAGTGGGCAAGTAAGTTTTTAGATGAGCTACCTGATGAGGTGCTGCACATTACCATCTCGGTAGTAAGTGAAGAGAGCCGTCATATTGAGATGAGTTCAACAGGTCCTGGTAGCTCGGCGTTGTTAGAGAAGGTTTGCGCTGCTATGGAAGGATTTACATGTGTGATGTAGTTCTTGCTTTTGATACAGCAAATGAAATAATTGCGGTTGGTTTAGGCCTTCTTGATAGAGAGGCGAAAACCATTTCTCTTATCAGCGCAAGAGAGATTCCTGCTTTTCGCGCCTCCAATGCAAAGCTTATTGAGGCTATTCAAACAGTAATGGATCAGGCAAGCGTTTCCAAAGAACGGATTGCGTGCGTAGTGTGCGGTAGAGGTCCCGGCTCGTTTACTGGGGTGCGCATTTGTTTATCTACCGCGAAGGGAATTGCTCTCGGGTTAGGGGTAAGCTTGTATGGCGTTTCAACGCTTGACGCTTGTGCTTACCATTGTTGGAAAACGGGAATACGAGGATCGCTAGCTGTTTTGGGCGATGCAATGCGCAAAGAAGTCTATCCGGTGCGCTATTTGCTGAACGACCAAGGAATCGAGCGGCTTAACAACGATTTCGTAATAAAAGTTACTCAGGCAGTGGAATGGCTGGGCACCTCTGCAGGTCTGATTGCAGGAGATGCTCTAAGAAAATATGAGAATGATTTCTCTTCGTGTGGAACTATTCTTGGGGAAGAATTCCGAGCTCCTACAGGAGAGGGCCTCTTGCTTGCAGCTCAAGATTTGTGGAACAAAGGTTTATTTGATCCCGACGATACCCTTTTAGGTAATCCGCTTACTTTGTTGCCGGTATATACGCGTCTTTCCGATGCAGAAGAAAATGAACGAAAACGCTTTGCTTCGAAGCAGGGTGCTTGCACAAAAAAAGACCTTATCTCTGGTGTGCAAGGTGCCGTTATTTCTGAAGTTTCGCAAAAAGCAGAGCAAGAAAACGGCGGAAAACAAGCTGAAGAGTCTGCCGAAAAGCTCGTAATTCGCTATCAGCCCTTAGAAGCATCGTGGTGTGCTGAAGTGGCTCTCATGGAAAAGGAAGTTATGGGAAGCGATGCCTGGAACGAGGCGCAAATCCTTGACGAACTTCCTCGAAGTGATAGAAGCTGGTGGGCTGCATATGCAATAAAAGATAGCGCGAAACGAGTAGCTACACGTGATAATGCTCAATTAGTTGGGTATGTTGGTGGCTGGATTGTTGACGGTCAGGTTCAGATTTTAAAGATTGCCAGTGATCCTTCTTATCGTAGGTGTGGTATTGCAAAAGAGCTTATGAAGTTGGTGTCTCAAGATGCACGCGATTTGGGCGCAACGGAATGTACGCTAGAGGTTCGTGTTTCTAATACCGGTGCTCATGCCTTTTATGAGCGTCTGGGATTGAAAAATATTGGCAAGAGACCACGCTATTATTCTGATAAAGAAGATGCTTTTATTTATACGGGCCCTCTTGTTCTTCCAGCAGATGATAAAGCCGGCATGGAGCTTCGTGTTAATGAAATTGGAAAAGAAATCCAAGAGCAGCCAGAGACGCTTATTTTAGCCATTGAATCATCGTGTGACGAAACTGCCGCTGCTCTAATCGACGAAAAGGGCACTATTATTTCCGATGTAGTTGCCTCTCAGATTGACTTCCACTCGCGTTTCGGGGGAGTAGTACCTGAAATTGCAAGCCGAAAGCATATTGAAGCCATTGGTGGGGTAGTTGAGGAATGTTTGATTCAGGCGCAACGACGTCTCAATAATCCAACGCTTTCCTACAGTGATTTAAGCGCAATTTCGGTTACATATGCTCCTGGTTTAGTAGGTGCGTTAGTTGTGGGCTTGGCTTTTGCGAAAGGCCTTGCGTGGTCAATTGATAAGCCGCTCATTGGCGTTAATCATCTTGAGGGTCATATTTATGCGAACAAGATTGATAAGCCGTCCATCAAGCCTCCTATGGTAGTTTCGCTTGTTTCAGGTGGCCATACTATGCTTGTCCATGTAAAAGATTGGGGCAAGTATGAAACCCTTGGTTCAACCTTGGATGATGCGGTAGGAGAAGCTTTCGACAAAGTTGCAAAGGCAATGGGTCTTGGTTATCCTGGAGGCCCTCTTATCTCTGAGCTTGCAAAAAAAGGAAATCCGAAAGCAGTTCATTTTCCTCGCGCAATGATGAATTCAGGAGACTTGCGGTTCTCTTTGTCTGGTTTAAAAACAGCGGTAATGACTTATATCAAAAATGAGCTTGAAGCGGGAAATACTTTAAATATGGAAGATATTGCCGCAAGTTTTCAGCAGGCGGTTATTGACGTGCAAATCGCAAAAGCAAAAAAGGCGCTCGAACAAACAGGGGCAAGAGAATTTTGCCTTGGTGGTGGTGTAGCGGCAAACCCTGCTCTTCGTCAAGCATATATAGACCTTTGCGAAAAGATGGGTGTTGAGCTTACGATGCCTCCTTTGAAGGCATGTACTGATAACGCTTCAATGATTGCTCAGGTGGCCCTTGATAGATATAACCAGCAAAAATTCTTTGATTTTACCTGCGATGTAAAGGCTCATGCACCACTTGATGAGCCTTACTAAAGGCAAGACTACTTTTTGTGTGCAATGTGGATTGCGGCAACACCGAACGTTACGTTAGTCCACTCAACCTTATCGAAGCCAGCATCATAAAGCATTTGCGCAAATCCTTCTTGATTAGGAAACGCTTTAATAGATTTTCCGAGGTAGATAAAGCCTGAAGCATCTCCTGTGCATATTTTTCCCCAAAGAGGAATGCCTACCGACAAGTACACGTTATAACCCAAGCGCATAAGAGGGTTTGGAGGGGTGGAGAAGTCAAGAACACAAAGCGAGCCGCCTGGCTTCAATACGCGATACATCTCCCTTAATGCTTGTTCTCGTTTTGGCATATTGCGAATGCCGTATGCCATAGTGATAACATCGAAAGACTCATCTTCGTAAGGAATGTCCTGGCCATCAACTACCGCCAGCTCAACAGGAACACCGTGGTTTTCGCCTTCCTCAAGACGATCTTTTGCAACTTCCAACATGGCAGGAGTGTAGTCGCTCAAAATAATGCTTGCTGGTTTTTTATAGTTGCAAGCAGTAAAGGTTACATCGCCTGTGCCTCCTGCAATATCAAGCATCTTCGTATTGGAAGTGATGGGCGCTTTATCAATAAGAATTTTTAGCCATGAGCGAAAACGGCCAAAGCTTGAATAGGTATTGAATTTGTCGTAATCCCAAGCAATATCGGTAAAAATCTTTTTTACGCGTTCGCTTGATATTTCTGCAGGAGCCTCTTTTCCGGTAGCGGTGTCAATAGAGTGGCCCTGGTTCATGTCTGGAGATATCACGTTTTTTCTTTCTAAAAGGGGCTTACTGTCGGAACAAGCCGTCTGGCTGATTATAGCCCTGTCAGAATTTTATGAAAGTGTTTTATCCTTAGTTGTTGCCAAACGGAAGCCTAAGGGAATTGTTTATCCTTATCACGGAGAAAAGAGTGGCTACTCACGTATTTCATATGCACATAATCGAATATTCGTAACACTTTTTTTAGAGGTAAGGTATGGTATCACTGAGAAATGAGAGGAAGAGATAGTCGTGGCAAAAAAGGGCAAGAAGAAACAAAAAGTATCCGAAAAACAACTCCGTGAACGAGAGCAGATAGCCCTTGAGCGCCAAAAGCGCTACGAAGAAAAGAAAAACCGAAAAGAGAAAATCAAGCGGATACTTATTGCTGTTGTATGCGTTATTTTTGCTATTGCTTTAGCTTTCCCTACTATGGCTTTGACAGTTTTGAGCGCAGGCTAAACGCCTGTTGATGGTGATAGAGGTTTACATTGTTTGGTATTGGCGGATTTGAATTACTTCTCATCTTGCTCTTTGCTTTTCTTCTATTTGGCCCCGACAAGTTGCCTGAGGTGATTCAGACGGCAAACAAGGCGCTTAAGAAGTTTCGTAAGGCTCAGCAGGAATTCGATACCGTAATCAAAAAAGAAATGGTTGATGAGCAGGCGCTCAAAAGCGACAATCCTTTAGATATGATTGATAGCGCAGCAAAGAAGATGGAGAAATCTCAAGAATCCTTTGCTGAACGAAAAGCGCGTTATGATCAGCAGCGCAAGGAAGCTCTCGCAAACAAACCAGCCCCTGCATCTGGACAAAATGACAAGCGCTCCCTCAATCAAGACGCTCAAAGCGTTAATGATGTAGATATTTCGACCGAAACAAGCGTTTCAGCAGTGGCCTCCGGAGAAGCTTCAATCGAGGCAGAAGAGGGTACTACCGTTGTTAGAACTGCTCCTGAAAAAGCAAAGCGTACAGGGGGAGCTATACCTTCTGCCGATGAGCTCTATGGGGTAAAACCAACTGCCCGCGTTCGTAAGAGTGCTCCAAAAAGCGCTCCAAAGAATGAGGAGGTATAGGTATGGCTATTGGACCAGCACGTATGTCTCTTCTTGAGCATTTAGGCGAATTGCGCATGCGTCTTGTACGTATTGTGGTTGCCTTGTTAGTTGCTTGTGTTGTTTTCTATATGGCAACGCCAACAGTGTCTCAGTTTCTGCTTCTTCCTGTTGCTGATCTTCTTCCAAAAGACGAATCGGGAAATGTAATCCTTAATATTTTTGGTGCATTTGATGCCTTTTCTATCCGTTTTCAAATCTCTTTATATGTTGCGGTAGTAGCTTGTGCGCCTATTATTATTTGGCAGGTACTCGCCTTCTTCTTACCTGCCCTAAAGCCAAACGAGCGTAAGTGGTTTATTCCGACTTTTGCAGTTGCGGTAGCGCTCTTTATTTTGGGAACCGTTTTCTGTTACTGCATTATTCTTCATGCCGCTTTTCAGTTCCTAATTGGTCAGGCGCAAGGTTTTGCTGAGGTGTTTCCTGAAGCAGGCCAGTGGATTGATATTGTTATTAAATTTGAGGTAGGCTTTGGTCTTGCTTTCGAAATGCCCCTTGCGGTGTTCTATTTGGTTTTGTTTAATATCGTTCCTTACAAAAAGCTTCGTAAGGCATGGCGTGGCGTATATGTGGGACTGCTCTGTTTCTCAGCAGTGGTAACTCCTGATGCTTCCCCGGTAACAATGCTTCTTATGTTTGCGGCAATGGTTGGTTTATACGAGCTTAGCTTGCTTGCAGTACGCATTGCTTTGAAGAGAAAGATTAAACGCCAGGAAAAGCAAGCGGAGCTTGAAGAGATAGAACGTCAAGAAGCTAAAGAAGAATTTGCTTACCTCCGCAAAAAAGCAGATGAGCATTTTTGGGGTGCTGATGGTGAAGGAAAGGACGGATAATGCATGAAGTTGGCATTATGACAGGTGTCCTTGAGGCGGTTAACAAGGCAGCTCAAGATGCAGGAGCTCTTAAAGTGCTCAAGGTGTCTTTGTCGGTAGGAGTAATGACTGAAGCAATTGAGGATTCTCTTCAGTTTGCGTTTGGTATTCTTTCGGAAAAGACTATTTGTGAAGGTGCGGAGTTGGAAATCAAAATGGTTCAACCAAAAAGCATCTGCACTGAATGTGGCCATGAATATTCGCACGATCGTTTTCACGTGGGATGCCCTGAATGCGGAAGCAATCTCACGGTAATTATTGAGGGTAAGGAGCTTCAAATTGATTCAATTGAAGTTGACTTGCCAGATGACGAAGATACTGGTTTAGATTCCGAGTAAGTATCACGATTATTAAGGGAGGGTTTGAAATGAAGATCAACCTCGAAGAACCAATTTTGAAGAAAAATGATGAGCTTGCTCAGAATAATCGCAACCTCTTCAAGGAAAAGAAAGTATTCGTTCTTGACTTGCTTGCTTCCCCTGGTTCGGGAAAGACTTCCACTATTCTTGCAACTATTGAAGCTCTCCGTAAAGAATTTAACATTGCGGTAATCGAAGGAGACATTGCTTCTTCGGTTGACTCTGAAAAGATTAGCGCCCATGGTATTCCGGCTGTTCAAATTAACACAGGTGGTGCGTGCCATCTTGAAAGTGACATGATTCGTCGTGCTGTTGAAGTACTTGATTTGGATGCCTTGGATTTGATTATTATTGAAAATGTAGGCAATTTGGTATGTCCTACTGATTTCGATTTGGGCGAAAACATGAAGTGTATGATTTTGTCTGTTCCGGAAGGTGACGACAAGCCATTGAAGTACCCTGGTGTGTTCCAGGCTGCTTCCGCTATTGTCCTTAACAAAGTAGACACGTTACCATTCTTTAACTTTGATAAGGATTTGTTCTATAGCCATATTGAAGGCCTTAATCCACAAGCTCCAATTTTTCCTATTTCTGCAACAAAAGGTGATGGAGTAAAAGAGTGGGCTGATTGGTTGGCAGAGCAGATTCGCTCCCTTTAAAGTAAAACAGCTACCGGTTTTCACACAGTACTCTTTCGCATTTTGTAGGTTTTGATAGTAACCAATAAGCGTGTGCGGGCAGTAATAATCTCTTGTAGGACTAAACGCATGCAAAACTGAAACTTTATTGCAATACAATAGCAACAAAGTTGGTTGAAACTACTATTAGTAAGAAATGTTGCTTTAGTTATTGGAGAAGCATTGTCTGCTTGTAGTAGTTTTCCGCGAATGGTTTGTAGTGGGTCAAAGCGGTACTTTAAATGTTGTCGAAAAGGCAGGTTTGTATGGAGCTTCCAAAAAAGTATGAGTGCGCCGTCAATTCTTTAAAAGGCTTTGTTGAAGGGTGCGGTTTTACTGATGTGGTTATTGGCCTTTCGGGAGGTATTGACTCTTCGCTTGTTGCTGTGATGTGTGTAGATGCCTTTGGTGCAGATCATGTTCATGGATATATGCTCCCAGGCCCGTATTCTACTAACCATTCCATTTCTGATGCGCAAGATTTAGCAGACAATTTAGGAATAAAAGCTGAGATTATCTCTATTCTTGAACCATATGAGGGATTTGAGCGTGCTCTAAAGAAAGCACTTGGTTCCGATCTTGAAGGGCTTGCGAGCGAAAATACTCAAGCCCGTTGCCGCATGGTGTGCCTCATGGCTCTTTCCAACGCTAATAACTGGATGATGATTAACACGGGAAATAAGAGCGAAGCGAACATGGGCTTTTCTACTTTATATGGTGACACCGCAGGAGCTTATGCGCCGCTGGGTGGCTTTTATAAAACTGATGTATTTGCTCTAGCGGCATGGGTCAATGAACGTGCTTTAGCAAAGGGCGAGATTCCGCCTATTCCTGAGCATGTGCTTACGAAGCCTCCATCGGCAGAGTTGTCTCCTGACGCTCAAGATGAGCTTGTTATGGGAATCACTTATGAGGTTCTTGATAAGATTTGCATTGCTTACTTTGAAGAAGGCAAGTCTATAGAAGAAGTGGTTGCTCTTGGTTTTAGCCAAAAAGATGTAGAGTATGTTATTTCGCGCACTAACTCCTATGCGTTCAAACGTGCTCAAGAGCCACCATTCCCAACTGAAAAGTTTTACTAAGATCCAAGTAAGGCGCCCAGTGATGGGGAAATGCCCGTAATACAGTTAATCCTTCGTATGTATGAGCATGCGGAGGATTAACAGCGGCTGTAATTCCATCCTCTTCATCAACCGTTCCAGAACGTTCGGTGCAATAGATTTCGTTTGGTGCACAAAACCAAAACCTAGCTTTATGGCAGCATTAGCGCATTTTGAACACCTAACTACCTTTTTTAAATAGTCCTCCAAAAAGAAAACCGCCCGAAAGCGGTTTGTTAATCATCGTCGTATTTAAAGGTGGAAGAATCGTATTTCATAACTTCTGCAACCTCATTAGGTTCTGCAATTCTTTCACTATTTTCATTTGAAAGAATGAGAATAGGTGACCCTAAACGCATTTTCTCGTATCCAACAAATGGAATTAGACGATAAACTGTATATCCGTTCCATTCTTCTAAGAACGGTTCAGCTCCAACTCCACCATAATCAATAGCTAAAGACACAATACGTTCAGGAATCATACTATAGCCTCCTTCACAACAGCACCAGCGTATTCTTTGTTGAAATCAAGGTTATCAACACGTAGTAAGTCTGGTGGATTAGGTATCTTTTTGCCATAAAGCGTATATCTAAACTTGAACTCTTTTAGGTACGAATCTATTTCCTTTCCTTTTCTAATATTACCATTTTGAGGGTCGTAAATCATTAGTTCTCCATTAATATCCCTCTCAACAGTTACTATATGGCCTCCTCCTTTTACGAAATCAAAGCCAAGGTGGTATCTCTCGTTTTGTTTCACTGTATCTTCTAGCAGTTTTTTAAATCTTTTTGGAGTAAGTGAGCTCTCGTCACGAATTGGTAAAGGAATATCATGCGTTCCTTTTATAAACCATGCAAGCTCTGTTCTGTTAGCAAGTTCTTTTGATTTTCCGTTTTTGTTATAAGGAAGTACCTCTACATCAAATCCTCTACGTCTTGCTTCATATGCTACAACACAACTTTGGCAGTTGATTTGATAGGCTATTCCGTCATTATAATGTGGGTTAACCCTCTTTCCGTCAGCCTCTTCAAAAGTCATTGCATTACCGCGTTTTACACCAAATAAAACATCTTGTTCTTTACTTAGAAATTTTTCTTCATTTTCGCTAGATATATTTACTGATTTTTCTTCATATATTTCTGGATGTTTCCACATGTCGTAGTATAAATCAGGGTCGTAACCCTCAATACCATCACCAAAATCAGGAACAACCTTACAGTCGCAATTAGCATGAGCATGACTTGCTGTTTCTTTGCTTTTGTAAACAGCTCCACGGCTTGCAAGCATAATGCAGAATTGACAAGTTTCAGAACCAGACGGAACACGAGCGTGCTTTACTTTGAGCCTGTCTCTATCAGCGTTGTAAGCAACGCATTCGTTAGCAGAACGCCTAATTTCGGCATCTACTCTATCAAGTGCAGATTTTTTCCGATCTCGTGTTCTCTGTAGGAACGTTGATCGTGTTAACGAAGTTATCAACATACTTGCACAGCATCTGCAAGACTAAGCCCTTCATATTCTCTTCAAATCTAAGTGTCATTGGCTTAGATTTTCTCAAGTTTGCTTGCAATCCTAGGTAAGGCTGATAAGATAGAACACGTCTTAGCACTCGATTAAATAGAGTGCTAAATCTATTCCTATTAAGGTAATAAAGCCATGACATCATGGCATGTCATATGAAAGGAAGTAAGTTATGACTTTGAAACCTTTAGGTGATCGCATCATCGTAAAGCAGGATGAGGCTCAGGACACCACTGCTGGTGGTTTGTATATTGCAGCTGAGTCTAAAGAAAAGCCACAGACTGGTGTAGTTCTTGCAGTAGGTGAAGGTCGTGTTAACAACGAAGGAAAGCACCTTCCAATGCCAGTTGTTGCAGGAGATCGTGTTCTTTATGGCAAGTACGGTGGAACTGAAGTTGATGTTGATGGTGAGAAGGTTCTCATTCTTCGCGCTGACGACATTTATGCAGTATACGTTGACTAATTTCGATTCTTTCTTGTCCTACGAATTTGAAGGGAAATAACAATGGCTAAAGATATTCTGTTTGAGGGCGAAGCTCGCTCTACCATGGCAGCAGGTGTTAAGAAGCTTGCTGACGCAGTAAAGGTAACCCTTGGCCCAAAGGGTCGTTATGTTGCAATGGAGCGTTCTTTTGGTGCTCCTTTGGTAACAAACGATGGTGTTACCGTAGCTCGTGAAGTTGAGTTGGAAAACCCAGTTGAGAACATGGGAGCTCAGCTTGTACGTGAGGCAGCAGTAAAGACTAATGATGTTGCTGGTGACGGTACTACCACCGCAACCATTCTTGCTGATGTTATCGTATCCGAAGGCGTTCGCAATGTTACTGCTGGCGCAGATGCTTTGGGTATTCGCCGTGGTATTGAAAAAGCAACCGATGCAGTTGTAGAAGCAATCAAGGCTGATGCAACTGAGGTTACTACCAAAGATCAGATTGCTAATGTAGGTACTATTTCTGCTGGCGATGCAATCATTGGCGAAAAGATTGCGGAAGCAATGGATACTGTTGGTAAAGATGGCGCTATCTCTGTTGAGGAAAGCCAGACTTTCGGTATTGATATCGATATCGTAAAGGGTATGCAGTATGACCGTGGTTATATCTCTCCTTACATGGCAACTGATTCTGAGCGAATGGAAGCAGTATTGACTGACCCATTCATTCTCTTGACCGACATGAAGATTTCCGTTTTCCAGGATTTGGTTCCTTTATTGGAGCAGATTGCTAAGTCTGGTCGTTCTTTGCTTATCGTTGCTGAAGATGTTGAAGGCGATGCTTTGGGTAGCTTGCTTTTGAATAAGCTTCGTGGCACCTTGAATGTTGTTGCTATTAAGGCACCTGGCTTTGGTGATCGTCGTGCTCGCATTTTGGAAGACATTGCGGTAGTTACTAACGGTAAGGTAGTTTCCAAAGACTTCGGTATGACTATTGCCGACGTTACTATTGACGCTCTTGGCACCGCAAAGACTGTAAAGGTTTCCAAGGACACTACCGTTATTGTTGACGGCGCAGGTGATCCTGCTGCTATTGAGGCTCGTGTAGCAAGCATGCGTGCTGAATATGAGAACCTCACCTCTGACTTCGACCGTGAGAAGCTTCAGGAACGTTTGGCAAAGCTTTCTGGTGGCGTAGCAGTATTGAAGGTAGGCGCTGCAACCGAGTCCGAGCTTAAGGAAAAGAAGAGCCGCATCGAAGACGCACTCCAGGCAACTCGTGCAGCTGTAGAAGAGGGCATTGTTCCTGGTGGCGGTGTAGCTTTGATTAATGCTATCCCAGCTTTGGACACTGTTGAGGCTGCTGATGCCGACGAGCAGGTTGGTATTGATATCATTCGTAAAGCTCTTGAGGCTCCAATGCGTGCTATCGCAAACAATGCAGGCTACGAAGGCTCTGTTGTTGTTGAGAAAGTGAAGAACATGCCTAAGGGTGAAGGTATCAACTTCGCTAATGGTTCTTGTGGCAATATGATTGAGATGGGCGTAAATGACCCAGTAAAGGTTACCCGTACTGCTCTTCAGTCTGCCGCTTCTGTTGCTGCATTAGTTCTTATTACTGAAGCAACTATCAACGAGATTCCTGCTGAAGGTCCAGACTTGTCCGCACTTGCTGGCATGGGTGCCGGCGGCGGAATGGGTATGATGTAGCCCTTAATCGCAAGAATTCCTGCGCGTTTAGTTTTATATGACGTAAGGGGGTTCTAAAGATCCTCATTGCAGTTCACTAAACGTAATAATGCCCGGAAAGAAATCTCTTTCCGGGCATTTTGTTTCTATCCATCATTTCAATATTTATGCGAGTTTTGCCAGGGAAGGCGAATAGCGCGTATTAGGAAAGAAGGAGCAGTGTTTGTCAGGAGGGGTGTGGCACTATGAAGAAAGTGCGACACCCACTAGAGAAGGAGAAGCGTTTACCAGGGAGTGTAAGCAATTTTAAAAGCGATAATCCCTTCCTTCTCCCGAATAAATGCGAGTCAGATAGTTAGCTGTCAGAGCTCGCGTCTTTTCGTTTTGAATTTTTTGGAGCTCTTTCTGAATAATCTGCATGCCTTTTTCTTTTGTAGAAGGCGTTGCGTAGTCAACTAAGTATTCGGCTAGGGTGATTAATGCATTTGGGTGGCAATAGTTGAGAATTTCGCCATTTTTGCAAAATGACATAAATCTATCACCGGTGCGACCTGCTCTATAGCATGCAGTGCAGAAGCTTGGAATATGATTGTTATCCATAAGCCAGCTAATTACTTCATCTAAGGTGCGTTGGTCGGATACGTCAAACTGCTCCGTATCGTGTGGTCGAATGTCCTTTGTGTAGCCACCAACTGAAGTGCGGGATCCGCCACTAATTTGAGAGATGCCATACAGAAGCGCACGCTCGCGAACCGCTTGGTTTTCACGTGTAGAAATAATCATGCCCGTATAGGGAACAGAAATACGGATAAGCGCAATTATTTTTTCGAAAACATCATCGGGAATGCCATTATCAAAAACATCAGGATCAATATCCATTGCAGGTTTAATACGAGGAACGCTAATAGTGTGGGGACCTACGCCAAAGGTTGCTTCTAGGTGCTCGGCATGCATGAGTAGAGCGGCGAACTCGTAGCGGTATCCTTCAAGTCCAAAAAGAACGCCTAAGCCCACATCGTCAATACCGCCCTGCATAGCGCGGTCCATAGCTTCGGTATGCCAATTGTAATCATGCTTTGGGCCTGTTGGGTGAAGGCGCTGATAACTTTCTTTATGGTAAGTTTCCTGGAAGAGGATGTAGGTTCCAATCTCTGCTTCTTTAAGCATATGGTATTCGTCAATAGTAGTTGCAGCAATATTGACATTGACGCGACGGATAGCGCCATTTTTATGCTTGATTGAGTAAATAGTTTCCATACTCTCAAGAATGTATTCAATGGGATTGTTCTTTGGGTCTTCTCCCGCTTCGATAGCAAGGCGTTTATGACCCATATCCTGAAGCGCAATTACTTCTTTGCGAATCTCTTCTTGGGAAAGCTTACGGCGAGGGATTTCTATGTTTTTAGCATGGTAAGGACAGTACAAGCAGCCGTTTACGCAGTAGTTTGAAAGGTAGAGAGGCGCAAAAAGCACAATGCGATTGCCGTAGTAAGCTTGTTTAATGTCATGGGCTAATTGCTTAATTTCTTGGTTGATCTCAGGGTCTTCACACGCAAGTAATATAGAAGCATCGCGGTGAGTGATAATAGCGCCGTGGTCATTTGAAGGATGGAGGTTTGTACGTGCTTTGTCTAAGATGCTTCGGCAATAGTCCAAGTCTTGCCCTTTTTCATCAGCGTATGCAAGCGTGTTTAGTATTTCTTCGTGATTGATAAAGTCGTCAGCGCAAAGTGATTTTGGATCGTACATGACTTGTTCCTTAGTATTTCAAAAAAGTTCAGCGGGATACCGTTATGATGCCCCGCTGAGAATAATTAATGTTCAGCCAAAACATTGGCCAAAAAACGAGCATGCAGTTGCTCTTTTAGTATGTTAAATGTCCCAAGCTTCTTGCTCAGTGTGAAGCCACTCTTCTGCAGTTTCGCTCAGAGGTTTACCAACCCAATCGGCATAGAGCTTTTGGATATCAGGGTTCTCGTGGGAATAGCGCAAGGTGTCATTTTTGTCTAAGGTATTGAGAACCTGGGCACGTTGTGAAGCCTGTTCCGCATTAAACTTAATAGGCTGTCCACCACCGCCAACGCAGCCACCTGGACATGCCATAATTTCAACGAAATCGTACGAAGCTTCTCCTGATTCAAGGGCATTAAGTAGCTGTGCAGTATTTTCTAGGCCGCTCGCTACTGCAATTTTGATAGTAAGCTCGCCAATTTCTATAGTTTTGTCGGTCCATGGCTTATCAGGTGTTGCTTCGGTAGTGTCACACGTTTCAAAATCAGGATTTTTGCCGGTAAGAACAAATGCGGCGGTACGAAGAGCGGCCTCCATAACACCACCTGTTCTACCAAAAATAGTGCCAGCGCCTGTTGAAGTGCCAAGAGGGTTATCGAATGCTTCTTCAGGCAATTTCTTACAGTTGATGTTAAAGATATTGAGTAAGGTGTTGAATTCGCGCGTGGTAAGCACTGCATCAACATCAGGACCTGCATTCGTGGAAAGTTGAGGGACATCGCATTCATACTTCTTGGCTACGCAAGGCATAACAGAAAGAACAAAAATGCGCTTAGAGTTCTCATTATCAGAAAGGGAAAGAGTGTTCTTTACTACTGCGCCCATCATTTGATGAGGTGATTTGCTGGTAGAGAGTTGAGGAACAATCTCGGGGTAGTGAAGCTTGGCAAAGCGAACCCAGCCAGGACAGCATGAGGTAAACATTGGAAGTTTTTTACCTTCGGTAAAGTATTCAATAAACTCATTGCCTTCTTCCATAATGGTGAGGTCTGCAGCAAAGTCAGTATCAAAGACTTTATCGAATCCAAGACGGCGTGCGGCTGCTGCCATGCGTCCAGGAGTTGCTTGTTCGCAAGAAAGACCCATTGCCTCGCCCCATGCGGCACGGATTGCTGGAGCAAACTGGATTACGGTTACCGTGTCAGGATCGGCAAGGGCATCTAATACTTTATTGATATCGTTTCGTGCGGTAAGTGCGCCGGTAGGGCAGTGGGTAATGCACTGACCGCATAATGCGCAACCTGCTTCAGAGATTTCTTTATTATCGCGAACGGTAATTTTTCGGTAGGAACTTGGACCGGTGTAGTCCCAAACGCTGCAGTGTTGAACTTTTGCACATTCTGCAACACAGCGTCCGCAACGAATGCACTTGCTTGCATCACGCTGCAAAGGGAAGTCCTCATCCCATGGTTCGTATTCAAAAACAGGATCAAAGTCTAACTCGCCAACAGAAAGACGAGCTGCGGTAGCTTGAAGCGCGCAGGTTCCCGTACGTTCGCAGGTAGTGCAATCACTTCGATGGCCTTCCAAGATAGTGCGCATAGTTTCTCGGCGAGCCGCAATTACTCGTGGCGTGTTGGTCTTGATAACCATGCCGTCGTATACAGGAGTGTTGCAAGCAGCGCTTAATGCATCAGTGCCTTCAACTTCGACAACGCAAATGCGACAAGAGCCAATTTCATTATGTTTTTTCATCCAGCACAAAGTTGGGATAAAGGTACCTGTTTTGTAGGCGACATCAAGGATGGTAGAGCCTTTTTCAATTTCTACGGATACTCCGTCAATTGTTACGTTATACATATTGGATTCGGCCTCCTTCCATTACGCCACAGCCGTAATGGTCACAGCGTAAACAACGAGCACATTCTTGCTGAACTTCTTCTAAGCTCATGCCAACTTCAACTGCTTCAAAATCATGCTTACGCTCTCGAGCAGGACGTTCAACAATGTTTACCCTGCCGCAAGCATTTCGATTGTTTGGCTTTGCTGCAGGTGCTTCAACGCCACAGTCAAGAACATGGTCAAAGCCTAAGAAGTCGTCAATATTGCGAGCAGCAACTTTTCCATTGCCAATAGCTAAGATGACTGTTTTCGGACCATGCTGGCAGTCGCCTCCAACAAAAACATTTTCTCCTAAGTAAGGAGCTTGGAGATATTCGTCAGCTTTAAGGAGTGAGCCGCTTTTTGCCATGAAAGGCTGAGATTCGACGTCTTGACCAACAGCAATAAGGATGATGTCAGCGTCAAGGCGCATTAATGGCTTGTGTGCCTTGAGTGGAGCTGGACGACCGCCACGAACAGGACCAATCATTTGAGGCTGGGTGTAGAGCGCGGTGCAATGGCCGTCTTCTACTTCGATGTATTCAGGTGCTTGAAGAGTAAGCATTTCAACGCCTTCTTGCATAGCGGCATCGATTTCAGTTTGTAAAGCGGTCATGTCTTCAATGCGTCGGCGATATGCAACTGTTACCGTTTCAGCACCGCAGCGAACACTGGTGCGAGCGCAGTCCATAGCAACATTGCCACCACCAATTACAACAACATTCTTTCCAGTGAAATCAGGGTAAGCACCATCGCCAATTGCGGAGAGGAGATCAACTGCGCTCATAACGCCTTGCGCATCAGAGCCTGGCATTTCGAGAGTTTTGCCTCCTTGAGCGCCAATAGCAACATAAACTGCATCGTATTTACTGGTAAGTTCTTGCATTCCTTCAGTATCAATAGAGGATTCGAAATGAACGGTAATGTCGCCAGTAGAGAGGATTGCGCGGATGTCTTCATCAAGACGTTCACGGGGGAAGCGATAAGCAGGAATACCGTAGCGCATCATACCACCAAGCTGTTTTCTTCTTTCGAAAACATGAACTTCGTGGCCCATTAATGCGCTGAAATAGGCACAGGTAAGACCAGAAGGGCCGCCGCCGATAATTGCAATTTTTTTGCCGGTAGGCTGTGCAGCCTGAGGAGTGTCAACTTGGTCTGCGGCAATGCTGTCTACTGCGAACTTCTTAATGCCGCGAATATTGAGGGGAGCATCAATTAGGGTACGACGACAACGATCTTCGCAAGGATGTTCGCAAATAAATGCGCATGCGGTTGGGAAAGGATTATCTTTGCGAATCATGTTGATAGCACCCGCATAGTTTTCTTCTCCAACGAGCGCAATGTAGGCAGGAACGTCTACATGGGCAGGGCACATGGTTTCGCAAGGAACGGTTTGGCCTATTCCTTTTTGGCAGGCGTAATTAACAACGTGATGTTCGTATTCTTGAGCAAAGGTTTCTAGGCTATTCAAGAGTACCTCAGCAGCATGCCAACCAATTGCGCAGTCGGCGGTGTCTTTAACAACTTCTGCTTTTTTGCGCAGAGCGGTTAAGAGCTCTGGAGTGCCCTCAAAGGCAACAATTGCTTCAAGCATTTCTTCAAGCTGAGGGATTCCCTCGCGGCATGGAGTGCATTTGCCGCAAGTTTGACAGCCACTTGTTTGCAACAGGGAAAGTTGTAATGCAACAGGGCAGGTTCCTGGCGGTATAGCTTCAATGCGTCGAGCGAATTCTTGTATATACGAATGCTGCTTTACATCGTCGCGTGCGACAGGAGTTACAGACAATCTGCTCATCAAGTCCTCCTTATTAATGGACATTTTTTAGGTTCAGCAAATCCAGTCTTCTGAAAATGCTAATTTGGAACTCAATCTGCCTTGTGGCTGAAGTTTAATACTTGAGGTAGAGAAAATTCGTTTATGTATTGTATAAAAAGGCAATTTGTGCTCTTGATGAAAAAATATGCGTTCTACCTGGGGTTTTAATATTTATGAAGTGAGACTTCAATCTGTCATTTACTTTGGTGAACGGTACGGTATTGAGTACGAACGGTAATATGGAAGAAAAAAGCAAAAACTGCGAAATTAATAATTTATTCATTTGGAAACATTTTTTAATGAAAAATAGATTAAGGATTCAATTCAGCTATTAACAGAGTTTTTCTTGAATAGAGAGTCGCTTTCCTGTAGAACAGCAAGGCAGGAATGTAAAACTAAACAAAGATAGATCAGCGCAAGAAAGAAGTGTGACGATGGAGTCGTTTGGTTCAATATTGACCACAATGTTAATCGTGTTTGGTTTAATAGCGGTTGGATTTGGCTGCCGAAAAAAGGGCTACACGAATGATACGTTTGATGGAACACTTTCAAAAATTGTATTAAACGTTGCTCTTCCTGCGATGATTCTCAACTCTGTTTTGAAAAACGATAATCTTCCCGATGCGAATACGGTTCTTGTCCTGATTGTTGTTCCTACGATCTTTTTGCTTTCGTTGTGTGTTTTGGCGTTAGTCATTGTTAAAGTGTTCTTTAAGCAAGCGCCGAAAAAAGCTCAGGGCGTGTATGCTTTTACTATCATTTTCGGCAACACGGGATTTATTGGTTTTCCAATTGTTGAATCTCTTTTTGGTAGCGATGCTGTTTTGTATGGCGCTCTCTACAATATTCCCTATAACGTTTTGTTATTTACGGTAGGTATTCTTCTTTTAAGCTCAGGAAACGAGGGTGCTTCAAAAAGTAAATTCTCTCAAATTAAAGAAGCACTAAAAACGCTGATTAATCCTGCAAACATTTCGTGTTTTGTTGCAGTTTTCCTTGTTTTATTCCAAATAACCGATCACGGCTTTGTTGGTCAATTCTGTCAAATTTTAGGTTCAATAATTTCGCCATGTGCTCTCATAATTGTTGGTTCAACGCTGGCAAAAGCTCCTCTTAAACGCATGATTGATGATGGTAGATCATTTGTGGTGGCAATTATTCGCTTATTGGCTACTCCACTGCTTTTTTACTTTGTGTTCGGTATGTTTATCGCTGATCCAATTATGCTTGCAAGTATGACGGTAGTAGCTGCAACGCCGGTAGCTACTGTAGGAACCATTTTGTGTATTACTCACCATGGAGACGTAGAAACAATGAGTAAGTGCACGTTCCTAACAACGTCTCTTATGCTTCTGACACTACCTATTATCGCTATGATTGTAATGTAGAGGTGTTCAATGAATAACGCTCAAGAGATATTCCAGGTTATTTATCTTGAAAATCTTGAGGATCCTTGTTTGGATCCCTATTTTCATTTGACTGAGGCTCAGTTGCGAAACAAGTTGGAGCCTGAAAAAGGTATTTTTATTGCCGAATCGGTTAAGGTTATTATTTCTGCACTTAACGCGGGCTATGAACCAGTATCCCTTTTGATTCCTGAGCATAAGCGTGATTGTCTCGAAGAGATTGCATCTAGAGCGAACATTTCGTTTGCGTCTGAAATCCCACTTCCTGTGTATTGCGCTCCTTCCGAAGAGATACAGAAGATTACAGGCTACGAATTAACGCGCGGAATCTTATGCGCTATGAGAAGAAAGCCTCTTTTTTCGCTAGAAGAAGTTCTCAAGGGGGCAAGCCGCATAGCTATTATTGAAGATGTTACTAATACCACAAATGTTGGAGCAATTTTTAGAAGTGCTGCTGCTCTCGACTTTGATGCAGTTCTTGTTACTCCTTCCTGCTGCGATCCTCTTTACCGACGAGCTATTCGTGTTTCAATGGGTGCAGTATTTCAAGTGCCTTGGACCCGTATAGGCACTTCACTAGAATCTTGGCCTGAAGAAGGAATTGACCTTTTGCATAGATTTGGCTTCAAGGTGGCGTCCTTGGCGTTAAGTGATGACGCTCTTTTCTTAGATGATCCAAAACTTGCTTCTCAGGAAAAACTTGCTCTCGTTTTCGGAACTGAAGGAACGGGCCTTTCGGAGAAAACATTGAAGTGCAGTGATTATGTGGTTACTATTCCTATGGCTAAAGGGGTAGATTCTCTTAACGTTGCAGCAGCAAGCGCAGTTGCTTTTTGGGAGCTGGGTAAACGCAAAGACAATGTGTAAAGATTCTTAATTTTGAACCGTTGTACAAATTGCAAATAAAAAAGAGACGAAGCAAGTGATAGTATTCCCAGCTATGGATTTCTTATTTGACATAGTATCTGACGCGGTAATTGACACACTGAAGCTCATTCCGTTTCTTTTCATAACCTATTTGGCTATGGAAGCAATTGAGCAGCGTGCTGGAAAGAAAGCCGAAGAGGTTGTGAAAAGGGCGGGATTTGCTGGCCCTATCGCAGGTTCTCTTGTGGGAGCCTTTCCTCAGTGTGGCTTTTCAGCTGCAGCCTCAACGCTTTATGCCGCGAAAGTAATTACGATTGGAACGCTTTTTTCGGTATATTTAGCAACTTCTGACGAATTGCTTCCTATTCTTATTGCCCAGCAAGCAGACCCTGACTTGATTGTAAAAATCTTGGGAGCAAAAGTTGTAATCGGAATGCTTATGGGCTTTATCGTAGATTCTTTTGTGCGCATTACTTCAAAGGAAAAAGAAAAGCATCTCCATATTTGCGATTTGTGCGAACGAGACCATTGTGGGTGTGGGCATGACCATGAAGATCACTTTCACAATGAGCATTGTCATGCGCACGACCACGAATGTAGGCTGAACAGCCAACAGCTTAACACTGAAGGCGAATCTGATTGTCATTGCGAACATCAGGAGGAATATTCTTCCTCCAATCAGGAAAAACATGACGCTTGTTGTGGCTCGGGTAGAATGATTGTGCGAAGCGCTTTTGTTCACACGGCACAGGTAACGCTTTTTATTTTCTTGATTACTCTTGCCCTTAATGGGGTTATTGAATTAGTTGGCGAAGAAGTGTTGGGAGACTTCCTTTCAAGTGTTCCTGCTTTGTCAGTCTTTGCTAGCGCACTAGTAGGATTGATTCCAAACTGTGCAGCAAGTATTGTTATTACTGAGCTTTTCTTAGAAGGTGCTATTTCAACTGGTTCAATGATGGCAGGACTGTTGGTTGCTGCTGGTGTTGGCTTATTAGTGCTATTCCGTGCAAATAGACCTACTAAAAACAATGTAGGAATTGTATGTGTATTGTTTATTATTGGTGTTTTATGGGGCCTAGCCTTTGATTTCTTGGGCATAGTCTTCTAATCTAAATGAGACATAAGTTTTGAACGTAACGGCTACTGGTTTCAGTGGCCGTCTTTAGTTTTTCTGGAAGGAGTGTTTATGGTTTGGGTTCTGCTGCTTGTTTCAATTGTTTTTGAAGTATTTGCAGATACCAGCATGAAACTCTCTGAAGGGTTTAAAAAGAAGCCTTGGATTCTTGGAATCGTGATAGGATACCTTGTTTCATTTTCGGTTATGAGTATTGTTCTTATGACTTTGCCACTTGGTATTACTTATGCAATTTGGAGTAGCTTGGCAATTGTGTTGACGGCTTTTGTGAGTCGTCTTATTTGGAAAGAGAAATTTAATAGCAAAAAAGTCATTGGAATGATTCTTATTGTGGTTGGAATTGCGTTATTGAGGTTGGGTGCATAGGCATGATGAATAACAAACCATGGATTCAACTTTTTGCTGCAATCGCTTTCGAGTTGGTAGCCACTACTGCTCTAAAGTTGTCGCAGGGGTTTACCATTCTTCCTTATGTAATTGTGGTGGTTGTTGCCTACACTATCTGTTTTGCGTTTTTTACCAAGTGCCTAGAACATATGTCTCTTGCTCTAGCTTATGGTATTTGGGGAGGCATTGGTACGGTTGGGACAATTGTCATTGGCATGATTATTTGGCATGAGCCTTTTACGGTATACGTTGGTTTAGGTGTTTTGTGCGTTATTGCGGGTACTGCATTTATGGCTTTAGGTGAGGAAGAAGCTTTGCGTGCATAAAAAAACGCTACCCGTAAATGGATAGCGTTTTTTTATAGATAAACTGGCTGGCCCAGCAGGATTCGAACCTACATAACTGGTACCAAAAACCAGGGTCCTGCCGTTGGACGATGGGCCAGCATACGCAAAACAATGCTTTGCGGAATAAAGATTATACCGTATTTGTCTAACTTTTAAAGCCTCGAATTTAAAATGGCTCTTCGCCATGGTACACTTTTGTGCAATCGCTCTGATTGTGGCAGCTTTAACCGTCCACATTGCGGTATCTATCAGAGAAGAAAAAATCGCGAAAAGATAGGGATTCCTATGGCTGAATATATTGAAGGAAAACGTCCAGTAATGGAAGCGCTGAAGTGTGGTGTTCCTGTTAAGTGCTTGTACGTTGCAGAAGGCATTAATAATGACAAGCTGCTTTCCGATATCGTAAAGCGCGCTCACAAAATGGGAGTATCGGTAAAGCAGGTTCGCCGGAGCGAAATGGATAAGCGCTCTGAACGCGGATCCCATCAGGGTTTAATGCTTGAAGCAAAGCCATTTGAATATGTGAGTGGTGGTGCCATTATTGATCGCGCGCAAAAAATGGCAGAGGAAAATGACGGCAACGCACTCATTATCATCTTGGACCATATCACCGATGCAGGCAATTTAGGTGCTATTGCAAGAAGTGCTGAGATTGTAGGAGCTTGCGGAATTGTAATTCCTAACAAACGAAGTGCTCGCGTTACTGCAGCAACCTATAAAAGTTCTGCTGGTGCAATTTCGCACATTCCTGTTACGCAGGTAAGCAACTTGGCCCAATATATTGATCGCTTAAAGCAGGAAAACTTCTGGGTAGCTGGCGCAAGCGAACAGGCTACTGAGTGCATTTGGGATGCTCCTTTGGCAGGCAAACTAGCACTTGTCATGGGTTCTGAAGGAAACGGGCTCGCTCGTTTAACTCAAGAACGATGCGATTTTTTAATTTCTCTTCCTCAGGCAGGCCAAGTTGGTTCACTCAATGTTGCTCAGGCGGCAACAGCTTGCATGTATGAGTGGATGCGTCAGTGCATACGAGGAAAATAGGAATCGTACATGGCAAAACAAAGAAAGAAACTGCTTATTGTGGATGGATATAACGTCTTGAGAAGTGGCCAGCGTTATGTTCATATGCGCAAAGACCCTGATTACACTCATGATACCTATAACAAAGTACGTGAAGCGTTGATTAGCGATGTTGCCTCTTTTGCAGGGACTGAGTACAAAGCCATTATTGTGTTTGATGCGGGCGAAAATGGAGAATCCGCCGGAAAAAGTCAAACAATCGGTGGTGTTAAAGTGGTCTTTTCGCCGTATGGTTCTTCGGCTGACAAAGTAATTGAAAAGCTTGCTTACGACTATAGTAGGGAGCGTTTTGAGGTGCTCGTTGTTACGAGCGATGCCACAATTCAAGATACGGTATTCGGTGGCGGCGTTGATCGCATGAGCGCTAATGGGTTTAGCTTAGAAATTGAATCCATGAGCAATGATGCAGAACTAGACAAGAAAATCGTTACAAAAAGAAAAGCAACCATCGCTGATCGGATTAGTCCTGAGACGTTGGAAAAGCTGAAAGCCCTTCGCGATGGAAAGTAGTCCATTTGGTGTGATTTCTCTATAAAGCGCAGCCTTTTGGGTTGCGCTTTTTGATAGTGCTGGTATACTGCAAAGGCTGTTTTATTACACATGCTCGGTGGACTCAGGTTCGCTAGTGGCCTTTTTTGGTTGCGAACTAGGGGATGAAGCTGAGCAGAGGATTAACGAATGGAGAAATAATGACTAAAATCAGCATTAAGACCCTGCTTGATGCAGGCGCACACTTCGGCCATCAGACTCGCCGTTGGAATCCTAAGATGAAGCCATACATTTTTGGCTCCCGTGGTGATATTTATATCATCGACCTCAAGGAAACCCTCTTTGGTTTGGACGCATCTTATACCGCAGTTTCTAAGATTGCAGAAAAGGGTGGCACTGTTCTTTTTGTTGGTACTAAGAAGCAGGCTCAGGAGCCAATCGCTGAGGCAGCTAACCGTTGCGGCATGCCATACGTAAATGCTCGTTGGTTAGGTGGTATGCTCACCAACTTCGTAACCATCCGTTCTCGTGTTCAGCGCATGGAAGAGCTTGAAGCTATGGAGACCGATGGTCGCATGGAGAAGCTTCCTAAGAAGGAACAGATTCTTCTCAAGAAAGAGCTTGCAAAGCTCCAGACTAACCTCAACGGTATCCGCAACATGAAGAAGGCTCCAGACGCAATCTTTGTTATCGACACTAATCGTGAGCAGATTGCTATCAAGGAAGCTCGTCGTCTTCAGATTCCTATCGTTGGTACCCTTGACACCAACTGCGATCCAGATGACGTAGATTTTGGTATTCCAGCAAACGATGACGCTATTCGCTCAGTAAGCATGCTTGCTAACTTCATTGCAGATGCAGTTATCGCTGGTACTGGTGCTCCTGTAACCGTTGAAGAAATGGCTGCTCCTGCAGCTGAGTAAGTTTCCATTTAGGTAACTTGCACGCAAAGTTTGTAACGTTTTAGGGTGCTTGCCACCAGGCAAGCACCATCTTCTACCGAAAGGAAGATCATGGCAGAAATCACTGCTGCTCTCGTAAAAGAGCTCCGCGAAATGACTGGCGCTGGCATGATGGAGTGCAAGAAGGCACTTGTTGAAGCAGAAGGCGACATCGAAAAAGCTGTTGACGTTCTTCGTACTCGTGGTTTGGCTGCTGTAGCTAAGAAGGCTGGCCGTGCAACCAACGAAGGCGCTGTAACTGTTGTTATTGCAGAAGACGGTAAGTCTGCTGCTGCAGTTGAACTTAACTGCGAAACCGACTTCGTTGCAATGAACGATAAGTTCAAGGAATACTGCTCTAAGATTACTAACGCTGCTCTCAAATCTGCTGCAACTGATGTTGAGGCTTTGAAGGCTGCTGACTGCGATGGTGAAACTGTTGAGGCTGTAGTAACTGACGCAATTCACGTTCTTGGTGAGAATGTTCAGCTTGCTCGCGTTGCTTATTCTAATGCTGGTGCAGTTGCTGGCTACGTACATGGTGGCGGCAAAATTGGCGTTATTGTAGAGTTTGAAGTTGCTGGTATCGATCCTGCTTCTGCAGAATTCCAGGCATATGGCAAAGATGTCGCTATGCAGGTTGCAGCTATTGCTCCTGTTTCCGCAACTCGCGAAGATGTTGATCCTGCAATTGTTGCTCATGAGATGGAAATCTATAAAGCACAGGCTGCTGAATCTGGTAAGCCAGAGGCTATTCAGACCAAGATTGCAGAAGGTCGTATGGAGAAGTTCTACAAAGAGAACTGCTTGACCGAGCAGGCATTCGTAAAGAATAGCGATCAGACTGTAAACCAGTACACCGCAGAGGTTGCAAAGAACCTTGGTGGCGAAATCAAGATTGTTTCTTTCAAGCGTTTGACCCTTGGCGAATAATCGGATTGCGTTTTTATAACAGTAATGAAACCCTGTCGAAAGACAGGGTTTTTTTATTTGGGGAAATCTTGTTAGGGGACTGGTTTTTTAGTCTTTCTTTTTGTTGAGGTTTCAGAAAATCAAAAAGATACGCCATAATATGAGAGTGACTTATAGGGAAAGGGTATGCATGAAGCCAATTGAAATCAAAGGAATGCAGCTAGGTGCAGGACGTCCAAAAGTAATCATTTCTCTTATGCATGAGTATGTGCAAGATTCGCTTTGTACTATTGAAAAAGGTCTTGCTGTAGGAGTGGATTGCTTCGAATGGCGTGGTGATTTCTGCTTGAATGTACATGATCCTGAAAAAATGATTGAAGAAGGCAAGCAAATTGCAGCCGCACTTCCTCATAATCCCTTGCTCTTTACTTTTCGTTCGGAATCTCAGGGAGGACATCTTACTCTTCCCGTATCGGAGTATGTTGCGCTTAATAAAGCGTTGATTCAGGCAGGTATCCTCGACTTAGTTGACATTGAGACCTGGATTGGTGATAGTGCTGTTCTTGAGCTGGTTGCGTGCGCAAAAGAACATGGTGTAAAAACAGTTATTTCGTACCACAACTTCCAGGGCACTCCTTCAAAAGAGTGGATGGTAAACCTTATGACGCATATGCAGGATTTGGGTGCTGATATTCCAAAGATTGCAGTAATGGCCAAAGAATCTCGTGATGCTCTTGAATTGCTTGCTGCAACGGAAGAGATGGCGCGTCTTCATGCGCAAGGACCTTTGTTAACTATGGCTATGGGTGGTGTTGGAAGTATTACTCGCCTGACTGGTGAATTATTCGGCTCTGCTCTAACGTTCTGTGCTCTTGAAGCTTCTTCAGCTCCTGGTCAGGTTTCTGTTTCTCAAGCGCTTCAGATTATGGATTCGTTACATGAGGTTGTATCGTAGAACAGCGGTCTCTGTAGACCTGTTGTAATTCGAAAAGAAAACTCAATTTACTGGCGAATTTCTCTATAATGAGAAACGTTGTGTTCGTTTTTGGCTCAACAAGTGTAAGTATTCTCGCCGTTTGATACGGTGGTAAGTGATAAAAGAAGAGGTGTCTTGTGGCAGAAGAAGTCATTATTGTTCGTGAGAGCAAAAACATCTCTGGTGTTGTTCGCGCAAGCGGTGCAAAGAATTCCGCTCTGAAACTTATTGCGGCAGCGTTATTAGGTCAGGGAAGAACCGTTCTTCATAACGTTCCTCATATTTCTGATATCGAAATAATGAATGAAGTATTGAGATGTTTGGGTGCTGAGGTAATTCGTGAAGGCGATACCGTAATTGTTGATACAAAAAATGCGGAAAAGTATAAGACTCCGTACGAACTTGTTTCAAAGATGCGCGCAAGCATCTCAATTATGGGTCCTTTGATTGGACGTTTTGGCCAGGCTCAGGTAGCTATGCCGGGCGGTTGCCAGATTGGCGCACGAAAAATTGACATGCATCTTAAGGTCTTAGAGGCTATGGGCGTTGAGTTCAAAAACGAAAAAGGCTACTTATGTGCTTCTAGCCCTAATGGCCTCCACGCGGTTGATGTTTTCCTTGACTTTCCTAGTGTTGGAGCAACGGAAAACATGTTGATGGCCGCAGTTACGGTTCCTGGTGTTTCAACTATTGAAAATGCGGCACGTGAGCCTGAAATTGTTGACTTAGCAAATATGCTAAATGCTATGGGCGCTCGTGTTGAAGGTGCGGGAACTCCTTGCATAACTGTAACAGGTGTTTCTTTGTCAGAGCTTCATCCGTGCGAACATACGGTAGTAGGGGATCGCATTGAGGCAGGAACCTTCTTAACTGCCGGAGCACTTTTAGGTGGACCAGTAACAGTTGAAGGTATTGACCCTTCTTTCCTTCGCATGGCACTTAACAAGTTAAAAGATATGGGTTGCGAAGTGGAGACTACGAAAGATTCTATCACCGTTTCTCGAACCAATCCTTTGAAGCCAGTTGATATTCAAACGCTACCTCATCCTGGTTTTCCTACCGACTTACAGGCCCAATTCATGTTGCTTGATGCCTGTGCGCAAGGAAAATCAATTATTACTGAAAACATATTTGAAAATCGCTTTATGTTTGCATTTGAGCTTAATCGCATGGGCTCAAATATTTCAATAGAAGGTCATCATGCAATTGTTGAAGGAGTATCCCATCTTGAGGGTGCGCCAGTTGCTTCTACTGACTTGCGCGGTGGTGCAGCTCTAGTTATTGCTGGTTTAGCTGCCGAAGGCGAAACAATTGTGCGAGATATTTTCCATATTGATCGTGGCTACGAAGATTATGTGGGAAAGCTTCGAAAATTGGGTGCAGATATCGAGCGTGCTGAAATTGACTAACGAGGTATCTAGTGTTTAATAATAAACGCTCTTCCTATTCTTCTCGCTCAAATAGAAAACGGGGCACCTGGAATTCCTCTATGGTTGGAAGTCATCATTCTGGCCAAGGTAGATACTCAGCCCAAAGACGCAATACTCGTCAAAGAGCCTATTCTTCCCAAAGAAGAACTACCTCCCTTAACGGACGAGTTGGCGAAGTGTCTCAGGTGCGCCCTAACGTAACCGGTGTGGATAGAAGAACCGCATCTATGAATACTAATCGCTCCCGCACCGAGGAGTATATGAAAAAGCGCAGAATCAACTCTCTGCTGGGGGTTGTTATTGTGCTTGCTTTAGTGCTCTTCTTTGCGCTTAATTTAGGCTCTTGCGCATATAAAGCTTCCGTTTCAGGTTCCATGGCAATTAATGATGCGGAATTAAGTAAGAATTTGACCGCAGTAAAAGAGGGAGAACCTTATTATGTGTTGCTCTCCGGAATAAGCAATCCTGGTCAAAATGGAGAGTCTTTGGATTATGCTGCTATTCTTCGGGTAGATAAGGCTAATAACAAGATTTCACTCGTTGATATTCCTACTAATTTAGCAGTCTCTACTTCTCAGAAGAGCACCGACCTGCTCTCAAATCTTACAAAAGTTGATGGTGAAGCGGCTTTGGTAAGTTATATTTCTGATACCTTTGGAATAAAAATCAATCACTATATTCGTATCAGCGATAAAGGTTTTGTTGAGTACATGAATTCCTTAGGTGGTTTGACTGTTGATGTTGCTCAGCGTATTGATGATCCTTCGGTAAGTTCTGAAGTAATAACTACCGGAACTCAAACCTTAAAAGATGACAAGATTCTTGCCTTTGTGAAGGCAAGCAACTATACAAATGGATTCGAAACCCAAGCTTCAAACCAGCAAAAAGCACTTGAGGCATTGCTAAAGGGAATTACATCCAAATCAGGGTTTGACTACATGAGTAGTATGGATATCTTATCTAACGCAATTAAGACAGACTTGAGTATTGAAGGCATTGAGGAAATTCTTAATGTATATACTGCTTCAAGTGATTTCCCGTATGCTCCTGCACCGGTTACTGCTTCGGTAATTAACGATGTTCATTATTCATATCTAGCTTCCTCGAAGTGGTCAGCAATGAGCGAGCAGTTTATAAACGGTGAAAACCCTTCAATCTCAATTGATACCAGCGGCGTTGATAAGGCTTCGCTTTCTATTATTGTTTTAAACGCTTCTGGTATTGACGGATTTGCTGCGCAAGTAACTTCGGTGTTGACCTCAAAAGGTTATACCGTTCAAGAAACAGGAAACAATAACTACCAAGACTTCTCAGAAACCTTGGTAGTGTATAAAACTGATCGGGCTGCTGCAGAATCAATTGTTGAAGACTTGGGAGTTGGTCGCGCTGTTGCAGCAGGTTTCAACTATACGTTGACTACTGAAATTCAGGTAATGGTCGGCAAAGATTGGAAACCTCTCGAATAGGGGTACTGGTTATTTGAAGCGAAGGCTTTTACTGAAGCTTTTGTGTTGCAAATGGTGGCAATATTACAAGGGCGGCAGTTGAATAGCGCGCAATTAGTACTAGTTTGTTTTTGCTTGAGGACATTTTCGTAAGAGAAATAAAGGAGCGTTTGATTCTTGATGGATACAGCTTTTGATCCTGTTTCATATATCAATACGCCTCGATGGCTAAAGGTAAGCCTAGGGCTTCATCGTATTGCGGAGCTCATGGAGAAATTAGACAACCCTCAAGACGCTTTACGTTTTGTGCACGTGGCGGGCACCAATGGAAAAGGCTCAACCTGTGCTTTTGTTGCCCAAATACTGCAAGAAGCAGGATATAAAGTTGGATTATTTACCAGTCCTTACCTCGTTTGTTTTGAGGAGCGTATTCGCATAAATGGAACAAATATTCCTGCTAATCGTCTAACGCAAGTTACGTGGAAGGTGCGAGAGATTGCTGAAGCAATGGAGGAGCATCCTACCGAATTTGAACTTATGACTGCGGTAGCGTTTCGGTATTTCTTTGAAGAAAACTGCGATGTGGTAGTTGCTGAAGTTGGGCTGGGAGGAAGGCTTGATTCCACCAATATTGTTAAGCCTCTCGTTTGTGGTATTGCTCCTGTAGCTCTTGACCACTGTGCGCTTTTAGGTAATACGCTTGAAGAAATTGCTTCCGAAAAAGCAGGGATTATAAAAGAGAAGGTGCCAGTTGTCTCTTCTGTTCAAGATGAAGTAGTAGAACAGGTAATTGTTGCAAAAGCGAACGATGCTCAAGCTCCTTATTCGTGTATAAACAAAGAAGCGCTTAATGGTACTCCCGCATGTTTTTCGTACGTATCGCAAAGAGGTGTTTGTTACAAACAGATACCGCTCTCTTTGAGGGGTTTATATCAAACAATCAATGCTGCTCTTGCTATTGAACTTTCAGAAACTATTAATGCTCAAGCAAATTCGAATCTCTACATTCCTTATGCTGCTATAGTGGAGGGTCTTAAAAAAACTTCATGGCCTGGTCGTTTTGAGCGCGTGTCTGAAAAGCCACTTATTTACATTGATGGCGGCCATAACGTTCAGGGTGCTCAAGCATTGGTTGATTCTTTGCGTCAGTATCACAAAGATAAGAGAGTTACTTTTATCTTTGGCGTTCTCGAAGACAAAAATTATCGGGAGATGATTAAAATTCTTCTTCCGATTGCTGAAGAGTTCTGGTGCTTTACTCCTCCGAATCCGCGTAGTCTGTCTGCTGAAAAGCTTGCTGAAGAAATTGAGAGTCTTATTAAAGGCGATCCTTGTTTTTTGCAAGAAAGGGGAGCGGATTGCGTAATTAAGGTGAACGTCTTTTCTTCAATCCGTGAAGCGGTAGAAAACCTCTTGCAGGAAAACACTGAGGATAAAGTGTTCTGTTTTTGTGGAAGCTTATATAGCATTGGAGAAATTAAACAAAACCTTTCATCTTTAGGTTATACTTTTCCACTGTAAATGAATATCTCGAATGGGCTTGGGCGGCGTCAAGTTCCGAACCTGGTCAGGTCCGGGAGGAAGCAGCCATAAGGGACCGCTGGTGAGCGCCCTTGCCTATTCGGGATATTCTTTTTTTGTGTCTACGTCGTTAGGAAATCGGTGGATTTTTTTTCATTTATTGTAGGTCTTTTGCAAGACCCAAGAGCAGCAATTGCTGGCTGGATTATCACCTTGGGCCCTGTGTTGGTGTATTCCCCTTTATTCCTGATTGTATTTGTTGAAACTGGGTTGGTATTTTTCCCATTCTTACCAGGTGACTCTCTTTTATTTGCAGCAGGTGTGTTTTCTGCAGACGGCGGTGGTTTGAATGTTATTGCAACTCTATTGGTGTTCTATGCGGCAGCTATTCTAGGAAATACCTCCAATTATTGGATTGCTCGCCTGTTTGGTTCGCGCATTATTGATTCAGGAAAAGTAAAAGCACTGACCCCAGAACGTATGGCAAAACTCGATGAGTTTTTTGAACGCTTCGGTGGTCTCACTATTGTAATTACCCGCTTTATGCCTTTCTTTAGAACCTTTGCTCCATTCATTGCGGGAACTGGTCATATGAATTTCGCAAAGTTTACCTTATTCAATGCTATTGGCGGTATTGCTTGGGTATCCCTTTTTGTTTTGGTGGGATATTTCTTTGGAGGCATTGAAATTGTTCAACAGCACTTTGAGGTAATTGTTCTTGGAATTGTTGCAGTGTCGGTTGCTCCTGCGGTAATTGGTGCTGTTAAAGCTTTTCTTGCATCTCGTAAAGCAGGAAAGTAAGACCGTAGATTAAGAGGCATTACTAACAATCAAACACAATGCGCAAGAAGTGTCAGCAAAATAAGGAAGCGTGAAAACATGGCTGAAGCTCTTTACAGAAAATATCGCCCTCTTTCGTTTGAGGACATTGTTGGACAAGAGCATATTGAGCACACCTTAAAAAATGCTATTGAAAAAGGAAAAGTGTCTCACGCCTATCTTTTCTGCGGGCCACGAGGAACGGGAAAAACAACTACTGCTCGTATTTTGGCAAAGGCCCTTCTTTGCGAAAAGGGGCCTTGCGCTAATCCTGATGGCACTTGTCCTGAATGCGTAGCCATTGCACAAGGCTCTCATCCAGATGTTTATGAACTTGACGCTGCTAGCCGTACTGGTGTTGAGAATGTTCGAGAAGAGATTATTTCTCGTGTGCATTACGCACCAACCCGTGGTCAGGTTAAGATTTACATTATTGACGAGGTTCATATGCTTTCAGTGCCTGCATTTAACGCATTGCTGAAAACACTTGAAGAGCCTCCAGCTCATGTAATGTTTATCTTGTGCACCACTGATCCTCATAAAGTACCAGAGACAATTCACTCTCGTTGCCAGCGCTTTGACTTTCATCGAATTGCACCTGAACAAATTATTGCACGTTTGGGATACGTTTGTGGCGTTGAAGGCGTGGAGTACGACCCCGAAGCATTGGATTTAATTGCTCGTCGTGCAGAGGGCGGAATGCGTAATGCGCTTACTTACTTGGAGCAACTTATTGCCTTTGGTGATGGTCGTGTTTCTTATGAAGGAGCGCAGAGCTTGCTGGGCGGTATGGATAATACCGACATGCACGATATTGTTCTCGCTATTGGTAGACGAGATGTATCAAAATGCTTTTCTTGGACTGCTCAGTATGTCGAAGAGGGCTCAGATTTAGCTCAATTTACTCGCGATTTAGCAGAGCATATCCGTACGCTTTATTTAATGAGTGTGGTTCGAACTATTGACGAGCTCGATATTAATCCTTCAGTTGCTGCTCAGATGAAAGAGGAGCTTTCTTTCTTTAATCCGGATCGGTTAAGTCGTATGTTGATGGTGCTTGATGATTTAATCAAAGAGCTCCGCTTTTCTTCCAATGCTCGTTTGAGCTTCGAAATTGCGTTAACACGACTGGTTCGACCTGATTCTGATTTAACACTGGAATCTTTAGCCGAGCGAGTTGCTTCACTTGAAAAGCAACTCGCTCAGATACTAGCAAAAGGTATTGCTCTTGATAGTAGTGCTGAAAGGCCTCCAGCTCAAAGCGAGCCTCCTGTTGCAAGAGCTGTTTCTGCTCCTGCTTCGATAGCTGTACCAGCCTCTAATCAAGGTTCTGCTGTTGCACCGGTGCCTGCTTATGCTCAACCAGCACCAGTTGCCTCGCAGCTAACCTCTTCGTTTTCTGCTCCATCAGTGCCTGCAGAGCCAGTAGCTCAGCAGGTAACGCCGCAAGGAACATCAAGTTTTGCTCCGCAAGAGGTTTCTTCTTCTGCAGTGGATGTCTCAAATCCTGCTGCACTTCAAAGGCTGTGGCGAGCAGTTACTACCACTTTGCGCAAAACCGATCCAACATGTGGCGTTTTGTTTATGAATGCGAAAGTAAGCCCAAATCTTTCAGGACAAGGAATTCTTATCGAGTTCTCTTCTGATAGTGAATTTGCTTACAATGCAGCTTCAAAAGAAAAATCACAGTCTCTTTTAGCAAAAACGCTTGACGAGTGCGCCCACGGACACCTGCCTTACCAATTGGTTCTTTCAGGGTCTTCCCAAAACACGCCTAGGCAGAGAGTGGCAGCTGTGGCGTCAACTTATTCGCAAAATCCAGCGGCCCCAACTGCTTTTGAGCCTACCACTCCTGCGCCGCTAAACCAGAGCGTATCCTCACCAGCTGCCCAGAACACACCTTCGCCTGTGGCTGCGCAAATACCTACAAATCAAGTGTCGGCTACGCCTTCGGTGCCAACTATGCCTGTAAGCCAGGCAGTAGCAAGCATGCCTTCAAGCCAAACAACGGTTGTGCCAACCATGCCTGCAAACAAGGCAGTGTCTTCATCTTCGGCAGCGCAAACCGTTTCAGCTCAGGCCGCACCTGCGCCAACACCCTCAAAAATACAAGGAACCGCCTCTTATCCTGCTTTCAGCAATGACTACAGCCTAGATGAGCAAGTTCCACTTAGTGCATACGATTCTTACGAAAGCTTCTCTTCTTATTCTCCGGAGCCAACCGATGTGCCTTCGGCTGCTTCTGCAGGGCGGTCAAGCTGGCCAGTGGAGGAATCGAAGCCTTCAGCTAATCGGACAACCAATCTGCAGAATGCACAAAAACAAACAGGTGGCGATTCGAGCATTCAGAATATCACTGATTTAGAGGCACTTCTCAGCGAAGGATTTGGAGAGGGCATTACCTTCAAAGAAATTTAAAAGTCTATTTCCTTTGAGAGGGCTCTCATACTAAAATCGAGCAGTAAACTTTATATTTGATAAGAAATAAACATTAAAGGAGAAATCGTAATGGCAATGAATATGCAACAAATGATGCGTCAAGCACAGAAGATGCAGCGAGACCTTGCAAAAGCTCAAGAAGAAATCGCACAGATGTCTTTCGAAGGCTCAGCAGGCGGCGGAATGGTTAAAGCAACTGCTACTGGTGATTTAAAAATTACCGCAATTCAGATTGATCCAGAAGCAATTGATCCAGAAGATGTTGAAATGTTGCAGGATATGGTATGCGCTGCAGTAAATGAAGCACTTCGTAGTGCGTCTGACGCAAGCAATACTCGCATGAGCGCATTAACGGGCGGAATGAAGATTCCAGGACTTTTCTAGTAATTCGAAAAGGTCTTTTATGTACGCTGCATCATCAATACAAAAACTTATGGACGAGTTTGAGCGTCTTCCTGGCATAGGCCCTAAGTCAGCTCAAAATCTTGTTTATTGGGTTTTGAATTCTGAAAAGGAAGATGTTAAGCGATTAGCTGACGCAATTGTAGAAGTGAAAGACAAGGTTCATTTCTGCTCCCAATGTTTTAACTATGCGCAAGATGATTTATGCGCAATTTGCGCCTCGAAAAAACGCGACGCGTCAAAGATATGTGTAGTATCGGAACCACGCGATATTCCTCCTATTGAGAAAACAGGCTCCTTTTTTGGAACCTATCATGTTTTAGGAGGTGCGCTTTCTCCTTTAGAAGGGGTAGGACCCGACAATCTCCATATCGCTGAGTTACTTGCACGTCTTAACAGCCCGACAGTAGAAGAAGTGATTCTTGCAACAAATCCTAATGTTGAAGGAGAGACAACAGCAAGCTACTTAGCGCGACTTATTAAACCAATAGGGGTGAAGGTAACTCGCTTAGCAAGTGGTTTGCCTGTTGGAGGAGATCTTGAGTATGCCGACGAAGTAACCCTTGGCCGTGCAATAGAGTCTCGCCATGAACTGTAGTTCAAAATGCTTGCTTGACTTATGGGTCTTAACCTCTAAGAATTTAACATACATAGAATCTCGCAAGTTCTAGATAATTTAGACCTCCTCGTGAGGTCTAAATTATTTTTGGGGGGCACCTACTTCTACCAACCCAAACTTTTTTCTAAATTCTCAAAATTACCCCTTGCAATCTTTTGAAAGTGAGGTACTATAATCAAGCTCTTTTGCAAGGGCAGGAGTAATTCTCTCCACTTGCTTAATTAGTCAAAAAGAATTTCAAAAAAATAAAAAATTCTTCTTGACAAGCAAGGAAAAAAAGAGGATTATATCTTCTTGCGCGACAGACAACTGGAGCGCAAAGAACCTTGAAAACTGGATACTGTGAATACAGAGAATTTAAGCTAGATGATACCTGTCAAGGAAACTTGATAACACTTAAAACCAAGATTCAAAATCTCATATTTAAACGTAACAGTATGGCTTTCATACTGATTATTTTAAACGGAGAGTTTGATCCTGGCTCAGGATGAACGCTGGCGGCGTGCTTAACA
>URBX01000001.1 GCA_900546175.1 uncultured Eggerthella sp. | reverse complement strand
TTGTAAGAAGGCGTATTTCCTTTGCTTTGTTTTTTGTCCGGTAGCGGGCTTATTTATCAAAAACTTTTTGTAAGAGAGCCACGCAGGCTCTCTTTTCTTTTAGGATAATAAGACTATGAAATTAGCTTCTGTTGTTTTAGATATTCCTTCTCGCTTTCTTGATCGAGAGTATTTTTACGAAGTTCCTGATTCCTGTAATGAGTGTCAGGTTGGTTGTGCTGTCTTAGTTTCTTTTGGTTCTCGTCAGGCTGTTGGTTTTGTTATGGAACTAATTGAGACACAAGATGGCGAACAGCCAGATTTTTCTTACGCGTATTCGCCTTCTAGATACACAACGAATGAAAGGTTTGAAGAAGGGTCGGTCTCTAGTTTTTCTTTAGAAAAAGAAAACGATGAAAGCAAAGAATGCTTGAGTGAAAGTGTTCAATTAGGGCTTTTCGGCGAAGATAAGGCTGTGTCTTCTTCTTCAAAACGTGAAAGAAAAAAGCAGTATAAACCAATCCTTAGAGTGTTGACTTCTTCGCTCTTTACTTCTTTAGGTGCCCAGTGCGCTCGTTTTTTGGCTTTCAGGTATATTGCACCACTTTCTTCATGCGTACGATTGCTTACTCCACCAGGTGGCGTTCCAAAAGTGGAGTTTATTGAAGGAGAATGGGTTGTTACCCAACCGGTAATTCAAGAAGTAGACGATAGATTTGTAAAGCTTATCAAAAAAGCATCAGATGTTACCCTGCGCAAAAATGCAGCAAAGCAGAAGATGATCGTGGATGCTTTAGAAAACGGTGAATTGCGTGTATCGGAATTGCGCGCAGAATATGGCTCGGTCTCTTCGGCATTAAAATCCCTTGAAGAAAAAGGGGTAATTGAAATAATTACAAAGCGCAGGTATAGAGGACTCAATGGCGCACCCGAAGAATTACCTACATCTGCGAAAGTGATAAAGCCTCAATTAACTTCGAACCAGAAAGAAGCTTATTCTATCTTGCAACAGCTTTCGCAAAAGAAACGTGGCTTGGTTGCGGTTCTTGATGGTGTTACAGGATCGGGAAAAACTGAAGTCTATCTACGCATAATTGAAGACCAGCTTAACAAGGGAAATACTGCGCTGGTTTTAGTTCCTGAAATAAGTCTTACTCCTCAAACGGTTGCACGTTTTAGGGGTAGGTTTGGCGACACGGTTGCGGTTCTCCATTCTCGCATGAGTCAAGGAGAGCGGTTTGATCAGTGGGATTTAATCAGAAAAGGGGTTGCTCGTGTGGTAGTAGGCGCACGAAGTGCTCTTTTTGCGCCCGTGTCTTGCTTAGGGGTAATTATCATTGATGAAGAACATGAAGGAAGCTACAAGCAAGATGCAGCTCCTCGCTATGTTTCTCGTGATGTTGCCGTGTGGCTTGCCGAAAAGACAGGCGCACTTTTAATTCTAGGTTCGGCCACGCCTTCACTTGAGGCGCTTCATAATTGCGAAACTAACGATAACTGGTTCAAAATAGAAATGCCTCAAAGAGTCAACGGAAGGCCTCTTCCTGCTATTGAGATAGTGAATATGGGCCGAGAGTTTGGTGGCGGCAATAAGCACATGTTCTCTCGTAGGCTTCAAGCCGAATTGCGTCAAACGCTAGAACGAAAAGAAAAAGCGGTACTCCTTTTAAACCAGAGAGGTTTCGCTCAGTTTGTTCTATGTCGAGAATGTGGATTTGTTCCTGAGTGTCCTTCCTGTTCAACTTCGCTCACCTATCACGAGGTAGGGCAAAAGCTTTCTTGCCATCATTGTGGTTATGAAATTCGGGTCCCTAATAGATGCCCTCATTGCCAGAGCCCGTACTTGAAACGATTTGGTGCGGGAACTCAGCGGGTGGAAGCAGAACTTCGCGCGCTTTTCGATGACTTGGACTGCGGAATTATTCGTATGGATTCGGATACTACGAAAACAAAAGGAGCTCACCAAAGACTATTAGAAGAGTTTGCTAACTGTGAGACGGGAATTCTTCTGGGTACTCAGATGATTGCAAAAGGTCTTGACTTTGATGACGTTACGCTTGTAGGAGTGATTAATGCTGACACTGTTTTAAAACTGCCAGATTTTCGTGCTCCCGAGCGGACTTTTGATTTGATTGAGCAGGTGGCTGGAAGAAGCGGCAGATCTGATCTTGAGGGAAAAGTAATTGTGCAAACCTACAATGCTTCCCATTATTCAATCCAGGCAGCTGCCCATTATCGGCGTGACTATTTTCTTAATCATGATTTAGCGCTTCGAAAGGAATTGGGATATCCACCGTATGTGAGGTTGATTAATATTCTTTTGAGCGGCAAGGACGAAAAGGCCCTTCAAGCAGAAGGAATGAAACTTTTTCAAGACCTCAATGAGCTTTTCAATACTGGAGAATCCTCGAGTGTTCAGGTTTACCCACCAACTGCGTGTGTTCTTTCTCGTGTTAAAAAAGTTTATCGCTATCATATATTGCTAAAGACTTCTTATGATAAGGAGATTGAATCAGTGCTTAATAGGTATTTTAGAAAACAGAAAGCTCGCTCGGAAATTACGATTGCGATAGACGTTGATCCTATGAGTCTTCTTTAGCACAGATTTGAAGCGTTTTTGCTTGGCTTATAAAGATAACAAGGAGATATCCAAGTGGAATTAATGGAACATACTTCGACTGAAAAAGAAGAAGCACAGGAATATGAATTTTTTGCAACGTGTCCTTTTGGCTTTGAGTCGGTGCTAGCCGATGAATTAAGGCGCTTAACGTTAAAACGCGTTCGTCCTTTGCAAGGAGGGGTTGCTTTCTTTGGTTTAGCAAAGGATGGATACCGCGCTTGTTTGTGGTCTCGTTGTGCTTCTCGTGTCATGATGGTTCTTAGTCGAGTTTCGGCATGCGATGCAGACGCCTTGTATCAGGGAGTTTATAATCTCTCGTGGAGCTCCCATATCAAAAAAGGAGCAACGCTTTGTGTCTCAGCCCGGGGAACTAATGCGCAATTGCGTAACACTCAGTTTACGGCAGTAAAGGTCAAAGATGCTATTTGCGATAAATTAAGAGCGGAAGAAGGTTTTCGTCCTGATGTAAAAACCCATCGTCCCGATATCTCAATCTGGGTTATGGTCCGTAAAGAAAAAGCAACTGTGTATCTTGATTTTGCGGGAGAGCCTCTTCATCGTCGTGGATATCGAAGCACCGAAGAGCATGTCCAAGCACCGCTTAAAGAGAACTTGGCAGCTGCTATTTTGTTGAAGAGCGGCTGGCAGAAAAAAGTATATGAGTTTAAGCAAGGTAAGGCTTATCAAGAAGGGTTAGTGTTCTGTGATCCTTTGTGTGGAAGTGGCACGTTTGTTATTGAGGCAGCAATGATTGCCGAAGATAGAGCGCCGGGCATCATGAGGGATTATTGGGGCTTTTATGGATGGCGTCAATTCTTGCAGGATGAGTTTGATGATCTTTTAGACGAAGCGGATGATAGGCTCGAAAAAGGACAAGAAAATCTTCCATACTTTTACGGCTTCGATAGAGAGCAAAACGCTGTTTTGCTTGCTCAAAAAAATGCAGCACGGGCTGGTTTATCAAGAATTGTCCAGTTTGCTCAAGGAGATTGCGAAAACCTGGCAACAAATCTTGAAAACGAAGGAGCTTCTCTTTCTTCTTCAGGGGTGATTGTTACTAATCCTCCGTATGGAATTAGGCTATTAGCAGGAGAAATGGAAGAGTTTTATCGCAAGTTTTCACGCGGGCTTTCTGGTTTTTCTTCTTCTTGGACTATGGAGGTTATTACGCCTGACCCTTTGTTTGATTCATATATGGGGCTCAGTGCACGCGAAAGTTACCAGGCTTATAACGCCAAAATTGAAGCAACGGTACGGTCATATTCGTTAGGCAATACCAGCGCTGAAGAGATTTCTCTTATCTCTCTTTCCGGGGTAGAGCATTCTGCTATTACCTTGTCTGGTCATGCTGATCAGTTTGCATCTCGACTGCGAAAAAATGGAAAAGCTCGCACTAAGTGGGCAAATAAGAATAATATTCACGCCTATAGGGTCTACGATGCGGATTTGCCTGATTACGCTGCAGCTATTGATAAGTATGAAACTATTCAAGGCGACTCTTATTTGGTAATAACTGAATATAAAGCGCCGAAAACGATTGATGCTAAAAAAGCAATGCAACGTTTTTGCGATATCAAAACGATTACGCCTCTCATATTTGACATTGACCCTTCTCGGGTTTACATAAAAATGCGTCAGCAGGCAAAGGGTGGTTCTCAATATGCAAAGCAATCAAAACAAGCAAGCAAAGCTGACTCTGTTTTTGCGGTAGAAGAGAACGGGCACATTTTTGAAGTTGATTTGAAGAGCTATCTTGATACGGGATTGTTTTTAGATCATCGAATTACACGAGGACTCATTGAGCAAAAGGCAAAAAACAAGCGTTTTCTGAATTTGTTTGCTTATACCGGAACTGCAAGTGTGTACGCAGCTGCGGGCGGAGCTAGTAGATGCGTGACTGTTGACTTATCGCAAACCTATCTAGACTGGGCCAAACGAAACATGCAAAACAATGGTTTTACGGGCAGTAGTCAAGTTTTTATTAAAGACGACGTTCTTGAATGGGTTAAGCGTGCTTCCGAAAACCAAGGTAAACGACCAAATGAAGCCCAAAAGTTTGATTTGGTGTTTATTGACCCTCCAACTTTCTCTAATTCAAAATCTATGGGAAAGAACACCTGGGATATTCAGCGCGACCACGTAAAGCTTTTGTTGCAAGTATTTGATTTGCTTGCAGAAGGTGGGGAAGTGATTTTTTCGGGTAATCTGAGGACTTTCAAGCTTGATGAGGCTGCTTTAAATCGCGAAAAAATTGTTGCAAAATGCATAACGCAAGAAACTATTCCCGAAGACTTTTCGCGTAATAAAAAAATCCATTTCTGCTACCTTTTGAAAAAAGAAGAGGCTTTGTAATAAGCCTCTCAACAATCGCACTTTCCTGCCTTACGTTACAATGGGTAAAAAGCGTTTGGTTGATAAGGCAAAAGGGGAGCTGTTATGACAAAGCCAACAAATTTAAGTTTGCTTTCGGTAGCAGGTCAAACATTTACAAGAAAACCTTTTTGTCTTTACGAGGGTGCTCTTTCTTCACGGACTAACAAATTTCACTATAACGAACGTGAGATTTGGTCATTTTATACCTTAATTGATGAAATAATCCAAAACCATTCAGTTCAATATGCTGATTTGAATGGTTTTGTTTTCTCTTATTCAATTCCTCGTATTTCGGCAGAATTCGATTTGCTTAAAACTTCAAAAGAATTAACCCTGAATATCGAATTGAAATCTCAATCCCCGGGAAAGGAACGCATTAAGAAACAGCTGGTAAGAAATCGACACTTCCTTCGTCATCTTTCAAGCGACATTGCGTGCTTTACTTACATTGCTAACGAAGGGCAGCTGTACACCTTAAGAAATAACGAATTGAAACGCTCTTCAATTGACGAGCTTGTGCTAGTTATGAAGAGGTTTAGCGAATATTACGACGGCGACTTTAACGACCTTTTCTCGGCAAGTGATTATCTTATTTCTCCGATTACTAACACCGAAGCGTTTCTTCAAGGAACGTATTATCTTAACGGTTTGCAGGAGGTATCAAGACGGGGCATTTTGCAGGGAATGGAAAAAAGCCCCGAAACGTACTGTGCGGGCATTACGGGTCTTCCAGGCACAGGTAAAACTTTGCTGCTTTTTAATATTGCGCTTGAGTATTCAAGAAAAACTTCTCTGCCGGTATGTGTTATTCATTGTGGCACGCTTCAAATGGCACATCGAGAGTTTAATCATTCACAAGAAAACATCAGAATTATAGAAGCAGACAAGTTGGATTCCTTTACTTTGAAGGAATATTCAGCGGTATTTGTAGACGAAGCGCAGCGAATGAGCCAGTCTTTTTTCGATACGCTATTCGATGCAATTTCTGATCACAAATTACCTTGTGTAGTAAGTTTGGATTTAAGCCAGACTCTTACAAATGAACAGGCAAAAACTAATGTAGCAGCGCTTCTTCAAAACCGTTTTGAAGAATTCGAGCATTTCAAGCTTGACACTAAGGTGCGCACCAATAATCAAATTTGGAGTTTCACTCGAGGTTTCTTTGATTTATCGTGCGCAAAGCGAGGGTTTATCAAAGATAAGGTAACTATTATTTATGCCAATTCGATTCAGCAAGGTCTTTGCGTAGTGGAAGACTTCCAAAAACAGGGTTATCAGTTTATCAGGCATGGTGGTCTTGGGTCTAATACCGATCTTGCATTACGTATAAACGATCCAGGTATCAGTAGTGATGATTCTATTGGTCTTGAGTATGAAAAAGTTGTAATGACAATTGGTAATCGTGCGTATTATGACGAAGCGGGAAAACTCAGAATGCAGGATGAGAAAAGCGATTCATCCGATTTGATGAAATCGCTGTTCCAGGGAGTAACTCGCGCCCGCGAGAATTTTGCTCTGGTAGTGGTCGATAATCCTGATTTATTTTCCCGTGTTGTTCAAGCGTTTTATTAAGGTGAGGGTGTTAAAAGCGTCAATCAAGATGTTGGTTTGGTCCAACAAAAAGGGACCAAAATGGTCCCTTTTCTACAAACAGTATGTCTTTTCGCATCTATGTCTGCCCTATAAGCTAAACACTCTTGATTGTTGTTCCGCTTAATCTCTTGTACGGTAAGAGCGTGTTGATTGCGGCTTCGCTTAGTCTCTTTCTCGGCTTTACTTCAAGAATTCTCGTACGGAGTCTTCAATAGCATCAGTTGTGTTGCCAATTACTTCGGTAAAGCGAATTTCTTTTGTATCAAGCGAAGCAAGTCCTTCAGGAATGAATGGTTTGTTGGTTTCTTTTGCAATAAGTTCGTTTAACTGACAACCAGTCAAAGCACTAATCTCTTCAGGTAAAACCTCATCTTTGCCAAGGTTATGAAGTGCGCGGTAAACGCTTTCGCCAAACTTAGCCCAATGAGCAGTAGAAGCAATAAGTACTGGGTTTTCTCCACGAAGATTCTGAGCAACCTTCATTGCAACAGCAGTATGTGGATCAATGAGGTAGTCATATGCTTCCAAGGTTTCTTTAATGACTTTTAAGCTTGTTTCGCTATCTGCGGAGTCTGCTTTGAAGTCTGCCTGAAGTTTTGCGAAGGTGTCGTTATCAAGGGTGAACTTCTTGTCGGTCTTTAATTCGTTCATCCATGTTGCAATCTTTTCGCCCTGTCTGCCCGTCAATTCGAAAAGTTGGCGCTCTACATTGGAGGAAATAAGGATGTCCATTGAAGGAGATGGAGTAAGAACGAAGGTGCGATCAACAATGTCGTAAGAACCAGTGTTGATGAAGTCGGTCAGTACGCGGTTTTCATTGCTTGCGCAGAAGAGCATATCAATTGGAGTGCCCATCTGCTTTGCGTACCATGCAGCAAGAATGTTGCCAAAATTGCCAGTTGGAACGCAAACGTCAATTGGATTTCCTGCTTCAATTTTTCCGTCTGCAACCATTTGAGCATAGCTTGAAACGTAATAGCAAACCTGAGGAAGAAGTCGTCCCCAGTTAATAGAGTTAGCTGAAGAGAGAGCAACCTTGTTGTTTTCGTAAAGTTCTTGAGCAAACTTGCTGTCACTAAACACGGTTTTTACGCCTGTTTGGCAATCGTCGAAGTTGCCTTCAACTGCCCAAACCATTACGTTTTCGCCGCTTTGAGTTGCCATTTGTTTATGCTGAATGTCAGATACGCCACCTTCTGGATAAAGAACAGCAATCTGAATTCCTTCTTTATCTTTAAAGCCTTCTAAAGCAGCCTTACCAGTGTCACCGGAAGTGGCTACTAAAATTAGAAAGGTGTTATCAATCTTTCCTTCTTTACGAAGCTGCTTTGCGCTCTCAGAAAAGAAAAGAGGCAAGCATTGAAGTGCCATGTCTTTAAAAGCGCTGGTAGGACCATGCCATAATTCAAGAACATGGGTCTTCTCATCAAGAGAAACGATAGGGCAGATATCAGCAGTGTCGAACTGCTTGCCATATGCCTTTGCCATAAGAGCTTCAATGGTTTCGTTTGAAAGATCAGTATCGAACGCTTGGTAAATTTTTGCAGCACGCTGATAGTAAGGAAGCTCTGCAAGATCAAGAATTTCATCAAGAGTGAAGTGAGGAATTTGTTCAGGAACAAAAAGGCCACCACCATTTGCGAGTCCTTTTACTACTGCTTCAGTAAAAGCAACATGTTCGGTGACGTTTCCTCTAGTATCTAAGTAAAGATTCATTTACTCATTTCTTTCTCGGAAGGATTATTTATTAGGTGTCAAGTATACACGTTAGCGCAAGAGAATTGACTTTTTGGGCGCGACTGGTTCGAGAAAAAAGAGATGAAGGCTTTACGCGAACTAAAAAACAAAGAAGGTTAGTTTAAGAAGGGGGTTTTCTGTTGCTGTTCTTGGGATATGATTTATTCTCAGATTGAAAAAAAACTCTTTAGGAGTGAAAAACACGGGGAGTATGGTCTTAAAAGTATGCAAGGCTCCTTTTGTTCTAAAGCAAGCAGAAGCGTATAGTTTTTGTAAATAGGGTGTGTTATGGAAAAAGTATCGTCATCTCACGAGGATTATTTGGAAGCAATCGTAATGCTGGGAGGCACTCCCGATAATCCTATTCGGTCGGTAGATATTGCAAAAAAACTAGGTGTTTCAAAAACAGCAGTATCAAAAACTATTACCTCTCTTAAAGAAAAAGGCATGCTTGTTCAGCCTTTTTATGGTGATGTGACTTTAACTGACGCCGGTTTTGAATACGGTAATTCTGTCTATAAACGCCATAGAAGCCTTGTTGTTTTTCTTTCCGAAAAAATTGGTCTTTCTCCCGAACTTGCTGAAGAAGAAGCTTGCAAAATGGAACATTCAATTTCTGATGAAAGTTTTGAACTGTGGCTTCAATACTTCAAACAAATCGGTATTGAGGTTGAATAAAACTCTATGCTAAAATACGAACAAATGTTTGTTTTAGGAGTTTTGTGAGTATTAAACAGCGCATAATTCTTGGTATCGATCCGGGGCTTGCACATACAGGATGGGGTGTTATTGAACAAAACGGTTCAAAGCTAACATGCCTTGCGTATGGTTGTATCGAAACGCTTCCCTCAGATCAGCTACCAATGCGTCTTTTAAAAATCTATCAGCAAATGAGCGCAGTTGTGAACAGATATCAACCAACATGCGTTAGTGTTGAAACAGTATGGTTCGGTTCCAATGCGCAAACGGCATTTGCAACAGGACAAGCACGAGGGGCTGCGCTAGCTGCTTGTGGCCAGGAGAATATGCGTTATGGTGAGTATTCTCCCAAAACTATCAAGAAAGCTATTGTAGGAATCGGAGACGCTGATAAAGGCCAGGTTCAATATATGGTTCAAAGCATACTAAGATTGTCTCATATTCCTCATCCTGACCATGCTGCTGATGCGCTTGCAGCAGCAATTACTTTTACTACTCATAATCCTTTTTCTTTGGGTACTCTTGAGCTTCTTAAAGATAAAGAGGTGAAATAGATGATTTCATTCTTACGAGGAACCGTTGCATATAAGGGTATTGACCAGGCAATTATTGAAGTGCAGGGTGTTGGTTATCATCTCCTTATGTCTGTAAAAGGAGTTGCATCTTTGCCTGAGGTTGGTCAGACTGCGCAGGTGCTTACTCGTCTGCATGTTCGCGAAGATGCTCTGACTCTTTATGGTTTTTCTTCTTCGGAAGAAAAACGAGTGTTTGAAAAACTAATTACCGTTAGTGGTGTTGGACCAAAAGTTGCCCTTGCGGTTCTTTCAACCTATGAATCTTCAGAAGCAATTGGGGCTATTGTTGGTGGGGACGAGCGTGCTATTCAGGCAGTGCCCGGTGTAGGCAAAAAAATGGCTTCACGTATTATTCTGGAATTAAAAGAGAAGTTTGATGGGGAAGAAATAACTCCTTCTCAAGTTCGCGTTGTGAAAGAAAACGCTTCTCTCAAACAAGTAACCGAAGCGCTTCTCTCAATGGGCTTTAGTTCGGCAGAAGCCGAGCTTGCGCTGAATGGTGCAACAGATGATTTGGGAGAATCTGCGTTACTTCGTTATGCATTACGTCGTTTAGGAGCATAAATGGCGGATTTTTTTGAATTGGAAAATGTTTTATATGATGCTTCTTTTGAAGGTCAGCAGGGATTAATGTCTTCAAAACGGTCTGTTTCAGTCGAGCTATCAGAAGAAGATTTGGGTCTTGATAGGAGTCTTCGACCAAAGAAGCTCGAGGACTATCTTGGACAAACAAAAATTAAGGAAACTCTATCCATTCTTATTGATGCAGCAATGCAAAGAAATGATGTGGTAGATCATATTCTTTTCTCAGGACCTCCGGGCTTAGGAAAAACAACCCTTGCGTCAGTTGTTGCTAATGAATTGGGAGCAAATATTAAAATCACGAGTGGTCCTGCTATTGAACGACCAGGTGATTTGGCGGCAATTCTTACTAACCTTGAAGAAGGGGATGTGCTTTTTATTGACGAGATACATCGCTTAAATCGCGCAGTTGAAGAAGTGCTCTATCCTGCTTTGGAAGATTTCGTGCTTGATATTGTGGTTGGAAAAGGGCCTGCTGCTCGCTCAATTCGTCTTGATTTGCCTCGGTTTACCCTTATTGGAGCAACTACGCGTACGGGGTTATTAACAGGACCATTGCGTGATCGCTTCGGTATTTCTTTCCGCTTGCGTTACTACACTCCTGAAGAATTGTCTCAAATTGTTTTGCGCAGTGCTTCCATTCTTCAAGTTGATATTGAAGAAGAAGGTGCAATTGAGATTGCGAGAAGAAGTAGAGGAACCCCTCGATTAGCAAATCGTTTACTTAAACGTGTTCGTGACTGGACTCAGATACGAGGAAACGGGGTTATTGACGAAGATAATGCTGCTTTAGCGTTAAGCTTTTTTGAAGTAGACGGTCTTGGTCTTGATCCTATTGACAATAAGATTCTTGAGCTTCTTTCCGTTCAGTTTATGGGTAAGCCAGTAGGTCTTTCAACTCTCGCTGCAGCAATGGGTGAAGAGCCAGAAACCATTGAAGATGTGTATGAACCCTATTTAATGCAACAGGGGCTTTTGATCAGAACACCAAAAGGAAGACAAGCAACCCTGAGAGCGTATGAGCATATTGGTGTTCAACCTCCGAAAAACCTGGAGTAATGTGAGAATAGAACCAGCTAGCGTTTGTTTTTTGAATAGGCTTAGACAAAAGAAACGGATATACCATGCTGCATCAAGATTATTTAATGCGTATGATTTTGGCTCTTGCTCAGGCAATTACCAACTCAATTGAAAAAACAAAAAACAACGAGAAAGATTGGGAAGCGTCTGCGGAACTCTTGGAAGCCACGCTGACAAATGCCACCGAAATTGACGGGAGTCTTTTGTTGCAGCTGGATGCTCAATCAATGACGGGACTTTTGCAATTATCGCAAACAGATCCTGTGGCTATTGAGTATATTGCGCGCACGTTATTGTTGGAGTCTGAATACTTAACAAAAGCCCACAAGCCTGCTTTGGCTTCGCTTCGAGAAGAGCAGGCTCTGACTCTTGCAAACGCATATGACATTCCTCTTTCAAAAGAGGATCTTTCTCCTGAGAATCTTGAATGCTTTTTTGAAAGAACTCAGGAGAAGTATCGCTCGTAATTTAGCGAATAAACATTGCATCACCGAAAGAGAGCAAACGATACTTTCGTTTAATTGCGTGACGATAAGCTCTCATAATGTTGTCTCTGCTTGAAAAGGCAGATACGAGCATCATAAGGGTTGAGCGTGGTACGTGGAAATTGGTGATTAAACAGTCAACCACCTTAAATTCGTAGCCTGGAAGAATAAAGAGGCTTGTTGCTTCTCTGTCTCTTGGTTTTAATTTTCCTTCTTCTTCGTCCCATGCGCTCTCAAGGCTTCGGACACTTGTTGTCCCTACTGCAATAACACGATTGCCTGCTGCCTTAGTTTTTTCAATAGCGTCAATGGTATCTTGAGGAACAGTGTATCGTTCGGTGTGGATTTGATGCTCACGTGGGTTTTCTTCATCAACAACACGGAATGTGTCAAGTCCAACTTCAAGATGGACTGTTTTAAAGCCAACCCCTTTTTCTTTTAAGCGCTCTATTAACTCGGGGGTAAAGTGAAGTCCTGCAGTTGGGGCAGCGGCGCTTCTCTCCTCACGAGAAAAAACAGTTTGATACAACTCTTCATCTCCTGCATAGTTTTTAATGTAAGGAGGAAGAGGCGTGTGGCCAATTATGTGAAGTGCTTCGTCAAGAGAAGGAAGGGTAGTGGTAAGGCGAACAAGCCTTTCGCCCTTTTCCGTATCAGGAACCCAATCGATTATTTCAGCTTCCATGACAGGATTTGAATTATCTTGCGAAGTGTTGGCGCCTTCAAAAAACTCGACGATAGCTCCAGGCTTAAGGCGTTTTCCTGGACGTACTAACGCTTTCCATACTGCGCTTTTGCTTGTTTTTTCCTCATAATCAAATACTTCGTTGAGTAAAAAGACTTCGCTTGCGCCTCCCGTATTCTTTTTGAAGCCTAAGAGACGTGCAGGTAAAACACGGGTTTCGTTTGCAACAAGCAGATCTCCTGGCTGAAGATAATTATATATGTCGCTAAAAATCTTGTCTTCTAATCCTCCAGTTTTACGGTTCATAACCAGCATTTTGCACGCATCTCGTTTTTCGGCTGGTTCTTGTGCAATTAATTCTTCAGGAAGTTCGTAATCAAAATCGGAAGTTTTCATAGCTAATAACTTTTCTCGTTTCAGTGCGGCTTTCTTTTCTTTTCTGATAGCTTTTCTCTCTTCGCGCTCAATTTCAGCTTCTTTTTCAGAATAATGGCAACCGCAATAGTTTTGACGGTACATTTCTAAATCTCGACTGCGTTTCGTTGCTTGAGGGTAGAAGGGGCGATAATCGCTAAACACTACTTGCAGTGAAGGGAATGGTTTTGCTACTTCGTACAGGGTGTCTTCGATTGCTTGAGTAAATTGATAAGGACTTACGGTGAGAGTAGTGCCAATTCCTTCGAAATTATTTTCGAAAGCCCAGGCGGCTAGTTCTTCAAGACGAAAACGGTAACAAGCCCTACAGCGCTTTATTTGTGCTTCGCCCGGTTTCCAAGCAGAGCAAATGCTCGATTCCCACTCGATATTGTTCCAAGGGCCTTCAATAACCGGGATATTTTCTTTTTGTGCCCAGGAAAGAAGGGTTTCAAATCTATGGCGATACTCTTCAAATGGCTCAATATTGGAATTGAAATATGCGAGGGTGATTTCGTGGCCTTCTTCTTGCAAAAGGCGAACAGGCTCAAGAGAGCAAGGACCGCAACACGCATGTAATAGTATTTTCATAGATTTTGTAACTCCTTTTCATAGAGCTTTTATACTACCATCTTGAAAGAGAATCGGAAGAAATGAGATGCTATGAATAAAAATAAGTACAAAGCGATTTTTTTTGATTTAGACGGAACGCTTTTACCTATGGATATGGATCTGTTTTTAAAGCACTACTTTGGTCTTATTGGGAAATTTGCTGCTAAGAAGGGCTTTGATGCAAAAAAATTCATGGATGCTTTGTTGGCAGGAACAGGAGCAATGACTCAAGGATATCCTGCCGCAGAAGATGACGTGCTTCCTTTTGAAGGTGCAGGGAAATTAAATCAGAATACTAGCCAGGCTTTTTCTCAGAAAAAAGTAGTAAACTCCGATCGTTTTTGGACGGTATTTTCTTCGCATATGGGAATTAGTAAAGAAGAAGCAGAGCCAATATTCATGGAATTTTATACGAATGACTTTTGCCAATTAGGTTTATCGGTAGAACCAAACCCACTTGCGGGAAAAATTGTTGAGGTGCTTAAAGAAAAGGGATACACCCTCTATTTAACCACCATGCCTCTCTTCCCAGAGGTTGCAGTTATTGAGCGTTTAGCATGGGCAAAGGTTAACGCTGGCGCATTTGATAGAATTACAACGTTTGATAATTCAACTTCAACAAAGCCATATATTGACTACTATCAGGAGAATATTGAGTGTTCAGGTTTTAATCCAGCAGAAATCTTGATGGTGGGCAATAATACTCGTGAGGATCTTGCTTGTTTAGAGACGGGCATGGATGCTTATTTGGTAACTGACTGGATGTTGAATCCTAACGATTTCGATATTAATCAGGTAAAACATGGTTCCATGGAAGAGTTCTACGAGTTTGTATGCAGCCTTCCTGAATGTGAATAGCCAGACTTGAAAGGAAATAATGGCTCTTTTCGACTTTGAAATTGAGGCCCAATGCGGCCACGCCCGTGCAGGAAAATTCCAAACAGCTCATGGTGAAGTTAAAACACCTCTTTTTATGCCCGTTGGAACAAGTGCTACAGTTAAGGGTATCAGGAACGAAACATTAAAAAATATTGGTTCGCAGATTGTGCTTTCTAATACGTACCATCTTTCTCTCCGTCCGGGTGAGGATTTGATAGCTGAAGCAGGTGGCCTTCATTCATTTTGTGGTTACGATGGACCAATGCTTACCGATTCGGGTGGATTTCAGATTTTCTCTCTTGCTGATACGTTAAAACTTGACGATGATGGCGTCACGTTTCGTTCTATATATGACGGATCGAAGATTCGATGGACCCCAGAAACAAATATGGAAATCCAGCAAAAACTGGGTGCAGACATTATTATGCAGCTTGATCAGTGTCCACCCTATCCTGCAACAAAGGAATTTGTTCAACGCGCGGTTGACTTATCTGCTTCTTGGGCAAAGCGTTGTTTAGCTGCTCATACCCGACAAGATCAGGCGCTTTTTGCTATTTGTCAAGGTGGAATGGATTTAGATATGCGTCTTGAATCCATTCGACGCTTAATTGAGATTAGTGATGAAAGTGTAGCAGGCGGTCATAAAGACTTTAAGGGGTATGGCATTGGTGGCTATTCTGTTGGTGAAAGCCACGAGATTATGTTTGAGACATTAGGGCCGGTAGCTCGTTCTCTTCCTGAAAATAAGCCTCGCTATCTTATGGGTGTTGGCAATCCAACCACCTTAGTAAAAGCGGTTCATGAAGGTGTTGACATGTTTGACTGTGTTTTACCAACACGAACTGCCCGTATGGGTACTGCTTTTTCTCATCAAGGAAGAATGAACATGCGTAATGCTAAGTTTATTCATGATTTTAATCCGCTTGATGAACAGTGTGGTTGTCCTGTTTGCCAAAAACATACTCGTTCGTACATTCGCCATTTGGTAAAGCAAAACGAAATGCTCGGCGGTGTTTTACTCAGTATTCATAATCTCTACTTCCTGATTAACCTTATGGATGAAGCAAGGCAGGCAATCCTTGAAGGCAGATATGAAGAGTTTTACCAGAATTGGATGAACTCACCTGCGGCAAATGATTATTAAAAAATGAAGCTGTTTGCTCCATGTAAAAAGTAAGAATGGATGTGTCTGTGGTAAATGATTGCTTAGGTGGCTTAAGAAAAACGCTTGTTTAGACTAAAGCACATTTGGATACGGAGAGCATCTTTAATAAATAGGCAGTATAATTACCATTTCACGCTATGATGGTAGCTACAATTTAGTAAGGTTTCCTTCAAAATGAGGGGGCACTTTCATAAAGTGCTTCAAGAAACGTAAGGAATTACATAATGGGGATTAAGAAAAACAAAGAAGTATCAGAAAAGCCTTCTACAAAGAAGCAGATAAAGCATACTAATTCAAACCGTCGTAATATGTGGCTTCTTGTCATTACGTCAGTTTTAGTTGTAATTTCAGTAGCGCTCTTTACTCCTCCAAATGAAAAGATTAATCAAGGTCTTGATATTCAGGGCGGACTTTCCGTTGTTTTAAGTGCTCAAAGCACCGACGGGGACGAAGTGACTGAAGAGGACATGGAAAAGTCTCGCGCCATTATTGAATCACGTGTAAACGCTTTAGGCGCTTCAGAGGCTACGGTTCAAGTCCAGGGAAGCAACCAAATTCTTGTGCAGATTCCTGGTTTAACTGATTCAGAAACTGCTTTAGCTACTATTGGTAAAACTGGTAAGTTAGAGTTTGCCCGTGCTGATTCTTTCACAAATCCTGAGGACCAGCAGGCAATATTGAACGGCACTTACGCTCAACGAGAAACCTATACTGATAGCTTAGGAAACACCTTCTATGGCGAAGAAGTAACGTATCGAAAGGTAGAACCAGGAACGTATACTCCGCTTATTACGGGCGAAAATATCAATAGAGTTACTGTTGATAAGGCTTCGGAAGCGGGTACTGATTATGCGGTTAACTTGAATCTTGATTCGCAGGGAACTGCTGCATTTAGTCAGGCAACTACCGAGCTTGCTCCTACAAAAGGCCAAATTGTAATCATCTTAGACAATGAAATTATCTCTGCACCTGCCGTCCAGAGTGCTATTACAACGGGTGATGTTTCCATTACCGGTAACTATACTATGGAAGAAGCAAAAAGCATGCAAACCGTTCTGGAAAGCGGATCGTTGCCTGTGAGCTTCCATTATGAGACCAGTCAGGTTGTTGGCCCTACCTTAGGCCAGGATGCGCTTGCAACAGGTGTTTTGGTTGCGCTTATCGGTCTTCTTCTTGTTATTGCATATCTTATTGTGTTCTATCGCGGTCTCGGTATCTTGACTGCAGTTGCAATGGCGGTATTCGCTATTCTCTATTTGGGTATTCTGGCAGGACTTTCTGCGCTGGGTCTCTTCTCGCTTTCCTTGGCTGGTGTTGCTGGTATTGTTCTTACTATTGGTATGGCTGCCGACTCTTCAATTCTTACCCTGGAGCGTTTCCGTGAAGAGATTCGCATGGGAAGAAGTGTTCGTGCTGCCTCTATCACTGGTGTTAGGCATGCAATCCAAACCTCCATTGACGCTGACTTAGTAACGCTGGTCTCTGCGTTAACGTTGTTCTTCTTGGCAGCAGCTTCAGTAAAGGGCTTTGGTTTAACGCTTGCATTAGGTATTTTCTGCGATATCGCAATGATGCTTTTATTGAAGGCTCCTTTAGTTCGTCTTCTTGCACCAAAAGTAATAGCTAAGAATCCAGGCTTCTGGGGTATTAAAGATTGTCAGGTTGCTGCTGAAGTTTACGAAGCATTATTGGAAGAAGCTTCCGCATCTTCTGATGGCAATGCTCTTGCACCACGTGCTCCTTATGAAGGCAAAGGACCTCTTGCTGGCCACAGCCGCGCCATCGATGCTTTGGGAAGCTTAAAAGGAAACTTCATTCGAAAAGATATCCCTTTCATGCGCTACCGCAAAGTACTCTTGATTATTTCGGCTTGTTTAGTTGTTTTGTCGTTAGGAATTGCAGGAGTTAAAGGTCTTGATTTTAGCATCGAATTTGTTGGAGGCACTTCAACTACCTTTACCAACACGGGATCAGTAACAGCTGAGCAAGTTCGTCAAGCTTTTGATGAAAATGGCCAGACTGATGCGGTTATCCAGACAACTGAAACTAACGGAGTATCAGGTTTCTTAGTTCGTACTACTGATACTTCTGCTCAAAGCGCTACTTCCACTGCTATGGAAGTAGCGAGGGATTTGGGTCTTTCTCAAGATTCTATTGAAGTAAATACGGTTGGTCCTGACTGGGGACAGAGTGTTATTAACGCTTCACTATTAGCGTTTATTGTTTCATTGTTCCTCATTATTATTTATGTTGCTATACGTTTTGAATACAAGATGGGCGTTATGGCGGTAGTAGCGCTGCTTCACGACCTTATTATCGTGGTAGGAATCTATGCGTTGTTTGGTCGAGAAATATCACCAAATACTATTGCGGCATTATTAACTATTCTTGGTTATTCTCTTTACGATACCGTTGTTGTATTCCATCGAATTGCCGACAATGTAAAAGAAGCGAAGATCAAGTCAACCTTTATGAGTATGGCAAACCATTCTCTTAACCAGGTATTTGTGCGTACTATTAATACAACGTTGACTTCGTTGGTACCTGTTTTGGCTATGCTTTTCTTCGGTAGCGAAACCTTAAAAGACTTCGCGTTTGCTATGGCAATTGGCTTGATTGCAGGTTCGTATTCATCTATTGCAGTTGCAACGCCACTTTTTGCTCTCTGGAAAACGCGTGAACCTGCAAATGCGAAAATTCAACGTAAGCTTGGTAATGAAGTTTCGCTCTTTACCTTTGCTGGCACGCTTATTGCCAATCCGGTAATGCTTGAAGTGAATCAAACCGAAGAAGTTAGCAGCGTTTCCTCACCAAAAACAATCGAGGCGCCAAAAACAACTACGGAAAAGAAAAAGCCAGCAAACAATAAGCAGAAAAAACAAAGCTACCATTACCGTAAAAAGAAAAAGTAAGTAGGTTAGGGTTTTGTAGGAGAGTGCTTTTTGCGAAAACGGAAAGCACTCTTAGAAAGATACTGTAAGAAAAGAGGTTTCCCATGCGTGAAGGATCTGCTCCAAATTTTGCACCTCCTGTAGAAGAAGGTCTTCTTATTACTCTTCAAGATGAAAAAGGTGACCTTGTTATTTTTGAATTCCTGGGATTGATTTTGCATAACGGAAGTCGTTATGGCTTCTTTGTAGAATCTGACGAAGAGGGAAATTCTAACGATGATGCAATTATCATCTTGGAAGTAACCGAGCTTGACGAAGATGATCAGCCAGCTGGCCTTGAAATGATCGAAGATGAAGCATTACTCAATGAACTCTTCGAGCAGTTTAAAGAAGCAACAAAAGATCTTTACGATTTTGAATAAATAAAGAAAGTAGTTTTCTGGAGTTGTTTGCCAAAAAAAGAATCACGTGTTGGTCAGGAGAAATGCCTGAACAGGTTCAAAAAATAAAGGTTTTATCAGATGCTTTATCATGGTAAAGACTTATTAAGTATTACTTAATAAGTAGTGTACAAAAACTTAAAATAACTACCGTTTATCTGCGAAATAGTTTTTTGGAACTGCGCGTTTTTTCTCGACCCTATAATGAAATCACTTTTTATCTCGAAAGTATTTTGCCAAAGAAAATGCTCGGATCTTTGGTGGAACACTCCAGAGTTACACACTTTCTTCCCTTATGACAGAGTGGCTCGTATCAATCGAGTCTCTTTGTTTTTTTAGGCACTTTTTCTTACGGATATTTCGAAAACTTCAAAGGCATCTTCCCAAATCAAACGGGAAATAGTATTTGAAAGAACATAATAAATTCATAATTCAAAAAAATTTTCATTGACTTGACTATATTTAAAAAGTATATTGATAAACTGTGCATTTTTGCGAAATAACGATTCCATCGAAGGAGGAAATGACTCGTGGCTCAAGCAAAAAATACCGCTTCCACCAGCCGCTACAGGAATCGCAGAAGCTTTGCAAAGATCCCGGATGTAATGGATGTTCCAAATCTTATTGCTATCCAGACTGAATCATTTAAGCAGTTTATGGATCAAGGTCTTTCAAATGCTTTTGCTGACATCAGTCCTATCGAATCAACCACAAAAGACATGTATGTTGAATTCGGTAAGCATGAATTCGGTGAGCCTAAGTATAGCGTAGATGAGTGTAAAGCTCGTGACGTTTCTTATCAGGCACCTTTGTTCGCTGAAATTCGCTTTGTAAATCGTGAAACAGGCGAAATCAAAGAACAAGAAGTTTTCATGGGCGATTTCCCACTTATGACCAACCGCGGTACCTTCATTATTAATGGTACTGAGCGTGTTGTTGTTTCTCAGTTGGTTCGCAGCCCTGGTGTTTACTTCTCTTCTGAACGCGACAAAACCTCTGACAAAATTATTTACAATGCTAAAGTAATTCCATCTCGTGGTGCTTGGCTTGAGTTTGAAACCGACAAGCGCGATATCTTGTCTGTTCGTATTGACCGTAAGCGTAAGCAGCCTGCAACTCTTTTATTGCGTGCTTTAGGTATTGCTGAAACACGCGAAGAAATCATCGAGTTGTTTGGTGACTCTGAGATGATTATTCGCACTCTTGATCGTGACTCTGCTACTACTAAAGAAGAGTCTCTCATTGAGTTGTATCGTCGTTTCCGTCCAGGTGAGCCTCCTACCATTGACTCTGCACGTTCTTTGCTTGATGGTTTGTTCTTCAATCCACAGCGCTATGATCTTGCAAAAGTAGGTCGCTACAAGATTAATAAAAAGCTCGAATTCGATCCTTCTAATGATAGCTCTACCCTTACTAAGGAAGACATCATCGAAACCATGCGCTACATTGTAGCTTTGCACGATGGTGAAGAAGGAGTACAGTGTGACGACATTGACCACTTCGGCAATCGTCGTATTCGCACTGTTGGTGAGTTGATTCAGAATCAGTTCCGCATCGGTCTTTCTCGTATGGAGCGCGTTGTTCGCGAGCGTATGAGCATGCAGGAGCCTGATGAAATCACCCCACAGAGCTTGGTAAACATTCGTCCAATTGTTGCTGCAATTAAAGAATTCTTTGGTTCTTCCCAGCTTTCTCAGTTCATGGACCAGTCAAATCCTGCTGCAGGAATTACCCACAAGCGTCGTTTGTCCGCATTGGGTCCTGGCGGTTTGTCTCGTGAGCGTGCAGGCTTCGAAGTTCGCGACGTTCATACTTCTCACTATGGCCGTATGTGTCCTATTGAGACTCCTGAAGGTCCAAACATTGGTTTGATTGGCTCTTTGGCAACATATGCACGCATTAATCCATATGGCTTCATTGAGACTCCATATCGTCGTGTTGTAGACGGTCGCGTTACCGACGAAATTGACTATCTTACTGCTGACGAAGAAGAAAAGTTTACTATTGCTCAGGCAAACGAAATCTTCGACCTTGAAACCCGTCAGTATGGTTATCGTGATGAGAATGGTGAATTCGTTCCTGCTACTAAGGTACTCTGTCGTACCCGCGACTCTAAGGGCGTATTTGGTGAAGCAGTTGACGTTGAACCAGCATTGGTTGACTACATGGACGTTTCTCCTCGTCAGATGACTTCTGTTGCAACCTCTCTTATTCCGTTCCTTGAGCATGACGACGCAAACCGTGCTCTCATGGGTTCCAACATGCAGCGTCAGGCTGTTCCTTTGTTGAAGCCTAATGCACCTTTGGTTGGTACTGGTATTGAGCACCGTATTGCAGTTGACTCTGGCGAAATTTTGGTTGCTCAAAATCCTGGTGTTGTTGACTATGTTGACGGCGAAACCGTAATTATTGAGCGTGAAGACGGCGAATACGACGAGTATTTGATCCCTAAGTTCCAGCGTTCAAACCAGAATGGTTGCGTTAACCACAAGCCTATTGTTCGCAAGGGTGACAAGGTTTGCGCTGGTGATGTTTTGGCAGACGGTCCATCTTGTGATGGCGCTGAGCTTTCTCTTGGTCAAAACCTCATGGTTGCTTACATGCCATGGGAAGGCTACAACTATGAGGACGCTATTATCATTTCCGAGCGTGTTGTTGCTGAAGACTTGCTCACTTCCATTCATATTCACGAATATGAAATTGATGCTCGTGACACCAAGCTTGGTCCTGAGGAGATTACTCGTGAGATTCCAAATATCTCTGAGGATATGATTTCCGACTTGGATGCTGACGGCATTATTCGTGTTGGTGCTGAGGTATTCCCAGGTGACATCTTGGTAGGTAAAGTTACCCCTAAGGGTGAAACCGAGCTTACTGCTGAAGAGCGTTTGCTCCGTGCAATCTTTGGCGAGAAGGCACGTGAGGTTCGTGACACTTCCTTGAAGGTTCCTCATGGTTCCGGTGGTCGTGTAATTAGCGTTCATCGTTCTAACCGCATTGATGGTGACGAACTTGCTCCTGGCGTAAACGAATTAGTGCGCGTTTTTGTTGCTCAGAAGCGTAAGATTCAGCAGGGCGACAAGTTGTCTGGTCGTCATGGTAACAAGGGTGTTATTTCCCGTATTCTTCCTGTTGAGGATATGCCTTACTTGGCAGACGGTACTCCAATTGACGTTATCTTGAATCCTTTGGGCGTACCTTCTCGAATGAATGTTGGTCAGTTGCTTGAATGTCATCTTGGTTGGGCAGCTAAGTGGGGTTGGTCTGACGAAGAACAAACCGATGAAGTTGTAGAAGGTCCTATCCACGTTGCAACTCCAGTATTCGACGGTGCAACTGAGGAAGAGATTTCTGACGTTATTGAGAAAGCAAATCGCAATCTCATTAATATTCATAAGCAGACTTATGGCGATTTGGCTCGTACTGAGCTTGTTCCACAGCTTTCTCGCACTGGTAAGACCTGGCTCTATGATGGCCGTACTGGCGAGAAATTCCGTGAACAGATTACGGTTGGTCAGTCCTACATCTTGAAGTTGGGTCACTTGGTTGACGATAAGATTCATGCTCGTTCAACTGGTCCTTACAGCTTGATTACTCAGCAGCCACTTGGTGGTAAGGCTCAATTCGGTGGTCAGCGCTTCGGCGAAATGGAAGTTTGGGCACTGTATTCTTACGGTGCATCTAATGTTCTCCAGGAGATTATGACTATCAAATCTGACGATACTTCTGGCCGTGTTAAGGCATATGAAGCAATCGTTAAGGGTGATACTATTCCTGCTGCTGAAGTTCCTGAGTCCTTTAAGGTTCTTATCAAGGAAATGCGTTCCTTGTGCTTGAACGTTGAACTTGAAGGTCACGACAAGGAAAAGATTGATATCACAAGTTCTTACGAGAACGAAGAAAAAGAAGAAGAATTGCTTGGAGCTCCAGAAGAGAAGCCTAAGACCGATGATGACATTCTTGGATCTATTGCTTCTGAATTGGGCGACTTGCTTGGAACTGAAATGGGTTCAGATGATTCTATCGACCTTATTGGTGGAGAGGAGATGTAAATGAGCGAATTTGACGTAAACAACTTTGATACTATCCGCATCTCTCTCGCTTCCTCAGAGGACGTACGTAGCTGGTCACGTGGTGAGGTTAAGAAACCAGAAACCATTAACTATCGTACGTTAAAGCCTGAAAAGGATGGCTTGTTCTGCGAAAAGATTTTTGGCCCTACTAAGGACTGGGAATGTGCATGCGGCAAGTATAAGCGTATCCGCTTTAAGGGCATTGTTTGCGAACGTTGTGGTGTTGAGGTAACTCGCTCCAAAGTTCGTCGTGAGCGCATGGGCCATATCGAACTTGCTGCTCCAGTATCTCACATTTGGTACTTCAAGGGCTCTCCAAGCCGCTTAGGTTACTTGCTTGATATTGCTCCAAAAGAGTTAGAGAAAGTACTCTATTTTGCAAGCTCTATCATTACCAAGGTTGACAAGGAGGCTCGTGACGAGGACGCAGAAGAGCTTCGTGATGAGTTAGTAGCAGACTTGGAAGAATTGGACGCAGAGCGCGATCGTTTGATCGAGGCTACTCGTCGTCTTTCAGTTGACTATGTTCCAGAGGAAGATGAGTTCGTTGATGATATCGACGAAGAAGAGCGTCTTTCTCCTGAAGAAGTAGAAGCAGAAATTGCTGATATTTACGAAGAGTTTAACGAGCGCAAAGCGCTTCGTTCTGAAGCATTAGAAGCATTCATGAAGATTGAGCCAAAGCAGCTTATTTCTGATGAAGCTCTTTATCGTGAAATGCGTATGAACTACTCTGAGTATTTCCATGGTGGCATGGGCGCAGAGGCTGTTCGCGAGCTTCTTGATGAAATTGATTTGGAAAAGACTGCTGAAGAACTTCGTGAAGTTGTTGCTACTGGCAAGGGTCAGAAGCGCACCAAAGCAATTAAGCGCTTAAAGGTTGTCGACGCATTTTTGCATTCTGACAACCATCCACATGACATGATTTTGGATGTAGTACCAGTTATTCCTCCAGATCTTCGTCCTATGGTTCAGCTTGATGGTGGCCGCTTTGCTACTTCCGACTTGAACGATTTGTATCGTCGTGTAATCAATCGTAATAACCGTTTAAAGCGCCTTTTGGACTTGGGGGCTCCTGAGATTATCGTTAATAACGAAAAGCGTATGCTTCAGGAAGCTGTTGACTCATTGTTTGACAATGGCCGCCGTGGTCGTCCAGTAACAGGACCAGGCAATCGTCCTTTGAAGTCCTTGGCAGACATGCTCAAGGGTAAGCAGGGTCGTTTCCGTCAGAACTTGCTCGGTAAGCGTGTTGACTACTCTGGCCGTTCCGTAATTGTTGTTGGCCCAGAGCTTAAACTCCATCAGTGTGGTTTGCCTTCTAAGATGGCTCTCGAATTGTTCAAGCCATTTGTTATGAAGCGTCTTGTTGAGCTTGAATATGCTTCCAACATCAAGGCTGCTAAGCGTGCAGTTGATCGTGGTGCAACTTACGTATGGGACGTTTTGGAAGAGGTTATTACTGAACATCCAGTATTGCTCAACCGTGCTCCTACCTTGCATCGTTTGGGTATTCAAGCATTTGAGCCAGTATTGGTTGAAGGTAAGGCTATCAAACTTCATCCATTGGTATGTACTGCATTTAACGCCGACTTCGACGGTGACCAGATGGCAGTTCATGTACCTTTGGGCAATGAAGCTCAGGCTGAAGCACGCGTTTTGATGCTTTCTGCAAACAATATCAAATCTCCTGCTCATGGTCGTCCTTTGACTGTACCTACTCAGGACATGATTATTGGTTTGTATTACTTGACCGCTGCTCGTGATGGTTTCCCAGGCGAAGGTCGCGCATTCATTAATTTCGAAGACGCAATTAATGCTTATGATGCTCGTGCTGAGCTGGATCTTCAGGCAAAGATTTTTGTTCGTCTTGAGAAGGACACCTTGGTAGCTTCTTCCTTCGATGAGATGGTTGAATACAAGGCTGGTCAGCGTTTTGAAACCACTATCGGACGTATTACTTTTAACAATGTATTGCCAGAAGATTATCCATTCTTGAACTTCGAAATGAACAAGAGCCAGATTTCTCGTCTGGTTGAGGATTGCTGCAACCGTTATTCCATCTCTGAGATGGAACCAATTTTGGACGGTTTGAAAGCTGCTGGTTTCCATTATGCAACTCGTGCAGGTGTTACCGTATCGGTATACGATGCAACTATTCCTCCTCAGAAGGCTGAGATTTTGGCTGAAGCTGATCGTAAGGTTGCAATTATCGACGAAGACTACGTATTAGGTCTCATGTCTGACGAAGAGCGTCATAAGCAAGTTGTTGACGTTTGGAATGAAGCAAACGAAGCAGTTGGCGAAGCAATGGCTAACAACTTCGACAAGTTCAATCCTATCTACATGATGGCATTCTCTGGTGCTCGAGGTAATATCAAGCAGATTCGTCAGTTGGCCGGTATGCGTGGTTTGATGTCTGACCCTAAGGGTGAGATTATTGACCGTCCTATTAAGGCAAACTTCCGCGAAGGCTTGTCGGTATTGGAATACTTTATTTCTACTCACGGTGCTCGTAAGGGTCTTGCTGACACCGCATTGCGTACTGCTGACTCTGGTTACCTTACCCGCCGTCTTGTTGACGTAGCTCAGGATGTTATTATTCGCGAGATTGACTGCGGTACTAACGATGGCGTTACCGCTCCTGTTCTAACCGAAAAGGGCGCTCCAAACGAGATGATCGTTGGTCGTTGTCTCTGTGATGATGTGGTAAACCCTCAGACTGGCGAAGTAATGCTTGAAGCTGGTGAATATATTTCTTCTCTCGATATGTTGAAGAAGTTTGCTGCTGTAGGCGTTGAGTCCGTACGTCATCGTAGCGTTATGTCTTGCCATGCTAAGCAGGGTATTTGCCAGAAGTGTTATGGTTGGGACTTGGCAACGGGCCGTCCAGTAAATATCGGCGTTGCAGCTGGTATTATTGCTGCTCAGTCCATTGGTGAGCCTGGTACTCAGCTTACCATGCGTACCTTCCACACTGGTGGTGTTGCAGGTGAAGACATTACCCACGGTCTCCCTCGTGTTACCGAGTTGTTTGAAGCACGTAAGCCTAAGGGCTTGGCGGTTCTCGCTGAAATTGCAGGTACTCTCCAGGTTTCTGGCGACAAGCAAACAAAGACACTCACCATTCATGACCAGGAAGGCAACTTCCGCGAGTATGTTGTTTCCGCTCGTGCTCAGTTAGTTAATGGTTTAAATGATGGTTGTGAGGTTAAAGTTGGCCAGCAGCTCACTCGTGGTTCGGTAAACCCACACGATTTGCTCCGCTTGACTGATCCATATACCACTTTGAACTACATTGTTGATCAGGTTCAGGATGTTTACGTATCTCAGGGTGTAGACATTAACGACAAACACATTGAAGTTATTGCTCGCCAGATGTTGCGTAAGGTTACTGTTATCGATTCGGGTGACTCTGACTTGTTGCCAGGTCGTCAGGTAAACCGTTTCGAGTTCGAAGAAGTAGTTAACGAAATGCTTCTTGAGGGCAAGGAGCCTCCAGTAGGTCAGCCTTTGCTTCTTGGTATTACTAAGGCATCGTTGGCTACCGACTCCTTCTTGTCTGCAGCATCCTTCCAGGAAACCACAAAGGTTCTTACCGACGCGGCTATTGAAGGCAAGGTTGATACTCTTCAGGGTTTGAAGGAAAACATCATCATTGGTAAGCCTATCCCTGCAGGTACCGGCTTAAAGCGTTACCACGAGGTAGGACTCACCTATAAGGGTGTTCCAGTAGATAAGAATACTTCTGATCGTTTGCCTGATTCTGCTCCTGAGGCTTTGCGTGAGCTCGAAAACCTTTTGCCACAGCCTGCAGATTGGTCTTTGGATGGAGACAACTACGTATCTGATTACGCAAGTTATCTTAACGAGATTGCGGGCAGCTACCGTTCAAATAGCCTTTCTGACGAAGATGCACGTAAGTATATTTATGATGACTTAGGTGTTTCTCAGCGTTGGGCAAACAAGTTTAGCGAGGCAGGTATTGAAACCGTTGCTGACTTGGTTGGACGTACCGAAGATAGCCTCCTTCGAATTGAAGGCATTGGTAAGAAGGCAATTGAAGAGCTAAAGGCAGGTCTTGAGGCTCACGGCTTATCTAAAGTTATCGAAGATGACTTGAGCGCTTCTCGCGACGATATGAGCCAGTTGCTTGATATGGTATTTAGCCCAGATGATACGGTTTTGATTGGTGGATTACAGCCAGCATCTTATAACTATGATGATGAAGAGTTGCTTGGTGAGGCACTTCCTCCTCATTCCTATCAGCGCAACTTTGAAGAGCTTGATGCCTTGTTAGGTGCAGACTCTTCCTTAGGTTTTGATATTACTTCTGCCGAGCAGGAGGCTTCCGAGAATTCTGAATACTAAGAATTAGTACGGATTCTTGAACAGTTCATACCTATCTTTGTAATCAACTGGACCGAAGAAATTCGGTCCAGTTTTTTAAATGCACTACAATGGTTTTTGCAATAAAAAAAGAAGGGTTACTTATGCAAAATCAGCCTATGATCGTTGAGGGAACTAATCTAAAGACAGGATTTGATGCGTTTATTTTTGATTTAGACGGCACCCTTTTAGATACCTTGCCCGATTTAGTAGTGACGGTAAATAAAACTCTTGAATCAATGGAGTACCCTCTGCGAAGTAAAGAAGAAATACTATCCTTTGTAGGAGATGGGGGAAGAGCTCTTATGGCTCGAGCGCTTCCGTTGGGTTGTGAGCAAGAAGTCATAGAAGAAGCATTTCTGTTATTTAAAGCAAATTATGATAAGTACGGTTTGTGCCTTACTCAGGAATTTGAAGGAATAACTCATGTCCTTACGCAGCTTAAGAATAAAGGAAAAAAGGTAGCTGTTCTTTCAAATAAATTTGACAAGGGTGTTCAGGATGTAGTAAGTCACTTTTTCCCAGAGCTTATTAATGTTGCTCACGGGGAAAGCGAGTTCATTCCTCGAAAACCTGATCCAACGGGTCTGAATAGAATCATGGAGGAATTGGGTGTTTTTCCTTATCAAACGGTCTTTTTTGGCGACTCAGCTGGTGATATGAAGACTGCAAACAATGCAGGAGTATATGGAGTTGGCTGTTTGTGGGGATACCAATCTAAAGAGCGAATTGAAACAGAGAACCCGCAAGCTCTTATTACAAATCCTTTGCAAATAGTGGAATTTGCGTAAGCGAAAGGTGCTGCATGTCTATTCTTTTTAGCGATATTACCGTCATGGATGAGTATGGCAAGGAGTATAAAAATGCCTTTTTGGGCGTTTCGGAGGGGGTAATTGATTATTTTGATGTGCTTCCTCCAGAGAAAACATATAACCGTACCTATAAAGGGAACGGCAAAATGGTTATGCCGGGAAAATATAATGCTCATGCTCATGCGCCTATGTCGCTTCTTAGAGGAAGGGGCGAAAATCTCCCTCTTGATCGTTGGCTCAATGAGTCTATTTTTCCTTTTGAGGCACATATCACCGATAAAGAGTCGTACACTGCAACCATGCTTTCAATTGCTGAGATGCTGAGATTCGGGGTAGTATCCTTTTCTGATATGCACTACAATTCTTCAGCTCGTGCTAAAGCAGTAATTGATAGTGGTATTAAGGCTAATATCGAATACACTATAGTGGCCTTCGATAAAGACGTGCCTTATAAAAAAACAGAAGCGTATAAAGTAAACAGCTATTGTCTGAAAGAATTTCATGGTGCTGGTAACGGACGTCTTCTCTATGATGGAAGTATTCATGCTGAATATACAACCCATCCTCAAATAGTAAAAGAAGTGTCACAGTGGGCACTTGATAATAATCTTCGTGTTCAACTACATTTAAGTGAGACAGCCGATGAGGTAGCTGGCTGTATAGAGCGCCATGGGGTTACTCCCGTTGCGTACTTCGAGAAAATGGGACTATTCCGTGTTCCTTGCACCGCTGCCCATTGCGTGCATCTCCAAGATAACGACTATGAAATACTTGCACGAAATAAGGTTTTTGTAGCAGTGAATCCTGCTTCAAACGCAAAACTTGGTAGTGGTATCGCTGATGTTGAAGGAATGCTTGCGGCGGGAATAACGGTTTGCTTAGGCACCGATAGCGTTGCAAGTAACAACAATCTTAATATGCATAAAGATATGTACCTTCTTGGCTTAATGCAGCGTGCCATGAAGAGAAGTCCAGTGGGCATTACTTCTGGAGAAATTATTACTATTGCTACAAGAAATGGTGCTTGCTCTCAAGGACGAGATGACTGCGGTTCAATCAAGATTGGCAATAAAGCTGATTTAGTGGTCTATAACCTTGAAACTCCATGGATGCAGCCTATCGAAAACCTTGCAAGTGGATTTGTGTATTCTGCTCAAGGAAGTGATGTGTGTCTCACTATGGTGGATGGAGAAGTGCTGTACGAAGATGGGGAATATAAAACCATTGACATTGAGCGAGTTCTTTTTGAAGTGAATCAAGACCGTCTTTCCATTTTGGACAAAATGTCTAAAGCGAATTAGAAATGGGACAAATTCCAATTTTTGATGGTGGTTTCATTGGTGAATAATACCAAACTAGTAAGGGCGAATTATTACCTTTTTCTGTTTCGTTATGAACAGTAGAAGTAGGGGAAAATATGGGAAAACTATTTGGCACTGACGGTGCACGTGGAATTGCAAATAAAGAATTAACGTGTGATATTGCGTTCAAGCTCGGTCAGGCTGCAGTTGGTATTTTAGGAAAAACAATCGTAATGGGAAAAGACACCCGTCTAAGCGGTGACATGCTTGGATCGGCGTTGGCTGCTGGTGTTATGTCCCGAGGCGGAACGGTTCTTGATGCAGGGATTATTCCTACACCAGGTGTTGCGTTTCTTACCAGAGAATTATTTGCTTCTGGCGGCGTAGTTATTTCAGCTTCTCATAATCCTCCTGAGTATAACGGTATTAAGTTTTTTGATGCTGAAGGATTCAAGCTTTCCGATGAAGCAGAAGCTGCTTTCGAGAAGTTTGTTGAAGAAGGAAGCCTTGATTCGGATTTGCTTCCTTCAGGTGATGAAGTAGGCGTGATTCTTGAAGTGGAAAACGCTTGTGATTTGTATGTAAAACATGCTGTTTCTCTCGTTTCTGAACAGGGTATTTCATTTGAAGGAATAAAAATTGCTCTTGACACAGGTCATGGAGCAGCAAGCCTAACTACCGCAGCTGCGCTTGAGGAGTTAGGCGCTGAAGTGGTAGTAATCAATGATGATTTTTCTGGCACTGACATCAACGTGAATTGCGGTTCAACTCATCTTGAACCACTCAAAGCATTGGTGAGTGCAACAGGAGCCTTTATTGGTATTGCTCATGATGGTGATGCTGATAGAGTTATGTTTGTTGACGAATCTGGTAATGAAATTGATGGCGATGTGGTTGAAGCAGTTTGTGCCCTTGACTTGAAAGAGCGTGATTTGCTTTCTGGAAATACTGTTGTTTCTACCGTAATGTGTAACCTGGGCTTTATTAAAGCAATGGAAGACGCAGAGATTTCTGTTATTCAGACAAATGTTGGTGACCGCTTTGTCCTACAGCAGCTTCGTCAGGGTGGGTATACACTTGGTGGCGAACAGTCTGGCCACATGATCTTTTTGGAGCATAATTCTACCGGCGATGGTTTGATTACCGCTTGTCAATTCTTGTGTGCTTGCTTACGCAAAGATGCTCCTGTATCTCAGGTTGCATCAGTTATGAAGCGTTTCCCTCAGGAGCTAATTAATGTAAAAGTAACGGACAAGCAGGCAGTTCAAACAAACGCCAAGATTCAGGAATGTATTGCTAAGCATGACAAGAATCTTGCAGGAATGGGTCGAATTCTTGTTCGTCCATCAGGTACGGAACCTTTGGTGCGTGTAATGGTTGAAGCAGAAGATGCTGCTCTCGCAAAGAGAGTTGCTCATGCGGTTGCACAGGTTATTACCGAAGAATTGGCATAAGAGCTATTTAGTAAGACATTCACCGAAATAGTATTACGCTTTTTGTTTTCATAACATCATTTTCTGAGTCCGTGCTACAATAGTGTTAACACGAAATATGAATTAGTAACACATTGGAGGACTCATGGAACTTAGTCGTCGTGATTTTATGAAAGCAGGCGGAGTTGGCATGCTTGGTCTTGCTTTGTCTGGAATGCTTTCCGGATGTGGATCAAGCAGCCAAAACGCTCATGCTTCTGTTTCCGGAAACAGCAATGAAGTAATTGTATCTATGACTGTTTCTTCTGAGCCAGCGGCTGGTTTTGATCCTATGTTTTCGTGGGGTTGTGGCGAACATGTACATGAGCCTCTTTTGCAATCTACTCTTATTACCACCGATAAGGACTTAAATTTTGTCAATGATCTAGCAACAGACTATTTTGTTTCGAACGATTGTCTTGTCTGGACTTTTAAAATTCGCGATGACGTAAAATTTACTGATTCTGTTGCACTGACTGCCTCTGATGTTGCCTTTACTATCAATACACTTCGTAATTCTGAGACTGCTGAAGCAGACTTATCCATGGTTGAAAAAGCAGTTGCTATTAGTCCAACTGAAGTAGAAATTCATCTAAATAAACCATTTAATGCTTTTCTTTACACCCTTGCAGTCATTGGTATCGTTCCTGAACATGCTTATGATTCAAAAACTTATGGTGAAAATCCTATCGGTTCTGGTAGGTACATGTTGGAGCAGTGGGATAAAGGTCAACAGGTAATTTTCCGTGCAAATCCTGATTATTATGGGCAAAAACCAAAGATGGAAAGATTGGTAGTTCTTTTCATGGAGGAAGATGCATCTCTTGCTGCCGCAAATGGTCAAAAGGTTGATATTGCTTATACTGCCGCAACAAAAGCATCCGCAAAACCAAAAGACTATGAATTATTCGTTTGCGATACTGTTGACTGTAGAGGTATTTCCCTTCCTTGTGTTTCTGAAGGGGGAACTAAAGAAGATAATGGAGAGGCGTATCCGCTTGGACACAACGTCTTATGCAATAGTGAAGTTCGGCGTGCTCTTATTTACGGTATAGACCGTGAAGTAATGATTGATAATGTTTTAAATGGCTACGGCAAAGTGTGTTATAGCGTATGTGATGGCATGCCTTGGGGTAATGAAGATCTAAAGTCTAAGACAGATAGAGACACTGCGAAAAAGACTATGGAAGACGCTGGTTGGGTTTTTGGTGATGACGGTATCTTCCAAAAGGAGAACCTTCGCGCAGCGTTTGAATTATGGTATCCGGTAAGCGATTCGGTTCGCCAGGCATTAGCTGAAGAAGTAGCAAACCAGGCTCGTGAATTTGGTTTCGAGATTACTCCTAAAGGTGGCTCATGGGATGGAGTAGATAACCTCTATACCAAAGAATACAGCCAGGCTGTTTTGTGGGGTTGGGGAGCTAATTCTCCAACGCAGCTCTATGATCTAATTAAATCAGATGGATGGGGAAACTTCCCTTCCTATGAAAGTGCCACCATCGATGCTCATCTTGACGCAGCACTTGCAACCAAAAAGATTGAAGACTCTTTTGATGAGTGGAAAAACGCACAGTGGGATGGTGTGGATGGTGTAGGTTATCAAGCTGGTGCATCGTGGCTTTGGCTAGTCAATATTGATCATTTGTATTTCAAGCGTTCAGGATTGAATGTCGCCGAACAAAAGCCTCATCCTCATGGTCACGGTTGGTCTTTGGTTAATAATGTAGACCAGTGGAGCTGGAATTAGGTTAGTGAAAACTAGATAACCTTGACGAAAAAGAAAGAGTTTAAGTGAAGGTATGTGCTCAATGTCTTCACTAGCGGTGTAATGGCTGAAGTAGTAATCCGAAATATTGTAAAGTTTTTGGTGCTGATGTTTGCTATCAGCATCGTAACTTTTTTCTTAGTTGGTATCTCCCCAGTAGATCCCGTGCAGGCTAATGTTGGTCAGGTTGCGTATGCTCATATGGGTGAAGAAAAACGAGCACAACTTGCTAGTTACTGGGGGCTTGATGTTCCTATTTGGGAGCGCTATTTCAATTGGTTGCTGGGTGTTTTACAGGGAGATATGGGTACCTCTCTTCGCTACAATGCACCTGTTGGCGAAGTGCTTGCAACCCGTTCGTTAAACACCCTTGCGTTAATGACTATTGCATGGGTTCTTAGTGGTGTTTTTGGTTTGGCACTAGGAGTAATTGCAGGAGTAAAAAAGGGAACCAAGCTAGATAAGGCAATAAAAGCGTACTGTTTTGTTTTGGCTTCTACTCCAGCGTTTTGGCTTGGCCTTATTATGCTCATTGTTTTCTCTGTTTGGTTAGGATGGTTTCCTTTAGGTTTTTCAGTGCCAATTGGAAAAAGCGCTGTCGATATTACAATTTTCGATTCAATTCACCATATGATTCTTCCCGCTTTAACCTTGTCGGTTATTGGTGTTGCGAATATTGCTCTCCATACTCGTGAGAAAACCATAGACATTATGGAGTCCGAGTATGTTCGTTTTGCTCGTGCACGCGGAATGGAAGAAAAAGAAATCGTAAAAACGCATGGACTGAGAAACCTAGTATTACCTGCTATTACTATTCAGTTTGCCTCTATCTCTGAAATATTTGGTGGTTCGGTATTAGTTGAGCAGGTCTTTTCGTATCCAGGTCTTGGTCAGGCGGCGGTTACTGCGGGAATTGGTGGTGATGCGGCTCTTTTGGTTGGTATTGCATTGGTATCAGCTGCTATTGTGTTTGGTGGCAATATGATTGCAAATATCCTCTATCGTATTGTTGATCCGCGCATCAAACAGGGAGGTGATTCCCTGTGAGACGCTTTTCGTTTCAGTCTAATGTATCGGCAAAATCGCAAGAGACGGCTACGGAAACTATGACAGCTCCTCTTCTGTCTGAGAATGTGTTTTATAAACCAGTTTTTGAAAAAGTGAATAACCGTAAAAAAACTTTCGTAGTATTTGTGGCTGCGTTTGCCCTTTTGGTTTTCGTTGCTCTTGCTGGTGTTATCTTAGCGCCACTTGCTACGGAAACAAATCTTGCGCAAAAAAACCTTGCACCAAGCCTCAATCATATTTTTGGTACCGATAATCTTGGTCGCGATATGTTTATTCGTACTATTTCAGGCCTTTCTACCAGTATCGGGATTGGTCTTTTAGCGGCGTTTGTTTCCTCTATTATTGCTCTGATAATGGGTATGCTAGCTGCGCTAGGAGGAAAGAAGATTGATGCTGCTATTACGTGGCTTATTGATCTTATGCTTGGCTTACCTCATATTGTTTTACTTATCCTTATTTCTTATGCCCTTGGTAAGGGATTCTGGGGTGTGTGTATTGCAGTAGCAGTAACGCATTGGCCAAGCTTGTGTAGAGTGGTTCGTGCAGAAGTGCTCCAAGTCAAGCAAAGTGTCTACGTTAAACAGGCGTACAAGTTTGGAAAAAGTCCAGTAGAGGTTGCAATTAAGCATATTGTTCCTGCAGTCTTTCCTCAGTATTTGGTAGGACTTATCCTGCTATTTCCTCATGCTATTCTTCATGAAGCGGGCGTTACCTTTTTGGGATTTGGATTACCTCCCGAAATGCCTGCAATTGGCGTGATTTTAAGTGAGTCAATGAATTATCTTTCCATGGGAATGTGGTGGCTTGCCTTATTCCCTGGTCTTGCGCTCCTCGCGGTGGTTCTGTTGTTCGATTTGTCTGGTCAATGTTTGAGAAAACTCATTGATCCTGCTCATGCTCAAGACTAGGAGGGGAGAAATGATAGAACTTCAACAGGAAAAAAATCACCGTGGTATTGGCGGCAATACTGCTGATTTTGACAGTGTTGACCATAGCGCTACTAACAAAGAGAGAGTCAATCATGAAAGCTTTGACCACAATGATGCCGAATGCCACCACCACCACTCTCATGCCCACTATTCAGCTCATGCGCATGGTCATCATCTTCTTCAGGTCGAAGATTTGTCAGTGTCTTTTACGATGTATGATCAACGTGATGGCCGGTGGTCAAGCAAGAGACGCGTTTCAAGAGTGATAGACAATCTTTCTCTTTCAGTGCACGAGGGAGAAATTCTTGCAATTGTTGGTGCTTCAGGTTCTGGAAAAACCCTTCTTGCTGATGCAATTATGGGCTTATATGCTTCGAATTCTACCGTTACGGGAACAATTTATTTTGATGGCGAAAAGCAAACGGCTGAATCTCTGAAAACGCTTCGAGGAAGAAAGATTGCGTTTGTTCCCCAAAGCGTAAAAAGCCTAAATCCTCTTATGAAAGTAGGAAAACAGATTGGCGGTTTGCCTGAAAAACGAGCTGAGCTCTTTTCTCGTTATGGCTTAGATTCTGAAGTGGAGCAGAAATATCCTTTCGAACTGTCTGGCGGTATGGCACGAAGAATTCTCCTTTGTACGGCACTTATTTCGAATCCTCAATTGATAATTGCAGACGAGCCTACTCCTGGTTTGGATTTGGAGCTAGCCGTAAAAGCAATGGCTGATTTTAGACAATTTGCTGATGAAGGAGGAGGAGTTCTTCTTATTACTCACGATATTGAGCTGGCTTTAAAAGTTGCCGACAGAGTGGCGGTATTTAAAGACGGAACAGTTGTGGAAGAGACTTCGGTTGAAAGTTTTGCTCATCCTGATTTGTTAAACCATCCTTTTTCCCGGATGCTTTGGCATGCGCTTCCTGAGCACGATTTTGTTGTTGAAAAGGGGTAGCGATGAGTACTCTTGAACTGAAAGATGTTTCATATTCATACACTGAGGATGCCAAAGTTTTATCCCATGTTTCTCTATCGGTTACACAAGGTCAGCGGATAGCGCTTTTAGCCCCTTCGGGTTTTGGTAAGTCGACCTTATGTAAGTTGGCTGCGGGATTTCTTGAGCCAGATACGGGAGAAGTTCTTTTTTCAGGCAAGCCACTCCCTAAAAAGGGCGTGTGTCCTGTTCAAATGATTTGGCAGCATCCCGAACACGCAATAGACCCTCTTATTACTATTCGTTCATCACTCGAAGAAGCAGGCCCAATTGATTTTGAACTTCTTCGAAGGGTTGGCGTCAAAGAAGAGTGGCTCAGTAGATATCCTCGCGAACTATCGGGCGGTGAGCTTCAAAGGTGCTGTATAGCTCGTGCGTTGAGAGTAAAACCGCAGTTTATTATTGCTGACGAAATATCAACCATGCTTGATGCTATTACGCAAGTCCAGATTTGGGATGTGCTTCTTTCTTATGCGAAAGAAGAGAATATTGGCATGCTATTAGTGACTCATTCTAATGCGTTAACCAAAAGAATTGCTACCGAAACCTACGAGCTTTTGTAAGTACTATTCCAAGTAGTGAGGCTATGTTATAATATCCAGCTGCACTATGTAAATTAGTTTGTTAACTTCATATAGGAAGGTAGGCATATATGTCAGGCCACTCAAAATGGGCTACAACAAAGCACCGTAAAGCTGCTCAGGACGCTAAACGTTCCGCTTTGTTTTCCAAGCTTTCTCGTAACATTACCGTAGCTGCTAAAGAAGGCGGCGATCCAAACCCAGACAATAACGCTTCTCTTGCTGCAGCTATTGATAAAGCTAAGGCAAACTCCTTGCCTAAAGACAAGATTAAGACTGCTATTGATAAGGCATTTGGTTCTGGCAAAGATGCAGCTAATTATGAAACTGTAATCTATGAAGGTTATGGCCCTTGTGGTATTGCAGTATATTGTGAAGCTTTGACCGATAACCGCAATCGTACTGCTTCTGACGTTCGTGCAGCATTTAGTCACAGTGGCGGTAACTTAGGCACTTCTGGTTCTGTTGCATTTCAGTTTGAGCGTAAAGGTCAGATTCTTGTTGAGAAGATTATTAAATCTGAAGAGAAGAAGGTTGCTGACATCGAGAATGCTGTTGATGAAGATGAATTCATGATGGCAGTTGCAGAAGCTGGTGGAACCGATTACGAAGATGCTGAAGATGAATGGGTAGTTTATACTGCACCAAACGAGCTTATTGCGGTAAAGAAAGCTTTGGAGGAGCAGGGTATTCAGACAAAGGGTGCTGAATTTACCATGGAACCTACTACCCCAAACGAGATTACCAATGTTGCGGACGCTAAGAAGGTAATGCGCCTTATCGATCGTCTTGAGGAGTTGGAAGATCTTCAGAACGTATATCACACCATGGAGATTTCTGACGAAATCGCAGAACAGCTTGATGATTAATTGGCGTTTTTAGTTATCAAACTTCTAACTATAAAAAGAGTAGAAACCACTCTTTTATCAGCCTAAACATATAATAGCGATAAACCGAGCTGGGAAATCCAGCTCGGTTTATCTTGTCTTTTCTTGCCATTTTTATAAATCAAACAGCTGTGTTATATTGCCAAATTTGATTTATGTATTTCAGGGTTGAGCTAAGTTAAAACAGGCTCTTCTGCTAGAATGGACAACAGAACTAACACCATAAACAAACTACTAAAACGAACCACGGTGTAAAAATTTTGCCAAAACAAACAAACATACTATCCTTTGATGAAGCGCGCGCTGCTTCAGGTTCTCGTATTCGCAATCATTCCTCGCATCAGGTTTATCAAGTTTCTTCAGAGCAGAGGGATTCTTATCGCACTCAGGGTTCATCGTATTCATCTCAAAGAAGTGCTCGTTTATATGAAGGGCAAACCAATTCGCACGGAAGTGCTTATGGTGATACTCGTAGCAGTTTTCAAGCGGATATGCGCGGTGTCGCACATAGAGTATCTAATCAAAGGACTCTAAGAGATTCTCAGTTTAGCGATCCTCGCTTCACTTCTCGAAACCGCAAGACAAGTCAATCTGATCGAGCCTATTCTGCAGCTCGGCCAAATTCGCAGCGAGCTTCCCGTGTTTCCTACGAAACAAGAGGGGGAGTTGAGAGCCCTTTACGCACACAGCGAGCTCAAAACAACGTAGGTACACGTGGATATGATCAACGAAAAACTACGGTAAGAACTCAGCGTTCTTCGCTTGATGTTCCTCCAAGGGTGGGTGCTCAAAGAGTTTCTTCTCAGTCTTACAAAAACACGCAATCCAACACTGAAAGAAACCGTTTGCGCACCAATTCTATTTCAGACAACCATCCAGCAGGTAATTTGTCGTATGGGGTTCGTAACTCATGGGAGCAGCAGGAGCAGGAAGAAGAGTGTTTGCAAAATCAAACTCCTCAAAAAGCTTCCTTAACCGATTCCCTGAAAAAGAAGATGCGTTCTGCTAAAGCGGAAAAGCAGTTTAATCGCACTATTGGTTCTGACGATACCTCTGCAGAATCGGGAAGTCGTGCTGCGTTATACGAGATGCGCATGGGTAAAACTCATCGACGCACAACTGAAATGCAGAATACTCAAACCTCTGGCGGTAAAAAGAAAAAGAAAATCGGTCATTCTTTATCAGGAGTTGCTTCTCGTTTAGCGGCAACTGCAACGATAATTGTGCTCTTCTGTGGCGTGTTGCTCTATCAGCCGGTGGCAGATTTGTATAACGAAACAAGAAAAATTCAGAAACTCGAAGCAGAATACCAAGCACTTGAAGAACATAATGTAGCTCTTCAAGCAGAAGTAGACTTCCTTAAAACCGATGAAGGTCTCGAAAGCTATGCTCGTGAACAGTATGGGCTTATTGGATATGGAGAACATCAGGTAGTTGTTGAGAATGTTTCTTCCAGTATTGATAAGACGGCGGTTACTAATGCGGGTCATACCGTTTTAACTTCAGGCGTTAAAACTCCTGATACTTGGTATTCGGGCGTTCTTGATATTGTTTTTGGGTATAAGGAATAGGGGTAGCTATGCGCGTTGCTGCAATTGATATTGGAACAGTAACGTGTCGTCTTCTTATTGCAGAGATAAAAGACGAAACACTCATTGAATTAACTCGTCACTGCGAAATCACCAATCTTGGTATAGGCGTTGACGAAACAGGCGTATTACAGACAGATGCTATTGAGCGCGTTGTGAACCAGATTGCACGCTATCAGGAAATTATTGCATGCTATCAATGCCCTGAACATCCAATTAAGACAGTTGCTATTGCTACCAGTGCAGCACGAGATGCTTCTAACTCTTCTGAACTCATAAATTCGCTGAAAGAAATTGGGGTAGATCTATCAGTAATCCCTGGTGAGGTTGAAGCATCACTTTCTTTTAAGGGCGCTTCATGCAATTATGCAAACGAAAACCTACTTGTTCTTGATATTGGTGGCGGCTCAACTGAAGTTGTGTTCGGCAAAGCGCACAAAGAGCCAAGCCTGTTTCACTCTTTTGATATTGGTTGCAGAAGAGTTACTGAACGTTTCTTGCATAACGATCCTCCTTTGCCTTCAGAGCTTAAACAAGCGCAAGAATGGATTGTTGAATCAATGAGTCCTTGGTTTGATAAAGCATTTGAACAAGGTTATTCGATTGATAGAATTGTTGCGGTTGCTGGTACTGCAACTACTTCGGTATCGGTGCATAAACATATGGAAGTTTACGATTCTGGTTTAGTTGATAAAACGGTGATGACTTTACCAGACTTACGAAATGTGTATGAGCAGTTCTGTGCTGTGCCTCTTGAGCAGCGAAAAGAAATTGTTGGTCTGGAACCTAAACGAGCTTCGGTAATTATTGCAGGAATGCTTATTCTATTAACCGTTTTGTCGTTGACCGATAAAACAAGCTATACCGTAAGTGAATCAGACATTTTGCAAGGTATCGTTATGACTAACCAAGATAGTTAGTCTATAATAACTTTTGAACGTAACGATTTAAGTGCTTTTCGAGCACTTAATTTTTGTTCACCTAACGAAGGGGTTAATGTGGTCGATTTCGGCACATTTTTAGGAATGCTGATAAGCAATCCAATCTTAATTGTGATTCTCGCATTGACATTGGGGGCTACTGTTGTAAATGGTGCTACTGATGCCCCTAATGCTATTTCTACCGTTGTTGGAACAAGAACCATGAGTCCTGGTAAGGCCATTATAATGGCCGCAATCTGTAACTTTGTTGGTCTTTTGGTAATCGTTTCTATTAATTCAGCTGTTGCAAACACCATTTTTAACATGGTTAATTTTGGCGATGATGTTCATTACGCTCTACTCGCTCTGGCAGCGGCTATGATTTCCATTATTGTATGGGGCGGTGCTGCATGGGCGCTTGGTATCCCAACAAGCCAAAGCCATTCGCTTATTGCGGGTCTTACGGGTGCCGCAATTGGTGTAATGAGCGGTGTTGATGGTATTAATATTGACGCATGGATGCTGGTTATTTATGGATTAATTATTTCCAGCTGTTTGGGCTTTGCCTGTGGTTATGTCTTTACTAAAGGGTTGGAGAAACTCTGTGGAGGAATGGATCGTCGTAAAACTACTGGCTTTTGGAATTGGGCGTTAAAAATTGCAGGTGCTGGTGTTGCTTTAATGCACGGTGCGCAAGACGGACAAAAATTCCTTTCTATTTGCATGTTAGGCATTCTTCTCTGTATGGGCACTACGAATACGGCCGATGTTCAATTTCCGTTATGGCTTATTATCCTTTGTGCTGCTTCAATGGGTCTTGGAACCGCCGTTGGAGGAAAAAGAATCATTAAATCAGTTGGCCTCGATATGGTAAAAATGGAGCCTTATCAGGGATTTGCAGCATCTGCTTCAACGGTCTTCTGTCTGGCACTTTCTACCTTTACTGGTATGCCTGTTTCCACGACTCAGACAAGCACTACAGCCATTATGGGCGTTGGTGCATCAAAGCGTCTTCGTGCCGTGAAATGGGATATGGCAGGTAATATGGTTTTGACCTGGATTCTTACTTTCCCTGGTTGTGGAATTATTGGTTTTGTACTGGCAAAAATCTTTCTCTTGTTCTAAACTAGACGAGTCATTGATGAAAATGCCGAAAACCAATAAGCTTATTCATAAGCTTTTTTGCTGAATTTTTTTACTATTTTTGTTATGATAGTGCAGCTTAGTAAGTAGGCAAAATAAGGGAGCGTGGCGGAATTGGCATACGCAGCGGACTTAAAATCCGCCTCCTTACGGATTGAGGGTTCGAGTCCCTCCGCTCCTACCAGTTCTTTAGATGCTTAATGCATATCTTTTTGGAATCGGTGCTGCTTTGTCTGCTTTCAATAATTAGTATGGAAAGCGTAAATCATGACATTAGCAAACGAGCTTTTTAATCGTTCAGACATCGCTTTAGAATTCAAAAAGTTTACTGAAGGCGATGCTTCATTTTTCGAAAACAAATATCCTGGCAAAAATATTTTCGAAGCGTTTTTATCTCACTATGCTGATACTGCTAGTTTGGTGGTAAATAGTTTTATTCCAGTAGGTAGTCATCCTGATATGGACAAGTATCTCTATGATCCTTTGACTACATACAGTGAGAATGCCGGCAAACGCCATAGGCCATTGGTTTGCGTTCTTGCCAACTTGGCAGTAAAAGGTAACCCTGAAAAAGCATTTTCTTCTGCAGCAGCTATTGAGCATTTTCATACCGCTGCGTTAATACATGATGATATTGCTGATGATGCTCAGCTTCGTCGTGGTGAGCCTTGCATGCATCTTGTTCAGGGTGAAGGCTTAGCAATCAATGCAGGTGACTTGGCTTTGTCTCTTGTAAACGGCATTGTAATGCGCGACGAAAACTTGGATGATTCTCTTAAAGTTCGTGTAGCACTTGAACTTGTGTCTATGGCACAAAGTACCGTAGAGGGTCAGGCGCTTGATATTGGTTGGGCTCGTGATAGCCGGTATGACATTACTGTTGAAGACTATCTTACTATGGCAACCCATAAAACCGCTTACTACTCTGGTGCAGTTCCTTTAGCTATTGGTGCTATTACTGCGGGTGCTTCTTCTGAAGTTGTAGAGGGCCTTCGCGATTATGGCATGAAAACAGGTCTTGCGTTCCAGATTCAAGATGATTTGCTTAACCTTATCGGTACTAAAGAATCTAAAGAGAAGGATTACCGTTCTGACATTACCGAAGGTAAAAGAACACTTTGTGTAGTGCACGCTCTTGCTTGTAGCGATAAAAAAGATCGTTTGATAGAGATTCTTTCTTCTAAAGAAACTAATCCTGTTGTTCTTGAGGAAGCAGTTTCTATCCTTCAAGAAGCTGGCTCTATTGACTTTGCTCGAGAATATGCCGAAAAGCTTGTTGAACAGGCAAAACAGAATCTTTCGGACTATGTTGAGCCTTCTCTTGCCTATGATTTGCTTGTAGCAATGGCTGATTGGTTTGTAAGTCGTTTAAAGTAGGGCGTCATGGTGAAGTATTCTCAAGGGGATTCTGGTTTAGCAATTGAAGATATTCAGAAGAAACTTGTTTCATTAGGTTTTCTTTCTGAAACTAAAGAATTAGGTATCTTTGACCAGGAAACCTCCGATGCGCTTGGTGAGTTCTGCAAAGAACAGCAGCTTGAGTATAGTGGGGAAGTGACCGATAGTATTTGGTCTCGCTTGGTAGATTTAACCTACGAGCTTGGTGATAGAACTTTATATCTACGCGTTCCTTATTTTCATGGAAACGATGTAAAAATGCTTCAGCATGCCTTAAATGTGCTTGGTTTTTCTTGCGGTGATGAAGATGGCATGTTTGGACCTAATACCGAAGATGCTCTTCGCCGATATCAACTTAATTTAGCACTTCCTTCTGATGGTATTGCTGGTTCTTATACATTCAGGTCTATTATTAACCTCCAGCATTCTTGGAAAGATAAAGATTCTGCTATGTCTGTTCCTCATCTCGGATTTGCGCGTGCTTCTGAGGTGTTGGAGCAAAACATTATCTGTCTTTTTGGTACGGGTGAGTTTGCGCGCTCAATTGCAGGACGTATGTCAAATCTTGCAACGGCAACTAATCCTGCTTCAAAAATCGTAAGTGCTGAGTCTCTTCTTGTTGAACCTTCTTCTGAGACTGTCTTTATTCAGATTCTCGAAAAAGGTCAGAGCGCTCCTGCCGACATTCCTCAGGTAGTGTTTGAGCCAGAAGAATATCTCTCTTTACGTATTAAACAAGCATTTAAAACTGCTCAAAAGAAAACCCATCGCTTTGCTATTAGTCTCCCTTCAGAGGGATGGCTTGATGCAGGTGAAGAGAGAAGTGCGCAACATTTTGCTATCGTCTTACTTGATGCATTATGTGCTGCCTTGGTTTAGCATAATCCGAACAAGATAATCATATTAAGAAAGAATTACCACCTCAAAGGGGTGGTATACTTGTTTAGTCTGTAGTTCTTAGATCGAAAGGACTCTATGAAAGCTTCGGCAATTATTCTTGCTGCGGGTCAAGGTACTCGCATGAAATCAAAAAAACCTAAAGTAGCTCATGAAGTTTTAGGAAAGCCCCTTGTTCGTTGGGTTGTTGACGCTGCAAAAAATGCAGGTATTTCATCGATAGTAAGTGTGGTTGGCCACGGTCGTGAATTAGTTACTCCTTTGCTGGAAGACACAACGCTTGCTATTCAGGAAGAGCAGTTAGGAACTGCTCATGCGGTGACTATTGCTCTTGAATCGTTCGATTCGCTTGAGGGCTCTGTTGTTGTTCTGACGGGAGATTCTCCTCTAATTCGTGCTGAAACAATTAGAGAATTGGTTGATCTTCGAGAAAAAGAAGATGCTGCTTGCGTTGTTTTAACTATGAATATTGACAATCCTTTTGGATATGGTCGCATTGTTCGTGATGAAAAGGGCGATGTTTGTAAGATTGTTGAGCAGAAAGACTGTACTGAGTCTCAGGCTCAAATCAAAGAATGCAACTCAGGTTTTTATTGCTTTGATGCCAAGGTTTTGTCTGACGCTCTAAAAAAAGTTTCAACTAATAACGCTCAAGGTGAGTATTACTTAACTGACGTATTGGGTATTGCGCGCGAAGAGGGTCGTATTGTTTTGGGCCATGTTGCTAAGGATTCGAGCGAGTGTTTGGGGGTAAATTCTCGTGTTCAGTTAGCTGAGGCAACGAAAATCCTTCAAAATCGCATCAATACCTACTGGATGGAACAAGGTGTAACCATGACTGATCCGAATACCGTTTGGATTGGTCCTGATGTGGAGCTTTCTTCAGATGTAGAGCTTCTTCCAAATGTAATGATTTATGGTGCATCGAAAGTAGGGGAAGACACCGTTATTGGTCCAACCTGCCGAATTGTTGATACCGTAATTGGTCAAAGCTGTGTATTAGAAGAAACTATTGCGCTTGAAGCTCAGATTGATAACGGCGCTTCGTGCGGTCCTCGTGCTTATCTTCGTCCTGCAGCTCACTTATGTGAAGGTGCTAAAGCAGGCACGCATGTAGAAATTAAAAAATCTACTATTGGCAAAGGTTCGAAGGTTCCTCATTTGTCATATGTTGGTGATGCAACAATTGGTTCCGATGCAAATCTTGGTGCTGGAACTATTACCTGTAACTATGATGGTGAAAACAAGTGGCCAACTACCATTGGGGATCGTTCCTTTATTGGAAGTGACACTATGTTAGTAGCTCCTGTAGTTATTGGTAAAGACACTCTTATTGGAGCAGGTTCGGTAATTACTTCCGATGTTCCTGATGGTGCTCTTGGTTTAGGCCGTGCACGACAGTTTGTAAAAGAAGGATATAAAGAGGTAAAAAATTAACTCTCACAGAAACTCTTATCTTTGTTATAAGGGTTTCTTTCTTTTCAGGTAATATAGGTCAAGGGAAATCCCGCGACGTAAACACTACACAAAGAGGTCAAACAAAAAATGAGCAACATGACAAAAACAATGGCAGTTTTTTCTGGTTCAACTTATCCAGAATTGGCAGAGGAGATTGCTAAAGAGCTTGGAGTAAAACTGGGCGATATTCGTCTTGAAAAGTTTGCAAATGGCGAAATTTATGCACGCTATATGGATTCGGTTCGTGGTGCTGATGTGTTTTTGATTCAGTCGGTAGCTGGTCCAAATGTAAATGATGCATTGATGGAGCTCCTTATTATGGTTGATGCAGCAAAGCGTGCTTCTGCTCGTACCATTACTGCAGTGCTTCCTCATTATGGTTATTCACGTCAGGACCGCAAAGCTGCTCCACGTGAACCAATTACGGCAAAGCTTGTTGCCGACATGCTTACTACTGCAGGTGTTGATCGCACTATCACTATTGATTTGCACCAGGGTCAGATTGAGGGTTATTTCGACACTCCAGTAAACCACCTCACCGCTTTGTGGCTTATGGCGGATTACTTTATGGCAAAGAATTTAGACACTTCTAATCTCTGCATTGTATCTCCTGACTTAGGTCGTGCAAAAGCAGCTAAGAAGCTTGCAGGTATCATGGGTGCTGAACTGGTAATTCTTCATAAAGATCGTCCAAAGCATAACGCTGCAGAGATTACTGCTCTTATTGGTAATGTTGAAGGAAAAACTTGCATTTTGAATGACGACATGATTGACACTGCTGGCTCTATTACTGCTGCAGTTTCAACATTGAAGAAAAACGGCGCTGAAAAGGTATATGTATGCGCTACTCATCCAGTATTTTCTGGACCAGCATATGAGCGCCTTGCTTCTCCTGAGATTGAAGAGGTTGTTGTGTGCAACACAATCCCTATTCCTGAAGAGCATTTAGGCGGTAAGATTAAGCAGGTTTCAGTTGCGCCTTTGTTTGCTCGTGCAATTCAAAATGTTTTTTACAACAATTCTATTGCTGTTTTGTTTGATAAGGACTTTGCTCTTTAACCGCTCTTTTGTATACGTAATATCTTCTAAAGCCCTTAGGTGTTCTGCCTTAGGGCTTTAGATTTGTATAATACGTTTCGTATTTCTTTCATTAGATTGGACTTTACATGGTTCTCATTGTTGGTTTAGGTAATCCGGGCAACGAATACGCCCATACTCGCCATAATGCTGGTTTTGACACTATTGATCTTCTGGCTGAAGAGCTGAGGGTTAATTACTGGAAAAACACTGGTGGTGCATTAGTTGGTACGGGAAAAGTATCGCTGAGTGATGGAAGCGTCACTGAGGTTCTTCTGGCTAAGCCTCAGAGTTATATGAATCTTTCGGGTGGTCCTGTCCAGAACCTCGTAAAGAGCAACAATCTTAATCCTGAAGAAATAGTTGTTATTCATGATGAGCTTGATATCCCTCAAGGCACTATTAAAGTAAAAAAAGGTGGAGGTCATGCAGGCCATAATGGATTAAAGTCCATCATTGCGAAGTGTGGTACTCGTGAGTTTATTCGAGTAAGAGTAGGAATTGGTCGTCCTCCAGGACGCATGCCGGTACCTGATTATGTTTTATCGTGTCCGCGCAAAAATGACAAAGACGATTTTGAAGAAGCAGTTCATAAGGCATCTTTGGCTTGTCTTTCACTTATAAAAAACGGTTTAGCAAAAACACAATCTGAATTTAATTCGTAGGAGTTCTATGCGATAATAAATCCTGAAAGAAGAGAAATCAGGTTTGTTATGCGTGCGCGAATTAATATTAAACCAGCCGATGGGCTGGCAGCTTCTTGTATTGAGAATCAGTTTCATCTTCCTCGATTTATTGCAGATGTGCTTGTTTCTCGTGGCGTAGATACTCCCGAAAAAGTTGAGGGGTTTCTTAACACCTCTCTTGATGTTGATTGGTTAAATCCTTATAAGATAAAAGGGATGGACCAAGTTGTTGAAGCGCTTTCGCTCGCTATCAAAGAAAACAAGCGCATTCTAGTATTTGGCGACTTTGATCTTGATGGAATATCTGCAACTTCTTTGATGTCACGCGCTCTTGAAGAATTAGGGTGCGATGTTGTTCCGTTTATTCCCCTTCGTTTTGAAGAAGGCTACGGTTTAACCGACGAAGCTCTTAATCGAGCAAAAACTTACAATCCTGATGTAATTATTACGGTTGATAACGGAATTGCGGCAAAGCGTGAAGTTGCCATTCTTAAATCATGGGGAATTGAGGTAATAGTTACCGACCACCATGAACCATCCGACTTGGTGCCAGAAAACGTTCCGCTTGTTGATCCAAAATGTGAAAACGGCCCAAGTGCTATTCTTTCTGGTGCAGGTGTTGCTCTTAAAGTCATACAGGCATTAGGAGGACGCTTTGGTATGCCGCATTTGTGGCGTAAATACGTTGATTTAGCAACCTTAGGTACCGTTGCTGATCTCATGCCTATGCGTGAAGAGAACCGCGCGCTGGTATCTGAGGGTGTAAAGATGATAAATCAAGACCCTCGCCCCTGCATTAAAGCATTGATTGAAGTAAGCAATTGTGCAGATAAAGCAATCACTGCTTCCAATTTAAGCTTTACGTTAGTTCCTCGTTTAAACGCTGCAGGAAGAATGGGAAACGCTCAGTTGGCGCTCGATCTTCTGTTGTGCGATGATTACGCGCAAGCTGTTTTGCTTGCTGAACAATTAGAAGAGACTAATACGAAAAGACGAATAATTGAGTCTGAACTAGCCGATGTTGCTATTGCAGAGGCTGAAGCGATATATAACGGTCAGCGTGCGTTAGTGGTAGCTGGAAGAGGTTGGCATGAAGGCGTAAAAGGAATTGTTTCTTCACGTCTTTGTAATAAGTATGGAGTTCCTTCTATTCTATTTACTATTGATGGTCAAGAAGCACGCGGTTCAGGAAGAAGTATTGGACAAGTTAATCTTTTCAAAGCAATTGAGTCTTGTAGTGATTTGCTAACGCGATTTGGTGGACATGAAGCAGCGGTGGGAGTAACACTTCCAACCAAAAACCTCCCTGAATTCTATGAGCGTCTCTGCGCATATATGGACGCTCTTCCTGATGAGGCATTTCGTCCACGTATTGAAGTTGATGCTGAAGTAGACTTGTCGGAGCTAACTCTCGAAAATGTGTCTAAGCTTGATATTCTTGCTCCTTTTGGTCAGGAAAATCCTACTCCAAAATTTCTTGCTCATAATGTTTTGTTTGCTCAAGGGCGAGCAGTGGGAGCTGATAAGAATCATCTCTCTTGTACGCTTACTAATGGACAAGCAAACCTTTCCTCTATTATGTTTCACTGCTCAACAATTAATGAGTTGCTTTCTTGCGATAGCGTCCTTGATGCAGTTTTTGAGCTCCAAATTGATCAGTGGCGTAACAAAAAAACGGTTAAAGCAGTTTTGTCGAGCTTAACTCCTGTTGAGCCTTGCCCCGCAATGGATTTTTACTTCAATCCTGAAGATGTTCAGTTTGTTTCTCAATTGGTTGCAGATTTCGATGAGTCTGGCGCAGTTTTTGATGAGAGTTTTTCTTGCAGGGAAAAGGGGTCTTCATGCATATGTGGGGAGGATACCAATAATTGCACCTGTCATGATAAACGGGCCTGCTGGGAAGCAATAGCTAATGATGTAAAAGCGCTCAATAAAGCGTTAATAACCTCATTTATTGGAGATAATGCGCTTCATCCTTCTCAGGAGAAAGCCTTATCTATTCTTGATAAGGGTGAATCCCTTCTTGCGGTAATGGGTACTGGAAGAGGAAAATCGCTTATATTCCATCTCCATGCTGCCTCACTTGCTCTACAAGGAAAGGGAGCAAGTATTTTTATCTATCCTTTGCGAGCGCTCATTTCTGATCAGGCATTTCACTTAAAGCGAATGTTGGGTTCTTTTGGTTTGACTGTTTCTGTTTTAACAGGGGAATCAACCCCTAATCAGCGCAAAGAAGCAATGGAAGCACTTCGTCGAAATGAAGTAGATATTCTGCTTACTACTCCTGAGTATCTTTATTACCATGTTGATGATTTTGAAGAGGTCAAGATTGCGTTTGTTGCCATTGATGAAGCTCACCATGTAGGTCAGTCTCGTCAGGGGTATAGGCCTTGTTATGGACAGCTTGATAAAATCTTAGACAAGTTGAATACTCCTCAGGTTCTTGCTTTGAGCGCTACGGTAAACGATATCATTGCTGATGTTGTTCGAGGTACATTCGCTATAGACAATACGGTGTGCGATGATCACGTGAGAGAAAACCTTCAAATTGACGATTGCCGCAATATTAAAAAGCGTGACGGGTATTTGATGAAAATCGTTTCCCGCGGTGAGAAGACAATTATTTATGTAAATTCACGAATGGAATCAATTATGCTGGTGCGAAAACTCCGTACCATGCTTCCTCAGATTGCGCCTCAAATTGGTTTTTATAATGCAGGCTTATCAAGACTTGAAAGAACAAAGGTAGAAGGTTTATTTCGAGACAACACGTTGTGTGTTCTTGTTGCAACTTCTGCTTTTGGCGAAGGGGTAAACATTCCTGATGTTCGTCATGTGGTGTTTTATCATATGCCGTTTAATGAAGTTGAATTTAACCAGATGGCTGGACGTGCTGGTCGCGACAACCAAAAAGCATGTATCCATTTGCTTTTTGGAAAGCAGGATGCATCTGTTAATCAATCACTTCTTAATGAAAGTACGCCAAGCCACGAAGATATGGGCCAAATATATCGTTATATTCGCTCACTTCAGCGAAGCTATTCAAATCAATTATTTGAAACTACTACCGAATTGATTGCTCTTGGGGTCAACCAGGCGTTTCCTTCTTTTTCTATCGCTTCTAAACAGGTAGAATGCGCACTAAGCGTTTTTAACGAACTGGGCTTGATTGAGCTTGCTCAAGATGGATCGGATTCTTATTTCAAAAAGAAAGATAGTTCTTTTGTCGAGGAAAGAGTGAGAACTGTCGACTATTCTATTCCGTTCAAGATTCATGTAGTGGATTATCAGGGCAAGGTTGAGCTTATTAATTCGGTTCGTTATAGCGAAGGGGTAGGGGAATTGGAGGATTTCCTCTCGTTTAAAAATTGGGTTTTAAAAGCATCATCTAAAGGCCTTGAAGACCATATTCGAAAGCCAATGCTTCCTCATGATTACTTGTAGGTGACCATAATGATTGAAGAAGTTAAAAAAAACAGCACACAAACAGCCCAACTGCTTGCAATGCAGTCTACACTTGCTGCCGCAGAAGCTCAAAAGAGTGAAATAGACAAGCCTAATGATGTCAGTGGGGCACAAAACAAGGTTGAGCACACACACGATTTTGAAGCAAAGGATTCTTCACCAGTAGAAAACACTGAGGAAGAAAACCGTTCAACTGATATTGTTGTGCCTAATATTGACCCTGCTATCATTGCTGCAACAGCAGCTCCTGCAGGCGCAACACCAGAGAATCGATTCAGTGTTCTTGAGCAAATGGTTGCAGGGTATCTCAACGAAGAAGATCAAGCCTTGCTTAATAAGGCTTTTTCTTATGCAAATGAAAAGCATGCAGGTCAAAAGCGTAAATCGGGAGAGCCTTTTGTTATTCATCCGGTAGAGGTTGCAATTATTTTGGCAGACTTACACATGGACGTCGAAACGCTCTGTGCTGCTATTTTGCACGATACGGTTGAGGATACTGATGCAACAAAAGAAGAAGTTTCACAGTTATTTGGGGAGCAGGTTGCTGAACTTGTTGATGGCGTAACAAAGATTACGAAGCTTGAAGTGGGCGACTTGAATGACGAACAAGCAGAGACTTTCCGCAAGATGCTTGTTGCAATGAATAAAGACATTCGCGTTATGGTTATTAAACTTGCGGACCGTCTTCATAATATTCGTACTCTTTCAGCACTTAGAGAAGATCGCCGTATTTTTAAATCGCGTGAAACTTTGGAAGTGTATGCTCCTATTGCGCATCGCTTAGGTATTAGTTCTATTAAGTGGGAACTGGAAGACTTATCGTTTTATTATCTTGAACCTCAAAAGTTCAAAGCAGTGTCTCGTATGGTTTCTGAAAGCCGTGCTGAACGTGAGGCGTATTTAGAGAACATCATTAATATTCTTCATGATGAAATGAGCAAGATTGGTGTTTCAGCTCAGATTATGGGCAGGCCAAAGCATCTGTATTCCATCTATAACAAGATGGTAAAGCGAGGAAAAGGATTCTCTGAAATTTACGACCTCATTGCTGTTCGTATTATTACTTCTTCAGTAAAAGATTGCTATTCCGCTCTTGGTGCAGTTCATACCTTATGGCATCCAATGCCTGGTCGTTTTAAAGACTATATTGCTATGCCAAAATTTAATATGTATCAGAGTTTGCACACAACTGTTATTGGTCCAGCTGGTAGACCTCTTGAGGTGCAGATTCGTACTGAAGAAATGCATCGCCAAAGTGAATATGGTGTTGCGGCACACTGGCGCTATAAAGAAAAGGGCGGCAAGGGCTCCGATACTAACTTCGATAAACAAATTGCGTGGCTTCGCGAAATGGTTGACTGGCAAGATGAAACGAAGGACTCTCGTGAGTTTTTGAAGTCGTTGAAAGTTGATCTTGCTCCAACTGAGGTTTATGTATTTACGCCAAAAGGTAAGGCCATGAGCTTGAGAGCTGGTTCAACTCCAATTGACTTTGCGTATGCTATTCACACTGAAGTTGGCCACCATTGTGTAGGTGCAAAAGTAAATGGTTCTATCGTTCCGTTAACGTATGAGCTTCAACTTGGCGATCGTGTTGAGATTCTTACTCAGAAAAGCGCTGGTCCATCACGAGGTTGGCTCAATATCGTAAAGACTCCTTCTGCTCGTTCAAAGATTCGTTCGTACTTCTCAAAAATGAATCGATCGGACGACTTGCAGGCAGGTCATGATAAGCTTTCTCGCGAAATGCGCAAGCATGGCATGGGAATTTCTAGCGCTCAGAGTGCTCGTGCAGTAAAGCAAGTTGCTGAAGCTATGGGTTTCAAGGATACCGATACCTTGTTAGTAAATATTGGCGCAGGTAAAGAAAGCGCTCAGCATGTAGCAAATAGGCTCCTTAAGATTTTGGTAGATAAAGGTACTGAAGAAGCAAAGAAGCCAAGTATTGGTTTCTCAACTTCCTCAACAGGCAAAATGCCTCCAATGCTTACCAGCGTTAAACGCCCAAAGAAGCATGCAACTCATAGCGAGAATGGCATTGTGGTTGAAGGCATTGACGATGTATTAGTGCGTCTATCTCGTTGCTGTAATCCTGTTCCGGGAGATAAGATTGTTGGTTTTGTAACGCGTGGTCGAGGTGTTTCTGTTCATAGAGCAGACTGCCCAAATGCGCAAGAATTACTAAAGCATCCTGAGCGAATTATCCAAGTATCGTGGGAGCGTGAGGGTGCTTCCAAAGCTTCTTCGTATCAGGTTGAGATTTCAGTTCAAGCGCTTGATCGTATGAATCTGTTGCTCGATGTTGCCAAGGTTCTTTCTGACTTTGGTGCAAATGTAACAAGTGTTACTTCAAATACCCATCGTGACCAGATGGTTGATATGCATTTCTTATTCCAAGTTTCCGACACTTCTAACATTGATGCAATTTTGCAGAAGTTGAGAGAGGTAAATGGAGTGTTTGATGCTCATCGTGTTATGGCTCAAGTTGGAACAAGGAAAAAGAATAAGAATCAAAAAAAGAAATAAGTAATTCATGAAGTTTGTTTAATTTTTGTTTTAGCAAAGCTGTAAGCATGGTATGAACATAAGAAACAAAAGGTTATTGTTCTTTGAGAGGGAATACCCATGAAAATTGAAATTAAGCGTGACAAAAACTCATTTGTAATTAAGGGTGCTTGCCTTGATGCCTGTTTTAATGTTTTGGGTCCTGTTATGACCAATTCCTATGTTTTAACCGACGGCGAATCAACCATTGCGGTAGACCCATCGGCGGATGCTGATAAGATTATCGCTATGCTTAAAGGAAAAAAGCTTGATGCAATATTTGTAACTCATCATCATCACGACCATACGGGTGCATTAAAGGAACTGAGAGATAAAACAGGAGCAAAGGTTTACGCTTCTGAAGTTGATGCAACAATAATTGAGAATCAAACCCCAGGAGATCCTTACCTTAGTGCTGAATCTTGTCCCGTTGATGTGAAGTTGCGCGATAAGGATAAGGTGAGAGTAGGCTCTTTAGTGTGGAAGGTGATTGCAACGCCAGGTCATACGCCTGGTAGCATCTGCTTCTTCCTTGATTCTGAACAGACTAATCATCCTGAAAGACCCCACCTTCTTATTTCGGGCGATACCTTGTTCTGCGGCACTATTGGTCGAACCGATTTTGAGGGCGGTAACATCAAGGATATGCGCGCGTCTTTACGAAAGCTCTCTCAACTTCCTGGTGATACTTTGGTGCTTCCAGGTCATAATTCTCTTACCACAATTCAGGATGAACAAAGAAGAGTTTTTGCCTATTATTGTTAACCTGCTAATTGGATACAATATTCAATAAGGTATTTAACTTTGTTGTATAGCGCTAGGGGTAGGTGGCTTGCGTGTACGGGGACAAAAAGAAAAAGAAGAAAAATCTTAAGAAGCGCGAAAAATTCGATTACTACAAAGCTTTCGAAGAGCAAATTAAGATTTCTCGAGAAACTTCGTCACTTCTTTTGAAAGCGGTAAAAAACTTCTCTACGGCAGAGGAGCTTAATGGAACACTTCTTCCTCAGGCTCATGCTCTCGAGAATGCTGGAGACGAAGTTTGTCACAAGATTTACGACTATCTTTTGCCTGATTTTGTAACTCCAATTGATAGGGAAGACATTGTATCTATAACTTCCAATATCGATTTATTAACAGACAAAATTGAGGAAGTCTGTCGCTGTTTTTACATGTACGACATCCATTTTATGCACAATGGCGTATTGCCTATCGTGGAGTTAATTAATGAAGCTATTGATGTGCTCGTGCGTATTGTTAGAGAATTTAAAAACGCGAAACATTCCGATTGTTTCATTGAAGACATTATTAAAGTCAATGATCTTGAGGAAAAGGTAGACGAATTATACACGATAGCCATCCATAATCTCTACACTCACGATCGTGAGAATCCGGTAAGAGTTTTGGTGTGGAGCAATATTTTCCTTCTATTAGAAGAGTGCGCCGACCAAACAGAAACAGTTGCAAATCTCTTGCGTTCGGTTCATATGAAAAATGGCTAAAGGGATTTTTTGAAATCATTTAGAAATAGTGCCTTGCTATACTTCTTTTAACGTGAAAGCGTTCAAAGAACGAAAGCTGCAAAAGTTTGAGCGTTTAACAAAAAACTTAATCCGAAATAACAGACCAGGTACGTTATACGTGCCTGTTTTGTTATTATGGTTCAGACTAGCTTTGAATAAAGAAGAAAGAAGATTAATGGCACTTGTTGTTGCAAAATTCGGTGGTACTTCGGTAGCAAACATTGAACGTATTAAAGGTGTTGCAGACCGCCTGATTGAAAAGAAAAAGGCTGGCGATGAAGTTGTTGCGGTTGTGTCCGCAATGGGAAAATCAACCGATGATTTAGTTAGCCTCGCAGATAACTTAAACAAAAAACCAGGCCAACGCGAAATGGACATGCTCCTCTCTACTGGTGAGCAGGTTTCTATGGCGCTTTTAGCTATGGCAATTCAAGCTAAAGGCTATGACGCAATTAGCTATACCGGTTGGCAGGCTGGTATTGAGACAGACACTGCTTTCAATAGTGCAAAGATTGAAGTTATTCATGCTGATCGAATCCGAGAGTCTTTGGACGAAGGAAAGATTGTAGTGGTAGCTGGTTTCCAGGGATTAACTTCAATGGGTGACATTACCACTCTTGGTCGTGGTGGTTCTGACACAACTGCGGTAGCACTTGCGGCTGGATTGAACGCCGATGTGTGCGAGATTTATTCCGATGTTGAGGGCGTATATACTGCTGACCCTCGTATTTGTCCTCGTGCAAAGAAGCTTGATGAAATTTGCTATGACGATATGCTTGAGCTTTCTGGTGCTGGTTCGGGAGTATTGCAATCCCGCGCTGTTGAGTTTGCTCGTAAATATAATGTTGTAATTCATTCCCGCTCTGCATTCTCTGATGCACCTGGAACTCTTGTTAAGGAGACCACAATGGAAAAAGCTGTTATTACTGGTATTGCTCACGATACAAGCGAGATGCGCATTACTATTCGTGGCTTAGCTGACGAATCGGGTATGGCTGCAAAGATCTTCTCTACGTTAGCAAGCCATCGTGTTTCTGTAGACATGATTATTCAGAACGCCTCTTCGGATAATAAAGCAAATATCAGCTTTACCTTCCCTGCTTCTCAAAAGGCATTAGCTATGGAGGCTGTGGATGAAATTATTGATGAGTTGGGAGCAACTCAGGTAATTATTGATGAAAAGATTGCTAAGGTATCTTTAGTTGGTACTGGTATGAAGACCAGCCCAGGTGTTGCAGCACGCATGTTTGAAACCTTAGCTAATGAACAGATTAATATCGGCATGATTTCCACGAGCCCTATTCGCTTGTCGGTTGTAATTGACCTTGATCAAGTAGAAAAAGCAGTTCAGTGCTTACATACCGCATTCGGCTTAGATTCCGACACAATTTTTGAAGAAACCCAGCTTTCTCCTGAAGAGATTGCGGCAAAGATGAACAAAGGACGCTAATTATGACTTGGACAAAAGAAATCCCATCAAATCCTGTTGTTGCGGTATGTGGTGCAACGGGAGCAGTAGGCCGTGAATTCTTGGAAGTACTTCATGATGTAGATTTTCCTGCAAGCAAGGTAATTGCGCTTGCTTCTGCTCGTTCTGCAGGCACTAAACTTGCTTTTAAGGGTTGTGGTCAGGTTCCTGCTGGAGAGCTTGAAGTTCAGGAGATGACCCCTGAAAGCTTTAAGGGTGTTGATATTGCCTTGTTTAGTGCTGGTGCGGGTGTTTCTAAAAAATTCCGCCAGGCTGTTGTTGATGCGGGCGCGGTTATGATTGATAACTCTTCGGCATTCCGTATGGATGAAGATGTTCCTTTGGTTGTTCCTGAGGTAAATCCTCAAGACGTTGAATGGCATAACGGTGTTATTGCAAATCCAAACTGTTCTACTATTCAGATGGTTGTAGCTCTAAAACCTCTTCACGATATTGCAAAAATTAAACGTGTAGTAGTTTCTACATACCAAGCAGCTTCTGGTGCGGGCGCAGCCGCAATGGAAGAGCTCTATAGTCAAACCCAGCAGTTCTTGAACGGTGAAGAACTGACTGTTGATGCTTTTGCCCACCAAATTGCGTTTAACTGCATTCCTCACATTGATGTCTTCATGGAGGATGGTTCCACTAAAGAAGAGTGGAAGATGGTTGTAGAGACCAAAAAGATTATGGGTGATGAAAATATCCAAGTTAATGCAACGTGTGTTCGTGTAGGTGTTCTTCGTTGTCATGGCGAATCTATTGCAGTTGAATTCGAAAACCCAATTACTCCAGAACAGGCACGTGCTGCTCTTGAGTCTGCTCCAGGTGTAACGGTTCTTGATGATCCAGAGAACAAGGTTTATCCAATGCCTGGTCTTCTTGCAGGAACTGATGGAGCATATGTTGGTCGTATCCGTAAAGATGCTTCTGTTGAGAATGGTATTGCGTTCTGGAATGTAGCTGACCAGATTCGCAAAGGCGCTGCTCTTAATGCTGTTCAGATTGCTGAGTTGCTCATTAAGTAGTAGGCAAGGACTTAAGAATCTCTATGAAAGAAAAAGCCGGAGTAATACACTTCGGCTTTTTTAGAAATAAGGAGTGAGCGTTCAATGGAGTGCACAATTGGTTTAGCGCAATGCTGTCATCCGAATAATGAATCGGTTTTAGAGATGGTTAGACGATGGGTTATTCGTGCAAAAAAACAGGGAGTGCAACTTTTGGTATTTCCTGAATCTCTTATGACGCGTTATGAGCTTGAAGTTGGGGCATTTGTTGAGGCGGCTCAAACTTTAGACGGTCCGTTTGCTTCTTCTCTTAATGAAATGGCTGCTCGGTATAAGTTATGGATGGTTTATACCTTAAACGAACAGAGTAAAGAAGGAAAACCTTTCAATACTGCTGTGTTAGTGGATGATGAAGGATGCGTAAGAAGTGTTTATAGGAAAGTGCATCTCTTCGATACTGATTTCACGAAAGAATCCAATCGAATGATGCGAGGAACATATTTGCCTGCTCCTGTTGATACTCCTTTTGGCAAGATTGGCCTTTCGATTTGTTACGATTTACGTTTTCCCGAGGTAGCGCGCAGCTTAGCGTTACAAGGTTGTCAGATTTTGATTACTCCTGCAGCATGGGTTGACGGAAGGCTGAAAGCTGATCAGTGGAAAACACTTCTTTCCGCTCGTGCAATTGAAAACGAGATATTTGTTTGTGGGGTAAGCAGGGTTGATGAAGGATATATCGGACAGAGCTGCATCGTTGGTCCTGACGGGGTAATTCATGCCATGGGGGGAGTAACCGAAGAGCTGGTGTGCGCAACTATCTCATGTGATGATATTGATCGGGTGCGTAAAGTGATGCCCTGCTTGGAGCATAGAATGCCAAGCGTTTACTTTAGAGAGAGTTGCTGATAGAGCCCTTTATCTTCAAAGCCAAGTTTTCGATAGTAGGGGCGTGTACCAACTGCGCTAATAACGTTGAGATAGCGATAACCGCGTTCACGAGCTATTTCGCATGCTTTTTTAACAAGAGCCTTTCCTAAACCAAGATGCTGAGCTCCAGTACTGTTTTTCCCAATACCCGCTACGCTTCCGTATACATGTATTTCACGAATCATTGCCTCGTTAAGGTTGATAGGGAAGAGCTCCTTATCGCTATTTGCTCTCATTCTGAGAGCTTGTATTTCTTCCTGATTAGGGAGAGACAAGCGGAGAAAGCCAGCAATAGTATTATTTGAAGTAATCCACTGGAGAAAGTATTCTTGCGTTCCTTGCGTGCGATAGGGCACTATATCAAGTCGTAAATCGTCGGGAGTGATTTGTGAAGCATTGAGCTCTCTGAAGCGAATTTCTTGAATAGGTTTTTGGTCAATAACACTTTTTGCGAGTGCTCTTTCTTCAACATTTTGACGAAGATTGATCTTCTTATTGCCCGCTTTAATGTCGTGAGCTGAGAAGTCTCGAATCATGCGCGACACGCGAGCGAATGCGGGAGTTGCGCAAGTGTCTTCTACTAGGATATTAATAAGAGTTTCATGGTCATAAGGCTGCCAGCTACCATTATCGAAATGGGTGCAAAGCTGTGTTCCGTACACAAGCGCACAAGGATAGAGTTTAATTTCATCAGGCTGAAACGGCTCTTCGGTGACAAAACGGTGGTAATCTAAAACGTCTTGTTCAGGCTTTGAGCCAAGAAGATTTACCATAAAATGGGCATGAATCTTAAATCCGTACAAACGCGTTAGTTTAAAAGCGTTTGCTACTATCTCTGGAGAGATGCTTCGGTTGTTAGCTTTCTGTACTGTTTGATCAAGGGTTTGAACCCCCATTTGAATCTTTGTGCAACCAAGAGCGCGAATAAGATTAAGAGACAAAGGGGTAATTGTGTCGGGTCTTGTTTCAATAACTAGTCCCACTACACGATGATTCGCAGTCTCATTTAAAACATGCTGTTCTTTCACTTCGTCAATTGTTGCAGTTTGAAATGCACTAATACTATCCCAAATAGTGCCTTTTCCGTAAAGCTTTTCCCAGGCTTGATTATAGGTAAGTGTTCCGCTGTGTACTTGATTGGTGTAAGGTGAGCACTTTGCAATTAGTGCTTCTTTTTCATAGGAAAGACCTTGCTTTTTATAGAACTCACGACGCTTTTTTGCGTGGATTTCGTTATTGTCTCCATCATTAAGCGCTCTAAAGAGTTCTTTAATAAACCATTTTTGATATTCCGTAGGATAGTCGGCCCAGGTGCCTCCAAGTATTATCAATTCGATTTTATCTGTTACGTGTCCCATATGGGTGAGAGCACGTAGTCTGCTGGTAACTTGCAGATATGGATCAAAATAGTTTCGCTCAGCTCTTTGACAAGCTGGTTCATCTGAAAGATAACTTTTTGGCATGCGTAAATCATTTGGGCAGTATATGCAATTACTCTTGCACTTCCATGGTTTGGTAATAACAGTGATAGTTGCAACTCCGCTTGCGGTGCGTCGAGGTTTAATTTGAAGTACCTCGAAGAGCTTTTTTTCTTTTTCGGGAGTTATATGCCACGAATTCCACAGTTCAGGATTGTTCTTCTTTGTCTTGAGATAGTACGGTAGGAGCTTCTTTTTTGAATAATGGTTGTTGTTATCCTTGATATTTCGATTATGGTTACGAAGGATTTTTTCAAGCTGCTTAGGCTCAAAATCAGATTCATTTTCTAGATGGTTTAGTATGTCAAGAATTATTTGTTCCATAGATTTAGATTGTATCAGCTCCTACCTAAAGAGTTGACGCCTTGATAGAGGGGTTATTTCTTTTTGAAAACAAGATAGGCATTAAGTTGGTTGTTTCTTCCATCAGCTAAGAAACGCTTAATAAGGGTTGCTCTGTCTAAAACAGATTTAGCCAACAGGGTGAGTTCTTCATCAGAAAAGTGATGGCAGTAACGATAGATCCCTTCGGTATCTTTCCAGCCAAGAAAGTAGTCATTTTCGTCTAAATCAGTAATTTCGACTGTTTTACGCAACTGTTGGAGGGCCTTCTTGGTTGTTTTAAGTGCTTTTGTTTTCATTGTTTCAAGATTAGCGAACTGCCAGAAGGAGACCACAACTAAGCCACCAGGTTTTGTGTGCTCGATAAGCAAATTAAGAAGAGTAAGCCGCATTTCTTGTGTAGGAATGTGATGCATAAAACCAAAGGAAACACTGATGTCGAAGCGTTTGTCTTCAGATAAAAGTGCTTTTTGATGTTCCAACGCATACATAACGTCTGTTTGGTGAAATGAAATGTTTTGTGCGTAGTTTTCTGGAAGTAATGATTCGCAGTTGTCTATGCAAGTAAACGCTAAGTTTTTTGAAGGAAGAGCAGAGGTGAGAAATTCTTCAAAGCGTAAGTTTCCACAAGCAATGTCAAGAATTTTAAGAGAGGAAGAGTGATGATATTCTTCAAAAAAAACTCCCAGTTGTTTCCAACCGTTCCAGGGACTTTGTCTTGTTGCAGAAAAGGAATCTGAAACAGCACGATAAAAGTCGGTATTCATCTGAGAAATAGTATGTATAAGTTTCGGATTCATAAAAGACATCATACCTGAACACGACTGTGTGGTTTAGGGTTATTTGGCATCAGGTTTGGTGTGCTGTTTTTTGATGCATGAACGCCGCTACAGAATTGAGCATTTCCTCTTGAAGGAGAATTGAGCCTGTTCTCTTGAAGGGGTATGGTCACTTTGCGTTTTCTTTACAAAAGCTTTTAACAAATGTGCGTATTCTCTTGCGTTTCTTTTACAAATTCTTAGTTGAATAGAGAACAGGGTATGAAGCCCAGAAAAGATAAAAGAAATGTGAAAGGAAAAGAATGAATATTCCAAAAGTGGTAAAGACAGCAACTGGTGTTGTTGCAGCTTTTGCCCTGACACTCTCATTGGTGGGTTGCTCATCAGGTGAAAAAGCATCTTCAGAGGCTCTTTCCGGCACTATTTCTACTAATGGTTCCACTTCAATGGAAAAAGTAATTGGTAGCTTGTCCGAAGACTTCATGAGCAAGAATAGTGGAGTTTCCATTACTTATGATGCAACCGGTTCTGGTACTGGAATTGAGTGCGCTAAAAACGGTTCTGCTGATATTGGTTTGTCTTCTCGTGATCTTAAGGCAGGAGAAGATGGTCTCGAGACTATCACTGTTGCTCTTGACGGTATTGCGGTTATCGTAAATGAGGATTGTGGTGTTTCTGATCTCACCATGCAGCAGGTAAGCGATATCTTTACCGGAAAGATTACCAACTGGAGCGAAGTTGGTGGTAACGACTTGGAAATCTCTTGTGTAGGTCGTGAAAATGGTTCTGGTACTCGTGATGGCTTTGAGAGCATTACCGGCACCACCGATAAGTGCGTTCTTGGACAGGAACTTACTTCTACCGGCGCAGTAATTACTGCAGTTGCAAGCTCAAAGAACGCTATTGGTTATGCATCCCTTTCTTCTGTTGAAGGTCAGGAAGGTATTAAGGCTCTTACCATCAACGGAGTAGCATGCTCTGAAGAAACCGTTCTTGATGGTAGCTACGAGATTCAGCGTCCATTCAACTTTGTTCTTAACAAAGACAAAGAACGTTCTGCTCAGGTTGAGGCATTTATTGAATTTGCAACAAGCGCAGATGCTTCTAATTTGATCCGCAAAGCAGGCGCTGTGCCTCTTGTTTAAAAACCCCTACTTCGCAGTCCCCAGGTAGCATTGCTATCTGGGGATATTTATGGAATGAAAGGTTCGTAATAACTCATGAATATGAGAAAAGAAATAGTTGAAAAGCTATTCCATAGTATTTTCTTTGCCTGCGGTATGTTGTCTGTTTTGTTTGTTGTAGGTATTACCGTTTATTTGATCATTTCAGGACTTCCGGCAATTATGACTGTTGGACCGGTTGACTTCCTCTTGGGTCAATTGTGGAGTCCTTCTCAAGGTCAATATGGCATTTTGCCTTTTATTTTGACTAGCATCTATGGCATGATGGGCGCAATGCTTTTGAGCTTACCTTTAGGCATTTTTACGTCTCTTTTCTTGTCGAAATACTCTAATGATATTTCTGCTCGCATTATTCGAAGCGCTGTTGAATTGCTTGCGGGCATTCCTTCGGTTGTATATGGCTTGGTAGGTATGATTGTTCTTGTACCGGCAATTCAGGCAGCGTTTAATCTTTCAAGCGGTGCAACACTTTTAGCTGCGATTGTTGTATTAACGGTAATGATTCTCCCTTATATCATTAATATTTCTTCGATTGCGCTTGATGCGGTTCCGAAAGAATATGAAGAAGGCTCTCTTGCGTTAGGTGCCACCAAGACAGAAACATATTTTAAGGTTTCTTTACGTGCGGCACGAAGCGGTATTGCTACCGCGGTTATTCAAGGAATGGGTCGAGCTCTTGGTGAAGCAATGGCAATCATTATGGTTGCTGGCAACGTTGCAAACATGCCTGAACTGTTCGAGCCAGTTAAATTCCTTACTACTGCTATTGTTGGCGAAATGTCCTATGCATCATATGGCAGCCTTCATCGAGAAGCATTGTTCTCCATTGGCTTGATTTTGTTCCTCTTCATTATTTTGGCAAACGTCATTCTGAACTTTGTAGTGCGTAGAAAGGAAGACTAATGGATCGAAACGTGCGTAGGCGCCGTCGAATAAAAGATAGTGTATTGAAGTTCTTTGTATATGCAAGCGGTATTTCTGTTTGTGTGTTACTGGTAGCACTTATTGGATATATCTTCTTTAGGGGTGTGCCAGGGATTACTGCTGAATTCCTTACTACGCAATCAAGCTATGTAACGGACACTATTGGCATTCTTCCAAATATTCTTAACACGCTCTACATTGTGATTGTTGCTATGGCTATTGTTATTCCGCTGGGCGTTTGTGCGGCAATTTATCTAAACGAGTACGCAACGAACCATAAGCTAGTACGTCTTATTAGTTTTGCCGTAGAGACCTTAACAGGTATTCCTTCCGTTATTTTTGGCTTGGTAGGCATGCTTTTCTTTATTCAGATTTTAGGCTTGAAAGCTGGCATTTTAGCAGGTGGTTTAACTTTAGTAGTAATGGTTCTACCAACCATTATTAGTAATACGCTTGAAAGTTTGAAGACGGTTCCGCTAGCTTATCGCGAAGGCTCTTTGGCTCTTGGTGCAGGAAAGTGGCACATGATTCGTACCGTTGTGTTGCCAAATGCAGTTGATGGTATTGTGACGGGTTGCATCCTTGCTATTGGTCGTATTGTAGGCGAATCTGCAGCGCTTCTCTATACTGCAGGATTTGGTCTTATTCTTAACAGTTTTATGACTGCCTTGCAGTCTTCAAGCGCAACCTTGACGGTAGCTTTGTATGTGTACGCAACTGAACGAGGACAAATCGATGTTGCTTTTTCTGTTGCAACTATTCTCATGATTTTGGCATTTCTACTTAACCTTGCGGCAAATATTTCTGCTTCAAAATTGGGGCATAAGGAGTAACAATGAATAGTTTCGAAATAAAGAATCTTAATCTTTGGTATGGCGACCACCATGCACTTCACGATATTACGGTAGGCATTCCCGCAAAAAGCGTAACTGCTCTTATAGGACCAAGTGGTTGCGGCAAGTCTACCTTCTTGAAGACGCTTAATCGTATGCAAGATCTTATTAAAAGTGTTCGTATTGAAGGTCAGGTTTTGCTCAACGGAAAAGATATTTACAGCCCTTCTTATGACGTTACTCTTTTGCGAAAAGAAGTTGGAATGGTTTTCCAGAAAGCAAACCCTTTTCCTATGAGTATTTACGAAAACATCTCTTATGGCCCAAAAATCCATGGTGTAAAGAAAAAAGATGAGTTAGATGCTCTTGTTGAGGAATCATTAAAAGGCGCTGCTCTTTGGGATGAAGTAAAAGATCGTCTTGATAAAAGCGCTCTAAGCTTATCGGGCGGTCAGCAGCAGCGCTTGTGTATTGCACGCGCACTGGCAGTAAAACCTGAAGTGCTTCTTCTTGACGAATCTACCAGCGCTCTTGATCCAATATCAACTGGCATGATCGAAGAGCTTGTTCGTGAGCTTAAAGAGAAATATACCGTCATTATGGTTACTCATAATATGCAGCAAGCTGCTCGTGTTTCTGACTATACGGGTTTCTTTCTTCTTGGTGATTTGGTTGAGTTTTCAACAACTAATCAACTTTTCGAAAACCCAACCGATAAACGAACCTGCGATTATGTGTCTGGTCGCTTTGGCTAAAATCGTGTTTGCGCTACGGGTATCGTTTAATGTGCTCGTGATAGTAATAAAGTTCCATAAGACAAAACAAGCCCTTGTTGTGAGCGTAAAGCAACAGCAAGGGCTTTTACGTGAATTTGAATGAAATTGTAGCCTGATTGAAATGGTTTCGAAACGCTTAATCTCCATTATTGAGAATGAGAGATAGAGGAAGAAATGAAACCGCTTATTGGAATAACCCCTTTATATGACACGGAAAAAGAAAGTCTTTGGATGCTTCCGGCGTATTATAACGGAATCATAAAATCAGGAGGTATCCCGATAATTCTTTCATTTGATGTTAGTGAAGAATCCCTTTTGAAACTTGTCAGTGTTTGTGATGGATTTCTTTTTACTGGCGGGCAGGATGTGTCGCCTTTTTTGTATGGCGAATGGCCTCTTGGATCGTGCGGGGAAGTGAGTGCGCAAAGAGATTCTCTTGAAGAAAAACTTCTGGAAATAGCTCTTAAAAACGAAAAACCAATTTTAGGAATATGTAGAGGACTTCAGCTGTTAAATGCCTATTTGGGAGGAAGCCTTTATCAAGATATTGAAAGCCAGTTGGGAAACGAAATAACTCATAAGCAACTCAAGCCGTATGATTGCTCAATTCATCGCATAGATTTAGTTCCGCAATCACCTCTTCAAAAACTTTTATGTGTTCGTCATTTAGAAGTAAACAGTCTCCATCATTCAGGTATTAAGGCTCTTTCTCCATTGCTTCTTCCTATGGCTACCGCTCCTGATGGTCTTATCGAGGCTGTGTATATGCCGCAAGCATCTTTTGTATGGGGTATCCAGTGGCATCCCGAATATACGTACGATAACGAATGGGCTAGTCAAGAAATATTTCGTGCGTTTATTGAAGCCTGCTTATAAAGCCTGCAGTAGGTTTCATCGCACGGAGCTCTCCTTTGACAAAATAATCTTCTTGCTATAGCGTGAGATTGATTTTCGAGGAAGAAGGTTGCTATGGCCAAAATTGTTATTACTGATTCGGATTTTAAATCCCTTGAGCTGGAAAAGAAAATGTGCGCTGATGCGGGTGTTGAATTATCAATTTTTCAGGGAAGAGAACCTGAGGAGATTATCTGTAATGCGCACGATGCTGACGGAGTAATTACCTCTTATGGCAATTTCACGAAAGAAGTGTTCGAAGCCCTTCCTCAATTAAAGGTTGTAAGTAGAACAGGCATTGGTTTTGATACCATAGATGTTAATGCAGCCACAAAAAACGGTACGGCAGTATGTGTTGTGCCAGGTTATGGTACAGAAGTTGTTTCCGATCATGCTATTACGCTTGCGCTTTGTTGTTTGCGACGTATTCCTGAAATTGATTCCGATATGCGCAGAGGGATTTGGGATTATGCGTCTCATAGACCGCTTGGTCAGGTGTTTGGTAGAACATTTGGTGTTGTAGGTATGGGTCAAATTGGCCGAGCAGTGGCAAGAAAAGCATCAGGGCTTGGATTTAAGGTTATTTGCTCTTCGCGTTCTCTTATTCCTAATAGGCGTACTCCAGAAGGCTATGAGTGCGTGGAATATGAGGAGCTTTTAAAGACTGCCGACGTCATTAGTTTTAACTGTGCGCTCACTCCTGATACTTATCATCTTCTCAATGAGGAAACGATTAAATTGCTAAAACCTACAGCGGTAGTGGTTAATACTGCACGAGGCGGGGTAGTTGATACTGAGGTGTTAGCAAAGGCATTGGAAGAGAATCGAATTTGGGGAGCAGGCATAGATGTTTTTGAGGGCGAACCTGTTGATTTCGAGAGTTCAATTTGCAAAGCCCCTCATACGGTTTTAACTTCCCATGCAGCTTATTTTTCTGAAGAATCAGGAATTGAGTTGCGTACTCGTGCAGTTCAGGCCGCACTTGATGTGGTTTTAGGCCAAAAACCTCTTGATTGTATAAACCCTGAGATATTCTCGTAAGAGTTCTAAGAGAAGCTCTATACAATTGTATGAATGAAATTATGCAAACTATTAAGGAGACAAGGTGACATACGAAGAGATTATTAAACAGGTTTGTGCCGATCTTGGTTCATACTGCAAAGGTTGTTTAGTGTGTGATGGCCGTGTTTGCGGAAATACTATTCCTGGCCCTGGTGCAAAAGGTAGTGGAACTGGCGCAATTAATAATTACCTTGCATGGCAAGATATTTGTGTAGAAATGGATACGCTGTGTCCAAATCGAAATATTGATACCTCCCTTGAATTGTTTGGAAAATCTTTCAAGTATCCGTTTTTTGCTGGTCCAGTGGGTGCCGTAAATATGCATTACGGAGATAAATACGATGATCTTGCTTATAACAATATTCTTGTAGAAGGATGTGCAAAAGCAGGTATTGCCGCTTTTACTGGTGACGGCGTTAATCATGATGTTATGAAGTTCGCTACAGACGCTATTGCTCTTAATGAGGGTATTGGTGTACCAACGGTAAAACCTTGGAATATTGAAATGGTTAAAGAAAAGCTCGAGTTGGTTAAGAGCTCAAACTCATTTGCGGTAGCAATGGATATTGATGCAGCAGGCCTCCCTTTCTTGAAGAATATGACTCCTCCAGCAGGGAGCAAATCGGTAGAAGAAATGGCTCAGATTATTAATCTTGTTGAAAAGCCATTCATCATTAAAGGAATAATGAACGTTAAGGGTGCTCTTAAAGCGGTTGAAGCAGGTGCCTCGGCAATTGTTGTTTCTAACCATGGCGGTCGTGTACTTGATGGTTGTCCTTCAACGGCAGAGGTTTTGCCTGAGATTGCCGATGCAGTTGGTTCACAGATAAAGATTCTTGTTGATGGAGGAATTCGTAGCGGCTTGGATGTATTTAAAGCGCTTGCACTTGGTGCAGATGGTGTTATTATCTGTCGTCCGTTCGTTTCAATGGTATATGGGGGCGCACAGGAAGCCATTGAAGTATACGTTGAGAAAATTGGAAGCGAACTAGCTGACACTATGGCAATGTGTGGCGCTTCTACACTCTCTGAAATTTCACGAGATATGATTCGTTATTAATTCTGATATTTAAATACGAGAGTAAAACTAAAATGCTCAGAGGCCTCTGTTGATGAAGGACCTCTGAGCTTGTTTTTTATGAGGATAATTTGAACGCTTGTAGAGACATTAATTTTTTAGTCAGTGCTTCATGCTTTATTTATTCTTTTTCGAAAGAGCAATGTAAGCAAGAGAACAGAAAAGAAGAATAAATGGATAGAACAAGCATGGAATTACTTCGAACGCACCAACTGTTACTCCCATTGTAGTGGCAGCAGCAAGAGCAACGAGCATTTGCGCGCCATAAGGAAGAATACCTTGAGAAACACATGAGAAGGTGTCAAGCAGAGAAGCAATGCGCCTTTTACTTATGCCGTAAATCTTGCCCATTTCTGCGGCAATAGGATTTGCAACAATGATTGCAACCGTGTTATTTGCGGTAGCAATATCGATAAGTAAAACTAAGAGACCAACGCCCGCTTGGCCACCACGCCTTCCCTTGAAAAGGGAGCGAATTCCATTAAGAAGGGCATCAAAGCCTCCATATTCACGTACCAAAGCACATATTGCGGTTACGAGAATTGCAACCATTGCAGTTTCGAACATGCCAGATACTCCGGTACCCATATTCCCTAAGAGTTCGAAACCTTCTACTGTTCCAGTAGCAAGAACAATAATGGCACCCGAGATAATGCCTATCAGCAAAACAACGAATACGTTAATACCAATGATGCCTCCTGCTAAAACCAACAGATAAGGAATTAATTGAAGGAGGTTGTAATCGTTTTGAATAGGGTCAGGAGAACCAGTTCCCATAGAAAGAGCAAGGGTTACAAAGAGTGTTATTAGAGCTGCAGGGAGAGCAATCTTAAAGTTCTCACGGAATTTGTCCTTCATTTTGCATCCCTGGCCTTGGCATGCTGCAATGGTAGTATCGGAGATAAAAGACAAATTGTCACCGAACATTGCGCCACCCATTACCGCACCAATACATAAAGGAATGCTAAAACCGCCAGCCTGAGCAACGGAGATTGCAATAGGAGTAATAAGTGTAATGGTTCCTACTGAAGTGCCCATTGAGATAGAGACGAAGCAAGCAATTATAAAGAGAACAGCTACAGAGCAGTCGGGAGGAATAATGGAGAGCATGAAGTAGGCAACGCTTTCAGCACTTGATCTTCCTACGGTACCTACAAATACGCCTGCAACTAGGAAGATGAGAATCATGGTCATGAGGGTCTTATCTCCGATACCCTTTGCCATAACTCCTAATTTGTCATCAAATGTGAGCTGTCTGTTTTGTAGACAGGCAAATAATAAGGCAACTAAAAAGACTACAACAATGGGGATTTGATAAAAGCCCATTTCTACGCCCATACCAAATTCCAAGGTGAAGCCAAGACCTAAATAAAGAACAAGAAATACCCCAATAGGCAAGAGGGCACGTGCCTTTCCTTTAGACATTAAGTTTCCTTCCTGAAACTATTTAAAGTAATAGTGTTAATCGATTGATGATACCTGATTGATAATACCGTACTTTATGAATAAAAAAACAAGGCAGAAGGGCTTCTGCCTTGTTTTTGTTAGGCAAGTTACTTAGTACTCTAATTAAGACGTCCGGTAAATAAGAACTTAATACGTGTCCACAAAGATGCTTTAGGAGGTTTTTTCTCAATAAGCTGAATAGCATCGCGAACAGGCATATCATTCGGTGTTATAACCGTTTCACTGATAACTTCTGAAGACGTTTCTTGGACAGGAGTGTTCTTGCTTTCGTTTGAAGAAGATTCTGCTATTTGTGCGGCTTGATCATCAAACGAAGTGCTAATCACAACAGGCTCTTCACCTGCTGCCTTTATTACGTCATTAATTGATTGAGAACTGTATGTTTCTGTAGGTTTTTGCTGGGTAGCAGCGTTTTGCGCAGAAGTAGGTACCGTATTCTCAGAAATCACAACGGGCTCTAACTTGGCAGGCTCTTCTGGTTCTTGAGATTCAGCTACTTGAAGAACCTCCTCAGCTACCTGAGTAGTTTCAGCGCTCTGAGCTTCGTTTGCCTGATCGACTTCTTCAGAAACCTGAGCGGTTTTGGTTGTGCTAGCAACTGCGTCAAGAGTCTGAGTAGCTTCAATAGAATCTTGAGCTTCGCCTACCTCAGCTATAGGAGCTATTTCTTCTGTTTCTTTCTTTGCGGCTAACACACTAGCAGCGTGCATAAGCTTTTCAGCATCTTTTAAACGCTGAGCTCGAGCCTGAGCTGCTCGAGTGCGGGCAAGCTCTTCTCGTTCCTTTACAGAAGATGTGTAGTCTTCGGCAGCTTTCTTAATTAAGTACTCTTGAGAGTTGAACTCATTTCGCGTGCCGTCTTCGTTGGTTTCAGCAAAGAATCCGAGTGGAGTATATTCAAGCGTATTGTTCAGCTTCCTGAGTTTTGCCGTGTCGCTAAAGGAAATATCAAGGTAATCAATAACTTTTTGCTTGAGCTTTTCGTCTTTAATTGGCCAGGCAATCTCAATTCGTTTATCCATGTTGCGAGTCATGAGGTCGGCACTTGAAAGATAAATCTCCATTTCGTCTACTGGGCCAAATGCGTAAATACGACTATGTTCAAGCAGGCGACCGACAATGGAAACAACCTCAACGTTTTCGGTATATCCTTCAACTCCTGGAACGATGCAGGAAATACCGCGAACAAAGAGGGTAGTGTGAACTCCTGCTTGGGAAGCTTCAGCAATCTTGTCGATTATTTCTTTGTCGGTGACGGAATTAGTTTTGAAGATCAAACCATTAGGCTTGCCTTCTTGAGCAAGCTTAATTTGCTCGTCAATCTTTTCCATCATCTTTGGCTTAATTTGCAAAGGAGCAACTCTAAGTACATTGTAGGAATCGGAAGCGTTTTCTAGGCTCATATTGCGGAAGAACTCTGCTGCATCCTTGCCAATTCCTTCATCGGTGGTGATAAAAGAAAAATCGGTGTAGAGTTTAGAGGTTTTTTCGTTATAGTTGCCTGTTCCTAATTGAGTAATATGTTGGATACCCTTATCGGTACGACGCGTAATAGTGCAAATTTTAGAATGTACTTTCAAATCATGGAATCCGTAAATTACATGAGCACCTGCTTCTTCAAAGCGCTGAGACCATTCAATGTTATTAGATTCGTCAAAACGAGCACGGAGTTCAAACAGTGCGGTAACTTCTTTTCCGTTTTCTGCTGCTTGAACAAGTGCTTCAGCTAAGTGAGACTGACTTGCAAGGCGATAGAGGGTAATCTTAATAGAAACTACTTGAGGATCATTTGCTGCTTCGCGAAGAAGCTGAACAAAAGGATCCATACTTTCATAAGGATATTGAAGCAGTACTTCTTTTTCGCACACTTGTTCAATAATGCTTCGTTTTTCATCAAGACATGCTGGCCATTGAGGAGTGAATGGCTTGCTGGTTAGTTGAACTGCCTTCTCCTTATCAATCATGTCAGGAAGACCCCATGCGTATCCCATATCAAGTGGTACTTTAGTTACGAAAACTTGACACTGCTTAATATTTAGGCGAGGCAAGAGGAATGCTTCAGTTACGGGAGATAAAGGCGTATCGGTTTCAAGGCGTACTGGGGCTAAGCGTGCACGTTTTTTCAAAATACGCTTCATGTGCTCACGATAGTCAAAATCAACTTCTGGAATAGCGGATGCATCAATGTCTGCATTGCGGGTAACACAGATAACACTTGCTCTTTTTGTTTTGTACATCGAGAAGACTTCTTGAACAATTGTCTTTAGCGCATGTTCAAGAAGGATAAATTGTGTTCCTTCGCCAGGAAGTTTTATTACGCGCTTTGCTTGGCTTGGTAGCGGAATTAAACCAAAGAGAGCGTCGTCTGCAGGAACATTCTTGTGTTTTTTCTTCTTTTTATCGGTAGTTACTTCAAGAGACTCTTCAGCAACATCAATTGGTTTTTCGTCCAAACGAAGCAAAACATACAAAGCGCCACTCACCAGATGTGGGAATGGATGGCGAGAGTTAATGATTTGCGGAGAAAGAAATGGCACTACGTTTGCCTGGAGGTAGGTATGGAGATAGTCCTTTTGTTCCTCGTTTAAGTCTTCAGGGAAGAGCTGACAAATGCCGTTTTCAGCTAATTCTTCTCGAAGAGAATTAAAGATTCTTTCTTGTTCTGGATAGAGCTCATGACAACGATCGTAAATAGCAGTCAGCTGCTCATGTGGTGTCATAAGTGTTTTATTGTCGCGTATCTCTTTTTTAACCAAGCTGAGGTCGGTCAAGCTTCCAACGCGAACCATAAAAAACTCTTGCAGGTTGCTTGAAAAGATTGAAACAAAAGTGATGCGCTCTAAGAGAGGCACGTTTGGATCTTCGCCTTGATCAAGAACACGCTTGTTAAAATCAAGCCAGGAGAGTTCTCGATTTTGTAAATACGGAAGTGCTGTTCTTGTGCTTTTTGCTGATTCTTTTGATTTTTTTACCATGACAAACGTACTTTCTAGAATCCGTCACCATTTTGGTACGGACTTTTGTCGGCCTTCCCATAAAATATGTTTTGGATCGAATAGTACAATCCCCCTATATCTTTATTTTATCCCATTTTGAACATGTTTTAAAATAGATAATGGCTTTTACCTGCAGGTTTAAATTTGTGAGAAAAAAGTCTAATTTCTGTAAGGGAAATGAAGGAATTTTGCAAAATATTTAAGAAGTATTAACTATCATTCTGTATAAGCGTTTTTTTGTTTTTGCTGTTCGGGCATAAGCAGGGTTCAAACTTGCGTGTTTATGAAATACGTTTTGTTTTACGAGAAAGGATTGCTCGTAAATCGTACTTATACGCATCTGAGGGGAATTGACATGCTAGACACAATTAAGCCTATAACCGAAAAAATCAAAAAGGAAGAATACAAAACAGAGTACAAATCTTTAGTCAATCAACTTGTTATTCTTCAGCAAGAAGCAAAGAAAAAAGAAATCGGTCTGGTTGTTTTATTTGAAGGATGGAAAGGCGCAGGAAAGGGAAGCCGTATTTCTGATTTTCTGTATCATCTTGATGCGCGCGGAACTTCTGTTCATGTTACTGAAGATTTCAATCCAGAAGAAGCGGCCCTAGCTGCACGTGATGATTTTGGAGCAACAAGCTATTTTCCTGCAATGCAGCAATTTTGGAAAGCGCTTGGCCCTCGTGATGGCATAACCTTCTTTGATAGAGGTTGGTATTCTACCGTTGCTGAACATATCACTAATACCCTTGATGAGAGCAAGAAGCGTCGAATTGTTGCGCGAACTCTTGCGGAAAAATACTTTGAATCCATCAAGAATTTCGAAAAGCAACTTACCGATGATGGATATATTGTTATAAAGTTCTTTCTTCATATTTCTGAATCGACTCAGAGAGAGCGTTTGATAGAACTTTATTCAGATCCAGCTACAAAATGGCGTGTAACAGCAGATGACTTAGTTCAATGCGAAAAGTATGAAGAAGTGTATGAAATCTATTCAGATTTGATTGAGAAAACCAACTGGGATTACTCGCCATGGGTTTTGTTAAATGCTGAAGATAAGAGAAGCGTTAATCTTGAAGTTGCGAAAACTATAGTAAGTCGTCTTGAGGAAGCGCTCAATACTGAAAAGGATGAGCAAGCACTTGCAGCGGCCAAGGCAGCAAAAGAAAACTCTGCATCACAAACAAACGATTCGGCAGTTGGTAGTGGCCATGAATGTAGTGAAGAGGCATACCAAGCAAGCGTTGTAAGGGCAGCTCAAGCGCAAAAGCAAGCTCCTTTGACAAGTGCTTACGAGATTCAAGAGAACTATCCAAAACTCGAAGAAGTTAACCATTCGCTTATTCTTTCAAAACAAGAGTACAAAGAAGAGCTGAAGAGAGAGCAAAAACGCCTTAATCGTCTTGAACTTCAGATGTATATCAAGCGTATTCCAATGATTATCATGTATGAAGGACTTGATGCTGCGGGCAAAGGAGGAAACATAAAGCGCGTTGCTCAGGCGCTTGATGCGCGTGCGTATACGATTTTCCCATCACCTGCTCCAAGTAAACAAGAGTTGCTTCATCCTCATTTATGGCGATATTGGACACGACTTCCAAAAGCTGGTCACGTAGGGATTTATGACCGGAGCTGGTATGGTCGTGTTCTGGTTGAGCGCGTAGAGGGGTTTGCTTCTCCACAACAATGGTCTCGTGCTTATGATGAAATTAATGCCTTTGAGCAGGACTTAATTGATTGGGGGGCCATTTTGCTGAAATTCTGGGTTGATGTTTCTTATGATGTTCAGTTACAGCGGTTTAAAGACAGAGAAAACAATCCCGACAAACAGTGGAAGATTACTGCTGAAGATTGGCGAAATAGAGAAAAGTATCCTGAGTACTGCGCAGCAGTAAACGATATGTTTCGTTTAACGTCTACAAAGAAGGCCCCATGGATTGTTCTGGAAAGTGACGATAAAATGTATGCGCGTATAAAGGCGCTCAAAATTATCAATAAAGCTTTGGAGGATCGATTAAATGAAAAGTAAATCAACAATTGCATTTAGAATTGCAATCGTTGTATTTATTGTCTCGGTACTCGCTTTGGGATTTATTGGATTCCAATATTGGATTCAAGATAGAGCATACCAAGAAGCACAAGAGCATTTTGATGTGTCGGATGTTGAGGATAACTATCTCAATGCAAAGGTAGATTGGGATGCTCTTCGCCAGAAAAATGAAGACATTGTTGCTTGGGTTTTTGTTCCAGATACCAAAATTAATTATCCTGTTGTTCAAGGAGATAATAACGAAGAGTATCTCAACAAATCTTTTGATGGCAGTGAAGGAATGCTTGCTTCAGCAGGTACGATTTTTCTTGATAGTGCCAATAGTCCAGATTTCAGTGATGAAAATAATGCGCTATACGGTCATCATATGAACGATGGTTCAATGTTTGCTTGTCTTGCAGACTGGGTTGATTCAAAGAAGTTTAACGAAAATCGCATCATGTATGTCTATACGCCTTCGGCGAACTATCTTCTAACAACGTTTTCGGTGGTCAAAACAACGGGTGATGACCCTATTGTTCAAACCACATTTGCTCAAAAAGAATCCTTCACAGAATATATTCAGGCAAAAATAGATAGAAGTGTTGTTCCTCAGAAAGTACAGAAAATAAAGGCCGAAAACGTAGAGAAATCATTTATGTTCTGTACTTGTGAGTACAGTCAGCAAGACGGACGAATAATTGTTTACGCATCGGTAACACAGACAGCCATACAATCATAGAAGGTGAAAGTGACGATTTGTTTGCACTAAAACACATCGTCATAATACATTTGTTCTTTCTATCAACTTCTTAAGGAGTAAGTATGGCAACTTCTGTTTTTCCTGGCGAACGTCCTGACCGTCTTGAAGAGGAATGCGGTGTTTTTGGTATATTTGCGCCAGGAGAAGACGTTGCACGTATGACCTGTTTTGGTTTGCAAGCACTTCAGCATCGTGGACAGGAATCTGCTGGTATTGCAGTAGGAAATGGTGATACCGTTATGGTTGCCAAAGACCTTGGCTTGGTAACGCAGGCATTCGACGAAGCAACCTTATCGGCTTTAAAAGGACATGTAGCAGCTGGTCATGTTCGCTATTCAACTTCTGGTGGCGCAGCGTCTTGGGAGGCGGCTCAACCTCATATTTCACCTATTGGTGATGTTTTAATTGCTCTTGCTCATAATGGTACCTTGGTAAACACTCAGGAATTGAGAAAGAGTTGTGAAGAATACGGTATCCACTTGCGTGCAGGAACGGACTCTGAAGCAGCAGCGAAAATTATCGGAAAAGTAACGCAAGAAACTCATTCTTTACGTAAGGGCATTGTGAGCGCCATGGAAACAATCAAAGGCGCTTATGCAATGGTACTTATCAGCCCCGAATCTCTCTATGCATTTCGTGATCCAAACGGCATTCGTCCGCTAGTTCTTGGCCAATTACCTAACAATCGTGGTTGGGTAATCTCTTCAGAAACGTGCGGCCTTGACATTATTGGTGCTCAGTGGGTTAGGGAAGTAGCCCCGGGAGAGATTATCCGCATCAATGAGGAAGGACTCTTTTCTCAGGTTGTCTCTCAAGTGGGTCGTCGTGCAAGCTGTCTTTTTGAATACGTGTATTTTGCTCGTCCTGACTCAGTAATGGATGGTCAGAGCGTGTATCGAGCACGAAGAGAAATGGGTCGAATTCTTGCACAGGAAGCACCTATCGATGCTGATTTGGTTTTGGGAGTTCCTGATTCGGGATTGCCGTCTGCTATGGGTTATGCAATTGAAAGCGGTATTCCTTATAGTGATGGTATTGTGAAAAATCGCTACGTGGGACGTACCTTTATTCAGCCAACAGATGAAATGCGCCAGCTGGGTATTCGCTTGAAACTCAATCCGCTTCCTTCAGTGATTAACGGAAAACGCCTGATTGTTATTGATGATTCAATCGTGCGTGGTAATACTTCAAAAAAACTTGTTGCAATGCTTAAAGATGCGGGAGCAAAAGAAGTGCATCTTCGCATTGTTTCTCCTGAAGTATTATGGCCGTGTTTCTATGGAATTGATACCGATACGCAAGACCAACTTATTGCAGCAAACATGTCTAACGAAGAAATGTGCGATTTTATAGGTTGTGATTCGTTGGCATTTATTTCGGTTCAAGGACTTCATAGAGCAGTTCAGTGTGACCATAAAGGCTTCTGTGATGCGTGCTTTACGGGAGATTATCCAGTTGAAATCCCCGATTATTTAAAGGAAGGAAGCTTCTTGCCGAAATCGTAATAAAGATATTGCTAGAATCATTACGTTTTAGTGTTTTTCGTTTAGAATTAAGAGACGGTGTCTGGTTTCAGGTGCCGTCTCATGTTTATATACTTGCGTTTTTCAAGGAGTGACTATGCCAGAACGTATTACTGTCAGCCCAGTTGAACAGGAAGGTACCAAGTGGCCTAGCTGGATTACCCAAGAGTCAACTACCTATGCTGATGCTGGCGTTTCTACTGCAGAAGGTGCTCGTGCGGTGGATGCAATTAAGGACGCTGTTCATAGAACCTATCGTGATGAAGTTCGCGGCGATATTGGTGGTTTTGGCGGCTTGTTCTCTATTAAAGTTGCTAAGAACATGGTTGATCCAATTCTTGTTTCTGGCACTGACGGTGTTGGCACAAAGATTCAGCTTGCAAAGCTTGCCTCAAAGCACGACACCGTAGGTATTGACTTGGTTGCAATGTGCGTAAATGACATTCTTGCAACAGGTGCTGAACCACTTTTCTTTTTAGACTATATTGCAGTAGGCAAATTAAAGAGTGAAGCAGTTGCAGAAATTGTCTCTGGTATTGCTGATGGCTGTGAAATGAGTGGCTGTGCGCTTATTGGTGGAGAGATGGCAGAGCATCCTGGCGTTATGGATCCAAACGAATATGACCTCTCTGGCTTCTGTGTAGGCGTAGTTGATCGACCAGAGATGCTTGATCCTGAAAAAGTAAAAGAAGGTGACGTTCTTATTGGTTTGGCATCGTCAGGCCTTCATTCCAATGGATATTCTCTCGCTCGTAAGGTGTGTACTGAAGGAAAAACACTGTATGAGCTTCGTCTTCCTCAAGAAAAGCTCGATGGAGAATGTGTACTTGAGGCCCTCTTAACTCCTACCCGTATTTACGTAAAGCCTGTTCGCTCGGTGCTTCGCCAGCTTCCAGGTGCAGTTCGCTCTTTGGCTCATATTACTGGTGGTGGTATTACAGAAAACCTTAATCGTGCTTTACCTGATAAGGTAAACGCTCAGGTATATGTGGGTACTTGGACTATGCCTCCAATTATTCCTTGGGTATGTCAAGCAGCACGTTTGAACGAGGAAGAAGCATTAAAGACTTTCAATATGGGTCTTGGTATGGTTTTGATTGTTTCTCCTGATAAGGTTGATGAAGTACGCGCCATTCTTGAAGCAGAGGGAGAAGAGACCTTTGTGGTTGGCCAAATTGTTCCAGGAACTGGTGAGGTAACCTATGTTGAGCCTGAGAACCTCTTCATTGATTACTCTGAGCCAGTAGAACAAGAGCTGAATCAGGAAGAATAATTATTTGAGATACGTAAGTAGCGCGTCTATTTAGGGCGCGCTCTTTGTTTTTGTCTAGATTGATGTGAAAGGCTTCGCGAATGTCCCAAAAGAATGTTACTGCTGGTGGTTCTTTGAAAATTGGTGTTCTTATTAGTGGTAGCGGAACGAACCTTCAGGCCCTTATTGATTCTGCAAAAGCAGGTGTTTTGGATGCTGAAATTGTAAAGGTTATTTCTTCTCGCCCTGATGCCTACGGCTTGAAACGAGCTGAAGAAGCGGGAATTCCTGCAGTTGCGCTTAATCGCTCAATTTATGAAGACAAACAATTGGCCGACCAACTTATTGTTGATGAGCTTGTAGCAAGTGGTGCTCAGTATGTTGTTATGGCGGGATATATGAGAATGCTCACTTCGGTAGTTCTTGATGCATTTGAAGATAAGGTAATCAACCTTCATCCCGCACTTCTTCCTTCATTTAAGGGTGCTCACGGTATTGAGGATGCGTTTAATTTTGGCGTGAAGGTAACGGGAGTAACGGTTCATTTTGCAAATGAAGAGTACGATAAAGGTCCTATCATTGCTCAGCGTCCCGTTATTATTAATGAAGATGACACCTTGGATTCTTTGGAAGAAAAGATTCATGCTGTAGAGCATCAGCTTTATCCTGAAGTATTACAGCTTTTTGCCCAAGGTAAGGTTGTAATTAACGAAAACAGAACAGTGACTATTCTTCCATAGGAAAAAGCCGCTCGTGTTTGGTTGTTGGTATTTGATATGCGAACATTAAAGAATAAGTATTTGATTGAAGATAAAGAAAAGAATAGTTCAGTAGTTTGGTGTATTTTTTGAAAGGAGATGCCATGGCAGACGTTGTAGTAAAACGAGCACTTATGTCTGTTACTGATAAGACGGGTATTGTTGAGTTTGCACGTGCCTTAACTGAGGAATTTGGGGTAGAGGTAATCTCAACAGGTGGTACTGCTCGCGTTTTGGCAGAAGCAGGGGTTTCGGTTACCCCAATTGATGAGGTAACTCAGTTTCCTGAAATGATGGACGGTCGTGTGAAAACCCTTCATCCTCGCATTCATGGTGGTCTTCTTGCGCGGAGAGATCTTGATACTCATATGGCTCAAGCAGCTGAGCATGGTATTGAAATGATCGATATGGTTGTTGTTAATCTCTACGAATTTGAAAAAACGGTAGCTTCGGGCGCTGAATTTGCTGATTGCATTGAAAATATTGACATCGGTGGCCCTTCTATGCTTCGTTCTGCTGCTAAGAATTTTGCTTCTGTTGCAGTAGTGACTGAACCTGATAATTATGATGCTATTCTCGAAGAAATGCGTGCTCATCAGGGTGCTACCACGTATGACACGCGTAAGAAACTTGCTTTAAAGGTATATCAAACCACTGCCGCATACGATTCTGCTATTTCTTCATGGCTGGCTGGCCAGATTGAAGATAATACTTCCGAATTCCCTCTTAAGCGTGTTTTGGGTCTTTCTAAGGTTCAGGATCTTCGCTATGGAGAGAATCCTCATCAGAGTGCTGCATTTTATCGTGTTGACGGTTATCCGGGCGCAGAATTTTCTCTTGCGTGCGCTGAAAAGAAGCAGGGTAAAGAGCTTTCGTACAATAATTATCTTGATTTGGATGCTGCATGGGCAGCAGTTCGTGAATTTGACAAGCCTGCATGCGTAATTGTTAAGCACCTGACTCCTTGTGGTGTTTGCATGGCTGATAATGTTGTGGATGCATATGTAAAAGCTTATGAAGCAGATCCTGTTTCTGCATATGGCGGTGTTATTGCCTTTAATCGTGGAGTAGACGAAGCAGTAGTTGAAAAAATCTTTGGCAATAAGCAGTTTGTTGAAGCAATTATTGCTCCTGAATTTAGCGAAGGTGCACTTGAGATGTATGCTTCAAAGCCAAATGCACGTCTTCTTGCAACCAGAGGAGTAAATCCAGCAGGTAATACCTTTGAATATCGCAGCGTTGAAGGCGGCTTGCTTTGCCAAGAGTCCGATGCGGTTCATGAGGAACCTGAAACCTTTACCGTGGTTACTAATCGCCAGCCATCTGAGCAGGAAATGGCTGATATGGTTTTTGCTTGGCAGGCATGCAAGTCGGTTAAGTCGAATGCAATTCTGATTGCAAAAGACGAAGTAAACCTTGGCGAAGGAGGCGGTCAGCCTAATCGTGTAAATTCTGCACGTATTGCAGTTGAGCAAGCAGGCGAAGCAGCAAAGGGTGCTGCAGCAGCATCTGACGCATTCTTCCCATTCCGCGATGGTTTGGATGTTTTAGCAGAGGCAGGAATTACTGCGGTAATTCAGCCAGGTGGTTCTATTCGTGACCAAGAAGTAATTGATGCAGCTAATGAGCATGGCATGACTATGGTCTTTACTTCTCATCGTCATTTCCGCCACTAATTGTCGTTGTTTTATTAGTTTTTGCTTGAGCTTTTTTTAAGGAGGCCCCTAAATGGCCTCCTTTTTTATTGGGGAGTCCTCATTTACCAAAGAGCACCAATATACCAAAGAACTCCAACTTACCGACGAGCTCTTGTTTACCAAAAAGCCCTAAAAAACCCCCAACTGCGTTTTTGCAAAAAGTATGTATTGTTAAGAGAATTTCCTTTTAGTAAAATCTGCTCATGTTTTTAACTACTGCACATACCAAATTAAATGACTCAGAAGCAAATGCTCTGATGAGTGCAGTATATGCTCAGCAGTCTTCTACCCCGGCAGCAAATGCGCTTATGAGTGCTGTGTTTGCCGCACAATCTGTTTCGGTAGATATTTCACCTCACATACAACGATTTTACTAGCACACAACATCGGTTTGTGTGCTTTCTTATTGCATGTAGATGTTTGTGTGCGAAATCATTTTCTTCGCAAAAGAATGTGTCTTTTGTCAGGGGATTTGTATGGCTTGATGCATAAGGATATTTGGTGCGGTTTTTTAGAAGAAAGTAAAGAAAGGACAGCCATGGGTAACTATTTTCAGCCCGAGACTGAAACGATGCCTCTTGAGGAACTCCAGGCTCTTCAGAGCGAGCGAATCGTAGAGCAGATTAAGCATGTATACGAAAACGTTGCTTTTTACCGTGAGCGTATGGATGAAGCAGGGGTAAAGCCTGAAGATATTAAAGGAATCGAAGATATTAAAAAGCTTCCTTTTATTGTAAAAGATGACCTTCGCGATCAGTATCCTTATGGTCTTTTAGCAGTACCTTTGTCCGAATGTGTTCGTATCCAGTCTACTTCTGGTACAACCGGTAGGCGCGTTGTTTCCTTCTATACTCAGGACGATCTTGATATTTGGGAGAGCTGTTGTGCTCGTGCAATTGTAGCTGCTGGCGGCACTAAAGAAGACGTTGTTCACGTTTCTTATGGATATGGTCTCTTTACTGGCGGTCCTGGCTTGAATGGTGGCTCTCATAAGGTTGGCTGTCTTACTTTGCCAATGTCTTCTGGTAATACTGCTCGTCAGCTCCAGTTTATGGAAGACCTTGAATCAACAATTTTGTGCTGTACTCCTTCTTATGCTGCAAACCTTGGTGAGGAAATTCGCGAAAAAGGTATGAAAGATAAGATTAAGTTGAAGGCTGGTATTTTTGGTGCTGAGCCTTGGACTGAAGAAATGCGTCGCAATATCGAGGATTTGCTTGGTATTAAGGCATATGACATCTATGGTCTTACCGAGATTTCTGGTCCTGGTGTTTCTTTCGAATGTGAAGAGCAGAAGGGTATGCACATTCAGGAAGACCATTTCTATGCTGAGATTATTGATCCTGAAACTGGCGAGGTATTGCCAGAGGGTGAAGTTGGCGAATTGGTATTTACCTGCTTGACTAAGAAGGCATTCCCATTGATTCGTTATCGCACTCGTGACCTTTGCTATCTCACTCGTGAAAAGTGCTCTTGTGGCCGTACCCACGTTCGTATGCACAAGCCAATGGGTCGTTCTGACGACATGATGGTTGTTAAGGGTGTAAACGTATTCCCATCTCAGATTGAAACAGTATTGATCAATCTTGGCTACGAAGATAAGTATCAAATTGTGGTAGATCGCGTAGGTAACTCTGACACTATTGAAGTTCAGGTAGAGCTTACTGCTGCAATGTTTGAGAATGAGGGCACTGATTTGGTTTCTCGTCGTGAGAAGAAGATTGTTTCTGCTTTGAAAGACATGTTGGGCATTAAGGTTGAGGTTAAGGTTGTTGAGCCAAAGACCATTGCTCGTTCTGAAGGCAAAGCAAAGCGCGTTGTTGACAAACGTGAGCTCTTCGAAAACTAAGAGTGGCTTACAAACGCTGTTCTGATTTATATACGTAGCTTGTGATGAAACACGACTTCAAATTCAGAGGGCAAGTAAAAGAGTCATTACGTATATCAATTGTTTCTTTGAACAAAAAAGAGGCTGCTAATAAAGGCAGCCTCTTTTGTATTGTGTATTGATTGATAGCCTGACAGCTATTGCTGGCGCAATTATTCCTTCTTCGCCTGGCAACAACCGCTGGCAGCTATTCTTTCTTCACCGGGCAACTACTGCGGGCGGTTATTTCTTCTTCATTTCCCTAAGAACATTTTGGTAGTCTTCGTAGTTCTTTTTCAGTAATTCTGGAATTGGTAGTTCGTATGGGCAGCGCGATTGACAGATGCCGCATTCTTCACATTGGGTAGTGAGATTCATCTGTTCTTGCCAGTAGTCGTTAGTCCATGCTTCGGTTGGAGCTCTGCGAATCATGAGAGACATGCGAGCACATTGGTTAATCATGATTTTATGAGGGCAAGGAAGACAATATCCGCATCCACGACAGAATTCTTGCTGTAATTCTTCTTGTTCAGCTTTAATAAATGAGCGAATTTCTTCATCATAGGTTGGGCAGGAATCAAAGAAGGAAAGCCACTGATCAAGTTCTTCATTCTTTTGGATTCCCCAGATTGGTACCACGTTATCAAATTGAGTCATAAAAGCCATGCAAGCTTTCGAATTAGTAAGCAGTCCTCCCGCAAGACCTTTCATGGCAATAAAACCCATGTTTGCATTTGCAGATTTTTCTACCAAATCAATTTCGCGCTGGTTTGCTAAATAGGAAAGGGGATATTGGATGGTCTCATAGAGACCAGAAGAAATAGCCTCTTCAGCAACGCCAATTTTATGCATGGTGATGCCGATATGTCTTATCTTTCCCTGAGCTTTTGCTTCTTGCATGCATTCGTACATGCCAGTTCCATCACCAGGTTTCCAGACTTCATTTACGCAGTGAAATTGGTAAATATCCAGATAGTCAGTTTGCAGATTAGTAAGGGAAGTATTTAAATCGCTCCAAAAGTCCTCGGGAGTTTTGGCGGCGGTTTTTGAAGCGAGGAATACTTTGTCGCGCATTCCGTTAAAGGCAATGCCAACTTTAACTTCGCTATCACTATACGCGCGGGCAGTGTCAAAAAAGCGCATGCCTCCTTTATAGGCCTTCTGAACAAGAGCTACTGCATCTTCAGTTGAGATGCGCTGAATTGGAAGCGCGCCAAAACCGTTTTGCAAAACGGTTATTCCTGTTGAGCCTAAGGTTACTGTCTTCATAATGTTCGTCTCCTGAAATGGGTCTTTTACTGACAAAGGGACTAAATGAACGATATGAATGTATAGTTTAGAGTAAATTATGCGATATAAGATAATCGTTTGAGAATTTGCTGAGTTAATAAAGGTGTTTCATGGCAAAAAAGACTGAAAAGAAAACAAATGCAATGCGCGAATTGGAACGAGCAGGAGTTAGCTACCAGTCGCATTTCTTCGAATGTAATGAAGCAAAAAGTGGTGTTGAAGTGGCAAAAATGTTAAATCAAAATCCTGAACAGGTATTTAAAACACTTGTTACGCAAGGTAAATCGGGGAAACATTATGTATTTATGATTCCCGTTGCTCAAGACTTAGATTTAAAGAAAGCCGCAAATGCTGCAGGAGAAAAAGCAGTAAGCATGATTAAGCAAAAGGAGTTATTGCCACTTACGGGATATGTTCATGGCGGTTGTTCTCCTTTAGCTATGAAGACTCAATTTGTTACCTTTATTGATGAAACCGCAGAATTGTTCGAGACTATTCTTTTTTCAGGTGGCAAAATAGGCTGTCAAATAGAGACAAGTCTTGATAGCTTAAGTAAGGCAATTCAAATACAGACCGCAGACCTAACCGCATACTAATCTTGGTTAATCTGATTTTTTAAGTCATTGATAATAAGATAGTGTTTTCGGAATCTGCTTATATCGGTTGCAAACGCAAGTATAAAGGCAAAAAGACCTATGACTCCAATAACCGTATTGGCGCCAGGGGCAAAAATAAGAGCAAGCATAATAAAAGGAATCATTACTAAACCGCTGAGTATTCCAAGATTTCGCACAATAGCTTGCCCAATGGTGATAATTGTGTAGAGATACATACCCATAGCAATTGCGTTATAGCCAGTAAGAATGGTTCCTAAGATGCAAAGTGCAAGCATTACTGCTTTGACAATAAACACTTCAAGCTCTTTATTGAGTTTCTCTTTCTGTCGTTTCAGGCGGTTTTCTGGTCTATTTGCTTCTGCGGCTGCTTTTGCTGCTGCAGCAAAAGGGCTGCTGTATCCTACAAAGGGGTCATTGGAGTAACCACCAAATGGGTTTGATGAAGAGGTATTGGTTTGACCCTGGGAATTAGTAGTAGTGTACGTAGTCCATACAAATCCTTCAAAAGGGGTTCCTTTAAAAGGATCATTTCCTGTTTGTGAAGAAGTTGTTTGAGTGTAGGTAAAGGGAGAAGCGTAAGGGTTTCCTGCGCTTCCGAACTCTGGTTCCCATTTTCCTGATTCAAGAATGTCTGCAGCTTCGTTAATTTTTTTAGTCTTTTCTTCCGCTTCAGCACGAAGAGTTTCATTTTGAGCGAATTTGTCAGGATGGTTCTCGATAATTAACTTACGATGAGCTTTTTTGATCTCATCTTCAGTGGCGTTATCGTCAAGGCCAAGAATATGTAGTGCTTCAGACTTTTTCATTGCTTCTTTCTGGGAAAACGTGTTTTGCACAATTTATAGTAAGAGCCCGTGCGGTTTCTACAAGGGCTCTTGTTAAAAATCTACAAATTTTGGCTAAGCTTTCCACAAATAATTCTTAAAAGAGGATTTCTTCCAGGGAACGCTTTGGTACATAGTGGATTTCTTTTTCATCGCGGTAATACTTGATGTCGCCATCAATAACCTCAGCAAGACGAACATCTTCAGTTGGCTTGCCAAGAGCGATAATCATAATTGGGTCAAGATGTTCAGGAATTGAAAATGCTTCTTTTAAGCTTTTCTTGCTAAAGGCAGTAAGCATGCAGCCGCCATAGGTCATTTCACGTGCGCCAAGGGTAATTGCTTCCGCGGCGATACCAGCATCAATGAGTGCATTTGTGGTATTAGGACAAATGGTAGTGTCGTTGCACATGATGATGTAGCCTGTTGGGCGCTGACCTTCTTCTGGACCGTCCCAGTCGGATATATATCCAGCCCAGCTAAGAAGAGGGAATATCTTTTCGCGTTCTTCTGCGTCAATAACAATGTGATATTTCAAAGGTTGTAAATTGCGCGAGCTTGCTGCAGTTCTTGCATAATCAATAAACTTTCGTGCATATTCTTCAGAAATTGGATAGTTTTCTTTGAATTTGCGAAAACTACGATTTGTTTTAGAAAGAATTGGTAATGCTGGCATTATGTTCCTTTCCAACGGCTCTTTCGTTATTGGATACTTGTTTCTGGTGTGTTTCTGTTGGTTTAGCGTTATGAGGATAAACCAACAACTCTTACATGATAAAATATTTCACGCATTTTTCCCTTTGGGGTTGTTAATTACTATAAATCCTTAAATGATTATTGATATATGAATTCAAGTTTGCGTAAATTATTGATTGGGTTAGTGCTGATTGTTGTTCTTGCGGTAATTTTTATGCGAGGAGATCAGTTAACCGAATTGTTTGAAGTGTTGCAGCAAGGAGCAATAATGCCTCTTGTGCTGGCATTATGTACTCAGCTTGGAAAATATTTTGCGCAAAGTTATGCCTACCATTTTTCGTTTAGAGCAGTTCATGAGACAATTGCGCCTCGCGATACTCTTCCTCTCGTTTTTGGCACGTTCTTTATGAATACCCTTGCTCCTTCTCTTAATCTTGCAGGTACTTCATTGGTGGTAGACGATGCGCGTCGAAGAGGCATTCCTCCCGGAAAAAGTGTAAGTGCATCGCTTCTCATGCAGACAACAGTAGATTCAGGTTTTACTATCATTACTCTTTTGGGTTTTACCTTCTTGCTTATCTTCTGCGGTCTTTCACCGGTATGGTACTTGCTAAGTTTGGTTGTGGCTTGCATTGTAGGCACAATGGTTTTGATTATGGTTGTTGGTAGCAAGAAGCCTCATCTTCTTGTTTCAGTTCTTACTTTTTTTCAGAATCTTGTGAACCGCATTCTTCTGAAATTCAATAAGAAAGCGCTTTCTCCTTGGGCTGAAGCTACTGCTTATTCTTTTTCTCAGGCAGGAAGTCTTATTTGGAATAGCCCAAAAGAAACAGTAAAAGCGTTTGGCTGTTCTGTTATAGCAAGTCTGTGCGAACTCAGCGCGTTTTGTTTAGTTGGATTTGCTTTTGGTGTTACCTCCATTCAGGCGTTGATATGCGGTTATGTGGTTGCAACTCTGTTTGCTATGGTTTCAATTACCCCACAGGGAGTTGGAGTAGTAGAGGCAGCGGTACTGGCAGCTTTTGTTATGTTTGGCGAAACTGCAGCTGCTGGTATGGCTATTGGTTTGGTATATCGCAGTATTGTGTTTTGGATGCCATTCTTGATTGGTGCTGTTCTTATTAACTTCACAAAGACATTTAAGGGAGAAAAAGAAGAAAAAAGTACCCGCTCTATCGAAGATAATCTCCAATCAACTGGTCTTGAAGAAAAGCAAAACACGATTCGCTTAGAAACCGATACGAACCCATCTATGCTTCGTTCGGACTCTGATTCACCAGAAAAGGCTTTTGATTTTGATGAATCTTCCATTCACGTTACTGCTCATCAAGGAGACCCTGCAGTAGTTATTCATGTTCCTCACAAGGAAAAAGGTACTGATAAAAAAGAGGTGTCTCTTGAGCTAAATGAGACGCTTTAGTTTAGCTTTTATTCCTCATTACTAACAAAGCCTCACTATGCGTTCTCGCTGAGCGCTTCTTATGTTCCTCTCTCTAGAAAAATACTCGCTTCTACGTGTTAGTAGTACGGTAACCATGAGAGAAAATGATACAATACAACGTTGATAATATGGATAGATTGAAGATTTGGAGGAGAGATTATGGCGCGCCCTATGACTATGGCCGAAAAGATTCTTGCTGCTCATGCAGGCTTAGAAGAAGTGGTTCCTGGTCAGCTAATCGAGTGTAATCTTGATTTAGTTTTGTCTAACGATGTTACAACTCCTATTGCAATTAAAGAATTTAACAAACTTGGTGTAGATAAAGTTTTTGATCCAACAAAGATTGCTCTTGTTCCTGATCATTATGTTCCTAACAAAGATATTGCGGCAGCTGAACAGGCAAAAGCTGTTCGTGACTTTGCTTACGAACAAGGAATCACTCACTACTATGAGGTAGGCTGCATGGGTGTTGAGCATGCTCTCTTGCCTGAGCAAGGTGTTGTTGGTGCTGGTGATTTGATTATTGGTGCAGACTCTCATACCTGTACATATGGTGCGCTTGGTGCTTTCTCTACAGGTGTTGGTTCAACTGACGCGGGTGTTGGCTATGCAACAGGTAAAGCATGGTTTAAGGTTCCTGAGTCAATCAAATTTAATATCGAAGGCAACTTCCGTCCTGGTGTTTCAGGTAAGGATGTAATTTTGCATATTATTGGCATGATTGGCGTTGATGGTGCTCTGTATTGCGCAATGGAGTTTACCGGTAGCGCTATTGCACAGCTTTCTATGGAAAGCCGTTTAGCTATTTCCAATATGGCTATTGAGGCAGGCGGTAAGGCTGGTCTTTTTGCGGTTGATGACGTAACCCGTGAATACATGGATGGTCGTGTTGAGAAGCCTTACACCGAGTATTATTCTGACCCAGATGCTCAGTATGCAAAGGTGTATGAGATTAATGCCGAAGACATTGTTCCAACAGTTGCATTTCCTCATTTGCCTTCTAACACTCGTCCTGCTTCCGAAGCTAGAGATATCACTATTGACCAGGCAGTTATTGGTTCTTGCACCAATGGCCGTATTGAGGATATGCGTGCTGCCGCAGAGGTATTAAAGGGTCGCAAGGTTAATCCAAAGGTTCGTTGCATCATTATTCCAGCTACTCAGTTGGTATATCGTCAGTGCATGGAAGAAGGCCTTATGGAGATCTTCTTAGACGCAAATTGTGTTGTTTCCACTCCAACATGTGGTCCATGCTTAGGTGGATATATGGGAATTCTTGCTGCAGGAGAACGTGCTATTGCAACAACTAACCGTAACTTCGTTGGTCGCATGGGTGATCCAACCTCAGAGGTTTATTTAGCATCTCCTGCTGTTGCCGCAGCTTCGGCAGTTCTTGGTCATATTGGTTTACCTGAAGATTTAGCTTAAGTTTGATTAGGAGTGTTGTATGCAGTATAAAGGTACCGTTCATCGTTATGGTCGCGACGTAGACACTGATGTTATTATTCCTGCTCGTTATTTGACCACTTCTGATCCTAAGCAACTTGCTGCTCATTGCATGGAAGATATTGATGCTGATTTCGTCAATAAGGTAAAGCCAGGCGACATTATGGTTGCAGACGAAAACTTCGGTTGCGGATCTTCTCGTGAGCATGCTCCAATTGCCATTAAGGCATCAGGCATTGATGTGGTAATTGCGAAAAGCTTTGCACGTATTTTCTATCGCAATTCCATTAATACTGGTCTTGCAATTATGGAATGCCCTGAAGCAGTTGACGCTATCAAAAATGGTGATGTTGTTTCAGTAAACACCGATACTGGTGAAATCAAAAATGAAAACACCGGCGAAGTATTTACCGCTCAGCCATTCCCTCCATTTATTGCTGACATTATTGAGCAGGGTGGCTTGATCAATCGTACTCGCAATGTGTTAAAGCAGGATTAGTCTACGTAATTTAGAGGTTGATTTGGGATTTGCTAGCGGCTTTTTTGCTGCTAGCAAATCTTTGCGTTAAACAGAAGGATTGTCGCTATGTCTCAGACTTACAAAATTTGTCTTCTTCCTGGAGACGGTATTGGACCAGAAATCATTGCAGAAGGTGTGAAAGTACTCAATGCAGTTGGCGCAAAGTATGACACGGTATTCGAGTGCACAGAGGCACTTATTGGTGGTTGCGCTATTGATGCAACAGGAAATCCTCTTCCTGACGAAACACTCAAAATTGCAAAAGCATCTGATGCTGTTTTGCTTGCAGCAGTTGGAGGCCCAAAGTGGGATACTACCGACTCTACAAAGCCTAGACCTGAACAGGGACTTTTGAAAATTCGCAAGGAATTAGGCTTATATGCAAACTTGCGCCCCGTAAAAATCTTTAATGCACTTGCTGATGCATCAACCTTAAAGCCAGAAGTTATTGATGGTGTTGATTGCGTTATTGTTCGTGAACTTACTGGTGGTTTGTATTTTGGTGAGCGCCGCCGCGAATACGATGTTGATGGTGCTGGATTGAATGGTGCTAAGGGTCAACTTGCAGTTGATACTTTGTTATATAACGAGTACGAAGTAGAGCGTATTGTTCGTCATGCTTTTGAAACGGCAAAAAAGCGTGGTGGCAAGGTTCATTCTGTTGATAAGGCAAACGTTTTAGACACTTCTCGTATGTGGCGCGAGATTGCTCATCGAATTGGCCAAGAATATCCTGAGGTGGAATTGGCTGATATGTTGGTTGACAATGCCGCAATGCAGCTCATTAACAATCCAAAGCAATTTGACGTTATCGTAACGGAAAACATGTTTGGCGATATTCTCTCTGACGAAGCTTCCATGCTTACTGGTTCTTTGGGCATGCTTGCTTCAGCTTCTTTGGGTGATGGCACTGCCTTATATGAGCCAAGCCATGGTTCTGCTCCTGATATTGCCGGTCAAGGTATTGCTAATCCGCTCGCACAGATCTTGTCTGTTGAGATGATGCTTCGCTACACCTTTAATATGACCGATGCTGCCGATGATGTTGCTCGTGCAGTAGATTCGGTTTTGAATGATGGCTGGAGAACGGGTGATATTAAAAATGCCGATACTCCTTCAGATAAGGTAGTAGGCACCGAAGCTATGGGTGACTTGGTAGTTAAATACCTTGGTTAATCGCTCAAATTCGATAAACGTATTGATTTTTAGAATTATCTACACGTAAGGATACTAATGGCTCTTAAAACCCCAACGGGTACTTTTGATATGCTCCCTGCCGAAGCACTTTTTTGGCAGTCCTTTAAAGAAAAATCTCAAGAGATTTTTGGTAGGTATGGCTATTTACCAATTGAGACACCTCTATTCGAGCAGACTGAGTTATTTGTTCGCGGTATTGGTGAAGCTACTGATGTTGTTTCTAAAGAGATGTTTAGTGTAATTTCTGGCGGCAACATGGCAAAAATTATGGCAGGGGAGAAGGTTAGCTCTAAGTCAAAGTTTAGTTTGCGTCCTGAAGGTACTGCATCGGTAGTTCGTGCAATTGCTCAGCATAATTTAGTCCCACAGGGAGGTGCTCCTGCAAAACTTATGTATGCTGGCCCCATGTTTCGTGCAGAACGTCCTCAGGATGGAAGACAGCGCCAGTTTAACCAGATTGGTATTGAGTGCTTAGGCGCTTCGGCTCCGAGTGTTGATGCTGAGGCAATTATTATGGCTATGCGCTTTTTTGAAAGCATAGGCCTTAAAAAGGAAAACCTTCGTCTTCTTGTTAATTCAATGGGTTGCGAAAAGTGCCGACCAGCATTTCGTGATTCAGTTAAAGCATTTCTTGTTGAGCACCATGATGAAATGTGTGAAGAGTGCCAAGGTAGGGAAGAGACAAATCCATTACGTGCTTTTGACTGCAAGAAAGAGCATTGTGCTGAATTAATGGCTTGCGCACCTCATATTACCGATGCGCTTTGTCCTGAATGTCATGCTCATTATGAGAAGGTTAAGGACTATCTTTCTCAAGCAGATATTGAGTTTATTGAAGACTATACCCTTGTTCGCGGTTTGGATTATTACACCCGTACCGTATTTGAAGTTCAAGTTATCGAAGGTATGGGATCTCAAAATGCTATTGGTGGCGGTGGTAGATATGACAAGCTTATGAAAGAAATAGGTGGTCCCGAAACTCCTGGTTTTGGTTTTGCTATTGGATATGAGCGTTGTCGCATTGCTCTTGAGCGTCAAGGATACGTTATTGAAGCGCCAAAGAATCTTGAATTCTATCTTGCATGCGTTGATGGGTCTGTTTCGGGAGAAGCGTTTAAGCTCATGCAAGCATTCCGTGATGCTGGCTTTGTTGGGGATATGGATCACCAAAACCGCAGCTTGAAAGGCCAATTTAAACAGGCAGGAAAACTTGAGGTTGAGTATGTATTGGTTCTTGGTCCTGATGAATTAAAGGATGGAAAAGTGACCATACGTGACTTTGCTAATCATAGCGAAGCATCTTATTACCTTACTGAATTATATGAGGCATTGCAAAATCAGAGTAATGCTGAAGAAAAACTCTCGTTAAAAGTATTTTTAAATACCCTTACTAAATAGGTGACATCCTATAGAATAGGGCATGGAAAAAATCCTTAGAGTATATGGTCGAATGACTAAAACTAGTTAATTAAAGATTTTAGATAGAGAAGAGGGAATAGGTTTATGACTGACTACTTAAACAAGTACAGCATGCATACCCATACCTGCGGACAGCTTCGTAGCGAAGATGTTGATGCAACCGTAGTTTTGACTGGTTGGGCTTGGCACAATCGTGACCACGGTGGTTTGATTTTTGTTGATCTTCGTGACCGCGATGGTTATACCCAGATTGTTGTTGACCCAGATTGTGTGAGTGCTGAAGAGTTTGAAGTAGCTGAGCACTTGGGTCGAGAATACGTTCTTAAAGTTGAGGGTAAAGTGCGTGCTCGTGGTGAAGGCGCAGTAAACCCAAATATGGCAACGGGCGAAATTGAAGTTTTGGCAACAAGCGTTGAGGTTCTCAACACCTCTGTTACCCCTCCATTCTCTATCGAAGATGGAATTGAAACTGATGAAACCACTCGTATGAAGTGGCGCTATATGGATATTCGCCGTCCTGAAATGTATGCAAGCTTGCGTTTGCGTCATGTAGTTGCTCAGGCTATTCGTTCTGCATTAAATGAACGAGGATTTTTGGAGATTGAAACTCCAATTTTGGCAAACTCAACTCCAGAAGGCGCTCGCGACTACATTGTTCCTTCTCGTCCTAATCCAGGAAAGTTCTATGCGCTTCCTCAAAGTCCTCAGCAGTTTAAGCAGATGTTGATGTGTGCAGGTGTTGAGCGCTATTACCAGATTGCGCGTTGTTTCCGCGATGAAGACTTGCGTGCTGACCGTCAGCCAGAATTCACTCAGGTTGATATTGAGATGAGCTTCGTAAAACAGGATGACGTTATTGAAATGATGGAAGACGTCATGAAAGAAGTTCTTAAGGCAGCTGGTATTGAGCATGAGTTCCCATTGCAGCGCATGCAGTATAAAGAAGCAATGGATCGTTTTGGCTGCGATCGTCCTGATGTTCGTTTCGGCATGGAACTTGTTGATCTTACCGATATTGTTCGCGGTTGTGGTTTCGGCGTATTTTCAAAAGCTGTTGAAAATGGCGGTGTTGTAAAGTGTATTAACTGCAAAGGCGCAGGCGATTGGTCTCGTGGCGATGTTGAAAAGCTTGCACTAGTTGCTGAAGAAAACGGCGCTAAGGGAATGGCTTGGATTGCTTTTACTTCTGATGGTAAAGAAAAGAGCCCAATTATTAAGTTCTTTGAAGAGGATGTTTACGAGCAGATTAAGAAAGCTGCCGACGCTCAGCCAGGTGACTTGCTTCTCTTTGCGGCAGATACTTATGAGGTTGCTTCTGCTGTTTTGTCCGCACTTCGCTTAACTATGGCAGATCGTCTTGGTATTGAGAGAAACGGCCATGCTCTTCTTTGGGTGGTAAACTTCCCAATGTTCCGCTATGTAGAAGAAGAAGGAAAATACGCAGCTGAGCATCATCCATTTACTCATGTATTAGATGATGATATGGATAAGATTGAAACCGATCCGCTTGCGTGTGGTTCTTATTCTTACGACATTGTTATGGATGGTTTTGAACTGGGCGGTGGCTCAATCCGTATTCATAATGCTGAGGAGCAGAAGCGCGTTTTGCGTCAGTGCGGTGTTTCTGAGGAAGACTTGGAAATCAAGTTTGGTCATTTGATTCATGCACTTGAGTTGGGCGCTCCTCCTCATGGTGGCATTGCTCTTGGCCTTGACCGCTTGGTTATGCTTCTTGCCGGAAAGCAGTCTATCCGTGACGTTATTGCGTTCCCTAAGACTTCTTCTGCAGCAGACCCAATGACTGGTGCTCCAAACCAGGTTACTGCTCGTCAGCTTAAGGAAGTAAACTTAAGGACTCTCTAAACGCTAAAGGGTATGTTTAATCTGTTTAGTAGCAGAGAATACAATTGATTTCAGCTGAGATGCTACCAAGCACAATAGGGATTTTGAGAATTGAAAAGAAAAGCTCCTTCGCAGAGTGCGAGGGAGCTTTTTCGTGAAATGATGTAGTGAATAATAGAGCTTTTGGTTATAGTTTACAAAACAAAAAGGACGACATTCGAAGCGTATGAATAAACGGTATCAGGGTAAAAAATTCTTCTTTTTTGATTACGATGGCACTTTAGCACCACCGCGTACTCGTACTATTCCTCAATCAACGCTTGAGACAATTAGTCAATTACGTGAAGCTGGCCATTTTGTGGGGCTCGCTACTGGTCGTTTGCAGTGTAATGCGGTTGATTTTGTTAAACCGTATGGCTTTGAAAACATCGTTGCTGACGGAGGCAATTCGGTAACGCTTAATAATGAGTTGATTTGGATGGAGCCTCTTGATATTTCAATGGTTAAGCGTGTGCTGTATCGATTGGAAGAACAGTCAAAAATGTGGGCGGTTACAACAGCTAATGAGCCGCTACGAATAAGCAATAACCCTCAATTTGAAACCGTTGCAGGAGACTATTATCTTCCTACTAAATACGATCCAAATCTTTCAATTGAAACCTTGAGTGAGGTATATAAAATCTATATTCCTGCAATGCCAGGAGAAGAAGAGACGCTTGATTTGCTTGATGCACCGTGGGTGCGCTATACCAGTAATACTATTTTCATTGAACCAATGAATAAGGCTGTAGGAATCAAGAAAATTGTTGATTACTACAACGGTTCATATAGTGATGTAGTAGTGTTTGGGGATGGGAAGAATGATGTAACCATGTTTCTTCCTGAATGGCTTAGCATTGCTATGGGAAATGCGCGAGAGGTTTTAAAAGAGCGTGCCGATTACATTACTTCCGATTGCGACAAAGATGGAATAATGCTTGCGTGTAAGCATTTTGGATGGATTGAGTAATGACCGATATCAATGATGAAATAATTGCTCAAAAAAAGTGGAGCTGGACAAATGCATGGAAACACTTGAAAGTAGTGTGCCATCATAAAGTTCTGGTAGCTCGTCACTGTTTTGCAGTGGGCCTGTATTATCAAGGCATTACGCATGACATGTCGAAATTTTCTCCTACCGAATTTAGAATTGGGGTCTATTACTTCCAGGGAACAAAGTCTCCAAATGCTGCCGAGCGCGATGAAAGAGGATATTCTGAAGCATGGATGCATCATAAAGGGCGAAACAAGCACCACTATGAGTATTGGATTGATAATGTAGGAAACAAGGATGCTCGTTTGGAAGGCAAGCCTATGCCGCCAAAGTATGTTGTTGAGATGTTTTGCGATCGTCTTGCTGCTTGCAAGGTATATCAAGGAAAAGATTACACAGACTCAAGCGCGCTTGAGTATTTTCAGTTTGAGCAAAACTGCGGCCATATTCTTATGCATGCCGATACGCAAATTCAATTAGAGTATCTACTTACCTTAGTTGCTCGAAAAGGAGAAAAAGAAGCATTTAAGTGGATAAAAAGAAAGCTTAAAGAGTTCCCAAACTAGTGCTTTATTGGATATCTGATTTGAAGAATGAGGCCTTATAATCCAAAAGCTACCAAATGAGGTAGCTTTTAGTATGGATTAATGATGATGCTAAACAGTTCCTTTGATTAAGGAGCTGATATATTACTTGATTGTGTGAGTGTTTAAAGTGAGTCAATATAGGATATTAAATCAGCAATAGTCTCAAGGCCTTCAGGTTCTCCGAAATCAATATCAAGCTCATCTTCAAGATTGCAAATAAGCTCTACCATATCAAGAGAGTCAATACCAAGAGAATCAAAGGTGGACTCATTAGTTATGTCTGCTGGGTTAATGCCAATATTTTCGACAAGAAGATTTTTGATTGTATCGAGGGTATCCATTGATAATCCTTTCAATAGTAATCGTTTATCAATCGTATTCTATCGCTACTTCATAAGTATGCGAAGAAGTTTGATTTTATTTCCAAAGGGAGGCACTCGAACAGGTACTTCAATAAGAGTGCTTTTCTTAAGGGTTGATTTGTAATGCGTGAAGGCATCAAATCCTACTTTTCCATGATATGCGCCAAGACCCGATTCTCCAACACCACCAAATCCCATTTTGTTATTGGCTAAATGAATAATGCAATCATTAATTGTTGCTCCGCCAAAACTCAAATGAGAGATGACATACTCTTGGATGGAGGTGTCTTCGGAGAAAAGGTAGCATGCAAGCGGGTGGCTAAAGTTTTTAGTTACTGCGAGCGCTTGGTCAAGTGTTTTCCAGGTAATAATTGGCATAACAGGCCCGAAGATTTCTTCGTTCATTACAGGGTCTTCAAGGGTTACTCCCGTCATGATGGTTGGCTCAATGGTAAGCGATTCTTTATTTCGCTTACCACCAAGGACGATTTTTGCCTCCTTGTTGTGGTTGTCAATTAAGCCGCATACTCGATCAAAATGGTGCTCGTTAATCATATGAGGATAGTAAGAGCACTCCATAATATCGTTTCCATAGTACTGGTGAAGGTAGGTATCCATTTGTGCAATAAACTCATCAACGACCTCTTCATGGACTAGGAAGTAGTCGGGAGCTACGCAGGTTTGACCTGAATTAATGCATTTTCCCCAAGCAATACGCTGAGCTGCTCGTTTGATGTTTGCGGTTTTATCAATAATGCAAGGACTTTTTCCGCCCAGCTCAAGCGTGACATTGGTAAGATTTTTGGCGGCAGCTTTCATTATGTCTCTGCCAACTTGAGGGCTGCCCGTAAAGAAAATTTTGTCGAAGGTGACCTCTAAAATCCATTCATTCATGGCAGGGCTGCCTTCGAGACAGCAAATAAACTGTGGATCAAAAATTTCGTCACACATTCTCTTTAGGAATGCGCTGGTGTGAACGCTGGTGCGAGAAGGTTTTAGTACAACACAGTTTCCTGCAGTAATTGCGTCAACAAGCGGAACAAGCGCAAGCTGGATAGGGTAGTTCCAAGGCGAAAGAATGCCAGCAACTCCAAGTGGTGAAGGATACACTTTGCTGGTTGAATAGAAATGAACAATGGAAGTTCCTACTCGTTTTGGTTTTGCCCACTTCTTGATGTTCTTGAGACAAGTAGCTATTTCGTCATAAACAATACCTATTTCGGTGGCATAGCCTTCAAATTCTGCTTTGCCAAGATCTTTATTGAGCGCTGTAAGAGCTTCTTCTTCATGGTTTTTTAGATAGGTGCGTAATTTTTTTATCTGCTCAATACGAAAAGAAACGGGAAGGGTATTTCCTGCTTCGAAGTAATTTCTCATAGTACAGACATGATTTTCAATATCTTGTGCGCATGAAAAGGTGAGAGTGTTCATAATGCTTTTCCTGAGTACGAGTGATTAATAGGCCGCCTGAAGAATTTCCATAGCAACGTCGAAAGTGATTTCTTGCTTATTGTAAAGGGCGGCGCCGTCGTAGCGTGCCTGATTTGCAATTTCGGGAAGCTTATCTTGAGCAACTCCCAGCTCTTGTAAAGTAATTGGGACGCCGTACGTGCGATGGTAATACGCATTCATGGCGAAAAGCTCTTCTTCGAAGGCTAAATCACGCTGGCTTGCGTTGAGGTGAGAAATATCTCGTTTTGGGCAGAGCGCGCGAAGCAATTCTCCGTAAAGATTCTTGTGATATCCGTGAGAGATGTTGTAATGCACGCAATGAGGAAGAAGAAGCATCATTGCTTGACCATGAGGAATATGGCAAATACCTCCAAGTGAATGGCCGAGTGCATGCACAATGCCTACCATTGCATTTGAAAAAGAAGCACCCGCAAGAAGACTTCCCAGAGCAAGGTTTGTACGAGCCTCTAAGTCATTTGGATAGGCGCAGCTGTGAGCAAGGTTTGACTTAATAAGACGAATAGCTTGATATGCAAGCGCATCGCTTACCGGATTTTTTTGAATAGAGGTATAAGCTTCAATTGCGTGAGTAATAGCATCGATTGCCGTAGTAGCGGTGAGTTTTGGAGGCAATGATGCGGTTAAGTTTGGATCCAAGAATGCTACATGGGGTACAAGCTTATAGGAGGTATAGCTGAGCTTTTGGTGGTTCTCCACATCGGCTACAACGGCAACAAGGGTAACTTCCGAGCCCGTGCCTGCGGTTGTTGGGATTGCAATTAGGGGATCTAAGTCATTTTGAAGAATCTCTGAACCCTGGAGGGCAGTGAAATCTTTTCCTCCAACTGAAATAGAGGCTGCTGCTCCTTTTGTGGTGTCGATTACTGAACCACCGCCAAGTGCAATCCAGCCATCACAATTGTGTTTTTTATAGAGAGCAGCAACGTCATTAACGACATGAAGAGATGAATCAGGTGGAACTTGGTCAAAAAGTACAAAGGGAATACCTTCTTCTCGAAGGGGTGCTAATGCGTGCTCGCACACACCAAGCTTTACAAGATTTGCGTCAGTTACCACCATAGGATTGCTAACTTGGTGGTTTTTAAGTTCAACGGGGAGTTTATGTAAAGAGTTTTGTCCACAAATGATTTTTGTAGGACAAAAGAATTCAAATGCATCCATGAAAGTTCCTTATCTTTGTTGCGTGAAAAAAGTGAGCTATGCAGATTTTTGATAGGCGTTTCGCCAGAAAAAGAATGTCTTTAAGATTGTCATAAAGAGATAGGTGATTGATACACCTTTATTGTTTGATCCTGTAGTTGAAAACAGGCGTGCAGATAATGCCTGATGAAGGGTAATGTTGCCTGAAAAAACATCAAAGGCATAGTCTAAGTCCCTAAAACAGATAATGTAGTCAACCGATTGAGTTGATTTTGGAAGACGTTTCCAGGAATTGTTGTTCTGTTTAAGAACAACGCCCCTTCCGTAGTTTGTGATATCAAGGGCAAAGGTAAATTGATCGCCAAGATACCTAGTTTCTTGTTTAATCTTTTTTGAAATCTTGTTTCCAAAAAAGAGAAGAAAGGGAAGTATTAGCAGAAGGAGTGAGACGTAGATACGCTTAACTAAACTTCTTTTTGGTGTGCCTGTCTGATTCAAAATATGCTCTCCTTGCGAATTGTGTAGCGGAGAGATTTTAACAAAAATGTGATACTAAAGTATCTTTCTTTAAAGAAAGACTACATTTATCTTTGAACCGGTTCAGAAGTTTTCGCTAAAACCTAGGTCTGACATGGAGGCTTTATTGAAGCATTTGACGGTAAAATCTACAAAGTGTTTTGTCGCAGGGCTTGCACTCTTGAGGTTTGTTGCCGCTACACCAAGCTGAATTGTTTGGCGAGGTTCAACGGGAATTTTTGCAATTTTAAAATCAAACCTGCGGGTAACCAAGCTGTTCATAATGCTGATGCCCATATTTTGTTCAACCATTGAAAGGGTTGCCGCATTTTCTAACGTTTGGTAGGCCAAATTTGGTTTTAGATTGTATCGTTTAAGCATATTGAGAATGTCTACATCGTTGCCGTTTGCAGGCATGATGAAATCTACGCCATCGCAAGCAGAAATCGGAAACGCTTCTTTATCTGCATAAGGATGATTAAGGGGCAAGATGGCAACCATTGTATCTTTTGCTAAAGGAATCCAGTCTAGTTGCATTGGTTCGTAATAGCTCATAAAACCAATATCAACTTTATTGGTCATAATCCATTCTTCAACTTCCTGATGAATGCCTTCCATAATACGAATTTCAATACCAGGAAAGCGTTTATGAAAATCTTTAATGATGCGAGGGAGCCAGTGTGTTGCGATGCTTGGATATGAACCAATAGTGACACAGCCAGTTGAGAGGCCTTTTACTTCGGCTGAATACTGTATGAGATTGTCTTCGTTAGATACGATCGCGCGAATTACTGGTAAAACCTTTTTTCCGTTTTCGGTAGGTGAAACTCCTTGCTTGCTTCTCTCTAAAACGGAAAAGCCAAGTTCTCGTTCAAGAGCTTGAACGAGTTGGCTTACTCCAGAAGGGGTGTATCCTAACGATTTTGCTGCCTTTGAAAGGCTTCCAGTATCAATTGCTTCTATGAATGCGCGGTAACGTGAAGTATCCAAGAAATCATTCCTAACCTTTAAAAGGGCTGTTTATTGAGGTATTGAGTTCGAATAGCGCGAATATGATCATTTTGGTAAGTGGTAACGAAAGCTCTATCGTGTTTTAAGTAATACTTTATACAGTTATAACATATTCGTGATTTTATAAAAGCTTTGTGAGGCTTTTACTTACTAGTAAGGTGGATTAATATAGTCATTAGAGAAAGATACCTTGAATAGAAGTACGGGCAATTTTTTCTTTTATTCAAGCCTTTCTATGTTTTCTTTTTTTGTGGGGAAGTTGTGAGATAAAAAGAAACTTCCAATCAACCAAAGAGGGCTCCTTTACGGAGCCCTCTTTCTCGTTTACGTAAGAATCATTAGGGTGTTCTTATAAGCCCCTTGTACCCCCCTATAACCTTTTTGCTAATTCTTGTTAGTCAGGTGAGCTTATGACGATAACACGCAAATTTTGGATTCTATTTCTCTTTAGCTTAAGAAGTCTTCAAGAATTTCTTGCTCAGCTTCTTCTTCGGTAAGACCAAGGGTCATAAGTTTAATAATCTGGTCTCCTGCGATTTTTCCAATTGCTGCCTCATGTACAAGCTGAGCATCGGTGTGAGCTGCTTCAATACCAGGAACTGCTTTTACAACAGCATTATCCATAATGATTGCATCGCACTGTACGTGGCCATGGCAGGCATTTTCGCCAATCACTAAGGGGTTAAAGGTTTGTTTGGAGCTATCTTTTGCAACGCTACGGGAAATAATCTGAACGTTTGAGTTTTCGCCCTTCAATACAATTTTTAAGTTAGAAACAGCAACTTGTTCTTCTTCGGTCATAAGCTTTTCAGTAAGAACATATTTTGAGTTGTTCCCAATTTCAGCATTAGTTTCACGAATTGTAGAAGTAACGCCTCCAAGTTGGGTCATTTCCATTTCGCAATAGGAGTTTTCGCCGATAAATACCTCGGTAGTTGGGTTGAGGATGCGCTCTCCGCTACCTTCGCCTTCTCCATAATGGCGCTCAATGTACTTTACGTTGCAGTTGTTGCCAATGTAGAACGTATGGATACCGTCATGTTGGGATGCTTCGTGGCCATTTTGATGAATGCCGCATCCAGCAATGATAGTTACTTCACAGTCATCCTGAACGTAGAAGGTGTTATACACTAAATCATTTACGCCTGCTTTGGAAATGATAACTGGAATATATACTTTTTCACCTTTAGTTCCTTTTTTGATAGTGATATCAATGCCAGGGTGATCTTTTTTTGTAGCAATCTCAATATAGGCGGAGTCGCTACGGCTTACCAATTGGCCATCCTTGCGGATGTTGTATGCCGTGCTAGGAATACCGTGAAGATCGGTAAGAGTTTTAAGTAAGTCTTTATCAATAGGAGTTAAATCTACTGCCATGAGTTCTCCTAACAAGTAGTTGAGATTTCGGTGATGTGAAGCTGGGTTGGTTCAGTGAAGGTGCAGTAGTTGTTCTTTTTCACTGAGAGTCCAAGCTGAGGGATAATTTCTTCTGCACTTCCGCTTGCTTCAATCTTTCCCGCTCGAAGGCAGATAATTTGGTCTGCCAATTCGATAATACGTTCCTGATGGGAAATGATAATGATTGAGTTGTCGCTATCATTTTTGTATAAGCTTGCAAACGTTTTAGCAAGTCTGTCGAAGCTCCACAGATCAATACCTGCCTCAGGTTCGTCATAAATTGCAAGTTTTGGATTGCGTGCTAGGACAGTTGCAATTTCAATGCGTTTCAATTCGCCACCAGAAAGGCTTTTATCAACTTCTCGGGTAAGGTAATTTGCAGAGCAGAGACCAACTTGGCCAAGATATTCGTTGCAAGAAAGCATAGGAAGACGACGATTTGCTGCCAATTCCAAGAGTTTCTTTACTTTCATGCCTTTGAAACGTGATGGTTGTTGAAACCCGTATCCGATGCCCTTACGAGCTCGTTCGGTTATTGGTAAGTCGGTGATATCTTCGCCATTGAAATAAATCTTGCCAGAGGTTGGTTTTTCAATGCCCATTATCAATTTTGCAAGAGTGGACTTACCGCCTCCGTTAGGACCAGTAATGACCACAAAGCTATTTTCGTCTATTGTGAGCGAAATATCATCAATGATTCGTTTTGTTTGAGAAGAGCCCTCCGAAACAGGCACTTCAAAAACGATATTTTCTAAAGTTAACATGCATTTCTCCTCAAGTTATCTCAGAGATAACCTAACACTGACTTTTTTTGTACGCAATATAAAGTAGGAGACAAATCGGTAGTTAAACTTGCTTATAGGTTTTCTTATTCACTTTTTTCTTCCTTTAAGAATAAAAGCGTAATAAGGGTATACTTTCCAAAGATGAAAGGTGCCGCTATACGTGGTTTCTCTATAAGATTAAGGAGATTCTCGTGGATTATCGCGAAAATTTTAAAAGATGGCTTGCTTGCGTTGATGATGAAATTCTTTCTCAGGAGTTGCGCACACTAGCTGATAGAGGCGATGAAAAAGAAATTGAGGATGCATTCTATACTTCTCTTTCTTTTGGCACCGCTGGTTTGCGAGGCGTTCTTGGCGCAGGAACAAACCGTATGAATATTTATACGGTTGGTCAGGCAACTCAAGGTATCGCAAATTATCTTTTACAAGTTAGTGATCAATTGGGAGAAGTAGCCATTTGCTATGACTCTCGAATTAATTCTGAATTGTTTGCCAAAACCGCCGCGTCAGTTTTGGCTGGAAATGGAATAAAAAGCCATATTTTCCCTCGCTTGCAACCAACCCCGGCACTTTCTTTTGCTACGCGTGAGCTTGGCTGTGCAATTGGCATTAACGTAACGGCTTCTCATAATCCAAGTAAATATAACGGTTACAAAGTATACGGACCTGATGGTTGCCAAATTACTAACACCATTGCTGATGGCATCACTGATGCAATTAGTGGTGTTGATGTGTTTGATGATGTTAAGACTATGGATTTCGATGCAGGTCTTGAACAGGGATTGATTTCTTATATCTCCGAAGAAGTGCTTGATGCCTTTTTAGATGCAGTATATGAGCAAGATGTTGATAAAGAGTGTAGTGGCGATTTGCGTTTAGTATATACCCCGCTTAACGGAACCGGCTTAGAGTGTGTTACCCGTATTTTGGAAAAAATTCAGGTAACCGATGTGCATATCGTTGAACAACAAGCGCAGCCTGATGGAAATTTCCCGACTTGTCCTTATCCAAACCCTGAGGAGCGTGAAGCGTTGCAAAAGGGCATTGAACTGTGCGAAGAAGTTCATCCTGATTTGCTTTTGGCTACCGATCCTGATGCTGACCGCGTTGGTATTGCGGTAAAAGATGGAGACGAGTATCAACTTCTTTCAGGAAATGAAGTGGGCGTTCTTCTTCTTGATTATGTATGCCGTATGCGAAGAGAAAAAGGCTTAATGCCTAATAATCCTGTTGCGGTAACTACTATTGTTTCTACAAGTTTGGTTGAAAGTGTTGCTCAAGAGTACGGCGTTGAAGTTCGTCGCGTGTTAACGGGATTTAAATATATTGGTGGAGTTATTGCCGATCTTGAGGCAGAAGGCCACGTTGAGCGCTTTATCTTTGGTTTTGAAGAAAGCTATGGCTATTTGGCGGGCTCTCATGCGCGTGATAAAGATGCGATTGTTGCTTCAATGCTTATTGTTCAGATGGCTCGTTATTATCGTAGTTTAGGTAAAAATCTTTATCAGGCTATGCAAGATCTTTATACGAAGCACGGATACCATTTTAATAAAACAATTTCTCGTAGCTTTGAAGGTATTGAAGGTAGCCAAAAAATGGCAGACATTATGACCTCTTTCAGAAAGGATGTTCCAACTTCGATTGGTGGTCTTGCTGTTGAAGAATCTCTTGATTATCAGCAGGGTGTTCGTAATCTTCCTTCTGCAAATGTTATTGAATTTATGCTTGAAGGAGGTAATAAGGTTATTATTCGCCCTTCAGGCACTGAGCCAAAGATTAAAGTGTATTTCTTTACGGTAGGCACTTCTTTTGATCAAGCGCAGAATCTCTCTTCGGTGTTGGAAGAGGATATCGTACAGCGTTTTGCGTAAACCATTCGTGTCCTCTCTCTTATGAGCCTAAGAGAGAGGATGGATTAGATTGTTATAAAAGAGGGAAACCATGTCTTCTAATAAAACAGGATTTAGTCATATTACTCTTGAGGTTGCCAAAGAGGATGAGATGGTTTTTAAAGTCAACGAAGAAGGCGTTTTCCCTGTATATGAAACACCAGAACACTTGTCTGAGAATTCGGCAGAAAAAATCCCTACAGAATTGCCTCAAAACATAACAGAAGTTGATAGGGACAAGGTTTCTTCAAGCGGTAATACTGTTTCTACTTTAGGTAACGCTTCTTTGGGAAATGCTTTTCAAAATAACGAAAAGACCAATTCCGCCGTTCAGAGTGTTGTATCGCAAAGCAAGAAGACCTCTATAGACAATGAGCCGCTTTCGTATGAAGATTTAGAGGGCGAGGTGCCCTTCGATAAGCTAAGAATAGTAATTCTTATTGTCTTGATACTTATTCTCGTTGGCGGGGTAGGTTACTATCTTGCTTTTATGTAACTACGAGCTATGGCTTCACGATATAATCAGTTGAGTTATGAATTATTTGAATGGACAATCCTCTAAACGTTTAAATATTTTAAAAGTTGTTTTAGTAGGTGCACTCATTGTTGCGCTTGCATGCGTATGCTTGTTTGCATTTAGTCAGACGCGCGTTATGGCTCAAGTTTCAGCTCAAGATGATTACGGGGCGTTATTAAAAGAAAAAGAAACAAAAAAACAAGTGACTGTTCCTACCACTAAAGTTGTTGATTTGGTAGACCTCATTGGACTTGATCAGGCATCTGCTTTTGAGGCAACGGGCCATGGAGCACTGTTAGATAATTCCTATGAGATATCGCAAAACAAAGCAGTAAAACGTGATGTTGTGGTGCTTACCGATGAATCGGGCGATAAATATGTTGGCACCCCAACGGTTTTTCTTGATACCGACAAAAACGGTCGTGTGGTTTCGGCCTCGTATAGTACGGGCATTAATGCATTGGGATATGGTGACTTTTCATTTGAAGAAGTAGTAACTGAAATGTTCTTAATTGAGAACACTCTAAATGCAGCAGGACTTGAATCGGTTGAGCTTGGTACCGTAAAGCTTCCTTCAAAAGAGTCGTATACTCAGTATGCTACCGATGGTAAAACAGTAAATAAAGAGTCCTTGACTTTTGTGGGAGTAAGCTCTGAAGGAAAAAAAGTATATGACTGGAATGTAACACTTACCTATGATTACTCCGAAGCAAACAGCACCGGCAATCTTGCGTATACTATAAAGACTATTTCGCTCCAAATCACTATTCGTTAGTGTGTGAGTGGAACAAAAAAATAGTGATTTTTTCTTTCCATAACGAAAAAGATATGGTATTCTATCAAGGCTGTAAAACAAGTGAAGCTTTGCTTCCACCTGGTTCGGCATTTGCTGATGGGTTATGCGAATAGACAATCCCCTAAAGGGTATATTTGTGTGACCTGCAAGTGTGCAGGTTTTTTTATGCAGTAAAACGTGTTGATTGGCACTACAGAAAACAAAGAAGGAGGTGGGCGCCATAGCAGCACAGGAACCAAGGCTCAATGATGAAATTCGCATCAAAGAATGTCGTCTTATTGCCTATGACGGATCTCAGATGGGTATTTATCCAATTGAGCAGGCTCAACGCATTGCTGATCAAGCAGGCTACGATTTGGTAGAGATTGCGCCTAATGCACAACCCCCAGTTTGTCGCATTATGGACTATGGAAAGTTCAAATACGACCAGGCTATTAGGGCCAAGCAGGCACGTAAGAATCAAAGCAAAGTCGAAACCAAGGAAATGAAGTTCCGTCCAAAAATCGATGTGGGCGACTACACTACTAAGAAAAAGCACGTTCTTCGTTTCTTGGAAAGCGGTTCAAAGGTAAAAATTACCATCATGTTCCGTGGCCGTGAGATGTCTCATCCAGAATTAGGTTTGAGCATTCTCGAAAGACTTGCAGACGATCTTAAAGATGTGGCGGTTATTGAAAACCAGCCAAAGATGGAAGGTCGTAACATGCATATGCTTATCGCTCCTTTGCCTTCAACGGTAAAGAAGAAAAAGGATAATTAAAGGAAGGATAAAACATGCCTAAGATGAAGACTCATCGCGGTACCGCAAAGCGTTTCCGTGTTACCGGTTCCGGTAAGATTATGCGCTCTAAGGCTTACAAGAGCCACATCATGACCAAGAAAAGCCAGAAGCGCAAGCGTAATTTCCGTCACGACACCGAAATTGCATCTGCAGATTACAAAGTAATCTCTCGCAATCTTGGTCTTCGATAAGTAGGAGGAGAAATAAACTATGCCTCGTGTAAAACGCGCAGTTAACGCTCACAAGAAGCGTCGTACCGTTCTCAATCGTGCTAAGGGTTATTACGGTGCAAAGTCCCGTTCTTATCGTGCAGCTAAAGAACAGGTACAGCATTCCTTGCAGTATGCTTACCGTGACCGTCGCAACAAGAAGCGTGAAATCCGTCGTCTCTGGATTACCCGCATCAATGCTGCAGCTCGTTTGAATGGTCTTTCTTATTCGGTATTCATGAATGGTCTTAAGAAAGCTGGTGTAGAGCTTGACCGTAAGGTTTTGGCTGACATGGCAGTAAATGATGCTGAAGCATTTGCAGCATTGGTAGAGATTGCTAAAAAGGCTCTCTAAGTCTTAAATCTCTCGTTCATAGACTTTTTTAAAGGCACTGACTCTGGTCGGTGCCTTTTTCTTTGCTAATCCCAAGGGTTTTCTTCGAAAAGCTTTGGTTTTTCTACGTAGTCAGAATAAGGATCATAGCCATCATCATCTTCATTAATTAAGCGAACGGGACTGTTGCTTTTTTCGCATCTATCATCTGAAGAAATGGTAAGTGGCTTACTTACTTTTTTTAAGGAATAACGCGGAGAAAAAAGAGCAGTATTCAAAGCTTCGTTTTCGTTGGTGTTTAAGGCTTCACTATTGTCATTTGGACCGTTTTGTATGGTTTTTATCATCTTTTTCCTATCAATTAAGGCTTTAACCATATTTTCTCTTTAATGTTTTTAATCTGTCAATTAATATATCAATTTGAAAAAATGGCAGTAAACACTGTTTTAGAAAGGGACCCTATGAGAGTCGAAAAAATTCGTGAAATTGACGAAGAGATTGAATTGTCTGTTCGTGCAAGTGAACCAGAGATTGAGCATGCATTTACCGTTGGTCTTGATTGCTTTGTAGACGAGCGTGGTCTTTCTGGTAATCCTGGCAACACTGCACGTGAAAAGATTTGCTACGGACTTGACCCGGATCAGGCTCGTGACACCATTTCGTCTGCAGTTGTTGGTTTTCTTATTCCATTTGCGCTTGATAACGCAGACATTGTTCCAATGAATGCTCCTCAGGCAAATTGTCAGGCAGACCCAGTGCAGGGTGAAGCTTTTGAGTTTACGGTAACCGTTATGCCAAAACCTGAGTTTGAATTAACCGACTATTCTCCTGTTGAAGTTGCAGTTCCTGCTATGACTGAAGTGACCGAAGCAGATATTGATCAGCAAGTTGCTATGCTTGCTCATCAGTTTGCAACTGTTCGCATTGATGAAGAAGGCGAAGAGGTATATGACATTCCTGAGGTAACCGATGAATGGGTTAAGAATAGCTTGTATATGATGGACGTAAACACGGTTGAAGAACTTCGCGAGTCTTTCCGTGAACAGTCTCGTCAGGCTAAGCTTGATCAGTTTGAACAGACAAAAATGGCAGCGTGCCTTGAGGCTTACTCCGAGCGTTTTGAGGGAGAGATTTCTGACAAGCTTATTAAGTGCATGGCTGATGACTTATTTGCAGCTTTCAGTCAGCAACTTGCTGCTCAGGGCACTAATATGATTGAGTTCTGCTTGCAAAACCGTACCGATGAAAAAGCTGTTCGTGCTTCTTTGGCAAATCAGTCTGAAATGCAGTTGAGGCAGGGCTTTATTCTTGACGCGCTTTTCCGTCATGAGGGAATGAAGCTTGAAATTGCCGATTTAAAAACCGCTATTCATAATATGGCTCCTGGTAATGAAGAGGAAGTATTTGAAAAGCTTCATTCAACTGGTCGTACTTTCATGTTGAAGGAAACTGCTTCCCGCACAAAAGCACTCATGTGGATGCTTCAGAATTCAAAAATTAAAGTTCTCTAAAGCATTCTAGCTAAAAACTTTTTTAAGCCAGCTCTTCTGAGCTGGCTTTTTCTTTTCTATTTCTTAGCAGGTTACGTTAAACTATGAGCAAGCTTTTGAACACGTTCAGTTGTGTTCATTTATTAATCACATAGTTCATAGGGGAAAGTTGGTGGTTGATATGGCTGCTCCTGCAACCGAACATGTAAGGAACATTGCGCTGGTAGGCCAAGATGGGGCGGGTAAAACTTCACTCGCCGAGGCAATGCTTCATATTTCTGGTCGTACCACCCGTATGGGAACAACTCATGACGGAAAATCTAACTTAGACTACGACAGTGAAGAAATTCGTCGTAGATTTACTCTAGGAACTTCAGTAGCTCCTATTCCTTTCGGTGATTATAAAATCAACCTTCTTGACACCTCCGGTCAACCTGACTTCATTGGTGATACCCTTGCAACAATGCGTGCGGCTGAAATGTCAATGTTTGTTATTGACGCAGTTGAGGGTCCTCAGGTAATGACTGCGCGTTTGTGGTATGAAGCAGAATTAATGCGAACTTCTCGCTGCATTTTTATCAATCATATCGATCGTGAGGGTGCAAATTTTGACGTTACCATGGCAACGCTTCATGCTCGATTTGGCTCTCGTTTAGGTGCGGTTACTATTCCGATTGAGTCAGGTCCTGGATTTAAGGGCGTAATTGATGTACTGCGCATGAAAGCTCGCTACTTTACGAAGGATGAAGAGCGAATTGAAGATATTCCACTTGAATACTTAGATGCTGCAAACATTGCGCGTGAAAAGCTTTGTGATTTAGTTGCAGAAGCAGATGAAGATCTTATGATGAAATATCTTGATGGGGAAGAGCTTCTTACGCAAGAAGAACTTGAGAGCCTGCTTGATAAGGCTATCGCTCAAGAAATCTTTATTCCCGTATTTGTTGGTTCAACCATCATTGAGCAAGGTATTCGTGGATTGATGGACGATATTGCCACCTATTTCCCACATCCTCGTTTCCGTGGTCCTATTCCGCTAAAGGATGGCTCAAAACTTCGCATTGACGAAAAAACAGGAGAGCCTGCCTGCTTTGTATTTAAAACTATCTCCGACCCATTTGTGGGCCGTTTGAGTTTTGTAAAGGTGCTTTCCGGTTACCTTGAGCCAGGTCATGAGCTTATTAATGCCCGTACTCACAAAAAAGAACGAGTAGGTCATTTGTATGTCATGATGGGTAAAGAGCCTATGGATGTTAAAAGCGCAAAAGCAGGTGACATCATTGTTATCCCTAAACTCAATGAGACAAAAACGGGAGACACTCTTTCTGTTTCTGGATCTATTGAAGTTACCGAAATGCCAATGCCTCGTCCTTTGTATCCGGTAGTTTTTGAAGCTGAAAATAAGAATGACGAAGATAAGCTGGGAACATTCTTAGCTCGTCAAGCTGAAGTTGATCCTACCATTCGTATTATTCGCAGTGAAGAAACGCATCAGGTAGTGGTCTACACTATGGGTGATATGGCTGTTGATGTTCTCCTTAATCGTTTGAAGGAGCAGACAGGCATCCAAGCAAAACTGGGTAAAGTTCGTATTCCATATCGTGAGACTATCACGCGTACCGCTTCTGCTCAGGGTCGTCATAAGAAGCAGACAGGTGGTTCGGGACAATTTGGCGATTGCTGGCTTCGTATTAGTCCAAATACGGGCAATGGATATGAGTTCGCTTCTGAGATTGTAGGAGGAAAGATTCCTAAGAACTTTATTCCTGCAATTGACAAGGGTGTTCAGGAAACTATGGCTGAAGGTATTTTGGCTGGTTATCCAATGGTAGACGTTAAGTGCGTTGTTTTTGACGGTTCTTATCATTCGGTTGACTCTAACGAAATGGCGTTTAAGACAGCGGCTCGTATTGGATTTAAGGCTGCCGCAGAAGAAGCAGCACCAATTATTCTTGAACCAATGGCTGATATGGAAATTCAGGTTTCCGAGCAATATGCAGGTGCAGTAATGGGTGATATCTCAACAAAGCGCGGACGTATTGTAGGTACCGACTCAAGTGATACTGGCGATACTATTGTTTTGGTTCGTGTTCCTTACGCTGAGGTAATGAACTATACCGTTGATTTACGTGCTATTTCTCGCGGTTCGGCTTCTTACACCTTGCGTTTAAATGGATATGAACCAGCTCCTTATGATGTACAGCAAAAGTTAGTTGCTGAGTATGAGGAATCTCGTAAGTAGAGTATCTTGCTATCTTTTAGTTTAGTCTTAGTAACAAAGAAGGGTTTCTGGCAAGTTCAGAGACCCTTCTTTCGTGGTATTCTTACTGCGAAAGATATGTTCTTTAGTTGAGAAGGGCGTTATGGGTCTCATAGAAGAATGCGCACAGAATCGCTTGGAGTACTTAGAGGATAGAGTTGGAACTTTAAAGTTGCAGCAGATGAAAGCTTTAAGCGATTCTTCCGTTGAAGGGAGAGCGCGGTATTACGAAATTTCAGCCGATCTCTCACACATAGAACGAAAAATTTCCGAATTGCGCAAAGCACTCGAAGAGCCCTATTCCTTTGACGCACGCAATCCTTTGAGAGAAGCGCTGAGAGAAGAGCGAACAAGACTCTTAGAAAAGCTCGATAATGAAAATGACCCTGAAAAAAAGAATGAAATCCAAAACAGGTACATAGAGATTTCAAACGCTATTAATACTATTTCAGCTTAATAGATAGGCGCTCAAACGAGCTCTTGGTGTGACGCTTTAAAAAATGACACTACCCACAAAAACTTCTTCAGAAGTGCATGAAGGCTCAGGTGTACTGTTATTCATAGTAAAAGACCTTATCTTTCTGGTGAAATTGTTTTGCCTTACTTGCTGATAGTGTTTTTCTTCTTTTGAAGTGCTTTGTAGTTTCTGTTGCAACTATTATTCCCCGCTTTAGCATTAGAGTGTTTTCGAGTAAAATTTATCCTTGTTATTTAAGGAGTACTATATGTGTGGAATTGTTGGCTATGTTGGCCATAAACAGGCAAAAGATATTCTTCTCGAAGGATTAGCTCGTCTTGAGTACCGTGGCTATGATTCGGCGGGAATTGCTGTTGAACAAAACGATGGCGCTATTGCTGTTGTTCGTCGTCAAGGAAAAGTTGCGGAACTCGTAAACGCTATTAGTGAAACAGACTGTCTTGGCAATTGTGGTATTGGCCATACTCGATGGGCAACTCACGGTGTTCCAAGTGAACGCAACGCTCATCCACACACTGCTTGCGCAAATGATATTGCCGTTGTTCATAACGGCATTATTGAAAATTTCCAGGAATTACGCGAGGAATTGATATCTCGTGGCCACTGTTTTGATTCGGACACTGATACCGAGGTAGCTGCTCATTTGGTAGAAGAGTACTATCAGGGTGATTTGCTCGAAGCGGTTCGTAAGGCAACAAATAGGTTAGTTGGCGCATATGGTTTAGCAGTAATTAATCAAAATGAGCCTGATACTATTGTAGTAACTCGTAAAGACTCTCCAATTGTTGTAGGAAAAGGGGAGACTGGTAGTTATCTTGCTTCCGATATTATTGCGGTTATTGATGCCACGCGTGATGTAGTAATTATGGAAGATGATCAATTCGCTGTAATGAAAAAGGATTCTATTTCGTTTTATGACGAAGTAGGCAACGAGATTAATCCTGAAATAACCCATATTGATTGGGATATTGATGTTGCTGAAAAGGGCGGTTATCCCGACTTCATGTTAAAAGAGATTCATGAGCAGCCTCGCGTTATTCGAGATACTCTTGCAGGTCGAATGGTTGGTTCGGAAATTAAGATTAATGAGCTTATGCTTACTCGTCAGGAGCTCAACTATATTGACCGGGTGTATATTATTGCGTGTGGAACAAGCTACCATGCTGGGTTAATTGCGAAGAATTTGATTGAGGCATGGTCTCGTATTCCATGTGAAGTTGAGGTTGCAAGTGAATTCCGCTATCGCAATCCAATTATTACTCCAACTACGTTAGTTGTTGCTGTTTCTCAATCAGGCGAAACGGCTGACACTATTGCCGCTATTCGTGACGCACGTATTAAGGGTGCAAAAGTATTTGGCATTACCAATGTATTAGGTTCTACCGTTGCGCGCGAATCTGATGGCGTAATTTATACAAAGGCAAACAAAGAAATCTCTGTTGCATCAACTAAATCTTTTATTGGTCAGGTAGTAAGTCTTACGTTATTGGCGCTCGTGTTGGGTCGCTCTAAGGGCAAGCTAACTCTTAATCAGACTCGAATGTTTTATTCTGAGCTTGCTGATACTGCTGATAGCATCGAACAGATTCTTCGGAATACTGAATCGGTTAAACAGGCAGCACGCTATTTTGAAGGACGCAATTCTGCTTTCTTTATTGGCCGTGGCTTGGGTGAAGCAACCTGCTATGAAGGTGCTCTTAAGCTAAAAGAAATTAGCTACGTTCATGCGGAAGCATATGCAGCAGGCGAAATGAAACACGGTCCTATTGCTCTACTTGAAGAGGGTTTCCCAGTTGTTGCTATTGCTACGCAAAGCCCGGTATACGAGAAGGTTGTTTCTAATTTGAAAGAAGCTGAAACAAGAGGAGCAACCATTATTGCAATTGCTACGGAAGGAGACACGGAAATAGGAAAGATTGCAAAACATGTGATCTATATTCCAAAAGTCCGTGACTCTTTTATGCCAATTCTTGCAAGTGTGCCATTGCAGCTTCTTGCGCGTGAGGTAGCCGTTGCCCGTGGTTGTGATGTTGACCAGCCACGTAATCTTGCAAAATCGGTAACGGTTGAGTAGTAATTCTTCGCAAGATTGGCTTCGTGGATTTATGGCTTTAAAAAAAGACGAACTCAGCGCTCAAGCTCAAGAGATTAAAGCGTTTTCGTTAGACAATTCAGTTTCAGTAGGAGTTGATATTGTCGAAATTGAACGCATGAAAAAAATCTTAAAACGAACTCCTTCTTTTACTGAAAAGGTATTTTCTGAGCAAGAGCGTCAGTACTGTGAAAAAACCTCTTCGCCAGCTACTCATTATGCGGCACGATTTGCTGCAAAAGAAGCAGTTGTCAAAGCTTTAGGAACGGGCTTTTCAGAAGGTGTATCGGTAAGAGATGTTGAGGTTCGTCTCAATTCAAAAGGACGTCCCTGCACGGTACTTCACGGTGTTGCAAAAAAGCTTGCTCAAAAACAAGGAGTATGTGATATTCCGCTTTCTCTTACTCATACTCATACTGAAGCAGTTGCAATTGCTATGGCTATCACTACAGAAGTAATTAAAGCTGAAGAAAAACGCGTCGATCCTGTTGCAGAATTGACGCGTCAATTTAAGGAAGCTCGTTTAATTCTTGATGAAATTGACAAACCTACTGATAAGAAAGGTCAGCCTGTCATCCAGGTGAGTCTTGATTTTGGCGATGAGTAACCCCCTGTTTTCGTTGCGTGTATTTGAATTGTAAGAAAGAATAATTCGCATCAAATATCTTAGGAAGGAAGATTTATTGTGTCTTATGAAGCTGAGATGGAACAGACTTCACTCTTCTCTCTTGAAAATGATTCTTCCCCTGCAAATCCTCCTTCTTTAAGCCACGATGAGGCTCTCAAAAGAATAAGCGCACTTCGAAGTGAGATTGAGTATCATACTCATCGTTATTATGTTTTGGACGATCCTGAAATCTCTGATTATGCGTTCGACTCTTTAATGGCCGAATTGCGCAAGCTTGAATCGCAATTTCCTGATCTGCTTGATTCAAATTCTCCAACACAAAAAGTGGGGGGAGCGGCAAGTTCTCAATTTACGCCCGTTGTTCACGAGAAACGTATGTATTCGCTTGATAACGCTATGGATTTTCAAGAACTTGAGGCTTGGATGGATAGAATTGAGCAAGCCCTCGGCTCTTTTCCTGAAGTAGTATGCGAACTAAAAATTGATGGCTCATCTTTAGCGCTTTCTTATGAAAAGGGTTCATTAGTTCAGGCCGCAACACGTGGTGATGGAACTACTGGTGAAGACGTTACGCTCAATGTTCGCACTGTTAAAGACATCCCTCTTTCCTTGCCAGCTTCTTCTCAAGATTCAATCGTGTCTGAGAATAAGAGAATTGAGGTTCGCGGTGAAATTTACATGTCCAAGGCAAGCTTTGAAGCTCTTAATGAATATTCTGACAAGCACGGAAATAAAGGATTTGCTAATCCTCGTAATGCTGCAGCGGGAAGCTTGCGCCAAAAAGATCCTTCGGTAACCGCCAGTCGTGAACTGTCTACCTTTATATATGCTCTCGCTGATAGTAATTCCGTTCAATTTAACTCACAGTGGGAATTGCTTTTGTGGCTCAAAGAGAGCGGATTCCATGTAAATCCTGATGTTGTTTGCGTAAAATCCCGTAAAGAAGTCTTTGATTTCTGTACAAATTGCATGGAACGTCGAAGTGAATTGCCTTATGAAATTGATGGAGTAGTAGTTAAAGTTAACGATTTTGCTCTTCAGAGTGTACTTGGATACACTGCTCGTGCTCCAAGATGGGCTATTGCTTATAAGTTTCCTCCCGAGGAAAAAACAACCATTTTGCGCGCAATTACCTTACAGGTGGGAAGGACGGGCGTGCTTACTCCAGTTGCAGAGCTCGATCCGGTATTGGTTGCAGGTTCAACGGTTTCTCGCGCAACGCTCCATAATGAAGACGAAATCATGCGCAAAGATCTTCGTATTGGTGATACGGTTATTGTTCGTAAAGCAGGAGACGTCATTCCTGAAGTCCTAGGTCCTGTTATTTCTCTGCGACCAGATAAAGCAACAGAATGGAAAATGCCAACGTGTTGTCCAAGTTGCGGAAGCGAAGTAGTGAGAGAAAAAGGAGAAGTTGCTTACCGGTGCGTTTCTATTGATTGTCCTGCTCAGGCGCATGAGCGTTTAATTCATTGGGCAAGCCGTGGTGCGCTCGATATTGAAGGTATGGGTGAAGAAATAGTTGCTCGTTTATTAAAAGTGGGCGCTTTAACAGACGTTGCTGATTACTACACCCTTTCTGAAGAAACGCTTGCGTCGCTTGATATGGAACGCGTAAATAAAGATGGTGAACCTATTGTTCTTGGACCAGTTGTGGCTAAGAAGCTTATTGCTGCAATTGAGCAGAGTAAAACTCGTCCTTTTGCACGAGTGGTGTTCGGATTAGGTATTCGCCATGTTGGAAAAACAAGCGCTGAAATGATTGTTAAGGTCTTTCCTTCAATCGAGGCTCTATCAAAGGCAAGTATTGAAGAACTATCTCAAATTGATGGTATTGGCGAAATTATGGCGCGCAGTATCGTGAGCTTCTTTAAAACAGAAGACAATCAGAGAGTTATTGAGCGTTTGATTGAAAGTGGCGTCTCAATGGAATGCAGTCAATCAGTGCCCGAAAAGCCTCAGACGCTTGCGGATTTGACCTTCGTAATTACGGGTAGTTTGGTTGAATCTGGCCTAACGCGTGATCAGGCGGCAGCTGAGCTGAAAAAATACGGTGCAAAAGTTTCAAGTAGCGTTTCAAAGAAAACTAGTTTCTTAATTTGTGGTGAAGCGGGAGGCTCCAAACGAACAAAAGCGGAAACACTCGGTGTTCCTATTCTTACCGAAAAAGAATTCATTTCACTTATTGAGACTGGAAAACCTCCTGTTATTCTTGAGTAAGAATCGTGATGGAAGTTCTGAAGCGTTGGAAAACTGAAGAAATTAGGCAGTAATGGCAAAAGTTCGTCTTGATACCTTTTTAGTTGAACAGGGAATGTTTCCCGATACTGATAGTGTTCTTCGTGCGGTTATTGCAAAAGAAGTACGAGTAGATGACGTCTACGTAAAAAGTGCTGCGCTAAAAATCAATCCTGATGCGGATATTTTCATCAAAGGAGGCAAGCAGTTTGTCTCTCGTGGTGGTCATAAAATGCAAACAGCCCTTGATTATTTCAAGCAAGAAGTAACTGGTTTGCGTTGTATTGATGTGGGTTCTTCTACGGGCGGGTTTACCGATTGCTTGCTTCAAGCAGGAGCTGCATCGGTTGCGTGCGTAGATGTTAATTACGGTATGTTGGCTATGAAGCTTCGCCAAGATGATCGCGTAACGGTATTTGAGCGTACTAATATTCGCTTTGCTAATCCCCAAACACTCGGTGCTCCCTTTGATTTAATTGTTTGCGACTTAAGTTTTATTGGTCTTGCTAGCTTAGCGGATACTTTTGCTTCACTTGGATGTTCTGGAAGTACATTTATTGGTTTGATTAAGCCTCAATTTGAGAGCGAACACGATGAAACTGATCATGGGGTGGTTCGTTCAGAAGAAGTACGTCTTCGCGTTATTAATGAAGTTTCTTTCGCGCTTAAAGAAGCTGGCTTTGACGTTATTGGAGTAGTCCCTTCAAAAATTAAGGGACCAAAAGGTAATATCGAATATCTTGTAAAGGCAGTCTTACAGTAGGAATGGTCTAGTTCTTATAGATTAAATTCTTATTGCTCTTGTTCTTATAAGCCTCGGTTCCTACTTGACTGGTTTATGTTATTTTGACTTGTAAGGGCTTACTTCTGATTCTTTGATTTTTGTAATGCTTCGGCAATACGTTTTGACGCTTCTTTTCCCATTCCTTTAGCTATGGCAGCACTTTCAAGTGTCTTTTTCCCAAGTTCGGGACCTTTTGTGCTTGCAAACTGAGCTACTTTATTAATTACCTGAGGAGTTGATTTTGCAAGGGTTTCTGCCGCTTCAGGAGCTTTTTGAACAATCACTTTTGCAACTTCAGGTGCTTTTTGAGCCACTACTTGTGCTACTTCAGGTGCTTTTTGAACCACGGTATCAGCTACAATAGGGGCTTTCTCTCCGATAGTTTTTGCAAGATGAGGTGCTTGTTTTATCGCTTCTTGAGCAAGATGTGGAGCTTCGGCAACGGCCTTTTCGCCAAGATGTTTAGCCTGTTCTTTTGTTGCATGACCTATTTTTTCTGCAGCCGAATCAATCTTTTCTTCAATAGGAGTTGCTTTTCTTCCCGTGAAGTTTCGATGTCCTTTACTTGCTAGTGCTGCTCCACTTGCAATAGCTGCAGCTCCTGGTCCAGGAAGGATAAGCATAGGAATACCAGCAACACCAAGAGCGGCTCCTCCAGCCATTTGCGCTACTCCCTTGGCTTTGGTAAGAGGAGTAGGATTGGTGTTTTCAAGTGGATTTCCGTTTTCATCAAGGATAGTTGCTTCGCAGTATGTTTCTTCATTCATATGCTTTTCCTTTATAAAGTGTACTTATAAAGAAAAAGTACCACAGATGGGTACTTTTTCGAATAACTGGAGTGTGTTTTATGTTTAATTCTTTAAAGAATTGATTGGTGCAGGGAATCGGCCACCGCGGTGAGCAAAAACAGAACCAGCATACTGATTGATAGGCATAACTGGCGCGGTACCTAAAAGACCACCCCAATCAAGAGTGTCACCCTCTTTCATGCCAATAGCAGGAATAACTCGAACAGCAGTGGTTTTATTGTTGATAACACCAATGGCACATTCGTCCGCAATCAGACCAAAGATAGTCTCAACAGTTGTATCACCAGGAATTGCAATCATATCCAAGCCTACTGAACATACGCATGTCATTGCTTCAAGTTTTTCAAGGGAAAGAGCACCGCATTCTGCAGCACGAATCATTCCCGCATCTTCGGAAACAGGAATAAAAGCACCCGACAAACCACCAACCGATGAGCTAGCCATTACGCCACCCTTTTTAACGGAATCGTTGAGAAGAGCAAGAGCTGCGGTGGTGCCAGGGCCGCCGCATGTGCCTACGCCAATTGCCTCAAGAATCTCAGCAACCGAGTCTCCTGCTGCTGGGGTAGGTGCAAGGGAAAGGTCTAGGATACCTTTCTGAACTCCCAAACGCTTGCTTGCTTCACGGCTCATTAATTCACCCGCACGAGTAATTTTGAAAGTCGTAGCCTTAATTGCTTCAGCAATTTCGGTCATATCAGCAGTTGGAGGCATGCTGCGAAGAACTGCATTTACTACACCAGGGCCAGAAACACCAACGTTAATCACGGCATCAGCTTCACCGGAACCATGGAAAGCTCCTGCCATGAAAGGATTGTCTTCAACTGCGTTTGCGAAAATAACCAATTTTGCGCAACCAATGCATGCGCGGTCTTTAGTAGCTTCAGCGGTTTCTTTTACTACTTCGGACATACGAAGAAGAGCATCCATGTTGATACCAGCACGAGTTGAAGCAACGTTTACCGAAGACATTACTCTATCGGTTACTGCTAGGGCATGAGGAATGGAATTAATAAGACGCATGTCGGCATTGCTTGCTCCCTTATGAACCAATGCGCCAAAGCCACCAACGAAATCTACGCCAACTTCTTTTGCAGCTTTATCCATTGCTTGAGCAATAGGGGTGAGGTCTTCTTGTTTAATTGCAGCAGAGATTTCCGCTACTGGAGTAACGCTAATACGCTTATTGATGATAGGAATACCATATTCTCGCTCAAGTTGTTCTGCCGTAGGAACCAATTTTTCTGCACGAGTACACATAAGATCATAAACGCGACGTGCTACCTCATTTACGTCTTCATGAACGCAGCTGCGTGTGTTGAGACCCATAGTAATGGTTCTAATATCAAGATGCTGCTTGTTAACCATTGCTAAGGTTTCAGCAATTTCGGCTGGGGTAATTTGCATTTGTTTCTCCTTATTGTGGACAAAAAATAGATAAAACAACTAAAAGTGTTGTATCACTCCCATATAGAAGTACAAGTTTATGTTTTTTCGGATAAAATAGCCATATGAATAATTTGAAAGACACTACAAATCTGCATTTGGGCATTGACGTAGGCTCAACCACAGTAAAAGTGGCAATTCTTGATGCAGATAACACTATTAAATATGCGGTTTATCGTCGACATCATGCTGATGTTCGTGCAACCGTACATGAAGTACTTAAGGAAGCTGCAGAGCAATTCCCAACAGAAGAGCTTACCGTTGCTATTACTGGCTCGGGTGGTCTTTTGTTGTCTGAATGGCTTAACATTAACTTTGTGCAAGAAGTTATTGCTTCTAAAACTGCCGTAGAAACCTTCATTCCAAAAACCGATGTTGCAATCGAGCTTGGTGGAGAAGACGCAAAAATTATCTATTTTGATGATGGTATTGAACAACGCATGAATGGTACTTGCGCTGGTGGTACGGGTGCTTTTATTGATCAGATGGCTGCACTTCTCAACACTGATGCTTCTGGTTTGAATGAGTTGGCAGAACACCATACGGTTCTCTATCCAATTGCGTCACGTTGTGGTGTATTTGCAAAAACAGACGTTCAGCCTCTCTTGAATGAAGGCGCAAAGAGAGAAGACGTTGCTGCTTCAATCTTTCAGTCTGTAGTAACGCAGACTATTTCTGGCTTGGCATGTGGCCGTCCAATTCGTGGACATATTGCATTCTTGGGTGGTCCGCTTCAGTATCTTCCGCAGTTGCGTCAGCGTTTTTATGAAACGCTTGATTTAGATGAAGAGCATATTATTGTTCCCGAAAATGCACACTTATTTGTAGCAAGTGGTTGCGCTATCGCAGGTGCAGATGGAAAGAAAGAAACAATTCCTGCGGTAATAAGCCGCTTAGAGCAAATTGGTGATGTACAAGGTTCTGAAGTTGTTCGTCTGCCTCCTTTATTTGCCGATGCTTCTGAATACGAAGAATTCAAGAAGCGCCATGATAAAGAATGTGTTAAGCGTGCAGATCTTTCATCCTATAAGGGAGTTGCTTATTTAGGTATTGACGCTGGTTCAACAACTTTTAAAGCTGCTTTGATTGACGAAGATGGTTCTTTGCTGTGGAGCTCATACCAAAATAATAAGGGCGACGTTCTTGGCTGTGCTAAACGAGCAATTACTGAATTGTATGAAGCTTTGCCTACTGATGAAGAAGGAAATGCCACTGTTACTATTGGCCATGTTACCGTTACTGGTTATGGTGAACATTTGTTGTTGGAGGCATTGCGTCTTGATTCAGGTGAAATTGAGACGGTAGCTCATTTACGTGGTGCTCAAGAAATGCTTCCTGGTGTTGAGTTCATTCTTGACATTGGTGGCCAGGACATGAAATGCCTTCGTGTAAAGGATGGAGTCATTGAGCATATTATGCTTAATGAAGCTTGTTCATCAGGTTGTGGCTCATTTATTGAATCATTTGCGTCTGGCTTGAATCTTGATGTTAAAGAGTTCGCCCAAACTGCAATTAAAGCTAAAAATCCTGTTGATTTGGGCAGCCGTTGTACAGTATTTATGAACAGCCGTGTTAAGCAGGCTCAAAAAGAAGGAGCAACAGTAGGAGATATTGCTGCTGGTTTGGCTCTTTCGGTAATTAAGAATGCACTCTTTAAAGTTATTAAAATTCGCGACCCTAAAGAAGTAGGCCAGAAGGTTATTGTGCAGGGCGGCACGTTCCTAAACGATGCGGTTTTACGCTCATTTGAACAGCTTGCTGAAACTAATGCAGTTCGTCCTGATATTGCAGGCAATATGGGCGCATATGGTGCTGCGCTATTGGCTCGTGATAGATATGCAATGCAAGTTTCAAGTAAGGGTGTTGAGGTAAAAACCTCCATGCTGAGCTTGGAAGCACTTAATACTCTTAATCCAACACATAAGAACGTTCGCTGTAAGGCTTGTTCAAATCATTGCTTGCTCACTATTAACGACTTCGGCGTAGATGAAGTTACAGGTAAGCGTCGTCGTTTCACAACTGGCAATCGTTGTGAAAAAGGTGCTGGTACGGTTGCGAAGTCGGTAACGGTTCCAAATCTGTTTGATTGGGAAACTGAGCGTTTGTTTGATTATTACAAACCTCATACGAAAGAAACTCAAACTCGCGGCACAGTGGGTATTCCTCGTGTTTTGAATATGTTTGAAAACTACCCATTCTGGTTCACCTTCTTTAATGAGCTTGGCTTCAGGGTTGAGCTTTCTGATCAATCAACTAAGAAGACTTATGAAGCGGGTATCGAATCAATGCCTTCTGAAAGCGTTTGTTATCCTGCGAAGCTTTCTCATGGCCATATCATGGATTTGCTTGAACGTGATATTGACTTCATTTGGTATCCTTGTGCTCGTCACGAACGCATGGAAGATGAAACTGCAGGCAATCACTTCTTATGTCCTATTGTTTCAAGTTACTCTGAGGCATTAAAGCTTAATATTGACGAATTGCGTGAATCTCCAATTCAATACTTAAATCCATTTTTGCCTTACGACATAAAGGATAAGTTGAAGAAGCGCTTGTATGTTGAGTTAGTTGAGAAGCATCCTGAACTCATGGGTGGCAAAGCTGGTCTTCCAACCCAAGAAGAAATTGATCGTGCGGTTGATATTGCGTGGGCTGAAGATGAACAGTTTAAAGAGGATGTTCATCAAAAGGGTGTTGAAACACTTAAATGGATGGAAGATACAGGAACTCATGGTATTGTCTTGGCAGGTCGTCCATACCATTTGGATCCAGAAATTAATCATGCTATTCCAGAATTGTTAACGAGTTTTGGTTTGGCAGTATTGACTGAGAACTCAATTGCTCATTTAGGTGTTGTAGAGCGTCCACTTCGTGCTGTTGATCAATGGATGTATCACACGCGCCTATATCGTGCGGCAAAGGTTGCAACACAGCGCACAGACCTTGACTTGATTCAGCTCAACAGTTTTGGCTGCGGCCTTGATGCGGTTACTACCGATCAGGTTCAGGAAATTCTTGAAGGTTCAGGCAAGATTTATACCGTTTTAAAGATTGACGAAGTATCAAACTTAGGTGCTGCACGCATTCGCGTTCGTTCCCTTCTTGCGGCACTTCAAAATCAGGCCGATGAACGCCATGAGGCAAATCTCATTGAAGGCGGTTGCCCTGTTTGCGGCATTGACGGAGAAGCACTTGCTGCTGATGTTGCTGAGCGTGAAGCGCTTATTGAAGCAAAAACGGGCAAGCGCGAAGCAATAGCAGGTGAAGCAGTTTCTCATTCAATCAGACGTCAAGCTAATTCAACAGCTTTCGAGAAGGTTCAGTTTACTCAGAAGATGAAGGATGAAGGATACACCATTTTGTGTCCTCAAATGGCGCCTATTCACTTTGAGTTGCTTGTTCCAATTTTCCATGCAAATGGCTACAATTTGGAACTTCTTCCAGCGGTTGACCATGGTGCGGTTGATGCTGGCTTGAAGTATGTAAATAACGATATTTGCTATCCTTCTATTTTGGTTACGGGTCAAATTATGGAAGCGGTAACAAGTGGACGTTATGATACCGACAAGCTTGCCGTAATCATTACCCAGACTGGTGGTGGATGTCGTGCAACAAACTATATCTCTCTTATCCGCAAAGCCTTAAAAGCAGCAGGCCTTGGTCATATTCCAGTTATTTCATTGGCATTTAAGAAGCTTGATGAGTCTAACCCTGGCTTCAATATCACCGCAACCATGCTCTACAATGCAATTTTTGCTTTGATCTATGGTGACCTTCTTATGCAATGTCTATACCGTACTCGTCCTTACGAAGTTGAACCTGGTTCAGCTCAGAGGTTGTTTGACTATTGGATGGATGTTTGCAAGAAGCAGGTTTATGAGGGTGAGAAGTTTAATCGCCATAAGAAAACTGTTCGTGCAATTGTTCGTGATTTTGATACGCTTCCATTGAAGGGCGAGGGAACAAAGCCACGTGTTGGTGTTGTGGGCGAAATTTTGGTTAAGTTCCATCCAACAGCAAACAATCAGGTTGTTGATGTAATCGAAGCAGAAGGTTGCGAAGCAGTTGTACCTGGTTTGATTGAGTTCTTCTTGTTTGCAATTGCTAATGGTGTATTACAGAAAGAAACAACAGGAAAATCTTATAAGAGCGTTCTTGGTACAAAGATTGGCTTAGGCGCAATTGCTAAATTGCGCAAACCTTGTTTTGATGCGCTTGAGCAGTCCACTCGTTTTGAACCTCCAACCGACATTATGACGCTTGCTTCTTATACGGATGGAATTTTGAGCACCACAAACTCTATGGGTGAAGGCTGGTTGTTAACTGCCGAGATGGTTGAATTGATTAAAGCGGGAGCTCCAAATATTGTTTGTGCTCAACCGTTTGCATGTTTGCCAAACCATGTTGTTGGTAAGGCAGTTATTAAAGAACTTCGTCGTCGTTATTCGGGAACAAATATTGTTGCTGTTGACTATGACCCAGGCGCTTCTGAAGTTAATCAGCTCAATCGAATTAAACTGATGATTTCTGTTGCTAAAGCTAACTTGGCTGATCAGCTTGCAAAAGATTCTTCCAAGGATTCTTTTACCGATTCAGTGGAAGCAAAAGAACCTGAAAAGTTTGGTACTGAAGGGGAAGTTGAAACTTCTTCAATTAAGGAAGATTAAAAACAGTGTCTTGCAAAAGCCTTAAATGAATTCTGAAATAACATAATGAGGCTTGTAAAAACAGTGGCAAGGAATGAGAGGGGGTTAACCTGTTGATTTCCTTGCCACTATTGTTTTGAAAAGAGTTTGGATTATTTTCGTGAGTCTCTTATCCGTATGAAATGCTTATATTCAGCTTCGCCAAACATTGACCACTCAGCACTAAACTCTTCGTCGCACTCTTCTTCGAGGTAGGCCAGCTCTTCGTCGGTGACGTCAATTTCGTTTTGGATAATGTCGTATACCGTATTGTAATTAGAGAAAATGACCCCTTTTTGGAGGATGCCGTTAATCTCCTCATCAGAGAGGTGTTCAATTTTTTGAGCAATTAACTCGTAATAGCGAGCTACCGTTTTCTCTCTATTATTGAAGCGCTCTTCTAATTTCTCCCAATCAATCATTTTTTCTCCTTAAACAAGAACGCGACACTAAACGTGTCGCGCACTATAAAACTTTTCAGTTGTTTATTAAATCATGGTTTGGATGATACGTGGTTTAAAGCCTTTTTCTTTTAGTGCATTAACAATAGTGTTCTTATGCTCGGTACCAAATGCTTCAATAGTAAGGCGTAGTTCTACTGCTGCACTTCTGTTTGCAGTTGCAAACTGGTTGTGATCAAGACGAATAACATTGCCGTTAGTATCTGCAACGGTTTGAGCAACGCGCACCAACTCACCAGGTTTGTCTGGAAGAAGAACAGATACCGTAAATACACGGTCACGCTGGATTAAGCCATGCTGAACTACGGTTGACATGGTAATAACATCCATATTGCCACCCGAAAGAATAGAAACTACCTTCTTGCCCTCAACCCCCAAATGCTTAAGGGCAGCTACGGTGAGAAGGCCAGAATTCTCAACAATCATTTTATGGTTTTCAACCATGTCTAAGAAGCAAAGGATAAGCTCATCATCATCAACGGTAATGATTTCATCGATGTTTTCTTTAATGTATGGGAAAACAATATCGCCTGGCTCTTGAACAGCAGTGCCATCAGCAATGGTAGAAACGTGAGGAAGCTTTACTACATGACCTGCTTCAAGAGATGCTTTCATGCATGCTGCACCAGAAGGCTCCACGCCAATAACTTTAATGCGAGGATTGAGAAGTTTTGCAAGGGTTGACACGCCAGTTGCAAGTCCGCCACCTCCAATTGGAACAAGAATGTAATCTACCAGAGGAAGTTCCTGAACAATTTCCATAGCAATTGAACCTTGACCGGCGGCAACATCTAAATCGTTGAAAGGATGGATGAAGGTGTAGCCGTTTTCCTCGGCAAGTGCCAGGGCGTATTCATACGCTTCATCATATACATCGCCGTGGAGAATTGCTTTTGCTCCGAGTTCCTTTGTGCGTTCAACTTTGATAAGTGGGGTAGTGGTAGGCATAACAATTGTCGCTTCAACACCATATTTATGAGCAGCGTAGGCAACACCTTGTGCATGATTGCCTGCCGATGCTGTAATAAGACCCCTGTCTCGTTCTTCATCAGAAAGAGTGCTAATTTTGAAATATGCACCACGAACTTTGTAAGCGCCTGTGCGTTGCATATTTTCAGGCTTAAAAAATACTTCGTTGTTTGTTTGTTTACTGAAGTAAGGGCTATAAATCAATTTTGTTTCTTGAGTTACTTCTTTTACTTTATTAGATGCTTTTTCAAAGGTTTCTAGAGTCAGCATTGTTATAGCCTCTATCCATTATTGGTCTTCCATTATTGTAAAAATTCATTCTATACCAAAAAATCTTACCCGAATGAATACATGAGGGTTTGTTAATAAAATTGTAAGAATCCCTTACCCTCTATTCTGTCTTTTTATTAAACAATTACAATAGGAACAAAATATAAGATAACGAAAAGGTGGAAAAATGGATACTATTGTTACTTCTCAGGCTCCAGCAGCAATTGGCCCTTATTCTCAAGGAAAAGTTGTAAACGGCTTTTTGTTTGCGAGTGGCCAGATTGCATTATCACCTGAAACGGGAGAGCTTGTTGGCTCTACTATTGAAGAGCAAACCGCTCAAGTTATGAAAAATATTTCTGGAATTCTTACTGCAGCGGGAATTGGTTTTGATCAAGTGGTAAAGACTACCTGCTTCCTTAACGACATTAATGATTTTGTTGCTTTTAACGGTGTTTATGCAGAAAGCTTTGGAGAAAGCCTTCCAGCGCGAAGTGCCGTTGAAGTTGCCGCTCTTCCTAAGGGTGCTCTTATTGAGGTTGAAATCATTGCCGTTGTTGAGTAAGGTAAAGCCTTCTTGCGAACGTCTTCTTTATGGGAAAGCACGCAAACAAGCGCGTGGTTCTGGCAAGAATAATAAAAGCGCTCGGCTCTGGCAGGATTTATAAAAGCGCGTGATTATCCTTTTGGCAGGTCAGGCAGGAATTATAAGCTTTCGCAGTCATAAATAGCTAAAAACCATTGGTAGTTCGGTAGATATTGTAAGGTTCGTGATGGGATATCAAAACAAAATGGGAAAACTAGTGATTTGCCCTACTCCTTTAGGCAATCTTGGTGATGTTACAAAACGAACCATCGAAGCGCTTTCTTCCTGCGACGTAGTATGTTGTGAGGACACGCGCGTAACAGGAAAATTGCTTAGTGCATTAGGAATTGAAAAACGTCTCGAGCGTTTGGATGAAGCAATGCTTTCCCATGGAGCAAAACAAGTTATTGATCGAATTTGCTCAGGAGAGGTAATTGCGTACTGCAGTGATGCAGGAATGCCTGGAGTGTCTGATCCAGGTCAACGTCTTATTGATTGTGCGTATAACCAGGGAGCTCCTGTGGAAGTTCTTCCTGGTGGTACCGCAGTGGCAACGGCGTATGTTGCAAGCGGGTTTACTTCACAAAACTTTTATTTCGGCTCATTCTTTCCTCGAAAAGAAGGGGAGAGGACAACGCTCTTGAATTCGCTCAAGACCCTCAATTGCGTTCTTGTTTTCTATGAAAGCCCAAATCGTATTGTATCTGCACTCAATTTTATTGCAGAGTCATATCCGTTTAGGCGTGTAGCTGTTTGTAGAGAGCTTACTAAGCTTCATGAAGAAGTGGTTCGTGGTCTTAGTGGAGAAGTTGCTGAACAGTTTACTAAGAGGCAGAACAGCGGGGGCATTAAAGGCGAAATCGTATTGGTAATAGATGCTCCTTCCCAAGACGAGCTAGAAAATGACTCTCAAGATGCGCTCAACGGAGCCCATCATAGATGCGATGAGCTTAAACAGTTAGGCACTTATTCAAATAAAGAAATCATGAAACTTCTTCAAAAGGAGTTCTCTATTTCTCGCAATGAAGCTTATGCCTTAGTTCATGGCGCGTAGGTATTTATGGCTACTAAAAACGTATCTTCGAAAACAATACGAACTATTGACGGAATAACCGTACTTATTGTTCGAAAATCAATGAAGCATCTTCGCATGCGGATAAATGAAAAAGGCCAGGTTCAAGTTTCTGCTCCTTTTTCGGTTGGCGAAGACAAAATTATTCAATTTGTTTTAAAGAAAAAAGACTGGATTGAAGAGCAGCAATACAAAAATTCCCATTCAGTAATGGCTCAAGCTAATCGAGCAAGTAGCGAACAGAAGGCAGAGTGGCTAGAGGTAGTGAAAGCATGCACTCCTCCATTGGTTAGCTATTGGGAATCGGTTTTAGGAGTAAAGGTTTCCAAGCTGGTATTTCGCAATATGAAAACAAGATGGGGAAGTTGCCAGCCCTCAACGGGGCGAGTATGTATTAACACCAGACTTGCACTGTTTCCACCCAAATGCCTTGAATATGTGGTTTTGCATGAGCTTTGCCATTTTATTCAGCCCAACCATGGCCCAGAATTTAAACATCTCCTTGATATCTATATGCCGGATTGGAAAGATACTCAGAAAAAACTCTCTCAATAGAAGGGATAGGTAGACCTTCTTAATCGTGTATTATAGAAAGGCTCTTATTGTTTTGGATAGGAAGAAGATTTCATCTGTTTTCTTCCTTTGATTTGGTAAAGGCATCATTGGTTTTTACCTGAGAAAGTAGGTTATTTATGAGCAAAGGAACATACTCAATTACTACCCCAATTTATTATGTAAATGCAGCTCCTCATTTGGGTACTGCATATACTACTGTTGCAGCTGACGCAGTTGCTCGCTATCAGAGAATGAATGGCTACGATGTTGCATTGGTAACTGGTATGGATGAGCATGGTCAAAAAGTTGCTGATACTGCAGCGGATAAAGGAATGGCACCTCAGGAATGGTGCGATTCTATGGAGCATGCGTTCCGTGATGCCTGGGATTTACTTGATATCACTTACACTGATTTTGTGCGTACCACTGAAGAACGTCAGAAGGATACCGTACAAAAGTTTTGGACCGATCTTTACGATAAAGGTTATTTGTATAAGGGATCATATGAAGGCTGGTACTGCGTTCATGAAGAGACTTACTATGCTGAGTCCGATTTAGAGAAAAACGAAGAGGGAGTATACGTTTGCCCTGATTGTAAACGTCCTGTTCAAACTGCTTCTGGAGAAGAAAACTGGTTTTTCAAGCTTTCGGAATTTGGCGATAAATTGCTTGCTTACTATGACGAGCATCCAGAGTTTATTCGCCCTATTACGCGTAAGAATGAGATTGTTTCGTTTGTAAAAAGCGGTTTAAAAGATCTTTCTATTTCTCGTTCTACTTTTGACTGGGGTATTCCTCTTCCATTCGATGAGGGCCATGTTGCTTATGTATGGGCCGATGCTCTTCTTGCTTACCTTACCGGTATCGGCTATGGTAACGATACTGATCGCGCAGGAGAGTTCGAGCGTCGTTGGCCAATGCAATATCATTTCGTAGGAAAAGACATCACTCGTTTCCATTGTGTAATTTGGCCTGCTATGCTTATGGCTGCCGGCCTTCCTCTTCCTCATACCGTTTTTGGTCATGGCTTCTTGCTTACCAAAGGCGAAAAAATGTCAAAATCTAAGGGTAATGGCGTAATGCCTGCCGATTTAGTTAAGGTATTTGGCGTTGATGCTTATCGCTACTACTTCTTGTCTGACGTTCAGTTTGGATCTGATGGTGGCATTTCTATCGAGCGAATGACTCAAGTCTATAATGCTGACCTTGCAAATGTTTGGGGAAATCTTTGTTCACGCGTGTTCAATATGACAAAGAAATACTTTAACTCTCAGGTCCCTGAGGCACCTCAAGGAGCAGAAGAGAACCCACTTAAAGAAATTGTTGATACTCTTTACGAAGAATACGATAAATGCATGACCAATGTTGACTTTAGCGGTGCGGCAGCAGCAGTTCAAAAGCTTGCAAAGCGCGTTAACTTATATGTCGAAGAGTCTGCACCTTGGAATTTGGCAAAGAGTGAAGAAACGCAAAATCAACTCAAAGCAGTTATCTACAATTCCTTAGAAGCAATTCGCGTAATTGCCTTATACATGGCTCCTTTCATGCCTAATACTTCAAAGGAAGTGTACTGCCGCTTGAGCTTGGGCGATGTAACGGCAATTACAAACATTGAGTCTGAAACTAAGTGGGGACAGCTTCCTTCTGGCAATGAGGTAACAACGGGAGATCCGCTTTTCCCTCGTCTGGATGTTGAAGCTATCAACTTAAATATTGGTTAAACCATTGATTGATTAGTAGGCACAGTAAGTTGTACTGTGCCTACTTTTAGTTAAGAGACGTAATGGATAATTCTGTAAGAAACGAAATACTTCTCCGTAATCCTGGTATTAATCCGGACATCGTTACAGGTGTAGGGTTAGGGCCATCAACGCTGTTTTATGACTATACCTTCAGGCAAAAGAGAAAAAAGGGAAAGTATAAGGAAATAGCTGCGCCAGATTTACCCTTTGGTCCTATTGCAGACACTCATGCACATCTAGATTGCATTACTAGTGCTCCTTTATCTCTTGCACGATGCGCTGTTTATAAGGTGGGGTTCATTTGCACCATTACCGATGTAACCGAGAATCCTGAGAAAACATTTGAAACTATTGATGTTTGGCTTGATGAAGCAAAATCAATCTTGAAAGATTGGGGCTTAGAGCATTTGGTAGGTTCAATTCCAACTGTTCGTATTTCAATCGGTTGTCACCCGCATAACGCTCGTTTGTTTGACGAGCAAAAAAAAGAGCTCATGAAAAACTACCTTCAGGGTGAGCGTGTTTGTGCAGTTGGCGAAGTAGGTCTAGACTATTTCTACAACAAAAGTTCGCATGAACAACAACGTAAGGCATTTGCCTATCAGATTAACTTGGCCAAAGAAATGAATCTTCCTTTGATTCTCCATATGAGAGACGCTCATGAGGAAGGTTTTCAAATCTTAAAAGAAGAAGGTTTTCCTGAAGCAGGAGTTCTACTTCACTGTTTTAACTTAGATAAAGAGGTTTTAAAACCGTGGGTTAATGAAGGTTGTTATATTGCCTATGGTGGACCTCTTACTTTTAAAAATTGCGACTATGTGAGAGAAAGTGCAAAAGAAGTCCCTCTCTCGCGCCTTCTTACGGAAACCGATAGTCCTTTCATGACTCCAGAACCGTTGCGCGGAATTGAATGTGGTCCTGAACATGTGATATTTACTTTGGATGGCATGCTTAACCTTTTTCCTGAAAAGTCATTTGAAAAAAAGAAAGAGTTAGTTTCAACGCTTTATAGCAATGCAGTAAGGTTGCTTGATAGGAAGCGTGAGATAGTCTCTTTGGGTAAGTAGGTTGACAGCAATGAAGTGTGTTTTATTAGTTGGAAGCCCTCGAATCAACGGAAACAGTGCAAAAGTAATATCTCTATTAGAGAAACATTTTCTTTTAGAACGTCCCGAAGACGAGGTTGTTCGTTTTGATTTAGCAGACTTAAAGGTAATGGGATGTAATGGTTGTGATTATTGCCGTGTACATCCTTGTTGTGTTATTGATGATGATGCAAATGTTGTAATTGATGAAATACTGTCTGCTGATTGTGTTTATCTTGCGTGCCCAATTTATTTCAGTGGCGTACCTTCTCAGTTCAAAGCACTACTTGATAGATTTCAACCGTTATTTTGGGAACGTCTCCAATTAAAAGAATCTGGAGAAGATTTACCGCCTAAAAAACCACTGAAGATATATTTGTTGGGTGATTCAATGGCAAATGATCCTCATGGATATGAGCCTGCGCTTTCAATTATTAAGAGTTCTTTTGCCTTAGCAAACTATGAGGTTAAAGAAGTAAAACCCTACATTGGCACGAATAAAGAGCTCACTTTTCAAACAGTTGGATTGTGGGAACTGCTCAGCAATAGGGGATGTATTATTACTTATCATTAAGAGGAACGAGAATGGCTAAACTATCTTATTTGGCAAGTGTTTCTGAGACGCGTAAGGTATTGGAGCGTTTTGGCCTTAATACTAAAAAGTCGTTGGGCCAGCATTTTCTTATTAACGACGGCGTGGTTTCAAAAATATGTGACTTGGCTGAAGTATCCAAAGAAGATGTTGTTATAGAAGTTGGTCCTGGTATTGGAACGCTAACAGTTGCGCTTCTCCAGCAGGCAGGTCGGGTAATTTCAGTTGAAAGGGATACCGACTTACCTCAAGTTCTCGAATATACCTGTGATGAATGGAGAGATTCGTTTACCTTAATCTCTGGAGACGCTCTTGAAGTTTCCACTGAATCGCTTAAGCTTGTTTCTCCAACTCTTCCAAATAAATTAATCTCTAACCTTCCTTATGCGGTTGCAGCAACTATTGTTCTTGATTTTTTTGAAAAGCTTGAAACTATGCAGAGTGCTACCGTTATGGTTCAAGCGGAAGTTGCTGATCGAATGGCAGCGCAGCCTGGAACAAAAAACTACGGTGCTTATACCGTAAAACTTAATTTATTTGCTAAACCTACGGGTCGTTTTTCGGTCTCGGAAGGTAATTTCTTTCCTCCTCCTCGCGTAAAAAGTGCGGTAATCAAATTAGAGCGCAATTCGCAATACGGGGACATGGATCCAAACTTGAGAAAAGCAACAATGATTATGGCTGATGCTTCTTTTGCTAATAGAAGGAAAACTATTGCAAATTCGTGCAAGAGCTATTTTTCTAATGAGCAAACTCGCGACGAAGTAATTCTTGCAAATCTTTCAAACCTTTTCGAAAGAGCGCAAATTGCACCTAACGAACGGGGAGAACACTTAACACTCGAACAGTTTATCTCTCTTGGTAAGGCCTATAGATATTATGAAGATAATTTCACTTCGCTAAACTAAAGTGATGCTTTTGCTATATTACGAAATTGCTATAAATGTGATATACTATCAAAGTTTTACTGTGGTTTTAGAAGGATTATGAGTAAATGGATTTGGCAAAACAGGCTCTCATTATTGACACAATTCGTGAGACACTCAACGAGTATGTAGGTCAGAAACTCCATGTACGTGCAAACATGGGTAGATCAAAAATTGTTCAGAACGAAGGTCTTTTGTTGCAGGTTCATCCTCAGCTTTTCATTATGGAAATCAAGCGTAAGCGTGGCGTAGCAGCTCGTCAGTCTTATCAATATGTTGATATTCTCACTGGAATGGTTGAGTTGAGCATTAATGGCGAAAAGATTTTCGGCACTTTTATCGAGGATGAGTCGAAAGACGATGAAGTTCCTAATCAAGATGATGCTCTTAATGAAGATCAAAACGAAATGGAAGATGATCTTATTTAAGACTTTTGTTCTGTAACCCACTTTTTTATACGTATCAATTAGATAGGTTGATGCCCGAAAGAGAACCCACCTTTTAGTGAGTTCTCTTTTTTTCTTGTATTCACGCTTAAACTCGACACATTTGGGTCGTAGTCCTCAGACGGGAATACTTGCTAGAAAATCAGTATATGATCGAGTATGCCGCACCACATACCACATACTATAAGAAAAAAGCACACCGCAAGTGAAAATAGTTCAGTTGGTGATAAGTGTTCTTTTTTCTGTTCAAGAGCAATAGGCTCTAAATCGGTGTTTGAGTAAGCAAGCTCTAGTTCTATATTTTTTACTTCTCGTACGAATCTTTCTGAAGCTTCTTTTCCTAATGCTTTTGCTTTTCTATAGGAATTCTCATGAGGTTTAGGTTTAGGAAAAAAGAACTGTTTGAGCGTATTAAACGGCGAAATTGGTTCTGGGGAATAGAAAGCTTCATCGTCATCAATAAACGGATTATAGGTTCTGTCTTCATTTAACGTTTGATGAGAGCCACTTTTTTGCATCACTGATGGCGGGCAAAGATTCGCATACGTTGTTTTTTTCTGATACTTTTTAGCGGTTTTTATAAGTGTTTTTGCTCTTTTGCTTGGGTGTACCGTAGTGAGAAAATCCTCAGGATCTACCAGAGACTGACCTGACCAGAAAAGCATTAAGGGAACAAGCGCAACAGGAATTTTTATCCAAGTCACTATGCAAGCATAGATGTTTTCCGTTCCAAAGAATCCCCAAGGAACTTTCAAGAGCTCTATTCCTCCGCAGAAAAAATAAAGGGGAACGATTGAGAGAATAATTCCAAAGGGAAATACGAGTTTGGCAATTCTTCGTGCTTGATTGAGCCTGTTAAAGTAATGAGCAAAATGAAGTTCAATCCAGAAAAGAATTACAAGAAATACAAGGCTGTTTGAGAGCAACGCTGCAAAACAGAGAAAAAGAGCGCAAAGAAATCTAACCCTTTCGCTTAAGGCTTCAAATACACTTTCTATTGAAGTGTGTTCAAAGATTTCTTTCACTGACACCCTTTCTGCCTGGGTACCGAGTATTTCAACTTATTCTACTGTATGTTTATTCTATAAACCTGATGAATTGAATATTCATTCATAGGTATTTCTCTAGCTTACAAGCTATTTTTTTGGGTTTTTCGAAATGAAAAGAGAAAGGCAAAAGAAATGGTGGAGATGATGGGGATCGAACCCACGGCCTCAACGTTGCGAACGTCGCGCTCTCCCAACTGAGCTACATCCCCACGTTAGTTTATGAACGATGCTTATTGTATCACTCAATAGGGTGTCTGGTTTTTCTTTGTTGGAGAGAAATGTTTCTAAAGAAAATTTTTCTTTGATAGGTGTTTGTAGGGTGTCCTCTGTGCTTATAGAAGCGTCTTTGGTAGAGAGAAGTGTTCCTTTGATAGGCGTTTATGGGGGATGGTGGTAATATTTGATGCAATGGTTTTTTTGAAAGGATTTTAATGAAAGCTTTAATTCCTGCCGCTGGTCTTGGAAGTCGTTTTTTGCCAGCAACAAAAGCACAGCCAAAAGAAATGCTTCTCGTTGTTGATAAGCCTGTTATTCAGTATGTAGTTGAAGAGGGTTTAGCTTCAGCTGCCGATGAAGTGGTAATTATTAATAGTCGTGATAAAAAGTCTATCGAAGAGCATTTTGCTCCAAATCCTGCTTTGGAAGAGGAGCTTCGCAGTAGAGGAAAAGATTCCTATGCAGATAAAGTTGCTCATGCTGGCAGTTTAAATGTTAGCTATGTTTATCAGGATGAGCCTCTTGGACTCGGTCATGCAGTTTATTGTGCTGCTGAGGCTATTAATGGTGAACCTTTCTTTGTCCTCCTTGGAGATGTAATTGTTCCTGACAATCAGATGCTTATCAAAATGAAAGAAGTGTCTGATGCTCATAATGGTGCAAATGTTATTGCGGTTCTTCCTGTTCCTATGGATCAGGTTAGCCGTTTTGGAGTTATTGCAGGCGAGCAGGTTTCTGAAGAGGTGTGGAAAGTTTCTTCATTGGTTGAGAAACCAGCAGTAGAAGATGCTCCTACTAATCTTACTGTTTTTGGACGCTATCTTCTCTCTCCTCGAGTAATGGAACTTCTTTCTGAAGCTAAACCTACAACAGGAGGAGAGATTCAGCTTACCGATGCACTTGATCAAGTTCTTAAAGAAGAAGAAATGTATGCGTTAGTAATCAAAGAAGAAGATGGTTTTGATACGGGAACTATTGAAAGCTGGCTTGATACCAACAATAAGCTTTACAAAAAATTTAAGGGTTAATGCTTGTTTTAAATTTCGTGCTATTGGCAGCGGTGCTTTTTGAGCACGGAAAAAAATACGTATGGGGATGATTCCTAATGGCAGATTTGCATTTGCGTTTACATAAAGATGTATTAGTGATGTCTGCATCGTACGATTTCGCTTTAGCATCTCAAGATTTTGTCGAAGATGCCGACAAAATGTATGCTGTTATGTGTGAGCCTGAAATCATTGAAGAGCAGATGAAATTGGAAACAACTATCAATATTCCTTGCATTTGTCTTCCTACTGAGCATATTACTAATGCACACTTAGCTTATGGAAACCTTGAAGGCCAAGGACCGGCAATGGCTGAAGTGTGTTGGGAGCTTGTTGAAAACCTTCCAACACAGCACGTTATTGCACCTGTTTATTCGGCAGGTTTACCTATTGACGAAACAAGCAAAGTTTCTTTAAAGCAGTCAAATATGCAGTATCAAGATGCGGTTAAAGCGCTTATACAGTATCCGCTTGATGCAATTTATTTTGAAGGCTTTACTAACGCTTATGATCTTCAGTGTGCTCTAATGGGCGCTCGTAGTGTATATGATGGGGTTCTTATGGCTTCGTTTGCTCTTGATAGCGAAGGCCAATTCAATCAAGAAGAGTATTCTTTCGAAAAAGCAGTACAAATGGCAGAGGAATACGGCGCAGACGTGATTGGTATAGTAAGTAGCGCTCCTTTATCTAAACTAGAAAAAGCAGTAGCAACTATACGTGAAAAGACGAACGCAGCTATTTTGGTTGAGTTGGTGGGGGATAAAACCGTTAATTCGCGACTAAATCCTGGTGAGGAAAATCCGTATTGGAGCCCTCAGACTATGATTGATGCGGCGCTTGTGTTGCAGAAGTGGAAAGTTCAGTTCCTTCGTGCTACTGGAATGGTTTCTCCATCCTTCTCAGGTGCTCTTCTAGCTGCTTCATTAGGACAAGAAGCAATACTGGGATAAATCTCATTAATTAGTTCGAAGAGGTGAGGTATGTATCCTATTTCTCAAGATGAAAACTATGGCGAATTCCAAAAGTTTATTGATGAGCTTTTTTCCGATACTGAGCTTGTTAGTCAGCTGGATGTCGTGCTTGCGTGTGAAGTATATGATCTTCATAAGGATATTCAAGAATTAGTTGGCCTGTTGCCTCCGGGAATGTACACTAGATCATCTCTATCTCTTCAGCTTAATGCTTCAAGCTCAGCGCAAGGTCTTGGACTTATTCACGGAGTAGTTTCTTAACTACTCCGTTTTTTGTTGAAAAGAGCTTTCAGTAGAAGGCGAGGGAGAAAGAAGCGAAGCATACAAACACCCTTTTACTAAGACTAAAACGTGCCAATTTACTGTTGAATGAGAAAAAAGAATCCTTACTTGTTGCATAAAAAAATACAAGTCTTATTTTTTAGGAATTTTTAATTTAGATTCAATCATGTTGCAAAACGGTACTGATGCCTTCATTCCAAGTTTGAATGGAGGCATCTTGTTGAAATATCCTTTGTACCTTCTTTGGGACAAAGCCTAAATAGATACTTCGTATAGTGTTTGTATGCGTCTTTTGGAAATGATGTTTTGTGGGAATGCGTTCTGCTTGTAACGAAACTGGTTTTCAAATAATGGTCGTGAATTTTTTGCTAAGATGGGCAATTTCAATGAGTTGTATATTGCCAAAAAGAATGGTTAAGAATACTATTACTAGGGTTATTCTTTCGAACACATACTATATATTGTGTTTGTATACCATGAGAACACGAAAACTCAGGCGTTATGCACAAAATCTAGTTTAGATTTTGCTTCTGGGGTTTTACTATTCAGACAATAAAAAGGCCAGGCCTCAAAAGAAGAGCACGGTCTTACGAGAAGGGAATGTATATGATTGACGCAATTATTAAGCGTGACGGCCGTAAAACAGCATTTAATGCTGAGAAAATTACTGATGCGGTAGAAAAGGCATTCCAAGCTTCTGGTGCAATGCAGAATCGTGATGTTGCTCAAACAATCACTGATGCCGTTATTGAAAAGATTGAGAATGGCGCTATTGAAGGAACTCCTACCGTAGAGGGAATTCAAGACTTAGTTGAGCAGTGTCTTATTGAGGCAAACTTTAGTCAAACTGCAAAGGCTTACATTTTGTATCGTGCCGAGCGAAATCGAATTCGTGATGCTAATTCTCGCCTTATTAAAACTCTGAAAGATATTACCTTCTCTAAAGCTTCTGATTCTGACATGAAGCGTGAAAATGCGAATATTGATGCTGACACCGCAATGGGAACTATGCTCAAATATGGTTCTGAATCTGCAAAACAGTTCTATGAGATGTGTGTAATTGATCCTCGTTATGCGAAAGCACACCGTGAAGGTGACATTCATATTCACGATATGGACTTCTACACCTTAACTACTACCTGTTGTCAGATTGAGTTACGCAAGTTGTTTAAGGGCGGTTTTTCAACGGGCCATGGTGTTTTGCGTGAGCCAAACGATATTGCAAGCTATTCTGCTCTTGCTTGTATTGCAATTCAGTCGAATCAGAATGACCAGCATGGCGGACAATCAATTTGCGACTTTGATTACGGTTTGGCAGAAGGAGTAAAAAAGACATATCGCCGTCTTTTTAAGAAGCATCTTGCTGAAGCATTGCAGCTTCTTACTGATGTCGATAATCCTAAAGAGACCACTGAGATTTTTGTTGGTCGCGTAGAGGGAGAAACGGGAAAGGTTGCTTCTTTGATTATGGATGCAACGTTTGTGTCCGCAATTAAAGAAGAGCTTAAGGAATTAGGCGTTTCTGATGAGCTTATTGTGCGCATTTTGGATTATGCGGAGACTTCTGCAAAGCAGGATACTGACCGCACTACTTTCCAAGCAATGGAGGCTTTGGTTCATAACCTCAATACCATGCATTCACGTGCAGGCGCACAAACTCCATTCTCTTCAATCAACTACGGCATGGATACATCTGCTGAAGGCCGTATGGTTATTAAGAATATGCTCTTAGCAACTGAAGAAGGTCTTGGTCATGGAGAGACTCCTATCTTCCCTGTACAGATTTTCCGTGTTAAAGAAGGTGTAAACTACAATCCAGGAGATCCAAACTACGATTTGTTCAAGCTTGCTATGCGTTGTTCTGCAAAGCGCTTGTTCCCTAACTTTAGTTTTGTTGATGCACCATTTAATTTGCAGTACTACAAGGGAACTCCTGAGACTGAGATTTCTTATATGGGTTGTCGTACTCGTGTAATGGGTAATGTTTATGACCCTGAACGTGAAATTACTCCAGGCCGTGGCAACTTAAGCTTTACTTCTATTAACTTACCTCGTTTGGCTATTCGTTCTCGCGGTGATAAAGAACTCTTCTTTGATTTGTTGGACTCTAAGCTTGCTCTCGTTATTGGTCAGCTTGATGAGCGCTTTGAGATTCAAGCCAATAAGCATGTTTATAATGCTCCATTCCTTATGGGCCAAGGTGTGTGGATTGATTCCGAGAAGCTTTCTCCTAACGATACTCAGCGTGAGGTTTTGAAGCATGGTACCTTAACAGTAGGCTTTATTGGTCTTGCAGAAGCGCTTGTTGCACTTACTGGCCATCATCATGGTGAAAGCAAGGAATCTCAAAAGCTTGGCTTGGAGATTATCGGCCATATGCGTGGCTATGTTGATCGTATCGCGCAAGAACGTAAGTTAAACTACTCCCTTATTGCAACACCTGCAGAAGGATTGTCTGGTCGTTTTGTTCGCATGGATCGTGAGCGTTATGGGGAAATTCCAGGCGTTACTGATCATGATTTCTATACGAATGGCTTCCATGTTCCTGTGTATTACAACATTAACGCATTCGATAAGATTGCAATCGAAGCTCCTTATCATGCGTTGACTAATGGCGGCCATATTTCTTATATCGAGCTTGATGGTGATCCAACCGACAACCTTGAGGCTTTTGAAGCAGTTATTCGCCATATGAAGGAAAGCGGCATTGGCTATGGTTCAGTAAATCATCCCGTAGATCGTGACCCTGTTTGTGGCTACAACGGCATTATTGGCGATCGTTGCCCAAAGTGTGGTCGTGGTGAAGAAGAGGGCGTTCGTTTTGAGCGTATTCGTCGAATTACTGGTTATTTGGTAGGAACTCTTGATCGTTTTAACGATGCAAAACGTGCAGAAGAATCTGAGCGCGTGAAGCATGGAGTTAATCCAGAGGAAGCTCATATTGCATTTAACTAGTTTTATTCTGGTATAGATGCGTCGCTAGAGAGCATGGTGTCTCTCTAGCGACGTTTTTGTGTGTTGTGTGCGAGTTGTCTGAAAGAAAACAGTAAAGAATTTGAAGAGTAGCTTTATTTGCTAAGGCGCTCAATTTAGATAGAAGAGGGGTTTGTTGTGCAGTTGAGAATGTATGGCACTGCAAGCGATTCTATAGTAGACGGTCCCGGTTTGCGTTTTTCGGTGTTTGTACAAGGTTGCACTCATCATTGTGAAGGTTGTCATAACCCCGAATCGCAGCCTTCCCAGGGTGGATACCTTCAAAGCATTGAGAGTATTTTCCAGGAAATTCTTGATAACAAATTAGCACAGGGTGTAACGCTTTCTGGAGGAGAGCCTTTCGAGCAATGTGAAGCATGTCTTGAACTTGCTAAGCTTCTTAAAGAAAAGGGCTATAACATTTGGATTTATTCGGGCTATTTATATGAAGACTTAATGGCAGGAAATCCAGATCCGTTAGCTCCGGAACTTTTAGCGTGTTGTGATGTGCTTATTGATGGTCCCTTTGTTAAAGCTCTTAACTCTTACGATCTTAAATGGAAGGGTTCTTCTAATCAGCGCATAATTGATCTGGCAAAAACGCGCGATACGGGAAAAATTGTTTTATGGGAGAGCGAAGAGTTAGACTTCCAAAAACCATCATCGTGGTAGCTAGATAAGAGGCTTTTTTGTGAGAAGAGCTATTTACAAGTGAAGCTTTTTGCGTTTTCGATAAGAGCAATGGTATAGAAGAAGTTTAAAAAAGCTTTTTTGAAAGGGTGTCTTAGACCAAAAAAACTACTCCCGCTAATAGAGTGAACCCCACCTAGAATCAAGGTGGGTGCCCGCAGTCTGTTTCCTAGCTTTCATATCAACAGATATGAATCCCTATTTCGCAAACAATCTTGAGCTCCCTATTAATAGTCATCGGTCCACCGCAACACAGGAGTAGCTACTTATTAGTATAAGAAGACATTATTTTTTTTAAAGTCTTGACATGCCTGGTTATTGCGAAGTTTAAGGATTTTTTAAAACGAAACAAAGCATTTTGTAACCCACTTGTCATGATATATAGTGAAAATGCTTCATGGCGTAAACAATGCAGCTAGTTGAGAAATGATAGAGAACTATGGATACTTTATTCACGGAAATTGAATCGGCTCAAAGAAAGAAAAATGCTCCTCTTGCGGTACGGATGCGTCCAGAAGCTCTCGACGAAATCGTTGGTCAAACCGAAGCGCTAGGTCCAGGCACCTGGCTGAGAACGGCAATCGAAAACGACACGCTTTCCTCGGTTATTCTTTTTGGTCCTGCTGGTACGGGCAAAACTTCAATTGCTCATGTAATTGCCAAAACTACCCACGCGTATTTTGTTGAGGTCTCTGCTATTGGCGGTACTGTTTCAGATCTTCGTAAAGAGATAAATGAAGCTGAAAAGCGTCTTCTTAATAGGGGATTGCGCACCATTTTGTTTATTGATGAAATTCACCGCTTCAATAGGGCGCAACAAGATGCGCTTCTTCATGCTGTTGAAGATGGAATAGTCATTCTTGTTGGCGCCACAACTGAAAACCCGTTCTTTGAGGTGAATTCTGCTCTCAATTCTCGATCACGCATTGTTGAACTGCACAGGTTGACCGATGAAGATATAAAATCCGTTCTCTTTCGTGCCTTAGAAGACCAAAGAGGTCTTAAGGGTGCCTATTCGCTTGATGAAAAAGCGCTTGAAAAGATTGTTCTTTTATCAGGCGGAGATGCTCGAAGCGCTTTAAACACCCTTTCGCTTTCGGCAGATTTGGCGTTAGCTGAAAATGCTTCAACTATTACTGAAGAGATGGTTGAAAAAGCTATTCCTCAGCGCGTGCTTCCCTATGATAAGAATAAAGATATGCATTATGACGTAATCTCTGCTTTTATCAAATCAATGCGTGGTTCAGATCCTGATGCAACCCTCTATTGGCTTGCGCGTATGATTAAAGGGGGAGAAGATCCAAAATTCATTGCGCGAAGGATTTTTATCGCAGCTTCTGAAGATATTGGTAATGCGGATCCAAACGCACTTCTTATTGCGGAAGCATGTTTTAAGGCTTGCGAAGTAATTGGATATCCTGAATGCCGCATTAATTTAGCTCAAGCAGCGGTATATATGGCACTTGCGCCAAAATCGAATTCTGCTTACGAAGGAATTGATAAGGCATTGCGCGAAGTGTCGAACGGTCCTCTGCGAGCAGTTCCTAATCATTTACGTGATAGGCACAGGCCAGGTTCAGAAGAATATGGTGAATATCTCTATCCTCACGCATATCCAACCGGACATGTTTCTCAGCAGTATTTACCTGAGGGTTTAGAGCGTGGTTGTTTCTTTACACCAGGTGAACGTGGGTGGGAATCCTATAGATTCGATGTAACTCGTAGGGATATACGATAGTATTAGTGGTAATATTGTTCTCAAGGAAAAGGAGGGTGGTAGTATGTTCGACTTTTTGATTCCTATCGGAATCTTTGTGTTGTGCTGCGGCGGTGCAATTGCCTGTGTAGCAATGGCTTATTTCCTTGTATCAATGGTTGTTACTATTGATAGAGTGATGGAAAAAGTTAATCCAATGCTTACTGACATCAAGAGCATCACTGAAAAAGCACAGCCACTTCTCAAGAAAGCTAACCCAATGATGGATCGCATTATTCTTACCATTGATGCAGCTAATCTTGAGATTATGCGTGTTGATCAGGTTATGGAAGACGTTAACGTTATTACTGGTAACTTGGCTAAAGCTTCCGAATCTATTGATACCGCAGCTTCAGTTCCTGTAGACTTCGTTGGAAACGTATCTCGTAAGATTCGTGATAAAGTTTCTCCAAAGAAGAATGCTGCAGGCACTAAGGGAATGATTTTTAATGCAGTTGACGATGGTTTAGTTTCCGTTAGTGATAGGGTAGCTGCATATCAATCCCGCACTGAAGATCGTAAAGCAGAAAAAGAAGCATCTAACGCTGAGCGTGATGCAAAACATGCTGAAACGAGTCGCGCTTCTGTGAATTTGAAGAAAGCTGTACTTGGTACCATAGATAAGGACACCAAATAATTTATCTTAAAGAGAAAGATTTTCTTAAAGAGAAAGATTTTTGATGAGCTCGAACGAAAACTATGAGTCAGATTTGAGCCTCAAGACACTTCGAATGAGACGTAGGTTATACTTCGTCTCATTCATTGTTGTTTTAGGGGTAATAATATATTTTGCCGCTCAGATGCTTAACATATTGGCATTGCCAGTAGGCATTTTACTTTGGACTGTCATAATTATCTTTATTCTTCGCCCTCTTGTTAATTTTTTAGAATCAAAAGGAATAAAACGCGTTACCGCTACGGCTATTAGTTACGTTATTTTGTTCCTTTTTATAATTTTTATTGGCTATATGCTTTTTTCGCCAATGATTGGCTTTAACGATCAGTTTTCAAGCTTACTGTCTAACATTCCTGTGTATTTAGACCGTTTTCGTGAATGGTTTAATGAGTTGTATGCGCAGTATGCTCATTTGCTACAGGATTTAAACATCAATGAGACGGTTAACGAGATTCTCAATTCGGCTATGACTGCCGTTTCTAGCTTTGCTCAGGCAAGTGCTACTAATGTTATTTCGGTAGGAACCGGTGTTGTTAATGCGTTTGTGACTATTGGTTTTGCATTAGTTGTTGCTTTCTGGATTCTTATGGAGTTGCCTGCATTAGGTAGGGAAGCAAGAAGACTTGTTGGGCCAAAGCATCAAGATGAAATTGATTTCTTTTCTTTGGTTGGCACGAAAGTTATTGGTGGTTATATCAAGGCAACAGGTATCCAATGCTTGATTATTGGTGTTTCCTGCGGTGTTGGTTTTGCCCTTATGGGCATTCCTGATGCTTTTGCATTAGGGGTAATTACTGGTTTGTTTAATATTATTCCGGTAGTTGGCGCCTGGTTTGGTGGCGGCATGGCGGCAATTGTTGGTCTTCTTTCAAGCCCTATGATTGCAATTATTGCGGTAGTTTATACCGTTATTGTTCAGCAAATTGTCTATACCTTTATTTCGCCAAAGATCATGGGTGATTCAATTGATGTTCATCCTGCATTGGTAATTCTTGCTTTAGTAACAGGCTCTGCCCTAGGTGCTGCGGTTAATGGAATGATTGGCGCTTTAGTGGGCGCGTTAGTTTCTGTACCAGTAATTGCTGCGGTGAAATCGTTCTTCGTCTTTTACTTTGAAAAGAAAACAGGACGAAAGATTATTTCTGAAGATGGTGTCTTCTTTAAGGGTAATTCTGATCAAGAACAGGTCGATCCTGTTTCCGACGCAACTGCGTATGCAACGGGAAGATTTACACCGATAGATATAGAATCTATTGCAGCGAAACATAAAAAGAATTGATATAGTATATCTTCGGCAAAAAACATTTGTTTTTGATTAACAAAGGATATGTATGAAATATATGACTACTGCGGAAATCCGCGAAAAGTATTTGAGCTTCTTTGAAGAAAAAGGATGCAAGCGTATGCCTTCATCCTCTCTTATTCCAGATGATCCTTCCTTGCTTTTGACAAGTGCAGGAATGGTTCAATTCAAGCCATACTTCCTTCAGCAGAAGCAATTAGAAAAACCATATATCGGTACCACAACTGTGCAAAAATGCGTTCGTACCAACGATATCGATATTATTGGTACAACCGGACGTCACTTAAGCTTCTTTGAGATGCTTGGAAATTTCTCTTTTGGTGAGTATTTCAAAGAAGAGATGTGCGCGTGGGCTTACGAGTTTTCTACTCAAGTTTTGGAACTCCCTGCAGAAAAATTGTATTTTACTGTTTTTGAGAATGACGAAGAAACCATTGAGATTTGGAAGAAGCTAGGCGTTCCAGAGAGTCATATTTCAAAATTAGGCGAAGATGACAACTTCTGGCGCGCTGGACCTACTGGTCCTTGTGGCCCATGTTCCGAACTTTACTTCGATCAGGGTCCAGAAGTTGGATGCGGTAGCCCTGATTGTGCTCCTGGATGCGATTGTGACCGATTCTTGGAGTACTGGAACTGTGTATTTACTCAGTATGATGGCCAGGAAGACGGCTCTCTTGTTCCTTTGCCAAAAAAGAATATTGATACTGGCATGGGCCTTGAGCGTATCGCGGCAATTATGCAGGGTGTAACCAATAATTACGATACCGACGTTTTGCGTGATCTTATCCGTGTCGGAGAAGGTTTGTCTCATTCAGAATATGGCCAGGATCCAAAGACTGATCTTTGCTTACGCATTATGGCTGACCATAGTCGTGCGGTTGTATTTATGATTGCGGATGGTATTTTGCCTTCCAATGAAGGACGTGGCTATGTTCTTCGTCGTTTGCTTCGCCGTGCTGTTATGAAGGGCCATTCAATTGGTATTGAGGGAGCATTCCTTTCTCATTACATTGATAAAATTGTTGCACTTATGGGTGAGGTATATCCTGAAGTTATTGAGAATTTGGATCTTATCAAGCGTGTTGTTCTTTCTGAAGAAGAACGCTTTGGTGCAACTCTTCGTCAGGGCCAAACCTTCCTTGATGAAGCTCTAAAAGAGCTTGAAGGTACGGTTTTGTCTGGTCAAAAGGCATTTATTCTTCACGACACCTATGGTTTTCCTGTTGAAGTAACTAAGGAAATTTGCGAGGAACAGGGTATTTCTGTTGACGAAGAAGAGTTTGCAGCTTGCATGGAAGAACAGCGTAATCGTGCACGCGCCGCAAACACCAAGGATGCAGAAGCTGCATGGAGCACCTATGGCGGTGTTTACGCAGACATTCTTAAAGAACAGGGTGCAACTTCCTTTGTTGGATATGAAAATCTTGCTATTGAATCAAACGTGGTAGCACTCGTTTCAAAAGGTGAATCAGTATCTCAAATTCCTTCAGGAGAAGAAGGAGATATTATTCTTGATACCACTTCTTTCTATGCAGAGATGGGTGGTGAGGTAGGAGACACCGGTTTTATCTCGGGCGCAGATTTCAAAGCTGAAGTAACTGATACAACCGCTCCTGAAAAAGGACTTCACGTTCATCATGTAAAAGTTTTAGAAGGAACCGTTGTTCTTGGTGCACAGGTTAGTGCAGTAGTTGATGCAAAACGTCGCGCTATGATTCAGCGCAATCATACTTGCACTCACTTGCTTCATGCTGCTCTTCGCGAAGTGCTAGGTTCGCATGTAAAGCAGGCAGGTTCCTATGTTGGTCCTGATCGCCTTCGCTTCGACTTTACTCACTTTGAAGCTATGACGCCAGAGCAGATTAAACAGGTTGAGGCTCTTGCAAACGATAAAATCATGGAAGCAATTCAAACTTCCATTTTTGAAACCTCACTTAATGAAGCGCGTAATCAGGGTATTACTGCTTTGTTTGGCGAAAAATATGGTGAGGTTGTTCGCGTAGTTAAAGCAGGCGATTTTTCCGCAGAACTTTGCGGTGGTTGCCATGTTGCAAATACTGCTGAGATTGGTTTGGTAAAGATTGTCTCAGAAGCTTCTGTTGGTGCTAACTTGCGTCGTATTGAAGCGGTAACAAGTTACGCAGCACTTGAATATCTCCAAAAACTGGAAGACGAATTGAATGCTGCATCAAAAAGCCTCCATTGCAAAATGTTTGAAGTAAGCCAACGTGTTGAGGGTGTACAAAAGCAGTTGAAAGAATATGCTGCGCAAGCGAAGAAGAACCAGGAAAAGGCAGCATCTGATGGAGTAAATGCCTTGTTAGATAAGGTCGTTACTGCTCAGGGAGGCTATCCATTAATCATTGCAAGTATGGGCGAAAGTGATGCTGGCTTAATGCGCAATGCGTGGGATATTCTCTCTACGCGTCTTGAGGCGCCAGGTGCGTGTGTTTTGGCTGCAACAAAGCAAGATAAACCACTTCTTATGGCAGCTGGATCTCAGGAAGCGGTTGATGCGGGCTTTAATGCAGGTCAGATAATCAAGTCTATTTCTTCTCATATTAAAGGTGGCGGCGGCGGAAAGCCAACCATGGCTCAAGCTGGTGGTAAGGATGCCGGCGGTATTGATGCTGCGCTCCAAGCTGCCAAAGACCTCTTAGTATAATCTGGAGTGCTGTGCGTATTTTAGCTCTTGATATTGGTGATGTTCGATGCGGGATTGCAATATGCGATCCCGCTGAGACTATTGCAAGCCCTGTGTGCGTTCTTCCAACTCGTGAAGTTGAGCAAAACGCTCCTTCTTTTCGTCGGGTAATTGAAGATTGGGAACCGGAAGCTCTCGTTTGCGGTTTGCCTCTTTCAATGAGTGGGGAGCGAGGAGCTCAGGCAGAAAAAATTAAACAGAAGGCGGAAGCAATCGCGCAAAGGGTCAATCTTCCCTTAGCCTTTTCTGATGAACGTCTTAGTTCAAAAGAAGCAAAGCGAATGCTGAGAGAGAAGGGTCTTTCCGAAAAAGACATGAGGGGTAAAGTCGATATGATAGCTGCTTCTCTTTTCCTCCAGTCATATATTGATAAGAAAAATCGTTCTAGTAATTAACGCCTTAAGGAAATAGTTATGAATCGCAGGAATGTTACTTATTCAAAACATGCAAATCATCGTTCTCGTGCCGTTCATGCGCGCGGTGCGCGAGAGTTTAGTAGGTATGACACTTCTGCAATTCGTCCTAAACGCTCTAAAGCACCCTTTGTTTTAGGTGCTCTAATTGTGGTTCTTTTAGCGGTTATTGGCATTTCTTTGTTTAATTGTGCAGGTGGCGGCCATAACGAAAAACTCTTGTCGGAAGGTGAATCGGTTCGTGTTGAAATCGAAAACGGTTCAACAACTGATTCAATCAGTGATGTTTTGTACGACAAGGGCGTAATTGACAACAAAAAAGATTTTGTTAACACGGTTAAATCAAAGAATGCTGCTTCAAGCTTAAAGCCAGGCATTTATCTCTTTTCTGGTGGCATGTCTTACGAACAGGTAGTTGAGACTTTAGTTGCAGGTCCACAATCCACTGGTATTAAACTGGTTGTTCCTGAGGGTGCTACGATAAACACCATTGCTCCTCTTGTAGAGGAAGCTTATGCTGGATCTATTACCTCAGAACAATTTAGTTCTGCAGCTCACAACGCATCACAATTTGTTGATGAATTCCCGTTTGTTTCTGATGCTTACCAAGGTTCGCTAGAAGGATTCTTATTCCCTAAAACATATGAAGTAGTGTTGGGCTATTCTGCCGACGATGTAGTTCGTCAGATGCTTAACCAGTATAAAAAAGAGACATCTGTTCTTGATTATTCCTATGCGGAGTCTCAGGGATTAAGCCAATATCAGGCTTTGATTCTTGCTTCCATTATCGAAAAAGAGGGAACCGTTGATACCTATGCGCGCGTTTCTGCTGTTTTCTATAATCGTCTTAATACCGAAGGTGCTCCTGCTTACGGATTGCTAGGAAGCGATGCTACAACTGCTTATGAACTTGGTGGAGATGTTGAAGGGTATGACTGGACAACCGACAGTCCTTATAACACACGCGTTCATAAGGGATTATGCCCATCTCCAATAGCAAGTCCAAGTATTGAAGCGCTAAAAGCAGCATGTTCTCCTGCTGAGGGCTTCGACGAGTATTACTTCTTCTCTTTCTGGCCAAATAGCTCAGGAACTGTTGACTATTATTTCGACAAGACATACGAAGATCATCAAGCAACCATTGCTGCTCATTCGTAAGCCAGAAGGTTAGTATGGGGCTGCTTCAACCGGACAAATATGTTTCTCGCATAACACAAATTGACATTAAGTGGGATTTGGTACGAAAAGGGCTCACGTGCGTACTACTTGATATGGATAACACTATTGTCTCGCGTGAAACTCATGAGGTTCCTTACGATGTTATGCAGTGGCTTGCTAAGGCTCAGCAGGCAGGCATTTCCTTTTGCATTCTCTCAAATAATTGGCATCAAAGTGCTTATGAGTGGGGCATTAAGCTTGGTTTTCCTGTTGTTGCAAAAGCATGCAAGCCATTAGTTCATGGTTATGCACTTGCAGCGCGAAAGCTTAACACGCAAAAAGAACATATGGTTATGGTGGGCGACCAGCTATTTACCGATATTTTAGGTGCGAAACTCTATGGTATTTCTGCCATTATGGTTGGCCCCTTAAGCGAAATAGATTTGAAGCATACATTAGCTATTCGTCAAATAGAGTATGCGGTAATGAATAAAAGGCAAAATAAAGAGAGGGAAGTATTTGGGGATGAAGAGTCGGTGCATGCCATTAATCCCCGAGATTTTTGATACACTTCACTAAAGTGGATTATTAGATAGGTGAAACTTATGGAGTTTATTACGGCAGGCGAAAGCCATGGACCAGCGTTGAGTGCAATTGTAACAGGAGTGCCAGCGGGCCTTACTATTTCTGAGAAAAACATCAATTCTGACCTCGCACGCAGACAAGCAGGATATGGTCGTGGTGGGCGTCAAGCTATCGAAAAAGACACGGTGAAAATTCTTTCTGGTGTTCGTTTTGGTCAGACTTTAGGAACTCCAATTGCGCTTCAGGTGGAAAATCGTGATTGGAAAAACTGGACTGAGCGTATGTCTGCTTTTGATTCCGCTCCAAAAAATCTCGTAAGAGAAGTTACTCCTCGACCAGGTCATGCTGATTTGGTTGGTATTTTGAAAAATGATCGCGATGACTGTAGGGATATTCTTGAACGTGCAAGTGCAAGAGAAACCGCTGTTCGTGTTGCTGCTTCTGGTATTGCACGTGAGCTTCTTGTTGCCTGTGGTGTTGAGATTTATTCCTATGTTGTCTCAATTGGTGATGTTTCGCTTGAAGAGGACAATCCTATGGTGCAAGCACCTGATTATCGTCCTCTTGATATTGAAATGAGCGAAGTGCGTTGCCCAAGCATTAAAACGTCCAAGAAGATGATGGCTGCTATTGATAAGGCTAAAGAAGAAGGGGAGAGCCTAGGCGGCACCTTCAGAATTGTTGTTACCGGCCTTGTTCCAGCTTTAGGAGACTTTGCAACAGGCTATAATCGCTTAACCTCTAAGTTAGGCGCTGCACTCTTTTCAATACCTGCAATTAAAGGGGTTGAATTCGGTCTTGGTTTTGAAGCTTCAAGAAGACCTGGCAGCAAAGTTCATGATGAAATTATTCTTGATGAAAAGAATGGCTTTATGAGGTCTTCGAACAATTGTGGCGGTTTGGAAGGTGGCATGACTAATGGAATGCCGCTCATTATCACGGTTGCAATGAAGCCAATTCCTACCTTAACTACTCCACTTGATACTATCAATATTGATACCCTTGAAGTTGAAAAAGCTTCGAAAGAGCGTTCGGATGTTTGTGCAGTTCCTGCTGCTGCTGTAGTAAGTGAAGCTGAGGTTGCATTTGTTCTTGCTGATGCCTATACCAAAAAATTCGGCAGTGATAATATGACGGATTTTAAGCAGAATTTGGAAACCTTTAAGCAGCGAATCAAAACAATGTCTCGATAGTATGAGAATGCTTACTTACAGGAATAATAATTAATTACCCAGTCACTAGGTAAATGAGGAGGCAGAAATGGAAAACAGCCAGGTACGTTACGAATTAACTAAACCAGTATTCTTTATTGGTTTTATGGGAGCGGGGAAAACAAGTGTTTCTCAGCAGCTTGCGGTAACCCATGGCCTAGCTTCCATTGATGCTGATGAGTATCTTGAATTGCGCGAAGATCGTATTATTTCAGACATTTTTGCTGAGGATGGCGAAGAGTTCTTCCGCGATCTTGAGACAGATGTTCTTCGCGATTTGGCTAGTCGTTCTCCTCGTTTAATTGGTTGTGGTGGAGGAGTTGTTACCAAACGTCCTGAAAATGCTGAAATCATGAGAGAAAACGGTTTTGTAGTTTATTTGGTTGTTTCGGCAGACGAAGCGGCACGCCGAATTCCCAATACTGATTCTCGTCCAATGTTTAAAAACTTGGAAACAGCTCGCAAGACTATTCTTGAGCGCATTCCTCAATATGAAGCAGCAGCTCAAGCTACAGTAAACACTGAAGGCCGTAGTGTAGTTGAGATTGCAGATGAAGTTGCCCAGATTCTTTTAAATGAGGGCATTATGAAGGAAAATATCGATAATGACTAAAATTGAGGTTGAAATTCCCAACACCGATTCGTATGTGGTTCGTATTGCTCAGGGAGCACTCACTACATTAGGAGAGACGCTTCGTTCTTTTTCGAAAGGACCAAAAGTACTACTCATAACCGATGAAGTGGTAGGTTTAAAGTACGGTTTACTTGCTAAGGAATCTTTGGAAAAATCAGGTTTTTTAGTTTCGTATCTCACTATTCCTTCTGGCGAAGAATCGAAGTCGGTAGCTCTTGCTGAAGAGCTCTGGAATGCTATGGCACAGTGTCATCTTGACAGAAACTCTACTGTTGTTGCGCTAGGCGGTGGCGTAGTAGGAGACCTTGCTGGTTTTTGCGGTTCTACCTTTATGCGTGGCTTATCAATCGTGCAAGTACCTACTACTTTGCTCTCTATGGTCGATTCCTCGGTTGGAGGTAAAACGGCTATCAATTTAGGAGCGGGAAAGAATCTTGTTGGTACGTTTTGCCAGCCTAAATATGTTTGTGCTGACTTAAATCTTTTAGCTTCGCTTCCTGAACGAGAATGGGCATGTGGTTGCGGTGAAATTGCAAAATCTGCCCTTATTGACTCTGATGAGTTTTTCTTCTGGCTTTCTGAAAACGCTTTGCTTTTGAGAGATAGGCATATGGAAATCGTTGAAGAAGCGGTAGTGCGAAGCGTGCTATTTAAAGCACGGGTGGTTTCGCAAGATCAGTGCGAAACAAAAGGTGTTCGTGAATGTTTGAACTATGGTCATACGCTTGCTCATGCTATTGAAACCTTAGCAGGTTATGGAACTTATTCCCATGGTGCTGCAGTGGCTGAAGGTATGCGCTTTGCAATTCGCCTTGCAGTTGTGTTAAAAGGTACTTCTCTTGATTTGGTGAAAGCACAAGATGAACTTCTTGATGCCCTTGGCCTGCCAGCTCTTGACTTTAGAGCAGACCCTCAAGATTTTCTCCAGGTTATGCTTTCCGACAAGAAAACAAAAGATGGTCAATTACGTTTTGTGCTTCCTGAAGATGTTGGAAAATGGAGCGTGGAATCGGTTGATTCTGATTTGGTATTGGATCACTTACGCGCTTGGCAAAAGGGATTGGTTGAGGGCTAGACATGCTTCAAATTCCACGCTTACGTGAAAAAATGCAAGTTTATGACTTGGATTGTCTCTATATTCGCTCGTTATCTAACCTGAAATGGGCTACTGGCTTTAAAGGAGTCTTTGATACTGAAGATGCTCATGCGCTTTGTGTAACAGACTTCTCGGCTGCTCTTCATACCGATACACGTTACATTACTGCCTTTTTAGCTGCAGCAGAGGGTAGTGAATTAGTGTGCGATGCTTCTTCTCAACATCATTTCAACTACCTCTGTGAGCTTCTTTATGAGGAATATGGGTACAACACTGGTGAGGTTTTTGATGAAGAAGAACCCTTTGTAGTAAAAGTAGGCATTGAAACATCCCTAACTCTTGCAGAATATCGCCTTATTGAACAAAAAGCCAAAGAAGCTTCTTTTAAGATTGAATTAATTGAATTAGATGGTTTTGTTGAAGAGCTTCGCGAAGTAAAAAATTCTGAAGAACTTGCTGCAATGATGAAGGCGCAAGAAATCACAGATAAAGCATTTAGTCATATTTGTTCCTTTATTGCTGAAGGCATGACCGAAAAAGAAGTCCAGTTAGAGCTTGATAGATTCATGCTTGATAACGGTGCTGATGGTTTAGCGTTTGATACTATTGTTGCCACCGGAGCTCACGGCGCTTCTCCTCATGCTATGCCAGGAAATACGGTTATTTCTGCAGGTGATTGTGTGGTTATGGATTTTGGGGCAAAGTATGATGGCTACTGTTCTGATATGACACGCTGCGTTTTTATGGGCAAGCCTTCTGAAGAGCTTCGCAATGCATGGACTCTTCTTCGTAAGGTTAACGAAACGTGTGCATTGGCAATTAAAGAAGGCGTTGAGGCAAAGCAGATTCATGATCTTGCAGAAACGCTTCTTTCTGAAGGGGGATACGCAGGTGCAATGGGCCATTCTTTGGGTCATAGCCTAGGAATTGATATTCATGAATCTCCAGGTCTCTCGCGCAAACAAACAGGAAATCTTGTTCAAGGTAATGTGCTTACCGTTGAGCCAGGTATCTATATTCCCGGTAAATTTGGCATGAGACTTGAGGATTTTGGGGTAGTTACCAAAAATGAATTTAGAGTTTTTACTCAATCTAGCCATGACATGGTTATAATAAGTCGTTAGTATTTTTCGTTGATTTTTATTTGAGGAGTTAATTGTGCAAGTATCTACCGCAGATTTTCGTAACGGTATGTGTATTGAATACAGCAACAAGTTGTGGGTTATTGTTGAATCCCAGCATGTAAAACCAGGTAAGGGTGGCGCTTTTGTTCGCACTAAGCTTCGTGACATTCGTACTGGTCGTGTTGTAGATTACACGTTTAACTCTGGTACAAAATTTGAGTCTACACGTTTGGAGAATAAGAAGCAGCAGTATCTTTACAATGATGGTGCTGATTACTACTTCATGGACAACAACACTTACGAGCAGATTTCAATTCCTGCAGATATCGTCGGTGATGTTGCTCAATGGCTTAAAGAAAATGACGAAGTTACCCTTCTTTATGCAGGTGAAGAGCTTATTGCTATTGAACCTCAGATGTTTGTAGAGCTTGAGGTTGTTGACACTGAACCAGGTTTCAAGGGTGATACTGTTCAGGGATCAACTAAGCCTGCAACTTTGGAAACCGGCGCTGTTGTTAAAGTTCCAATGTTTGTAAATGTTGGTGAGATTTTGAGGATCGACACTCGCGACGGTCGCTTTATTGAACGTGTATAACTTCTGTTAAAGCCTAAGATTGATTTGATGCGGGGCGCCTTGTGCGCCTCGTGACGTATAATACTTAATTATCTTAAGTGAAATGCTATTTTAGCGAGAAATGGGTGATAACTATGTCAAACACAAATGCATCTGTTGCTCCTGGCGTCATTGATACTATCGTAACCTTGGCTGTTACCGAGGTTCCAGGTGTTGCTTTTGTAGGCTCTCCTATGCAGAGTGGCCTTCGCGCTTTGGTGACTGCAAGCAAAAACACAAGTGGTGTTTCTGTTGTTGAGTCCGGTGCAGATTCTCTCGATATTGCAGTATCTGTTCACATCAATGATGGTTTCTCGGTTGATCAGATTGTTTCCGATATTCGCTCTTCAGTTGCCGATGCGGTATTGTCTCAGACAGGCCGAAAGGTTTCCCGCGTTGATATTTTGATTGACGGTATCGTCTTCTAAATTTTAGGGAAAAACATGACTTCAATAAAACAACACGAGCGTACTTTTGCGCGTTCACAAGCTTTGCAGGTAATGTATCAAAGTGAAGTTCTTTCAATTCCTACTAAAGAATTGATCGAGACTAATCAGCTTGTTGAAGAAAATAAAGTACTTGATAAATATGCGCTTCGTTTACTTGAAGGAGTAAGCGATAAGCAAGCATTGCTGGATGAAAAAATCGATAGTGCTAGTGAAAACTGGGCTCTTGATCGTATGCCTCTTGTAGATAAGTCTCTTCTTCGTCTTGCTGCTTTTGAAATGATTTACATTGATGAGGTACCTGTTTCTGTTTCAATTAACGAAGCAGTAAATTTAGCAAAAGATTTTGGCGGGGAAGATTCTCCTCGTTTTGTAAATGGCATTTTGGGTCGAATTGCTCTTTTAATTGAAGGATCTGATAATGCCTAATGAATCAGGAATGAATTATCAAGAAATAAAATCGCGCTTAGATGAAATTGTTGATTTAGTAAGTGACGACTCATTACCTCTTGATAATGCTTTGAGTCTCTATGAAGAAGCAGTTAGCCTTGGTTTGCAAGCATCTAATCTTCTTGAAAAAGATTTATCCGAGAAAGAGACTCAAGGTGAGGTTGTAGACGCTGTTTTAGAAGAAGGTGTTTACCCAGCTACTACTGAAGATAGCCAACCAACCACTCATTCTTAAGCTTTAAAAATCATTCTAAGGTTTTTCGCTATGAAAAAACGAATTCTTGACACTATTAATTCACCAGAAGTATTGAAGCTTCTTAATAATCGTGAATTAACTACGCTTGCACAAGAAATCCGTGAGGAAATTATTGAGACTACTTCTCAAACAGGTGGTCACGTTGCTTCTTCTTTGGGTGCTGTTGACATTATTGTTGCTGTTCACTCGTTACTAAATTCGCCAAAAGATAGGTTTGTATTCGACGTAGGCCATCAATCCTATGCGCATATGCTCCTTACTGGCCGAAAAGATGAGTTTAAGACTTTGCGTCAGTATAAAGGCTTATCTGGTTTTCCAAAGCCAAGCAGCAATCCTCATGACGTTCACCCTTCTGGTCATGCATCAGATTCTCTTTCTGTTGCTTGCGGTTTAGCTCGCGCTCGTGATTTATCGGGTGGAGACAATAAAATTGTTGCGTTGATTGGTGATGCCTCTCTGGGTGGAGGTATGGCTTTCGAAGCGCTCAATGATATTGGTCAGGCTCAAACTCCTCTCGTTATTATTCTGAACGATAACGAAATGTCTATTTCCCACAATGTTGGTGCTATGGCTTATCATCTTGGTCAGGTGAGAACAACTTCTCGTTATCGCAAAAATCGCGACTTGATTCAGGATTTTATGGAGACGCGCCTTCCTGGTGGTAAAGCGTTAGTGTATTTGGGTAAAAGTGCCAAAGAATCCGTCAAACAGTTTGTTCTTCCTGAAGGAATGCTTTTCGAAAACTTAGGTATTGTATGTACGCCTCCAGTTGATGGACACAATATTGGACTTTTAAGGGAAGTAATTGGTCATGCTCTTACCCTTGACTATCCAGTTCTTGTTCATGTGGTTACCAAAAAGGGTATTGGCTATAAGCCAGCTGAAGAGAATCCTTCAAAGTTTCATGGCGTTGGCCCGTTTGAGATTTCAACTGGCAAGCCAAAGAAAAAACCATCTGAAGTTCTTACCTACACGCAGGCTTTTGGAGCTTCGTTGATTAAAGAAGCAAAAGAAGATCCTGATATCGTTGCTATTACTGCAGCAATGAAAGATGGTACAGGTCTTGCAGAGTTTGGAAAGTTGTTTCCAAAGCGCATTTTTGATGTAGGTATTGCTGAAGGTCATGCAGTAGGTATGGCGAGTGGTTTGGCTGCTGGTGGTAAAAAGCCAGTTGTGTGCTTGTACTCAACCTTCTTGCAACGCGCTATTGACCAAGTAATTATTAATTGTGCGCTTCCGCAGTTTAATGTGGTATTCGCCATTGATAGAGGTGGGTTGGTTGGAGATGATGGTCCAACTCATCATGGTGTTTTCGATATTGCCTATATGCGCATGATTCCTCATGTGAAAGCGCTGGCTCCTTGTGATGAGACAGAATTAGCTCATGCATTACATACCGCACTTCAGATAGAAGGCCCTGTTTGTCTGCGTTATCCTCGTGGTGAAGCGGTAGGTTCTCCGTTGCCTGAAAAGCCTGAATTGCTTGAAGTGGGCAAATCGCGTCTTCTGAAAGAAGGTACAGAGGTTGCAATTTTGTCCTTTGGACGCATGACTCTTAATGCATTAGAAGCGGCCTCTCTTTTGGAAAAAGAAGGGATTAGCGTATCGGTTCGCGATATGCGTTGGATTAAGCCGCTTGATTTTGATGCAATTAAGAGGGCATGTGAAGCGAAAGTGGTAATAACTCTAGAAGAAGGCGTTATTGAAGGCGGAGTTGGAGAAGAAGTAGCTTGTTATATTGAACGTCTAGCTCTTGATAAAACTATCACCAAATCACCTCGGGTTGAATTGCTCGGTCTTCCTGACACTTTTATTCCCCAAGGAAAAGTAGATCAATTGTTTAAAGATCTAAATCTTGACGCAGAAGGTATAGCCGACCGCGTTAGGGCATGTCTTGCTTCTTGTTAAGTATTTAGGTCGTTTTCTCAGATTAACAGTGATTTTTGAGGCGAACGAGTTCAAAACAGTAATCGTTTCGCCTTTGTAACAAAGGTATTTTCTCTGTGTTACAACTCTTTTCCATGACGGTTAACAATCGACCTTGTAACAAAACCAGTAATTTTTGGGTGCAACAATCTTCCTGTCAAAAGTGAACGAAAGTTTTTTGAGAAGGAGGACGCACATGTTTGATACGGGTTCAACCGCATTCATGATGATCTGTGCAATGTTGGTGTTACTTATGACGCCGGGTGTTGCATTCTTTTATGGTGGTTTAGCACGTCGCAAAAATGTCATTAACACAATGTTTATGTCATTTGTTGTTATTGGCGTTGTAGCTATTTGCTGGATTGTTGCTGGATGGAGTTTTGCTTACGGTGGTGACGGCTCTAATCCATTCTTTGGTGGCTTTGATCAGTTGGGCTGTTTGTCAGCAACACAAGATATGCTTATTGAAGCTGCTGAAGTTCCAGAAGACGCTACCTATCCTGCAATGATTGACATTGTATTCCAGGCAGCATTTGCAATGATTACCTGTGGCATTATTGGTGGCTCATTGGCAGGACGTATGAAGTTTGGTCCATTTGTTGCCTTTATTGCAATTTGGGTATTATGCATTTATGCTCCGTTAGCTCATATGGTTTGGGGCGGCGAAGGATCCTTTATTGGTGATTATATTGGCGCTCTTGACTTTGCTGGTGGTGACGTTGTTCATATCAGTTCTGGTCTTACTGGTTTAGTACTCTGCCTCTTGCTTGGTAAGCGTAAGGAATTTGGTACGGTAAACCATCGTCCACACAATGTACCAATGGTTGTTTTAGGTGCAACACTTCTTTGGTTCGGTTGGTTCGGCTTCAATGGTGGTTCCGAATTCGCAGCAGACGGTATTGCCGCATTAGCAATTCTAAATACCGTAGTTGCTTCTGGCGCAGCAATGATTTCCTGGATGATTGTTGAGCGCATTAAGGTTGGAAAGCCAACTTTGGTTGGTGCTGCAACTGGTCTTGTGGCAGGTTTAGTTGTAATTACCCCTGCAGCTGGTTTTGTTGAGCCTTGGGCAGCGATTGTAATGGGCTTGATCGTTTCCCCAATTTGCTATTTTGCAATTTCGTTCGTTAAGGCAAAGCTCGGTTACGATGACGCATTGGACGCTTTTGGTTGTCACGCAGTAGGCGGTGTTGTCGGTGGTATCTTGACTGGTATCTTCTGTGTTCCTGAGTTGTCTTGGACCGATTTCGGTGGCTTAATTTATACCGGTGATGTAACCTTGTTGATTGCTCAGATTATTGGTATCGCAGTTACCGTAGTATTTGTAGCAATTGGTACCGCAATTATTGGCCTGATTCTCAAGGTTATCTTCAAGGGAAGCTTGCGTGTAAGCAAGGAAGAAGAGATGGCAGGTATGGACATGGCAAATCATTCCGAATCTGCATACCCAGCATTCAACGGTATGGACTAAGGAAAGGGGAACTAAATGAAGCGTATTGCAGCTGTTGTTCGTCCTGAAAAGCTCGAAGTATTAAAGGAAGCACTTTTCCAAGCAAATGTTTCAGGCATGACTATCTATCAGGTGTATGGCTGTGGAAACCAACATGGTTGGACCGAATATTTCCGTGGTTCTGAAGTATTTGTCAATATGGTTCAAAAGGTAAAGTTTGAAATCATAGTTGATGATGATCGCGTAGACGAAATTGTAGACATTATTGTTAATACTTCACGAACAGGAAATGTTGGCGACGGAAAAATCTTTATTTCTGATGTTGAGCGCGTGGTACGAATTCGCACAGGCGAAACTGACGGTCAGGCAGTTTAGTTAAAATAGCGTGTCAGAATAAACAAAACACATTTATTTAATGAAAGGGCTTCAAATAGAAGCCCTTTTTTATAGTGAAGTGGTATAGTGTTTAGTCATCAAAAAGAAGAAAGGAAACAAGATGACACGCAAGATTGCTATTTTTGACACCACCTTGCGCGATGGTGAACAGTCACCTGGCGCTTCTATGAATTCTGAAGAAAAACTAGTAATTACGCGTCAGCTACTTCGTTTGGGAGTAGATGTTATTGAAGCAGGTTTCCCAGTATCTTCTCCTGGTGACTTTAAGAGTGTTCAATCTATTGCGGATGAAGTAGGAGATCGTGCCATTGTATGTGCTCTTACTCGTGCTGTAGAGAAGGACATAGATTCTGCTGCTGATGCTTTGTCTAAATGTGCTCGTCCTCGTATTCACACCGGTATTGGCGTTTCTAACAGCCATATTTATGACAAGCTCCGCACTACTCCTGAAAAGATTCTCGAACGTGCGGTAAATGCAACCAAGTACGCAAAGAAGTACTGTGAAGACATTGAATTCTACTGCGAAGATGCTGGTCGTAGTGATTATGAATTTTTGGCTAAGGTATGTGAAGCAGTAATTGCTGCTGGTGCTACTGTAGTTAATATTCCTGATACAACTGGTTACTCTCTTCCTGATGAGTATGGCCGTCGAATTAAGTTCTTGATGGAAAATGTATCCAACATTGATAAGGCAACTATTTCTGTTCATTGCCATAACGACCTTGGTATGGCTACTGCTTTGTCCTTGGCTGGCGTTATGAATGGTGCAGGACAGATTGAATGTACTATCAATGGTTTGGGTGAGCGTGCTGGCAATACTGCTATGGAAGAAGTAGTAATGGCAATTAAGATGCATGGTGATGAACTTGATGCTCATACCGACATCAACACACGTGAATTTATCCGTGCTTCCAAGTTGGTATCTTCTATTACTGGCTTTGTTGTTCAGCCAAATAAAGCTATTGTTGGAGCAAACGCTTTTGCTCACTCTTCTGGTATCCATCAGGATGGTGTTATTAAAGCACGTACAACTTATGAGATTATCGACCCAGCTGAGGTTGGCGCTGGTCAGAGCTCAATTGTATTGTCTGCTCGTTCTGGTCGTGCTGCGCTTCGTCATCGTCTTGAGATTCTTGGATACAAGATTGAAGGTCAAGAATTTGAAGATCTTCATACTGCATTCTTGGATTTGGCAGACAAGAAGAAGGAAGTTTACGACGAAGATCTTGAGTCTCTTGTAGGTGAACAGGGACGTTCTCAGGAAGCAACTTATACCTTGAAGAGTGTTCAGATTTCTTGTGGTCAGCCACTTGTTCCTACCGCAACGGTAACTTTGGAAGATGCAAACGGTAACGAATTCGTTGCTTGCTCTGTTGGTACTGGCCCTGTTGATGCATTGTATAAGGCAGTTAATGAAATTGTTGACATTAACAATGACCTTACCGAGTTCTCTGTTCAGTCGGTAACTCGTGGTATTGATGCGTTGGGTGAAGTTACTATTCGTGTTACTGCTGAAGATGGTGAGATCTTTACCGGACGTGGCGCTGATGGTGACATCATTGTTTCCTCTGCTAAGGCATACCTCAACGCTTTGAATCGTCTTATTGCTAAGAAGCACTAAATAAGGATTAGCAAGTGTTTTGTCTTAACTGCGGAACGAAAGTAGAAGAAGAACATCAGGATGCTTGCGAAAACTGTGGCATGACGCTTGAGGAAATGCGTTTACGTATTGCGCGTGCTGAAGAAATGATTACGTACGCTGACACGGTTGGTCCTTCTGAAACGCAAAAGTTGCCACCCGTGTCTCAGCGTCACTATAAGGATTTGAAAGGCAATCCTCTCAATCCTTCCCAGAAAATAGATGTTGAGGCAGTCGTTTCTACTCCTGCAGGAGTAGATTTAAATGACCTGCCTCAAATTGCTTCTGAAGATCCGTACATCACTATGCCTATTCAGAAAATTGTTTCTCAAAAGGGCGATGTGGTTCTTGATTTGGATAATGAACTCCGTACGTACGTTCAACCTGTTGAGAAAAAATCCCACAAGCTTTCTGTTGCTATTGGCATAATTGTGTTATTAGTCGTAATTGCGGTGATGGGATATCTGCTTTTAACAAAATAGTCTTTGCATGAGGGCGGCTTGTTAGATTATTTCCGCAGGATTTCTTGATGATTTTTTCTCTACTAGATTATTTTTTTGAAACATGGTATAAATAGAGTGCTGTTTAGCAGTACATACTTTCGAAGTTTAAGGAAGTGGGTTTTACCCGCTTCTTTTGTTTGTTTATACCTATAGGAGGGGAGATGCTCGGAAAAAAAGAACAATTTCTTTTAGATTCCTTAACACCTAAGGCTGAAGCTGAAGGTATTGAAATTGTTACTATTGAGCTCATTGGTTCAAAAAAAGCACCCACTATTTGCGTATATATAGACTGCGAAGGTGGAGTAGGCTTTGACATACTTGCTCGATCACAAGTATGGATTAATGAGGTTATGGATGCTATTGATCCATTTCCTGGTCCGTATACCCTGCAAGTGTCATCTCCAGGACTTGATAGACCATTGCGTACTTTGGAACATTTCAAGCGTTTTGCAGGAGAAAAGGCTTTCCTTTCGTTAAGGGCTCCTCATCAGTCCCGTTCTAAATGGGAAGGACTACTAAAAGGTGTCGAAAACGAAAATGTTTTGTTAGAAGTTGATGGCATTGTTGAGGAAATCCCTCACAGCCAGATTAAAAAAGCACACGTAATTGCAACTATAGATTTTAATGCTTAGAAAGGACGAGTTGTGGCTACCTCCGAACTCATTGAAGCTCTTCAGGCTTTAGCTCACGAACATAAGATTGACGAATTCTATCTTATTGAACGCCTTGAGGCTTCTATTGCTAAAAGCTATCAGCACATCTTGGATCTTGAAAACGATGCTCGTTGCATTATTGATCGCAATACCGGGAAAATTTATGTGTACGAATTGGTTCCTGTTGGTGAGCCTGACGAAGAAACGGGCGAATATACCGAATTTGAAGAGGTTGACGTTACTCCAGAAGATGTAAGCCGTACCGCTGCGCAGAACGCAAAGAATGTAATTGGTTCTATTGTGCGCGAAGCAGGTCGTCAGTCAATATATGAGGAATTCTCTGATCGCGTAGGTGATTTGGTTACTGGTACTGTTCTTCAAGGAACTCCTGACTTTACTATTATCAAGATTCGTGATGGTGTAGAAGCTGAGCTCCCTCATTATGATCAGAAGCGTTATCCAGGCGAACGTAACGAACGCCCTCGCAATGAGCGCTATCGTCATAATCAGCGTATTAAGACTTTGATTGTTGATGTCCGTGATCCTAACTCTGATGCTCCTAAGACTCGTGGCGAGCATGCACGTCCATCAATTATTGTTTCTCGTACTCATCCTGACTTGATTCGTCGTTTGTTCGAGATTGAAGTTCCTGAAATCTATGACGGTTTGGTAGAGATTAAATCTATCGCTCGTGAACCAGGTGAGCGCTCTAAGATTGCAGTTGCTTCCCGCGAACCAAATCTTGATCCAGTTGGTGCCTGTGTAGGACCTAAGGGCTCTCGTGTGCGTATGGTTGTCGAAGGCCTTCGCAATGAACGTGTTGACGTTATCCAGTGGGACGAGAATCCTGCCGTATATGTTGCAAACGCATTGTCTCCTGCAAAAGTAACTCGTGTAGACATTGACGCAGAAAACAACTTTGCAACAATTGTTGTTCCTGACGATCAGCTTTCTCTTGCTATTGGTAAAGAAGGCCAGAATGCACGTCTTGCTGCTCGATTGACAGGATGGCATATTGATATTAAGTCACCTTCATTTCTAGACGATTCTCTTATTGATGAAGAAGAGATGGTAGAAGAGGATGTTTTTGAATTAGACGGCGAAGAAGAATTTTGCCACTACATTAATGAAGACGGAACTCGTTGTCGCAATCATGCTCGTCCAGGTTATAAATATTGCGGCATTCACGAGGAATTGGAAAACTAATCTAATGGGCGCTGTGATTAAAGAAAGAACATGTATTTGCTGCAGAAAAACTCTTACAAAGGGTTTACTTCTGCGCATTGTTCGCACGCCTGAAGGGAAAGTAAAATTTGACCCAACCAGTCGTGCTAATGGTCGCGGTGCCTATATTTGTAGCGTTGTGTGTCTTGAGAAAGCCATGAAAACTCATCGCTTAGATCAAGCTCTGCGCACAAAGATTTCAGATAACGATTATGAGTGTATTCAGAAAGAGATTTTGGATGCACTTAGTTGCGAGAATAATCGAGACGAGGAGTAAATATGGCCGGCATGCGTGTACATGAATTGGCAAAAGAATTTAACATGACCAGCAAAGAACTTTTGGTTCGTCTTGCTGACATGAAAATTCCTGCTAAAAGTCATGCCAGCATTTTGCAGGATGCTTATGTAGAGAAGGTTCGTAAAAACCTTGCTCCTGAGATAAATGCAAAAGCTGGAAAAATTGAAGACGAAGAATCTAAGAAGATTGCAGAGAAAGCTGCAGAAGAAAAAGCGCAAAAAGAAGCTGAAGCTGCTGAGCGTCGTGCTGCGGCAGATAAAGAGCGTCAGCTTCGCGAAAAAGAACGTGCGCGCAGAGAGTCTTCTGGTAAAAAACAGAAATATGCGGGACGTAAGCCAAAAAATGATGCTGAAGCAGTAGAGACAGAACCTAAGAAAAAGGTATCCTCGTCACCTTTCGAAAGTCTTGCGTCTCAAATTGAACGCGAGCAGGCTCGTGTTGCTCGTGAAAAGGCTGAAGCTGAAGAGCGTGCTCGTCAGGAAAAACGTGCTGCTGAAGTTGCTAAAAAACAGGCAGTTGAAGAAGCTCTTCATTCTCGTAACAAAAAGAACACCAAAACTGCTCAGAAGCAGGAGAAGAAGCCAGTTAAGGCTGCTCCAACTGTTAAGACAACTAACTTCTCTTCTCTTCTTGATCAAATTAATAATGAGCGTCAGCGTTTACAGAACGAAAAAGCTGAAGCTCAGAATCAGAATCAGAATCAGAACAATTCTCGTAAAAATAATCGCAACGAAAAGAAAAAAGGCAACAAGAAACAGCGTAAAGGCTTCGAACCTACTGTTCCAGAGTTAGAGCAGAACGTAAAAAGTGAAGATCGCTATGCTCAAATGGCGGTTAAAGCTGAAGAGCTTCAAAGGGATAAAGTTCTTGCTGAAGCACGTGCTGTTGTTGCTGCCGCAAAGTCTGATGGTGAAGGACGTCGTCGTAAGCGTAAGGAAAAGCGTGAGCAGGAAGCTCGTGAACGCGCAGAAATGGAAGCTTTGGAAAAGGGTTTAGATCCATCTTTGGTATTGGATGAGTCAGTTGTTCAAGTTCCTCAAAGCTCAACCGTTGCTCAATTTGCTGAATTATTAGAGGTATCTCCTAATGATGTAGTTAAGCGTTTGTTCTTACTCGGTTCTCCTTTAACCTTGACTCAGTCTATGTCCGACGAGCTTATTGAGCTTATTGCTGACGACATGGGCCGTAAGGTACGCGTAGTTTCTCCTGAGGAAGAATATGCGGTGGTATATAACGACACCGAAGATCAGTTGGTTCCTCGTCCTCCTGTTGTTACTGTTATGGGTCATGTAGACCATGGTAAAACCTCTTTACTTGACGCAATTCGTTCTACAGGTGTTGCATCAACTGAAGCAGGTGGTATTACCCAGCACATTGGTGCTTCGGTTGTAAATATTGATGGTAGACAAATCACCTTTATTGACACTCCAGGACATGAAGCATTTACCGCAATGCGTGCACGTGGTGCTCAAGTAACAGACGTTATTGTTTTGGTTGTTGCTGCTGATGACGGTGTTATGCCTCAAACTATTGAAGCAATTAACCATGCAAAAGCCGCTGATGTTCCTATTGTTGTTGCAGTTAATAAGATTGATAAGGCTGGAGCAACTCCTGATCGTGTTCGTCAAGAATTGACTGAACACGGCATTATTCCTGAAGAATGGGGCGGTTCCAATATGTTTGTTGACGTTTCTGCTCGTCAGAAGCTCAATATTGACGAATTGCTTGAGACTATTCTTCTTCAGGCAGATGTTTTGGAACTCAAAGCAAATCCTGATGCACTTGCTTCTGGTTTTGTTATTGAAGCTAACCTTGATAAGGGTCGTGGTCCGGTTGCTACTATTTTAGTAAACCGCGGTACTTTGCATCCTGGTGATGTGGTTGTTGCTGGTACCTCATATGGCCGTGTTCGTGCTCTTATTGATCCACGTGGTCGCAACGTAAAAGAGGCTCGTCCTGCAGATCCTGTTGAGATTCTTGGTCTCAATTCTGTTCCTACCGCAGGTGACGAATTTAGAGTATTTGAAGATGAACGTGATGCTCGCCGTTTGGCTGAGGAACGCGCACTGCGTGCTCGCTTGGCTAAGCAGGAAGCTCGTTCACATATGAGCTTAGACGATTTATTTGCTCGTGTTCAGGAAGGTCAGACTACCGATTTGAACCTTATTGTTAAGGCTGACGTTGGTGGCTCTATTGAAGCATTGCGTGATGCCTTTAATAAGATGGATCAGTCGGAAGTAAAGATCAATATTGTTCACTCTGCAGTTGGCGGTATTACTGAAACAGACGTAACTCTGGCAGCTGCTTCTGATGCAATTATTATTGGTTTTAACGTTCGTCCTACGGGTAAAACACGTGAGGTTGCTGAGCGCGAAAAAGTTGATATTCGTCTCTATCGTGTTATTTACCAGGCTATTGAAGACATTAATGCTGCTCGTGTTGGTTTGCTTTCTCCTGATATTGTTGAGAAAGATACTGGTATTGCAGAAGTCCGTGATACCTTCAAGGTTCCAAAAGTTGGTGTTATTGCTGGTTGCTATATTACCGAGGGCGAGATTTCTCGTGACGACAAGGTTCGAATTGTTCGTGATGGTACCGTTGTATATGAAGGTGAAATTGGTTCTTTGCGCCGCTTCAAGGATGACGTTAAGACTGTTGCACGTGGCTATGAGTGCGGTATTGGTATTTCTGGCTACCAGGACCTCAAGATTGGTGACACCATTGAAGGTTACCGCATCATTGAGGTAGAAAGAACTGAGTAATATGAAACAGAATTCATCTAGTCGTCGCGTAAATGAACAGGCTCGTGAAGTAATTGCAACTATCTTGCTTTTCGAGATTTCTGATCCTCGTTTAAGCCTCGTAACTATTACTGGTTGTGAAGTAAGCTTTGACAGAAGTTTCTGCAATGTGTACTACACAACTGATAAAAAGAAGTATGACGATACTGCTGCTGCATTTCAGGCAGCAGCGGGTCGCATTCGTTCGTTAATGGCAAAGAAGCTTTCCTGGAGAGTTGCTCCGGAACTTCGATTCATTCTTGATGAAACAGTTGACCAGGCAGAGCGTATTTCCGATGCGCTGGCAGCTGATGCGAAAAGGAATAATGCGTAATTTATGCTAACACCTCAATCAAATGTAACTTTAGCGGATATTGCTTCATGCATTCGTTCTCATAACAGCTTTGTTTTGTGCGGTCATGTAAATCCTGATGGAGACTGTCTTGGTTCTCAGGTAGCCATGGCCGCATTATTGCGTCTTCTTGGTAAAGAAGTGGTTTGTTTATTAGCAAAACCTAATCCTGTTGAAGTAAATCTTTCTTTCTTAATGGAGAAGGAACCTTTTGTTTTTGCTCAAGATTATCAAGGAGAACCAGACGTATTTATTGCGCTTGACGTGCCTTCTTTCGAACGTCTTGGTGATGCAGCTGCAATAGCAAAAAACACACCAGTGTCTCTCACTATTGATCATCATGCTTGCGATACACCTATGAGCCAAATGGTATATGTTGACCCTGATGCTCCTGCTTGTTGCTGTTTGGTGTGGGATTTGGCTAAAGAGCTTGATGCAATAGATCAAACTGTGGCTCTTGGAGCACTCACTGGTTTAATGACCGATACAGGAAGATTTGCTTATCAAAACACAACTCCTGAAGCCTTTGAGGCCGCAGCAGAAATGATGCGATATGGCGCTGATCCTTCACTTGTTTCTCGTGAGTTTTTCCAGAATAGAACGCTCGCTTCATATCAGCTCGAACAACGCATGCTTGAACGGTTGGTTTTGTGCGAAGATGGAGCATTTGCATATTCGTATTTATCTCAACAGGATTTTCAAGACTTAAATGCTATTAAGGGGGATGCTGAAATTCTTATTGATGAGCTCCGTTCGATTGCTGGCGTTCGCATTGCTCTTATTTTGAAAGAAAATGAAGAAGGAAAAACTCGAGGAAGTCTTCGTGCGAAAGATGATTCCGATGTAGCGCAAATTGCGCGTATCTTTAATGGTGGTGGTCATAGGGCGGCTGCTGGTTTTACTTTCGAAGGAAGTCTTGAACAAGCGCTTGTGGATGTTCCTGCCTTAGTGAAAAAGATGCTCTTTTAGGAGTTGATATGGCAAAAGGAAAATATTCAGGATATTCTCGCGTTGTTGCAGTTTATAAGCCAGTTGGTATGACTTCGCATGATGTTGTTTCACGGTGTAGGCGAATTTTCGGCGAGAAACGCGTTGGCCATGGGGGAACGCTTGACCCTCTTGCTTCAGGTGTTTTGCTTGTGTGTATAGGCCCTGCTACGCGCTTGAATCCTTACTTAACTGATTGCGATAAGAGTTATCGAATGGGTGTTTTGTTTGGAACCTCAACTACGACCGATGACAGTGAAGGGGAGATACTTATCACCGCTTCTGTTTCACCAAATTGTAAGTCTATTGATTTTGCGCAGTCATATATTGAAGGTTTAGTAGGAGACCATAGTCAAGTTCCGCCTGTTTATTCTGCCATTAAAGTGAATGGTCAAAAATCGTATGCGGCAGCACGTAAGGGAAATATCATTGACCTTGCACCGCGTGAGTTTTCCATTTACTCTTCAAAACTAAATGAAGTCACCGTTTTTGATCCAGGCTCAATCGTTGCTACTCGTTGCAGTGAACAAAATCCTGTTGAGTGGGATGTTGAAATGGCTGTATCTAAAGGAACGTATATGCGTGCAATTGCGCGTGACATAGGTAAAGAGCTCCATTCGGCTGCACATGTATCATTTTTAGAGCGAACCCGTATTGGAAATATTGCTTTAGAAGAATGTGTTACCTTAGAAGAGCTGGAAAAAGATTTTTCGCATGCAGTCATTGACCCTCTTCGATTAATCGGCTGCAGATTTGCCTTCTTAAACGAGCATGAAGAAAAGCTTTCAAATGGCGCTTCCATACCTGCTCATCTTGTCTCGTTAAACTATCCCGTTAAGGATGATATGTTCGATGCTGAATGCTGCGTATCGTCGGTATTTCCATCGAAGGAAGAACCAGAAAACCACGAGCTCGTTGCTTTTTTGGTTCGAAGTAAACTAAAAGCGCTTTATCGTTTCGATAAAGAGAAAAACGTGTATAAACCACAGTGTGTATTTGCAATAGGAGTTGAACGTGGTTCAGGTATATAAAGTAAACGACTCTTTTAATTTCAGTCTTTTTGAAAATGCTTCCTGTGCATTTGGAGTATTTGATGGTGTTCATCAGGGCCATCAGTACTTATTGCAGTGCGCACAGGAAACTGCTCGTATATGTGGCGGTTTAAGTATTGCACTTACGTTTGATATTGATCCTGATGAAGTCTTTCATGCTGACAGATTGAAAAAGTTAATGTCCAACGAAGAACGCCTCAAAGCGCTTTCCGAAAGCGGCGTTGATGCTGTTGTTGCTCTTGAGTTTAATAGAGAATTTGCGGCACTCTCACCTATGGATTTTCTTGAAAAGACATTTAATGGTCACATTCCGGCTTTTCTTCATGTTGGGCTCGATTTTCACTTTGGAGCCTTTGCTAAAGGAAGCGTTGCTGAGTTAGGAGAATGGGGTGCTCGCGTTGGTACCCATATCAATGCGCACAATCTCAAGGCGCTTGGTAGTAGGCCAATTACCGCAACGCGTATTAGAAACCTGCTTGCTGAACATGCGCTTGCTGAAGCAAAGGAATTATTAGGAAAACCTTATATTCTTACCGGCAATGTTGTGAAAGGACGTGGCGAAGGGGGAGATATGGGCTTTAAAACTGCCAATATTGTTACGCCTCCTAATAGACAAGTTCTTTCCGAAGGCGTGTATTCAGCATATGTGTATGTTGATGGAAAGAAGTACAAAGCAGCCGTTTCGGTAGGGGTATCACCTGTTTTTGAGGATAGAACTAATGCAACGTGCGAGGCTCATATTCTTGATTTCTCCGGTGACATTTATGGCGATGAAATTGCGGTAGAGTTTGTTGAATATTTGCGCCCAATGATTAAGTTTGAGTCTACCGAAGAGCTTATTCGTACGGTAATGGGCAATATTGAGTACGTAAGAAATACGCTCAAACTCTAGCATAGTCAAATTCTTTAAGTGGTGTAAAAAGGTACTCCTCTTTCTGGATAGTGAAAAAGAATGAATGCGTTCAAAAAGAAATCTTCTCGCTGACCAGAAAGGGGAGATTTTGTGTGCATATTTCCTGTAATTCAGGGTAAAATGTCAATTTGTTTGCGTATGCCCGTACGCATTTTAATTTAGGTTTTATTTAAGTTTCGATAAAGGAGGAAACTGTGACTCTTCAAGTCGCTTGGATGGCTCCTGTATGTGCCGTAATCGGCATTGTTATGGCAGCTTATCTTGGCTCTTGGGTCCTTCGCCAGGATCCAGGTCCCGACAAGATGAACAACATTTCTCTCAAGATTCAGCAGGGTGCAAAGGCTTTCTTGCTTTCTGAGTATAAGTTGCTCATCATCTTTATGATTGTAGTTGCCGTAATTATGGCAGTTGCCCTTTCACCAATTACCGCTCTTGCTTTTGTGACTGGCGGTGTTCTTTCTGCTGCAGCTGGTTATGTTGGTATGCATGTTGCAACTCGTGCAAACACTCGTACCGCTTTTGCTGCTGAGGATTCTGTTGCACGCGCTTTGAACATTAGCTTCAAGTCTGGTTTGACTATGGGTCTTTGCGTGGCCTCTTTTGCTTTGCTTGGCTTGTCTCTCTGGCTCATCCTCTTGGTATTTGGCATTGATATTGTTGATATGGCACTTATGCATGAGCACATTGGTATGGTTGAAGGTTTTGCAACCGGTGCTTCTGCAGTAGCACTTTTTGCTCGTGTTGGTGGCGGTATTTACACTAAGGCTGCTGACGTTGGTGCTGACCTTGTAGGTAAGGTAGAAGCAGGCATTCCTGAAGACGACCCTCGTAACCCTGCAACTATTGCTGACAACGTTGGTGACAACGTAGGCGACGTTGCTGGTATGGGTGCTGACTTGTTTGAGTCTTATACAGGCTCCATTCTCGCTCCTACCATTTTGGCAGTAACTTTCGGTGCTTTGGGTGGCTACTTTGCAACTCAGGACTTAATCTGGGCAATCGTAACTCCTGTTTGCATTGCTGCTTGCGGTATTATCACTTCTATTATTGGTCTTGCTGCTGTTCGCACTAAAGAAGGTGCTGACCTTCACAAAGCATTAAACCGTGGTACTTATCTTGCTGCAGGTATTGAGATTTTGGTAATTTTGGGCATCTTCTTACTTTGGAACTCTCAGTCTGTAGAAGCTCAGCCAATCTTCCTCTTCGGTTCCGTACTTTCTGGTCTTATTGCTGGTCTTGCTATTGGCAAGATTACCGAGTACTTTACTTCCGACAAAAATAAGCCTGTTCATAATATTGCTGAATCCGCTGAGACCGGTGCAGCAACCGTTATGATTGAAGGTCTTGGCACTGGTATGCTTTCTACCATTGCTCCTATTGTTTTGGTTGCTATTGCAATCATTCTTGCTTATACCTTTGGTAACCTTGCATTCCCAATGGCATCTGCACAGAATGGTATTGCGGTAGGTTTGTTCGGTGTTGGTCTTGCTGCAACTGGTATGCTTTCCAATACTGCTATTACTATTGGTGTTGACGCATACGGTCCTGTAGCTGACAACGCTGGTGGTATTGCTGAGATGGCTGGCCTTCCTGAGGAAGTTCGCGATCGTACCGACGCTCTTGACGCAGTAGGTAACACCACTGCTGCTATTGCAAAGGGCTTTGCGATTTCTTCTGCTGGTCTTTCTGCAATTTCTTTGTTTGTTTCTTATCAGGCAACCATGAGCCATACTCTTCCTGGTTTTGAACTTACCCTAACCGATCCTTTGATTGTTGCCGGTATCTTCTTGGGTGCTTGTATGCCATTTATGTTTGCTGCACTTACTATGGGTGCTGTTTCCCGTGCTGCACACGCAATGGTTGAAGAAGTACGTCGTCAGTTCCGTGAGATCAAGGGCATCATGGAATATGAAGCAGAACCTGAGTACGATAAGTGCGTAGCAATTTCTACCTCTTCTGCTTTGAAGGAAATGATGATTCCTGGCATTATTTCTATTGTTGTTCCTGTTGCTATTGGTTGCTTTAATCCTGCTATGCTTGGTGGCTTCCTTGCTGGTGCTGTTGCAACTGGTATGCTCATGGCTATCTTTATGTCTAATGCTGGTGGCGCTTGGGACAACGCAAAGAAGTATATTGAGCAGGGCAATCATGGTGGTAAGGGCTCTGACGCTCACAAGGCTGCTGTTGTTGGTGACACCGTTGGTGACCCATTCAAGGATACTTCTGGTCCATCCATGAACATTTTAATTAACTTGATGACCATCGTTTCTTTGACCTTCTCTCCTCTCTTTATTATGATTCAGACTTTGCTCTAATAAAGACGAGTAGATAGCGTAATAAAGGCTGGTTCACATGTGTGGACCAGCCTTTTTGTATTGGTGATGTTTGGGTAGGGTTATGTCGAAAGCTTCAGCTTATATCTCATACACGAAAGAAACAATCATCGCTTTTCAATTAGAACAAAAGCTTCTCTATTTCTTTTTTTGGAAGCTCTATTCCAAACCAAAGCTCTTCAGCAAGTGCAGCTTGATTTAAGAGTAGTGTAAGTCCACCAATGGTCCTACATCCTTTTATTTGCGCTTGTTGTAATAGTTTAGTATCACGGGGATTATATATAGTATCTAACACCAACAAATCTTTATGAAGAGCCTCAAGAGGAATAGGACTTTCGTTTATGAGAGGTTCTGCTCCAATGCGAGTTGCATTACAAAATACGTTTGCGCGTGTGAGTAGTTCTATGCATAAAGTGGAATTAGATAAATCGTAAACGGAAATTGGGCAGTGTGTTTCTTGTGATATTAAATCATAGAAGCTTACTGCCTTGGGGTAATTATCTGGAGAAGTTAAAACTAAGATTTCCTGTGCACCTTCGGTGGCAGCTTGAACAATATAGGCAGGCCCTTCTGCTCCGATATCTGCTACTGCAATACAAGAGCTTTCTAGTGATATACCCGCATCGAAAAGTGTTTTTGTGAAACTTAAGCCATCGGTATTATAGCCATATGAATACCCGTCTTTAAAGCATACGGTATTAACTGATTGCATTAACTGTGCAGAAGTATCAATGATATCTAAATATTGGCAGACACTTTGCTTTAGAGGAACAGTAACGTTACATCCCTGAGCTCCAAGCGCACCTAAGCCTTTAAGTGCGTTTTCGAGCGATTCTTCCGTAACGTCAAACGCTAAATATATTGCGTCCTTTTCGCTCATATGAAAAACCGCATTGTGAAGAGTGGGGGATAAGGAGGCTTGTACGGGAGAACCAATAAGTCCCACGAGCTGTGTGGTTGCAGTAACATTGTTTGCCATAAAGGCTCCTTACTCTCTTCTTCCTATTTTTCAATCTTTCCAGTGAGTTGCTCCAGGCGCCTCAATATCAAAACAAGCGAGAATCTTGGCCACAATGTGGTATTCCATCTCTTCTAGCGTTGAAGGTTTTAGGTAATATGAGAAAACAGGAGGGACGATATGTACTTCGGGAAGCGTTGAAAGAAATTCCATATTACGCAGATGAATAGGGCTAAGTGGAGACTCTCTAGGCACTAAAACTAGAGGTCGTTTTTGCTTAATCGTGACATCTGCTGCGCGTAAGAGAAGATTATCACTATATCCCGAAGCAACTCCTGCAAGAGTTTTCATACTACAGGGAATAATAATCATGCCATCAGTGCAAAAGGTTCCACTTGCTGGTGCTTCACCTAAGTTGGTAACGTCATACACTTTATGTGCGTAGCATGCAATTTCTGAAAAAGGAGCATCGGTTTCATAGGTACACGTTACCTCTGCTCCTTTAGTTGCTATAAGATGTATTTCAATTTCAGGAATCAAAGAGAGGGTTTCAAGTAAGCGTTTTGCTAAAGGCGTACCACTTGCACCACTTATTCCTACAATGATTCTCTTTTTCTTTGATTCCATTATTTATCCTCTTTATTCCTGATAATCAGGTACCCATTTTCGTGGGTCGAGTTCCATAAACTTACAACGTTCGAAGCGCTTTTTCTGATCAAAAGGAACAGTGCAGTCAAAGATTGTTTTGCAGGCAATACCTTGATCCTTAATGCTAGGCGACATTGCAGGATTATTAGAAGGGTCAAGAGGATGACAGCGAACGCCAGGAATGGTGATAATGTCGGCATCTCCTTGGAAGCGAGTATTCATTGCCCAAAGGACATCGTTCATATCAAACGGATCAACATCTTCATCAACAATAAAGATGTGTTTTAATTCGCTAAACGCAGAGAAGGCAAGAAGAGCCATTTGGCGTTGTCTTCCTTCATCGCTTGGAATAGCCTTACGAACCTGCAGTACTGCCATATACTTGCCGCCACCAGCTGAGGCGCAATATACATTACAAAGCTTTCCAGGCATTGCTTTTTCGACCATCTGAATAATGCTTGCTTCAGTTGGAATTCCAGCCATGCTTACATGCTCTTCGGAAGGGCCGATACAGGTTTGCATGATAGGATTTGTTCGTGTGGTAACCGCTTTTACTTTAATAATTGGAAGAGAAGGATTGGCTGGACCGGTATATCCTGGGAACTCAGGCATTGCTTTACCAGAGTGAGTGTTTTGATCTTCGGCAACACGTTTTCCTGGAATGAGCTCACCTTCAATAACGTATTCTGCGTGAGCAATGCAGCGCTCGTTAATAGTAAGGCATTGAGCTAGTTCGACAGGTTTGTTGCGAAGAGCACCTGCCACATTTAACTCATCGTATCCGAGAGGTGTCGTTGGAGGCTCAAAACAGGTAGCCAATTCGATTGCAGGGTCAACACCAATGCTAATTGAAATTGGAAGACTTTGACCTAAAGCTTCTGCTTTTTCGTAAAACGCACCAATATGACGGGCTCCAGGAACCATATAGATTGAAATCTCATCGGGTCCTTGTAAGCAAAGACGATGGATAGTGACGTCTGAAACGCCGGTTTCTGGGTCACTCGCGTACGCCATGCCTAAGGTAATGTATGGGCCGGCATCTTCAGGGGTATTTGTAGGGGCAGGAACGAGTTTTCGAACATCAAAACCTTCTTCGGTTGCTAGATGAACTACTTCTTGGCAAAGTGCTTTGTCTTTATCAACTACAACAGGTTTAATTGGATTTAAAACCGCTTCGTTAAGAAGAAAGCCAAGCTTTTTTGGATCTGCGTTTAGGAATTGCGCTACACGTTGTCTGCTTGCCAAGAGGCCAATTGCAATTCGTGCGTCTGGATGGCCTTTGATAGTGTTAAAAACCATTGCAGGACCAATTTTTGTAGGGCGCTTAACGGTTCCTCCTGAGCCAATATAACGGTACACGCCACATAATTCTGCGTGAGGATCAACTTCAACATCTGTTTCAATAAGTTGACCTGGCGTTTTGCGTAGCAGGTCAAGAGCGCTTCGTAAGTCAAAAACCTCATTCATGGTCAGGTCCTTCCTCAAGAACAGCAACGATTTTGTTAAATATTTGGTCTCTCATGTGAATGAGAGAGGTGATTTCTTCGTAAGTGGCATCATCGGTATGAATACCGCAGGTGCACGAAACGGTGCAGTTGAATTCTTTTGCAAGTTGATCAGCAATAGGGAGTGCGAATACATCGTCTTTGTGACCAAGACAATTAATTACCGAATGGGTAGCACTAATTCCTTTATTTTTAAGCGAAGGGCGTGCTTGAGAAAGGATTGCGCATCCAATATGAGGGACACTTCCTCCGGTAATAATTAATGAAATATCGTTTCCAATCCGAGTAACAGAAACGGTAAGGGGAAAGGTAGGATGGTTGATTTTAAAATCCATAGATACTCCTTTCAGCACTTGCTCCTATTTTATTGTATTTAGTTGATAAAATATCTCGCAAATGAAAACTTGCTATACTAAAAGCGATAAAGCAAAATACCTTCTCTTCGTATAATTCAGGAGTTTTTCTAGCATATGGCACTTTTTTCAGAGGAAGATATTAAGAAAGTTCGCGCAGCAAATGATTTAGTCGAACTCTTTTCTGAGCGTACTCAAGTAAGGAGAAGAGGCAAGGACTTTTGGTGCTGTTGTCCTTTTCATCAAGAAAAAACTCCTTCTTGTAAGATTGACGCCACAACCCAAACGTGGCATTGCTTTGGCTGTCACGAGGGTGGAGACATTATTTCGTATGTGCAAAAAATTGACGATATCGGGTTTGTTGATGCGGTAAAACTTTTGGCCGACCGTGCTCATATAGAGCTTGAGACTACGCAAAACGTAACGCGTAGCTTGTCAAAGAAATCTCGTTTAAAGGAGCTTTGTAGAGAAACAGGTAATTTCTATCATATGCTTCTTAAGCGTTCTCCTGAACAGGGCGCTGTACAAGCAAGAGAATATCTTGCGCAACGTAAGTTAAATGGATCAATTCCAGATAAGTGGAATCTTGGTTATGCTCCGGGAAGAATGCAACTTGTTACTCATTTGAGGTCTTATGGTTTTACTGATCAAGAAATGATTGAGGCAAATGTTGCTGTTCATGCTAAGAATGGCAGAGGCGTATCGGATCGTTTTTATGAGCGCGTAATGTTTCCTATTAGAGATGTGCGGGGTGATACTATTGCGTTTGGTGGCCGCATTATTTCTCATGACAAATCATTAAAAACAGCAAAGTATCTCAATACGTCAGAAACGCCACTTTTTCATAAATCTGAAGTTCTTTACGGCCTTGATTTTGCAAAAAAATCCATGGCGTCAACAGGTGTTGTTATGGTGGTTGAAGGATATACCGATGTTATTGCTATGCATGAAGCGGGCATTACTAATACCGTTGCTACGCTTGGTACTGCTCTTACCCGCCAGCATATTCGCATCCTTTCGCATCATGCAAAAGAGAGAATAGTGTATTTGTTTGATGGCGATGAGGCGGGTCAAAGAGCATGCGAGCGCGCGTTGGAGTTTATCGACGATTCAATTACGCCAGAACACTCATCAGGCAATGCAGATTTGTATGCGTTAACTCTTCCGCAAAATCTTGACCCGTGTGAATATCTTGAAACATACGGTGCCGATGCGATGAGAGAGCTACTTACTCAAGCGGTGCCTCTCATTAAGTTTGGTATTGATAGAAAAATTGCAAGCTATGATCTTTTTTCGCCAGAGGGGCAGGGAAAAGCAGTTGTTGCAGCACTTCAAATTCTTGCACCAATCAAAGATTCATTGCTTGCACAAAACTATGCGGTGTATATTGCTAGCAAAACTCAAATGCAAGAAAGTGCAGTTCTTGCTCAGCTGTCTCGCCTGAAAGCGCCTTTAAAGGCAAAGGATTCTTACCAAACATCCAAACCGGCGCCAGTGCTGCAAAAAAATACGCGTCAGTTAAGTGCGGCCGAAAAGAATCGTTTAAAAAATGAACGTGAATTCCTTTCCCTTTGTGCGCAGAATCCTGCAATGATTGGTGATTTCGCAAACGAATTAGGTCAAACAAATTGGCACGAACAAATACATAGGAATTTGGCAGATATTCTTCTTGATGTGTGTGTTGAAAAACCAAATGCAACGGTTGCAGAGGTGCTCGATTATGCTCAGCAGCGCAACCCTTATGCAATGAAAGTTTTAACTGCTGCTATAACTGGTGACTGCCATTCTGCTTATGATTATTTGCGTTTTATTGCTGATGAGCTCTCAATTGGAGATTTGTCGGATACTATTACCACAATGAGATTATCATTAAAGAATAATGATTCAATGACGGAAGAGGAACGAGATTGGTACTTCCAATCTATTGTTGCCCTTCAAGAAAATCTACGTAATCTTCGTGCTCGTCACGATTTAACAGAATAAGGATGTGTATATGAGACCTTTTAAAATGGTAACTTCTCCAGACCCAATTCTTCGACAAGTTTGCGAGCCTTGTGAGGTAGGAGATAAATCACTTAAGAAAATTGCAGAACGCATGGCAGTTACTATGTACAAGAATTATGGCTGCGGTATTGCTGCTCCTCAAGTGGGTATTTCAAAGCGCTTGGTGGTAATTGACTGCGGTGATCCAGAAGATGATCCAGATCCAATGTTTTTAGTTAATCCTGAAATCGTGGAATTAAAAGGGGAACCTGAAGTAGGTATGGAAGGTTGTCTATCTCTTCCTGGAATCCAGATTCCAATTGTTCGTCATCCCATTGCAAAAGTTCGCTTCTATGATCTTGAGGGTAATGAGCATATTGTTGAATCTGACGGTTTGCTTGGAAGATGTTTTCAGCATGAAATTGACCACTTGGATGGAAAAACGCTTTTCGAATCGTGTGCACCAATGGACCGCATAAAGGCACTTAAGGATTATCAGATTGCTCTTGCAAATGGAGCAGTACCAGGAGATGTTGAATAGGATCGTATTATGCGTGTAGTATTTATGGGAACGCCTTCATTTTCGGCTACGATTCTCTCCTATCTCTCCGAACAGCATGAAGTGGTAGGAGTTTTTACTCGACCAGATACGGTTCGCTCACGTGGAAAAAAATTACTTCCTTCACCTGTTAAGGAAGTTTCGCTTAACCTAGGCATACCCGTGTATGAATGTACTTCTTTTGCTAAAGACTCGGAAGCTTTTAACGCGTTAAAAGCTCTAAACCCTGAGGTAGTTGTTGTTGCTGCATTTAGTGTTTTGCTGCCAAAAAGTGTCTTAGATCTTCCGAAATATGGCTGTGTTAATGTGCATGCGTCCTTGCTTCCTCGTTGGCGTGGTGCAGCTCCTGTTGAAAGAGCAATTCTTGCTGGCGACAGGCAGGCTGGCGTTTGCATTATGAAAATGGAAGAGGGGCTTGATACGGGAGATTACTGTATTGAGCGTTCCTGTGATATTGGGTCTTTTACCGCAGAAGAGCTCACTTCGGAATTGGCAGAACTTGGCTCTCAGGCTTTGTTGACGTGTTTGGAGCATCTTGAATTGGGAGCTTCTCTCTGGATAAAGCAAGACGAGAATAAGGTTACTTACGCTTCCAAAATTGAAAAAGGCGAGCTTGATATAGATCCATCGTATAAAGGAAAGTTCGCACAAGCATGTGTTCAAGCTTCAAGTGAAAGTCATCCTTGTCGTTGTTTTTTAGCGGGTAAGGAAGTAGCTCTTATCAAAACCAGGCTGTGCGACGAAGCTGATGAAGCAATAACCGCAACAATTGCCCCTGGGGAGGTAGTGTTTGCCGCAAAGTGTTTGTACATTGGTCTTTCTCAGGGAGTTCTTGAAGTACTCTTGTTAAAGCCAAGTGGGAAGAAAGTTATGGATGGTAAGTCTTTTGCGGCAGGAATTCAAGGAATAAAGAACGGCGGATTTACGTGGGAAGGTATTAATGGCTAACTTGAAAAGATCTCAAAACTTAGAAGCGAGATCTTCAAAACGACGTCCAAAATCGAGTGCTTCCTTAGCAAGTCCTGCGCGCATATGTGCCTATGAGATTCTTTTAGCTATGAGGGCTAATAATAAGTATTTATCTCGAGTTGCTCCGAAAATTCTTTCTTCGTTTATGCTTTCGGCTGAAGATAAAGCGTTTGCAATTCTTTTAACAAGAGGTGTGGTATCTACCAGCGGTTCTTTAGACGAACTAATTAATTCAGTTCTCAATAACCCAAGTGATGTACAAGATGATATTCGTCAAGCGCTTCGTATAGGCGCTTACGAATTGTTCTTCCTAAAAAAAGAAGCATACGCAGTTGTTGATCAGACGGTTGAGTTAGTGCGCTACGCTTCACCACGTGCTGCCCGATTGGGAAATTTTGTTATGAGAAGGCTAAGTAATCAGCTTTCTTTATTTCCTTATGGAAATCCGGAAAAATCTCTTAAAGCTGCTTCGTTATTGCAGGGCTTTCCTGAGTGGCTTGCTTTTCAGCTTGAAAAAGATATGGGACACAATCAAGTCCGTACTTTCATGGCCTATTCAAATAACCAAGCTCCTGTGTTTTTTACCTTTAATGAAAACAGGGTTGCTGCACAAAAAGCACAAGAGGCCCTTATTAATAAGGGAATTGAATTTACTCAGTTTTCAGCAAGCTTTCTAAAAGGAGCGGTTCAAACCGCGGGCACTCTCGTGCCACCAATTTACCTTCTTTCGAAGCCTTCTTTTGTTAGTCATCCTCTATTCTCGGGACTAGTTGATGAGGGTGGAATTATAATTTCAGACGCTTCTGCTCAATATATTGCCTCACTTGCACTTCCATTACAAAAACCAGAACGCTTTTTAGAGGTTGGTGCAGGAAACGGTACAAAAACCCTTCTTCTTCAGAATGCTGCTAAGAAGAAATATGGAGAGCAGATAAAGCTTACGCCGGTTGAAATAAATGAATCTAAAGCCGAGATTTTGAAACAGAGAATGAAACGCTCTCATGTTCAGTATGAAGATGTGCTGGTAAGTGATGGCGCTGCACTCACCAAAGAGAACGTGGGTCTTTTCGATGCGGTCTTTATTGATGCTCCTTGTACTGGGGTTGGTACTTTACGAAGGCATCCTGAGATTCGCTGGCGTCTTTCAAAAGAAGACTCGCAAGTTTTATCTGAGATCAACTTTAATCTTCTATATGCAGAAGCACAGCTTGTAGCTCCTTGTGGAAGACTTACGTACGCAACATGTACTCCTTTATGCAAGGAAAATGAAGAGGTTATTGTACGCTTCCTTAACACTGAAATTGGAAAACAGTTTACCCTTGTTCCTTCAGGAATAGCAGGGGAGCCATTTTTTCATAGCCCACTTAGTGAAAACGTTGATATTCACTTTGCTTGTGTATTAGAGCGAAAAGCTAATTAACCTAGATTTCACATTTGTTGCGTAGACCTGTTGGTAAGCCAGGTCTATAATAATGGTGTCCTTTAATGGCGGTACAGAGAGACCGATAAGGTAAATACTATGAGATTACAGAATCGTAAAAGGCAACTTCAAACTGTGTTCTATTCGGTTTGTTCCTTTATGACTTCTAGTAATGTCTGCTATATCTATTTGCATTGATGAGCCCTCTGTATTGTGGGCTTTTTTTGTGCCTGCAATACCTAGAATCTCATATAGTGCTTTAGCTTATTTGGATTGGAATCTAGATAAAATCTTTTGCCTTAGGTTGAGTTGTATTAAATAAACAACGTTCTTTTATGTACCGACACTCGGAATAGGGAAGAGGTGTTTATGAAGGATAAAAGACACGACGAAACCACGGTTATGGACGGTTCTGAGATTCATAGAACTCTTGTCCGCGTTGCTCATCAGATTCTTGAGCAAAACAAAGGCTGTGAAGATCTTTGTTTAATTGGAATTGTTACCCGTGGAGATTTATTAGCAAAGCGTCTTGCCGAGATAATCAAAGATATTGAAGGGATTGAGCTTCCTGTTGGTTCCCTTGATATTAGTTTTTACCGGGATGATGCGCTATCTCATCTCGATCCTTCTGTGCAAGGAACTGATATTTTATTTTCGCTTAACAATAAAACCGTTGTTCTGGTAGATGATGTGTTGTATACCGGTCGTACAATTCGAGCGGCCCTTGATGCCTTAATGGATTTTGGCCGTCCTGCCAGAATCCAATTAGCAGTTCTTGTAGATCGAGGCCATCGAGAGCTTCCTATACGTGCTGATTACGTGGGAAAAAATGTTCCTTCTTCTACAAATGAAAGCGTTCGTCTTTATTTGGAGGAAGTTGACGGTGAATCCTCGGTAAGAATTAAGCGAATGGAACCTGGTCAGCATGTAGGTTCTGCTCCACTGCAAGGAGGTCTCAATGTTTAACCATAAACACTTACTTTCTATAGATGATCTATTAGCTGAAGATATCATGACTATCCTCAATCAAGCTAAGGTGTTTGAGGATGTGAACTATCGTCCTATTAAAAAGGTTCCTGCTTGTAGGGGAAAGACTGTTTGTAATTTATTTTTGGAGCCTTCAACTCGAACCAAAGGTTCGTTTGAGCTAGCTGAAAAACGTCTTTCATGTGATTCTTTTAGTGCTGGAGGTAGTTCCTCTTCAACGGTAAAGGGTGAAAGCTTAATTGATACCGTAAAGACCCTTGAATCAATGAAGGTGGACATGTTTATTGTCCGTCATAAATATGCCGGTGCTCCAAATATTGTTGCAGAGAACACAAACGTATCTGTTATTGATGCGGGTGATGGAAAACATCAGCATCCAACTCAAGCATTGTTAGATTTGTATACCATTTGGAAGGCTAAGGGTTCCTTCGAAGGTTTAAATGTGGGTATTGTAGGAGACATTGCTCATTCTCGCGTTTGCGGATCTCTTATACCTGCTTTGAAAAAGGTTGGTGCAAAAGTTACTCTAATTGCTCCGGCAACACTTCTTCCTGCCAGACCAGATGTTTTAGGTGCAGACATAGTAACTCCACATTTAGACGAAGTGTTGCCTGATTTAGATGTCGTGTATATGCTTCGTGTTCAAATGGAGCGTTTGGAAGGGGCTCCATTCCCATCATTGCGTGAATACCATCTTTTGTATGGTCTTACCCAGGAACGCGAACCTCTTATGAAAAAGGATGCCATTATTTGTCATCCTGGCCCTATTAATCGAGGGGTTGAATTAGACAGCTATATGGCAGATGGCAAGCGATCGGTCATTTTAGACCAGGTGTTTGCTGGTGTTTGTGTTCGTATGGCAGTTATTTATTTGTTATTAGGGGGCTCAAATGAATAAGACTCTTATTAAAAATGTACGTGTTGTTGATCCAGCAGAAAATCTTGATCAGATTGCTGATGTTTTAATTGCTGATGGCGTAATTGATACGCTCGGCCAGAATCTTAATGCACCAGATGCGGAAGTATTAGATCGTACAGGCTGTGTTTTAGTTCCAGGTTTAGTGGATATTCATGTTCACTTCCGTGATCCAGGTCAAGAACATAAAGAAACTATCGAATCTGGCTCTGCAGCAGCAGCTCATGGTGGTTTTACGGGCGTATGCACTATGCCTAACACGAGCCCTACAACAGACAATGCAGCAACTATTGACTATGTGCTTGCAAAGGCTCGTCAGGCGAATCATTGCCGCGTTTATCCATCAGGTGCGTGCACTAAAGGGCTTAAGGGAGAAGCTCTTTCAGAAATGGGAGATATGGTTGCCCATGGTGCCGTTGCTTTTACTGATGATGGAAGAGGTATTCAGGACGCAGGAACTATGCGTCGTGTTATGGACTACGCAAAAATGTTCGACAAAGTGGTTATGAGCCATTGCCAAGATGAGAGCCTTGTTGGTCCTGGTCAGGTAAATGAAGGTGTCGTATCTACTCGCTTAGGATTGGCAGGGTGGCCTGGTGCAGGAGAAGAAATCCAAATTCAGCGCGATATTGCTATCTCTGAATTAACGGGATGCCCTATTCATATTCAGCATATCACTACCGCCAGGGGTGTTGAAATTGTAAGGGAAGGAAAGGAAAGAGGAGTTAAGGTTACTTGTGAAGTTACTCCTCATCATCTTATTTTTACCGAAGACGATATTGATACTACCTATAACACCAGTTTAAAAATGAATCCACCTTTGCGCACTGTTGAAGATAAACAGGCTCTTATTCAAGCAGTAGTAGATGGCACTATTGACTGTATTGTTACCGATCACGCACCTCATGCAGCTCATGAAAAATCACGCGAATTTGAACTTGCGCCATTTGGTATGACTGGTCTTGAAACTTCCTTGGCATCAGTACTGACGTATTTGGTTGAACCTGGTTTTATTGACTACAACCGTCTTGTTGAATTAATGGCAATCAAGCCACGAGAGATTTTGCGCCTTGATCCCGTAAGCATTAAACCAGGAAGCGTTGCGGATATAACAGTCTTTAATCCTGATATCGAGTGGCAGGTTACTGCAGAAGATATGTATTCAAAATCAAAGAACAGCGGATTTTTAGGAATGACACTTAAAGGTCGTGCGGTGGATGTCTTTGTTGATGGACAAGCAACCTTGAAAGAAGGGAAAGTAGTTGAGTAGTAGCGAATCAAGTTTATTGGCTCGTACCAGTAGAGGTATTCGTCCTGTTGCTAAACTGGTTCTTGAAGACGGAATGGTTTTTGAAGGATATTCAGTTGGCGCTGAGGGCGAAACGTTTGGAGAAGTGTGTTTTAACACTTCTTTGGAAGGTTATTTGGAGGTTATTTCTGATCCGTCTTATGCAGGTCAAATTATCACTATGACTTATCCTCAGATTGGTAATTATGGCGTTAATAGTGATGACTTGCAGGCAGACTCATTAGCGCTTCGTGGCCTTATTGTTCACGATATGTGCTTCACACCTTCAAATTGGCGTTCAGAACAATCCTTGCCAAGCTTTCTTTCCGAACATAACATTGTTGCAATTGCAGGCATTGATACGCGTATGCTGACGTGTCATCTACGCGAAAATGGTGCGCAAAAGGGTGTTATTTCAACAATTGATTTAGACGAAGAGAGTCTATTAAATCGCGTTCGTGCTTCGCAGAGTATTGTGGGAGTAAATCTTGTTAAAACGGTAAGCCGTTTAGCAAAAGAATCGTATGATGATCTACCCTCATCTCACCAATTTGCCCGAGCTAATCCTGAACGAGAGCGCTATAACGTAGTAGCCTATGACTGCGGAGTAAAAAAGTCTATTCTTCAAGGTTTAATTCGTGTTGGCTGTAAGCTTACTGTTGTTCCTTGGAATACTCCTGCTGAAGAAGTTATCGCACTTAATCCCGATGGCGTATTTTTGTCGAATGGCCCGGGTGACCCTGATGCGGTTGTTGAAACGTATCAGCAAGTTGAAAAACTTATTGGTAAGGTTCCGATTTTTGGTATTTGCCTTGGCCATCAGATGATTTCGCTTGCGAGTGGTGCTTCAATGGAGAAGCTCAAATATGGCCATCGTGGCGGAAATCAACCCGTTATGAATTTACGCACGCATCGCGTAGAAATTACGGCACAAAACCATGGCTTTGGTCTTTTGTTTGATTCTCTTGGTCCTCTTGTTCCTGAATTATCAGCCGGAGAGACTGAGCACAAACAAGACTTGCGCTATTGGAGCGAAAAGGGAATTGCTCCTGTTGTAATGAATGATCGATTTGGACGCATCCAACTTACCCATGTAAACCTCAATGATGGAACCGCCGAAGGCATTGCCTTTTTGGATCATCCCGTATTTTCGGTTCAGTACCACCCTGAAGCAAGTCCTGGACCAACCGATGCCCATTATCTATTTGCCGCTTTTTGCCGTCTTATGGACAAGGATGAAGACTACTTGAATATTGATATTACCTCAGATCGTCTTTCTGGTTGGGTATTTGGAAGCCAGGAAGGAGAGTTCTAATGCCTAAACGTACTGATATCAAACGAATTATGGTTATTGGCTCTGGCCCTATCGTAATTGGTCAGGCTTGTGAATTTGACTATTCTGGCGCTCAAGCTTGTAAGGTTCTTAAAGAAGATGGGTATGAGGTTGTTTTAGTTAACTCAAACCCTGCAACTATCATGACCGATCCTGAATTGGTTGATAGAACCTATGTTGAGCCTATTACTGTTGACTATTTAAAAAAGATTATTGAAAAAGAACGCCCTGATGCGCTTCTTCCAACCTTAGGTGGACAGACCGGTCTTAACGCTGCAGTAGATTTAGCTAAAGCAGGTATTTTGGATGAATATCAAGTTGAGATGATTGGTTGTGATTTAGCTGCTATTGAGCGTGGCGAGGATCGTAAGCAGTTTAACGAAGCTATGGCAGAGATTGGCCTTGAAGTGGCCAGAAGTGGCTATGCTTACTCAACCGATGATGCTTTGCAATTAGCTTCAGAAATGGGCTATCCGCTCGTAATTCGCCCTTCTTTTACCCTTGGTGGTGCTGGCGGCGGTATTGCTCATGACGAAGCTGAGCTTCTCTCCATTGTTTCGCAGGGTATTGATCTTTCTCCAGTTGGAGAAGTGCTTGTTGAAGAGTCTATTGAAGGTTGGAAAGAGTACGAGATGGAGGTTATGCGTGATAAGACGGGTAACGGTATCATCATTTGCTCTATTGAGAACTTTGATCCAATGGGTGTTCATACTGGTGACTCCATCACGGTAGCTCCTGCGCAAACCTTATCTGATGTTGAGTATCAGCGTATGCGCGTTGCTTCTTTGGCTATTCTTGAAAAGATTGGTGTTGAAACGGGTGGCTCAAACGTTCAATTTGCGCTCAATCCAAATAACGGTCGATTGATTGTAATTGAGATGAATCCTCGCGTTTCTCGCTCTTCAGCTCTTGCTTCTAAGGCAACCGGCTTTCCAATTGCAAAAGCGGCTGCTAAGCTTGCGGTTGGTTATACCTTAGACGAAATCCTCAACGACATTACCAAAGCAACTCCTGCGTGCTTTGAACCATCTATTGACTACTGTGTTGTTAAAGTTCCTCGTTTTGCTTTCGAAAAGTTTAAGGGAACAGATCCTACTCTTTCTACTCGCATGAAGGCAGTAGGTGAAATAATGGCTATTGGCAGGACCTTTGAAGAAGCGTTTGGTAAAGCAATGCGCTCTTTGGAAAACGGTCGTGCTGGCCTTGGTTCTGATGGAAAAGACAACTTCCCAGAAGACGAACAAGAATTCGAAAGAAAAGTGAGCATTCCAACAGAAGAGCGTATTTTTTATGTCGCAGAGGCATTTCGTCGCGGTTGGAGTGTTGAGAAAGTTTTTAATAAGACAAAGATTGATGCATGGTTCTTGGGACGCATCTACGACATGATTGCGGTCGAACAGGAAGTAGCAAAGCGTTCTTTGTTCTCTCTTAAAGAAAAAGATTTGTGGATTGCTAAGCAATATGGTATGTCTGATGCACAAATTGGGTATCTAACGGGCTTTGATGAACTTACCGTTCGCGCATACCGTAAGTCTTTAGGTGTGGTTCCGGTATTTAAAACAGTAGATACGTGTGCGGCAGAATTCAGAAGTGAGACTGAGTACCATTACAAAACATACGAAAAAGGTCAGAGTGAAATTCGTCCTGCTTCTAAACCAAAAGCTATGATTCTTGGTGCTGGTCCTAATCGTATTGGTCAGGGTATTGAGTTTGACTATTGCTGCTGCCATGCAAGCTATGCTCTTCATGATGCAGGTTTTGAAACTATTATGGTTAACTGTAATCCTGAAACCGTTTCAACCGACTATGACACTTCCGATCGCCTATATTTTGAGCCGTTAACTTACGAAGACGTTATGGATGTTATTGATATTGAACAACCTGACGGCGTGGTAGTAACCCTTGGTGGTCAAACACCTCTTAAGCTTGCTCAATCATTAGAAGAAGCAGGGGTTACTATTATGGGCACAAAGCCAGCTGCAATTGATTTAGCCGAAGACCGTGACCGTTTCTCTGAAATCCTTGATGAGCTTGAAATCACGTATCCAGCAGCAGGTATGGCTTCGTCATTTGATCAAGCCTGTGAAGTAGCCGACCGTATTGGATTCCCCTTGCTCGTTCGTCCTTCGTATGTTTTAGGTGGTCGAGGCATGGTAGTTGCTTACAATAAGCAATATCTGAAGCAGTATATGGCTGAGGCTGCAAAAATTACACCAGATCATCCAGTGTATCTTGACCGATTCTTAGAGGGAGCTATCGAATGTGACGTTGACGCTCTGTGCGACGGCGAGAACGTTTATATTGGAGGCATTCTTGAGCATATTGAAGAAGCGGGTGTCCATTCAGGCGACTCTGCTTGCTGTATTCCTCCGTTTACACTTTCCGATAGTCAGATGAATCAATTGCGCGAAATTACTCGCAAGCTGGCACTTCGCTTAGGAGTTGTGGGTCTAATCAACATTCAGTTTGCAATCAAAGACATGATTATTTATGTTATTGAGGCAAACCCACGTGCTTCAAGAACCGTTCCTTTTATTTCGAAAGCAACGGGAGTTCCGCTTGCAAAACTTGCTTCTCGTATTATGGCGGGTGAAAAAATTTCTGATTTCAATTTGCCTGAAGATTGTCGTCACTTAGATCACTTCTGTGTAAAAGAAGCTGTTATGCCTTTCGATAGATTCCCAGGAACTGATATCGTGCTTGGCCCTGAAATGAAGTCTACGGGCGAAGTAATGGGTATAGCTTCTTCGTTCCCTGCAGCTTTTGCTAAAACGCAAGCAGCAACAAATGCGATTGTGCCTGAGAAGGGAACATGCTTCTTGTCGGTATGTGACCGTGATAAGCGTGCGGTTTTACCGTTGGCCCAGCAGTTGGTTGCTATGGGTTACGCCATTGTTTCAACTGAAGGAACAGCTCGTGCGCTTAGGGCTGCGGATATTCCTTGCCAGGTTGCTAAACGAGTAAGTCAACCTGAGCCAAACATTAAAACCTTGCTTGCAGAGGGAACTATTGATTTCTTGATTAATACGCCTTTTAGTGAAGATACTCACCCTGATGGATATGTGTTGCGTACCCATGCGATTCGACAAAACTTGCCTTATTACACAACTCTTGCTGGAGCTCAAGCATTTGTCACGGCAATTAGCTCCATTCGCAATTATAATTTGCCTGTAATAGCATTACAGGATTTGAATTAATGGGTTGAGAAAGCAGAGGGGCATGCATAAAGTTCTTCAAACAAAAGCAGTTATTACTGCAAATATCTCACTAACCGATCGTTTATATCTGGTAACGCTTCATTCTGAGGCGTTACCAGTTTGTGTATTGCCGGGAAATTTTGTTCATATGCAAATTCCGGGAATGGATAATCACATTCTCCGTCGTCCGTTTAGTGTCTACCACGTTGATAAAGAAAAACAAGAAATCACTATCCTTTATCAGGTTGTTGGATTTGGCTCTCAACATCTAACAACCTTGTCTGAGGGTGTCGAAGTTGACTTATTGGGTCCTATTGGCAACCCATGGACTTTGCCTGAAAAAGGAAAGCGTGCCTTAATTGTGGCTGGCGGCGTTGGTGCGGCGCCACTTTATATGCATACCAAAGAGTTGATTGATAATAACTATGATGTAACGGTAATTATGGGTGCTCAAACAAAAGAGGCGCTTGCTTGTTTGCCGTTGTATACAAAACTTCTTGGTAAAGAGCCTTTAATTGCAACAGATGATGGAACTTACGGCCGAGAAGGGTTTGTTACTTCTTTGGTTGAAGAAGAAGTTGCCAAGGGTGTTTATGACTATTGTGCTGTTTGCGGACCAGAGCCAATGATGCGCATTGTTTCTCAGATTTCTCTTGCATCAGGGGTGGATACCTATATCTCTTTGGAAAAGCGTATGGCGTGCGGCATTGGAGCTTGTCTTTCCTGTGTTGTTCAAACCGAAGAAGGAAATAAGCGCGCTTGTATTGATGGTCCTATTTTTAACGCTAAGAAGGTGGTTTGGTAATGGAACCAATTCTTGAAGTTAATCTTGGTGGCTTGCTAATGAAAAATCCCGTAACAACTGCTTCGGGAACATTTGCCTCAGGAAAAGAATACTCAGATTTTGTTGATGTTGCTGCATTGGGTGCAGTTACTACCAAAGGTGTTTCTCTTAATGGGTGGGCAGGTAATCAAAGCCCACGAATTGCTGAAACTCCAAGTGGCATGTTGAATTCAATTGGTCTTCAGAATCCTGGTGTTGAAGTATTTAAATCGAAAGATTTACCTTGGTTAGAGCAGCAAGGTGCAACCGTCATTGTGAATGTATCAGGTCATAGTGTCTCTGAGTATGCTCAGGTAATGGAAGCTTTAGCTGATAATGACACTATTGATGCGTTTGAAATTAATATTTCCTGTCCAAATGTTGATTCTGGCGGTTTGACCTTTGGCACTGATCCGAGTGCGGTAACAGAAGTGGTATCAACATGTCGTTCTTTCACCACAAAGCCAATGATTGTAAAGCTTACTCCTAATGTTACGGATATTACTCTCATTGCAAAAACCGCAGAAGCAGCTGGTGCCGACGCACTTTCTATGATTAATACTTTGCTTGGTATGGCAATTGATCCGTATAAGAAAAAGCCTATTATGGCACGAGGCGTTGGTGGCCTTTCTGGCCCAGCGGTAAAGCCGGTTGCGCTTCGGTGTGTTGCTGAAACCTATAAAGCAGTAAATATTCCTATTTTAGGAATGGGTGGTATTTCTACTGGTTTAGATGCGGTAGAATTTATGCTTGCTGGTGCAACGGCAGTTGCGGTTGGAACGGCTAATTTTATTAATCCTTCAGCTACTATTGAGGTTATTGAAGGAATTCGTCAGTATTGTATTTCCCAAGGTGTTGACGATGTGAAATCATTGATTGGAGCCTTAGAATGGTAGATTTTAATTCGATTCCTCCAAGAGAACGCATTATTGTTGCAATTGATTGCGATAGAGAAGAAGCAATTGATATTGCTCAGTCTCTTAAAGGCACTGCAACCTGGTTAAAAGTTGGTATGACTCTTTTTTACCAAGAAGGTCCTGAAATCGTTAAGCTTTTTAAAGAAATGGGATTTAAGGTATTTCTTGATTTGAAGTTTCACGATATTCCTCATCAGATTCAAGGTGCAGCACGCGCTGCGGCACTTAGTGGAGCAGATATGGTTACCGCTCATGCTATTGGTGGTCTTGATATGATGAAGGCTTGTGTTACAGGATTAAATTCAGTAGAAGGTGAAAACCCAGTTTCCTTAGGTATTACGGTTTTAACTTCCATGAATCAGGATGACTTAACTCGAGGCGGAATTACTCGTTCGGTTACCGACCAGGTATGCGCTCTTGCTAAACTAGCTAAAGAAGCAGGATTAACCGGAGTTGTTGCTTCACCTCAAGAAGCAGCTATGCTTCGCGAAGTTCTTGGTCCTGAAGCATATATTGTTACACCGGGCGTAAGACCTGCTGGTTCAAGTCTTGATGATCAAAATCGAGTTGCAACTCCAAAAGAAGCTTTTGAAAATGGTGCTTCGCATTTGGTTATTGGTAGGCCAATTACTGGTCAGAAAGATAGAAAAGCCGCTTTTGAGGCTATTGTGGAGGGTTTAAATGGATAAGAAGGAAATATTAGACTTACTTCAGCGCATGAGTGCTTACCGTACTGAGGACGGTGTTCCAGTAATTGAGCCAATGCGTTTGATTGAAGATCCAATCGTAACTAACCGTATGTGCGTGGACGCACTTCAGCAGCTTCCTGCAAATTCAAAAATTACTATGATTGTTGCAGCAGATGAGAATGGTCAATACCTTGGCTATTCGGCAGCAACTACCGCTTGGGCACGTTTTGGTGTATTTTCTGCTTACAATGGTTGCTTAAATAAATCTGCTCAGCTTAAGAAAAATGACAAAGTAATCATTTGTCTTGATACTCTTGAGAGTGAATCTCAGATTCAACAGATTAAAAAATGTGTTGAAGATAAGGGTGCAAAAGTTGCTGCAGTATTCTGTATGGCAAATATTGGAAATGTTTCCGCAGGTAAACTGCAAATCATATCTTTGGTGGACGTAGAGACCGCTCGCGTTATTCGTTAAGAAACCACAGAAGCACTATGTTTGAAAGCTATTTTTTTAAAACATAGTGCTTCTTTTTGATAAAGGTATTTTTTCAATCAATTATTGAAAAAACCATTAATTTTGTGAATATTTTTTTACAAACTTTATAGGTAAAAATTTATAATCGCAGGTCAAAGCTGTAAATCTCAGAATTGGTCTATATGGGCGTTTCTTGAATTTTGGGTAATTTATTGTATTCTAATTTGGATAGGTAAATTGGTACTTTTAGACGTCTCGAAGGAGGACACATGCCAGTACCAGAGCTTTCCCCACAAGAGCGCCAGGCTGCGTTGGAAAAAGCCAAGGCTGCTCGAATTAAGCGTGCTGAAGTTCGCAATGATTTAAAGACCGGCAAAATTTCATTAGCTGATGTTCTTGCTATGAAAGATGATCCCATTGTTGGTCGTATGAAAACTTCTACATTGATTGAAACTTTACCTGGTTTTGGAAAGTCAAAAGCTCAGAAGGTAATGGAAGAACTCGGAATCGCAGAATCACGCCGCCTTAAAGGTCTTGGTGAACGTCAGCAGAAAGCACTGTTAGAACGTTTAGAAAAGTAGAGTATGCGAAAAGGTAATTTATTTGTAATTTCTGGGCCATCAGGTGCAGGTAAAGGCACACTGGTGGCTCGTCTTTTGGATAGAGTAGAAGATGCGTGGGTTTCCGTGTCTGCTACTACAAGAAGCCCTCGAGAAGGCGAAATTGATGGTGTATCGTACCATTTCTTGTCTGTAGATGAATTTGAAAAACGTATTGCCGAAAACGGCTTTCTTGAATGGGCGAATGTTCACGATAACTATTACGGAACCCTCCGTGAAGTAGTTGAGGAAAAAATTGCTTCTGGAAAACAAGTTATTCTTGAAATTGACGTACAGGGCGGAAAACAAATTCGCAATCTAATGCCCGAATCTCATTTAATATTTATTTCTCCTCCTTCAATTGAAGAGCTCGAATTGCGCCTCCGTAAAAGAGGAACCGAGTCTGAAGAGGCAATTCAGACAAGAATGGCTAATGCAAGGGTAGAGCTTTTGGCCAAAAAAGAGTATGATATAGAGCTTGTAAATGATAATATTGACAAGGCAACGGACGCACTAGTGGACGTTGTTAATAGTTTCGCTAATGTATAAAGGATAACTATGAGCATTATTGAACCAAAAATTGACACTTTGCTTGACAATACCGATCAGGATCGCTTCTTGCTTTGTGCGCTCGCATCCAAGCGTGCACAAGACGTAAATGACATGATGAGAGGACAGCGTACTCGCGCAATTGAGCTTGATACTGCTGTTGATATCGCTAAAGCAAACAAGCGTCGTCCATTAAGCATTGCGTTTGATGAAATTGCAAAGGGCGATGTATCTTATGATGAATCCACTATTGATATTAGCAATCACTAATTAGGTAGGTAACGTTGTTCCAACGTGTTTGTTTAGTTCATTACCATGAAATTGGACTAAAAGGAAATAATCGTTCAGCATTTGAAAAGCGTCTTGTTTCAAATATCAAGGCGCTTTTGCATTCTAGTCCTATTTCTAAAGTAACTCGAATTTCAGGTAGACTTTGTATTCTTATGAATGAAGACGCTTCATATCAACAAGCATGCGAAGTTGCCGATCTTGTTCGATATATTCCTGGTGTTGCACGCATTTCTTGTGGTTATAAAACCTCACAGGTTCTCGAAGAAATGTATGAAATTGCGGTTCGCGCTCTTCAAGATGTTGAGGAGTTTGAAACGTTTAAAGTGCACGCTCGTCGTGCTCATACCGATTTCGAGATTCACTCAATGGAGCTTAATCAGTTATTTGGAGCTCATCTTTGTAGGTCTTTTCCCGATAAGAAGGTAAACGTAAAAAAACCAGATGTCGAAGTTAGGGTAGAAGTAATTGAAGGTTCTACCTATATCTACGCGCGAAGCCTTCCCGGTGTAGGTGGTTTACCAGTTGGTACTGCAGGTAAAGTCCTTTGTTTGATGTCTTCAGGTATCGATTCTCCTGTTGCGTGCTGGAGAGTTGCTCGTCGTGGTGCAATTTGTTGCGGTATTCATTTTTCAGGTAAGCCTGAGGTTTCAAATGTAAGTGAATACCTTGTTGATGATATTGCACATGTGCTTGAGAAAACTGGATGCATTGCACGAGTCTACATAGCACCAATTGGCAAATACCAGAAGGAAATTGCACAGCTTGTCCCACCTGCCTATCGTATTATTATGTATCGTCGTTTTATGATGATGATTGCTGAACGAGTGGCAAAACTTGAAGGTGCAAAAGCGCTGGTTACGGGAGAAAGCTTAGGACAGGTTGCATCCCAAACTATAGATAACATTACTTGCACAAACGATGCAGTTACGTTGCCTGTTTTTAGGCCGTTAATCGGTTCTGATAAAGTTGATATTATTCGCGATGCACAAGAGCTTGGCACATTTGATATTTCCTCTCAAGATGCTCCTGATTGTTGTACGCTTTTCATGCCTCGAAGCCCAGAGACTCATGGAAAGTTAGAGGTGGTATATGCTGCTGAAGAAAAACTACCTTTAGAGCAATGGATTGAAGAAATACTCGATAATCTTGAAATCCATGATTACTACTGCCCAGGATATAACCGTAAAAAGATTCGAAGAAATACAGCTGATAAGAGCGAGCCTCTAAATTCTTCCATTTCTTCGGAGGAATAATTAATTGTTAGTTTTAGAAATTTCTTCAAAAAATTTTGAAATTCTTTTGAGATTGTTTACGTAAAGTCCCTCGGTAAGGAGGGGCTTTTTTTATGTCATTTTTATCTCGAACACCCCATATTAATTCTCGTGTAATGAGGATATTTGAAAATCCTATAACGCTTATTGGGGCTGTGTTTCTTATTTTGACGTTACTTGCTATAGGAATTTATTTCGCTACTTCTCTTTCATTTTCAGAAAGTGAATTACTTGTTGTGGAAACAGAATCAGAAACATTACAAGAGCCCAAAAGTTTAGTAACTGTCCATGTGGTAGGTGCGGTGGCAAATCCGGGAGTGTATGAGCTTGAAGAAGGCTCACGTATAAACGATGCAATAGAAAAAGCAGGTGGTTTTACTGAGGATGCAGAAAGCCAAGCAATTAATCTTGCTCGGGTCCTTCTCGATGGTGAACAACTATTCATTTATACCAAGCAAGAGTATAGGGCGCTGACTGAAGCTCAATCATCGTCTGGGATTTCAGAAGGTATTAATCAGGGCTCTTCGTTAGGAACTTCCGCTTTGCAAGATACTTCAGGATCATCAACTGGCTTAGTCAATATAAATAACGCTCCTCAAAGTCAATTAGAAACGTTGCCAGGAATTGGTGAAGCTACCGCAAAGAAAATTGTTGCTTATCGTCAAGAAAAAGGTCCTTTTACTAAAACAACTGACCTCATGAAAGTTTCAGGTATAGGTGAAAAGAAATTCGAAGCACTAAAGGATCTTATCTGTGTTTAATGTTAACGATAAGACGAAGATTCTACGAGATTCCCTAGACTCACCAACCCAGGCTTACTTTCCTCCTAAACCTTCCATTCCTTTTACAATTGTGCTGGGCTTTTCCATGTGGGGTTTTGTTCTTTTAACGTACGATTATCTTTTAAATCTCGGAAAACCAATACTCTTTTTTCTCGTAGGTGTCTCACTCTTTCTTTCAGTAGTTTTATTACCTTCCTTTCTTTTTTTCTATAGAAAGGAAATGATAAAGAGCGCACGTGTGCTATTTTTTGTGCTTTGTTTAATGTTGCCACTAATGTTTAGCTCTTTAGGAGCTTTAACTTATTTGCAAAAACTTTCTTTATCACATGATTTTTCAAATAGGGAAGTGGTAGTTGAAATAACGAGCGATAAAACAACGGGTGAGTATGGAACAACGGTTGAAGGGAAAATAACCTCTCAAGGAAAAGACTGTTTCTATACTTTGAATTTGAGTAGCCTTTCACAAGATGATTGTGAAGCATTTTATTACGGTAATAAGCTTCAAGTAAAAGGTTCGTATTCTCCCCCTACTGAAAAGAATAGCGAATATTTGTCTCATAACAATCTTGTGGGAACGCTTTATATATCAGCAATTTCTCCTTATTCTCATGTAGGATTTCTCGATAGTCTTTTTCTGATGCGAAAGGCGTTTTCAGATTATCTTGATGAAATACCGCAGGAAACCAACGCGCTTTTATACAAAGCGCTATTGTTAGGGGAGAGAACTGATCTCTTCAATTCGGACTTTTACCAGGAAGTTAAAAGTAGTGGACTTGCACACTTAGTTGCAATTTCTGGCGCACATTTAGTGATAGTTGCTTCGGTGCTTTTGAGTCTCGCGCAATTATTGAGAATCCCTCGATTGCAGACATGCATTGGTATTGCTTTACTTATTCTTATCTATGTTGTTTTCTCAGGATTCTCCCTTTCTTGTTTACGTGCAGCAGTAATGTCAATTGTTGCTTATTTGAGTATCTTCGGAAAGCGGAGATCGAATTCCTTTTCGTCTTTGGGGTTAGTGATTTCGTTCTTTATTGCACTAGAGCCCACCGTAGCTTTTTCGATTTCATTTGCTTTGTCTGTTTTAGCAACACTCGGAATTATTCTCTTTAGTCCTCTTATAGAAGGGTGGATTTCATTTGCAGAAATAACGAAACCAAAATGGGTAATTGAACCTCTTGTCATCACCTTGTGCGCAACTATTCTTACTGCAGGCCTTTCTTGCTCTTCTTTTTCTCAATTCTCTCTGATAGCGCCTCTTGCGAACATTATCGCCACGTTATATATCCCTCTATTAATGGGTGTCGGTTTTCTTGGTTGCTTTTTTGGAGTGTTTTTACATACCTCAATATTTACCGTGATTCTTTCACTTGCTGCAACTCCTTTTTGTTTCATAGTTAAGCAGTTTTCAGAGTTTCCCTATTCAGCCATTCCGGTTTCTCTTTCACAGGAGTTGGCCTTTGTTCTAACAGTAGGATTTACCCTATTGTTGTGGAGAGTGTGGCCAAGTCCGTACTCTTTTTCTTATAAAAAAGGGATCATTGGCCTCCTACTAGGCTTACTTCTAGTTGTTATTCTCTTGCTCGGGCAAGGGTATTCAACTCGTGTGGTTATGCTTGATGTTGGCCAGGGAGATGCCTTTCTTATTCAAAGTAAAGGAAAATCGGTCTTAATTGATACGGGAAATAAAGACACGAAACTCCTTGAACAATTAGCGCGTGCGGGAGTATTTCACCTTGATGCAATAGTAATTACACATCCCGACGATGATCACTGCGGATCACTTGATGCACTAAAAGGCGTTGTGCCTGTTAATCATCTGTATGTTTGTAAAGGCTTAGATTCTGTAGAAGACGAAAAAGTAGAACAGTTTCTGTCTCAATGGAAAGATTTTTCTGAAAAAGGAGAGGTTGAGTATCTTTCTTATCACCATAAATTACTGTTGGGGACTCTGGAACTGCTTGTGGTGAATCCTGTTTATCTTGAAGATGAAGGAGGAAACCAGGATAGTATTTGTTTCTTGCTTTCAGTAGATGGTAACGAAGATGGATTATTTGAAACAAAAGGATTATTTGTAGGGGATGCGGAATCTGAAACAGTTGAAGAAATGCTTAATCGTGAGCATATTGATTCAGTAGATATCTTAAAAGTGGGCCATCATGGATCAAAAAAATCGTTAAGTACAGAAATCCTTAAAACATTAAATCCAAAAATTGCACTTATAAGTGTGGGAGCGGGGAATAGATTTGGTCATCCAAGTAATGAAGCGCTCTCACTGCTTGAACAGTCGAATGCTGCTTTCTTTCGGACAGATCAAGACGGTACGGTTGTATGTAACTTTACTGCTCAAGGTATTTCTGTTGAATGCTTAAGGTAGAATGGTGATATGAAAGCAAGTCAAACACATACATTATGTCTTCTTCCTGCATATCTAGTAGTGGGAGAAGATGAGCTCAAAGCACAAACAACAGTTAAGCGTCTTCACGCTCGGCTTGAAAAAATGGGTGACCTATCTTTTAACTCTGATTTCTTTTCAGGAGAAAATGCGAGTGGCTCTGCTATTGTTGCTGCAGCTAATACGCTTCCTTTTGCGAGCCCTTTTCGTTTGGTTCAAATCACTGATGCTGAAAAACTAAAAAAAGCTGATACAGAACTATTGGTTGACTACTTAAAGAATCCTTCAGAAACTACCATCTTATTAGTGGTGGCGAAAAAGCTTGCGAAAAATACTAAATTATATAAAGCCCTTGCCTCAATTGGACCCAAAGCGGTAATTGATTGCGCTCCTGTAGCGCGTAAAGACCTTAATTCTCTCGTACGTCAAATGGCGCAAACTCATGGAATTTCTATAACTCCTGGAGGAGCGGCAACGCTTATTGATTTAGTGGGAACAAATACGGTTACCCTAGATAATAATCTCAATAAAATTGCTCTTGCCCACAGAGGAAGCGACTCGGTTAACGAAAGCGAAGTGCTTGCTAATGTTGCACGAACCTCTGAAGTAAAACCATGGGAGTTCGTTGATGCGTTTTCAGCTCGTAATGTAAGCAGGTGCGTCATTCTTCTTGATAAGATGGAAAGCACTTCTCCTCATGCATTATTGTCAATGTGTGTAACCCGTATTAGAGAATTACTTATCGCGCAATCACTTATGAAGAGCGGAAGAGCAGCCGAACTGCCAACTAAGTTAAAAGTCCCTTCGTGGAGAGTTAAGAATCATTCCCAATGGGCAAAGAATTACACTCCTGTGGAATTGCAAGAAGCTATTCAGTTTGCTCGTGATACTGAGCAGCGAATGAAGAGTGGTTCTAACCCTGATAGTGAATTCTATAATTGGATGATTAATGTTTTAACTACGCGAAAACGCTCATAACGCACGTTTTGTTTCTGGCGTTAACTCAACAAGGAGCAAGAAGGGTAATGGACAAGAGGGGCTTATGAGGTAGGGTCCTTACCTATATTCAGGCTTATAGGTCTACCTATTCACAAGATGCTGTCTTCATGAAAATAAAAAGAGGCCCAAAACTGTGCCTCTTTTTATTTGATATGCAAACGAACTCGAGAGTTGTTTTATTCTGCTTCCTCAGCATTCTCTGCTTCAGCAGCTGCAGCAGCAGCTTCTTCTTCAGCCTTGCGCTTTGCAGCAGCAGCTTGAGCAGCCTGAGTTTCCTTACGACGTACTGCTTTTTCTGCAGATGCAGCAGCCATAGCCTCTTTACGAGCAGCCTTAGCAGCAGCCTTCTTGTTGTTGCCCTTAGCAGGAGCCTGCTTCTCAGGTGCTTTGTAAGCAGCAAAGTCTTCTGCGGTTGCAACAGTAGCAGCAAGCTTCATGATGCCAGACTTGCGGTTTGCTGCCTGCTTCTTGTGGATAACGCCCTTAGTTACTGCACGGTCGAGCAAACGGCATGCTTTGTGAGCAGCTGTAACAGCTTCGGTTGCGTTGCCAGCTTCTACAGCCTCGCGTACTGCACGAGTTGCAGTTTTAAGTTCAGAACGAACTGCACGATTGCGAAGACGTGCTTTTTCGTTAGTAATAATGCGCTTCTTTTGAGATTTAATGTTCGCCACGTTCTATCCTCCATATAATTACTACTTGTAGACGAAAGCCAAAATATCCTATCACAAAATTACTATTATTTTGAAGAGATATAATAAAAATACTAATTATTTGAACATTCTTTTAAAAAGGTAAGGTAGAATTCCCTTTATTATGACTCTTAATCCAGAACATATTCGAAATTTTTCTATCATCGCTCATATTGATCACGGTAAATCAACCTTATCTGATCGCATTTTGGAAATGACCGAAACTGTTTCCAAGCGCGATATGAAAGAACAGGTTCTTGACTCAATGGATATCGAACGTGAGCGTGGTATTACCATCAAAAGTCAAGCTGTGCGTGTTGACTACAAAGCAGATGATGGTCAAATCTATCATTTCAATTTAATTGATACTCCCGGCCATGTTGACTTCACCTATGAGGTCTCTCGTTCTCTTGCTGCGTGTGAAGGGGCTGTTCTTGTTGTTGACTCTACACAAGGTGTTGAGGCTCAAACGGTTGCAAATGCAATGATGGCAATGAATGCCAATCTTGAAATTGTTCCTTTGATTAATAAGATTGACCTTCCTGCAGCTGATCCTGAGCGAGTGCGTCAAGAAATTGAAGACGGCCTTGCAATTCCTGCAGATGATGCAGTTTTAGCGAGCGGTAAAACAGGAGTAGGTATTCACGATTTACTCGAAGCAGTTGTCTACAATATCCCTCATCCTGAAGGTAATCCTGATGCTCCTTTACGTGCCCTCATTTTTGATTCCTATTTTGATGCCTATCGTGGCGTTGTTGCTCTTATTCGCATTATTGATGGCTCAATTAAGAAGGGCCAAGAAATCAAAATGATGGCAACCCAAACCGTTACTCTTGTTGAAGAAGTTGGCGTTCGTCGTCCTACTGAAGTACCTACAAATTCATTAGGAGTGGGTGAAGTAGGTTATCTTGTTACGGGACTGAAAGATCCTTCACAAGTTAAGGTAGGCGACACTATTACTCTTTCAAAGAATGGCTGCAGTGAGCCTATTGAGGGTTATCGAGATGTAAAACCAATGGTATACACAGGTTTGTTCCCAATTGATGCAGACCAGTATGAAGACCTAAAAGACGCTCTTGATAAGCTTTCTTTAAATGATCCAGCTCTCATCTATGAAGCAGAGAATAGCCACGCTCTTGGTTTTGGTTTCCGAGTTGGATTCTTAGGATTGCTTCATATGGAGGTAATCAAAGAACGTCTTGAGCGAGAATTTAACTTGGATCTATTAGCTACTGCTCCGTCGGTTGAATACCATGTTTTTAAAACTAACGGTGAAATGATTTCTCTCCATTCGCCTCAGGATATGCCTGATGTAAGTGAAATTGACCATATCGAAGAGCCGTATCTCAAAGCAAAAATCTTGATTCCACCAGATTATATTGGTGCGGTAATGGAAATTGCGGTTTCTAGACGAGGAACATTTAAAACAATGAACTACTTAAGCACTTCTACGGTTGAAATGCTTTGGGAAATTCCTCTTTCAGAATTGATTATGGACTTCTTTGACCAGCTTAAATCACGTACGAAGGGATACGCCTCCCTTGACTATGATTTTGATGAATATAAGGCTTCTAAGTTAGTCAAACTTGACATTCTTTTGTCGGGCAAACCAATTGACGCCTTGAGCTTTATTGTTCACACCGATAAAGCGTATGACCGAGGTCGTGTTCTTTGCGAAAAACTGAAAGACATTATTCCGCGCCAACAGTTTGAAGTACCAATTCAAGCGGCGGTAGGATCTCGTGTTCTTGCGCGTCAAACAGTACGTGCGTTGCGAAAAGATGTTCTTGCTAAGTGCTACGGTGGTGATATTTCTCGTAAACGTAAGCTTTTGGAGAAACAGAAAAAAGGCAAGAAGCGCATGAAAAACATTGGTAATGTTGAAGTACCTCAAGAGGCTTTTATGGCTATTCTTAAGGTTGATGAATAAATCAAGTAGAGTTTATGGCCCTCGATTTCTCCTCACGAAATATCATTCTTGCTCCAATGGCAGGGGTAACCGACGAAGTGTTTCGCTCTCTTTGTATTGAGCAAGGAGCTCAGCTTACGTATACCGAAATGGTTTCTGCTAAGGCTTTGAGTTATGGCAGCAAGAAAACAGAATCTATTCTGCGTTTGGGCGAAAACGAAACAAAGGTCTCTGTGCAGATATTCGGCCACGAACCAGATACTATGGCAACTCAAGCCCAATGGGTTGAGGAACTGTTCGGCGAGAAGCTTTTCGCTCTTGATATCAATATGGGTTGTCCTGCAAAAAAGATTGCAGGAAAAGGAGATGGCTCTGCTCTCATGAAAGACCCTCTATTGGCTTCTCGGATTATTGAGCGAGTCTCCACTGCGGTTTCGTGTCCAGTCACTGTAAAGTTTAGAAGAGGTTTCTATCAAGGCCAAGAAACTTGTGTTGATTTTGCTCGTATGGCAGAACAGTCAGGTGCGCAGGCTGTTGCAGTTCACGGACGATTTGCGCAGCAGTTTTATCACGGAAACGCAGACTGGGATTCAATTAAGCGCGTCAAGGATGCAGTGACCATTCCTGTTATAGGAAATGGGGATATTACCTGTGGGTCTGATGCAAAAAAGATGCTTGAGCAGACAGATTGCGATGCCGTAATGATTGGCAGAGGAGCATATGGAAACCCTTGGATTTTTGCTGACATAGTTTCTGCGCTCTGTAACAATGGTTCTTTTGTTAAGCCTGCTCCTGAAGAAAAAATCGCAATGGCTAAACGTCATGCCTATTTACTATCGGTTCGTTCTCATACCAATATTGCACGCATGAGAAAACATGCTATGTGGTATCTTGCGGGTCTTCCTGAAGCAGCACGGTTTAGGGCCCGTATTAACCACTGTACCTTTTATCCTGATTTCGAGTGTGTTTTTGACGAAATGCTTGAATGTATTGCTCTTGATAGGGAAAAATATCCGTATAAGTATAGTTAGTACTATCGGTTTGTTTCTTGAGTGCACACGGCGGACACTAACGCTACGAAGGGGAAATACGTGGAACAGCTAGCTGACATTTTTGATGATTCTGAATTGTTCCACCCCTACAAGGCTCTCTATATTCATCTGCCTTTTTGCAAAAAACGTTGTAAATACTGTGATTTCCCCACTAAAGCTTTAGCTGCTGATTCAAAAGAAATGGATGATTATCTCATCTTTCTTATTGAGCAGATTAGAAAAGCTTCAAGAATAGGTTTACTTGGTGAAATTGAAACGGTGTATATTGGAGGGGGAACACCTACCCATTTTGGCAGCAAACGCCTTTCTAGCCTTTTTTATACTTTAAGTTTGTCAATGCATTTAACCCCCGATACGGAATGCACACTTGAGGTAAATCCCGAGAGCTTTACAGAATCTATGGTTAAAGATTTATATGCCCTTGGAGTAACACGATTGTCTATTGGCGTTCAATCCTTTGATGATGAGGTATTGCGTTCAATTGGCAGAATTCACGATTCTTCTCAGGCTATTAGCGCAATAAAAATGGCACAGCAACGATTCGAAAATGTCAGCATTGACCTTATGTGTGGGTTACCGCACCAATCAAAAGAAAGCTTTATTGCCTCTTTGGAAACAGCGCTTGCTTTAGGGGTAAAACATATCAGTATCTATCCACTCATTCTTGAAGAAGGGACTGTCCTGTTTAGTGAGTGGGACAATGGTTTGCTTTCCCTTGATGAAGATTTGGCCGTGGAAATGATGGAATTAGCCCAAAATATCCTTTATAAAGCGGGTTTTCATCGTTATGAAGTGGCAAGTTATGCTTTGCCAGGCTATGAGTGCAAACATAATAGTGCTTACTGGACGGGTATTCCTTACCTTGGTTTGGGAAAACACGCAGTTTCTATGAGACAAAATGATGACATTCGTCAAAGAATTCGTAACGGAGTTGTTGAAGAACAGCTTTCAAAAAATCAGTATCTTATCGAAGATGTGATGCTGGGGATGAGAATGTCAAAAGGGGTATCGGAATATTATCTTGACAAAGTAAGTGAATCGGTTGAGGGTGTATATCCGTGTATCAACTCATTGATTAACGATGATTATCTTGATTACGATAAAGGACGTTATATACCTACCCATAAAGGGTGGTTGTTTGGGAATCACCTCTATGGGACCATTCTTTCATTAGACAATTCCTTGGAAGATTAGTGTCTTTAGCTTGATTTCTTAGCACTCAACACGCTACACTGCTAAAATCGTCTAGTGGATAGGAGGTTTGAGTGTTATCTGATCGTCGACATATTGTTCTTCGTGCTCTTATTGAAGAATATATTAAGTACGCAGTGCCGGTTGGTTCTCGTACGCTTGTTGATCGCTATAATCTCGGTTTCAGCTCTGCCACTATTCGAAACGAGCTCTCTTATCTTGAAAACCAAGGCTATCTCTCTCAGCCTCATACTTCAGCAGGTAGAATTCCAACCGATTTCGGATACCGCGCTTTTGTTGATGAACTTTTGGAGAGTCTTCCTGAAACGGAAGTGCGTGTTGAAGAGTTTTCTCGTATTCGTCAAACTGCATTAGAGATTGATGACTTGATTGAGCAGACTAAACAGGCGCTTATGAATTTTACTGATTGTTTGAGCCTGATTATTCCACCTCGATTAATCTCTCTTGATGTGCTGAAAGTGTCACTTGTTGCCTTGACTCCTTCTCGTCTTCTAATGGTTATCATTTCAAAAGACGGACAGGTGTTTGATAGGCATATTGAATTACCTCAACGGTATACCGATGCAGAAATTGTTAAAGCTGAAAGTATTCTTAACGAAGTGTTTGCTCAGCAAACCTTGAATAAAGAAACGTTTCCTATTCTACAAAGACGAATAGAAAATAATGAACTATATCGCCTTCTTGTGAAAGAAATGATAAAAGCACTCGAGGACAAAGACCAGCAACATATTCAGCCATCGGGTGTGTCTAACCTTTTACATAAACCTGAGTTCCAAGATTCAAGCAGGATTCTGCCTGTTCTTGAACAGCTTGAGAAAAACACTATTCTTATGGAAGTGATGGATGAAGCTATTAAGTCGGATGCCCCAGTGGTAAGAATTGGTTCTGAAAATGGGGCTGCGGCTTTAACGGGAGTCTCTCTTATTGCAAGTAAGTTCGGAGTAGACGATAATATGGGGCTTATTGCAATTGTGGGTCCAACACGAATGAACTACAGCCAAGTTCTCAAAGCGGTACGTGCCGCAAAGGATGTACTGCAACAAGATGAATAAGGCCCTTAGTGCGCAGAGGAAACTGTGTAACTTGCGATAATGGTAGTACATGCTGTAAAAAGTACTTTTGCAGCAAAAATCATAGAAATGAAAGTGTGACTAAGTAATGGAAAAAGATTTGTATGAATTGTTGGGTGTTAGTCGAGACGCAACTGACGATGAAATAAAAAAGGCATTTCGAAAAAAAGCCCGTACGCTTCATCCAGATGTTAATAAAGAACCTGATGCTGAAGATAGATTTAAAGAACTTAACGAAGCATATGACGTTTTAAGCGACCCTCAGAAACGTTCCTACTATGACCGTACTGGCTCTATTCCAGGTGCTGCGGGCGGTGGTCCTGCTGGTGCTGGTTATGTTGATTTGGAAGACCTTTTTGGTGGCGGATTTGGAATGGGAGACCTCTTTAGTTCTTTCTTTGGAGGATCAGCAGGAGGAAGTTCTCGATCTTCTCAGCGCCGTGAAGGTAGAGACATGGCTGTTGGCTTACGTATTACCTTGGAAGAAGCAGCTGCAGGTGCTCAAAAAGAGATTGTATACGACCGTCTTTCTCCTTGTTCTGACTGCAACGGCACTGGTTTAGGTGAAAATGGACACGAAGAAACTTGTCCTGAATGCCAAGGCAAAGGCAGGGTTGTTTCGGTTCAGCAGACGTTTTTGGGAAGCATGCAGACGGCAACTACTTGTCCTCGTTGTAACGGTTCGGGCCACATAATTGAAGATCCTTGTCCTGAGTGCGAAGGTCAGGGTCGTGTTCCTGATCGTCAGCGTCTTACCGTTACTATTCCTGCGGGTATTCGAGATGGTCAGCAACTTCGTCTTAGCAAGCGTGGCGAAGCAGGTCTTCGCGGTGCGGAACCAGGCGATTTGATTGTAACTATTCGCATTGAACAGCACGAATTCTTTGAGCGTGACGGAGATGATCTTCATGCCTCTGCCGCTATTTCTATGGTTCAGGCAGCACTTGGTTGTGAAATCCAGGTTGATGGAATTCTTGAAAATGAAAAGATTACCGTTGCCATTCCGGAAGGATGTCAGTATGGCCAAACGGTTCGGGTAAAGAATTACGGTATGCCTAAGGCACGCACTTCGAGTCGTGGCGATTTATATGTCCATGTTGAAGTTAAGATTCCAACTCGTTTATCTAAAGCAGAGCGTGAGATTCTTGAAAAGCTTGCTGAAGAAATGGGTGAAGAAACTTCTGGCCCTAAGGGAGCATTCCAAAAGATTCGTGATGCATTTAGTGGATAAGGTTTGGTATGTCCCTTCCTCGCTTCTTCCTGTCTCAACAGGTGTTAAGTACAATATCCTCAAGTGATTTTATTCTTGAGCTTGAAACCGAAGACGTAAAGCATGCGCGTGTTTTACGTCTTTTACCTAAAGAGCATATTGCGGTAATTGATGCCTCGCTTGATTATTTTGAATGTGAAATTATTTCATTCGATAATGAAGGTATGCGTGTTGCTATTAGTAAACACACTTCCTATAAGGCTCCATCTTATGCGGTAACGCTTGTTCAGGGTTTACCAAAAGGAGATAAGTTCGATCTTATTCTTCGTCATGCAACCGAGCTGGGAGTTAGCGCTTTTATTCCTTTTGAATGCGAGCGTTCGGTTGTAAAACTTGACGCGAAGAAGGCAGAAAAAAGAAAACAACGGTGGGAGAGTATTGTTAAAAGTGCTGCTATGCAATGTGGAAGTGCTTCGATTCCTTCTATAGAGAATCTTTCAACAGTCTCTCAGGTGATATCTTTACTTGAATCCTATGATGCAGTGCTCATTCTTTGGGAAGAAGCACCTGAAACCTGTTATATCAAGCAAGCACTCAGTGATGTTATGACGAAAATTAAAGAGGACAATTTTCATAAGCCATATCAAATTGCGGTCGTGGTTGGTCCTGAAGGCGGCTTGTCCCAAACAGAAGTTGATATCTTTAGACAGAAGCTATCTTCGGCATCTTTGGTTTCGCTTGGTTCTACAATCTTGAGAACAGAAACAGCTGGTATTGTTGGCCCAGCTCTTGTGCTCTATGAATTGGGAGCACTTGGAAATATGCCTCTTGTTTAAAGGAATGACATGAATGTTTCGGTAGTTAATCTAGGCTGTAAAGTAAACCGTGTAGAGTCTGACACTATTTCTTTAGCGTATCAATCGCGTGGGTGTGAAGTTACTTCTCCTGATGATGCGGACATCATTGTTGTAAATACCTGCACGGTTACGGGTGAAGCTGAAAAGAAAACAAGAAAGACTATCCGAAAGCTTCTCAGACAAAACCAAGAAGCAAAACTACTAATTACGGGTTGTGCTGCAACCATTTCGCCTGATGAGCTGAGTGCTCTTGATCCGCGTGTTTTCATTATTGATAAGGCCGAATTGCTTGCTGATAGCACTGAAGCCTTGAGAATTGGTGAAACGTTTCCCACTCGCGTTGGAGTAAAAGTTCAGGATGGATGTAATCACTCTTGTACGTACTGTATTGTGCATGTTGCGCGCGGTAAGGCCTGGTCGCGCCCGTGCGAGGACATCGTGACCGAAGTTGTCTTTCTTGCAGAATCAGGCGTAAAAGAAGTAGTGCTTACCGGGATTGATTTAGGTTCTTACCATTTTGAAAACCAGAGCTTAGTAACGCTTTTGCGTACTTTGCTTGAGAAGACAGCACATACCGATATACGTTTTCGCATAAGCTCTATTGAACCATGTTCAGTTCAGAAAGAGTTAATTGACTTAATCGCCAAGAGTAAGGGAAGAATTTGTAGACACCTTCATCTTCCTCTTCAATCTGGTTCTTCAAAAGTCCTTAAGGAAATGAATAGGCCGTATTCTTCTGAGTATTTTTTGGAACTTTGTACCGATATAAAGAGACAGATTCCTGACATTTCTCTTAGTACTGACATAATTGTTGGTTTTCCTGGTGAAACAGATCAGGATTTCCAAGAAACGCTCTCATTGGCAAAGCGCGTAGGGTTCACAAAGATTCATGTATTTCGCTATTCAAAGCGTCAAGGCACTCCTGCGGCGCAAAGACTTGACCAAATCAGTCCTGAAATAAAGGAACAGCGCGCGCATGAGTTGTCTTGTTTAGGAAACGAATTACGTCAAGCATACGCACAAGCCTATATTGGAACAAATCAAGACGTAGTAATTGAACAACCAGGCTTAGGAACAACTGAATCCTACTATAAAATAGTGGTATCAAAAGATTTACCGGTTAATACTAAGGTAATTCTTGCGCCAAAAGGTTTCAATGAAAGAGGGGTTTACGAATCATGAGTGAGAACACCTTAACCATTCTAATTCCAGATACGGTAGAGCCAACGGTATTGTTCGGTCCTCAAGATGAGTATCTCCATCTCATTGAAGATTCTTTTTCGGGAAGAATTACCGTGAGGGGAAATCAGGTTCTCATTTCAGCATCCTCAATTGAAATTGATATGCTTACTACGTTATTTACTGATTTATTTAAAACTATTGAGCAGGAAGGCAAGCTCACCTCTGATTATGTTCGAAGAAGTCTTGATTTGCTCAAGACCGGTGAATTTGCTCCGAAACCACTAAAAGACGACATTATTCTTTCCTTTAGAGGAAGGGCGGTTCGTCCAAAAACCGTAACTCAAAAAAACTATGTGGATGCTATTAGAAAAAACACCATCACCTTTGGTATTGGTCCTGCTGGTACGGGTAAAACCTACCTTGCAATGGCAATGGCTATTGCGGCGTTAAACAATAAAGAAGTTGGACGCATTATTCTTACTCGTCCAGTTGTAGAAGCGGGAGAGAACTTAGGCTTTTTGCCAGGCACTTTAAACGAAAAGATTGACCCTTATATTCGCCCTCTTTACGATGCGCTCTTTGAGATGATGGATTCAGCACGTGCAACTAAGTATCTCCAAGATGGAACTATTGAAATTGCTCCTCTTGCTTTCATGCGTGGTCGTACGCTCAATGATAGTTTTATCGTGCTTGATGAAGCGCAGAATACAACGCCTCAGCAAATGAAAATGTTTCTTACGCGTTTAGGTATGGGCTCAAAAATGGTTGTTACCGGAGATATCACTCAAACTGACTTGCCAAAGGGCATTTCTGGATTAAAAACGGTTCGCCAAGTACTAAATGGACTTGATGAAATTGCTTTCTGTGATTTCAAAGCCCGTGACGTTGTGCGTAATTCATTGGTAGCGAAAATTGTAAGCGCGTATGCACGTGCTGAAGAAATGAATCTTCGCTTGTAATAAGAACATTCAGCTTAGGAAGAAGAAACATGCAGATTAATGTAAATATTGAATATGGCGAAGAACTACTTGTAGATTTGCCCATTGAGAGTTTAGCTCAGTTTGTGCTTGCAAAAATGGACTGTCCAGAAAATACGGATGTTACTATTTCATTTATTACTAACGAGCGCATTCATGAATTAAATCGCGATTACCGTGGTATGGATAAACCAACCGATGTTCTTTCGTTTGAGTGTGACAATATTCCTTTTGAAGATGAGTCTATTGAAGATTTGCCTGAATATGAATTGGGTGACATTATGATTGCTCCTGATGTTGCACTGGCTCAAACTGAAGAATTTGGGACAACCCTTGAAGAAGAAATCACCCTTTTAGTAACTCATGGTCTCCTTCATCTCTGTGGATATGATCATATTGAAGATGAAGAGGCAAAGATAATGGAATCTTTGGAAGATGAGCTTATTAGTGCCTGGGTGGAGGTCAAAAATGGCTAGACAGTCTTTGACTGATGCCTTTAAAAATGCAGGTGCAGGCATTGTAAAAACCTCTGTCGAGCGAAATTTTCGTATTGAGCTAGGATTTCTGGTCCTAGTGGTTGTTTTGGGGCTTTTTTATCACATTTCAGTACTTGAGTGGGCTGTAGTTTTTGTTTGTTGCGCGTTAGTATTGGGTGGTGAGTGTCTTAATAGCTCTTTAGAGGCAATAGTAGATTTAGCTTCACCGGATTACCACGAACTTGCTGGAAAGGCAAAAGACTGTGCGGCAGGTGCTGTATTAGTTTTCTCGCTTGGCTCGCTCGCTGTTGGGGTAATCATATTTTTGCCACGTATAGCGCAAACTGTCGGTTTATGCTAGCTTCGAAAAGGATTGTTGGTCCGTATGAGATATAACGAAAACAATATTGATTACCACGGCTTTAAATCTGGCTTTGTTACTTTTTTGGGTAGACCAAACGCTGGTAAATCAACCCTTCTAAATGCATTAATGGGTAAAAAGCTTGCTATCACAAGCTCTACTGCTCAAACTACGCGTCATCGCTTTCGTGCAGTTCATACCACTGATTCCCATCAAATTGTTATTGTAGACACTCCTGGGGTTCATAAACCTCATGATGCTCTAGGCGAAGAGCTCAATACCACAGCACTCAAATCGCTAGATGGTATTGATGTGGTTGCCTTCCTTCTTGATGCACATGAGCCATTAGGAAAAGGAGATCAATGGGTAATTTCTGAATTGAAAAAATGTAAGAGCCCAAAAATCTTAGTAGTTTCAAAGATAGACCTTGCTTCTCCCGAAGAAGTAGATGCTCAGATTTCTGCAGCGTGTGAATTGGGTGAGTGGGATGATATCTGTCCGCTTTCGTCGGTTGAAGGAACCAATATTGATTCCTTCCTTGATGTGGTGGAAAAATATCTTCCCGAAGGTCCGCTTTGGTTTCCTGCAGATATGGAAACCGACCAGCCAATTGAAGTTATCATCGCTGAATTTATTCGTGAAAAGATTCTGCTCAATGCCTATGACGAAGTTCCACATGCAGTAGGGGTTGTTGTTGATGATATGACTTATAACCGCCGCAAGCATATCCAAAATATTTATGCCACCATTTATGTTGAGCGCGATAGCCAAAAAGGAATCATTATTGGTAAAGCCGGTTCAAGTATTAAAAAGATTTCTACCGAGGCTCGTTTGGATTTAGAAAAACTACTTAATACAAAAGTGTTCCTTGATCTCAATGTAAAAGTTAAGAAAAACTGGCGTCGTGATTTAAATCAGATACGTCGCTTTGGGTATGGCGAAGGTGCATAGAAAGGCATTTTCGTTATGGCTTCTCCAACATATCGTGCTACGGGTATAGTTTTACGAAAAACTAAGCTTAAAGAGTCTGATTTGATCTACTCATTTCTTACCGATGAAGGGTTACAAATTCAAGCGATTGCTAAAGGCGCTCGAAAGCCAACTTCATCGTTTTCATCACGCCTGGAGCTGTTTTCACACTGTGATTTACTTCTCGTAAAAGGTAAATCACTTGATATCGTAAAAGAAGCGCGCCTCATAGAAGGGTTTCCTGAACTACGTAATAATTATGAGGCTGTTTTACTCGGTTCTCCTGCGCTTGAGCTTTTAAGAAAAGTGACTATCACTACTGTTTCAGATCCAAGGCTTTTCGCTATGGCAAAAGCCTATTTTTCCCATCTAGAGACAGCATCAACGCCTCAAGGATTGTTGCTTTGTGCCGCTTTTCTTATCAAGGCTTTAGCCTTTTTGGGATTTAGACCGAGCTTTTTTACGTGTATTGGATGTGGAAATATAGTTGACCTTACTCCTGCTGTTCCCTTTTCAACATTTGAAGGGGGAGTGGTATGCTCATCATGTTTTTCTCACTTTGAAACAACCTTGATTTCCGGTTCAGTAATTGGGCTTCTTCAAAAGCTTCTTATGTCATCTTTTGATGAAATAATTACGCTAGAGTATTCTCCTGCCGTAACCAAAGAAGCATTGCAGCTTTCACAACAATTACTATACGCTCATCTGGGTGTTTTTCTCAAAAGCCTCAACTACGTGTATACTCAGTTCAGCTTTGAAAAGTAGTATTCACAGACTAACCACATTTTCAAATTTTTACTTGCATTTACTTGGTTAGTCCACGTATACTAGACAGGCTGTGAAAACAGCATTTGGTATTTCATGCCTAGCTTATATGCACCACCGTTTATAAGTTCGGCTTGAAAGGGATTTAGTTTGAAAGGTGGAAAAATGGCTAACAAAGACAGCATTTCCAAAGAGCGCGTAGCAGAGCTCATCGCTGAGTACGGCAAGAATCCTAATGATTCTGGTTCTGCAGAAGTACAGGTAGCAATTCTTACCGAGCGTATTCGTAACCTCACCGAGCATTTAAAGGTTCACAAGAAGGACCATCACACCCGCCGCGGTTTGTTGATGCTCATTGGTAAGCGCCGCCGTCTTCTTGTTTATATCAAGAACAAGGACGTTCTTGAGTATCGTGACCTCATTAAGAAGCTTGGCATTCGCGACACCCTCTAAAACTTGGGCCCGCACTCGTGCGGGCTTTTGTTGTATAAGCGGTCGGTAGTGGAGGGCATTACTGCTCGCGTATTTCTAAATGGGAAATACAAAGAAGCTTTTGAGCAATAGGGCTCAAAGGAAGAGAAAGAATTGATATGGAAAAAATTACTGAATCATTTGAGTTGTACGGCAAAGAGTACACCTTATCTACTGGTGAGCTTGCAAAGCAGGCTAGTGGTGCTGTTGTAGTAACTCAGGGAGAAACCACCGTTTTAGTTACTGCGGTTATTTCTGATGCAGAAAAGGACTACGACTTCTTCCCATTAACCGTAGACTTCATTGAGAAAATGTACTCGGTTGGTCGTATTCCTGGTGGCTACTTGAAGCGTGAAGCAAAGCCATCCGATAAGGGAATCCTCACTGCTCGAATGATTGACCGTCCAATTCGTCCTGGTTTTGCAGACGGTTTTAAGCAGGAAGTTCATGTAGTTGCTACTACCTTGGTATGTGACGGAGAAAACCCACCTGACACCATGAGTGTTATGGGTGCATCTGCTGCATTGATGTGTGCTTCTGCTCCATTTGATGGTCCTTGTGCTTGTGTTCGTATTGGTCGTAATATCGAAACAGGCGAATTTATTGTTAACCCAACTTATGAAGAAGAAAAGAACTCTGATCTTGAGCTCACCATTGCTGGTACTGCTGAGTACATTTCCATGGTTGAAGCTGGTGCAGACCAGATTTCTGAAGAAGATATGCTTGCCGCAATGACCTTTGGTCAGGAAGCAATTGCTGCTTTCTGCGAGAAACAGAGCGCATTTCTGGCAAAGGTAAACCCTGAGCCAAAGCAGTGGCCAATTCACGAAGCCGATCCTTCTATTGCAGAGCGTGTTGACAAGCATTTCGACGAAATGTCTGCAGCTCTTAAAGATGCTGATAAGCAGGCACGTATGGGCAAAGTTGAGGCTTTGAAAGCGTCTATTAAAGAATCTGACTTTACTGAAGAAGAATTAGCTGCTTGGGCATCCGACATTGCTGCAGCGCTTAAGTCTCTTGAGAAGCATGCAATGCGTGCAATGGTTATTGAGACTGGTGAACGTGCAGATGGCCGTAGCGCTACTGAAATTCGTCCACTTTATATCAAAGCTGGTTACTTGCCTCGTCTTCATGGCTCTGGTTTATTCCAGCGCGGTCAGACTCAGGCTTTGTCTATTGCAACTTTAGGTATGCTCAACGAATGGCAGCGTCTTGACACTATTGATCCTCAAGAAGGTAAGCGTTATATGCACCAGTACAACTTCCCACCTTACTGCACTGGCGAAGTTGGAAGAATGGGTGCACCAAAACGTAGAGAGATTGGTCATGGTGCATTAGCAGAGCGTGCGTTGATTCCTGTTTTACCATCCGAAGATGAATTCCCATATTCTATCCGTGTTGTTTCTGAAATTATGGAATCTAACGGTTCTTCATCCATGGCTTCTACCTGTGGCTCTACTCTTGCTTTGATGGATGCGGGTGTTCCTATTAAGGCACCTGTTGCAGGTATTGCTATGGGTCTTATTAAAGAAGGCGATGATATCGTTATTCTTTCCGACATTCAGGGTCTTGAAGACTTCTTGGGTGATATGGACTTTAAGGTTTGTGGTACCGAAAAGGGTATTACCGCTCTTCAAATGGACAACAAGGCTAAGGGTCTTTCAGTAGAAATTCTTGCTCGTGCTCTCGCACAGGCTAAGGAAGGCCGTTCCTTTATCATGAAGCACATGATGGAAGCAATTTCTGCACCTCGTGAATCAGTTTCTCCATATGCGCCATTTATTGAGACCATTCACATTCCTGTTGACAAGATTCGTGACGTTATTGGTAGTGGCGGTAAAGTAATCCGCGGTATTCAGGAAGAAACAGGCGCAACTATTGAAATTCAGGAAGATGGTACAGTTCATATTGCATCGTTTGAGGGTACTGCTGGTGCTGCTGCAAAGGAAGCAATTCTTGGCATTGTTAAAGTTCCTGAAGTTGGCGAAATTTATGACGGTGAAATCGTAGGTATTAAGGACTTTGGTGCTTTTGTTCGCTTAACTCCTGGTAAAGATGGCCTCCTTCACATTTCTCGCATGGCTAATGGTCGTGTTGGCAAGGTTGAAGATGTTCTTAATGTTGGTGACATTGTTAAGGTTGAAGTAATTGAAGTTTCCGACAACGGCAAGATTAATCTTGATCGCGTTGATAAGCCAGATGTAAAGTCTATTGATGCAGAAAACAACGATCGCAAGTCTAATCGCAAACCACGTCGTCCTCGTCACTAGAAAGCGAATTGAGTCATGTATTCTTTTCAAACTCAAAGAACCTGCTCTAGACAGATAAACTTTGATGTAGTTGATGGGAAGGTTACTAACGTACATTTCGATGGTGGATGCATGGGAAACACTCAGGGTGTTGCTTCTCTTGTTGAAGGTATGAAAGTCGAGGAAGTAATTTCCCGCTTAAAAGGTATTCAGTGTGGTCCGCGCGGCACAAGTTGCCCTGACCAGCTTGCATTAGCTCTTGAATCGTATTTGGAGCAGAAGTAAGCACTAAACTTTTTTATAAAACCTATGTTTCTAAAGGCGCTTTGCATTAAGCGCCTTTTGTTTTTCTTGTATACTTCTTTAGGATAAAAGGAGAACAATGTTTTTTGAGAAAACAGTATTACATAATGGCCTTACGGTTATTTCCGAGAAAATGTCTTCTGTCCAATCAGTCTGTTTAGGTATTTGGGTTAGCGTTGGATCTCGCGATGAAGCTTGTGACCAGGCTGGATTGTCGCACTTTATGGAACATATGATGTTCAAAGGCACCTCCTCTATGAGTGCAACCGATATTTCCTCTCGTTTTGACTCAATGGGAGCAGAGTTTAATGCGTTTACGGGCAGGGAATATACTTGCTTTTATGCACGCTTTATAAGTTCTAAGCTTTCCGAAGCGTTAAGTACTTTAAGTGACATGATTATTGATTCTCAATTCTTTCCTGAGTCAATTGAAACTGAACGTCAAGTTGTCCTTGAAGAGATTGCGCGTAGTTTAGATGATCCTGACGATGCAGCTTATGAGTTATTTGCTCAATCAATCAACGGCAATCATCCTGTAGGAAAGCCTGTTTTAGGTAATCCTGATTTGGTGGCTTCGTATACTCATGATACGTGCAAAGCGTTTCATTCTCAGTTTTATCATGGGGGAAATATAACCGTTTCTGCAGCAGGTGATGTTGACCATGAAACGCTTGTTGCCTTATGCGAGAAACTATTCTCTTGCATGAATCCAGGAAGCAGAAATCAGAGAGTTTTAACAGTTCCTGACTATCAGCCAGGTATTTTTGCAAAACAAATGGATACTGAACAAGCCCATATCTATATGGGTATACCTTGGATTCCTGCAAACCATGAAGATAGATATACTGCTGGCATTCTTAATCACCTTTTAGGTGGTTCTATGTCGTCTCGTCTTTTTAATGAAGTGCGAGAAAAGCGTGGTCTGGTATATTCAATTTATTCTATGTCTTCTGCATGTTTGGGTGCTGGTACCTGGTGTGTATATGCGGGAACGCGCCATGAAAACATCCATGAAGTCATCTCCTTAGTTAAGGATGAATTACAAAAGATTCTATGTGAGGGAGTTTCCGACGAAGAAGTAGCACGATCTGCTAGTTCTATATGCGGAAGTCTTGTTTTAGGGCAGGAAACTACCACTTCCCATATGTCTCTTTTAGGAAAACGTGAATGTCTTGGACTAAATCAAGTATCACTGCAAGACTCATTAGCCTCATATCAGCAGGTAAGCGCTTCCGACGTTGAAAAGTTTGCAAAACAATATTTGGAAGCTGAAATGACAACGGCAATCGTTTCGTCTTTTACTCAGGAGCATGTTAACGAATTATTTGTAAAGAAATAACAGGTGCATAGTATTTAAGATTTAACTTTTTGAAACAGGGTAAGAATTATTAGTGTGTACGCATTGAGAGGATAAACATGATTAAAGTATGTGTAGCTGGATATGCGGGTCGAATGGGCTCAGCAGTTGTAAATGCAGTAACCGCTTCAGATGATATGGAGGTTGTTGCAGGCGTTGATCCTTTTTCTAAAGAAATGGATTTTCCTACCTTTACCACCATTGAGGAAGCAATTGCTGAGGTTTCTTTTGATGTATTAGTTGACTTTACCGCACCAAAGATTGTTGCTGATACCCTTGCCGTTGTGCTTCCTGCAGGCATAAACTGTGTTGTAGGCACTACTGGTATGACTAACGAAACCCTCGAAAACCTTGCGAAAACCGCTACCAACAATGCTTGTTTGTTCTATGCGCCAAACTTTACTACTGGTGCAGTTTTAATGATGGAATTTGCGAAAGCGTGCGCTCCTTATTTTCCTGAAGCAGAAGTAATAGAGTTCCATCATTGCAACAAAAAGGATGCACCAAGCGGTACAGCGGTTCGTACTGCTCAACTTATTGCTGAAAGCCGAGACTTTGTCTCAGCCGCACCAGGTGCTGAAACCGAAAATGAAGGAATGGAAGGTGCTCGTGGAGCCCTCGTTAACGGCGTTCCTGTTCATTCAGTTCGTACTATGGGCTATGTTGCAAGTCAGGAAGTAATTTTTGGCTCTATGGGTCAAACTTTAACTATTCGCCATGATTCTTGGGATACTTCCTCGTATATGCCTGGTGTTTTATTGGGTATTCGTAGCGTTATTGATAAATCAGGATTAATTGTTGGTTTAGAGAACTTTATGGCTTAATTGCGTATCCGTGTATAATGGCTTAGTAACGTATTAGATTGGGAGATATAGATGTCATCAACAGAACCTTTATTTGGTCGTCTCATTCCTGCAATGGTAACCCCTTTTGACGAAAATCTTGTTCTTGATTTAAATCGTACTCAGGAACTTGCTGATCGCTTAGTAAAGGGTGGAGTAGACTCGATTGTTGTTTGTGGTACTACTGGAGAAAGCCCAACGGTTTTTTATCCACAAAAAATTGATTTGTTTAAGGCAGTAATTGAAGCTGTTGATGGCCGTGCAAAAATCATTGCTAATGTAGGCGATAACTGTACTGACGACTCAGTATCCTTTGCACGAGACGTTGCAAAGCTTGATGTAGATGGTTTCTTGGCTGTTGTTCCTTACTACAATAAGCCTCCACAGGAAGGTCTATATCGTCACTTCTCAACACTTGCAAGCGCAACTGATGTACCTTTAATCATGTACAACATTCCGGGACGCTGCGTGGTAAACATGACTGCTGAAACCACCATTCGTCTTGCACATGATTGCGACACCATTGTTGGCGTAAAAGAATGTTCTGGTAGTTTGGAGCAGGTTCGCACTATTGTTGAAAACACTCCTGATGATTTTGTTCTGTATTCTGGTGATGACGGTGCAACTCTTGACATCATGGAAAATGGTGGCGCTGGAGTAATTTCCGTTGTTGCTAATGTTTGCCCTGAACGTATGGGAGAAATTGTTCGTCTTGCTGCTGAAGGTCAGTGGGAGAAAGCTCGTCAGCTTAACGAAGAATTACTTCCTTTAATGGACGGTCTTTTCGAAACCGCAAACCCTATTCTTTGCAAGGAGGCTTTGAAATTACTTGGTTTCCCTGTTGGCGGTTGTCGTCTACCTTTAATTTCTGCTACCAATGAGCAGTCTGCTCGTCTTGCAGAAATTATGAAGCAGGTTGGCGTTCTTTAAAGACCTTATACTACAGAGAAATGTATAAACCCGCTGCGGCTTTCGTGGCGGGTTTATCCGTGTAAAAAGGAAATTAATGGCACAATCAAAAAACGAAGTAAAACAAGAAAATAAAACGGATAATTCTAAGAAATCCTCTAATCGTAATAGGAATAGAACCCAATACATTAAGCATGTTCATCTTGAGAAGAGAGAAACGCCAAAGCTTTCTAAAACAGGAGACACCCAAAACTCTTCTAAGAAGAAAAAGAATACCTCTCGTAAAAAAAGAACCATTGGCAATAAGAATGCTCTCTTAAAGATAATTCCACTTGGTGGCTTAGATGCTATTGGCAAGAACATGACCTGCTTTGAATGCGGTGACGACATTGTCCTTGACGATGCAGGACTTATGTTCCCTGATGATGATCATCCTGGCGTTGATCTTATTTTGCCTGATTACACCTATATTCTTGAAAATGTAGAGAAACTTCGTGGCATTATTATCACTCATGGCCATGAGGATCATACCGGTACACTTCCTTATCTTTTAAAAGATCTTGAAATTGATGTTCCTATTTATGGTACGAAAATCACCCTTGGTCTTATTGAGGGTAAGCTTGAAGAGCATCGGGTTAAAAACGCAAAGCTAATTGAGATTAAACCTGGTGATACCGTAAAATTTGGTTCTATCAAGGCTGAATTCTTTTCAGTAAATCATTCAATTCCAGGGTCAGTAGGCGTTTTCTTCCAATCTCCAGCAGGAAACGTATTACATACTGGCGACTTCAAGCTTGATCAGTCTCCAATTGATGGTGTCCATACTGATTTCGAAGCTTTAGCTCGCTTTGGCAAAATTGGTGTTGACCTTATGATGTCCGACTCCACAAACGCAACAAATCCAAACTTTACTCCGTCAGAAGCTGAGGTTGGAAAAACACTTGATAGTATCATTTCTAACGCGAAAGGTGCTGTAATTGTTGCTTCTTTTGCATCTCATATTCATCGTATGCAGCAAATATGTGATGCGGCAGTACGCAACGGAAGAAAGGTTGCGGTTACGGGTCGTTCAATGGTCCAAAACACCGATATTGCGCGCAGGTTAGGATACTTAGACATTTCAGACCACGACATAATTGATGCTTATGATATTAAAGGTATGCCATCCGATTCATACGTTGTTATGTGTACTGGCTCTCAAGGTGAACCTCTTTCCGCTCTTGCGCGTATTGCGAATGGAAATCATAAAACCATTTCCATTGAAGAAGGGGACACAGTAATTGTTTCAGCTACTCCTGTTCCAGGAAATGAAAAGGCAGTTACGCGTGTTATTAATTCCTTAGCAAAAATTGGTGCTGACGTATACGACAAATCACGTGCTCGCGTGCATGTTTCAGGTCATGCAGGCGCAGAGGAGTTAAAGCTTGTTCTTTCTATTGTGGGACCTAAAGCTTTTATGCCGGTTCATGGCGAAGCTACTCACTTGCGTGCACACGCGCGCTTAGCTGAAGCTACGGGAGTAGATCCTGAGAATATTTTTATTTGCGATAATGGCGAAACGCTTGAGCTTACACATCAAGGGGTTACACGTGGAGATTCAGTCCAGAGCGGTGTTGTTCTTGTTGATGGCTTGAGCGTAGGCGATACTTCGAAGGAAGTATTGAGAGATAGAACCATTTTAAGTGGTCAGGGTATTGCAATTGTCTCCTTCGCTCTTTCTAAGAAGGGCCGCTTGATGAGCGACATTCTTTTAGAAGTCCGTGGCATGCCAGGCGGAGACGACCAAGATTTGCTTATGGTGGCAACTGGTTCTATCAGCAGTGCTCTTCGACGTGCTCTTGAGCGTACTACCGATGAGAAAGAACTAAAGAAGAGTGTAAGAAGCGCCCTTCTTTCAATTCTCTGGGAAAGAACTAATCAACGACCAATGGTTGTGGTAAATATTTTGCATATTTAGTTTTGAGGAATTAGTCCTTTATAATTATCCAATCCTTACCTGCACGGCAAACACACTACAAGGAAACACGGTAAATGAAAGCAAAAGGTACTCCTAAAAAGACTACTAAGAAGGTTGCAAGCAAAAGCACCAATAAATCTGGTGCCAAACCTACTTACGCAGAAAAAAAGCAACCTCAAACTCAACCTCTTTTAGACAACCGCACTAAGCGTGATATTGGTGCGGTTGTTATGGCGGTTCTTGCTATTGCGCTTTTCGTAACTGCTTTTATGGGTTCTTCTGGTTTTATCACCGGTGCGCTTAATATTGGCCTTCGCCATGCGCTTGGTTTAGGCGTATATATCCTTCCAGTTATCTTGTTGATTCTCTCTGTTCTTTTTCTTATTCGTTTTGAAAAACAACGGGTTCCCGCAAGAAGTGCTATAGGTTTTGCCCTTATTTTTACCGCAGTGTTAACACTTCTCTCACTAACTTCCATTGGCGCTGAGCAGAATCCTAATATTCTATTTGCCGAACAAATGGTTGTTTCAAAAGGCGGTTTAATTGGTGCTGCATTTGGGTGGGTCTTTTTAAACCTTTTCGGAATGATAGTTTCTGTCATTATCTGTATTGGTGTTATCGTAATTGGTATCGTAATTATTGGTTTTTCCATTTCTGCATTAATTGAAAAGATGCGTCTGGCACGGGTTCAAAAGGAATCAGAGAGCATGGATTTTTCGTCGTATGCTCCTTTTGCACGTATAAAACGAGGAGGCTCTGTAGCTGAAGATAATTTAGCAAGAAAGCGAGTAGGGAGGGATGTTAACCAAACTTTGGCCGAAAATGACATTTTTCAGCCAATTGATCCCGCTCTTGCACAAGCAAAAACTACTCGTTTGGCAAATGCTTCAGAATTAAGCAATCCAGCTGCTCAAGTAACGCGTACTTTGCCTAAGAAACAGCTTGCTCCAGATAAAACCATTATTCTTCCTTCTTTGGATGAAGAAAATATAACGGGGAGCGCGTCGGCTCTTACGCGCACTCTTCCAACAAAAGAAGCTTCACTTCAAACAAAACAAAAGAGTGCACCTAAGCGAGCGAAGAGACAAAAACCACAAAACGCTGCTCCTACTCCTCAAGAAGGATTTGTTTTACCTTCTATGGATATCTTATCCACTTCTGTTTCCTCTTCAAAATCTAAAGAAAGCGATGAGGTTCTTGCTTCCACTGGCATGTTGCTTCAACAAACCTTAGCTGATTTTGGTGTTTTTGCTGAAGTTGTTGGTTGGGTAGCAGGCCCTACGGTTACTCTCTTTAAGGTTGATTTACCTTCAGGCGTAAGAGTAAGCAAAATCTCAAACCTTTCTGATGATATTGCGCTTGCGCTCGCTTCTCCTGGTGTACGTATTTTTGCTCCAATTCCTGGTACCAACTATGTTGGTATTGAAGTTCCTAATAAAACAAGGCAAACCGTTTTATTAGGAGACGTGCTTAAAACAGCAAAAGAAGGCCCTCTGCAAGTTGCAATTGGTAAAGACGTTGAGGGTAATTGCATTACTGACGATCTTTCAAAAATGCCTCATTTGCTAATTGGTGGTACTACTGGTTCAGGTAAATCAGTTGAAATCAACTCAATGATCATGTCTATTTTGATGCGTTCTACTCCAGCTGAAGTGCGCATGATTATGATTGACCCAAAACGCGTTGAATTCACTCCTTATAATGACATTCCTCATTTGTATGTTCCGGTAGTTACCGAATGTAAAGAAGCTGCAAGCGCTCTTTCTTGGGCGGTAGCTGAAATGGAGCGTCGTCTTAAAGAATTCGCGCAGGTAGGTGCACGCAATATTGGTCAATATAATGCGAAAGCTCAAGAATCTAAAATTGCTCACGAGCAAGATTCCGAAGTTGAACTTATTGAACAAATTCCTTACATCGTTATCATCATCGACGAGCTTGCAGACCTTATGATGAATGTTGGCAAAGAAGTTGAATTTTCAATTGCACGATTAGCTCAATTGGCACGTGCAGCAGGTATTCACTTAATTATTGCTACCCAACGACCTTCCGCTAATGTTGTCACGGGCTTAATCAAGGCCAATATTACCAGTAGAATTGCCTTGAGCGTTGCGTCTGGTACTGATTCACGTGTTATTCTTGATGCAACGGGTGCTGAGCATCTTATTGGTAACGGTGATCTTCTTCTTTCGAAACCTGAACTTGCTAAACCACAACGTATCCAAGGTTGTTATGTTTCAGATGACGAGATTGAGGAAGTTGTTGAGCACTTAAAGGAACAAGGTGAACCTGAATATCATACTGATATTCTGAAAACCAACATAATAACCATTGGGGACAGTGCTCCTGATGGTTCTGGGGGATGTGTTACTGCAGATGATCCGCTTTTATGGGATGCTGCGGAGATTGTGTGCTCTTCTGGTATGGGTTCAACCTCAAACCTACAAAGAAGATTGAGCGTAGGGTATTCTAGAGCTGGCCGTATTATGGACATGCTTGAAGAAAAGGGCATTGTTGGACCTCCAAATGGTTCAAAACCCCGTGAAGTCTTAGTTGATAGCATGGAACTGGAAACAATTAAAGCCTTTGAGGCGCATGATTAATAGGGATAGAACGTGAATTACATTAGCTTTGGCAGCCTTCTTAAAGAGGCACGAATTCGCAATGGACTAGAATTAACTAATGTTGCCCGGGACTTACGTATACGTCCCGACATTTTGAGAGCTATTGAAGAGAGTGATTTTTCTCGTATGCCACCACGCGGTTATGCGCGGAATATGGTTAATGCGTATGCTCGCTACCTTAAGCTTAATGCTGATGAAATTACTCGCATGTATCTTGATGAGCAATATGCTTCCGATGTTGCTTCTACGCGTGTGGACTTTGACAATACAATCTCAACCCGTCGTTCGAGCGCTCACTCAACCTCACAATTTAGTGCAGTTGGACCTAATCCGCCACGCGATAAGTATGCTGTTGCTCGTCAAAAAACCTTAGCGCGTGATACATACACTATGGAAGAAGAGAACGAAATTCGATCCGTTCGTGCGCGTGAAATCAATGCTGCTCGTCAGCAAGGAAATTCTCGTCAAAATGTGCGCGCTGCTCGACGTTCCAGCGTAAATCAGCAGTACGGTAATATGTATTCACAGCCAACCGGTTTTGATCTACGTTCTAAGCTTCCTCTAATTGGCATAATTCTTGCGCTTCTTCTTATTGTTTTTATTGTATTTAACGTTGTTTCGTGCAATAAAAAACAAGAGGAAGCTAACACTATTCCTGTTACGGGCTTAGAAGAATCCAACTCAAATACTGCAGAACAGGTACAAACAGAGCCTGCACCAACTAGTTTTACTTTGGAATATGAAGTTACTTCTGATGCTGGTGCATATATTGAAATCTATGTAGATGGAAAAGCTCAGGTTGCTCAAGATGTTGCTGGTGGTACAACCGGTTCATATAGTTCATCAGACACCATTAAGTTTGTTACCTCTCATCCAAATAATGTTGTAGTAAAAGTTGATGGAGAAGAGCAAACGTTAACCGCTAACAGTAGTGGTGTTGCTACCTTAAATTTGAAGTTCAGCGATATTCTTGCCGCATGGTATGAAGCTCATCCAGAGGTTCCTAAACCTGAACAGAGCGCTTCTTCTGATTCTGCTGAAGGATCAACAACCTCTTCATCAGGCAGTTCTTCAGCAAATGATTCGTCGAGTACCGCCGCTTCCGGAACAAGTTCTTCTTCAAAAACTACTGCTTCTGGAACTGCAACTTCGTAGTTGATTTGTGTATAGTAAAACCTAGAGAGCATATAACCGATCTGCTCTCTGTACGTTATAGGAGGAAGATATGGCAAAAGATTCAAGCTTTGATGTAGTCTCCCAGGTAAACATGCAAGAAATTGACAATGCTTATGGTCAAGCCAAAAAAGAGCTTACTCAGCGATACGATTTAAAAGATTCCGGTTCTTCTATTTCTCTTGATAAAGGCGGAAAGACTATTACCGTTGAAGCACCTTCTGATTTTGTTGCTAAGCAGGTAATTGATATTATTGGCTCAAAACTCGTAAAACGAGGTGTTGATTTGGCGTCGGTAAAATGGGGCGCTCCACAGGCCTCTTCGGGCGGTAATGTTCGCCAGGTTGCAAACATTATTGAGGGCATTGACAAAGAAACCGCGAGCAAAATTAATAAGGACATTAAAGGCACAAAGCTTAAAGTTAAAGTCACTATTGAAGGTGACAAGCTTCGCGTTTCTGGCCCTAAGCTTGATACCCTTCAAGAAGTAATTGCTTTCTTAAAGGGCCAGGACTATGGACAACCTCTTCAGTTCGTAAACTATCGATAAGGATAAGAAATAATTATGCTTGGTAGAGTCTCTTTTGTGACCCTCGGATGCGCAAAAAACGAAGTTGATTCTGAACAAATGAAACGAAAGCTTGCTCATGCAGGCTTTCGTATTGTAGGAAACAATCAACCTTGCGATGTTGTGGTAATAAATACCTGCTCCTTCATTCAATCTGCTATTGAAGAATCTCTTGATGTGATTTTCGATATTGCTTCAGAACAAGCACATGTGGAAGGCAGTATGAAACTGGTAGTTACTGGTTGTCTTCCTTCACGATATGGAGACTCTCTTGCTGAAGAACTTACTGAACCAGATGCGTTTGTGACATGCGCAGAAGAAGAGAATATTGTTGAGGCAGTTTGTGAACTGTTAGCTATTGAAAGCATTCCTTTAATTTGTGATAGCGATAAAGGCTTAGTGGGCAGCCGCTGTAATAGTATTGGTGCTGAGAATACTTGGCAAACTGAAATAGTTACTAACACCAGCGCATATTTAAAGATTTCAGATGGTTGCAGTCGTTTTTGCTCATATTGCACCATCCCGTTTATTCGAGGAAGATATCATAGCTTTTCGCGAGAAGAGGTATTAAAGGAAGCTCATACGCTTATTTCTACGGGAGCTAAAGAGGTTGTGTTAATTGCTCAAGACTCTGGTTTATGGGGAACTGATTTCGATGAACCAGATACCCTTGCTTCGCTATTAGAAGAATTAGCGTCAACTTATCCAGAAATCTGGTTTAGAGTAATGTATCTTCAACCAGAAGGGCTTAGTAAAGAGCTTCTGGCAACTTTTGCTGCTTATGACAATATCTGCAATTACTTTGATATTCCCTTACAGCACAGCAATGCAGAATTGCTTAAAACTATGAATCGCTCAGGTTCTACACAAGAATTTCTTGATTCCTTGTCGCAAATACGATCAGTTCTTCCTGATGTAACTCTTCGTACAACTCTTATTGTGGGTTATCCTGGAGAAACCGAAGAGCAGTTTGAAGAATTGTGTGACTTTGTTTCTGAAGCAGAGTTTGATTATGTTGGCATTTTTCCATACTCGCAAGAAGAGGGCACTAAAGCAGCAAAAATGCCTAACCAAATTGATGAAGAAACAAAAAACGAGCGTTTCCAAGAATTAAGGGATCTTGCTGATGCTATTTCGACTCAAAAAATGGCCTCTCATATTGGCACTAAGGTAAAAGTGCTTATTCTTGGTGAGGAAGAGGACGGTCAGTTATACGGTAGAAGTCAGGCACAGGCTCCAGATGTTGATGGAGTTATCTATCTTGATAAGGGAACGATTGGCGAATTTGGAACCTATACAATTGATGACACCTTACTGTATGTAATGGAGGCATCACGTGTCTAATTCTAGCCCAAACACTTCATCTACTCACACTTCAAAAACTACCACGTCTTCAATTTGGACACCGGCAAACATTGTTACGATTGTCCGTATTCTGTTGGTGCCTGTATTTGTTGCGGTGCTTATTGCTCCATGGCCTCAGTGGCTTTCTTTCTGGCCTGAAGCTGAGTTGTACAAACCCTGGATTGCGGGACTTTTGTTCAGTGTTCTTGCAGCTACTGATGCTCTTGATGGTTATCTTGCAAGAAGCAGGGGAGAAGTAACAGATTTCGGTAAGTTTATTGATCCGCTTGCAGATAAAATTCTGGTAGCCGGAGCCCTTTTGGCACTTTGTGAACTTCAAGTTCTTCCATCATGGGTTGCTCTTATTATTTTAGTTCGTGAATTTATTATTTCTGGTTTGCGCATGGTTGCTGCCTCACAAGGAATTGTTGTTGCGGCAAGTTGGTATGGTAAAGCTAAAACCGTATTTCAGATTATTGCAATTCTGCTTTTCATTATCATGGACTCTGAATTGTTATTAAGTATTCATGGTTCTTTGGGTACTGTTTTCTATTATTTGTCTTGGTTTGTAATGGCAATTGCTTTAATTCTTACCATTGTCTCCATGCTTGATTACCTTTTTAAATGTAAAGAGGTATTAGGCTTCAAACCTTCCGATACTTCCGATGATTTCTATATAACAAAAAATGATATCTCTCATAACAATAACGATGACAAGAGCAGTGCATCACTTGGCAATTCAGAATCTTATATAGCTGATAAAAAAATAGCATCCCTTGCAAATAAACAAGATGATCTATCTGTTCATGAACTTACTGATGAGGTAATTCAAGTTGCTTGCGAAGTAATTTCCTTAGCAAAAGAAAAAAATATCACCCTATCAACCGCAGAAAGTTGTACTGGTGGGTTAATCACAGGTGCTCTTACGGCTGTTCCAGGTAGTTCGGATGTTGTCTGTGGTGGGGTAGTAAGTTATTCGAATACTGTTAAAGAGTCGATACTTAAGGTTCCTTCTCATGAGCTTCAAAAATACGGTGCCGTTAGTTCTGAAGTAGCTCTAAGTATGTCCGAAGGCTCTCGAAAGCTCTGTAATTCAACAATTGCACTTTCGGTTACGGGAGTTGCTGGTCCAGGAGGAGGAACGCCTGAAAAACCTGTTGGAACTGTATGGTTTGGTGTTTCTACAGAAAATACTTCGTATGCTGAAGTCTGCCATTTTGGTACTGATCGTACCGAGAATAGAACAAAAACTATCCTGCATGCGTTCTCATTGATGAAAAAAGAGATTCTTAAAAAGTAGTTTAAATATTTCTAATTAATATAACTTTCAACTAAATTTGAGGAAATATCTTTATTTTAATTTATAAACTTAGTATTGATTTCGAACAGATGTTCGTTTATTCTAAGTTTGTCCAAAATACACCCTTAATTAGGAGAAAAAATGAACAAGGACAAAGAGCAATCCTTAAAAATGACTACTGATCAGATTGAGCGTAAGTTTGGCAAAGGCTCAATCATGAAATTAGGAGAATCTTCTAATCTTCATGTTGAAGCAATCCCAACAGGAGCTCTTCCTTTAGATATCGCATTGGGAATTGGTGGCGTTCCAAAAGGTCGTATTATTGAAGTATACGGCCCTGAATCTTCTGGTAAAACCACTATTGCACTTCACATTATTGCTGAAGCACAAGCTCAAGGTGGCATAGTTGCCTTTATTGACGCAGAGCATGCACTAGATCCGGTTTATGCCGCTAAATTGGGAGTGGATGTAGATGAGATGCTTATCTCCCAGCCAGACACTGGAGAACAAGCATTGGAGATCTGCGATATGCTTGTTCGTAGTGGTGCAATTGATTGCATTGTTGTTGACTCAGTTGCTGCACTTGTTCCTCGTGCTGAAATTGAGGGTGAAATTGGTGATTCCACTATTGGCCTTCAGGCTCGTCTTATGAGCCAAGCGCTTCGTAAGCTTGCTGGTTCTCTTTCTAAGTCAAATACAACCTGTATTTTCATTAATCAATTACGTGAAAAAATTGGTGTTATGTTTGGTAGTCCAGAAACTACCACAGGTGGCCGTGCTTTGAAGTTCTATTCTTCGGTTCGTATCGATATTCGCCGTATCGAAAGCCTGAAAAAGGATGGCGAATTCATTGGAAATCGCGTTCGCGCAAAGGTAGTAAAGAATAAAGTTGCTCCTCCTTTCAGGCAAGCAGAATTTGACCTTATGTACGGTGAAGGTATTTCAAAAGAAGGTTGCATTCTTGATATGGGTGTAGAAATTGGAGCAGTTGGAAAAAGCGGTTCCTGGTTCAATTACGGTCAAGAGCGTTTAGGTCAGGGTAGAGAAGCAGCAAAGAATACTCTGAGGGAAAACCCTGATATGAGACAAGAGATTGAAGATAAAATTCGCGAGTATTACGGCTTAACAGCCTCGCAGAATGAAACTGTAGAAGCATAATGAGTTCGTCTAAGTGCAAAGAGGAGATTCTTGCCTCTTTGCAAGCTCAAATCAACTCAATAGAAAGCGAAGCTTCCGATTTAGATAATGAAGATTGTACAGAATGCCAAATCTGTACTGATTCCCCTGAAAAAGCTTTTCAAAAAATACAACAACTTGTTGCTGTTAGGGATAGATCGGTGCATGAAATTAAGCAAAGACTTAGCTCGTTAAATTATTCTCAACAAGCCATTTCTATAGCAGTTGAGCGTGCTTTATCATGCAATTACTTAAACGACGAACGTTTTACCGAAGTTTATCTACGTTCAAAAGTAAATAGAAATAAGGGATTGAGGGGAGCGAAGGCGGATCTTCTTGCGCAAGGTATTTCAGAATCATTCATTGATGGATGCATTGATGCCTTCTTCGATATGGACCAAGAAGAACTCAGAGCGTATCAACTTCTTTGTCAAAAACCTCCTCGTTCAAAGAATAAGTTTCAAGCTGCTTATGGAAAACTTATTCGAAATGGTTACCAATCAAGTGTTGCTCTGTCGGCAACTAAACGCTGGATTTCTTCCATCTCTCTAAAGAATTAGCCCTTATGAATGAAGAAAAACCAAGTTTTTATACCTTCTATGGTGATATAGAGTAATAAAGTGTTTTTTTGAATGAATTATGGAATAAACCATTCAAATGTTTTATTATTGATTCTTGCATGAACTTTAGTACCGCTTGGTATTTAGAATATATTTACATACTCTATTTATTGCACCCCTGGTGTACTGTGTTCATGCCTTGTTATTCAAGGCATTTTTTTTATGCCGCTTATGTAAATTTCTATTAGAAAGGAACCTCCATGATTGAACTCATTGTGGCTGTTTTAGTTGCAATCATTGTAGGTTTCCTCATCGGCTATTATTTGATGCAGCAACTTCAGAAAAAGCAGATTCAGCAAAAAACTGATGACGCAAACTCTGTTTTGAATGAAGCTAAGCGTGAAGCTGAGAGCATGAAACGCGAAGCTGAGAGCATGAAGCGTGAAGCTTTAGTAGAAGCTAAAGATGAGGCACTTAAACTTAAGCAATCTCAAGAAGAAGAGCACAAGGAACGCATGCGTGAAGTTCGCTTTGCGGAAGAGCGCATCAATAAACGTGAACAGAATCTCGATCGTCGTAGCGACACTCTTGACCAGCGCGAACATCAAGTTTCATCATTGCAAGGCTCCCTTGATCGTAAGCAAAGAGAATTACAGAAGCAGGAAAAGAGCATTGCTACTCGTCTTGAAGAAGTAGCTGGTCTTACTGCTGAAGAAGCAAAGGTTGAATTGCTTGACGGTTTACGAGAGGAAGTTGCGGTAGAATCTGCTGCAATTATTCGCGAGTCTGAACAGCGCACCAAAGCTGAAGCAGACAAAAAAGCTCGAGAGATTTTATCGGTTGCTATCCAACGACTTGCTGCAGATCAAACTGCCCAAATTACTGTTTCTACTATTCATATTTCTTCTGATGATCTTAAGGGTCGAATTATCGGTCGTGAAGGTAGAAACATTCGTTCTTTTGAACAAATTACGGGTACCAACCTTATTATTGATGACACACCTGAGTGCGTTACCATCTCTTCTCATGACCCAGTACGTCGCGAAATTGCGAGCGTCACCATGGAGAATTTGATTGCTGATGGCCGTATTCATCCAGCTCGTATTGAAGAAATGTTCAATAAGGCATCTAAGTATGTTAATCAGCAAATCATTGAAGCAGCAGAACAAGCAACCTTCGATACTGGCATCTATGACCTACATCCAGAACTTGTTAAAACATTAGGTAGACTACGTTATCGCACTTCTTATGGTCAGAATGTTCTCAACCACTCCTTAGAAGTAGCTTATCTCTGTGGCATTATGGCTTCCGAGCTTGGCCTAGATCCTGTCCCTGCGAAACGTGCAGGCCTTTTGCATGACTTAGGTAAAGCCGTTGACCACGAAATTGAAGGTTCACACGCAGTCATTGGCGCTGATTTGGCTCGTCGTTTTGGCGAAGAGCCTATGATTGTTCATGCTATCGAGGCTCACCATAATGATGTTGAACCTAATTCTGTTTTAGATGTTTTGGTTCAGGCTGCGGACGCAATTTCCGCTGCCCGTCCTGGAGCACGTAAAGAGAATCTTGAAACATACATCAAGCGCCTTGAAAAACTCGAGGAAATTGCTAATTCTTACGAAGGTGTTGAACGTACCCATGCTATACAGGCCGGTAGAGAAGTTCGCGTTATTGTAACCCCAGATGTTGTTGATGAAGCACATACCACCGTATTAGCTCATGATATCGCCCGCCAAATTCAGAATGAGACTAAATATCCTGGTGAAGTAAAGGTTGTTGTTATTCGCGAGACTCGTTCTGTTGATTACGCTCGCTAATCGTTTACATTATGACTAAGGATTCTTTAAGACACTTTATTGAAGAAGTAACTGATGGAAGCCATCTCCGAGTTCAAGATGATCTCGGAGATGGCTTTGTTCGTCTTAAAGCAGCTGAAGCACAACGAAGGCAAGCTAAACAGGACATCAGATCTTTTGAAGACGTTGTTATTGAAATGCTTCGCAATGCACGAGATGCGCATGCTACCGTAATTTTTGTTGCTACTTGGAAAGAGGGAACTACCCGTCATCTTTCAATGATAGATAATGGCGATGGCATTCCCGAAGGATTACATGAAACGGTTTTTGAGCCTTTTGTTACCTCAAAACTTGATACCATTCACACCGACCGATGGGGAGTTCATGGTAGAGGTATGGCGCTTTATTCTATTCGTGAAAATACTCAGAAAGCAACCATCTTAAACTCTAAACCAGGTCTTGGCTCGGTATTTCAAGTTATTTCGGATACGGTTTCTCTTACTGAGAAGAAAGATCAATCTTCTCTTCCTATTATCACGAAAGACGAAAATGGTGGACTCGTATTAAGAGGCCCTCATAACATTATTCGTACATCTCTTGAGTTTGCTATTGATGAGAGAAGAAGCGTTACGCTTTTTTTAGGTTCTCCAATTGAAATTGCCGCAACTCTTTACTCTTTCAATCAGAAAGCGTTAAGCATCCTTGATTCGGTATTTTCTAACGAAGTTCAAACTACTCCGTTTATCCAGCGCCTTGCTTTAGCGTACGATGACAACTCTTTCGTTGAAATAGCTTCTACACTTGGCCTCCCGCTTTCTAAAAGAAGTGCGTATCGTATATTGAAAGGGGAGATTCAACCTCTACGCCCTCTTTTAACCCTTGTTTCTACCGTGCTTCAACAAACAAATGTAGAGAAAGACGCTAAAGAAAAAGGCAAATCTGACATAACAAATACTCAAACAAACATTTCAAAAGACAATATTCTTCATGTTCGTCCAAATCAGAAGAGTTTTAAACTGCAGGATAACGAACGGGAAGAATTGGTTTCTCTATTGAATACGTGGTACGAAAAACTTGCTGAAAGCAACTATCTAGAACCGGGAATTTCTCCAACAGTATCATGCACCAAACAAGAGATTAAAATCACCATCCCTATTATCCATACGTTATAGGGATTTACACGTATTCAGCATTGCTAAGCCACGTTGGTTTGCTAAAATGTTCCAAGATAAAAATCAGTAGTAACTCGTAAACGCACTACAAACGAAAGACTAAACATGACACATAATGATGCCTACGAGCATTACACGCAAAGCGGAAATAAGATTGGCTGTCTGAAAGTATCGTCTAAATCTTCTCCCGCATCCGTTGCTGGCGCTATTGCAGGAATGATGAAAGACGGATTAAATGTTGAAATCCAGTCGGTTGGCGCAGGTGCAGTAAATCAAGCAGTAAAAGCAATTGCAATTTCTCGTGGATTCCTTTCTCCTGTAGGCATAGAAGTAGTTTGCACTCCTTCTTTCGCTGATATTGTTATCGACGGTGAATATCGAACTGCAATTCGATTTACCGTTGAGCGTCGTAATGCACTCACAAATCAAGTTGACTAGTCTTAGAATAGGTCCTAAGTTGTATAGCTCTGAATTAGCTCAAAAGACGTTTTATGTAATTACTTATGGATGCCAAATGAATAAACATGACTCTGAGCGTATTGTTGGTATGCTCACCAATAATGGCGCTGAGCGTGTTTATTCATTTGAGGAAGCAGATATAGTAGTCTTCGTGACCTGTTGCGTACGCGAAGCAGCCGAAACTCGCCTTATCGGACAAGTTGCTTCTATTAAGAACATTCCTCTTCGAGATAATGCCCCTGTTTCTAAACGAATTATTGCTATTGGTGGCTGCATTGGTCAGAACAAGGCCGATGAACTTATTACCATGCTCCCTCATGTTGATGTTGTATTTGGTACTTTTAACTTAGCTTCTCTTCCTCGTTTGCTCGAACAGACTATTATTACAGGCGAACATGCGGTTGAAGTGCTTGATGCAGCTGATGATTTTCCAACTAATCTTCCTTCAAAACGTGAGAATAAGTGGTCAGCGTGGCTTCCAATCTCTATTGGGTGCAACAATTTCTGCACCTATTGTATTGTTCCTTATGTACGTGGTAGAGAAAAGTCTCGTCCAATTGAAGAGGTAGTTGCTGAAGCACAAGCCCTGGTAAACGATGGGGTAGTAGAGATTACCTTATTAGGTCAAAACGTAAACTCATACGGCAGAGATTTATATGGTGATGCATGTTTTGCAAAGCTTCTTGAAGAAGTTGCAAAAACTGGGGTGAAACGCCTCCGTTTTGCTACTTCTCACCCAAAGGATATGTCGGATGAATTAATAGCTAAGTTTGGTACTCTTGACAACTTAATGCCTGCACTTCATTTGCCTTTCCAATCGGGATCTAATCGTATTTTGAAGGCAATGAACCGTCGTTATACACGAGAACATTACCTGGAATTAATTCAAAAGCTTCGCAAAGCGTGTCCTGATATTGCGCTTTCGGCTGATGTGATTGTCGGGTTCCCAGGAGAAACCGAAGAAGACTTCCAAGATACCTATGATTTGGTAAAAGAAGTTGGATTCACCAATGTTTTTACCTTTATTTATTCCCCTCGTGAAGGCACTCCTGCTGCAAAAATGGGAGATGACACACCTCGTGAAGTTATTCAGGAGCGCTTTGAGCGCTTAGTTAAAATTGTTGAAGATCAAGCCTTTAAAGCTAATCAAATTGACAACAATAGCGAAATTGAGGTCCTTATTGAAGGAAGCTCAAAACGTCATGATGATGTTTTGGTAGGTAAGAGCCCGAAAAATCAAACAGTTCACGCAAAAGTTCCTGAAGGAACCAATATCGAGGACCTTAAAGGTGCTTTCGCAAAAGTAAAAATTACCAATGCGCGTACCTGGTATCTCCAAGGGGAAGTGATAGAAATAGTATCCTAGAAAGAGGATAACCAACACTACTATGAGTATTCCGCTTTCCTTACATAAACCGATAATTTCAATTGTTGGCCCTACTGCTTCAGGAAAAAGTAGCCTTGCCCAAAACGTTGCAAAGCGTTTAGGCGGGGCGGTACTCTCTGCTGATTCTATGCAGATTTATAAAGGAATGGACATAGGAACCGCCAAAATTAAGCCCGAGGAGCAAGAGGTACCTCATTATCTTATTGATATTGTTGAACCCGGATATTCTTATTCTGCGCAGCAGTTTCAAACTCAAGCACGTGAACTTATTACAAACCTTGATCAAAAAGGTATTGTCCCTATTTTGTGCGGAGGAACGGGGCTATATGTACAAGCTGCTCTTGAAGATATGAATTTTCCAAAGGGTGAGCAAGACAATAATCCAGTACGAGAGTTCTATACAAATTTCCTCAAGGAAAAAGGTTCGGAGGCGCTTTGGGATGAATTAAACCGAGTTGATAGCCAATCTGCTCAAGTTATTCATCCTAATAATTCTAAGCGGATTATCCGAGCCTTAGAAATGCACACAGAAGGTATTTCATATGCCGAGCAGGCAAAAAATATTAAGTCTCTTGAGGAGATAGTCCCTTCTCTTAGATATGGTATTCAAGTTGATAGGGAGATTCTTAATGAAAGAATCAACAAACGTGTTGATCTTATGATTGAGGAAGGTCTTGTTTCAGAAGTTGAAACATTACTTAATCAGGGTTTTGAATCAGCCCTTACAGCCCCTCAAGCAATTGGTTATAAAGAAATTGTTGCGGCACTTCATGGAAAATGCACGCTTGATGAAGCAATTGATCAAATAAAACTCGCAACAAGGCGCTATGCCAAACGCCAGCGTTCTTGGTTTAATCGAGACAAAAAAATTAAATGGTTAAACAGTTCGAAACTTTCATCTGATGAAATGGCTTTAGTAATAGAAAGCGATTTTCAATCTTTGTAAGGATGAACGGTTATGAACCTCTCTTTCGAAAAGCTTCATGGGCTTGGTAATGATTTTGTTTTTATTGACGATATGGAAGAAAAGCTGGAGCTTTCTCCTGAGCAAGTTGCCTTCTTATGCGATCGTCATTTTGGCATTGGAGCCGATGGTGTTATTTTGGTTCGCCCTTCAAAGCGACCAGAATGCGCTGCTTACATGCACTACATCAATGCAGATGGCACGTTAGCCGAAATGTGCGGAAATGGCATTCGCTGTTTTACAAAATTCTTAGTTGACCACAACTACATTGAAGCTGGTCAAACTTCTTATATTGCTGATACCCTTCGTGGTCCACTTCAAATTTCTTTTCAAGTAGACGAATTTGGACACATGACAGTTGCCACGGTAGATATGGACGAACCTATCTTAGAGCCTTCTTTGGTTCCAACCACTTTTATAGCTAACGCAGTAACTAAAAAGGGAACACCATTTGCTAAAGAAGTCCCTGTTGAATCACCATGGGGAACCTTTACCTTCACTGCTGTTTCTATGGGAAACCCTCACGCAATTACGTTTCTTGATGATCTTGAAAGTCTCCCAGAAGAATTATTTGTCTCGACTGAACGAAGCCTTGATACGTTCGATGTAAATAAAGTGGGCTCCTATTTTGAATGCCACGAAGTATTTCCCGCAAAATGTAATATTGAATTTGCTATCAAGGATAATAACGGCTTTAGAATGCGTGTTTTTGAGCGTGGTTGTGGAGAAACATTGGCCTGTGGCACGGGAACTTGTGCTACCTTAGTAGCAGCAGTTTTGACTGGCAGATCTTCACGTGAAGCCGATATCACGCTTTTAGGTGGAACGCTTCATATTGAGTGGAATGATAATAACCATATTATGATGACCGGTCCTGCTACCTGCAGTTTTGTAGGAGATATTACTATGTAAAACCGATAGGGGGAGTTGTGCAAAAGGCTGATTGTCTTAAAGAAATAAAGCCATACTTTTTTGTTGAGATTAATAAAAAGAAAGCTCAGCTCATTGAACAAGGCTATGATGTAATCAGTTTGGGAGTCGGAGACCCCGATATGCCAACTCCTCCCTTTATTGTTGACGCCATGATTGAAGCCATCAAGGATCCGGCTAACCATCATTATCCTGCGTATGCTGGCTCAACTGAATATAAGAAAGCGTGCGCTGATTGGATGAAGCGTCGTTTTGACGTTACATTAAATCCTGATACTCAAATGCTTATGCTAATTGGCTCTAAGGAGGGATTAGGACATCTTCATACCGCTTTCGTTAATCCCGGTGAGTATGTATTAGCTCCTTCAATTTGCTATCCTGTCTATTCAGTTGGTGCTACGCTCAACAATGGCAAAACATACTACCTTCCTATGAGGGAAGAAAACAATTGGCTTGCGGATTTCGACCATATTCCTGAAGAAATACTTTCAAAAGCAAAAATCATGTTTTTGGGGTATCCAAATAATCCAACAGGAGCTATAGCAACCGAAGAGTATTTTGATAAAGCAATTGATTTCTGCATTTCACACAATATTGTTTTAGCTCATGACAATGCGTACTCTGAAATTACCTATGACGGGTATAAAGCCCCTTCTATTCTTCAGCGTCCGCGCGCAAACGAATGTTGTATTGAATTCTTCAGTCTTTCCAAAATGTATAACATGACTGGATGGCGTATTGGTTTTTGCTGTGGTAATCCAGAAATTGTTGGTGCCCTAAGTACGGTTAAAAATAATCTTGATACTGGTCAATCAAACGCTATTCAACAAGCAGCTATTGTTGCTCTTAATTCTGGAGATGAATTTACTTCCTCTATGTGTGCTCTTTATCAAAAACGCCGTGATTATCTTGTTTCCGCATTAAACGAAATGGGGCTTAAAGCAACCAAACCATTAGGATCACTCTATGTTTGGGCTAAAGTTCCTGACGGATACACTTCAGCAAGTTTTGCAGATAAAGTACTCTCTGAAGCTCATGTGGTAGTTACTCCTGGTTCTGCATATGGTAGTGATGGTGAAGGCTATATTCGCATTTCCTTATCAACTCCCGACCAACGTCTTGAAGAGGCCGTAAGACGCATGAAGGAACTGTTATACTAACCTTCGTCTTGCTATTCGATAGATTGAGAAAAACACAGTGGCAAAAGATTCCAATACTAAGTTTGAATTTATAAACGATTCTGATTATGCCGAAAGAGCCATCTTAATTGGCGTTGAAAGGCCAAATAGCGAATGGTCTATAGACTCTTCTCTAGAAGAACTTGCACGCTTGGCGGAAACAGCAGGTGCTCAAGTTGTTGCCACCACTTATCAGAGGCTTTCATCGCTTAACCCGCGAACCTTTATTGGTTCAGGCAAAGCAGAAGAAGTTGCAGATATGTGCAGGCGGTTTGCCGCCGATATCGTGATTTTTGACGACGAACTGTCACCAAGTCAGCAATCAAATTTAGAAAAGATAGTGGGTAAAGATATCAAAGTTATTGATAGAACTGCCTTAATCTTGGATATTTTTGCGCTTCATGCAACCAGCAAGGAAGGTACTCTTCAAGTCAAGCTGGCTCAAAATGAGTACTTGTATCCCCGTTTACGTGGTATGTGGGCACACTTGGCTTCTAACAGGATGGGTGGCGGTGTAGGTTCTCGTTTTGGTGAAGGCGAAAGCCAATTGGAAGTTGACCGACGACTTATTAGAAAGCGCATTCACTCAATTAAAACAGAACTTGCAGACATTTCTCAAAATAGGCAACTTCAGCGTGAAAAACGATACGGCTCAGGAATGTTTAAGGTTGCCTTAGCCGGATACACTAATGCGGGAAAATCCTCCTTGCTTAATACACTCACCAACGCTGACATTCTTAGCTATGACAAGCTTTTTGCAACGCTTGATTCAACAACAAGAAAACTTGTTCTTCCTGAGGGAAGAGAAATAACCCTTACCGACACCGTTGGTTTTATTCAAAAACTTCCAACTACCCTTATTGAGGCGTTTAAGTCTACTTTGGATGAGATTAATGGTGCTGATCTAATTCTTCATGTCATTGATTGTTCCGATGAAAATTTCTTGGATCAAATTGATACCGTAAATATGACGCTTGAACAAATTGGCGCAGAAACAATTCCTCGCATTGAAGTGTTCAACAAGATTGACAAACTAACTGAAAGTGAAATAGAAGCACTGTCACAGAGATTTCCCGAAGCACTCCTTATCTCCTCATTAGAAAAAATTGGTTTAGATGAACTTATCAAACGAATATCATTGGTTGCTTCATCAAAAGAAATCCTTTTGAGTGTTGAAATACCGTATACCGAAGGATCATTAGTATCATTAGCGCATAGGAAGGCACAGATTCTCAACGAGAACTATACCGAAAAAGGAACAATGCTTACGCTTCGTATTTCTCCAGCATTTCTTCCTCAATTTAAGCCTTACGAAATCAAAAAATAGGTAAAAGAGAAAATACGTGTAAGTACTAAAAGGGCAGAAGTGTCTAAGGATAACTTACTTGTAAAATGCACTCATTCTTTAATACACTCTTCTAAGCACCGCTACTACTTTACCTACAATGGAACAATCGGTAGTGATAATTGGCTCCATTGTGGAGTTTTCCGGTTGTAAACGAATGCAATCTGCTTCTTTAAAGAAGCGTTTAACGGTTGCGCCATCTTCGATTAGAGCTACCACAATTTCACCGTTATAAGCAGTATTTTGTTCTTTAACAACAACATAGTCACCATCATTAATTCCTGCTTCAATCATAGATTCACCTCTGACCGAAAGAATGAAGGAAGCGGAATCTCCAACGATTTCTATTGGAAGTGTCAAATGGTTAGTGATATTTTCCTCAGCATAAATTGGTTCACCTGCTGCAACATTACCTACTAATGGAAGATTTAGTGTATTAGAAAACCCGACAGTTCCAAGAACTTGTGCTTCCTTTTTTGATTCTGGTAACGAGATAGAACGAGAGATACCCGCATCACGAATTATGTAACCCTTTTCTTCAAGATTTTTTAAATGATTATGAACGGTAGAAGGGGAGCTTAAGTTAAGACCTTCGGCGATTTCACGAACACTTGGGCCATAATTCTTTTCTTCAATAAACCATTTAATGAAGTCATAAACTTGCTGTTGTTTTTTGCTTAATGAACCATTGCCCATTTTTTACTCCTAAACCAAACAAATGTTCGATTATTTATTGACATGAACGGATGTTCGTTTTATAGTATACACGAACAAACGATCTATGCAAGTAAGGAGTGACTATGAAAAAGACGTATTCAAGCATCAATGCAACCTTTGGATCTGCTGCTCTTGATTTGAGCACCTTACCTGCATACGACGATAATCCTTCTCCTAAGGATGCCTCAATTATTCATTTTGATGAAGTTGCACCTCGTACGTATCGTCATCATTTGGGTGAGAATACCTGTTCATTTTTCATAAAAGCAGCTATTTCTTCAGTTGTTTCTTTCCTTCGCAATGACTTGTATGCACCCCCACAAAAAGTAGATATTAAGCAGGTAAACCTTCAGTACGCTACTAAAAAGCAAACTGCATTTCTGTATGCTATCTGCACAATTATTTCACTTTCAGTTATTTTATTTGGAGCATGATTCACAACGCATTCCCTCTCATGCTTAAGTTGTAAGTGCTTCAATGTTGAAATTGATACCTAACTTTTTAACCTTGAAACCCCCATTTCAATTGGCATATCTGGACTGTGCATTCTTTCAAAGAAAATGTTTTGTATAATCCAGATATGTCGATTGGAGCATAATGCGTTGTCCACTTTGTAAAAACAAAAATACTAAAGTCATTGATTCCCGCCCAGCTGACGAAGGAGCTTCCATTCGTCGTAGAAGAGAGTGCACGAATTGTGGTAATCGCTTCACCACCTATGAGCGTCTGGGAGATAATCCGCTTATTGTTATTAAGTCCGACAAGTCTTCAGAAGCATATGATAGGCAAAAACTCTTTAGAGGCCTTCTTATTGCTTGTGCAAAACGTCCTATCACCCCTGACCAGATTTCGAGACTCATTGATTCGATTGAGGCGGAGATACGTAATATGCCTCATAACGAAATCACCTCTAAGGAACTTGGAAATAAAGTCTTAGTTCGTTTGGCTAAGCTTGATGAAGTTGCGTATATTCGTTTTGCTTCGGTATATAAAGACTTTAAAACTCTCAAAGAATTTCGTGATGCTCTCACAGATATTACAAAGTAGAGTAATCAATAAACAGCAATTAGTGAACTACCTGTTAAGTAGGATTTGATGAATATTCCCCTTAAAAAGCTTTCTGAAAACGCTATCGTTCCCAAAAACGCTTACGTAGGTGATGGAGGCGTTGATTTATACTCAACAGAATCAGTAAGTCTCAAACCTTTTCAGAGAGCCTTAGTAGGAACTGGTATTGCCCTAGAACTTCCTGCTGGATTCGCGGCTTTTGTAGTGCCTCGAAGTGGTCTTGCTATTAATGAAGGCCTCTCCCTTGTAAATAGTCCTGGCCTTATTGACAGCAATTATCGTGGAGAAATTAAAGCTATTCTTATTAACTTAGATCCAGAAAACACAATTGAAATAAAGCCGGGTGATAGAATTTGCCAGCTTGTTATTTCTCCTGTTGAAACTCCAACCTTTATTCCAGTGAATTTCCTTATCTCTTCTGAAAGAGGAGAGGGCGGTTTTGGAAGTAGTGGAGTTTAAAAAACAATCATTATTGAAGAAATACTACTCTTAGCTATTTAAAAATCTTTAACTAATCAAATAGTTCACAACAATTGACTGACTAGTTACACAATGTCCCTAGGCTATCTACCAATAAGGAGTAAAACCATGGCTTTAGAAACCCCTTTTATCGTGAAGAATTGCGAACTATCAACTAGGTTAGTTATGCCTCCTATGGCAACGTGCAAAGCGGATGCATCCGGTGTAGTCACTGAGTCTTTCAATCATTTCTACCTTAAGCGTACCGATGGAGGAAGGATTGGTCTTGTTGTTCTAGAACATGCTTATATTTCAAAGCAGGGTATTGCTCATGAAAACCAGCTTGCTATGGATAGAGATGATGTTATTGGTCCTCTCAGTGATTTTGTAGAGCAGATACATAATCAGGGATCAAAAATTATTGCTCAAATTACTCATGCTGGTTCAAACACAAACTCAGACGTTACCTTACAAGAAACAGTTGCGCCAAGTTCGGTTAAGCAGCCAATGCAACCAGATAATCAAGTTCTTCCTCGTGAACTTACTAAAGAAGATATCCTTGAGATTGAATCACTTTTTGTTAAAGCGGCTCAAAGAGTAAAAGCTGCGGGTTTTGATGGTGTAGAAATTCATTCAGCCCATGGTTACTTACTTAATCAGTTTTATTCTCCTATAACAAACAAAAGAACCGACGAATATGGAGCACAGAGTATAGAAAATAGATTGCGCATCCATTCAGAAATCATTTCCCTAATTCGAAAAGAAGTAGGCGAGGATTTCATCATCTCTATTCGCTTTGGTGGTTGCGATTACATTGAAGGCGGTAGCACTATTGAGGATGCTGTAAAAGCGGCCCAGCTATTTGAAAAGTGGGGTATTGACCTAATTAACGCTTCAGGTGGCATGTGTGGTTATAAAGGTCCTGGAATTAAAGAACCAGGCTATTTCAAAGATTTATCAGCTGCAATTAAAAAACAGGTTTCTATTCCGGTAATCCTTACTGGAGGTATAAAAGAACGTGAAGATGCTGAGAGTCTTCTTTCTGAAAATGCTGCAGACTTAATTGGCATTGGACGCGCTTTGCTTAAAAATGCATTTTGGGCTAAAGAAAACCTATAAAGCTATTAAGTCCAGATAAGAAATACCTGGTCATATATAAATTATCTATATATTATGTGATAGAATTGTGGGCTATAAATCTAAGGAAAAGAGCCTCTAATGACAAGACAAATTCTCGTCGTTGAAGATAATGATATTAATCGTGAAATACTGTGTGATATTCTCTCTGAAAAATATCACACACTTCAAGCAGAAAACGGCCAGGTTGCTCTTGATGTATTAAAGGACTTTCAAGAGGAAATAGATCTTATTCTCCTTGATATTGATATGCCTGTAATGAATGGTTTTGAATTTCTTGATGTAGTTAGTAAAGACCCTTCATTATCACTTATTCCAGTAATTGTAACTACTAGTAATGATAGTGAAACAGACGAAATTGCTTCTCTTACTCACGGGGCAACAGATTTCGTACCAAAACCATATAAACCACAAGTTATTCTTCACCGTGTTGCAAACCTGATTAAATTCCGTGAAACTGCAGCAATGATTAATCAATATCAACATGACAGACTTACAGGGCTCTACAGTAAAGAAACTTTCTATCAAAAAGTCAAGGAAACGCTTGATGCGAATCCTGATGCTGAATACAGCATTGTATGTGGCAATGTTGAAAACTTTAAGCTTTTTAACGATGTTTTTGGTTCAAAAGAAGGCGATCTTCTTCTTCAGGAAATTTCAAATATTACAAAAGAAGCTGTAGGAGAAACTGGATTTTGCGCTCGCTTTACCGCAGATCGTTTTCTTAGCTTCCAAACAAGAAGTAAAGAAAAACGAGACCGCCTTCAATTTGGTCAGTTTGGTTTTACCCTTAAACCTTCAGAGCGTTTAAAAAATGTTGTGATGCGCTGGGGTATTTATGAGATTACTGATTTAAACGTACCAGTTGAACAAATGTGTGATAGAGCGCTCCTTGCGGTTAAAAGCATTAAAGGAAGATACGACCAATACTTTGCCGTATATGATGACTCTCTCCGTCAAAAACTTATTCGTGAAAAAAGTATTACTGATGCAATGGAATCCGCTCTTGCAAACGAAGAGTTTTGTTTTTATCTCCAGCCAAAATACAGCATTTATGATGGTGAAATGGTTGGAGCTGAAGCATTAGTAAGATGGATAGACCCTAAGTGGGGAATTGTTTCTCCTGCCGAATTTATTCCTCTCTTTGAAAAGAATGGTTTTGTCTTCCAGTTGGATTGTTATATATGGGAAAGCGTTTGCAAACAAATACAAACATGGCAAGCTGCGGGTATGCCTGTTGTTCCTATTTCAGTAAATGTATCAAGAACTGATGTTTTCCATCCTCATTTGACCGAAACATTAATTAACTTCACTAAAAAGTATGAAATAGACCCTTCGCTTCTCCACTTAGAAATAACTGAAATGTCTTACGGCGAAAGCCCTGAGCGTCTTATTGCGGCAGTTAAAAAGCTTAGAGACTATGGTTTCATTATTGAGATGGACGATTTTTGTAGTGGATACTCATCTCTTAATATGCTTAGCCAAATGGAATTAGACATTGTAAAGCTTGACTTGGATTTTGTTCAAAATGAAACTGCAAAAATTGCTTCTCAAAGTATTTTAGAAGACATAATTCGTGCTGCTCACAAAATGCAGTTAGGTGTTGTTGCCGAAGGAGTAGAAACAAAAGAACAAATGACCCGTTTAAAGAGCTCTGGATGTGACTATGTTCAAGGCTATTATTTGGCAGCCCCTATGCCTGTTCAAGATTTTGAGAATCTACTTCTAACCCAAATAACGAAAGATATTGCAGAAACAGCTCATACCTTTAGAAATAAGTCAAAAAAACAACAAGTGCTTCTTATTGAAGAAGATACTCAATTCCGTAAAGCGGTCGAGAATTCCTTAGAAGTACAGTATCAGGTTATTTCCACAAACAATACCACCGACGCTCTTTCAATTATTAATTCCGAGAATGGAAATTTAATTTCTGCGGTGATTGTAAGCATGACTGCACCAGACAATAACGAACATGACATTGTTAAAGCACTAAGAAACGATCCGAAAAAATGGCATATTCCTGTTTTAGCAACCATTCCGCAATGCGGAGTAAGTGAAGAAACTCCTCTTACTCTTGAATCCGATGATTTTCTTTGCAAATGTCATCCTATTTCCGATCTACATAAACGAATTGAAAGGCTCATTGGAAACACTATTTGTCGCGAGAACGAATGTGCTTTAAGAATTGAAGCTAATCTTGATTATCTAACGGGACTCCTCAATAGAAGAGGACTCCAAGAAAAATTAAAAACTCTTCGTAAAGAGAATATGCCTATTGCAGTGTGCTTATTTGACCTAGATAATTTGAAACTCATTAATGATACCTGTGGTCACAATGCAGGGGACAAAGCTATTAAAGCATTTGCTGATTTACTTCGTAGCTACACCAGAGATAACGATGTCCTTTGTCGTTATGGAGGCGATGAGTTTCTTGCGCTCCTTTTACATATGGGTGATGAAGAAATTGCTCAATCTAAATGTAATGAAATATGTAAAAATTTTTCATCTCTCACTGTTTGTGAAAGTGAAAAAAACTCTTCTTCTGCAGGTGTTTCATTTCTCTGGAGGGAAGACTTTGATTTCGATGCCATTATTGAACAAGCTGATCAGGCACTTTATTGTGCTAAACGAGAAAACAAGGGCAGCTGTGTAGTTTGGCAAGGACGATCTAGCTTTGTTTAGATGATTACGAAAGCACAGCATAACCAGCTTATTCATACGAAAGCGAACTTAAAGACATATTCAAATGCTCCCAAAATAATAAATGTGTTTGGGAGCATTTAGACTTTCTTGGGAAATTATTGGATGGTTTGAGGGGTGTTTGACTCTTTGCAGTTTGGACAATCAAGAACGTAGTTTTGAAGAGGTAAATCTGCCTTTACCATTTTTGTCTTGCAATGAGGACAAAGGTGTTGTTTTTCTTTAAACAAGCGGTAACAGTTTCTTAAATCATTGCGCATTACCGGACGAACAGAGCCCCATCTCTCAACGGTCATTTTTGCACTTCTGATCCGTTCAAGAGAAGCTTCATCTTTCGGAATATATAATGACAAATCAGGACCATTTTCCCAACAATTACATTGCGGACAAACATATACTTCGTAGGTATGGTCTAACGCTACCTCGATAATTTGATCAAAAGCGTTTTTCCATTCAGGACCATACTTGCCTTCTTCAATAGAGGCAACGGTAGATTTATACGTATTTAAGAAATCTTCAACAATTCCCGTCTCTACGGAATATTTTGATTTGCAGTGTTCGCAAACATAAATAGCTTTATTCATTATATGCTTTCTAATAAAGTGGCTGATAGAATAGCAAAAACAAATTATAGACCCCAAATAGCTCAATCTATAGAACAGATTGGTGAATTAAATAAACTTTAATAAAAGCACTATTTGCACAGGTTTAGCAGCTAAATAATTCTACCCTCATTGATACTATTATTCATTTTTAGCGTGTGAATAAATATCCAGCCTGTGAAAAAAAGGATGTCCACTAATCCAGGTCATGCAAACAGGAAGTCACCACATCCGCTTATGCAAAAAGGGAGTCACCACGGTCAGTTACAATCTCATAACCGACGCTTTGTGCTCTTTTCGAAAGGCAGCCTCTACACTGCGCAGATTCTTCTCCTGTGCAAATCTTATTTTCGTACAAGCTGTAAAGCTCTCTATATTTTACGGGGGAAAGGTTTGGCATAACTACATTTGCACCTGCCAAAAATCCCATTTCACGACCGTTTGGATGTATTGTTCCCAAAGCAGTAGTAGAAGGAAGAAGCACTTCTGGAAGAAGAAGACGGATACACGAGAGTAAAAACAAGGTCATTTCGAGCGTTCCATTAGGAAAACCAGCAAAAGGAGTATCTTCATGAGTGATGTAAGGTCCTATGCCAACCATATGAGGCTTAAATCTCTCTATGAATACCAAATCTTCAGCAATCGTTTCGATAGTCTGTCCTGGACTTCCAACCATAAACCCCGTTCCAACTTGATAGCCAATTTCATACAGATTATTAAGCGCTTCAATTCGTGTTGATAAAGCCATTGTTGAAGGATGAAGTAATTTATAGTGTTCTTCATTAATGGTTTCATGGCGCAATAAGTATCTATCTGCACCGGCTTCATAAAGTTTTTGGTAACTTTCTCTACTACGCTCACCTAATGAAAGAGTAAGAGCGCAGTCAGGAAATAGAAACTTTATCTCACTAATAAGATCAACTAATACTTCGTCGGTAAAATAGGGATCTTCTCCTCCTTGAAGGACGAAAGTTCTAAAGCCCAGCTCATAACCTTCCTTGCAACAGAAAAGTATTTCTTCTTTAGTTAGCCGATAGCGATCAAGGTTATTATTGCCGGCTCTAATTCCGCAATATAGACAGTTATTCTTGCAGATATTTGATATTTCAATGAGTCCGCGTGTATAAATTGCAGTTCCGAAGATGCGCTTTCTAGCCGCATCAGCTTTTTGGCGAAGTAATTCAGTACGCTTCGAAGTTCTCTTATTAAGGAAAAATACCCATTCGTCAAACGAAAGATGATGCGTTGTCTCAAGTTTATAAAGAAGTGTTTTCCACTGCTGATCTATATGCGCATCCCCTGCATCTGAACTATTCACTAGTGAAGTATTTATCATATTATTCTATTCCTGTTAGACTACTTTTCAAAAACCGTAAGAGCGCGAGATAAAATACCATTCATCTGCGCAATAGCAATTCCGTAATTAACAATTGGCACTGAGGATTGTTTTGCGAGTGAAACACGATAGTGAATTTCTTTATCATTAGACATACATCCACCACAGTGAACAATTAAGTTATAACAATTCAAATTAGAAGGGAACTCCCTCCCTGAACAGAACGAAAACTCTGGCTTGCTATTGGAATACTGTTCTATCCAATACGGAAGCTTTACTGTGCCAATATCTTCGCACTGACGGTGGTGTGAGCACGATTCGCAAATCAAAACCTTATCTCCCGTTTTTAAACTTGACAAATAAGATGCACCTTCAATAAAAGCATCAAATTCTCCCTTATAGCGTGCCATCAGAATTGAAAACGAGGTTAGATTAATTGAATGAGGTACTATATTCGCCACTTCTTCGAAAGCCTGCGAGTCGGTTATAACTAGTTTTGGAGCAACAGAAAATCCTTGAAGAGTTTCTTGCAACTCAGAAACTTGACAACAAACAGGAATTGCTTGTGCATCCAAACAATCTCTAATCACCATTTGTTGCGGCATAATTAAGCGAAGTTTAGGAGCTGAAGAATCAATCGGAATAACTAGGACTACGAAATCACCTTTATTAACTAAGTCAGAAACAAGAAACTTTTGCTTTTCTTCTTTTGTAGCAACTCTAGCAATAAGCTCCTTTAACTCCTGGATTCCTTCATTACCTAGAGCACTTACAAAAATCTGGTTTTCGAAGTGGGGGAGCTGTTTTTTCCGTTCTTCGTTAATTAAATCGGTCTTATTGTAGGCAACAATAAAGGGAACCTTTTCTTTTTCAAATAAGGTAAGAAGATCATTGTCCGCTTGAAGAAAACCGCGTGTTGCATCAATGACTAACACTGCTACGTCGCATCTTCTCAATTCTTCTTTAGTTTTATCAACGCGGAGGTTTCCAAGAGCGCCTTCATCATCAAGGCCTGGTGTATCAATAATGACAACTGGTCCAGCAGGAAGAAGCTCCATAGCCTTACGTACAGGATCAGTTGTAGTTCCGGGAGTGTTAGAAACGATAGATAAACTCTGGTTAGTTACCGCATTTACCACACTTGATTTTCCTGCATTTCTTACGCCGAAAAAGCCAATATGAATGCGTTCTGCTGAAGCTGTGGAGTTAAGGCTCATACCAAATCTATCCTTTTTCTAAGCGCTTGACAAAATATGTGCTATTTTACATTCTTTTCAATAAACCACTAAAGGGTATACTTTCTTACTACTATAAATAAGTTTCTAACAAATTACAGGGAGAGGCACATGGCAAAACGACGCGATGGAAGGATTACAGAAAAGCGAGTTTTGCAGGTTTGCGTGAAGCTCTTTTTAGAGAATGGCTATCATCAAACTACCACCTCTCAAATTTTGAAAGAAGCGCAAGTCTCTTCCAGTAGCTTTCAAAACCTTTTCCAAAACAAAGACGGTGTTTTACTTGAACTGGTGAAATCCATGTTTGGAAATCAGTTTGATATTGCTAAAAGCGTTGCGGGTGACACCCTTCCTCCTGTATATATCTATGCAATAGAAACCGCTATTCAAATAACTCTAACTGAACTCAACGAAACCCTCCGAGATATCTATCTGGAAGCTTATACTCAAAAGCCAACTCTTGACTATATTCAGACTGCAACCACAAAAGAGATTTATCGCATTTTTGGTCCGTATCAGCCAGAATTAAGCGAACAAGACTTTGTAGAACTTGAATTTGGTAGCGCAGGCTTAATGCGAGGCTACATGGCAAATCCATGCACGGACGAGTTTACTCTTGAACGCAAACTCAATAAGTTCCTTTCTTTGGCACTTCGAGGTTATAACGTACCTGTAGAAGAAGTACAGAATGTTTTAGCTTTTATCAATAATCTTGACATGCGAAATATCGCTCAGCAAGTTATGAAGGAACTATTTAGTCAGCTTGCTTTGCGCTACGAGTTTTCTTTAGAAGATATTTCGACAAAAGAATAATCTTGTTCTCTTCTCTCTGTTCGGTCAAAGCCTGTCGTGCATTTGTTCCATTTCGAGCGTTTAATAATTGCTTTTCTAAACCTACTACTCCATTATGATTAACAAATCACCTGAATTCAAAAACAACCACAGGAGATTGTCATGTCAGAAAACACAAATTTTTGGGCAATTGATTTTCTTACAAAGAGTACTGAGAAAGATCCCGTTCGTTTACTAGAGGCGTGTTTTACTAACGAAAACTGTGTTGCATTTGGTCCAGTACATCACTTTCTTGTAGGTGCTTGCCTTCTTACTGGATATGCGCATGCGAATAATCTTAATGACGGCGAATTAAGAGAATATCTAAATCTATTAAGTAAAGAATCAACTAAAGTACCCGGAGCTGCATGTGCTCGCTGGGGAATCTGCGGAGCGGCTATTTCTGCAGGAATGGCTTACGCTATTATTGCTGAAAATGCGCCACTTAAAACAGAAGGATGGTCCAAAGACCAAAGCATGGTTGCTCGTATAGCAGAAAAAATTGCATCAGGAGGAGCACCTCGATGCTGCAAACGCGATTCACGTTGGTCAGTTGAAATTGCTCGCGACACCTTCGCTAAAGATTTTAACGTTGATTTTGGTGAAACTGTCATGAGTGAAGAAATAGCCTCACCATGTATTGTTGCTTCACAAAACACCGTTTGTTTAAAGAGCGAATGTCCGTACTATTAAAGCGGTAAGACACTCGACGCTATCATAGCCGCTATCATGGGATCTCTAATTACCATTCTATGCATGCCTGCTTTTTACCTGTCGTACAAATCAGCGCGTAAGCGCAGACTCGAAATTGAACATGAATGTTCGGAAGATTAACCATACGAAACCCTGTTTAACTACAAAACACGTGTTAGACATCCGTTGGCATAAGGCAAGATGAAAGTATGGTATATTTTTTGACTACATAAAACTTCCACCTGACGTGGGGTTTTATTTCTAAAGACTCATACTGCAGAGGGAGAACTAGACATAGATTCAACTATGAGGGGGATGAGATGCAAATACAATTCACTGACAATGATTCAATCAGTGTTGAGGGCAAGGCTGAAATTATTGAACTCGAAAATGAGGCTATCATAGCAACAGCTGATATTGAAAAGCCAACAGATTGTTCCGAAGCTGAAGCAGAAGAATTTGCACTGCGTATTATAAAAGCTGCTGCATCGCTTAAGGCCGTAAAGATTGATAGAGGAAAATTCTTACGTTCGGAAATTAAGCGATATGCACCTGATATAGATGCCAATTTGGCAGTTGAGAGAACTCCAATCGAAGTAGGAATATCTCCTCAAGTTCTAGACAAAATTGCGTCTGCTGCTATTGATTTGGAAACGCGAAAATGTGCAGGGCTTTCTTTTATTGCGGGAGTACCAGGTGGCGTAGCTCTTGCGGGAACTGTTCCAGCTGATTTGGCTCAATATTTCGCACATGTAATGAGGGTGGAACAAAAGCTAGCATATCTTTACGGTTGGCAGTCGTTCTTAAACGAAGGTGATGAAGTAGATGATGCGACACTTATGGAGCTTGTTGTCCTTATGGGTGTCATGCTAGAAATTGGTGGTGCAGCAAATGGAATAACGAAGTTTGCTACAAATGTTGCTCAAAAAGGAGTGGCAAAAACAATCGAGCGTCAAGCTCTAACAAAAACAACTTTTTATCCCATCATGAAAAGTGTACTGCGAGTCTTAGGTATTAATCTTACAAAGCAAACGTTTGCCAAAACAGTAAGCAAAGTTGTTCCTGTTGTTGGTGGTGTGGTTTCTGGAACTCTTACTTATGCTACGTTCAAACCTAGTGCCGAGAGACTCAGAAAATACCTGAGAGCATTGCCGACTTCTGGTATTGATGTTGAGAATGAAGTAGATGGCGCACCTGAAGGTTTTCTAGAAACTACTAGGGATGGCTTTGTTGAAAAAGCTCAAGATATGAAAACGGCTCTTACAGAAGATGCACAAACCGCAGGTGTAACTATTGCTGAAGGTGTTAAAAGCGCAAGCGCTGCTATTGCTAGTGGTGCTCAAGCGGCAGGTTCTACTGCTTTTGGTGCTGCGAAAACAGCGGGAGGCCTTCTGGGCTCTTTGGTAGGTCGGAAGAAATAGTTGCGTTAAATGTTTAGCGAAACACCGACCTCGAGGCGTTCTTTTTGGTGAAGCGAAAGAAAAGACACTTGCATGCGATATTGAAAAAGTAACACGTAAGAACTGACACTTTTTCCAATAGTAAAACTTATATTTGTTACTGACTTACATCTAGTTCTGAATTCAAATAATCGGGTACTTTCTTTTTGTTTTCAGCAGTGTGCGCGAGCACTGCTACAATTAGTGATTATCAGTGTTTTTCACAGTAAGGGGGTTAGCCATGAAATCAAAGGCTGGCGCTCATGCAGCGCAAAACCCAAATCGTTTCCATTTACCTTACAAAGTAGCAGCTGGCGCTTTGAGCGTTATGCTGGCAACCACACTCATGTGTCCAACTGTCGCACTTGCTGCCGATTATCTTTGGATTGAGGATGCCAAACAGCAAGTTGGCAACAAAGGCAACGGATGGGAATGGGTAGACCAGGATAACCTGAACCTCAACGGTTATAAAGGCGGTGAGATTGTTGCGAAGGGAGATTTGAACATTCAAGTTACTGGAGATAATACCGTTACATACGAGAACGGTTGTCCTGAATGGACGGACTTGCACAACAATCCTTACCAAGATGGTATTGCGGTTAGCTATGGAAACCTTTCTATTTCTGGTGATGGAACACTCTCCGTCAAGGCTGGATTTGATGGTATCTATGTAGGTGATGGTAATTTAAATATTGAGGGCGTTAACCTTGGTGTTACTACTGATGGATCTGATTCTGGATATGTTAATGGTATTTATACAAACGGAAACATTGCAATTAATAATGCAGTAGTTGCAATTGAAGGAGTAGCAAAAAATAATATAACGGGCATATATGCAATGGATCTCCATTCTAAAGGTGGAAATATTGCCATCAAAGATTCCGACATCAAGATTAAACATAACAGTTCAGCTGATGGTGATGCAGTAGGTGAGAGTATTGGAATACTGGCGCAAACATATTTTGGGAATATTCCAGCAAGTATCACTATTGATGGTTCTAATGTTGCAATTGATGCCATTCATGCTGCCATTTGGTCTGAAAATCTGGCCTATTTACCTCAAACTTCAGAAGCAGCGGATCTTGCAGGTGGAAGTATAGCAATCACAAACAGTAAAATCCAAACACCAGAAGGCACACAGATTTGTGATTTCTTGATTCAAAATGCATTTTTACCCGATGGTGATAATAGGGTCTATATCCTAAAAGGCCAAACCATTGGAACTGCTAAAGAAGTAATTACTGATTACAGTAGTGATGAAATTAGCGCCGATGTAACTATTGTTGCAGATAAACCTGCAATTACCCCAGGCGCATTTGATTCTACAGGCACTTCCTTAACAACTACCGCAAGTGCTTCCATCATGCCTCAGACCGGCGATAATGCGGGCATCTTTGCGATAACAACAGGTGTTGCTTGTGCTGTTGCTGCAGCCGTTTTGGCGTTTACTCGCTTACGCAAGCGCGCATAAAACAAACGTTTCTCATTTGTTTTATTCAGTGTCTAGAACCCCTCTTCCTAACGAATAGTTCAATAGGGAAGAGGGGTTTTCATTTCAGACAACAGCTCAAAGCTGGTCTAAGAGCGGAACGAATAGAAATTGATGATGTTCTGATGAAATCAGAACATCATCGAACATGCCATTATTAAAAAAGCTAAAAGGTACTAGATAGATAACGAGATTTTTTCAAAAAAGTAGGACCCGATCAACACGTAAAGACCAAAAATTCACATTGCACTAAGTTTTGCAAGACTCAGTGCCATAGTTTTCGGAGGAAATCGTGTATAACTGTCAGAGACAGAGCAAAAATGCAGGTCATATCCATAATTTGAAGCTCTATGGATGACAATTAACCCGAGCCAGCTACAAATTTGCTCAAATACTCTACTTCCGCTAATGCTAATTGATGGAAGTAGAGATATGGAATCTTCTTCTCTAATCAGAAGGTTAATTGCGAAAGTTATCGCAAACAAAGAGAGTCCGGACATTTTTTGGACCTTTTTATGCGTTTCAGATAACAATTATTCATAGCAAATGTTGATTGCAATTATTAGATATGAGTTGATTATCAGCAAGCATGGCAATCGCTCAAAACAAGACAAACAACCTAAAGATTACCATCACTTACGAGCTCGGCGTGTTCTAAAGAAACAAACTTAGGATGCTATTAGAATTCCAGTTATGGATCCTGCAGTATCTATGATTACGTCAGAAAACTGCCCGCTACGGCCCCCAACGAAAAGCTGATGGAATTCATCAAAGCTTGCATACAGCACCGAAAGTCCAATTGCGGCAATCGTACCTTTTCAGAAAAAAACAGCCTTTACCTTGCTATTATCTTGTGAAGAAGTAGCTGCAAATAGTAGAAAAAGCGAGCAAGGATAGCAAAACCTGCCACCAGCCAGTGATACCCTGAGGAACGCTAACTAGATACGCCTTGTGCTTATCGGAATACCACTCCAGCTCATCTTCCGTGATTGGCCTAGGGCCAATCACGGACACCTCTTTAGCCAAGACGAAAAAACAAATTAAATAACCCCAGGTCAAACGCCTATATGAAAACGTATTGGCGAAAACCCCTTTGCGCATATTAAAAATCTAGGCAGAAAAGCGCCTTAATCCAGCCTTCAAACGAGCCCTGAAATCACCGGATAACCACCCCTCCAGACAAACAAAAATCGTCTCATTGGGACGATTTCCCAATGAGACGATTCATTACAAAGCCTCACGCAAATACATAAATGCTTATCAGCTGTCTGCAAGGAGCTCCTTGGGGAACATGCTCCTAACGTCTTTCGAGACAGACTCGTCGAATAGCTTCGAATTAGTCCAGATCTGGTAACTGTTCGTATGTTTCTGGAATCTGCTAATTCCCTGAGCCGCCTCAGCGGTCAGCTCCCCCGCCCACAGCAGCTTACCGGTCTCGTCGAACAGCAAAACGACCAGCAAATCAAAGTCCCAAGATCTCATAGCACTCAACAACGAGGACTCTCCCGCTTTAATGGTCCGAGCCTTCACCTGAATCGTCCTTCCGTCGGGCAGAAGGACATCGGCGGACTTGTGGGCAGTCGGAAGAACCTCACCGTGATATGCCTCAGCGACCAAAGCCTCGGCGTACTCACCAAGGATATTCGCCGTTCTTCCCAACGCTTCCTGAATCCTATTCTTGGCTGCGTTGTACTCGAACCAAAGAGTGTTAATTTCATTCATCGAAACCTCTTCATTCCCATCCTTCAATAATCTTATTCCCTCCAAAATGGCCGACGTTGCACATGTCGATAAGCGTAGCCACACAGCCAGTCCAGGCACTAAGGACGATATTTAGGTGCGGCCAAGGGAAGCGTTCCGCGCCTCCTCTCCTTGGAACCCCTCTGGCCAAAAGCCGCTCAGGCGCCGCGGGACTGTGGCGCGGCCGTCGTCGCTCTGTCCGCACACGCAACATCCCCACAAATTCCCCTCCAGACAATTGGATGCGGATGACGGCACTCGCCTTTGCGATTCCGTACTCCACTCCTCCTAGCTCACGCAGTTCGGCCATCAAGCCGAGCAAGAAGGCCTTACAGCTCGATGATAGCGGAAGCGAGGCACTTGCCCATCTCGGACGCAGGATGCTCGAAGATATCCGCAGGAACTCCTTCTTCGACAACCTTGCCCGCATCCATCACGTAAGCACGCTGACAGAAGCCGCTGACCAGGGTCAGATCATGGCTGACGAACAGACAGGCAGCATTCGTCTCAGCGCAAAGCTCGTCGAGCAGCGCCATGATCTTCGCCTGCACGGTCACATCTAAGGAGCTGGTCGGCTCATCGCAAACCAGAAGGCGTGGATGGGAAACGAGGGCGCGAGCAATGGCTGCGCGCTGGCATTCGCCACCAGAAAGCTCACACACCTTTTTGTTCGCGTAAGACGCAGGCAGCTGGACACGCTCCATCATCTCAAGCACCAAGCCCTCGGCCTTGCGCCTGTCGAAGCCCTCGCGATACGCCAGGCCCTCCATGATGCCCTCGGACACCTTCATGCGAGGTAAGAATGAAGCAGCAGGGCTCTGGAACACCATCTGCATCTCCAGCAACTTGCGACGCACGGTCGCATCGCGCTTGGAATGCTTGAGGCCCGCCTGCAAGTCAACGCCGTCATATTTCACGTTGCCCGCATCAGCGCGCTCCAAGCCCAGAATCACGTTGGCTAAGGTAGACTTGCCGGAGCCGCTGGAACCCACAAGAGCAACACGTTCGCCAGCAGAAACATGAATGGACACACCATCAAGGGCCACATGCTTGGAGCTCTTGATAATAAAGACCTTACGTACATCGGAGACCGCAAGCAGCTCGGTGCGATCTAACCGAAATTCGTTCAACGGCTGGGACATCAGGACCTCCTAACCATACGGGGAACGGAGGCGATGAGCTCCTTAGTATACGGATTCTGTGGCGCGTGAAGCACCTGCTTAGTTGGACCAAGTTCTACCAGCCGGCCATCCTTCATGACGCCAATGCGGTCCGCTAGCTCTGCCATGACGGTCAGGTTATGACTGACTATCAAGATGGAAACGCCGCGCTCGTCACGAATGCGCTTCAGCTGCGCGATGACGTCAGCCTGGCTCACCACGTCCAATGCACTGGTGGGCTCATCAGCCAGCAGGACTTTTGGCTCGCAAGCCAGGGCGAAGGCCAAGATCACGCGTTGGGCCATGCCACCAGACAGGTTATGGGGATAAGATCTCAGCACGCGCTCAGGGTCGTCAAAGCCCAACGAGCGCAACAGACTGTGTTCTAGCTGAGTCAGCTCTTCGCGGCGCAGAGCGCGGTGGCAGTTTACGCATTCATCGAATTGAGACTCAATGGTAGCCAAAGGGTCAAGGGAGGCATTCGGATCTTGAAATACGTAGGACATTCCTGCGCCGCGGAGGGCGGATACAGCTTCAGGGGTCATTTTCGCAATATCCTGGCCGTCGAAGATGAGAGAACCGCCCGTAATGCGTCCGCCAGCGCCCAGCAATCCAACCGCTGTTCGGAGCGTGGTGGTCTTACCGGAGCCGCTCTCTCCCACCAGGCCGAGAATCTCTCCACGACCCAAGGAGAAGGACAAATCGCGGATCACCTGGACGCGACCGCGTGCCACGTCCAGATGCTCAAACGACAGGATATGTTCCGTGAAATTACTCAACGGTGGTGTCCTTGGTGATGAAGTAGTACTCGGAAGGAGCCACAGCCACATCCTTAACCTTGGTGTTGGCAATGTAGGAGGTGGTGGAAGTGGAGAAGAAGATGTAGGCGTTATCATCCAGTACCTTCTGGGAAATCTCCTTAATGATGGAGGTGCGCTCATCAGCGTCGAAGGTGTTCTCGAGCTTGGTAATCAGAGAGTCAACCTCTGGGTTGCTGTAGCTGCCGAAGTTGTTGGAGCCGTCGGACTTGAAGCACATGGATGCGAAGTAGCCTGCATCGCCGGTAGGAGCAACACCATAGGAGTCGATGGTCATGTCAGGATCATCGTTGTCGTAGGTCTCCTTGTCTTCCAGCCAGTAATCAACAGTCTTAATCTTCAGTTTGATGCCTGCCTCTGCCAGCTTGTTCTGCATATCGTCAGCAAGCTGCACGAAGCGCTCATATGCGGAGCAGTTGTACAGGGTGATGACACAAGGGGTGCCATCCTCGAGCTCACGGATGCCGTCGCCGTCAGAATCAACAATACCAGCAGCGTCCAGGGCAGCCTTTGCAGCCTCAATATCACAGCCGGTAACGGTTACGTTCAAGCCATCGGTGCCGCCGTAGTTCAGCTGGGAGCTATATACGCCGTAGTTAGCCTCTTCAGTGGCAAGGCAGATGGTCTTTGCATAGCCCTCACGATCGATGCAGTAGGAAACTGCCAAGCGAACTGCGTCGTTAGCAACAACCTTGTGCTTCATGTTGAAGCGGATGAAGTCAGAACGGGTGGAGTTCTGGGCCAGAACCTGGTAATCGGAACCAGTGAGGGTGCTGTAGGAACTCATGCCAGGCATTGCCAGAATGTCAACCTCGCCGTTCTGCATGGCCATGGTCTGGGAATCATCGTCGAAGAAGGTCTTCAGGGTGATCTTATCCAGCTTTGGAGTACCGCCCCAATAGTTCTCGTTTGGAACCAGGGTGCAGTGATCCTCGTAGATCAACTCATCGATAACGTATGGGCCAGTGCAAGGGGTTTCAGCAGCGTAGTCCATGCCGTCAGCGGTGTAGTAAATGGAGAAGATTGGGTCGCAGATGATGTTCTCGAAGGAAGGAACAGCCTGCTTGGTCTTGAAGGTCACGGTCTGGCCGTCAGCCTCGATGGAATCCAGTGCCAAGGTCTCAGCAGCACGGGAATTCTGCTCGTAGGTGCGCTCCAGGCATGCCTTGACGGACTCGCCAGTCATCTTCTCGCCGTTGGAGAAGGTTACGTCGTCACGGAGGGTCATGGTCCAGGTCAGATCGTCAACATTCTCGCAGGACTCTGCCAGCCAAGGCTCGGTGGTGAAGTCGTCCTTTAACTTCAGAAGGTTCTCGGTGACGCCGTAGTACTGAAGTTCCCAGCCATCCCAGTTGTTAGCAGGGTCTGCGGACTCAGCATAGAAGTATGCGGTGGAACCAGCGTTCAGTTCCTTTGGCTCATTGGAGTTGGAAGAGCCGCAGCCAACCAATGCGAAGCACAGGACGAACGCACAAACCAGGCTTATCAGCAAACCTCCCCTTTTCATCTTATTGTTCATTCGTTATCCTTTCTATTATGAGCTCTTGCTGGGAGGAATGAACTTCTCCAAGCAAGCTCGTTCTTTGTGGGAGGCTCTACGGTTTGAAGATCAGTTGGGGCCTCCCCTTTTTCTCCATTCTCGGTGCTGCGTCCCTCAAGAACATCTCGAAGCGCATCACCAAGAAGATTGAAGATACTCACGGTGGCGAACAGCGCAGTGCCCGGCACAAGGATTGCCCAAGGAGCGAACTGCATGCTGGAACGGGCTTCGCTCATCATCATGCCCCACTCATTGGTAGGACGTTCGGGGCCTAGTCCCAAGAAGGATAAACCGGCCATGGTGAGCACTACGTCGCCGATGGAAAGCGCAGCCATGACCACCAAAGGGGACAACATGGCCGGCAACAGGTATTTCTTGCAGATCTGGCGGAAGTTGGCGCCGCAGACCAGGGCCGCGCGCACCGCCACGGAATCCTTCAAACTCATTGCCAAGCTACGGGCAAGGCGGGCTGGCTGTGTCCAGTACACCAAGGAGATGGCGATAATCATGTTGATCATACCCTGACTCAGGATGGCCGCGATAGCGATGGCTAGGACGAAGCTTGGGAACGCCTGGAACATGGTGATCACCTTGTCCAACACCTCGTCCACGATACCGCCACTGAATCCTGCCACCATGCCAACGATACTACCCACCACAAAGGTAATTGCAACAATGGCGAAGGCCATGAACACAGACTCACTGCCGCCAGCCATGGTGCGCAGAAATACGTCGTGACCGATATTATCGCTACCGAAGAGGTAACCTGGGGAAAACGGTGGCAGCAACGAAGATGAGAGGTCCGTCTTGTTCGCATCGAATGGGAACAGAAGCGGAACCAGGAACAGGAGAATCAACCAGGCGATCGCTACAGCGCAGATGGCGGCCAGGTTTCGTTGGGATTTCGTTCGGATGAGGCCGGACATGCTACCTGCCTCCAATGCGAGGATCGATGACGCGATAGACGGCATCTAAAATCCAGTTCATCACGAGGTAGACGATGGCCATGAGCAACGCATAACCCTGGACCACGGCGTAATCGCGGGAATTAATGGCCGACACGGACAGGTTGCCCACGCCCGGCCAGGCGAAAATGCACTCGATGATGGCAGAGCCGCCCAACAAGCCGCCCAGGGAAATGCCCACCAACGCCAAGATTGGCACCAGGGAGTTCTTTAGGATGTGCTTGAACAGGATGTCATGCTCGGAGATACCACGAGAGCGAAGGCCGTCCACGTAGGGTTTAGCATACTGCTCCAAGGCGATGGTGCGCACCTGGCGCACATACCATGCAGCCAATGGAATAGCCAATGCCAAGGTAGGCATAATCAAGCCGATGGCATCCTTGGAAGACGTAGGCAGCACGTGGAGCTGCACGCTGAAGATGTAGAGTAGCACCAGAGCCACCAGGAAGGTTGGAATGGAGCAGAACAAGTAGGAGAAGGCGCGGACCGCGTTGTCTAGGGCGCTGTCCTTGCGCTTTGCACACAGAAGGCCTAGGGGAACCGCGATGAGCAGCGTGAGGGTCATGGAGGTGAAGGTAAGGGCCAGGGTGTAAGGCAAGCTGAACATGAGGGAACCGAACACGGAGTTGCCGGTGCGGTAAGAGTTGCCCATGTCGCCATGGAGCATAGAAACGATCCAGTTGCTGTACTGCTGCCAGAATGGGAGATCCAGACCCAGCTCGTGGCGCTTGGTGGCCAGTTCGGTTTCCGTGGGGATCATACCCTTGTCGGTGAAGTAACGGATGGCCGGGTCCGTTGGGGATAAATATGATAGCAGGAACGCCAGGAACGTGACGCCCACGATGATGATGAGCGCACCAAGAAGCTCTAGAGAGAGCCTCTTGAAGAACGCGCTGCGCTGCTGGGGATTGTCGGAGATGAGGCGCACTGACTACTTCACAGCCTCAATGAGGAACAGAGGGGATGTGGCGTAGAAGGACTTTTCCTCTTCGGACCAAAGGCGCTGATATACGTTGACATCAACGTCTACCTGGGAGAAGCCCAAAAACTTAAGGGCGCACTGGTCCCAACCAGGACGCTGAGTATAAGTGGATGGGAGCTCCAGGGCAATAAGTTCGCTGCGGTGATTCTGCTCCTCGGTCCACAGACCTTCCTCCGTGATGCCAGAGTCATGGATGTCCTGCTGGTCAGCGGCACGGAGCGCATTTAGGTCAGAATCCACCAGATAGTGGTGCCAATTTGCGTCGAAGCAGAGCATCTTGCCGGATGGCTTCATGACCCTGAGCCACTCGCGGTAAGCGCCCATAGGGTCCTGCATGAGCCAGGTGACGTTGCGAGAAGCCACTAAGTCTACAGAGTTATCGGCAATAGGAAGGTCGTGGACGTTACCTTGGATGAAGCTGATGCGGTCGAAGACGCCCGCAGCGATTGCGTTGGCACGAGCCTGGGACAGCATACCCGCGCTCAGATCTACAGCAATAACCTCGAAGCCCAGCTGGGCCATGAGAATGGAGAACAAACCAGGACCACAACCCAAGTCAAGAGCTACGGGATGTTCAGAAGCGGACAATACGTCAGCAGACTTCTCCTGAAAGACGGACTGCCATGCAGCCATGGCAGCATTAGCCATCTCATCTTTCACAATCGCTGAATACGCAGCGGAGCGCTCATCCCAGTACTTCTCCACGTCCTTGATAAGGACGTTTGGTGCACGGTGTCCGTGCTGGCGAGGGTTTGGTGCTGGAGTCATGCCCACTCACTTTCCTTTGTGTTACGAAAATTGTATTGGTGTTATGATACCAGAAGTAACACGAAATCGTGAAAGATGTTACTGATTGAAGGCGAACGGCCGGCTGAATGCCAAATCAGGAACATTGGATGCCAGAAAGATACAACAGGAGCAGTGACACATGGCAAATGGCTTTACAACGGGATCGGTAGGAAAGGGTATCCTTACTTACTCACTCCCCTTACTGGGCGCCTACCTGCTCCAGATCATGTACTCCTCCGCGGACACCTTCTTCGCCGGCAATTTCCTGGGTTCCCAAGGCATCGCGGCCATTGGATCCATCTCCTTGGTTGCCATCTGTTTGGTGAACCTGTTTGCCGGACTCTCTTTGGGTGCCAATGTCATGGCAGCCCACAGCATCGGTGCTAAGGATTACGCCTCTATAGGCATCATCACCTCCACGTCAATCCGCGTATCCCTGGTGACAGGCGTGGTCATCTGCGTGCTAGGCATTGCTTGCAGCCCATTGTTCGCCGTAGTCATGCAGGTCCCCGCCAACATCAGCCAAGACGCCATCCTCTATCTGCGCCTCTACTTCATCGGCCTACCCGCCATGCTTGCTTACAACATGGCTTCTGGCGTGCTGCGCGGAATCGGCGACTCCACCACCCCGCTGAAAGCCCAGATCATCGGCGGCCTCTACAACATCGCCCTCGACGCCCTGGCGCTCGTCGTCTTCAACTTGGGTGTGGCCGGCATCGCCCTTGCCACGGTAGGCTGCCAGTCCCTAGCCTGCGCCTACTCCATCTGGAAGCTCTGCGAATGGATGCGCAACAACGGCATCACCGCACGCGCCCGTGCGAACGCAGCAACTCTCAAAGAAATGCTAGCAATCGGCATCCCTGCCGCAATCCAAGGCTTCGCTCTCACCTTGTCCAATGTGTTCATTCAGTACGTCATCAACGGCCTGGGTCAGGACAGTATCGCAGCCTTCGTCATCTACTTTCAAATTGAGATGCTGGTCTATGAACCCCTTGTGGCCCTAGGACAAACCTCCACGGTATTCGTGGCCCAGAACATCGGCGCCAACCAACCCGCCCGCGCCAAGAAGGGTGTCCGCAGCTGCTTAGGAATGGGGCTAATCAGCGCAGTAGCTACCACCGCCCTGATCATGACGTTCTGCAGCTTTGCATTCAGCCTGTTCACGGACGAGTTGGACGTTATCGAGCTAGGTACTACCGCGGTATTCACCACGTACCCGTTCTACTGGCTCTACGCCATCTCCGAGGTCTGCGGAGGAGCCTGCCGTGGCATGAAGCACGTGAAGGGTCCCATGGCTACCGTGCTCATTTGCTATGCGGCCATGCGACTGGTTCTTCTGCTGGGCTCTCCCCTACCTGCCTCAGGCATCACGGGCGTTGCGCTCGTCTACCCCATTACCTGGTGCATGGCAGCCGTCACGCTGAGCGTGTATTACGTGTATCTGGCGAAGAAAGAACTGGCAAACGTATAACGGAAGCCTCTGACGTAGCGTGAAGCGAGCCGCACAACTCTCACGCTTTGACTGGAATAGATCGCCTCATACGTGATGATATTACTCCCCCAGCTTCCCGTAGAAACACTCAACCGATAATGTCAAACACAATGCCCAGTGGGGATGTCGCAAACAACAATAGCCGTTACAGCACGGCACTTAAAATTGATAGAGTTTTGGAATTGACTCAAGATTGAAAGCAAAGAATGGATTTATCGTAGCGCTACCCTATCTAGCGCATCAGAGAGCTTTCTCAACGAGCCGCCTAAGTAGAAGCATCAACAGGCGCTCTAATTAAGAATTGTAATTACGTAATAATACTCCAACACATCATCTGTAGAGGCGTTTTTATTTTTCCTCCATGAACTGTATCAAGCTTTCTGCGACATTATGTCTCTTTGCTCCATTTACCATGGCATTTATAAAGTCTGGGTAAGCATCATTTACTGATGCAGCAAGCTCTCTAACTTTATTTAAGTCATTTGAGTCTGTCACTTCTTCAGACTCCTTTCAGATCAGACACCTATTTCTCGTTGTATGACATGTTTAACTTGAGAGTCATTGCGAGAGTAATAGCTAAACATTTGCGATAAAGATAGCAATTATGCTGAGAGACTTTCCCTTGTCGGTGGAAGCAATCACCGCAGACACTCCCTCGGTTGTGTCCAGGTCTTCAAAATAGTGAACTGCGCCCCAAAAATCGCCAATGGTCAAATCAGACAACCTTGCACCGCACGCATACGGGCAGGAATAACAAGACTCCCTAAAAAAACAAACCTTTGTATAAGTAGTAATAGTAGCAGACTTCCTCCGGTTTAAAGTACCTTGTTCGAATCGCTCCCGCTGAAGTGCAGTAGTCGACAGCCAAGAAAGCTCCCCACCCCTTTTTCTTGTCGCGAAACCTGAGGTCGACGATTTTTCCGTCTACTTTCTTTTCGAAATATTCGACAAAATTTAAGAACATAGCAGAGCTCGTAACATTACTTCTTTCGATAGTTATTCGAATACCTGCTATAGGTATCAAAATCAGCGTTCGCCGCAATGCGGGTTTGATTTTTGTGCTTGCGCAAAAGGGCTATCAGAAATCCTAAGAGAAGAAGCAATGCAACCAAACATACGATTGCAATACTGATAAGGAAGCTGCCCTCGTCAAATGTTGCACCAACGCTATCTTCCGGCAATTCGCAACGCTCGGCATGGACAAGCAGGCGGTGACTATTGACACCATACGGTGTGCAAGTAACCAGGGTTACCAAGTCTTTTCCCTCTTGGATGTAGAGGGAATCTACCTGTTTGGGCTCAACTACCTCAATAGCATACACTTCATAGGCAAGTTTTTGATTAAGGACCGTGATCGTAAAGATATCCCCTTTGTCCAGTTTGTCTAAATGAGTGAACAGCTCAGCTTTGGGAAGACCACGATGAGCGCTTAGTACTGAATGAGTAGAGGGCCCGCCAACAGGCAGACTCGTATTTTCCAGGTGTCCTACGCCCTTATCTAGCACCGCATTGGTGGTGCCATGATAAATGGGTAGCTTTTGGTTAATCTTCGGAATATCAATAAAAGCCATTTCTTCGGTCAAATCAAGCATGTCGCCATAAGCACCGTCAGTTACCGGCCAAGAATCCGGGGCGAAAGGTTCTGTGAGAATGACGGGATTGCTGTAGAGACTTGCATTATAGTTTTGAGCCTCTATTTCCTCAGCTTCAATTTGTTCAGGAGTAATCTTTTTAATCTCTTCTTGATAGGTGTAACTTGCCTTAACACTTGCCTTTTCATAGAGATAGTTCGACGCCATTGGGTAAAGAAAAATACATATTCCCAAAAGGAATATGGCAAAAATAACTATGTTGGAAACAATTTTCTTCATCGAATAGTTGAAATATAGAAAGGCATTTTTGATCTAGATGTTGTTTTAAAGCAAATCATGTTACGTGAAAGAGCGACACAAGAAATGCCGCTCTTTTTTAAATTTTTTTATTTTCTAAGAGAAGGAGTGAGAGGAGAGATACTAGCTATTGCGTTTAGTGGGTTTGTTTTCCCGAAACGCGTTTCTTAGAACGAAGAAACAAAGCAACTGCTCCAGCCATAAGAGCGATACCAATTACGGTAAAGAGAATAGTACCTGCTTCACCGGTGATAGGAAGGCTAAAGTTGTTGGTGCCGTTCGGAATCTTTACGGTTACATGGCCGTTATCATCTACGTTGCCATTTCCAGCTGGATTAATCGTGATCTCAATGGCATTTGGAGGTAACGCATACCCTGTAGGGGCCTGAGTTTCTACCAAGTAGTATTTGAAACCATCGGTTTCTTTAAGGCCATCAATAGTTGCCGAACCATTTTCATCGGTAGTTACTATGGTATTTAATTCAACAACGACAACATCATTTTTGTTAGCATCTTTAACGGTGGTAGTGTTTGATTCTCCATTTACAGCAGTACGGTAAAGCTTAAACTTTGCATTTTTAAGCTTAGTGCTTTCTTCACCGTCTTTATGCTTATCAATTATAATGCCGTAACTCTTTACATTTGCCGTAGCATTAACCCTGTTTGTAGAACCTACATAGGGATAGGTTGAATAAGTAAACTCAGCAGTGTTTAAGTTCGAAGCATCACCAATGCCAATAACAATGTTGTCATTGGCTGTCGCTTTATAAGTAATCCTGAATTGGGTATAAGCATCATTATCGTTATACAGAGCTCCGCCGAAATTGAGAGAAATGCCTTTATTATCACTACCAGCATTACTCAATACGTAGTTTGTTTCAGGCAGCTCGGTCCAAGTATCAGAAGCAGTAAACCCTTCAACGGTAATTGAGTCTTTATTGATTTCAATACCAGCAGATGGTGTATCAATTACTTGAACAATTCTGTTTCCTTCAAGTACTTCACTATTGTAAATAGGCTTATCGATAGTAATCGTATAGGTGAGCTGACTCATAACACCGTCGATGCTCGTTTTGCTTACGGAATTAACCGAAGCCTCTTTGCTAATACCCACAGAGTTGTACTTTGCAGCAAGTGCAACGTCTTCCAAATAGTACGTACTATTTGTGTTTTTGACCTTAGGAGCTAAGTTAGCCACCATAAGCTGGTAAACCTGAGTAGTGCTTGTTGGCTGAATGAAATAGCCACCCATTTCTAAATCGGAAAAAACTACACGACCATCAGTTACCGTAGCATTTGAAACAGCACTAATGCTGCCACTATTTTCGGATATCCACTCGGGCAAGCTTTTAAGAGCTTCCCTCAATTGTTCTTCCGAATATGCCTTATAGGCATCAATTGAGATACCATTATTGTCAAAGTACCCCGCAAAACTTGGATTAAAAGAGGTTTTCACTTCGTTTGTTGTTGAGTTGTAAGTAACGTCAACAATTTTGTATGCGGCTAGCGTATCATTATTATTAGCATTTGTTACTGTAATGCTGCCTTTCGAACCCTCAGTAATTGGATCAGCAGCTGCCTGTGCAACACTTGGAAATGCGCAAGGAATCAGGGTGAAAGCTAGCAGACATGATATCAATATCATGAAGCTCTTTATCGCCATTTGTTTTACCTGCTCCATTTCATCTCCTTCTTTCGTTTTTGTCCTATAGCCTTGTTTACTATTCTTTCTTTTTTGATATTCCCTTAACAAAACTCCATGATTTTTATTCTTGAGAGTTATATCAACTACCTTTGTATTGTCTTTCGATCATTTCTGCCGGCACGAACCTTCTGAAATGTAAGAAGGACTGCGTACGAAATCAAGAATAGGCCGAAAATCCCCATTGTATGAGGAGTGATAAATGAGCCAGATGAAGGAAGTGTAATCATCGTGGCATTGGTGAGCGCTATTTTGTAAGTTGATTCGCTGTCCGCAAGAGCTTCAAGCTTAGTCTCGGTTCCTGATTTCACTAAATAAATACCATCAGGTTTTACCTTTAAGATATAAGCCTCGCCTGTAGAGTCGTAGCCTGTAGGCACGAGTGTTTCTTTCAGATAGTAGGTTGAGCCGACTTTCAGTCCGGCAAAATCCGTTAGGCCGGCATCATCGGTAAGTTTTTGTGCATGAGTAACTTTTGTGCAGGCGGAATCGGAATAGAGCGTAAAGCCTACGTTTGAAAGAGGCTGTTTAGCATCCAGATTGCTTGCATCAGAAAGCCCATTTTTTTCAACTTGAAGATTGTAGGTATAGCAAGTATTGATAACGTTTGCCGTAGCATCGCTTTGAAGAGTGACGTTGCTGATAGGGTCAACCGTAGTGCCATCAAGCTCATAGCTCGATTTATAAGCTAAATCCTCATAGTTGCGTTCCTGAACACTATAGATTGTTCCTGCAGGCAAAGAGAAAATGGTTGCTTCTTGACCGTGCTTTAAGTAAACCGTTGCCGTGCCGTTGCCTGACTCGTCAGTATGCAGAATGGAGTCACTCATAACCAAGCCGCCTTCGAGTGGCGTAATCTGTCTGCTATCAGGAACGGAGATGTGATAGGAGGAATTTGGCCAAGCTCCTTTGACGGAGATGCCGATTTTGAAGTAAGCGTTGGTGTCTCCATAGTCCCCTGTAACGCTTTTGCCTACCGTCAAATCAAAACCATCGGAAACAAAACGGGCATACAGTGTGGATACTTGTCTGTTATCAACCAGGTATCCATAGAAACGGCTTTGGCTTACCTGGTTTCCATTTGCATCGAACCAGCCTATAAAACGGTAACCTTCCTTTGCGATGGTGGTTACTTCGATATTGGTGTTTTTGTCGCTTACGTAAAAATCTTCTCCTACTTTCTCGCCATTTGGCTGAAAGTCTTCTGAGTACGCATTATTCCTAAAGTCGGAATAAATAATAGAACCGCAGTCCTTGCTGAAAACAACTTCGTTGTTTACCGGATTCCAGAGTTGAGTCGCGAAACGTTGGCGATATTGCCATTGCGCAACCATGGTAATGCCTTCATCCGATGGGATATTGCTGATGGTTTTTTTGTTTTCAGTTTCGAATTCATTGCCCGTTATTTCAAGATAATCATCGTTACCTTCTTCGGCATCAACGAAAGAGATAGTGTGCGCAGAATCGAACACGGTCGAGCCGTCTTGTGTGTTGGTATATCTCCAACCACTAAAGCGCCAACCGTCAGTGGAAGAAGTGGCAGCATGGGATGTGTAGTGTTCACCCGGCATGAGCTTAACTTCATAGCCGGTAGTAGAGTCGTCCTCTATATAGTGATACGGATTGCCGCCATTCACATCATAGATAATGTGTTGTGCAGCAAAAACTAAACGAATGTCGTAATGCTCATTTACTCCTGAAATAGTGTAAGAGTAAGAGTCCGCTTCTTCGTTATGAGTCCATTCGCTTGCTGGCACAAAAGCGCCGTTGATAATAGCGCCGATGAATGCACGGTCTGCGACAGGTTGGGAGACAACTTGAAACGATGATTCGCTTAGAGCCCAACCGATATAGTCATTGTTTACCTCAAAGCTTTCAGGGTCCTTATCAATCATCACAATCTGACCCTCACCATTGGCGGTAGTAGCGCCACGAACGTGATAATACTCATCGAAAGAGATGCAATCCAACAGGTTGCCGTAGGTGTAATCAATCGAACCATCGGATTTTGTTGCAGGTTGGAAAGAAACGAAGCCGAATAATGACTCGGTGGCTCCTTCAGGAACAATGTAGCTGTAGTCATAGGTTGCGTCTAAGTTAGGGTCGATATAGCCATAATCACACCAAAGTTTATTATCAGAAGAAATGACCCAAATAGTCCATTTTTCGGTATGGACATCATCGCTTGACCAGCTAAATGGGTCATCAGAATCGAACCCGCCAGAATCATTGAAAGGAGCACTAAATAAAATAAGCTTCTCAGAACAACCTTCATCAGTAAGACCTTCAATGACAATATCGCTTTGGTTCTTAATCCAGTCAACCATCTGCATCAACTGATCGCGAGATGTCTTGCTTGTTTTTTTAGGGTCGTATTGCTGCTTAGGGCCGATAACAAGAGCCATGGTGTCCACGCCACTTCGCCCACGATGACTTAGAGACCACTCATATTTTTTGCCCGGTCCTGTGCTTATGTATTGATAAAGAGTGCTTTCCTCATCGGCATTCAGCTCGGCAAACTGCTCCCCGTCACGAACATAAACACTCGAAACAGTCTTATCAGGAAGTCCATAAGCATTACCGTTTTTCAGGCAGCCGATTTCAACATTTTTTAAAAATGCGGTGGTGCACCAACCGTCAATGCTGTCGCTGCCAGAATGGATGCTGGTGTAATTTGCAGAAATATCAACTTCAAAAGAGGTATTGGTAATAACGTCCCCCGTTAATTTATCGGTAAGAGTAATTGCATCCAATAAATTGCCTGCAGTTTCGGGTTTATTTGTATAAGAACTTTTATAGCTGGAAAAAGCCATGATTACTTCTGAACTTGGAGCGGTAAAAGTGCCTTTGAAAGTGTTCCACTGATCATACGTGCTGCTGCATAAATAAATATGCCACTCTTCCGTGTAATTCTCATCGGATACGCTACTGAACGGAGAATCGACTACGGAAGTATCAAAGGTTCCCTGACTGGAAAGCTTGGTAGAATAAACTACCAGCTGGGTTGCTTTTCCGTTTTTAGGAGCAGAGACATCAGTTGATTCCTTGAGCCAACTGATCATTTGCGAAAACGGGTCACTATCTGCAACGGCTTTTTTGTCAAAAGAGTAGGCTTGGACTGGACCAACAATCATCGCGACAGTATCAGCCTCAGCAGCACGACCGCGATGGGCAAAGGAGAAGTTGTATTGCGCACCCGGTGTGAGGCTGTAGGTATGATAAAGCGAGGAGTTTTTTTCATCGGCAACAACCTCAGCAAAACAGTAGCCATCTGCCGCAGTTGCTCTTGCGGTTGCTTCGCTTTCTTTCATGTGGGGACTGGTATTGGTGGAGCCTGATGTGGTGACCCAACCAAACTCTATTTTGTTGTTTGAAGCGGTCGTGTTCCAAGAAGGGACTTCGGATGCCAGAACGCCTTTCCAAGCATCTGAGGTTCCCGTATGTTTATCGGGTTCTTCAAAACTCCCATTGGTAAGATTGGTGGGATAGTTTGATTCAATGAGGGCGTTTATATCTTCTTCAGATTGAGGGCTGATGCCTTCCGTTTCGGTAGTTGCAGAGTTACCTGTTTCACCAGTAAGCATTTCACCCGTATCAATTGAACTGGCAGATCCATTCGCTGGATTGCCTGCAGTGGCAGGATGAGTTTCAGAATCTTGAGTTGATACAAGGTTGTCTGAAACAGTGAAATCTTCTTCATTGGTAGGATTGCCATAAGCAAAACAGACAAAAGCAAGCGAAAAGGCTGCCAAAGCAAAGATAATGCAAAGAGCAAGAGGGATTTTATGCTGCGATTTTGAGTGTGCGCTAGTTTGCAACACTTTCCCTCCCTTATCTTTTTTGCAAAACAATAATTAAATAATTGTACTATGTTACTCATTACTGAGTTAATGGCATTGCTACTAAAATACAAAAAGAATAATTGCGAAAGCTATCGAAAACAAATTAGCTAGTTGCTAATACTAATACTTCCAATCACTCTTCACTGCAGAGATCCTGAAGCATGTTAAAGGCCACCACAAACCACATATGTCCATTAACATCCATTGGACCATAAGACCAATGATTCCAATATCTCCATTGAGAAAAGATGGCAGAGCCTAAGAGGAAAATGTCGTGACAGCCGCCTGAATCATAGAGTTCATCTATTGCCTCAAAACTATTGAATGCGCGTTCTCCATAGTTGCTTATCCATGACTCTCCGCAATCCATAATAAAGCCAAAGCTAAAAAACGCATCTGCGTGACTACCGTCAAGAAAACCGTAATCATCTACCTCATCTAGAAATTCAAGCATCTTAGTACAGAAAGCTGCAATTTCCTGCTTTTCTTCTTTTGTGTACCGTCTATTATCAGTTTCTCGACTTCTCATAATTGTTCCTTAGTCAACACTCAAACCAGCTTTGAAAAGATTTATAGTGCTCTTAGCAGACCAGCAGAACACTCAAAAAGGGACCTGGTAATCCATCTGGTCGCACATCCAAGTCACTCTAATTCGCACTATAGGCTTTTAGATAAATCTTTTCATTAACTGTTAGCAAAGATTTATTACTTACCCCCCTGTCATAAGCATTCAATCATTATCATTGCAACACTTCCGTAAAACCAGTTCCCATTTAACACAAATATGCGGTAAAAATACCAATTTTCTATTTCCCCAGTTCAACCTAGTAATTGATTTTTAATTACCCGCAATTTGAACGCGTTCACCAATGTCATTTATTTAAGAGTAAATGCCACTTACACATTCATCAATGATGTGTCTTTACACCTTTCAATAAAAAATGGAGTCAGTTTTCGCTGGAAGCCTCTGTAAGTGTCAAAGAGAGACAGAATCAACAGTTCTCTCTATAAAGCAGTAACAGAAAAGACACTTTTACATGGCGAAGGACTTGAAAGGAGTATCCGATGGCATTTCTAGCAAAAAAGAGAGGTGAGGTCAGCTATAAGGAGATCTCATCCTTACACAAATGGGCACTAATCGTGCTAATCTCTATGGGATCGTCCATCATCTACGCTCCCATGTATTTAAAGGGCGTATTCTACGATCCTTTGATGCAGGCACTGGGTTGCTCCAATGCCGACTTAGGCCTCATGATTTCCGTCTATGGCCTCACCGCTCTTATCTGCTACCTGCCTTCCGGCATCGTGGCCGATAAGTTCCGCATGCGCACCCTGGCAACCGGCGGATTCTTAGCAACCGCTGTCCTGGTGTTTATCTACGCTACCCTACCTTCCGTTGGCGTCTGCTTAGCTTTGTTCGTAGGCATGGGCGTAACCTCCATCTTAGTATGGTGGGGCACCCGCTTTAAAGTAGTTCGTCTATGTTGCGAAGAAGATGAGTACGCTTCCAAGATCGGTATCTCCTACTCCATTTACGGTGTAACCGGTCTTGTTATCGGTCTCATCAACGCCGCTATCATCGCTGCTGTTACTGCAGCTGTAGGTCCTGCTGTGGGCATGCAGGCAATCATTATCTTCCTGGGCGTCATGATTACTTTGTTGGGAATTGCTTCCTACTTCCTCATCCCTGACTTCAAGGGCGAGATCAATAAGGATGCTAAATTGTTCTCCGCAGCTGAGGCTATCGAAGCCATCAAGCACCCAGGCGTTCTCTGGGCATGTATTGCTTACTTCTGCGTATATGCTGTATACCAGGGCGCAACCTACACCACCCCTTACTTGACCAGCTGCTTCAACGCTGACGGCAACCTGGTTAACGTAATCGGCCTCATTCGTACCTATGGTATTGGTCTTTTGGCTGGTCCTATTGTTGGCTGGATCGCAACCAAAATTAAGAGCCCTTCTAAGACTATCGCTGGATGCTTCATTCTCACCATCGGTGTTTTGGTTGGCTTCCTCCTCTTCCCTCACGATCCAAACGGCGTAATGTTCGTATCCGTATTGGTAGTACTCTTCGGCTTCACCACTTACGGCGCATTCTCTATCGGTTCTTCCCCACTTTCTGAGGTAAAGATTCCTATGCGCATATTCGGTACTGCAGCTGGTCTCTTGTCCGTAATCGGCTTCTTGCCTGACGTATTTATCCACACCTGGTACGGCTCCATGATTGACGCTTCTGGTACCGCTGCTTACACCGAGATCTTCACAATCGAGATGGCATTGGCAGCAATCGGCATCGTAGCAGTATTCATGTGCCTACGTGCTCTCAAAAAGAATCAGGCAGCTGGTGTCGAGGACGAAATCGAAGAAGAGACTCCTACCCAGGCTTAGCCTGACCCTCTCAGGAAACTGTCAGAATTGATAGAATCCTGAACCTCCTTAGGAAAGCGCTATACACAAAGGCGTAATCCAAACCCCTCTTATAGAGACCTGGGGCGCTCATCAGCAGCGCCCCACCGGTAAACCGAGACGAAAGGAAGCACCCGATGAACAAGATAGATGTTCTATCCTTGGTGAATTCTCAGATGAAGGCCGTTCTCGCGAAGGAAGAAACCCTTGCCGGTGATGCTAACGATACCTCCGTAGGCTTTGAGGTAATGCGTGAAAACTACGTACTCGGCCGTCAGTATTGGGTATCGGGAGGACCGAAGATGGTCGCTTCCTTCGACGAGAAGATTAACGGACCTTATGGTCAGATTCCCGTACGCTTCTACTATCCAACCAAGGATGCCCTAGCCGGCAAGGAAGCTGGCGAAACGAAAACTCCTGCAATCGTGTATGTCCACGGAGGCGGTTGGGTTCTAGGCAACCTTGATACTCACGACCGTATCTGCCGCGTTTTGGCTAATAAGTCAGAAGCTGTGGTAGTAGCGGTGGACTACCAACTGTCCCCAGAGGCTAAGTTCCCTGTTGCAGTGCATGAGGTTGCAGCTGTTAGTGAGTACTTGCACGACAATTGCGCAACATACGGCATCGATGGTGACCGTATGGGCATGGCCGGTGACTCAGGCGGCGCTCATCTAAACCTGGCAGCCACCCTATACCTTCGCCAAGAGAAGGGCGGAGCCGAGTATATCAAGGCACTCCTGCTCTATTACGGCTGGTTTGGCCTTTCTGATTCAGCTTCCCAACGTTTGCTAGGCGGCCCATGGGACGGTTTAACTCGGGAAGATTTCAAGTTCTACAAGGAGCTCTATGCAGGATCCGAGCTGAACTTGGAAGAGGAGCCTTACGTGAATCTTTTCCTCAACGATCTCACGCACGATATGCCCGCCTGCTATATTGCCAGCGCGGAGTTCGATCCCCTGCGTGATGACTCCTATTGCCTGGCAGCCATTCTCGAAGAAGCAAATCTGCCTTTCGAGTATGAAGAGTTTGAGGGCGTCATCCATGCGTTCCTACACTACACCAAGGGTCTGGACGCAGCTAATGATGCGCTAGAACACGGCGCCACCTTCTTCCGTAACACCGTAGGCATGGAAAATGACGGACTTCTTTAGGAGCAACACATAAAGCTAAAGAAGTAAAGCGAGCTGACTAGCAAAACAAAGGTTTTTCAGAGTGAAAAAGCATCGCTCTTTAAAGCACAACAATTGTTCAGAAACAAGGAGAAAGACATGAATTTCAAATTAAGCGACGACCAACAACTTTTCGTCGAGGCTTTCCGCGATTACATGACAAGCGAGCCTTGGGATCAATACTTCCTTGAGTGCGATGAAAAGCACGAATATCCTCTTCGCTGGGTAAAAGGCCTCTGCGATCTTGGCTTTGACCAAATTATGCTTCCTGAAGAGTATGGCGGACTTGGCCTCGAACAGCCACTTGTTACCCTTATGGCAGTCTATGAAGTGCTTGGTCAGTATGGCGGCCCAACTTATGTGCTCTATCAGCTTCCAGGATTCGAAACCATTATCCGAGAAGGCACACCTGAGCAGATCGAGAAGGTTATGGCATACCTTGGTACCGGTGAACAAATTTGGAACTCCGCATGCACCGAACCAGGCGCTGGCTCTGATGTTTCCTCTTTAGCCACCACATATAAGCGTCGTGACGGCAAAATCTACCTTAATGGAACCAAAACATTCATCACCTCTTCAAAAGGCGTAAAGTGGCTCGTAATCATGGCAAAGAACGCTGATGATCCAAGTATCTTCACCGAGTTTATGGTTGATATGACAAAGCCAGGAATTGAACTTGGTCCATTAAACAAGCTTGGCTTGCGTATGGATAGCTGCTGTGAGGTATACCTCAACGATGTAGAGCTTGAGGAATCCGATATTTTCGGCAAGGAAGGCAACGGCTTCAATCGCGGTGTTAGCGACTTCAACTTCGAACGCTGGTTAGTAGGCGCGTGCGACTACGGTAATGCAATTTGTGCCTACGAGGACGCACTACGCCACGCAAATCAGCGTGAGGCATTCGGTAAAACCATTGGTCGCTTCCAGCTTAACCAACTCAAAATTACCGAGATGACTATTCGTCTTAACGCAATGAAGAACATGCTCTACGAAGCAGCATGGAACGCTGATAACAACAATGGCCAATTCGACGCTGGTGAAGCAGCAATGTGTAAGTATTACTGCGCAAACGCTGCTTTCAAGGTTGTTGATGACGGCATGCAGATTATGGGCGGTATTTCTGTTGCAAGCGAGCATCGCATCAATCGTTTCTGGCGTGACCTTCGTGTTGATCGTATCTCTGGCGGCACCGACGAGATGATGATTCTCACTACCGCAAAAAACGCACTTAAAAAGTATCGCTAGGCCCATACGGCAAGACTACCAGGCAGAAGCCAACAGCGAGTGGTCTTTCGCAAAGGCCACTCGTAATCAAAAAGGAGGAAGTAACCATGACAATACCAACTGAAAAACCAAGCTTTGGCGTTTTGGATGATGTGAAAATTGTTTTTGCTGCTATGGAAGAAGCAGTCCCTCGTGCTTGCAACATCATGGCTGACTGGGGAGCGGACGTAATCTGGCTCGAAAATACTGGCTATGGCGACACAGTTCGTGATGCAAAAAATGCAGCACAAGCAGAACGACGCAACTGCCGTTCAGTTGCACTCAATCAGTTCACTCCTGAAGGCAAAGAGGTACTCTTAAAAATGCTCAAGGACACTGATATCTTTTTCGAATCTTCCAAAGGTGGCACTTGGGCACGCAAGGGCATCACAGACGAGGACCTCTGGGCAGCAAACCCTAAACTTGTCATTGTTCACTGTTCTGGCTTTGGCTCCTATGGTGATCCAGACCGCGTAAAGCGCCCTGCTTATGACGGCACCGTAGGTCCTTATGCTGGCTTTACTTGCCAGAACGGCACACCTGAACAGCCTATGATTACCATGCCTTATTCCGGTGACTACATTAACAGCTATCTTTTGATTGCAGCAACCTTAGCAGCTCTCCACAAAGTTAAGCGTACCGGAGAAGGTGAAAGCATTGACTGGGCAATGTACGAAGGCATCATGTACATGAGCCAATACTACTTGGTTGATTATCTCAACGATGGAATTAAGTGGCCTCGTGCAGGAGCACGCAATCAAAACCTCTGCGGTATTGGTGTATATCAATGCGCGGATGGCTTCATTGCATTAAATCTCTTTGGAATTCGCCAGAACAAATGGATGCTTGAGACATTAGGCATGGGTGACGTTTGGGGAACACCAGAAGTACCGGAAGATACCGCATCTCTTTGGTTGTCTATGTCTATTGCTCCCGAATTCGAGAAACGACTTGAGCAATGGCTCTCTGAACGTACGAAACTTGATCTTGAGGATATTCTTGCTGAGCAAGGTATTGCCGCACAAAGCGTTTATGAATTTGAAGATATGGTTGCTGATGAGCATATGAAATTACGTGGCAATTTTATTGAGTGGGAAACCAAAGACGGTGAAACATTCAAGGGCTTGTCTCCTATGCCTCGCTTTGAGCAGACTCCTGGTCGTGTTTGGCGTCCAATGCCTTCTCAAGGTGGCGACACCATTGATGTTCTTTGTAAGCTCGGTTACACCAAAGAACAAATTGATGAGTTGATTGCTGCCGATGTAGTTAAAGCAAGCGAATAGTAGGCCCCCCTATCAATGATAGGCATACAGCCTCTCCTTCAGCCTCTAATCTGTATGCCTATCTTTTTCCTGGAGTTCTTCCAGAATACGACTTTCTGCTATCTCAACATTTCTCACTATCTCAACAGAAATGTTGAAACAATATCAGCACTCTCTCCTACCACCTACTTAGGAGAGAGTGCCCATAAGGAAAGTAGTAAGTAGGTTTGTTTCTCTATCAAGAACCCAAAGAGCAGCTCTATAAATGCACATTGTTTGGATGCTCTCTTGTTTTACCCCCCATGAGGAGGTTCTCGATAAAGAAGCAATATTCCAAGCCCAGATATGAGAGCAACGTTCATGTATCGGGATGGGTAAGAGCTTTTAGAAAGGAGGAAGTTTAATGACAGACATTATCGGAAACGAAACGTTACGAGATTTATGGCAAAGTGTTGTGGATCGCAAAGGGGAACGTCACTTTCTTACTTTCCACAATAGAGTAGGTGATGTATTCGAATACACCTATTCCGAGTTTGACGAGGACGTTAACCGTATTGCCAACGTATTCTTATCACTCAACATTCAAAAGGGTGACCATGTAGCACTCCATTTGCATAGTTCGCCAGAATTCCTCATGTGTCTTTTTGGGCTTAGCAAAATTGGAGCCGTAGTCGTACCTATCAATGAACAATACCTCACTGATGAGGCTGAATATATCCTTGAAAACTCGGATGCCGTTTGCGTTGTTGTTGAACCGCTGTTTTATGAGACTTATCAAGAACTTCTCGAACGTGGACACTACTTCCCTAAAGGACTACTTATTGCGCGCGCGGGAAGCGAATCTCCTAAAAGTGATTTTGATTTTTCACAAATCTATACCCCACTTGGTACCGTCCAGGAAGGTCAACAAGGCATCTATGACTTTTGGAGCATGCGCTGCGAAGAAATTCCGGTATTACGTCAATCTTGCGAATTGAATTCTGATGACCCCGTACAAATTATTTACACCTCTGGAACTACTTCTCGTCCTAAAGGTGTCGTACTAACCCATGCCAATATGGTTTTCTCTGGACTGTATGGTGATTGGGAAGTTTCTTTGCGCGGTAGTGATCGAGTTCTTACCTCAATGCCTGCTTGTCATTCTAACTTCCAGCTTGCAGCACTCATGCCAGTTATTACCGCAGGTGCCTCGCTCATCATTATTGAGAAGTATTCTGCAAGCCGTTTTATGAAACAGATTCGCCATTATAAGGCAACGATTATTCAATGCGTAGCCATGATGCTGCGCACCTTGTTGCTTCAGCCAGTAGATCCAGAAGAAAAGAACCATCAGGTTCGCGAAGTACTCTATTTCATTTCGGTTACTGAGGCCGAAAAAGAGGAATTCGAACAACGATTCAATATGACAATCATGAATACGTATGGATCAACCGAATCTGTTGGGTGGGCTATCACTGATCCACCAGTTGGTGCCCGTAACTGGCCTTCAGTTGGACGCGCTGGCTTAGGGTATGAAGCACGCATCTGCGACGTGAATGACAATGAACTTGCTCCTGGTGAAATTGGCGAAATTCAGATAAAAGGCGAACGCGGACGATCGGTAATGCTTGAGTACTACAACAATCCTGAAGCAACGGCAAATTCCTTCAGTGTAGACGGCTGGCTCAAGACAGGCGATCAAGGATATCAGGACGAAAACGGTTGGTTTTACTTCGTTGATCGAAAGGTCAATATGGTTAAACGATCAGGAGAAAACATCTCCACCACCGAGCTCGAAGAAATTCTTGAAGAACATCCTGCTATTGCAGAAGCTGCAGTAATTGGCGTTCCTGACCCAATTCGTGATCAAGCCATCAAAGCATTTGTTCGTTTCGCCCCGGATCAGAGCATGACGCTTGAAGAAATTGAAGACTACTGCAAAAAGCACATGGCATCATTCAAAGTCCCTTCATTCTACGAGATCGTTGATGATTTTCCTCGAACCTGCAGCATGAAGATAAAGAAAACGGTTTTAAGTATTGCAGAAGAATCCAAAGAAAAATAGGTGAGCAATATGAAGAATCCAATCAAAAAGATTACTCAGGTAATTAGCCCCACTACCACTTGCTCTGCTCCTTCAGAAAAGACTGAGCAAAAAATCAATGAAACATCAGGTGAAGAAAGAACAAAAACTACGAAAACCATCGATGATGTTTCCATGAATCCTTTTTTACGTAAGATTACTTTCTTCTCAAGCGGTGGAGCTTTCTTGGACGGCTATGTGCTCGCTATCATTGGCGTAGCGCTTGCACAGATTACTCCCCTGTTTGAACTCGATACCTTTTGGAGTGCTGCTGTTGGAGCTTCAGTATTCCTTGGAATCTTTTTCGGCACAATTTTGGGGGGTTGGATAACAGACCTGGCGGGACGCCGCATCATGTTTATCATCGACATTGTGGCTATTGGCGCGTTTTCCGTGCTCTCAATGTTTGTTACCGATCCACTCCAGCTGGTCTTGGCACGCTTCGTAATCGGTCTCTTCGTTGGAGCAGATTATCCTATTGCTACTTCGCTCATTGCCGAATTCACTCCAAAAGCCCATCGCTCCATATCGATGGGAATAACCTCTGCAGCGTGGTACCTCGGTGCAACTGCTGCAGCATTTGTCGGATTCGCACTTATTGGATTTGAAGATGGTTGGAAATGGATGCTTGGCAGTGCAGTAATTCCTTGCATCATCTTTCTCATTGGCCGCCATGATATTCCTGAATCTCCGCTGTGGCTTCAAAGCAAAGGTAGATTCTCAGAAGCCCGCGCGGTTATCCAGCGTGCATTTGGCGAAGATGTTGAACTTAATGACGAACAACCTGCAAAAACCTCGCTTAAAATCCTGTTCAAAGGAGGTTACTTCAAGCGCATTATCTTCCTCGGGATATTAACGCTATGTCAGGTAGTACCTATGTATGCAATCTATACGTTTGGTCCTGATATTATGTCGGCCTTTGGCCTCTCTGAAGGACGCATGGCTATCCTGGGAGAGAGCGCAGTAAGTCTCTTTTTCCTAATTGGAACTATACCAGCTATGTTCTGGCTTAATTCATTAGGTAGGCGCCCGCTATTAATTGGCTCCCTTTTCTTTATGGCAGTTGGATTGACCATCTTGGGAGTTGTTCCCGATGCACCTATCTGGGTCGTAATCATTGCATTTGGCCTCTACGCATTCTTTAGTGGAGGACCGGGCATATTGCAATGGCTCTACCCTAACGAGCTTTTCCCTACTCATGTTCGTGCATCTGCGGTAGGTATCTCGATTTCAATTTCACGTATCGGAACCATCATTGCAACCTATGGAACACCAATCTTTCTTGAGGACTTCGGCGTAGGGCCCGTAATGCTAATGGCTGCAGGGCTTGTAATTCTAGGATTAGTGCTTTCGATCTTCATGGCACCAGAGACACGAGGGAAATCTCTACAAGAATCGAGCGGTATTGAATAAACAAGATCTTCTCGATTCAATACTGCCACTTCATATACGGCCAAACAGCATTATTTGTACTAATTGATTTAGCAGTAGATAGCTAATACACCCCAAATCATGATGATTGGCCAAAGAAAACTCAATACTATCAAACAAAATTTGAACACGTTTACGTGTGCAAATAGAAAACAAACAACTAGCAAGGAGGAACCACAATGGCTGACTACTATGGAACAGAAACAGTTGTTTCAGATTTGCGAGACGATGGTCTTTTAATTATTCGCATCAACAGACCAGACGTTGCTAATGCATTAAACGGTGAAACATCCAAAGCAATGGAGAATATCCTGAATAATGCTGAGACCGATCCAGCTGTTAGGGTAATTATTATCACTGGTACCGGTAAAGTATTCTGTGCTGGCGAAGACCTCTCTGAACTTTCAAGCAATGGTGAATGCCAGACCGTAACCGAACACGGCTTTGGCGGTGTTACTGCTCGTGTTTCTTCAAAGCCAATTATTGCCGCAGTTAACGGTAGCGCAGCTGGTGGCGGTATGGAAATTGCTATTTCTTGCGATCTTGTTGTTGCAAATGAAAAAGCTAAGTTTGGATTTACCGAAGTTGGATTAGGTATTATTGCTTCAACTGGTGGTATTGTACGTCTTGCTCGCGACATCAACCGTAAAGACTGCATGGAATTGCTTTTAACAGGAAAACGTATCACAGCTCAGGAAGCAAAAGAACTCGGAATGATTAACTATATTGTTCCTGCTGATGAAGTAATGGATAAAGCAATTGAACTTGCCGGCACTATTCTCAAAAATGCACCTTTAGCTCTTAAATGGACTAAGTATTTAGTACACGCATCTGATCAAATGAGCGAAGAGGATGCAATGCGTTATTGCGATGCAGCATATCGCTTCTTGGAAAAAACCGAAGACGGTATTGAAGGACCTCTCGCGTTTACTGAAAAACGTGAACCTCATTGGATTGGCCGATAAAAGTTTTTAATTCTTCATTTATTTTTCCTTCATATGAAGAACCCGGAATTAGTATCTGTTAGACCCTCTCTATGACAGAGAAAAGGTGCCTTTTTTAAGGCACCTTTTCTCTTAAAAAAGTAACATAATTACATCCCTAACAGGATAAACTGTTACCCTAAAAAACATTATAAGAGCCTCATCCCTGTTTCGAAACTACACCAGGAATGTAATTGCAATTCAACAAGAAAGAAAATGTCAAACTGATAGACAGAAACGAAGGCATTCTAGCCAGAGTAACATCGAAGCAATATAATGAAACGGGACAAACAAACGCATATAAACCTTATATGCTGTATTGAAAAACATCACTGATATAGCTAATGGTTCAATAATGATTATTCAAGGGGGAATATCGTGAGAGACAACGACGTATCTCAACACAAAACCATTAACTTGACTATCAAAAAAGAAGAGCACGAAGCATCTACGCCTTCTCAGATTCAGGCATCACTTAAATATACAGGGTTCTCTCTTTTCCTTGCCTTCCATTACTCTTTATGGTTCTTGCCGAACTCTTTCATGGGTGTCAATCTCCTAGATAATTTGGTTACCTACGCTTGGCTTGTCAATCTTGCATCTACCGCTCTTGCCATGATTGCAATTGCTTTTATTCTTGGACGAAATCGTAGATTATCAAATTATCGAATTCTGTTTTTTGCCATTCCCCTCATGCTGGCTTTAACAACTTTACTATTAGAGTATTCCACCTCTATTTCAAATGGCGCAGCAGCAACAATTCTTTGTGCTCTAATTCTTGGCATCTTAGAAGGTTTTATGTGGATTCTTTGGGGCGAATGTTTAGTACGTAACAAAGCCAAGTTTTCCTTAGGTACTTTTGGAACATTATTTGGGTGCTTTCTTTTAACGAGCTTAGTAATTGGCATACTCTTACCTGCTCCAATTGTGCCACTATTCAATACAGGATTAGTTCTAATTTCCGGCTTCTTACTTGTTAAACAAAACAGATCAACCTCTAATGAATTACCTCAATTATTACCAAAATCCTCCACGGATAAGATTCTCTCCAATATCATCGCTATTGGCATAATGTCCTTCATAACAAGTGCATCGTCCTATTATTTAGCATCAATTATTCCGTGGGAAACGCTTGCTTGGGGAGACGACTACTTCACCTATGGAACAATGTCGGGCGGACTCATAATGATTGCCGTATCGCTATCATTTCTTGCATTTAAAAAATTTTTGAGTTCCTTTAAGTTGTTTCCTTACTTGATGGTATTTTTAGTAATTGGATCGATGCTTTGCTTTGCAGATTCACATTTCTATCTTCCAGGATTCATCATTGCTCTCAGCGTTTCATCATTACTTGAAGTTTCATTAATTATGTATTTTTCAACATTAACGCTGCGCGGTTATTTTACCCCTGCTTTCGCTTTTACGATTGCTATTGCATCAATCAGACTTGGCATTGTATTAGGAAACGGCTTATCGGTATTTTATGAAGCAAATGAATTGGTCTCATCATTCGGCACTATTACCCTTTTGATATTCGCCTGCATAACTGTTTTAATGATTGTGCCACTCGTAAAACGAGAACCCGTACTCATTTCATTAACAAGTGCGCCCTCTTCTCCTTCAGAAGTTGATGTTATCTGTGATCAAATCACCAACGAATTTGGATTGACTGAACGAGAATCTGAAGTTCTGAAGCTACTAGCTCGGAATATGACAGTAAAAGCAATAAGCGAAAAACTTTTCATATCCCCTCATACCGTTAGCGTACATCTTCGTCATATTTACGATAAGACTTGCATTCGCAAGCGTAATGATTTGCTTGACTATATCAATAAACGATGTGACGAGAAATGAGAATAATTCAAGTAAACACTCTTTTGCACCCAATGCACGAGCAACATCTTTTAGTTCAGCAATCATCTCTGCCTGAAGCGTATACCGCAACGGTTTCTTCTCAGCTATAATCACCCTTATGAACAGGCAAAGAAAAGACAATCACTCCAAGGAAGCAAAACCTTTTGTAGGTGATACTGGGCTTCCTTTTACCTCTGCACAGGAAAAAACTAACGCCAGTCTGAGTATGGTGCTTTTTTCACTCTGTATTGGCTGTTTTATTGGCTTTGCGGTGTGGGGCGTTTTCTGGCTCTCAACATTTCTTACTGAACTTCTCTGGACTGAAGGTTACGAAGCGTTAAGTTCTACACTTTTACAGGCAGGCATAAGTTCCTGGTGGATTCCTATTCTTTTCTGCACAACGGGCGGTTTGCTTATTGGGCTCTGGACAACTAAATTTGGCGGAGAACCTGAAAGCCTTGAAAAAGTCATGGCCACAGTAAAAACAACAGGCGAATACAAGCTTAAAAATCCCTTTTCAAGCGTTGTTGGATTTCTCCTACCTTTAATCTTCGGTGGTTCCGTTGGCCCCGAAGCGGGCCTTACCGGAATAATTGCCGCTGCTTGTACCAAAATTGGAAATATGCTAAAAAGCGCTGGTCTACGACTCAAAGAACTGACCGAGGTAACGCTTTCTGCTTCTCTTTCGGCAATCTTTGCTACGCCTTTTGTTGGCATAGTAGCCACCTATTTAGAAGGAATGAGCACCAATCCTCCTCAAAAAAATCCCGAAAACTATGCCCTTAGAAAAAAGGTAAAACTTGTGCTCTATAGCGCATCGGCGTTTGGTGCAGTACTTGGAATCTTTGTTTTTACCTTACTTTTTGGAAACGAATCAGGCCTGCCTAAGTTTGATGGTATTACCCCTGGTGCAAACAATCTTTGGTGGTTTTTTCCTTGTATGCTCACTGGCTATGTTGGCGCGCTACTTTATCACGCAGGCAACAAATACTTTGGACTCTGCAGCAAACGTCTTTCAGGCCATTCAATAATAAAGCCACTTATTGCAGGTGTAATTATTGGTTGTCTAGCTATTCCTCTTCCTTATGTGCTCTTCCCTGGCGAAGCACAAGCATTCGAATTGATTGAGAATTGGCAGCAAATGGGTGCCTGGATTCTTTTAGCAACAGGTCTTTGTAAATGCTTAGCAACGCCGTTTTGCTTACACTTTGGTTGGAATGGTGGCCATTTCTTTCCTTGCATTTTTGCTGGCATTGCCTGCGGCTATGGACTAGCTTTGTTGCTTAACATGGAAGCAATGTTCGCCGTTGCAATCACTACCGCAACACTCTTAAGCGCTCTTCAACGCAAACCATTTATTGCGCTTGCGCTTTTGTTACTTTGCTTCCCTGTTGAGAGTATTTTATGGATGGGAATTGCATGTGTTATTGGTGCAGTGCTTCCTCTTCCAAAAAGTCTTTGCCCTGGTGGACGTGTATAATACGAAAGCATAAAACTTATCAACTCTCTTATACACGCAAGGCAAACGCATGGATCCTAAAGAATTCGAAAAACTATGCCAATCAATTGAGAAAACAATCTATCAAGCTGCCCATACGATAGAAAAAGAAACTGATGTTGCAAGCAACGTTATTAAAGAAGCCGTCAAATCATACAAAGAAGCTTCTCAGGTAGATAATCCAGGAGAAAAAGGAAAACCAAACCAAAAACAAAAAACTATTACGCCTTATTCAAGCTCTCAGATTCTTTCGCCTTACCTTATGAAAAGACGCTTTGCTTCTTCTACAAAGGTAACCGTACTGGGTATTTTATTAGCAATAATAGGTGGGGCATCGCTTCTTTCTTTTTTCATTGTTACCATTAGTCTTTTAGTAGCAATTCCTCTTACAGAACAATATGCACTATTAGCTATTGGCATTAATGCCTTCTTAACCATTCTTTCAGGTGTTCTTCTTGGCGTAGGCGTAGCACAGCTCAAATGTTCCAAAAACTTGAAAGCCTTTAAGCGCATTTTTGGCAATCGTGAAGTTTGCACCTTCAAGGAATTAGCTAGTCAGTTAAACGTAAGCGAACAAAAAGCGCTTAAATCCGCTCAAACCTTACTCAAAAAAGGTCTTTTACCAGAAGGACACATTGATAATCAAAACACCTGTTTAATGGTAACTAATGGTGCCTACAATCTGTATCGCCAAACACAAACCGATCTTGCGCGTAAAGTTCAGGAACAGCAAATTCAAGCTTCACAAGCAAAACAGCGCAATGCTGCCCTTCCTGAAGAAGTTCGCACCTTCTTAAAGCAAGGAAACGCCTTCATGGTTACCCTACGTGAGCTTGATGAAGATATTGATGATGCTCCCGTAAGTGAAAAGATTGTTCAAATTGAGGAAATTTGCAACCGAATTTTTGAACGTGTAGAAAACGAGCCTTCCGCGCTTGCTTCTATGGATAGATTAATCGACTACTACTTACCTACAACCGTTAAGCTTCTTGAAGCCTATGACGAACTTGAGCAACAACCAACGTATATAAGCTCAATAGCTCAATCACGCGCTGAAATTGAACAGACGCTTGAAGTTCTTCATAAGGCCTTCGAAAAAATGCTTGACGAATCATACCGTGATTTAACTATAGATGTTTCATCTGATATTACTGCGCTCAACGCAATACTGGCACAAGAAGGACTAACCGATAACCCCTTTGAAAAGAAATAGTACGAAAGGAAGAGCTCATGACTACCGATATCGATAACCTCACTTCTATCCCTGCTCCAACTCTTTCTCTTGAGGTGCTAGAAGATGATGCAATTGCAGTTCAAGCAACAACTATGCCTAAGCCTGTTAAGCCAGAAACAGTATCACTTGAAGACACTCTTTCTGACGAAGAACGCATGCAAGTTGATGCTTTCTCCCAGCAAATTGACATATCAAATTCTCAAGTAGTGCTCCAGTATGGCGCAAGTACTCAAAAGAAAATTGCGGATTTCGCTGATACCGCTCTTGAAAAAGTTCGCACGCAGGACATGGATGAAGTGGGCGATTTAATCACCAATGTGGTGCTTGAACTCAAGAACTTTGATGCCGAAGATACTGGTGGTTTATTTGGTTTCTTCAAGCGTCAAACCAACAAGCTTGCTGCCATGAAAACAAAATATGACAAAGCAGAAAACAACATTAATCAGATTATTAAAGCTCTTGAGCAGCACCAAGTAACACTTATCAAAGACGCGGCAACACTTGACAAGCTCTACGACCTCAATCTTTCCTACTTCAAGGAAATGACCATGTATATCCTTGCAGGCAAAAAGCGCCTTGAAGAGATTCGTACAACTGAACTCCAGGATTTGCGCAGCAAGGCAATTCAGTCTGGCAGAACCGAAGATGCTGAAGCGGTACAACGCCTTGAATCTTCCTGTGAACGCTTCGAGAAAAAGCTTACCGATTTAGATCTCGCACGTACTATTTCAATGCAAACCGCCCCACAAATCAGGTTAGTACAAAACAATGAGCTTCTTATGATTGAGAAGATTCAGACCACTATTACCAACGCAATTCCTTTATGGAAGGGCCAAATGGTTCTAGCATTAGGTATGGCGAATAATGAAGCTGCTCTTCGAGCTCAAACTGCCGTAACCGATATGACAAATGAATTACTGCGCAAAAATGCTGAAAAACTCAAGCAATCTACCATTGAGGTAGCAAAAGCAAGCGAACGTTCTATTGTTGATATTGAAACTGTTAAAGCAACCAATGAGAACTTGATTCAAACATTCGATGAAGTTATGCGCATTCAGCAAGAAGGCAGAGAAAAGCGCGCTCAAGCTGAGACAGAATTGCGCAAGATTGAAACCGAACTTCGCGATAAACTTTTAGACGTTACTAATCGCTAACGGAAGTCAATAATCAATAACAGAAATCAACATTCGCTAACGAAAAGATTTTATTTCATGACAGGTACTCAAGCTAAACAACCAGTCCGCCCGTTTTTTCCGCTTGATGAACAAGTGATTGAAAACTGGCTTTCATCGTTAGATGTGGGAAACTCCACAAAGCGTGCCTATAAACTTGGCATGAAAGTCTTTTGCGAATATGTGTACGTAAACGAATTAGATTTTGACCAGCTTGAAGAGAAAGATATTCTCGACTACAAAAACGATCTTTTTTCGCGCGATTTATCTATTGCAACATGTAATCAATATTTGGCAGCAGTAAGAAGTTTTTATCGCCACGCTGCTGCCAATAGCCTTAACAACATTGCTGCCAATATCCACGGCGAATCTACTGGCAAAGACTTCAAGAAAGATACTCTTTCAGCCGCTCAGGTCAAAAAGCTTCTTCAAGTAATGCCAAAGGAAACGGAAACAAACTTGAGAGACTTTGCCCTGGTCAACCTTATGGTTAGAACAGGGCTTCGCGATATTGAAATCTCTCGAGCATTAGTAGAAGACATTCGCACTATAAACGGTCAGGACGTCTTATTTGTTCAAGGAAAAGGCCACAAATCAAAAGATGCATTTGTGGTTTTATCCCCTTCCACACTAAATCCTATCAAGGAGTATCTAAAAACTCGTAAGGTAAAAGGAAGCTCACCTCTTTTTACTTCTACTTCCAACAATTCAAAGGGCAAAGCCTTAACTACGCGATCAATTTCAAAAATTGTCAAAAACTCTATGAAAGGTATCGGCATTGATTCCGAGCGCTTCACCGCTCATTCTCTTCGCCATACCGCTATCACCCTTGCCCTTGTAGCAGGAGCATCGCCTCAGCAGGTGCGCGATATGGCACGTCATGCAAGCATTGACACCACACTTATCTACTCGCACAATCTTGATCGCATTAGTGATGCTGCTGAATATAGCGTAGATTCAATACTCAGTTAACAACCCTTACTTCTAAACAAGCAAATAGAACTAAAACCTTTCACAAAAGCAGTTTGGTAGCAGACTTCGTTGTGTATGAACCGCTAAAACAAGAAGCTAGACCCGCCCAGCTAACCTCAATACCCTTATGCTTCTGGATCCCACGTGCCAACAGGAGGCCAACTAATAGTGTTGTCCTTTTCTTCGGTTTGAATTTCTACGAACCAACCATTTGCATCACGATATAGGTGCCGTTTATGTGTGCCATCAATCAAAACTTCATAGTCATGCGCAGAATAGTTTTGATGCTGACACCGTGCTACTCCTCTATCCTTGAAGACATAACAATCATAAATTCGAGTTTCATCCCAAATGATACGGAGCGGAATATTTTTCTCATAAGGCTTTGCCAGCTCTACCACCGTTACATATTGCTTTTTCCATTTTGTGCCTCCGTATACCATGGTTCTCCTATATTCTTTTATTGCATCAAAAAGCCTTTAGTGCTTTATATGCACGTTAGAATTCTCTTTCATAATAGAACATTTGTTCGCTTATAGTCTACCATAGTTTAGATCAAAGAACACCGTATTCTCTTTCTGGAAGGAGTGACGGAGCCATCCTCGCTCTTTGTGGGAGGATGGCGAAGGATCATCCCTGTCCTTTACGGACGAAACAGGAAAAGCCTTCAATGCGCTTTACTGGCGAAGCACTGAAGGCTTGCCCAATACTTTACGGAAGAAATGGTGAAGGCTTCTTTACATAATTTAGACGAACAATAAGAATGCACCCCAATAAAGAAAACAAAAAAGCGTCTCAGCACGTAAATGCCGAGACGCTTTAAAAAACACTCTACGAATTGAGATTCGCATGCAACGCCAAAAGCACTGCACGTCTTATAAATCTAGTTTTGGGTAGCACACGAGAGCGAGTTTACTTATTTGCCTTCAACCTTTGTGAATTCCATTTTGACATCATCTTGAACAAGAGTTAATGTTTTACCATCAAGCTTAGCATCAATGGTATCACCCTCGATGGTAATAGAACATTCGTTTGCACTCTTTGGCTCCCAAGTTCCTTCAGTCTTCTCACCAAACAAACTTAAGGAAGAAACCTTATCCTCAGTAAGAGTCAAAGTAACATTCAAGCCCCAGTCCTTCATCAACTGGATATCTTCAGAGCTATACTCGGTACCACTTTCAGTCAAGCCAGTAATTTCCCATTCACCAGCAAAGTTCTTTGTGTAATCAGCCTTTGAAGCACAACCAGCTAATGCCAAAGCAAAGCAGAGAGTCAAGCAACAAATTAATGCAAGAAATACGTTCCTCTTTTTCATTTGAAATACCCCTTTCAGAAGAATCTATTGGCTCTCCATAAAGTTGCTACCAAATCTTTACAGATCCCCCATGATTATAGCAAGAACATATGCCGTTCGTCTAACTAAATCTATAGCAAAGAGTTATCTATCCTCGCTGTTTATTAATGAAGGGGTTTCTGCTACTCGTTCAAAAAGTCTTTCAAGCGAGTAGAGCGGTTTGGATGGCGCAATTTGGAAAGAGCCTTGCTTTCAATCTGGCGAATGCGCTCACGAGTAACATTGAACTCCTGACCAACTTCTTCCAAAGTACGAGGCTGGCCATCATCAAGACCGAAACGAAGTTTCAATACTTCCTGTTCGCGCTCACTCAATTCCTCAAGAGCATCTGCCAATGCAATTTTCAACATTGCATAGTCAGCTGCTTCTGCAGGAGCTTCAGCATTTTCGTCTTTAACAAAATCGCCCAAAGAAGAGTCTTCTTCTTCACCAATAGGGGTTTCCAAAGAAACAGGTTCGGTAGAAATGCGCTGAATCTCAATAACACGTTCTGCGGTGAGGCCCATCTCTTTTCCAATTTCTTCAGGGGTTGGGTCTCTATTAAGAACCTGATTGAGTTGACGCTGAATACGAACCATCTTATTAATGGTTTCAACCATATGCACAGGAATACGGATGGTGCGAGCCTGGTCTGCAATAGAACGAGTAATTGCCTGACGGATCCACCATGTTGCATAGGTAGAAAACTTAAATCCCTTTTTATATTCAAACTTGTCTGCAGCACGCATAAGGCCCAAATTGCCTTCCTGGATAAGATCCATAAATTGCATGCCACGACCTACATAACGTTTTGCAATTGAAACTACCAAACGAAGATTTGCTTCAATAAGCTGATCTTTTGCATCAAGTCCAACTTCCTCAATGCGAGAAAGACGTCTGCGTGTACGACGATCAAGCTCAATTCCTTCTTCCTGAGCGCGCTCAAGTTCCTTAGCAGCCTCAACGCCCGCTTCAATTTTCATTGCAAGGTCAATTTCGTCAGAAGCAGTGAGGAGATCTACTCTGCCAATTTCCTTCAAATACATGCGGACAGGATCACCAGTAAGAAGCGTTACATCGGCTCTTCGAACACGATTCCTACGGGAAGAACGAGAAGACTGAGCAGAACGCTTTGGAGGCTTAATTGTTGTTGCAGACTTAAGCTCTTCAGCAGGAATGCCTTCAAGAAGTGCCTCATCAGTTAAGTCTTCTGCATGGATTTCTTCATCGTTAGAAAAATCTACCTCTTCTGCTGGAACCTCATCAGGTTCAGGAGTAGGTTCATTATTCATTGATTTTGCAGAGTTCTCAGATTCAATGCTCTGTGATTTAGCAATGAGAGCATCAATTAGTTCTGCCTTTTTCAAGCCTGTTGGATCAATTCCAGCTTTTTCGGCTACCGAACGAAGTTCTGCAACCTTTAGGCCCTTAAAGTGATTTTCATTGACTGCCAATAGAATCCTCCAGCTAGTTGAAATGAAAAGAATGCCTCACACAATAATGAGGCAAGGTTAGCATAACGCGCAATTATGCATTGTATCACTTCTATAAGGATTATTCGAAAAAATTAGTTGAGTATACCAGTTTAAAAAACCAAAAGAAAGATATTAATCTTCTAAGCTGGCAAGTACTTCCTCAAGCCAGTTAATAACCAAATCATCGTATTTGAGAATGTGCTCATATTGCCTTTCCCAAATGTTACGAACAGAATCGCATTGATCGATACTTTTAGATAAAAACAAGTGAACTATTTCATACTGTTTTTTTGAAATAGTATCTCGCTCTTTTCTATAGTGCTCAAGAGCAACAGAAAAGAACTGGATTTGATCTTCTTTTGGCAACAGACCAATAAAGGTTGTGCGAAGAATAAACTCACAGGAAGAACTAGTAGACATTGTGAAGGTAATTGGATTTCTCAATACACTAAAAAGCTTTTCTTCGCCTGCTTTGGTGAGGCAATAACGCTTAGTAGCTCTACCACCTTCAGTTATTTCTTCAGAGTATGAGAGAAGACCTTCTTCGGTCATTTTCTTCAAGCTGGGATAAATTTGAGATAACTGGATAGGAATAAAATAACGAGTTGAATCATCTATCACTTTCTTCAAATCATACCCAGAAATATTTGGATGGAGAGCAACTAGCCCTAAAAGAACATCATTAACCTTCATTAAAAACCTTTAAAACTACTTCCACCAATGTGCATTAAGCACACTTAAATTTTGCCCCCTCCAATAACCGTATCAACTGATTAACACCCTAGAGGCTTTTAGGGTTTCTCAAGCTCAGTAAGGAAAAAAGTACAGTCTTGAAATGTAGAATAACTCACAAATCAAAAGGAGTAAAGAGAATTAGAAAAATGAAACATATAGCGAAAAAAAGATG